>NZ_CANMPM010000004.1 GCF_947499845.1 uncultured Pseudokineococcus sp.
CCCACCCAGCACCGAGCCCTGCAACGCCTCCTCAACCAGCCCCACCACACGGCGGCTTGACACAGGGCAACTCATCGCACGACCAGCGCGACGAGGGCCACGACGCCGAGGACGACGATCGTCGCGCGCAGCACGGCGCTGGGCAGCCGTCGTCCGACGGAGGCGCCGAGCAGGCCGCCGACGAGCGAGCCGACGGCGATGACGAGCACCGCCTCCCAGACGATCCGGTCGAAGCCGACGACGACGTACGCGGCCGCCGCGACGACGTTGACGACGAGCGACAGCAGGTTCTTCATCGCGTTGAGCCGCTGGAGGGGCTCGACGAGCAGCGCGCCGTGCGCGCCGACGAGCAGGATCCCCTGCGCCGCCGTGAAGTAGCCGCCGTAGACCCCGATGAGGAAGGTCACGACGAGGAGCACGACCTGCCCGGTGCGCCCGGGGCCGGGGGACGCGCCGGTGCCCTCGAGGGAGTCCGGCGCCCCGGCGCCGCTGACGGCCAGTCGCCGCTCCAGCCGCCGACGGGTGCGCGCCTGCAGCCGCGGCTGGAGCAGGACGAGCACGATCGCGAGGACGACGAGGACGGGGACCACCGTCTCGAAGGTCGTCGCGGGCAGGTGCAGCAGCAGGAAGGCGCCGACGAGGGCGCCGAGCACCGACATGGGCACCAGCCGCGCCGCGCGGGCGCCCTGGCCGCGCAGCTCGCGCCGGTAGCCCCACGTGCCGGAGACGCCGCCCGTGACGAGCCCCACGGCGTTCGACATCGTCGCCGACACGGGCGGGACGCCGATCGCCACGAGCGTCGGGAAGGTGACGAGGGTGCCCGAGCCGACGACGGCGTTGATGGCGCCCGCCCACACCGCCGCCAGCGACAGGAGGAGGAGCTGCCAGCCGGTGAGGTCGCCGAGGACGGCCTCGCTCACGCCGTCCTCACGCGCCAGCCCGACGGGCCCCTTCCCACCGTGCCCCTGCCCGCCGCGCCGCCGCCTCTCACGCGCGGGCGGCCCGGGCCGACCAGCGGCCGCCGGACCGCTCGACGTGCAGCGGCAGCCCGAAGGTCGCCCCCAGGGCCTCCGCGGTGAGGACCTGCTCGAGCGGGCCCTGCCCGACGACGCGCCCCTCGCGCAGCAGCAGCGCGTGGGTGACTCCGGGCGGGACCTCCTCGACGTGGTGGGTGACGAGCACGAGGGCGGGCGAGAGGGGGTCGGCGGCGAGGGCGCCGAGGCGCTGCACGAGGTCCTCGCGCCCGCCGAGGTCGAGCCCGGCGGCCGGCTCGTCGAGCAGCACGAGCTCGGGGTCCGACATGAGCGCCCGGGCGATCTGGACGCGCTTGCGCTCGCCCTCCGACAGCGTCCCGTAGGTGCGCCGCTCGAGGCCGGCGACGCCGAGCGCGGCGAGCAGCTCGAGCGCGCGGTCGTGGTCGGGCCCCTCGTACTCCTCGCGCCAGCGCCCGACCATCCCGTAGGAGGCGGTGAGGACGACGTCGACGACGCGCTCCCCCGCGGGCACCCGCTCGGCGAGCGCGGCGCTGGCCAGGCCGATGCGGGGGCGCAGCTCGAAGACGTCGACGAGGCCGAGCTCCTCCCCCAGCACCTCCGCCCGCCCGCGCGTGGGGTGCATCCGGCCCGAGGCGACCTGGAGCAGCGTGGTCTTGCCGGCCCCGTTGGGGCCGAGGACGACCCAGCGCTCGTCGGCGCCGACGGCCCAGGAGACGTCGTCGAGCAGCGGGCGGCCGTCGCGGACGACCGTGACGCCGTCGAGGTCGAGCACGGGCTCGTCCGGCGCGCCCTTGGCGGTCGGCGCGACGGCGGCACGACGGGCGGAGGGCCCCGTCGACGGGGAGACCGGTCGCGGTGCGGTGCTCGTGCGGCCGGTGCCCTCGCTCATGGCCGCGACCCTACTGCCGCCCCCCGGCGCGTCCCGGGGCCGGCGGCGGCGCCCGGTGCGGTGCCCCGGGGCGGCCGCGGCGCACCCGCGGGCGGGCCCGCCGACCCGTCCGGTCGACCCGTCCACCAGCGGCTGGCGGCGGCTCGCCTCGTACCCTCGTCGGCGTGATCGACCTCCCCCGCTCCGCACGGCTGGCCGCCTGGGGCACCGCGGTCCTGCGCGGCGAGGCACCGGTGGGGACGGCCGTGCGCGCCGTCCAGCGGGACGACGAGCCGCACACCGCGGCCGGCGACGCCCCCGCCGCCGACCTCGCCGAGCTCCTCGAGGGCTGGCGCGCGGCCGGGCACCGCGGTCTGCGCGTCGTGCTGCCGGTCCCGGGCGACGTCTCGGGCCTGCCCGGGCCGGCGTCCTTCAACGTCGAGGCCCTCGACGTCGGCGAGGCCGTCCTCACCGACGACGAGGACGGGGCGGGGCGCCGCTGGGGGGCGTGGCCCGACGTCACCGAGTTCGGCTCGGCGCTCGAGCCGGGGGCGATGGTGGCCTGGCGCGCGGCGCTCGTGCAGCGGCCGGCCGCGCCGCCGTCGACGACGCTCGCGGACGCCGAGCGCCAGCTCTCGCGGGCCCTCGAGGACGCCCTCGGCGCCCTGCACCGCCTCGACGTGGCGCGCTGGCGCGAGGACGCCGCGACGCGCATCGCGCAGGTGCGCGACGGGGCGCTGCCCCG
This sequence comes from uncultured Pseudokineococcus sp., assembly GCF_947499845.1. GTDB lineage: Bacteria > Actinomycetota > Actinomycetes > Actinomycetales > Quadrisphaeraceae > Pseudokineococcus. The sequence continues at coordinate 2,609 of NZ_CANMPM010000004.1, forward strand.
CGACGCCGTGCCGCCGACGACGCCGCCGCGCGCCCAGCGGGTGCTCGCCACCGCGGCGCGGCTGCGGGGCATCGTCGCCCTCGCCTCCGAGGACGACGGCGCCGCCGTCACGGGCTTCGAGGCGGCCGGTCGCAGCGAAGCGCTGCGCGGCGTCGAGGCGGTCGCGCGCCACGCCGTCGTGGCCGCCGTCAACGCCGGGCTGGAGCCGGTCCGCCCCGGGTGAGCCGCGCCCGCCGAGAGGCGCTGGCGGTCCGGGGTCCGGTCAGCCGGGCAGGACCGACCGGTAGACCTCCATCGTCCGCTCCCCGATCGCCCCCCAGGAGAACTCGGCGACGGCGCGCTCGCGCCCGGCCTCGCCGCGGCGCCGCGCCTCGGTCGGGTCGGAGACCGCCTCGGCGAGGACGCGGGCCAGGTCGGCCGCGAAGGCCTCCGGGTCCGTGGGCGCCCCCGTCCCGTCCTGAACCTGGTCGATGGGCACGAGCCAGCCGGTGCGGCCGTCGTCGACCACCTCGGGGATGCCCCCGGTCGCCGTGCCGACGACGGCTGTGCCGCAGGCCATCGCCTCGAGGTTGACGATGCCGAGCGGCTCGTAGACCGAGGGGCACACGAAGACCGTCGCGAGCGAGAGCACCTGGCACAGCTCGGCGCGCGGCAGCATGCGGTCGATCCGCACCACGCCGGTGCGCATCGCGGCCAGCGCGGACACGAGCTCGTCGACCTCCGCGGCGATCTCCGGGGTGTCGGGCGCGCCGGCGCACAGGACGAGCTGCACCTCCGGGGGCAGCTGCGCCGCGGCGCGCAGCAGGTGCGGCAGGCCTTTCTGGCGCGTGATGCGCCCGACGAAGACGACGCTCGGGCGGTCGGGGTCCACGCCGAGGGAGCGCACGTGCTCGCGCGCCTCCGGCGAGTCGTCCCGCCGCCAGTCGTCGGCGTCGATGCCGTTGTGCACCACATGCACCCGCGCGGGGTCGACGCCGGGGTAGCAGCGCAGGATGTCGGCGCGCATCCCGGCGCTGACGGCGACGACGGCGTCCGCCGTCGTCATCGCCTGCTCCTCCGCCCAGCTCGACAGCCGGTAGCCGCCGGCGAGCTGCTCGGCCTTCCACGGGCGCAGCGGCTCGAGGCTGTGCGCCGTCACCACGTGCGGGACGCCGTGGAGCTTCGCGGCGAGGACGCCGGCGAGGTTCGCGTACCAGGTGTGGGTGTGGACGAGGTCGGTGCCCTCGGCGGCGGCCACCATGCCGAGGTCGACGCCCAGGGTGCGCAGGGCGGCGTTGGCGCCGGCGAGGGTCTCCGGCTCGGGGTGCGCCGTCACGCCGTCCTCCTCGCGCGGCGCGCCGAAGCACTGCACCCGGACGTCGGCCAGCGGCCGCAGCGCGCGCGCGAGCTCGGCGACGTGGACGCCCGCGCCGCCGTAGACCTCGGGCGGGTACTCGCGGGTCAGGAGGTCGACGCGCGGCCGGCCTCCCTCCTCGTGCGGGAGGGCACCGGCGCCCGGGTCGGCGCCCGGTCCGGTCCCCGGGGTCGCTGCGGCGGAGTGGGCGGCGCTGGCCATGGGGCGGACCGTAGCGCCCGCGCGCAGGTCGCGGCGCCCGGACGCCTTGCGCCGCAGGCGTCGGCCCCTAGGGTCTGCCCATGTCCAGCCCTCGCGTCCTCGCCATCGTCCTCGCCGGCGGCGAGGGCAAGCGGCTGATGCCCCTGACGGCCGACCGGGCGAAGCCGGCCGTGCCCTTCGGCGGCACCTACCGGCTCATCGACTTCGCCCTCAGCAACGTCGCGAACTCGCGGTACCTGCAGATCGTCGTGCTGACGCAGTACAAGTCCCACAGCCTCGACAAGCACGTGTCCATGACGTGGCGCATGTCGACGATGCTCGGCAACTACGTGACGCCCGTCCCGGCGCAGCAGCGCGTGGGCAAGAACTGGTACCTCGGCAGCGCCGACGCGATCTACCAGAGCCTCAACCTCATCGACGACGCCCGGCCCGACATCGTCGTCGTCGTGGGCGCAGACCACGTGTACCGCATGGACTTCTCCCAGATGGTCGACGCCCACATCGCCTCCGGGGCCGGCTGCACCGTCGCCGGCATCCGCCAACCGGTGGGGCTGTCCGACCAGTTCGGCGTCATCGAGGTCGGCGAGGGCGCCGACATGGGCTCGACGCCGCGCATCACCGCGTTCCGCGAGAAGCCCACCGACCCGACGACGATCCCCGGGTCCCCCGACGAGATCCTCGCCTCGATGGGCAACTACGTCTTCGACGCCGACGCCCTCGTCGAGGCGGTCACCCGCGACGCCGCGGACGAGTCGTCCAAGCACGACATGGGCGGCGACATCGTCCCCGACTTCGTCTCCCGCGGGTCGGCGGCGGTCTACGACTTCCAGCGCAACGACGTGCCGGGCGCCACGGAGCGCGACCGCGGCTACTGGCGCGACGTCGGGACCATCGACTCCTACTACGAGGCCCACATGGACCTCACGTCCGCGCTGCCCGTGTTCAACCTCTACAACGACCGCTGGCCGATCCTGTCCCAGCAGCGGCCCCTGCCCCCGGCCAAGTTCGTCCACGGCTGGCACGGGCGCGCGGGCACGGCGGTGAACTCCATCGTGGCCCCCGGGGTCGTCGTGTCCGGCGCCACGGTCGAGGGCTCCGTGCTGTCCAGCGGCGCGGCGGCGCACTCGTGGAGCACGGTCACCGACTCGGTGCTCCTGGACTGCGTGCAGGTCGGACGTCACGCCGCGGTGCGGCGGGCGATCATCGACAAGAACGTCGTCATCCCCGAGGGCGCCCGCATCGGCTTCGACCCCGACCACGACCGCGCCCGCGGTTTCGTCGTCACGCCGTCGGGGCTCACGGTGGTGGGCAAGAACGCCGTGGTCGAGCCCTGAGCGAGCCCGCCGCGCGGGTCCTGCTGCTCGACGGCGACCGGGGTCCGGGCGGTCGACGGGCGCCGCAGCACGCCGAGCGCAGCTGGGCAGACGCCGTCGGCGCCGCGAGGGGCTGGGTCGCCGCGGCCGGCGGTCGCGTCGTCGACGAGCGCGCCCTGCCCGCCCTCGATGGCGGGCAGGGCGCCGGCGTCGAGTGGCGGGTGCAGCCCTCGGCGCCGGGCGCGGACGTCGACGCCGTCGTGGCCGCGCTGCGGGCCCGGGCCCGGGAGGAGGCGCTGGGGCCGACGACCGACCTCGTCGTCGTGCCCGCGGAGCTCGACGTGCTGCCGCGCCTCGTCGTCCTCGACGTCGACTCGACCCTCATCACCGGCGAGGTCGTCGAGATGCTCGCGGCACGCGCCGGTGTCGAGGACGAGGTCGCCCGCGTCACCGAGGCCGCCATGCGCGGCGAGGTCGACTTCGCCGAGAGCCTGCACCGCCGCGTCGCGCTGCTCGAGGGCCTGCCCGTCGGTGTGCTGGACGACGTCCTGGCCGAGGTCGTGCCCTCCCCCGGCGCCGCCGTCATGGCGTCCGCGCTGGCCCGGGCGGGCGTGCCCGTCGGCGTGGTCTCGGGCGGGTTCCTCGAGGTCGTCGAGCCGCTCGCGGCCTCCCTCGGCATCCCGCACGCCCGCGCCAACGCCCTCGAGGTCGAGGCGGGCCGGCTGACGGGCCGGGTCCGCGGCGATGTCGTCGACGCCGCCGCGAAGGAGCGCTTCCTGCGCGAGCTGGCGCAGCACCACGGCGTCCCGACCGCGGGCACGGTGGCGGTCGGCGACGGCGCCAACGACCTCGACGTCGTGCGCGCCGCCGGCACGGGCGTGGCCTTCTGCGCCAAGCCGGTGCTCGCCGCGGCTGCTGACGTGGTGCTGCGCCACCGCGACCTCACCGCCGTCGCCCACCTCGTGGGGGTCGGCCCGCCCGAGGGCGGCTGAGACCCACCTGCGCACGCAGCCGCGCGGGCTCAGCGCGGGGACGGGAGCACGGCGGTCGGGGGCGGGGCGTGACCGCGCGGAGTCTTCAGCGCAGGACCATCAGCGCAGGGGGTCGGCGACGGGCGCGGTGCGGCCCTCGAACGCCACGACGGGCTCGGGGTCGCTGGTCACCTGCGCCTGCCCCGGCACCGGCAGGAACGGGCCGCCCAGCACCGAGTACTCACCCTCGTAGTGCGTCGTCAACGTGATCGCGTACTCGCCGGCCCGCTCGTACACGTGCGTCACCCGCAGGTCCGGCCACGGCGCCCCCGCCTCCGACGTCGGACCGATGACCGTCCCGTCGCCGTAGTCCCACGAGTACGCCACCGGCGTCGCCCGCACCGTCACCGGGAACCCCAGCAGGTCCGTCTGCAGCGTCACCGGCTCGGCCACGGCGTAGGTGTTCGTCGGCATCGCCACCAGCACCTCCCCCGACGCCGGCTCGACCCCCGAGCGCCCCGCCGGCAGCGGCAGCCGCTGGAAGTCGGCCTGCGTCATCACCGGCAGCACCAGCGCCTCCACCGCGTCCGGCGCCCCCGGCTCGCCCGGCTGGAACGGCACCCGGCACACCCGTCCCGTCTGCGTGAAGGGGCCCGACGCCACCCCGTCCGTCGCCGGCGCCTGCCACACGAAGAACATCAGCTGCCCCGGCGGGCACGCCGCCCGCGTCGCCCCGCAGTCATCGCTCGCCCCACCGTTCGCGTCGTTGCCGGAGCACGCCGGCAGCAATCGCCTGACGACCTGCGGCGCCGACGACCTCATCGTCGTCACGGCGGGAGCACGCGTCTGCCTTTGCCCACTGCCCGACGCCGACAACCCGCCTCGACTACGAGCCTCCCCTAGCAGGGTCGCCTCACCCGCGCCCAGTTTGGGAGTGATCACGACCGAGGAGGGCGCTTCGTCCGCTCGAGCCTCCAGCAAGGAGGTGAGGGAGCAGCAGGCGACCAGGACCCCGCCAATGGCGACGCCGATCAGGCGCCTAGGCCGAACATCAGCCAAGTGTCCTCCTCCCGCACGAGAATGGCGCCTAGTGACGTCGTCTCGCCTTCGACCGTCTCCAGGACCTCACCGTCGGGACCGAGAACTCGTCCCGGACGCACTGTCAACGTCGTTGACACGAGAGTGGCGCCGGTGCCGTCGGGCGCGGGCGCGACGACTTCCGTCAAGACGAACTGGGACCCTTTGACCGTCCGGTCGAGCGCTCTCAACTGCTCGACCTCGTCGATGTAGGCATTGCATACCTCGCAGTCGGGAGTCGAGTGCGAAGCCAGCGTTGCCGTGTCGAGCGTCGTGTAGGCCTGCTCCAACGTGTCGAACCAGTACCGCACGAAGGCCTCGGCGCCCGCGGCGTCGTCCGTCGTCGCCTCGGGCGGCAGGGTCGGGGCCGGACCCGGCTCAGGGGTCGGAGCGTCGTCGGTCGGCGTCGCCGTCGCGGTGGGAGATGGAGCGGCGGTCGACGTCGACGTCTCCGCGGGCGCGCCGGTGGGCAGCGGCGAGCCGGGCTCGGGGTCGCTGCAGCCGGCGAGCGCGAGCAGGGCCGCGGCGGCTGCCGCGGGGACGAGGAGGCGCACCCGCCGACCGTAGCCAGCCCTGGCCTCCCCGATCCGGTGACGGACGGGTCCCTGTGGATGAACCGAGGTCTCCGCCCCGGTGCGGGCGCCCTCGGTGGTGGACCTCGTGGGCCACGGCCGGCGCTGGTGGACCTCGTGGGGTCGACGTCGGCGTGGCGTCCCACGCCGTCCACCACCGAGGCGTGCCAGCCCACGAGGTCCACCACCGACGCTCGCTGGCCCACGAGGTCCACCACCGAGCACGGGCGCGGAGTTCGCGGGTCGGCACGCCGGGGCGTCACCGTGAGCGCGGACTTCGAGGGGCAGCCGACGGCGCGTCGTCCCGCGAAGTCCGCACCCGCGGCAGCCGCTCGGCGCGTCGTCCTCGAGATCCGCGTGCGAGGCGCTGCCGACCCTCCCTGGACGGGACCCCCGCGGAAGGGTCAGGGACCGAGGACGTCGACCAGGTCGGCGCTGGCGGGCAGCAGCTGGGCGCGCTCGTCGTCCCAGCGCAGGACGGCGGCGCAGGCCGTGCCGAGGCCGCCGAGGACCTGGGCGCGGCGGTCGGCCGCGCCGGGCGCGGACGACGGCCCGGCCAGCGCCACCGACAGTCCGGAGGCGCCCGGCTCGTGGCACACGAGGACCGTCGTCGACGCGTCGGCGGCGTGCCGCTCGAGCACGGCGCCCAGGCGCGCGGGGCTCGCCTCGTAGACGTCCGGGTCCTCCACGAGGGGCCAGGCGTCGTCCGCGACGACGAGCTCGGCGGTGCGCCGCGCCCGCGCCGCGTCGGAGGAGACGACGACGTCCGGCGAGATGCCGCGCTCGCGCAGCGTCCGCCCGACGGCGCGGGCCTCGTCCTCACCCCGCGCCGTCAGCGGGCGGGCGTGGTCGGGGCCCGCGCCGGCCGGCACGGCCTGGGCGTGCCGGAGGACGACGAGGAGCGCCAGCTCAGCTCCCCATCGCGTGGACGCCGCCGTCGACGTGCACGATCTCGCCCGTCGTCGCGGGGAACCAGTCCGACAGCAGCGCGACGCACGCGCGGGCCGCGGGCTCGGTGTCCGCGAGGTCCCAGCCGAGGGGGGCGCGCTCGGGCCAGCTGTTCTCGAAGGCCTCGAACCCGGGGATCGACTTGGCGGCCATCGTGCGCAGCGGACCCGCGGACACGAGGTTGACCCGCGTGCCCTCCGGCCCGAGGTCGCGGGCCAGGTAGCGCGCCACCGACTCGAAGGCCGCCTTGGCGACGCCCATCCAGTCGTAGACCGGCCAAGCGAAGCTGGCGTCGAAGGTGAGGCCGACGACGCTGGCGCGCTCCGCCATGAGCGGGCGCGCCGCCACCGCGAGGGACTTGAGGCTGTAGGAGGAGATCTGCAGGGCCGCCGAGACGTCCTCCCAGCTCGCCGCCATGAAGTCGAAGGCGCCCTGCGGGGCGAAGCCGATGGAGTGCAGGACGCCGTCGAGGCCGTCGACGTGCTCGCGCACCCGCTCGGCGAGGGCGTCGAGGTCCTCCTGGTCGGAGACGTCGAGCTGCACGACGGGCGCCGGCTGCGGCAGGCGCCGGGCGATCGCCTGCGTGATGCGCATCTGGCGGCCGAAGGAGGTGAGCACGACCGTCGCGCCCTCCTGCTGCGCCACCTGCGCGACGCGGAAGGCGATCGACGCGTCGGTCAGGACCCCCGTGATGAGCAGTCGCTTGCCGTCCAGGATCCCCATGCGCGTGCCGTCCTTCTCGATGTCGCGGTGCTCGTGGATTCTCGTGCTGCTGGTCACCCCGGCGACGGGCCGGGGCTCGGGTCGCGGGTGGGTCAGTGCCCCATGCCGAGGCCGCCGTCCACGGGGACGACCGCCCCGCTGATGTAGGCGGCCGCCTCCGAGGCGAGGAAGACGCAGACGCCCGCCACCTCCTCGGGCCGGGCGAGGCGGCCGGCGGGGATGGCGGCCAGGTAGCCGTCCCGCGTCGCCTCCGGCAGGGCGGCCGTCATGTCGGTCTCGACGAAGCCGGGCGCGACGACGTTGGCCGTGATGCCGCGCCCGCCCAGCTCGCGGGTCACCGAGCGCGCGACGCCGACGAGGCCCGCCTTGCTGGCCGCGTAGTTGACCTGGCCGGGCGACCCGTAGAGGCCGACGACGCTCGACACGAGCAGCACGCGGCCTCGGCGCAGCCGCACCATGCCCTTGGTGGCGCGCCGCACGCAGCGGAAGGCGCCCGTGAGGTTGGTGTCGACGACGTCGGTGAAGTCCTCCTCGCTCATGCGCAGGAGGAGCTGGTCCTTCGTCACGCCGGCGTTGGCGACGAGCACCTCCACCGGTCCGTGCTCGGCCTCGACCCGCGTGAAGGCCTCGTCGACGGACGCGCCGTCGCGGACGTCGCAGGCGACGCCGAGGACGCCGTCGGGAGCCTCGCCCGTGCGGGTGGTGACGGCGACGCGGTCACCCGCCGCCACGAACGCCTCGGCGATGGCCCGCCCGATGCCCCGGTTGCCGCCGGTGACGAGGACGCTGCGGGGCTCGGGCACGCGGGGGACCTTCCGTCGGGGCCGGCACCGGTCGGACGGCCGGTGCGCTGGTGCGGTCGCGGACGCTACCGGAGGGCGCCCGTGGACGGCGCCCCCGCCACGGCCCGTCGACGGGCCCTCCGGCAGGAACGGCGCCCGGCCACCTCCGGCGTCGGCGGCACCCCGCGCGCGCCCGCGCGCGGGCGCGGTTTACCGTAGTGGTCGTGGTCTCCACCAGCGCCTCGGGCGCTCAGCGGACCGCACCCGGCTCGCGCGGGCGCGGTCCCACGCCGACCCTCCCGCCCTCCGCCGACCGATCGACGCGGGCGCGCCGCCCGCACCGCGACGACGCCCCGGTGCAGCGCATCACCACCGCCCCCGTCGGGCAGCGGCAGCACCAGCAGCAGCAGATCGGCCGCTACCTGTGGTCCATGGGGATCCGCACGGCGTGCTTCGTCGTGGCCATCGTCCTCGCCCAGGCGGGCTACACGGCGCTCATGTGGGTCTTCGTCACCCTCGCCGTCGTCCTCCCCTACATCGCCGTCCTCGTCGCGAACGCGGGGCGCGAGACCGTCGGGCCGACGACCACCCAGGTGACGCCGCCCGCACGGCCGTCGATCACCGCGGCACCGCCGCGGCCGGCGGCCGAGCCCCCGCTCGTGGGCGAGGTCTTCCAGGGGCGGGTCTTCGACGCGGACGAGCCCACCGACGCCGGTCGCCCGGGCGCCGAGGGCACGGACCCGGGGAGCACCGGCGCCGGTCCGAGGACCTGGGAGGCGGAGCGGCTCCGTCCGCCGGCCGACGGCGGCGACCGCCGCAGCGCGGCCTGACGGACCCCCGCGCCGGCTCACGCCGCCCCACCCGGAGCGCGTGGAGCGGGTCGCCGAGGCCCGTCTCCCCGGTGGGGTGGTCGTCTGCCCGGACGGGCGACGTCGCCGTCGCGGAGGCGCAAGCGCCTCTTCTCGCCGGGTGCTGCGTGCCATACTCGTCCCCGGCGCCGCCCGTCCCCCCCGTCGGGCGCGCGCCGACGACGCCGGGCGGCGTCTCCCCCGTCGCCGCCCGGCGTCGTCCTCGTTCCCGGCCCTGCTCGTCGCCGGCCCTCCTCGTCCCCGGCCCCGCACGAGCACGACGTCCGGTCCCGCACGACGTCCGACCGCGGGCCGGCTCCTGCGCCGGACGGTCCGGAGCGCCGGCACGGGGCCCGTCGTGGGCGACGGAGCGGGGGGAGGACACTGGGCTCGTGCCCGACTCCCCCGGCAGCCCGACCCCGCCCCCGCCGGCGGCTCCCGCGGACGGCCCCGCGGGCCCGCTCGTGTGCAGCGCGCGCGGCTGCCGCGCCCCGGCCGCGTGGGGCCTGCGCTGGAACAACCCCCGGCTGCACGCGCCGGAGCGGCGCAAGACGTGGCTCGCGTGCCCCGACCACCGGGAGCACCTGTCCACCCACCTCGCCGAGCGGTCCTTCCTGCGCGACGTCGTCGCCGTCGACGAGCTGCCGGGCGGTCGGGAGTAGCCCGTGCGCTTCCTGCTGACGCCCCGCTGGCTCGCCGGCCTCGCCCTGGCGGTCGCCTTCGCGCTCGTGTGCGTCTCCCTCGGCCTCTGGCAGTGGGACCGCCGCACGGCGCGGCACGCGGCCAACATGCTCATCACCGAGAACTACGGGCAGCCGGCGGTCGACCCCGCGTCCCTCCTGCCCCCGAGCGGTGAGCTCCTGCCCACGGCGGACGAGTGGCGCCCCGTGGAGGCCACCGGCCGCTACCTGCCCGAGGGCACCGTCCTCCTGCGCCAGCGGCCCCTCGACGGCACCAACGGCTTCCACGTGCTCGTCCCGCTGCTCCTCGACGGCAGCACGACGACCGCTGAGGGGACGACCGGCGACGGACCGGCGCGGGCGCTGCTCGTCGACCGGGGCTTCCTGCCCTCCGGCGACGACGCCGGGGCCGTCGACGTGCCCCCGCCGCCGGCCGGGGAGGTGACGACCGTCGTGCACCTGCGCCCCGCCGAGGAGCCCTACGGGCAGGCACCGGCCGGGCAGACGCGCACCATCGACACGGCGGGGCTGGCCGGGCGAGCTCCCACGAGCGGTGCGCTGGACGCCGCCGGGGCACAGCTCGTCGGCGGCGCGTACGGCGTGCTCGCCGAGGAGGTGCCCGCGGCGTCGACGGCGCCCCAGCTCCTCCCCGCCCCGCCCGTCGACGAGGGGCCGCACCTGTCCTACGCCTTCCAGTGGTGGGTGTTCGCCGCCGGCGGCTTCGTCGGGTACGGCGTCGTCGCGCGCCGCCACGCCGCCGACCTGCGCGCCGAGGCCGCGGGTCCGGGGGCGGTCACGGGCGACGGGCCGGACCCGGACGAGCGGCCGGGTCCCCGCGACGGCGCCGACCCCGCACGACGGCGCCGAGCGCCCCGGCGGCCGAGCGCCGAGGAGGAGGAGGACGCGCTCGTCGACGCCGCCGAGCGCGACGAGCTGGTCCGAGGCGCGGGCGAGCGGTCGGCGCTCGAGGACGGCGCGGCGGGCCGCCGCTAGGGAGCCGGCCGAGGAGCGGGGGGACGCCGCCCGCCCGCCGGCCCGGCGGCCCCGTCGCCGCGGTCGAGGTCGCCCCCCTCGGCGTCGTCCCCCGCGTCCCCGGGGGGTCCGCCGGCCCCGACCAGCTGGGTGCGGTGCAGCACCGCGTACGGGCCGCCCTGCGCCAGCAGCTCCTCGTGCGTCCCGGTCTGGACGACGCGGCCGGCGTCGACGACGGCGATGAGGTCGGCGCTGCGCACGGTCGAGAGGCGGTGGGCGATGACGATGCTCGTGCGCCCCTCGAGCGCGCGCTCGAGGGCCCGCTGCACGGCCGCCTCGGAGCGGGAGTCGAGGTGCGCCGTCGCCTCGTCGAGGACGACGACGTCCGGTGCCTTGAGGAGCAGGCGCGCGAGGGCGACGCGCTGCTTCTCGCCGCCCGAGAGCCGGTGGCCGCGGTCGCCGACGACCGTGTCGAGGCCCTCCGGCAGGTCGCGGACGACGTCGAGGACCTGCGCCGCCTCGAGCGCCGCGAGCAGCTCCGCCTCGCTCGCCCCCGGGCGCGCGTAGAGGAGGTTGGCCCGCACCGTGTCGTGGAAGAGGTGGGCGTCCTGGGTGACGACGCCGATGCGGTCGTGCACCGACGCCAGGCGGGCCTCGCGCAGGTCCACGCCGCCCACGAGGACGCGCCCCTCGGTCGGGTCGTACAGGCGCGCCACGAGGGCCGTGGCCGTCGTCTTGCCGGCGCCGCTGCGACCCACCAGGGCGAGCACCTGCCCGGCCGGCACGTGGAGGTCGACGTCCGCGAGGGCGGGGCCGCCCCGGGGGCCGTCGGCAGTCACGACCTCCGGGCGCCCCTCCCCGCCGTGCCCGTCCACGTCGTCGTCCGACGCCGCGGCGTCCGCCGTCACCGCCTCGAGCGAGCGGAGCCCGCCCTCCCCCGCGCGCGGGTAGGTGAAGCCGACGCCGTCGAGCCGCACGTCGAGGGGTCCCTCGGGCAGGTCGACCGCGCCCTCGACCTCGACGAGGGGCGAGGGCAGGTCGAGCACCTCGAAGACGCGCTCGAAGCTGACGAGCGCGCTCATGACGTCGACGCGCACGTTGGCGAGCGAGGTGATGGGGCCGTACAGGCGCCCCATGAGCGCCGCGAGCGCCACGACGGTGCCGACCTCGAAGCGGCCGCCGATCGCGAGCAGCCCGCCGACGCCGTAGACGAGCGCCGTCGCCAGGGCCGTGACGGTCGTCAGGGCGGTGAAGAAGACGCGGTTCGACATGGCGATGGACGTGCCGATGCGGCGCACCCGGTCGGCCCGCTCGCGGAACTGCTCGTCCTCCTCCTCGGGACGCCCGTAGAGGGTGACGAGCAGGGCGCCGGCCACGTTGAAGCGCTCGGTCATGCGCGTGCCGAGGTCGGCGTTGAGCTCCATGGACCGCCGGGTCAGGCCCGACAGGCGCCGACCCACGCGGCGGGCGGGCACCCAGAACAGCGGGAGGAGGAGCAGCACGGCGAGCAGGAGCACCGGCGCCTGGCTGAGGACGACGCCGCCCGCCAGCACCAGGAGGACGACGTTGGAGACGACGGACTGCAGCGTCGTCGTGAAGGCCTGCTGGGCGCCGCTGACGTCGGTGTTGAGGCGCGTCACGAGGGCGCCGGTCTGCGCCCGGGTGAAGAAGGAGACGGGCTGGCGCTGGACGTGCGCGAAGACCGACGTGCGCAGGTCGTAGATGAGGCCCTCGCCGATGCGGGAGGAGTACCAGCGCTGCGCGAGGGTGATGCCGCCCTCGACGAGGGCGAGCGCGGCCACGACGCCGGCGACGCCGAGCACGACCCCGCGGTCGCCCGCGACGACGCCGCGGTTGATGAGCACGGCCAGCAGCAGGGGCGTCGCGACGGCGGCCGCCGAGCTGAGGACGACGAGGACGAGGAAGACCGCGAGCTGCCGGCGGTAGGGCCGCGCGAGGTCGCCGATGCGCCGCCACGTCTCGCGGCTGACCCCGCCGCTGCGCAGCGAGGGGTCGCGGGTGAAGCTCCGCAGCGTCGTCCACGACGCGCCGTGGCTCACGCGACGACCGTCCGCGGTGCGGCCGGTCGACCGGCGGCGCCGGCGTCCCGGGCCGGGCGCGCGGCGCTCAGGAGGCGGCGCGGCGCCGGGTGCTGCCGCCCCGCCCGCGCAGCGCGGTGCCGCCCTCGCTCAGCAGCCGGTGGACGAACCCGTACGACAGGCCCTCCTCGCCGGCGAGCTGGCGGATGCTCGAGCCCTCGCCGTACCGGGCGCCCAGGCGCTGCTGCAGCGCCGAGCGCTCGTCGGCGCTCATCCGGCGGCGGCTCGCCGCCGTCTCCGCCGCGCCAGCGTCCTCGCCCCGCTCCGACCCGTCCGGCGTCGCTGCCACGACCGACCTCCTCGACCCACCGCTCCGAGCGGCCCCGGCGGCCGCCTCCCCCGGCGGTCGCCCCACGGCCCCGCCGGGCGCTCACGGGATCATCACCCCGCGCACCGACGACGGCCACCCGGGCGCCGGCCGCGCCGGCGTCGTCCCCTCCCGCCCTCAGGCCAGCTGGACGAGCTCGGCGTACGAGGGGTTCCACAGGTCCTCCGTGCCGTCGGGCAGCACGACGACGCGCTCGGGCTCGAGCGCCTCGACGGCGCCCTCGTCGTGCGTGACGAGGACGACGGCGCCCTCGTAGCGCTGCAGGGCGCCGAGCACCTCGGCGCGCGACGCCGGGTCGAGGTTGTTCGTCGGCTCGTCCAGCAGGAGGACGTTGGCGGCCGAGACGACGAGCGTCGCCAGCGCGAGGCGGGTCTTCTCGCCGCCGGAGAGCACCGACACCGGCTTGTCCGAGTCGTCACCGGTGAAGAGGAAGGAGCCGAGGACGCTGCGGACCTCGGTGTCCCCGAGGTCCGGCGCCGCCGTCCGCATGTTCTCCAGGACCGACCGGTCCGGGTCGAGCGTCTCGTGCTCCTGGGCGTAGTAGCCGAGGCGCAGCCCGTGGCCGGGGACGACCCGGCCGTCGCCGTCGCTCCGCTCGACGCCGGCGAGCATGCGCAGCAGCGTCGTCTTCCCCGCGCCGTTGAGGCCGAGCACGACGACGCGGCTGCCCTTGTCGATCGCGAGGTCGACGCCCGTGAAGACCTCGAGCGAGCCGTAGGTCTTGCTGAGGTCCACCGCGGTGACGGGGGTGCGCCCGCAGGGCGCCGGCTGCGGGAAGCGCAGCTTGGCCACGCGGTCCTGCTGGCGCACGTCCTCGAGCCCGCTGACGAGCTTCTCGGCGCGCTTGGCCATGTTCTGCGCGGCGACGGCCTTGGTGGCCTTCGCCCGCATCTTGTCGGCCTGCGCCATGAGCGTCGACGCCTTCTTCTCGGCGTTGGCGCGCTCGCGCTGCCGGCGCTTCTCGTCCGTGGCCCGCGCCGCGAGGTACGCCTTCCACCCGACGTTGTAGACGTCGACCACCGACCGGTTGGCGTCGAGGTGCATGACCTTGGTGACGACGGCCTCGAGCAGCTCGACGTCGTGGCTGATGACCACGAGGCCCCCGCTGTGGCGGGCCAGGTGCTCGCGCAGCCAGGAGATGGAGTCGGCGTCGAGGTGGTTCGTCGGCTCGTCGAGCAGCAGCGTCTCCGCGCCGGAGAAGAGGACCCGCGCGAGCTCGACGCGGCGGCGCTGGCCCCCGGAGAGGGTCTTCAGCGGCTGGTCGAGCACGCGCGGCGGCAGCGCCAGGTTGGCCGCGATGGCCGCGGCCTCGCTCTCGGCCGTGTAGCCGCCCTGCGTCGTGAAGTCGGCGTCCAGGCGCGCCCACCGCGCCATCGCCTTCTCACGGACCGCCTCGTCGTCGCTGGCCATCCCGACCTCGGCGGTCCGCAGGCCCGCGACGATGCGGTCGAGGCCGCGCACGGCGAGGATCCGGTCGCGCGCCAGGACCTCGGGGTCGCCGGCGCGCGGGTCCTGCGGCAGGTAGCCGACGGGTCCGCTCCGCGTGATGGTGCCGCCCGCGGGCTGGGTCTCCCCCGCGAGCGTGCGCGTCAGCGTCGTCTTGCCCGCCCCGTTGCGGCCGACGAGCCCGACCCGGTCGCCCGGGCCGACGCGGAAGGTGGCGCCGCCGAGCAGCAGGCGCGCTCCGGCGCGCAGCTCGACGTCCTGTGCAGTGATCACGTGGGCCCTCCGGGGCGGTGCGCCGGCGCTCGCGGGGCGCGGCGTGGTGCGGTCTCGATGGTACGGACGCCGCCGCCCTGCTCAGGGCGACGACGGCGGGGCGCCCCAGGCGTCCCGGACCTCGGCGCGCACGGCGCCGACGTCGGGGGCCAGCGCGTCGAGGACGCGCCGACGGGGGTCGGCCCGGACGTCCAGGTCCTGACGCGGCAGGACCCGGGCGCCGGCCAGCGCGGCGGGCAGGAGCTCGATCGCCCGCTCGACGAGCGGCCGGTCGCCGCCCGCGGCCAGCAGGTCGGGGCGGGCCGGGCCGTCCGCCGGCGCCCAGACGCGCCCGGCAGCGGCGACGGCGTCCCGGACGAGGCCCTCGGCCTGGCCCTCGCGCCGCCGGGCGAAGCGCTGCTGCGACCACCCGCCGGCCGCCGTGCGGGACTGGACGCGCGCCGTGCGCACCAGGGAGGAGAGCACCTCGGGGCCACCGGCCCCCGTCCGCACGAGCGCGACCACCGCGCCCCCGCGGCGCAGCAGCAGGACCGCCGCCACGCGCGGCACCACCGCGCGGGCCACGACGTCCTCGGCCGCCAGGGCCTCCCCCGCCGGACACCCCCCGGCGAGGTCGACGCCCGGGCAGGACAGGCGCGCCCCGGCCCCGTCCGGCGGGCGGAGCAGCGCGCTCCCCCTGCCGCCGGCGACGAGGCGGCCCGCGCCGCCGTGCCCGGCGCCGAAGCGCTCGAGCCACCCCTCGAAGCGGGCGAGCGGCACCAGCGCGGTCCGGCCGGGCGGACGACGGCCGGGCGCCCGGCCGGCCTCCGTGGGCCCTGCGGGCTCGGGCTCCGCCGCGCCCGAGGGAGCGCTCAGATGTTGAAGCCGAGCGCGCGCAGCTGCTCGCGCCCGTCGTCGGTGATCTTCTCCGGGCCCCACGGCGGCATCCAGACCCAGTTGATGCTGTGCCCGGCGACGACGTCGGCCAGCGCCGCGGCCGTCTGGTCCTCGATGACGTCGGTGAGCGGGCACGCCGCCGACGTCAGCGTGAGGTCGAGCACCGCGTGGTTGGACTCGTCGACGGTGAGGCCGTACAGGAGCCCGAGGTCGACGATGTTGACGCCGAGCTCGGGGTCCATGACGTCGCGCAGCGCCTCCTCGACGTCGGCGACCTCGGCCGGGGTCGGGCCGGTCGCCGCCCCCGAGGGGGCGGTCGCGGTCTCGGTGGGTGCGGTGGTCTCGCTCATGCGGTCCTCCCAGGGGACGGGCGGTGCGGTGGTCGCGGTGGTGCGGGCGCTCAGGACGCCGCGACCGCCTGGACGAAGCGGTCGTAGCCGTTCTCCTCGAGCTCGTCGGCCAGCTCGGGGCCGCCGGTCTCGGCGACGCGGCCGGCGACGAAGACGTGGACGACGTCGGGGCGCACGTACCGCAGGATCCGGGTGTAGTGCGTGATGAGGAGCACGCCGACGTCGCCACCGGCGCGGACGCGGTTCACGCCGTCCGAGACGATCTTCAGCGCGTCGACGTCGAGGCCCGAGTCGGTCTCGTCGAGGACGGCGAACTTCGGCTTGAGGAGCTCCATCTGGAGGATCTCGTGGCGCTTCTTCTCGCCGCCGGAGAAGCCCTCGTTGACGTTGCGCTCGGCGAAGGCCGGGTCCATCTTCAGGTCGCTCATCGCCGTGCGGACGTCCTTGACCCAGTGGCGCAGCGCGGGCGCCTCGCCGTCCAGCGCCGTCTTCGCCGTCCGCAGGAAGTTCGAGACGGTGACGCCCGGGACCTCGACCGGGTACTGCATGGCGAGGAAGAGGCCCGCGCGGGCGCGCTCGTCGACGCTCATCGCGAGCACGTCCTCGCCGTCGAGCGTCACCGTGCCGCCGGTGATCGTGTACTTCGGGTGGCCCGCGATGGAGTAGGCGAGCGTGGACTTGCCGGAGCCGTTGGGGCCCATGATCGCGTGGGTCTGGCCCGACTCGATGCTCAGGTCGACGCCGCGGAGGATCTCCGTCGGCTCGCCGTCGGTCTCGACGCTCACGTGCAGGTCGCGGATCTCGAGGGTGGCCATGTCAGCTCTCCTTCGCGGGCGCGCCGGGCGCGCCGGTGGTCGTGGGGGTCGGGGTGGTGCTCTCGTCGTCCATGCTCTCGTCGTCGGGGCGGGCCTCGACGTCGACGAGGACGTCCTCGCCGTCGACGGCCACGCGGTAGACGGGCACCGGGCGCGTGGCGGGCAGCCCCGAGGGCTGCCCGGTGCGCAGGTCGAAGCGGGAGCCGTGCAGCCAGCACTCGAGGGCGCAGCCCTCGACGGCGTCGTCCTCGCCGTCCGAGAGCAGCACGGCCTGGTGGGAGCACTCGTCGCCGAGCGCGTGGTAGCCGCCGTCCTCGTCGCGCACGACGACGACCGGCAGCAGCGTGCCGGCCGCGTCGGGGACGTCGACGGCGCGCAGCGACCCCGGCTGAAGGTCGCCGGCGGCGAGCACCCGGACGAGGCTCACGCGCCACCCGCCGGGGCGCCCGCGGACGACGGCGCGGCGGCCAGCGCCGGCTCCGCCGCGGCGTCCGCGGGGGCGGCGACGCCGGCCACGGGGCCGACCGCCAGGTCGAGCTCGGCCTCGATGGCCGTCATGACCCGCTCGGTGACCGCGGGCACGCCGATCCGCTGGACGACGTCCGCGAAGAAGCCGCGCACGACGAGGCGCCGGGCGACCTCCTCGGGGATGCCGCGCGAGCGCAGGTAGAACAGCTGCTCGTCGTCGAAGCGACCGGTGGCGCTGGCGTGGCCGGCGCCCTCGATGTCGCCGGTCTCGATCTCGAGGTTCGGCACGGAGTCGGCGCGGGCCCCGTCGGTGAGGACGAGGTTGCGGTTGAGCTCGTAGGTCTCGGTGCCCTGCGCCGCCGCGCGGATGAGGACGTCGCCGATCCACACGGTGCGGGCCGTCTCGCCCTGCAGCGCGCCCTTGTAGCGGACGTCGCTGCGGCAGCGGGGCTCGGCGTGGTCGGCGAAGGAGCGGTGCTCGAGGTGCTGGCCGGAGTCGGCGAAGTAGACGCCGAGCATCTCGGCGTCGCCGCCCGGGCCGGCGTACCGGGCCGTCGAGGACAGCCGCACGACGGAGCCGCCCAGGGTGACGGCGATGTGCCGGTACCGCGCGTCCCGGCCGACGCGCGCCTCCTGCTGGGACAGGTGGACGGCGTCGTCGTCCCACAGCTGCAGGCTGACGACCGTGAGCTCGGCGCCGTCGCCGACGACGACCTCGAGGGCGTCGGCGTGCGCGCCCCCGCCCGTGTGCTCGACGACGACGACGGCCCGCGAGTGGCGCTCGGCCTCGACGACGAGGTGGCCCGCGCCGCGGCGGCCGGCGCGGCCGACGACCGAGACGTGCACCGGCTCGTCGAGCTCGACCTCGCGCGGGACGCGCACGTGCGTCGCCGTCGGCGACGCCGCGTCGGCCAGCGCCGCGGCCCGGTCCTCCGGCACCAGGGCGCTCCCCCGCACGCCCTCGCCGCGCCCGAGCACGCCGACGTGCACGCCGTCCGGGGCCTGGACGACGACGTCGCGCGCGTCCTCGTCGGAGGGGGCGTCCTCGAGCAGCCCGCCGAGGCGGTCCAGCGGCGTGAAGCGCCACACCTCCTCGCGGCCCGTCGGCACCGGGAAGTCGGAGGGGTCGAACGACCGCGGGCGCTCGCCGCGCGAGGCCTCGAGCACAGCCTCCCCGGCCTCGGCCACGCGGGCGGCCGCCGTGTCGTAGCCGGGGCCCGGGCTGCGCGACGAGTCGAGCGTCACGGCGGCGGGCGCCTCGGCGGCGTGGTCGACGGCGTGCTCCTGGCGGGCGTCCACGGCGTCGGCCACCTGGGCCGCCGCCTCGTGGTCGGCCTGGCGCGTGTCGGGGGTGCTGATGACGGTCCTCCGTGCTCGTGGGGTGCTCATGGGGCGGGGTGCTCGTTCAGCGGCGCTCAGCAGGGCGCGCAGGGGGTGCGAGGGCGGCGGGCGTCCCGTCGCGCTCGCACCACCGCCGCCGGTCGCCCGGGCGGGGCGGCCGGCGGCGGCGTGGGGCGGTCGTCAGCCGACCGCGCCCTCCATCTGCAGCTCGATGAGGCGGTTGAGCTCGAGCGCGTACTCCATGGGCAGCTCGCGCGCGATGGGCTCGACGAACCCGCGCACGATCATCGCCATGGCCTCGTCCTCGCTCATGCCGCGGGACATGAGGTAGAAGAGCTGGTCCTCGCTGACCTTGGAGACGGTCGCCTCGTGCCCCATGGAGACGTCGTCCTCGCGGACGTCGACGTAGGGGTAGGTGTCCGACCGGCTGATCTGGTCGACGAGCAGCGCGTCGCAGCGGACGGTCGACGCCGAGTGGTGCGCCCCCTCGAGGACCTGGACGAGCCCCCGGTAGGACGTGCGCCCGCCCCCGCGCGCCACCGACTTGCTGACGATGGAGGACGACGTCCGCGGCGCCGCGTGGACCATCTTGGCGCCCGCGTCCTGGTGCTGGCCCTCGCCCGCGAAGGCGATGGACAGGGTCTCGCCCTTGGCGCCCTCCCCCATGAGGAAGACGGCCGGGTACTTCATCGTCACCTTGGAGCCGATGTTGCCGTCGATCCACTCCATGGTGGCGCCCTCGGCGGCGGTGGCCCGCTTGGTGACGAGGTTGTAGACGTTGTTCGACCAGTTCTGGATGGTCGTGTAGCGGACGCGGGCGTCCTTCTTCACGACGATCTCGACGACGGCCGAGTGCAGCGAGTCGCTCTTGTAGATCGGCGCCGTGCAGCCCTCGACGTAGTGCACGTACGAGCCCTCGTCCGCGATGATCAGCGTGCGCTCGAACTGGCCCAT
Source organism: uncultured Pseudokineococcus sp. (assembly GCF_947499845.1). Classification (GTDB taxonomy): domain Bacteria; phylum Actinomycetota; class Actinomycetes; order Actinomycetales; family Quadrisphaeraceae; genus Pseudokineococcus. The sequence continues at coordinate 22,000 of NZ_CANMPM010000004.1, forward strand.
GTTCTCCGTGTTGATCCGGAAGTAGGCCTGCAGCGGGATGTCGACGTGGACGCCCGGGGGCACGTAGATGAAGGAGCCGCCCGACCAGACCGCCGTGTTGAGGGCGGCGAACTTGTTGTCGCCGGGCGGGATGACGGAGCCGAAGTACTCCTTGAAGAGCTCCTCGTGCTCGCGCAGGCCCGTGTCGGTGTCGACGAAGATGACGCCCTTCTCCTCCAGGTCCTCGCGGATCTGGTGGTAGACGACCTCCGACTCGTACTGCGCCGCCACGCCCGCGACGAGGCGCTGCTTCTCCGCCTCCGGGATGCCGAGGCGGTCGTAGGTGTTCTTGATGTCCTCGGGCAGCTCTTCCCAGGAGGTGGCCTGCTTCTCCGTGGACTTCACGAAGTACTTGATGTTGTCGAAGTCGATGCCGTCGAGGTCGCTGCCCCAGCTCGGCATCGGCTTGCGGCCGAACATCCGCAGCGCCTTCTGGCGGGTGCGCAGCATCCAGTCGGGCTCGCCCTTGCGGCCCGAGATGTCGGCGACGACGTCCTCGTCCACGCCGCGGCGGGCGTTGGTGCCGGCGAGGTCGGAGTCGGCCCAGCCGTAGGTGTAGGTGCCGATGCCCTCGAGCTCGGGGTTCAGTGCTTCGACGTCGGTGCTCATCCGCGTGGTCCCTCCGGACTGCTCGGGGTGCGGCGGGCGGCCGGGCCGGGGGCCCGGCGCGGTGCGCCGCTCGTGGTGGTGCCGTGCTGGGCCGATCGCTGCTGCGCCGGGTGGTGCTGGGTCGGCCGGTCGTGGTCGGGCGGGGCGGTCGGCACGTGCGTGGTGCACACGCGCCCGCCGGCGCCCAGGGTCGCGAGCCGGCGGGTGCCGACCCCGAGCAGCTCGGAGAAGGCCTCGGTCTCCGCCTCGCAGAGCTCGGGGAAGGCGGCCGCGGCGTGCTGCACCGGGCACCTCCCCTGGCACAACTGGACCGCGGCGACGCCTGTTCCCGTGTCGACGGGTCGGGCGCTGGCCGCGAAGCCGTCGCGCCCCAGGGCGCCCGCGAGGGCGCGGGCCCGGTCCGTGACCTCCGGGCCGGCCGCCCGCACCTCCGGCGCGTAGCGCTCGCGCAGCTCGTGGGCGCGGTGCTCGGCGTAGGCGCGCACCCCCGCCCGGCCGGCCGTGGCCGCCAGGTGGTGCAGGAGGTCGACGGCCAGGTCGGCGTGCCCGTCCCGGTCCCCGGCCGGTGCGGAGGCGCGGCGCGTGGCCACGAACTCCTTGGGGGGGCGCCCGGGACCGCGGCGCTCCGGGCCGGGGCGCGCGTCCCGGCCCGTGACGAGGCCCTCGGCCGCCATGGCGTCCAGGTGGCGGCGCACGGCCGCGGCCGTGAGCCCGAGGACGCGCGCGACGGCGCCCGAGGTGACGGGCCCGTGCTCGACGACGACGGCGAGCACGCGCTCGCGCGTGGTCACCTCGCTCGAGGTCCCCCCCGCGGGGCGGGGGACGCCGTCCGGTTTCACGACGCCAGTGTGACGAAACCCCGCGGGGGGCGTCCAGTGAGGGTGCCCTCACCCCGCGAGGGCCTCCGGCGTCCCCGGACGCGGACCGCCCCACGGACGGGTGGCCGGACGGGGCGCGGGCGGGCGCGCCGGCGGCGCCGACCTAGACTCGCCCGCCGTGGGTGGTCCTCCGGACGGCTCCCCGTCCGGGGCCGCGCTGCGCGTGCGCGGCCTCGTCAAGCGCTACGGCGCGCGCACCGCCGTCGACGGCCTCGACCTCGACGTCGCCGCCGGGTCGGTCACCGCCCTGCTCGGGCCCAACGGGGCGGGCAAGACGTCCACGGTCGAGTGCTGCCTCGGGCTGCGCCGGCCGGACGGCGGGAGCGTCGAGGTGCTCGGCGCCGACGTCCTGCGCGCCGCCGCCGACCCCGACCACCGGGCCGCCGTGGGGGCCATGCTCCAGGACGGCGGCCTGCCGACCTCCGCCCGCCCGCTGCGCCTCCTGCGCCACCTCGCCCGGCTGCACGCGCACCCCCGCGACGTCGACGCCCTGGCCGAGCGGCTCGGCCTGCCGGCCTTCGCGCGCACGTCCGTCCGCCGGCTCTCCGGCGGGCAGCGCCAGCGGCTCGCCCTCGCGGCCGCCCTCGTGGGCCGCCCGCGGCTGCTCTTCCTCGACGAGCCGACGGCGGGGCTCGACCCCGCCGCGCGCCTCGTCGTGTGGGACCTCGTGCGCGAGGCCGTCGCCGAGGGGGCGGGCGTGCTGCTGACGACGCACGACCTCGACGAGGCCGAGCGCCTCGCCCAGCACGTCGTCATCGTCGACGGCGGCCGGGCCCTCGCCACCGGGGCGCCCGGCGTCCTCACCGCCCGCTCCACGGCGTCGCTGCGCTTCACGGCCGGCCCCGGTCTCGACCTCGGGCCGCTGCGCCAGGCCCTGCCCGAGGACGTCGTCGTCAGCGAGCCCGCGCCCGGGTCCTACGTCGTCTCCGGGGACGTCGACCCGCAGGTCGTCGCCGGCGTGACCTCCTGGTGCGCCCAGCGCGGCGTCATGCCGGACGCCCTCTCGGTCGGCCGGCCGAGCCTCGAGGAGGTCTTCCTCGACCTCACCGGACGGAGCCTGCGGTGAGCCGCCCCGGCGCGACGGCGACGGCCGTGGACGGCCCCTCGGCCGCCCCGCTGCTCGCCCGCGTCGCGGCCCAGGCCCGCTGGGAGGCGGGCACCATGCTGCGCAACGGCGAGCAGGTGCTCCTCACGCTCGTGCTGCCCGCGCTCGTCCTCGTCGGCCTCGCCCGCACCGAGGTCGTCGACCTCGGCCTCGCCGCGGGCGAGCGCCCCGTCGACGTCGTCGCGCCGGGCGTCCTCGCCCTCGCCGTGCTCTCCACGGCCTTCACGGGCCAGGCCATCGCCACCGGCTTCGACCGCCGCAGCGGGGTCCTGCGCCTGCTCGCCACGACGCCGCTGGGCCGCGGAGGGCTGCTCGCCGGGCGGGTCCTCGGCGTCCTCGCCGTCGAGGTGGTCCAGGTCGTCCTGCTGGGCGCCGTCGCCGTCGCCGTCGGCTGGCGCCCCGACCCGGTGGGGCTGCTCCCGGGCGCCCTGCTCGTCCTCGTGGCCACCGCGGCCCTCACGGCGCTGGCGCTCCTGCTCGCGGGCGTGCTGCGCCCGGAGGCGGTCCTCGCCGTCGCCAACCTCGTCTGGGCGGCGCTGCTCGTGGGCGGCGGCCTCGTCGTCCCGGCCGCCGCGCTGCCGGGCCCCTGGGCCGCGCTGGTGCACGCCCTCCCCTCCGGCGCCCTCGGCGAGGGCCTGCGGCGCGCCTCGGCCGACGGGACCCTCGACGTCAGGGCCCTGCTCGTCCTCCTCGCCTGGGCCGCGGTCGCCGCGCTCGCCGCCCGCCGCTGGTTCCGCTGGGACTGAGGGGCTGAGGGGGCCGTCGGGCCCGCCGGCGGCGCCGTCGGGCGGCGCCCGGCCCTCACCTACCCTGGAGCCGTGAGCAGCTCCCCGGTCGCCGCGCGCCCCGCGCGCACCCCGGCCCCGGTCGCGGGCGGGCGCCCGCCGCGCTGGGTCGTGGCCGTCCTCGTCGCCAACCTCGTCGCGCAGGTCGGCATCGTCGTCACCGGCGGGGCCGTGCGCCTCACGGCCTCCGGTCTCGGCTGCCCCACGTGGCCCGAGTGCAGCGTCGGCTCCTACACGCCGGTGTACACGCCGGAGATGGGCGTCCACGCGGCCATCGAGTTCGGCAACCGCCTGCTCACCGGCGTCGTCACCCTCACGGCGCTGGCCGCCCTCGCCGCCGTGGCCCGCCTCGTCCTCACCGGCCGACGCCCCGCCGGGCTGCTGCCCCTCGCTGCGGCGCCGCTGGTCGGGGTCGTCCTCCAGGCCCTCATCGGCGGCATCACCGTCCTCACCCAGCTGCACCCGGCCACCGTCGCCACCCACTTCCTCGTGTCCATGGCGCTCGTGGCGGCCTCCACCGTCCTGCTCCTGCGCGTGCGCGAGGGCGCCGACGGCCCGCCGCGTCCCCTGGTCCTGCGCGCGCCCCGGGTCGTCGCGCGCAGCGCCGGCGCGGTGCTGGGAGCCGTGCTCGTGCTGGGCACCGTCGTCACCGGCTCCGGCCCGCACTCGGGGGACGCCGAGCACCCCGTCCGGCTCGGCTTCGACACCGAGGTCGTCTCCCGCCTCCACGCCGACGCCGTCGTGCTGCTGCTCGTGCTCGTCGTGGTCCTCGCCGTGCTCCTGCGGCGGACGGGCGCGCCGCAGCGCCCTCGCCGCCGCACCGCGGTGCTCCTCGTGGTCCTCCTGGCGCAGGGGGTGCTCGGCTGGGTGCAGTACGCCACGGGCCTCCCGGAGGCCCTCGTGGCGGGCCACATGCTCGGCGCCGCGCTCGGCGTCGTCGCCACCACGGCCCTCCTGCTCTCCCTGCGCGAGCGGCTCCCCGCGACCCCCGCCTGACGTCCGACGGGGCTGTCACGCAGCGCAGCATGTGTGAGCAGATCGTGACCGGATCGGTCTCTCGCCCCCGCGTCGTGCCGCCGATGATCGGCGCATGGACCGACGACACCAGGACCGATCCCGGGCTCTGACGGGCCCCCGCCCCGCCGCGCGCGGCACCGTGCGACGCACCCGGGTCGGCCGGGCGGCGGCTGCGGCCGCCGCGCTGGCCCTCCTCGCCGCCGGCTGCGGCGACGACGTGACGGCCGGCCCCGCGTCGTCCTCCCCCGTGGCGGCGTCCTCGCCGGTGTCCGACGCCACCGCCGCGACGGGCGCGCCCACGACGGACCCGAGCGCCACGGGGTCGACCACCGAGGACCGGGGCACCACGGACCCGATGACGACGGACGGGTCCGCGTCGTCGGCACCGACGTCCGAGGACGGGGTCGACGCGGCGGGCGAGCCGCTGGCGGACGTCGGCACGGCCCCGTCGGAGGAGGCGGCCACGGGCGCCGGCCTCTCCGTCGTGGACGTGCGCACGGGTCGCCACGAGGGCTTCGACCGCGTCGTCGTCGAGCTGGCGGGCGACCCCGCCGGCCTGCCCGGCTGGTACGCGCACTACGTCGACGAGCCCTCCCAGCAGGGCTCGGGCGAGCCCGTGGCCGTCGAGGGCGAGCGCTTCCTCGAGGTCGTCGTGCGCGGCCTCGGGTACCCCTTCGACACCGGGCAGGAGGAGCTCGTCGGCTCGGTGGACGGGCAGGGCACCGCCCTCGTCCGCGAGGTCCGTGCGGGCGGGGTCTTCGAGGGGCAGGCCCAGGTCCTCGTGGGCCTGGACGCCGCCGCGGACGCGCCGTACCGCGTCACCCGCCTGTCCGACCCGCCGCGCGTCGTCGTCGACGTGCTGGGCTGAGCCGGGCGAGGGAGCCGGCCACCGGGAGGGGCGTGCGCCCTCCCGGCGGCCCTCACCGCCGGGGAGCCGTCACCACCAGGGGACGAAGGGGTCCGCGCCGACGGCGAGGAAGAGCAGGCTGAGGTACGAGATCGACACGTGGAAGACGCGCATGGCGCCGGCCGTGGCCACCGGCTCCGTCGAGGAGTCGGCCAGGCGGGCGCGGCGGCGCAGGGCGTGGGCCTCGAGGAGGAACCAGGCGCCCAGGACCACGGCGCCGAGCGTGTAGACCGGGCCCGTCCCGGCGACGGGCACGAGCAGCAGCGAGCACGCGACCATCGCCCAGGAGTAGGCGAGGATCCGGCGGGCGACGAGGGTCGGGCGCTCGACGGCGCCGAGCATGGGCACGTGGACGCTGCTGTAGTCGCGGGCGTACCGCATCGACAGCGGCCAGTAGTGCGGCGGCGTCCAGAGGAAGATGACGCCGAAGAGGACGAGGGCGGGCCAGTCGAGGCCGCCCGTCACCGCCGACCAGCCGATGAGCACGGGCATGCAGCCCGCGGCGCCGCCCCAGACGATGTTCTGCGAGGTGCGCCGCTTGAGGCCGAGCGTGTACACGAAGAGGTAGAAGGCGATCGCGGCCACCGCGAGGGCGGCGGACAGCGGGTTGACGAGCAGCGCCAGCCACGCCGTCGACAGCACGCCGAGCGCGACGCCGAAGACGAGCGCCTCCCGGGGGGTCACCTCGCCGGTGACGAGCGGGCGCTCGCGCGTCCGGTCCATGAGGGCGTCGATGTCCCGGTCGACGTAGCAGTTGAGCGTGTTGGCGCTCCCGGCCGCGAGGGCGCCGCCCACCAGGGTGGCGAGCACGAGCCCGACGGGCGGCAGGCCACCGGCGGCGAGCAGCATCGTCGGCACGGTCGTGATGAGCAGCAGCTCGATGATGCGCGGCTTCGTCAGCGCCAGGAAGGCGGCGGCCCGCGAGCGCCCGGGCCGGCCCGACGGGTGCAGGGGCCCGCTCGCGGCGCCCCCCGCCGAGCCCGGCCGGCCGGCGCCCCGGGGCGCGGCGGCGGGGCCCGCGGCGGTCTCGGCGCGCAGCGGGTCGGTCGCTCTCACAGGGGCCTCGTCCGATCGGTCGGGGGTGGGGCGCACGTCGTGGCGTCCGGGGCGGCGTCCGGGGCGGCGTCCGGGCGGGGCACTCGGGCGGGAGCCTGCGCCGCCGCGCCCGCCCGCGCACCGGTCCCGCCGGTGCGCCTGCTCCGGGGCCGATCGTACGCGCCCGCCACCGGGCGCCCGGGCGGACCCGCCCGACGGACGGCAGCCGGACCCGCCCGACGGACGGCAGCCGGACCCGCCCGACGGACGGCAGCCGGACCCGCCCGCCGCACGAGGCGCGGGCGCGGTGGCCGGCCCCGACCGAGGGGTGGGCGCGCGCGGGCGTCGCGAGAGCCGCGCCACTAGGGTCGCTGCGGGTCCTGGGCGGCTCCGGGCACGGTCCTCTCACGGGGGCCCCGGGGGACGTCCGCACCCGGTCCTGTCCTCGGGGCGGGCGGGCGGGAAGCCGCACGGCCCCCCGCGCGCTGCACCGGGGGCGGCGGCCCGAGCGCCGGGGGGACCCGCCGGGGCCCGGGTCGACGGGCCACTGACCGAGCTCGTGCGCGGCACGGGCTGAGCACCGCGAGACGAGGCCGGCGCCCGGCACCACCGCCGGGGCGGCCGCGAGAGGACGCCCATGGACACCGAGACGACGGCCGGCTCCTTCACCTGGAGCGACGCCGACCAGCGCGCCGTGGACACCGTCCGCGTGCTGGCCGCCGACGCCGTGCAGAAGGTCGGCAACGGCCACCCCGGCACGGCGATGAGCCTGGCCCCCGCGGCCTACCTGCTCTTCCAGAAGGTGATGCGCCACGACCCGGCGGACTCCCACTGGCACGGGCGCGACCGGTTCGTGCTGTCCGCCGGGCACTCGAGCCTCACCCTCTACATCCAGCTGTACCTGGCCGGCTACGACGTCTCCCTCGAGGACCTCCAGCAGCTGAGGACCTGGGGCTCGAAGACGCCGGGCCACCCCGAGTTCCGCCACACCGACGGCGTCGAGATCACGACCGGCCCGCTGGGCCAGGGGCTCGCGAGCTCGGTCGGCATGGCCATGGCCGCCCGCCGCGAGCGCCACCTGCTCGACCCGGACGCCGCGCCCGGCGAGAGCCCGTTCGACCACACGATCTACGTCATCGCCTCGGACGGGGACCTCCAGGAGGGCGTCACCTCCGAGGCGGGCTCCCTCGCGGGCCACCAGGAGCTCGGCAACCTCGTCGTCATCTACGACGACAACCGCATCTCCATCGAGGACGACACCGACATCGCCTTCAGCGAGGACGTCCTCGCCCGCTACGCCGCCTACGGCTGGCACACCCAGCACGTCGACTTCACGAAGGGCGGCGGCTACGCGGAGGACCCGGCCGAGCTGCACGCCGCCATCACGAAGGCGCGCGAGGAGACGAGCCGCCCCTCCATCATCAAGCTGAGCACGGTCATCGCCTGGCCCGCGCCGACCATGCAGGGCACGGGCGCCTCGCACGGCGCCGCGCTCGGCGACGACGAGGTCCGCGCCACGAAGGAGGTCCTGGGCTTCGACCCCGACCGCACCTTCCAGGTCGACGACGAGGTCCTCGAGGTCACCCGCTCGAGCACCGAGCGCGCGAAGGGCGTCCGCGCCGCGTGGGAGGAGCGCTACCAGGAGTGGCGCTCGGCGAACCCCGAGCGGGCCGAGCTCCTCGACCGCATGTCGGAGCGCCGCCTGCCCGAGGGCTGGACCGACGCGCTGCCCGACTTCCCCGCCGGGAAGGACGTGGCCACGCGCTCGGCGTCCGGCGACGTCCTCTCCGCCCTGGCGCCCGTGCTGCCCGAGCTGTGGGGCGGCTCCGCCGACCTCGCCGGGTCCAACAACACGACCATGGAGGGCGTCAGCTCCTTCGTGCCCGCCGGCAAGGCGACGAAGAAGTTCCCGGGCGACGAGGGCGGCCGCACGCTGCACTTCGGCATCCGCGAGCACGCCATGGGCTCGATCCTCAACGGCATCACGCTGCACGGCGGCACGCGCGCCTACGGCGGCACCTTCCTCGTCTTCAGCGACTACATGCGCCCCGCGGTGCGCCTCGCGGCGCTCATGGCGGTCCCGACGATCTACGTCTGGACCCACGACTCCATCGGCCTGGGCGAGGACGGCCCGACCCACCAGCCGATCGAGCACCTCGCCGCGCTGCGCGCCATCCCGGGCCTCGACGTCGTCCGCCCCGCGGACGCGAACGAGACGGCGTGGGCCTGGCGCGGCGTCCTCGAGCGCACCGACCGCCCGGCCGGCCTCGCCCTCACGCGTCAGAAGGTCCCGACCTTCGAGCGCGGCGACGGCGCGGCGTCCGGCTCGACGCTCGCGTCCGCGGAGGGCGTCCTGCGCGGGGCCTACGTCCTCGCCGAGGCCGACGGCGGCGAGCCCGACGTCATCCTCGTGGGGACGGGGTCGGAGGTGCAGATCGCGATGGCGGCGCGCGAGCAGCTCGCCGGCGAGGGCGTGCGCGCCCGCGTCGTCTCGATGCCGTGCCGCGAGTGGTTCGACGAGCAGGACGACGCCTACCGCGAGTCCGTGCTGCCGGCGGGCGTGCGCGCCCGCGTGTCCGTCGAGGCGGCCGTGGCCCAGGGCTGGCGCGACGTCGTCGGCGACGCCGGCCGCACCGTCTCCATCGAGCACTTCGGCGCCTCGGCCGACTACGAGACGCTCTACCGCGAGTTCGGGCTGACCGGCGAGGCCGTCGCCGAGGCCGCCCGCGACTCCCTGCGCGCCGCCCGCGGGGGCGACTCCCCCGGCGGCGCCGGCACCACCCCGACCGAGGGCGGCGCCGCCGACCAGCAGTGACGGCCGCCCGGGCGGCGCGCCCCGTGCGCGCCGCCCGGCCCCCGGTCGGCCGGACCACCGGTCGACCCGCCCCCCGCGCCAGCCCAGACCCGCGACAGCCCAGACCCCGCACGCACCGGAGGACCCGAGATGACCAGCGCAGCCCCCACGCCCGCCGGCGGCACCGGCACCGACCCCCTCGCGCAGCTCTCCGCCGAGGGCGTCTCCGTCTGGCTCGACGACCTGTCGCGCGAGCTCCTCGAGTCGGGCGAGCTCCAGCGCCTCGTCGACGAGAAGAGCGTCGTCGGCGTCACGAGCAACCCGACGATCTTCGCCAGCGCGCTGTCGAAGGGCGACGCCTACGAGGAGCAGACCACCGAGCTCGCGCGGCGGGGAGCGGACGTCGAGGAGGCGATCTTCGAGATCACCACCGAGGACGTCCGCCGCGCCTGCGACCTCTTCGCCCCGGTCTACGAGCGCAGCGACCACCACGACGGGCGCGTGTCCCTCGAGGTCGAGCCCGGCCTGGCGCACGACACCGAGAAGACGGTCGCCGCGGCGCGCCAGATCTGGTCGGCCGTCGACCGCCCGAACCTCATGGTGAAGATCCCCGCGACCGTCGAGGGCCTGCCCGCCATCACGACCGCCCTGTCCGAGGGCATCAGCGTCAACGTCACGCTGATCTTCTCCCTCGACCGCTACCGCGCCGTCATGAACGCCTTCCTCACCGGGCTCGAGCAGGCCCGCGAGGCGGGCCGCGACCTGTCGCAGATCGCGTCCGTGGCCTCCTTCTTCGTCAGCCGCGTCGACAGCGAGATCGACGGCCGGCTCGAGGCCATCGGCACGGACGAGGCGCTGGAGCTGCGCGGCCAGGCCGGCCTCGCGAACGCCCGCCTCGCCTACGCCGCCTACGAGGAGGTCTTCTCCACCCCGCGCTGGGAGGTCCTCGAGCAGGCCGGCGCCCGTCGCCAGCGGCCCCTGTGGGCCTCCACCGGCGTGAAGAACCCGGACTACCCCGACACGCTCTACGTCACCGAGCTCGTCGCGCGGGGCACCGTCAACACCATGCCGGGGTCGACCCTGGACAAGGCGCACGACCACGCGCAGGTCCACGGCGACACGCTCACGGGGACGGCCGAGGCCTCCGAGGCGGTCATGGACCACCTCGAGCGCCTCGGGATCTCCTACACCGAGGTCGTCGAGCAGCTGGAGCAGGAGGGCGTGAAGAAGTTCGCCGACTCCTGGACCGAGCTGCAGCAGACCGTCTCGGACGAGCTCGCGCGCGTGTCCACGGCCGACGACGACGCCCAGGCCCAGCAGTGAGCGGCCTGTCCGTCACGGCGACCGGCGACGCCGCGCGCGCGGTCTCGGCGCACGTCACCTCGCTCGTCGCCGACCGCGTCGCGAGCCGCGTCGCCGCGCAGGAGGCCGACCTCTGGGGGCCGACGGCGGCCGACGAGGCCGGCAAGCGCCTCGGGTGGGTCGACGTCGCGTCGCGCTCGGCGGACCTGCCGGGGCGCGTGGCGTCCCTGCGCGAGGAGCTCGCCGCCGAGGGCGTCGACCGCGTCGTGCTCTGCGGCATGGGCGGCTCGTCCCTAGCGCCGGAGGTCATCACCGCCACCGCGGGGGTGCCGCTCGTCGTCCTCGACGGCACCGACCCGGGCCAGGTGCGCCGCGCCCTCGACGAGGGCCTCGAGCGCACGGTCGTCGTCGTCTCGAGCAAGTCGGGCGGGACCGTCGAGACCGACTCGCAGCGCCGCGCCTTCGTGGAGGCCATGACCGCCGCCGGCGTCGACGCGGCGCGCCGCGTCGTCGTCGTCACGGACCCCGGCTCCCCCTTCTCCCAGATGGCCCGCGACGAGGGCTACCGCGCCCTCTTCGAGGCCGACCCCGACGTCGGCGGGCGCTACTCCGCCCTCACCGCCTTCGGCCTCGTGCCCGCCGGGCTCGCGGGCGCCGACGTGCAGCAGCTCCTCGACGAGGCGGCCGAGGCCCTGCAGGTGCTGGCGGCCGACGACGAGGGGAACCCCGGCCTCCGGCTCGGCGCCGCCCTGGGCGGCACCGACCCGCTGCGCGACAAGCTCGTCCTCGTCGAGGACGGCACCTCGCTGCGCGGCTTCGGCGCCTGGGCCGAGCAGCTCGTCGCCGAGTCCACCGGCAAGGAGGGCACCGGGCTCCTGCCCGTCGTCGTCGCCGGGACGGGCTCGCCCGAGGTGGCCTCCCCGCCGTCCGACGCGCTCGTCGTGCGGCTCGTCGCGGACGACGCCGACGGCTCGGACGCCGCGGCCGCCGCGGAGGTCCGCACGAGCGGCTCGCTCGGCGGGCAGATGGTGCTCTGGGAGACGGCCGTCGCCGTGGCGGGCCGCCTGCTCGGCATCAACCCCTTCGACCAGCCCGACGTCGAGAGCGCCAAGCAGGCGACGCGCGAGCTGCTCGAGGGCTCGCCGGAGACCGAGGAGCCCCTCGCGGTCGACGGCGACGTCGAGATCCGCGGGACCTCCGAGGTCGCCGGGGCCGCGACGCTCGAGGAGGCGGTCGACGCGCTCCTCGCGCAGCTGGCGCAGGTGGACGGCGACCGCGGCTACCTCGCGGTCATGGCCTACCTCGACCGGGAGGCCGACGCCGACCTCGAGGGGGTCCGCGAGGACCTCGCCACCCGCACCGGGCGCCCGGTGACCTTCGGCTGGGGCCCGCGCTTCCTGCACTCGACGGGCCAGTACCACAAGGGCGGCCCGGCGACGGGGGTCTACCTGCAGGTGACGTCCGAGCCCGCGGGCGAGGACCTCCCCATCCCGGACCGGCCCTTCACCTTCGGCGGGCTCCAGCGCGCCCAGGCGGCCGGCGACGCGGCGGTGCTCGCCGACCACGGCCGTCCCGTGCTGCGCCTGCACCTCACCGACCGCTCCGCGCTCGGCCGCCTGCGGGCGGTGCTCGCCGGGGCCGACGGACGGACCCGGTGACGGCGGGCACGGTCGGGGCGGGCACGGTCGGCTCGGCGGGGGCGGCGGCCAACCCGCTGCGCGACCCCCGCGACAAGCGGCTGTCGCGCATCGCGGGGCCCTCCTGCCTCGTCATGTTCGGCGTCACCGGCGACCTGGCGCGCAAGAAGCTGCTCCCGGCGGTCTACGACCTCGCCAACCGCGGCCTCCTCCCGCCGGGGTTCTCGCTCGTCGGCTTCGCGCGCCGCGACTGGCGCGACGAGGACTTCGGGCGCGTCGTCCACGACGCCGTCCGCGAGCACGCGCGCACCCCGTTCCGGGAGGAGGTGTGGCGCCAGCTCGCCGAGGGCCTGCGCTTCATCCCCGGCGCCTTCGACGACGACGAGGCCTTCGACCGCCTCGCCGCCACGGTGAAGGACCTCGACGCCGCCCGCGGCACGGGCGGCAACGTCGCGTTCTACCTCTCCGTGCCGCCCTCGAGCTTCCCCGTGGTCTGCGAGCAGCTCGACCGCTCGGGCCTCGCCCGCGCGCAGGAGGGCTCGTGGCGGCGCGTCGTCATCGAGAAGCCCTTCGGCCACGACCTCGCCTCGGCGCGCGAGCTGAACGGCGTCGTCGAGCGCGTCTTCCCCTCGGACGCCGTCTTCCGGATCGACCACTACCTCGGCAAGGAGACGGTCCAGAACCTCCTGGCGCTGCGCTTCGCCAACGAGCTCTTCGAGCCGATCTGGAACGCCCAGCACGTGGACCACGTGCAGATCACCATGGCCGAGGACATCGGCATCGGCGGGCGGGCCGGGTACTACGACGGCATCGGCGCGGCGCGCGACGTCATCCAGAACCACCTCCTCCAGCTGCTGGCCCTCACCGCCATGGAGGAGCCCGTGTCCTTCGGGGCCTCCGACCTGCGGGCCGAGAAGGAGAAGGTGCTCTCGGCGGTGCGCCACCCCGCGTCCGGGCTCGACTCCTCGACCGCCCGCGGCCGCTACGCCGCCGGGTGGCAGGGCGGCAGCCAGGTGCGGGGGTACGACGAGGAGGACGGCATCCCGGAGGACTCGACCACCGAGACCTTCGCCGCCGTCAAGGTCGAGATCGACACCCGCCGGTGGGCCGGCGTCCCGTTCTACCTGCGGGCGGGCAAGCGCCTCGGGCGGCGGGTCACCGAGATCGCCGTCGTCTTCCGCCGCGCCCCGCACCTGCCCTTCGAGCAGACGGCCACGGAGGAGCTCGGCAAGAACGCCCTGGTCATCCGCGTCCAGCCCGACGAGGGCGTCACGCTGCGCTTCGGCTCCAAGGTGCCGGGCACCGCGATGGAGGTGCGGGACGTGACGATGGACTTCGGCTACGGCCACGCCTTCACCGAGTCCAGCCCGGAGGCCTACGAGCGGCTCATCCTCGACGTGCTCCTCGGCGACCCGCCGCTGTTCCCCCGGCACGAGGAGGTCGACCTGTCCTGGCGCATCCTCGACCCGGTCATCGAGCACTGGGCGCGGAGCGGGGCGCCGGAGGCGTACCCCTCGGGGAGCTGGGGACCACCCAGCGCCTTCGCCATGATGGAGCGCGACGGCCGCGAGTGGAGGCGCCCGTGATCATCGACCTGCCCTCGACGTCGACCAGCGCCCTCAACCGGCGCCTGGTCGACCTGCGCGAGACGGGCGGGGCCGTGGCGCTCGGCCGCGTCCTCACCCTCGTCATCTGCACGGGCGACGAGGAGGCCGAGGAGGCCATCGCCGCGGCCAACGACGCCAGCCGCGAGCACCCGTGCCGGGTGCTCGTCGTGGCCCGCGGCAGCCGGCGGGGCGCCAACCGCCTCGACGGCCAGATCCGCGTCGGCGGCGACGCCGGCGCCAGCGAGGTCGTCGTCGCCCGCCTCTACGGCGAGCTCGCGCGGCACGGCGACGCCGTCGTCGTGCCGCTCCTGCTGCCGGACGCCCCGGTCGTCGCGTGGTGGCCGGGCGAGCCCCCGGCCGTGCCGGCCGAGGACCCCATCGGGGCGATGGCCCAGCGGCGGATCACCGACTCCGGGGCCGCCCGCCGCCCCCTCAAGGCGCTGCAGGCGCTCGCCGCCGGCCACGCCCCCGGGGACACCGACCTGGCCTGGAGCCGGGTCACCCTGTGGCGGGGGCTCCTCGCCGCCGCGCTCGACCAGCCGCCGCACGACCCCGTGCGCTCGGCCGTCGTCACGGGCGCCGAGGACTCCCCCAGCGCCGACCTGCTGGCCGGCTGGCTCGGGCTCGCCCTCGGCTGCCCCGTGAGCCGCGTGCGCAGCGAGCCGGGCAGCGGCATCGTCGGCGTCCGCCTGGAGCGGGGCTCCGGCGACGTCGAGCTGGTCCGCCCCGAGGGCGCCACGGCGCTGCTGACGGCGCCGGGGCAGCCCGAGCGGCAGGTGTCGCTGCCGCCGCGCAGCGTCCGCGACTGCCTCGCCGAGGAGCTCCGCCGGCTCGACCCCGACGAGGTCTACGGCGACGTCCTCACCCAGGGGCTGCGGGCGCTGGCGCGTCCCCGCCGCGCGGCCGAGGCGGGCGGCTCCTCCCGGGAGGACGCGCGCCGGCGCCTCGCCGGCCACCGGGCCGCCGAGCGCGAGACGGCGGCGGCCGTCCGCGGGGCGGAGCCGGAGGACGCCCCCGCGGAGCCCGGACCGACGGACGACTCCGAGGTCGTCGCCGGCGCGGCGGCGGCCCCGGTGCCGGACGAGGTCACGGGCGGGAGCACGAGCGCCGGGGCCGGTGAGCCGGTCGGCAGCGAGCTCGTCCCGGACGACGGCGGCGCGTCGGCGGCCGACGTGGCCGACCCGCAGGCGGTCGGCGAGGGCCGAGGGGGCGCGGCGTGAGCGCCCCCTCCGCCCCCGGGGGCGCGCCCCCGGAGATCGCCGTCCTCGAGGACGCCGACGCCCTCGTCGCGGACGTCGCCGACCGGCTGCTCGCGGCCGTCGGCGCGGCGCTCGAGGAGCGACCCGCCCCCGCACCGGTGCACGTCGTCCTCACCGGCGGCCGGATCGGCGGGCGGGCCCTCGCGGCGGTCGCGGACGCCGTCGGCATCGAGGACGGCGCTCCCCCGGCCGGCGACGGGCAGGACGGCGGGAGCCCCGCGGCGCTCGACTGGTCGCGGGTGCACCTGTGGTTCGGCGACGAGCGCTTCGTCGACGCCGGCAGCGACGAGCGCAACGACGTCCAGGCGCGGGCGGCCCTGCTGCGGGCGCCCGCGCTGCACGCCGCCCGCTGGCACCCCATGCCGGCGGACGACGCCGGCGGCGGTCCCGAGGCGGCCGTCGACGCGGCGGCGCGCTACGCCGCGGAGCTCGCCGAGCACGCGGACGACCTCGGTCCGGGCGGCGAGCCCGCCCTCGGGGTCCCCGTCTTCGACGTCCTCCTCCTCGGCGTCGGCCCCGACGGGCACGTCGCCTCGCTCTTCCCGGGGCGCCCGGCCCTGGGGCTCCGCGGCGCGACCGTCGTCGTGGAGGAGGACGCGCCCAAGCCCCCGCCGCTGCGCCTGAGCCTCGGCGCCGACGCCCTGCGGGCGGCGGCCGAGGTGTGGCTCGTCGTGTCCGGCGAGGACAAGGCGACCGCTGTCGCACGGGGGCTCGACCCCGAGGAGGACGCGGTGCGCACGCCGGCCGTGGTCGCCCGCGGCCGCCGCGCCACGCGGTGGCTCGTCGACCGGGCCGCCGCCTCGCAGCTGCACGGCTGACCTCCCTCCCACCCCGTCGAGCCCCGCCGTCGGCGGCGGGGCCGGACGCACGAGAGGGCCCGCTCCCCCACCGGGGAGCGGGGCCTCTCGCGCGGACGGCTCGTGGCGGTCAGGGCACCAGCCGGCGGGCGCGCAGCGACTCGAGCGCCTCCTCGAGGATGGCCGCGCCGTCGGCGTCGTTGCGGCGCTCCTTCACGTACGCGAGGTGCGTCTTGTACGGCTCGTTGCGCAGCGGCTGCGGCGGGTTCGCGCGGTCCTGGCCGGCGGGGAACCCGCAGCGCGGGCAGTCCCAGGTCTCGGGCACGGGCGCGCCGGAGTCCTGCGCGAAGCTCGGCCGCGTCTCGTGCTCGTTGGCGCACCAGTAGGAGATGACGACGCGCGGGGCGCTCTCACCGCGCTCCGCCTCGCCCATCGGTCCGGCGCCGACCCGGCTGCCCCGGATCGCGTTCCCTCCAGCCACGTGCCCCACTCCTCGTGCTCAGGGCGCCCCGCGGGGCGCTCGTCCGTCCGGTCCTGCCGGCGGCTCGCCGCCGGCCCACCTGCTCGTCAGGTGCTGGTCAGATGCTCGGGTCGAAGCGCTCGACGAGGCCCAGCAGCACGACCACCGCGGCCCACAGCAGGGCCATGCCCACCGTCAGCCGGTTGAGGTTGCGCTCGGCGACGCCCGAGCTGCCCACGCTCGCCGACATGCCGCCGCCGAACATGTCCGAGAGGCCGCCGCCCTTGCCCTTGTGCAGGAGCACGAGGAGCACCTGGAAGAGGCCGGTGATGCCGAGGAGGACCAGCAGCACGATCCTCAGGACGTCGATCATGGGGCTCCTCGCGGGTGGTGCCCGCCGTGCGGCGGTGTGCTGGGCGCACCCGCGGTCGCTCCCCTGGAGCCGCTGCGGGTGCCGGGCGGTCGTGCGCGCGCCCCAGGGTACGGGACGGCGCGCCGCCGTCGGCCGACCTCGGCCGACGGCGGCGCGGTCGGCTCAGCGGCCGCCGTGGTGGTGCTGGTACCGGACGATCGCGGCGAAGTCCGCCGGGTCGAGGCTGGCCCCGCCGACGAGCGCGCCGTCGACGTCGTCCTCGGCCATGACGGCCGCGACGTTGGAGGGCTTCACCGAGCCCCCGTAGAGGACGCGCACGCCGTCGGCGGCGGCGTCGCCGTGCGTCTCGCGCAGGCGCGCGCGGATCGCCCCGCAGACCTCCTGGGCGTCCGCCGGGGTGGCGACCTCGCCGGTGCCGATGGCCCACACGGGCTCGTAGGCGACGACGAGGCCCGCGACGGCGGAGGCGTCGAGACCCGCGATGGAGCCGTCGAGCTGGGCGAGCACGTGCTCGACCTGGCGACCGGCCTGCCGGACGTCGAGCGCCTCCCCCACGCACACGATCGGCGTGACGCCGTGGCGCAGCGCCGCCGCGGCCTTGGCCGCGACGAGCTCGTCGCCCTCACCGTGGTCGTCGCGCCGCTCGCTGTGCCCGACGACGACGTACCGGCAGCCCAGCCGCGCCAGCATGGGCGCGGAGACGTCGCCGGTGTGGGCCCCGCTGTCGTGCGGCGAGACGTCCTGCGCGCCGTAGGCCAGCTCCAGGCGGTCGCCGTCGACGAGCGTCTGCACCGTCCGCAGGTCCGTGAACGGCGGCAGGACGACGACCTCGACGCTCGCGGCGTCGTGCTTGGCGTCCTGCAGGGTCCACGCCAGCTTCTGCAGCGTCGACGCCGCCTGCAGGTGGTCCAGGGTCATCTTCCAGTTGCCCGCCATGAGCGGGGTCCTGCTCGTGGTGGTCGCCACGTCTCAGCCCTCCAGCGCCTGCAGGCCGGGGAGCTCGTCGCCCTGGAGGTACTCCAGGCTCGCCCCCCCG
The DNA here is from genome assembly GCF_947499845.1 of uncultured Pseudokineococcus sp. Classification (GTDB taxonomy): domain Bacteria; phylum Actinomycetota; class Actinomycetes; order Actinomycetales; family Quadrisphaeraceae; genus Pseudokineococcus. Next base: position 39,640 of record NZ_CANMPM010000004.1, read on the forward strand.
CCCGTCGAGATGTGCCCGAAGTCGTCCTCGGAGAGCCCGAGGGCCCGCACCGCGGCCGCGGAGTCGCCGCCCCCGACGACCGAGAAGGCGTCGGAGCCGGCGAGGGCCTCGGCCACGGCCCGGGTGCCCGCCGCGTACGGCTCCATCTCGAAGACGCCCATCGGGCCGTTCCAGAAGACGGTGCCGGCGTCGGCCAGCGCCGCGGCGAAGGCGGTGGCGGACTTCGGGCCGATGTCGAGCCCCATGCGGTCGGCCGGGATGGCGTCCGCGGGGACGACGCCGTGCTCGGCGTCCGCCGAGAAGGCGGTCGCCGCGACGACGTCGGTCGGCAGGACCACGTCGACGCCGCGCTCGGCCGCCGTCGCGAGGTAGCCGCGCACGGTGTCGAGCTGGTCGGCCTCGAGCAGGCTGGTGCCCACGTCGTGACCCTGCGCCGCGAGGAAGGTGAAGACCATCCCCCCGCCCACGAGGATCCGGTCGGCCGTGCCGAGCAGGGCGTCGATGACGCCGAGCTTGTCGGAGACCTTCGAGCCGCCGAGGACGACGACGTAGGGCCGCGCCGGGTCCTGCGTCAGCCGCCGCAGCACCTCGACCTCTGCGAGGACGAGGCCGCCCGCGGCCGACGGCAGGTGCCGGGGGACGTCGTACACCGACGCGTGCTTGCGGTGCACGGCGCCGAAGCCGTCGCCGACGTACGCGCTGGCCAGGTCGGCGAGGTCGCGGGCGAACCGGCCCCGCTGGTCGTCGTCCTTCGACGTCTCTCCGGGGTCGAACCGCAGGTTCTCGAGGAGCAGCAGCTCACCGTCGGCGAGGGCCGCGGCCTGCTCCCGCGCGGACTCCCCCGTCGTGTCGGTGGCGAAGCGCACCGTCACCTCGGGCAGGAGCTCGCGGACCCGCTCGGCGACGGGCGCCAGGGAGTAGCGCTCCTCCGGCGCGCCCTTCGGCCGGCCCAGGTGGGCGCAGACCACGACGCGCGCGCCCTCGTCGAGCAGCCGCTGCCAGGTGGGCAGGGAGGCCCGGATGCGACCGTCGTCGGTGATCTCGCGGCCCCCGTCCCGCTCGGCGAGCGGGACGTTGAGGTCGCTGCGGACGAGGACGCGCTTGCCGCGCAGGCCGTCGACCTGCGCGGCGAGCTCCTCGACCGTCCTCACAGGGAGGAGCCGACGTGGCCGACCAGGTCGACGAGGCGGTTGGAGTAGCCCCACTCGTTGTCGTACCAGCCGACGACCTTGACCTGGTCCCCGATCACCTTGGTGAGGGGCGCGTCGAAGATGCACGACGCCGGGTCCTGCGTGATGTCGGAGGAGACGATGGGCGCCTCGCTGTAGCGCAGGTACGGGCCGAGGGCGCCCTCCGCAGCGGCCTTGACCGCGGCGTTGACCTCCTCGACGGAGGTCTCGCGGCCCACGGTGACGGTGAGGTCCGTGGCCGAGCCCGTGGGCACCGGGACGCGCAGCGCGTAGCCGTCGAGCTTGCCCTTGAGCTCGGGCAGCACGAGGCCGATGGCCTTGGCCGCGCCGGTCGAGGTGGGGACGATGTTGAGCGCGGCGGCGCGGGCGCGGCGCAGGTCCTTGTGCGGGCCGTCCTGGAGGTTCTGGTCGGCCGTGTACGCGTGGACCGTCGTCATGAGGCCCTGCTTGATCTCGAACGCGTCGTGGATGGCCTTGGCCATCGGCGCGAGGCAGTTCGTCGTGCAGGAGGCGTTGGAGATGATCGTGTGCGCCGACGGGTCGTACTGCTCGTGGTTGACGCCCATGACGACGGTGACGTCCTCGTCGGTGGCGGGCGCGGAGATGATGACCTTCTTCGCGCCGGCGTCGACGTGCGCGCGGGCCGCGGAGGCCTTGGTGAAGAAGCCGGTGGACTCGACGACGACGTCCGCGCCGAGCTCGCCCCAGGCGAGGTCCTTCGGGTCGCGCTCGGACATGACGCGGATGCGGCGCCCGTCGACGGTGATGCCCTCGGCGTCGGCCGTGACCTCGCCCGGGAAGACCCCGAGGATCGAGTCGTACTTGAGCAGGTGGGCGAGGACGCCGTTGTCGCCGAGGTCGTTGAGGCCGACGACCTCGACGTCGGCGCCGGACGCCGCCGCGGCGCGGAAGAAGTTGCGGCCGATGCGGCCGAAGCCGTTGATGCCCACGCGGATGGTCACGTCGGTCTCCCTGGGGTCGGTGGCCCGCGGTGGGCGGGCCGACGGGGCGGTCGGATCTGCCGGCTGCGGCGCTCGCCCGACCTGCCCGGTCGGGCCCGGGGGCCTCGGGGCGTGCCCGGGGGGTGCCCGGAGGTGGTCGGACGTGCTCGCCGCAGCGCTGGGATGCCCCCGACCCTAGGGGATCGGCCCCGCGCCCCACCCCCCGGCGCGGCCCGGCGTGTGACGCCGGTCACATGCTGGACGCCGGACCGCCGGACCGCCGGGCCCGGCTCGGGGGAGGTCGGGTCGGGAGGCGGCGCGGGAGGTGACCCGGCTCAGACCTCGAGCATCTCCGGGGTGAGGCCGGACTCGGTCCCGGGCACGCCGAGCTCGGCGGCACGGCGGTCCGCCATGGCGAGGAGGCGGCGGATGCGCCCGGCGACGGCGTCCTTCGTCATGACCGGGTCGGCCATGGCGCCCAGCTCCTCGAGCGACGCCTGGCGGTGCTCGGTGCGCAGGCGCCCGGCCACGAGCAGGTGCTCGGGGACGTCGTCGCCGAGGATCTCCAGCGCCCGCTCCACGCGCGCGCCGGCCGCGACGGCCGCGCGGGCCGAGCGCCGCAGGTTCGCGTCGTCGAAGTTGGCGAGCCGGTTGGCCGTGGCGCGCACCTCCCGGCGCATGCGCCGCTCCTCCCACACGAGGACGGCGTCGTGCGCCCCGAGGCGCGTGAGCAGCGCGCCGATGGCGTCGCCGTCGCGCAGGACGACGCGGTCGACGCCGCGCACCTCGCGGGCCTTCGCGGCCACCCCGAGCCGGCGGGCGCTGCCCACGAGCGCCAGCGCCGCCTCGGGCCCCGGGCAGGTGATCTCCAGCGCCGCGCTGCGGCCCGGCTCGGTGAGGGAGCCGTGGGCGAGGAACGCACCGCGCCAGGCGGCCTCGGCGCAGCAGGTGGCCCCGCCGACGACCTGGGGCGGCAGGCCGCGCACGGGGCGCCCGCGCCCGTCGAGCAGCCCGGTCTGGCGCGCCAGCGCCTCCCCCTCGCGCACCACGCGGACGACGTAGCGGGTGCCCCGCCGCAGCCCACCGGGCTGCAGCACGAGCACGTCGCACGAGGCGCCGAAGACCTCGGTGATGTCCTTGCGCAGCCGCCGCGCGGCCGCCCCCGTGTCGAGCTCGGCCTCCACGACGACGTGCCCCGAGACGATGTGGAGCCCGCCCGCGAAGCGCAGGACGGCCGACGTCTCCGCCTTGCGGTCGCAGGACCGGGTCACGGGGAGGCGGCTGAGCTCGTCCTTCACCTGGGCCGTCAGTGCCATGCCGCCATCATCCCACCGCGGCGGGTGCCCCGGACCACGGGCGAGGGACCACGAGCGAGGACCACGACCGGGAGCCCGCCGACCTCGGCCCCGCCCACCGCCCCTCCGGCGCCCCTGCCCCCGGCGCCCCTGCCCCCCGGCGCCCGAGGACCCGGCGCCCGAGGACCCGGCGCCCCAGGACCCGGCGCCCGGGGACGCGACCGTCGACGCCGCGGGCGCCCCTCACGCCGAGGGCTCGAAGGCGTCGCGGAAGGCCGCCGCCAGCCGCAGGGGGTCGTGGACGTCGTCGCGCCGCGAGCGCGCGACCCGGCGCAGCAGCAGCTGGGCGCCGAGGTCGGTGCACAGGCGCCCGAGGGGCTCGGGGTCCCCGACGGCGCGCGGGTCGGCCACCACGGCGTCGACCCGCAGGTCGGGCGCGTGGCGGGCCAGGGCGCCGAGGTGGTCGGCTGCGGTGAGCCCGGCCGTCTCCTGCTGGGAGGAGGTGAGGTTGAGGACGACGCACCGGCGGGCGCGCGTGCGCACCAGCGCGGCGGCGAGCTCGGGCACGCACAGGTGCGGCAGGACGCTCGTGAACCAGGACCCGGGCCCGAGGACGACCCAGTCGGCCTCCTCGACGGCCTCCACGGCCTCCGGGCACGCGGGCGGGTCCGGGGGCTGCAGCCGCACGCCGCCGATGCGGCCGGCGGCGGTCGCGAGCGCGACCTGGCCGCGCACCACCCGCGCCGGGCCGCCGCCGGGCGGGACGACGTCGCCCTCCACGTCGAGCGGCACGAGGGACATGGGCAGGACGCGGCCGCGGGCGCCGAGGAGGTGGGCCACCCAGTCGAGGCCGGCGACCTGGTCCCCCAGGAGCTCCCAGAGCGCGACGATGAGGAGGTTGCCGACCGCGTGGCCGCCGAGCTCGCCGTCGCCGCCGAAGCGGTGCTGGACGACGTCGCGCCACGTGCGACCCCAGTCGGCGTCGTCGCAGAGCGCGGCGAGGGCCATGCGCAAGTCCCCCGGGGGCAGGACACCGAGCTCGCGGCGCAGGCGCCCGCTGGACCCGCCGTCGTCGGCCACCGTGACGACGGCGGTCAGGCGGTCGGTGAGGTGGCGCAGGGCCTGCAGCGAAGCGGACAGGCCGTGCCCCCCGCCGAGGGCGACGACCGACGGAGGGGCCGGCGACCCCTCCTCGCCGGACGGCGCCGTCCGCGGGGCCGTCGCCGGAGCGGCCCAGGGCGAGGGTGGGCCCCCGGCCGCCGCGCCTCCCCGGGGCGCCTCACTCACGGCCGAGGTCGCGGTGGACGACGCGGGCGCGCACGTCGGCCCCGGACAGGCGGCGCGCGAGCTGCTCGCTGAGCGCGACGGACCGGTGCTTGCCCCCCGTGCACCCGACGGCGACGGTGACGAAGCCGCGGTGCTCGCGCCGGTAGCCCGCGACGACGGGCTCGAGCGCCGCCACGTAGCGGTCCAGCCACTCCACGGCGCCCTCCTGGCGCAGGACGAAGTCGCGGACGCCCTCGTCGCGCCCGGTCTGCGCCCGCAGCGACGGCTCCCAGTACGGGTTGGGCAGGAAGCGGACGTCGGCGACGTGGTCGGCGTCGACGGGGATGCCGTACTTGAACCCGAAGGACATGACCGTGACCCGCAGGCGCGGCCGTCCCGCCTCGCCGAAGACGTCCCCGACCCGCGCGCCGAGCTCGTGCACGTTGAGGGAGCTCGTGTCGACGAGCAGGTCGGCGCCCCCGCGCAGCGCCGCGACGAGGTCCCGCTCGGCGCGGATGCCGTCGAGGATCCGCCCCTCCCCCTGCAGGGGGTGGGGCCGGCGGACGGACTCGAAGCGGCGCACGAGGGCCTCGTCGGACGCCTCGAGGAAGAGCACCCGCACGACGATGCCGCGGTCGCGCAGCTCCTCGAGGGCGGACTGCACCTCGGGGAAGAACTCCTGGCCGCGGACGTCGAGGACGACGGCCACGCGGGGCAGCCCGCGGCGCGCGCGGGCGGCGAGCCCCGCGAGCGCGGAGAGCATCTGCGGCGGCAGGTTGTCGACGACGTACCAGCCGAGGTCCTCCAGCCGGTCCGCGACCGTCGAGCGCCCCGCGCCCGACATGCCGGTGACGACGAGGACCTCGGTGCTGCCCTCGGAGCCCCCCGTCGGCGCGCCCTCACCGGCGCCGCCCGCGCCGTCGTCCACCCCGTCGCCCCGGTCCGCGCGCGCCCGCTCCTCGCGCCCCCGCTCCTCGTGCCCCCGCTCCTCGTGCCCGGGCGCGCCGTCCTCGTCCGCGTCCTCGGCGTCGGCGTCGGCACCGCGCGGGCCGGACCCGGCCGCCGGCAGCGGGACCTGCGCGGCGGCGGCTCCCGAGCGCGAGGCGGCCGACCAGCCGGGCGGGTCGTCCCCGAGGAGGACCGGCACCTCCCCGGTCTCCTCGAGATTGCCCCGCGGCCCCGGACGCACCGCCGGGCTGCGGGGGTCGCGGCCGGCGGGCGGCGGGGTCCCGGGAGGCCCGGTGCCGGGGTCGTCGTCGGGCGGGGGCGTCGCGTCCACGCCGCGATCCTCCCAAGCCGGACGCCCCGGCGTCGACGCCCCCCGCCGGGTCCGGGCCTCAGTCGTCGAGCAGCTCGCCGGTGGCGGTGTTGACGCGCAGGGGCGCCTCCGCGGCCGCCTCGTCCTCGCGCCGCCCGTCGCGGGGGGCCGGGGCACCGTTCGCCGAGGTCGTGCTCGCGGGCGCGAGGGCGTCGAGCACGGCGCGGGCCGTCGCGGGCCCGACGCCGGGGACCTCGCACACCTCCTCCACCGTCGCGGCGCGCAGCCGCTTGAGGGAGCCGAAGCGCTTGAGGAGGGCGGTCCGGCGCGCGGGCCCGAGGCCGGGCACGTCGTCGAGCGCACTGCGGGTCATCGACGAGCTGCGCCGCTGGCGGTGGTAGGTGATGGCGAAGCGGTGGGCCTCGTCGCGCACGCGCTGGAGGAGGTACAGGCCCTCGCTCTGGCGCGGCAGGACGACCGGGAACTCCTCCCCCGGCAGCCACACCTCCTCGAGCCGCTTGGCGAGCCCGCACAGCGCCACGTCGGTCACGCCCAGCTCCTCGAGGGCGCGCGCGGCGGCGGCCACCTGGGGGGCGCCGCCGTCGACGACGACGAGCTGCGGCGGGTACGCGAAGCGCCGCGGCCGGCCGGACTCCGGGTCGACCGGCGCGTGCCCGGCCGCCCCGTCCCCGGCCGCCCCGTCCGCGACCTCACCGCCCGCGACCGCAGCACCCGCAGCACCGGGGGCCCCGGGGGCCGCGTCCTCGTCGGGCGGCGACCCGGCGGGCGGGGTGCCGTCGGCGAGGTGGCGGCGGAAGCGGCGCAGCATCACCTCGTGGATGGCGGCGGTGTCGTCCTGCGCGTCGCCGGCGCGCACCGACTCGCCGCGGACGGCGAAGCGCCGGTACTCGCCCTTGCGCGGCAGGCCGTCCTCGAAGACGACCATCGAGGCCACGACCTCCGTGCCCTGGAGGTTCGAGACGTCGTAGCACTCGACCCGCAGGGGCGCCTCGTCGAGGCCGAGCGCGTCCTGCAGCTCGGAGAGCGCGAGGCTGCGGGTCGTGAGGTCGCCCCCGCGCCGCGTCTTGTGGAGGGCGAGGGCCTGCGAGGCGTTCTTGGCCACGGTCTCGAGCAGGGCGCGCTTGTCGCCGCGCTGGGGCACGCGGACGTCGACCGCGGAGCCCCGCAGCCCCGACAGCCAGGCGGTCACCTGGGCCGCGTCGGCGGGCTCCAGCGGCACGAGCACCTCGCGCGGGACGGCCCCGGGAGCCGCCCCCGCCGCGGTACCCCCGGCGCCGCCGGCCGCGGCGTCCGCCACCGCGTCGGCGTCGCCGTACACCTGCTGCAGCAGGTGCTCGACGAGGCCGGCGGTCGTGACGTCCTCGACCTTCTCGACGACCCACCCGCGCTGGCCGCGGATGCGCCCGCCGCGCACATGGAAGACCTGGACGGCGGCCTCGAGCTCGTCCTCCGCGAGGGCGAAGACGTCGGCGTCGGTGGCGTCGGGCAGCACGACCGCGCTCTTCTCGAGGGCGCGGCGCAGGGCGCCGAGGTCGTCGCGGCGCCGGGCCGCCCGCTCGAAGTCGAGGTCCGCGGAGGCCTCGCGCATCTCCGCCTCGAGGCGGCGCACGAAGCGGCTGGTGTCCCCCGCCATGAAGGACGCGAAGTCCTCGGCGAGCGCCCGGTGGTCCTCCTCGCTGATGCGCCCGACGCAGGGGGCCGAGCACTTGCCGATGTAGCCGAGCAGGCACGGGCGCCCGACCTGGGCGGCGCGCTTGAGCACGCCGGCCGAGCAGCTGCGGATGGGGAAGACGCGCAGCAGGAGGTCGACGGTCTCGCGGATGGCCCACGCGTGCGTGTAGGGCCCGAAGTACCGCGTGCCCTTGCGCTTGGCGCCGCGCATCACCTGGACCCGCGGCACCGGCTCGCCCATCGTGATGGCGAGGTAGGGGTAGGACTTGTCGTCGCGGTACTTGACGTTGAAGCGCGGGTCGAACTCCTTGATCCAGGAGTACTCGAGCTGCAGCGACTCGACCTCGGTGGCCACCGTCGTCCACTCGACCGACGCGGCCGTCGTGACCATCGTCTGCGTCCGCGGGTGCAGGTTGGCGACGTCCTGGAAGTAGGACGCGAGGCGCTGGCGCAGGCTCCGGGCCTTGCCGACGTAGATGACGCGGCCGTGCTCGTCGCGGAAGCGGTAGACGCCCGGGGAGTCGGGCACCTCCCCCGGTCGCGGGCGGTAGGAGGACGGGTCGGCCACGTCCCCAGGGTAGGTCGGGCGTCCGACGGTCCCGACCGCGCCGACCTACGCCCCGGGCGCCGCCTCCTCCTGGCGTGCGGCGCGCTGCACCGGCACCCCGTCGGCGGGCGGGTTCGGGGCGGGCGGGGACGAGGCCAGGGCGGCCACCGGCAGGAGGGAGGTCGGGAGGTCGGGCGGCGGCCCGGGGTGCGCCGCGGCGTCCCGGGCGACGAGGTCGGCGAGGTGGTCCACGGGGAGGGCCCGCGACCAGAGCCACCCCTGCCCCAGCGTCGCCCCGGCGCGCAGCAGCGCCCGCACCTGCGCCTCGTGCTCGATGCCCTCGGCGAGGACGACGAGCCCGAGGGAGCGGCTGAGCCGCACGAGGGCCTCGAGCACCCGGGCGCTGCGCGGGTCGTCCAGGGCGACGACGAGCGACCGGTCGACCTTGACGACGTCGACCGGCAGCCGGGCGAGGTACGTCAGCGACGCGTAGCCCGACCCGACGTCGTCCAGGGCGATCCGGCAGCCGGCGGCGCGCAGCGCGGCCATGGCCCCGAGGGCCGGGTCCCCCGGCGCCACGGGCACGCCCTCGGTGACCTCGACGACGAGCGCGGCCGCCGGCACGCCCGCCTCGGCCAGGGCGTCCGCGACGGCGGCGGGGTAGCCGGGGTCGCGCAGCTCGAGCGGCGAGGCGTTGACCGACAGGGTGAGGCCGCGCGCCGCGGCGCCGCTGGCCACCAGCGCGTGCAGGCCCCGGCGCAGCGCGTGGCGGCCGAGGGCCGTCACGAGGCCGCCAGTCTCGGCCACCGCGACGAACTCGTCGGGGCCGACCCGGCCCAGCGCGTCGTCCTGCCACCGGGCGAGCACCTCGAAGCCCTTGAGGCGGCCGCTCGCGAGGTGGACGAGCGGCTGGAGCTCGACGTGCAGCGCGTCGGCCGCCAGGGCCGCGCGCAGGCGCCGCTCGACGAGGGCGCGACGACGCACCCCCTCGGCGACCTCGCCGCGGAAGAGCGCCGTCCGGTCGCCGCCGGCGCGCTTGGCCGCGGTGACGGCGGTCGTCGCCTCGGCCAGGAGCTCGGGCGGCGCGCCCGCCGGCGCGGCGCCGGCGTCGAGGCCAGAGACGCCGGCGCTGGCCGTCAGGTGGGTGCCCGCCCGCGCGGCGGCGGCCGTGACGAGCGCCCGCGCGGCGTCGGCCGCCTCCCGCGCCGCCTCGGGGCCGCACGGGCACAGCAGGGCGACCTCGTCCCCGCCGGTCCGGAAGGTGCGGTCCTCGCCGGTGCGGGCCGCGAGGGCGGACGCGACGTCCACGAGGAGGGCGTCCGCGGCGGTGCGCCCGAGCCGCTCGTCCACGTCCCCGAAGCCGTCGAGGTCCACGACGACGAGCGAGACGGCCGCACCGTCCTCGAGCAGCGGGGCGAGGCGGGCCGAGAGCGCCCGCGCGTTGCCCAGCCCCGTCAGGGCGTCGTGCCGGGACTCCCGCGACAGACGGCGCAGGACCCCGAGGCGGGCGCGCAGCCGGAGGACCTCGCGCAGCCCCGCGCTCGTCACCGCGAGGAGCCCGAGCGCTCCGGTGGCCGCGCCCGCCGCCCCGGTCGTCAGGAGGGCGACCAGCCCGAGCACCCAGGAGACGTAGACGGTCGCCGTCGTGACGACCGTCGCGTAGGTCTCGCCCTCGTCCGTCGCGCCCCCGGGGCGCTGCAGGGGTCGCCCCCGCCCGATGGTGTCGACGCCCCCGAGCACGACGGGCCAGGCGAGGCACTGGAGGGCGGCGAGGCGCCAGTCCCACACGGCCGCGCCGGCGATGAGCTCGCGCGTGACGGCGAGGTCGCCCACGGCGAGCAGCGCCAGCCCGGCGAGGACGGCCACGACGCCCCGGTCCCGCCCGACCATGGCGACCTGCGCGAGCAGGTTGCACAGCAGCAGGTACAGGAGCACCACGCTGACGCAGAAGAGGACGAGCAGCGGAGGCCCGCCGGGCGGGAAGACCGCTGTCCAGACCGCGACGGCCAGCCCCAGCGCCAGCACCACCGCGTCCACGAGCAGGGTCCGCAGAGCGCCGCCGCGCCCGGGCGGCCGCGGGAGGCGCAGGACGCCGACGAGCGCGAGCGGACCGGCGCAGATGCTGACCGCGTCCCCGACGTTGGGGCGCGGAGGCGGGCCCGGCAGCGCGAGGTCGACGAGCGCGCTCACGAGCTCGCCCCCGCACCACGCGAGCGCCGAGAGGGCGAACCACCGCCGGGAGGGCCGCGCGGGCCCCGGCCCGCGCCGGGCGAGGACGAGCACCCCGCCGACGAGGCCGGTGACCGCGACGACGAGCGAGGCGGCCATCGGCGCGGCCGGTCGAGCGAGGACGCCCGTGAGGACCACGGCGAGGGCGCAGGCCGCACCGACGCCCGCGGCCGTGAGCAGGGACCTCCCCGGCCCGCCCCCGGCGTCCCCGGCCCCGGGGAGGACGGCGCGGGCCGCGGAGGGCGGGCGCGGCGCGGAGGGGCTCACCCCCGCCCCGTCGGCACCCCCGCCGAGCACCTTGAGGGCGCCGGCGCCGACGTCCTCCGGGCGGACGCGCCCGCCGGCGCGCTCGCGCGTCAGGCCGAGGCCGGCTCCTCCTGGCGCCGCGGGGGCGGCAGCGCGGCACCGGGCTCCTCGCGCGGCACGCCGAGCGCCTCGGCGAGGAACCGGCCGGTGTGGCTCTCGGGCACGCGGGCCACCTGCTCCGGCGTCCCCTGGGCGACCACGCGCCCGCCGCCGCCGCCGCCCTCGGGGCCCATGTCGACGACCCAGTCGGCGTTCTTGATGACGTCGAGGTTGTGCTCGATGACGAGCACCGTGTTGCCCTTGTCGACGAGGCCCTGCAGGACGCCGAGGAGCTTCCGGATGTCCTCGAAGTGCAGACCCGTCGTCGGCTCGTCGAGGACGTAGACCGTCCGGCCCGCCGACCGCCGCTGCAGCTCGGAGGCGAGCTTGACCCGCTGCGCCTCGCCGCCCGAGAGCGTGGGCGCGCTCTGGCCCAGGCGCACGTAGCCCAGGCCGACGTCGACGAGCGTCCGCAGGTGCCGGGAGATGGCGGGGACCGCGGCGAAGAAGTCGACCGCCTCCTCGATGGGCATCTCGAGGACGTCGAAGACGGTCTTCCCCTTGAAGTGCACCTCGAGCGTCTCGCGGTTGTAGCGCGCCCCCTGGCACACCTCGCACGGCACGTAGACGTCGGGCAGGAAGTTCATCTCGATCTTGATGGTGCCGTCGCCCTGGCAGTTCTCGCAGCGCCCGCCCTTGACGTTGAAGGAGAAGCGGCCCGGCTGGTAGCCGCGCACCTTCGCCTCCGTCGTCGTCGCGAAGAGCTTGCGCACGTGGTCCCAGACGCCCGTGTACGTGGCGGGGTTGGACCGCGGCGTCCGGCCGATGGGGCTCTGGTCGACGTGGACGACCTTGTCGAGCTGGTCGAGCCCCGTGACCGTGCGGTGGCGGCCCGGCACCCGGCGGGCGCCGTTGAGCTGGTTGGCCATGACCGTGTAGAGGATGTCGTTGACGAGCGTCGACTTGCCCGAGCCGGAGACCCCGGTGACGGCGACGAAGCAGCCGAGCGGGAAGGCGACGTCGACGCCCTTGAGGTTGTTCTGCCGGGCGCCCTTGACGACCACCTGGCGCGCGCGGTCGCGCGGCCTCCGGGTCTCCGGGACGGGGATGGCGAGGCGGCCCGAGAGGTAGCCGCCCGTCAGCGAGCTCTCGTGGTCGAGCAGCCCCTGCACCGAGCCGGAGTGGACCACCCGGCCGCCGTGCTCGCCGGCGCCGGGGCCGACGTCGACCACCCAGTCGCTGGCGCGGATCGTGTCCTCGTCGTGCTCGACGACGATGAGGGTGTTCCCGAGGTCCCGCAGGCGCGTGAGCGTGTCGATGAGGCGCCGGTTGTCGCGCTGGTGCAGGCCGATGCTCGGCTCGTCGAGGACGTAGAGGACGCCGACGAGGCCCGACCCGATCTGCGTCGCCAGCCGGATGCGCTGGGCCTCGCCGCCCGAGAGCGTCCCCGACGCCCGGTCGAGCGAGAGGTAGTCCAGGCCGACGTCGAGGAGGAAGCCGAGCCGGGCGTTGATCTCCTTGAGCACCGCGGCCGCGATCTGGCGCTGGCGGGCGTCGAGCTCGAGCGCGCCGAGGAAGGCCGCGCACTCGTCGACGGGCAGGGCGCAGACCTCGGCGATCGAGCGGCCGCCGAGCGTGACGGCGAGGACCTCCGGTCGCAGGCGGCTGCCCCCGCACACCGGGCACGGCACCTCGCGCATGTAGCCCTCGTAGCGCTCGCGGGACCAGTCGGAGTCGGTCTCCGCGTGGCGGCGCCGGATGAAGGGGACGACGCCCTCGAAGCCGGTGGAGTAGGCGCGCTCGCGGCCGAAGCGGTTGCGGTAGCGCACGTGCACCTCGTGCTCGTGGCCCTGCAGCAGCGCCGTCGTCGCGCGCTTGGGCAGCGCGCGCCAGGGCACGTCCATGGAGAAGCCCAGCTGGTCGGCGAGCCCCCGCATGACCCGCTGGAAGTAGTCCGCCGAGCCGGAGCCGCTCGCCCACGGCGCGATGGCGCCCTCGGCGAGCGTGAGCTCGTCGTCGGGCACGAGGAGGTCGGGGTCGACCTCGAGGCGCGTGCCGATGCCCGTGCACTCGGGGCACGCCCCGTAGGGGGCGTTGAAGGAGAAGGTGCGCGGCTCGACCTCGTCGAGCTGGAGCGGGTGCTCGTTGGGGCAGGCGAGCTTCTCGGAGAAGCGGCGCTCGCGCTGCTCGTCCTCCCCCGCGTCGACGAGGTCGACGAGCAGGACGCCGTCGGCCAGCCCCAGCGCCGTCTCGACCGAGTCGGTGAGGCGCCGCTGGACGCCCTCGCGGACGACGAGGCGGTCGACGACGACCTCGATGTCGTGCTTGAACTTCTTGTCCAGCTGCGGCGGGGTGGCGAGGGAGATGACGTCCCCGTCCACCCGCGCGCGGGAGAAGCCCTTGGTCTGCAGCTCGGCGAAGAGCTCGACGAACTCGCCCTTGCGCCCGCGCACGACGGGCGCCAGCACCTGGAAGCGGGTGCCCTCGGGCATCTCGAGGAGGCGGTCGACGACCTGCTGCGGCGTCTGGCGGCCGATGGGCTCGCCGCAGACCGGGCAGTGCGGCTGACCGGCGCGGGCCCACAGCAGGCGCAGGTAGTCGTAGACCTCGGTGATGGTGCCCACCGTGGAGCGCGGGTTGCGGCTCGTCGACTTCTGGTCGATGGAGACGGCCGGCGACAGGCCCTCGATGAAGTCGACGTCGGGCTTGTCCATCTGCCCGAGGAACTGGCGGGCGTAGGCCGACAGCGACTCGACGTAGCGGCGCTGGCCCTCCGCGAAGATCGTGTCGAAGGCGAGGGACGACTTGCCGGAGCCCGACAGGCCGGTGAAGACCACCATGGCGTCGCGCGGCAGGTCGATCGAGACGTCGCGGAGGTTATGCTCGCGGGCGCCGCGGACGATGAGCTCAGACTGCACCCGCCGATGGTAGGCGCGGCCTCCGACATCGCCCGCCGCGGACCCGGGCGGGAGGGCGCGCCCGGGCCGGGCCCGGCCTCCTGGGGGCGGCGTCAGGCGACGGGCGGGTCGTCCCTGTCGCGACCCTCGCCGCCGGTCCCCTCCGAGCCGCCGTCGCCCGAGGCCCGGCGGGGGCCGCGCTCGGCCGCCACCTGGGCGTCCTCCGCGCACTCGCGGGCGTCGACGTCCTCGAGGAGGCCGTGCCCGCGCGGCCCGCCGGTCCCCGCCGGGTAGGTCTCGAGCGGCACCCGCCCGTCGTGCCACGCGGCGACGACCGGCTCGAGGACGCGCCAGCACTGCTCCGCGGTGTCGCCGCGCACCGAGAGCGTCGGGTCGCCGTGCAGGACCCCCAGGAGCACCTGGCCGTAGGCCGTGAGCTCGCCCGGCGAGAGCTCGGTCCCGAGCGCGGTGCGCTCGAGCCCGAAGGCGTCGTCCTGGCCGTTCAGGTCGAGCTCGAGCGTGATGTCGTCGGGGCCGAAGCCGACCCGCAGGCGCGTCGGCGACGGGGTCCCCAGCAGCCCGGTCGGCAGGTGCGGCACGTGCTTGAAGGTGATGACGGCCTCCTTGCGGCGCCGCCCCAGCGCCTTGCCGGAGCGCAGCCGGAACGGGACGCCGGCCCAGCGCCAGGTGTCGACGGCGAGCACGACCTCGGCGAGCGTCTCGGTGCCCCGCTCCGGGTCGACGCCCGGCTCGTCGGCGTAGGCGCCGACCTCCTCGTCGCCGAGGCGACCCGCGGTCCACCGGGCCCGCCGCGTGCAGGAGGCCGGGTCGTCCGCGTCCCACAGCCGCGTCGCGCGCAGGACCTCGGCCTTGCGGTCGCGCAGGTCGCGCTCGGAGATCGTCGCCGGCGGGTCCATCGCGATGAGGGCCAGCAGCTGCAGGAGGTGGCTCTGGACCATGTCGGCGAGGGCGCCCGCGCCGTCGTAGTACCCCGCGCGCCCGGCGAGCCCGAGGTCCTCGTCGAAGACGACGTCGACCCGCTCGACGTGGGTGGCGCTCCACAGCGGCTCGAAGAGCCGGTTCGCGAAGCGCAGGCCGAGGATGTTGAGCACCGTCGACTTGCCGAGGAAGTGGTCGACGCGGTGGACGTGGTCTTCCGGGACGAGCCGCGTGAGGACGCCGTTGAGCTCGGCCGCGGACGCGGCGTCGTGGCCGAAGGGCTTCTCCAGCACGAGGCGGGTCCCCGCGGGCACCTGCTCGGGCTCGAGCGACCGCAGCGCCCCGGCGGTCACGTCGGGCGGCAGCGCGAAGTACAGGACGACGTCGCCGTCCCGCGACGCGTCCGCGACGAGGCCGGCGAGGTCGTCGTCCGCGCTGACGTCGCACGAGGCGTACCGCGTGCCCTCGACGAGCCGGTCGACCACCGGGCCGCGGGCGTCCGCCGCCTCGGCCGCCCCGCGGACCCGCTCGGTCCACCAGTCCTGGTCGTGCTCGGCCCGGTCGGCGCCGACGAGGCGCAGGTCGAGGCCCTCCCCGTGGTGGCTGACGAGGAGGTCGGCGAGCCCGGGGAGGAGCAGCCGCGAGGCGAGGTCGCCGCCGGCGCCCAGGACGACGAGGGTGGTGGTCACGGGGCGGGGCTCCAGTCGACGCGGTCGGCGGGGCGGTGCCCGGCCGGGCGGCCCCCGGCGCGGCCCACCCTCCCGTCGTCGGCGGACGGGTGCAAGCAGCGCGGCGGCACCCGGGGCGGACGGCGGGACCGGTGCCGCGCGAGCGCGCGGGCGCCCGGAGGTCCCGGCGCCGGGCTCGTGGGAGCCTCCGCACATGCCCAGCCAGCGCATCGAGGACTACGCCCTGCTCAGCGACTGCCACAGCGCCGCCCTCGTGGGCCGGGACGGGAGCGTCGACTGGCTCTGCCTGCCCCGCTACGACTCCCCCGCCGTCTTCAGCGCCGTGCTCGGCGGCCCCGAGCACGGGCGCTGGCTGCTGCGGCCCGTCGACGACGACGCCACCTGCGAGCGGCGCTACGTCGGCGACTCCTTCGTCCTCGAGACGACGTGGACGACGTCGACCGGCGTCGTGCGGGTCGTCGACTTCATGCCCATCAACGACCTGCGCGCCGACCTCGTGCGCCGCGTCGAGGGCGTCGAGGGCGTCGTGCGGATGCGCCAGGAGCTCGTCATCCGGCCCGACTACGCCAAGACGGTGCCGTGGGTGCGGCGGGTCACCGACCCCGACGGCCTCGAGGGCCTTCTCGCCGTGGCGGGTCCCGACGCCTTCCTGCTGCGCGGCGGCCAGATGCCGACGGCCTCCGACCACCGCCACGCCGGGGAGTGGGACCAGGCGGCCGGCGAGCGGCACGACGTCGGGCTCACGTGGTACCGCTCCTACCGGGACGTGCCCCGGCGCCTCGACGTGGGCGACCGCCTGGAGGCGACGACGGCGTGGTGGCAGGACTGGGCCGACCGCGCGGACCCCGGCGAGCACCACCCCCTCGCCGTGCGCCGCTCCCTGCTCGTCCTGCGCGCGCTCACGCACGCCGACACCGGCGGCATCGTCGCCGCGGCCACCACGTCCCTGCCCGAGGACTTCGGCGGCGAGCGCAACTGGGACTACCGCTACGTGTGGCTGCGCGACGCCGCCCTGACCCTCGAGGCGCTCCTCACGCACGGCTACCGCGAGGAGGCCGAGGGGTGGCGCCGGTGGCTGCTGCGAGCCGTCGCGGGGGAGCCCGAGGACGTCCAGATCATGTACGGCATCGCGGGCGAGCGGGAGCTCCCGGAACGGGAGCACGACCACCTGCCCGGGTACGAGGGATCGCGGCCGGTGCGCACCGGCAACGGCGCCGTCGACCAGTACCAGGCCGACGTCCTCGGCGAGGTGCTCGTGGCGCTCGACCGGGCGCGTCGCGAGGGCGTCGCCGAGGACGAGTTCTCCTGGCCGCTCCAGCGCGCGCTCCTCGGCTTCGTCGAGGAGCACTGGCAGCGCAAGGACCACGGCATCTGGGAGATGCGGGGCGACCTCCAGCACTTCACCCACTCGCGCGTCATGGTCTGGGCCGCGCTCGACCGGGGCGTCCAGGCGGTGCGCGAGGGCGGCATGGAGGGACCGGCGGAGCGGTGGGAGGAGCTGCGCGAGCAGGTGCGCGCCGAGGTCGAGGAGCACGGCTGGGACGCCGGCCGCGGCACGTACACGCAGGTCTACGGCTCCCCGCAGGTCGACGCCTCGCTCCTCATGCTCCCCCAGGTGGGCTTCGTCGCGGCCGACGACCCGCGCATGCTCGGGACGGTCGCCGCCATCGAGGAGGACCTCCTGCGCGACGGCCTCGTGCTCCGCTACGACACGGGCCCGGGCCTCGACGGCCTGTCGGGCGACGAGCACCCCTTCCTCGCCTGCTCCTTCTGGCTCGTGGAGCAGTACGCGCGCAGCGGGCGCGTCGACGACGCCCACGCCCTCATGGACCGCTGCCTCGCCTGCAGCAGCGACCTCGGCCTCCTCTCGGAGGAGTACGACACCGGGGCCGGGCGCCAGGCCGGCAACGTGCCCCAGGCCCTGTCCCACCTCGCGCTGGTGCGGGCGGCCGACGCGCTGGGCGACTGCACGCCCGGGGGACGGCGATGACGGACGGGACCCCCTCCGACGGGCTCGTGCCCGACGGCCTCGTCTCCGCGCGGCTGTCCTCGGCTCGCGTGTCGGCGATGGACAACGCCTGCTACCTGCTCGAGTGCACGGCGACGGGCCGGCGGCTGCTCGTCGACGCCGCCGACGACGCCCCCCGGCTGCTGGCCCTCGCGGACGGGCGCGTCGACGCCGTCGTGACGACGCACGGGCACTGGGACCACCACCGCGCCCTCCCGGAGGTCGTCGCGGCGACGGGCGCGCAGGTGCTCGTGGGGGCCGAGGACGCCGCCGACCTCCCCGTGCCCGCGGACGTCCTCCTGCGCCACGGCGACGTCGTCGCGGTGGGCGAGCTGCGGCTCGACGTCGTCGGGCTGCGGGGCCACACCCCCGGCTCCGTCGCCCTCGTGCTGCACGACCCGGGCGGCCGCGTGCTCGCCCTCACGGGCGACAGCCTCTTCCCCGGCGGCGTCGGGGCCACGGGCGGGGACGCCGGGCGCTTCACCCGCCTGCTCGACGACGTGGAGGAGCGGCTCTTCGCCGTCCTGCCCGACCGCACCGAGGTCCTCCCCGGGCACGGCGAGCCGACGACGCTCGGGGCCGAGCGGCCGTCCCTCGCCGACTGGCGCGCCCGCGGCTGGTGACGGGGAGCCGGTGACGCGGAGCCGTTGGTCAGGAGCCGGTGACGGGGAGCCGGTGACCGGGGGGCCCGAGGTGCCCGCGCACGGGCCGGTCCGCGTCCGGCGGGGCGGCGCTCCGGGCACTGGCTCGGCGCGCCGTGGGCACCCCGCGCTCGGTGCGGGGCGCCGGCCTGACGTGCCTCTCCGCGCCGCCCCGCCGGACGCTCGTCCTCGGCTCGCACGCGTCCCGGCACCGTGAGCGGTGACGAGCGGCTGGGACGTGCGGCCGGTGAGCCGCCCCGCGGTCGGGCGGCGGCCCGCTCCCGTCAGCCGCGGGCGGCGGCCCGCTCGCGGCGGCGGCTGACGGCGAGCGAAACGACCGCGGTCGTCCCGAGGATGACGACGATCGCGGTCAGCGAGAGCCAGATGGGGATGACCGGCGCCCACTCCACCGGCTCGCCGCCGTTGATGAAGGGCAGCGAGTTCTCGTGCAGCGCCTCGAGGATGAGCTTGACGCCGACGAAGGCCAGGAGCACCGCCAGCCCGATGTCGAGGAAGACGAGCTTCTTCAGCAGGTCGCCGACGAGGAAGAAGAGCTGGCGCAGCCCCATGAGGGCGAAGATGTTGGCCGTCAGGACGATGTAGGGGTCCGACGTCAGCCCGAAGATCGCCGGGATGGAGTCCAGGGCGAAGAGCAGGTCCGTCGTCCCGAGCGCCACGAGGACGAGGAGCATCGGCGTGATGGCGCGGCGCCCCGCCTCCCGGACGACGAGCGTCGGGCCGCGGAAGTCCTCCGTCACGGGCAGCACCCGCCGCACGAGCCGGACGAGCCGGTTCTCCTCGAACTCGTCGTCGTCCTCGCCGCTGCCGCGCACCAGCTGGACGGCGGTGAAGAGGAGGAAGGCGCCGAAGAGGAAGAAGACCCAGCTGAAGGCGGCGATGAGGCCCGCCCCGACGGCGATGACGGCGGCGCGCAGCACGAGCGCCAGCACGATGCCGATGAGGAGCGCGTTCTGCTGGAGCTCCTTCGGCACGGCGAAGCGCCGGAAGATGAGCAGGAAGACGAAGAGGTTGTCGACGGACAGCGAGTACTCGGTGAGCCAGCCGGCGAAGAACTCCCCCGCCGCCTGGCCGCCGCCGAACCACCAGACGCCGAGGCCGAAGACCACGGCGGCGGCCACGAAGCCCGCCAGGTGCAGGGCGCTCTCCCGCGTGCTCGGGACGTGCGGGCGGCGGCGGCTCAGCAGCACGTCCGCCGTGAGGAAGAGGACCGCCGCGGCGATCGTCGCGCCCCACACCCAGGCGGGGACGCTCATGCGTCGCGGCCCTCGCGGCCGTCACGACCGCCGGCGCCCGCCGGGGCGTCGTCCGGGACCTCGTCGAGGGCACCGCCCTCGCGCTGGCCCTCGCCCACGGGGCGCCGGGTCGCCGACGGCGCCTGCGTCGGGCGGTTCGCGCCCGGCTCGTCGGCGTCGGCCCGGGCCGCCGTGCGCTTGTTCTCCCGCAGGGACAGGACCGTCGTGATGCCGAGGGCGACGACGATGAAGAGGAGCGAGAGCCACGTGGGGACCTCCCACACGGGCACGTGCTCGCCGCCGTTGATGAAGGGCAGCTCGTTCTCGTGCAGGGCGTGGAGCAGGAGCTTGACGCCGATGAAGCCGAGGATCGCGGCGAGGCCGTAGTGCAGGTAGACGAGGCGGTCCAGCAGCCCGTCGATGAGGAAGTACAGCTGGCGCAGCCCGAGGAGCGAGAAGGCGTTGGCCGTGAAGACGAGGTAGGGCTCCTGGGTCAGCCCGAAGATCGCGGGGATCGAGTCCACCGCGAAGAGCAGGTCGGCGCTGCCGATGGCGATCATGACGACGAGCAGCGGGGTGACGAGGCGCTTGCCGTCGACCTTCGTCGTGAACTTGTCGCCGTGGTACTCGTCCGTCGTGGGAAGCACCCGTCGGGCCAGGCGCAGGACGGCGTTCTCCTCGAACTCGTCGTCCGCGTGGGAGTCGGTGCGCCCCGCCTTGGCCTGCACCCAGGCCGTGTAGATGAGGAAGGCGCCGAAGATGTAGAAGATCCAGGCGAAGTTGGCGATCACCGCGGTGCCGAGGGCGATGAAGATCGTCCGGAAGACGAGCGCCAGCGCGATGCCGATGAGGAGCACCTTCTGCTGGTACTCGCGGGGCACCGCGAAGCTGCTCATGATGAGCACGAAGACGAAGAGGTTGTCGACCGAGAGGCTCTTCTCGGTGATGTACCCGGCGAAGTACTCCCCGCCGAAGGTGCTCCCCGAGACGACCAGCACGCCGAGGCCGAAGAGGACGGCGATGCCGATGTAGGCCGCCGACCAGACGGCGGCCTCCTTGATGCTGGGGCTGTGCGGCGTCCGCACGTGCACGACGAAGTCGTAGGCGATCATCGCGACGATGCCGGCGACGGTGATCGCCCACACGTACAGGGGCACGTCCATGGTTCCTCCGGTTGGCAGGGCTGCTCGACCGGAGGTCTCTCCCGCCCGGCCGCCTCGCGGCGCGGACCGACGGCCCCGGAGCGCCGCCGGCGGGCCGGGGAGGCGTCGTGATGACGAGACCGTCGCGCAGGGATACTCCCCTCCTCGACCCCGCGAGTATGGGGCCGCGGCCGCGGGGGCGCCAAGCCGGTCCACCGCGACGCGCCGGGCGCGTTCCCGGCTGCGCCGCGCGCCCGCCCCTCCCCGGGAGGGAGGGGCGGTCAGGCGGTGGCGGCCTGCATCCCCCGCAGCTCCTTCTTGAGGTCGCCGATCTCGTCGCGCAGCCGGCCGGCCAGCTCGAACTGCAGCTCCGTGGCGGCGGCGTGCATCTGGTCGGTGAGCTGCTGGATGAGGTCGGACAGCTCCGCCGCCGGCATGGCCGCCAGCCGCTCGCGCCGGCCGTCGTCGTCGCCGCCGCGCGACGCCATGCCGGGCACCGGCGTCTTGCCGCGCGACTGCTGGCGGCCGGCGCCGCCGAGGAGGGCCGCCGTGTCGGCATCCTCGCGGGCGAGCATGTCGGTGATGTCGCGGATCTTCTTGCGCAGGGCGGTCGGCGTGATGCCGTGCTCGCGGTTGTAGGCGAGCTGCACCTCGCGGCGGCGGTTGGTCTCGTCGATGGCCAGGGCCATCGACGGCGTCACCGTGTCGGCGTACATGTGCACCTGCCCGGAGACGTTGCGGGCCGCGCGTCCGATGGTCTGGATGAGCGAGGTGCCGCTGCGCAGGAACCCCTCCTTGTCGGCGTCGAGGATGCTGACGAGGGAGACCTCCGGGAGGTCGAGGCCCTCGCGCAGGAGGTTGATGCCCACGAGGACGTCGAACTCGCCCTGCCGCAGCTCGCGCAGGAGCTCCACCCGGCGCAGCGTGTCGACCTCGGAGTGCAGGTAGCGCACCTGGACGCCGTGCTCGAGCAGGTAGTCGGTGAGGTCCTCGGCCATCTTCTTCGTCAGCGTGGTGACGAGGACGCGCTCGTCCTTCTCGGTCCGGCGGCGGATCTCCTCCAGCAGGTCGTCGATCTGGCCCTTCGTGGGCTTGACGACGACCTCGGGGTCGACGAGCCCGGTGGGCCGGATGATCTGCTCGACGTAGCCGTCGCCCCGGCCCAGCTCGTAGGCGCCCGGCGTCGCCGAGAGGTACACCGTCTGGCCGATGCGCTCGAGGAACTCCTCCCACTTGAGCGGCCGGTTGTCCATGGCGCTGGGCAGGCGGAAGCCGTGGTCGACGAGCGTGCGCTTGCGGGACATGTCGCCCTCGTACATGGCCCCGATCTGCGGCACCGTCACGTGGCTCTCGTCGAGCACGAGGAGGAAGTCCTCGGGGAAGTAGTCGAGCAGCGTGTTGGGGGCCGTGCCGCGCTCGCGGCCGTCGACGTGCCGGGAGTAGTTCTCGATGCCGGAGCAGGAGCCGACCTGTCGCATCATCTCGATGTCGTAGGTGGTCCTCATGCGCAGCCGCTGCGCCTCGAGGAGCTTGCCCTGCTGCTCCATCTCGGCGAGGCGCCCGGCCAGCTCCGCCTCGATCGAGGCGATGGCGCGCTCCATGCGCTCGGGCCCGGCGACGTAGTGCGTGGCCGGGAAGACGTACATCTCCTGCTCCTCGGCGACCACCTCGCCGGTGAGCGGGTTGAGCGTGTAGAGCGACTCGATCTCGTCGCCGAAGAACTCGATGCGGAGGGCGAGCTCCTCGTACACCGGGATGATCTCGACGGTGTCGCCCTTGGCGCGGAAGGTGCCCCGGGTGAAGGCGAGGTCGTTGCGGGTGTACTGCATGCCGACGAAGCGGCGGAGCAGCTCGTCGCGGTCGACCTGCTGGCCGACGTGCAGGCGCGCCATCCGGTCGACGTACTCCTGCGGCGTCCCGAGGCCGTAGATGCACGACACGGACGCCACGACGACGACGTCGCGGCGGGTGAGGAGCGAGTTGGTGGCCGAGTGCCGCAGCCGCTCGACCTCGTCGTTGATCGACGAGTCCTTCTCGATGTAGGTGTCCGTCTGCGGGACGTACGCCTCGGGCTGGTAGTAGTCGTAGTACGACACGAAGTACTCGACGGCGTTGTTCGGGAGCAGCTCGCGGAACTCGTTGGCCAGCTGCGCCGCGAGAGTCTTGTTGGGCGCCATGACGAGCGTCGGCCGCTGGAGCTTCTCGATCATCCACGCCGTGGTCGCGGACTTGCCGGTGCCCGTGGCGCCGAGGAGGACGACGTCCTTCTCCCCCGCCTCGACGCGGCGCGCGAGCTCGGCGATGGCCGTCGGCTGGTCGCCGCTCGGCGAGAACTCCGACACCACCTCGAAGGGGGCGACGCGCCGCTGCAGGTCGGTCACCGGTCTCATGGGGACAACGGTAGGCCCGCCCACCGACAGCGGCCCCGGGAGGAGGGCCTCGGACGCCGGCTCGTCAGCCCGGCGGCCCGCCGGCCCGGCGCCCTCCCGCCCCGACGCGCGCTACCGGCCCGCGCGGGCCCGCTCGAGCGCGGCGGCGATCCAGGGCCCCTTGCGGCTCGCGTACTCGTCGACGGAGCCGTGGGGCTCCGCGGCCAGCCGCGCCTTGAGCGCCGCGTAGGCCTCCCGCTCCCCGGCGTCGCGGCGCAGGAGGTCCCGCAGGGCGAGGACGTCCCCCGTCTGGCCGCCCGCCGGGCGCACGTGGCAGTTCACGGGGCGCCCGGCGTCGGCCTCCGTCGCGAAGGCCTTCGGCAGCCGGCTCCCGTCGGGCCGCTCGTCCCACCACTCCCCCGGCGGCCGCACGAGACCCGCGGCCCGCAGGTCGTCCGCGACGGCGCCCGCGGTCGCCAGGTCAGGGGTGACCACCTGCACGTCGAGGACGTCCTTCGCCGCCAGTCCCGGCACCGCCGTCGAGCCGACGTGCTCGACCGAGAGCGCCCGCTCCCCCGCCGCCCGGCGCACGCGCGCCAGCAGCCGCTCCGCCTGGACCGGCCACGTCGGGTCGTACGGCACGAGCACCGCGTGCGCGGGTCGCGGCGCCCGCTCCCCCGCCCGCAGGTGCGCCTCGAAGGGCACGAGCCGCTCGCGCCAGAGGGCGTCGACGCCCCGCTCGAGGTCCGCCGGCGCCCGCGCGTTGTCGAGCACGACGTCGGCGGCCGCGCGGCGCTCGTCGTCAGAGGCCTGGGAGGCGGCCCGGCGGCGGGCGTCGTCCTCCGCCAGGCCGCGGCCCTCGACGAGCCGGCGCACCCGCACCTCGAGCGGGGCGTGGACGACGACGACGAGGGGCCACTCGGCGCCGCGGCCGGTCTCCACGAGGAGGGGGATGTCGTCGACGACCACGGCGTCCGCCGGGGCGGACGCCACGAGCTCGTCGCGGCGCGCCCGCACGAGGGGGTGGGTGATGGCCTCGAGCGCCCGGCGGCGGCCGGCGTCCGCGAAGACCACGGCGCCGAGCGCGGGCCGGTCGAGGGCGCCGTCGGGGCCGAGGACGCCCTCGCCGAACTCGCGGACGACGGCGGCGAGGCCCGGGCTGCCCGGGGCGACGACCTCGCGGGCGAGGGCGTCCGCGGCGACGACCACGGCCCCGAGCGCCGCCAGCCGGCGCGCCGCCGTGCTCTTGCCCGCCCCGGTCCCGCCCGTCAGCCCCACCCTCAGCACGCCGTCGACCCTAGGGCGCCGCCGGGACCGGGCTGGCCTGGTCGCTCCCGGGAGCGGCCCGGAGGCGCCGAAGGGGCCCGGCGCCGGAGCGCCGGGCCCCCTCGGGCCGTGCGGTGGTGCGGTGGTGCGGTGGTGCCGGAGCGTCAGCTGCCGGCGCCGGTGAGCTTCTCGCGCAGGGCCGCGAGGGCCTCGTCGGAGGCCAGCGTGCCCTCGCCGCCGCCCGAGGAGGGCGCCGGGGCGGAGGAGCCGCGGTCGTCGCGGTCCGCGCGGTCGCCGCGGTCGGAGGACGACGGGCCGCCCGAGGAGTAGGACGTCGCCGGGGCGTCGCCCGCGGTGACGGCCTCGGCCTCGGCCTGGCTGGCCGCCGAGACCTGCGCCTTGTGGGCCTCCCAGCGCGCCTGGGCCTCGGCGTACTGCCGCTCCCACTCCTCGCGCTGGGTCTCGAAGCCCTCGAGCCACTCGTTCGTCTCGGGGTCGAAGCCCTCGGGGTACTTGTAGTTCCCCGCCTCGTCGTACTCCTGCGCCATGCCGTAGAGCGACGGGTCGAAGTCGTCGCTGCTCGGGTCGACGCCCTCGTTCGCCTGCTTGAGGGACAGCGAGATGCGCCGGCGCTCGAGGTCGATGTCGATGACCTTGACGAAGATTTCGTCGCCGACGCCGACGATCTGCTCCGGCACCTCGACGTGGCGCACGGCCAGCTCGGAGATGTGGACCAGGCCCTCGATGCCCTCCTCCACGCGCACGAAGGCGCCGAAGGGGACGAGCTTGGTGACGCGGCCCGGCACGACCTGCCCGATGGCGTGCGTGCGAGCGAACTGCTGCCACGGGTCCTCCTGCGTCGCCTTCAGCGACAGGGAGACCCGCTCGCGGTCCATGTCGACGTCGAGGACCTCGACGGTGACCTGCTGACCGACCTCGACGACCTCGGAGGGGTGGTCGATGTGCTTCCAGGACAGCTCGGAGACGTGGACGAGCCCGTCCACGCCGCCCAGGTCGACGAAGGCGCCGAAGTTGACGATCGACGACACGACGCCGGAGCGGACCTGGCCCTTCTGGAGGGTCTGCAGGAAGTTGTGGCGGACCGCCGACTGCGTCTCCTCGAGCCACGCGCGGCGCGAGAGGACGACGTTGTTGCGGTTCTTGTCGAGCTCGATGATCTTCGCCTCGAGCTCCTGGCCCACGTAGGGCTGCAGGTCGCGGACGCGGCGCATCTCGACGAGGGAGGCGGGCAGGAAGCCGCGCAGCCCGATGTCGAGGATGAGGCCGCCCTTGACGACCTCGATGACGGTGCCGGTGACGACACCCTCCTCGTCCTTGATGCGCTCGATCGTGCCCCAGGCGCGCTCGTACTGGGCGCGCTTCTTGGACAGGATGAGCCGGCCCTCCTTGTCCTCCTTCTGGAGGACAAGGGCCTCGACCTCGTCGCCGACGCCGACGACCTCGTTGGGGTCGACGTCGTGCTTGATCGACAGCTCGCGCGAGGGGATGACGCCCTCGGTCTTGTAGCCGATGTCGAGGAGCACCTCGTCACGGTCGACCTTGACGATCGTGCCGCTGACGATGTCGCCGTCGTTGAAGTACTTGATGGTCGCGTCGATCGCGGCGAGGAAGTCCTCGGCCGTGCCGATGTCGTTGATCGCGACCTGCGGCGGCGTGGTCGTGCGCTCGGTGGTGGTGGTCATGAAGTCGTCGGGCTCCGATGCGGGCGGGGGATGAGGGGCGGCCCCGCGCTGCGCGGCACCACCTCGTGGTCAGGTCCTGCGCCCGTCCGGCGCGGACCGCGACATCGGCGCCGCGGGCCGGTCGGGCCGGTCCGCAGCGAGGAGGACGTGTGCCGCGCGCTGGACGCGCGCCCGTCAAGAGTACGCGGGCGCTCTCCGGGGGGTCAAAGGGGGACGGCGGAGGGTCCGCCGCCGTCCCGGGGCGGTCCGCGGCGGTGCCGCGGTGGTCCCCGGCGTGCGCGAGCATCGCGGGATGGACCCCGAGGCGGACGCCCCCTCCCCCGCGGCCGGACCGGCGGGGCGCAGCGCGCTCGCCGCCGCCGGCTACCGCGACGTCGGCGCGGCGGCGTCCGTGCGCGCCAACCGCGGCTGGTGGGACGAGGCGGCCCCCGGCTACCTCGCCGAGCACGGCGAGCACCTGGGCGACCGCGACCTCGTGTGGGGCCCCGAGGGGCTGCGCGAGGCCGACGCGCACCTGCTCGGCGACGTCCGCGGGCGGCGGGTGCTCGAGGTCGGCTGCGGGGCGGCGCAGGGCAGCCGGTGGCTGGCCGACGAGGGCGCCGAGGTCGTCGGCCTGGACCTCTCGGCCGGGATGATCGCCGAGGGGCGTCGCGCCGACCCCGCGGTCGCGCTCCTGCAGGCCGACGCCGCGCGCCTGCCGCTGGCCGACGCGTCGGTGGACCTGGCGGTGTCCGCCTACGGCGCGCTGCCCTTCACGGCCGAGCCCGAGCGGGTGCACGCCGAGGTCGCGCGCGTGCTGCGCCCCGGCGGCCGCTGGGTCTTCAGCCTCACCCACCCCGTCCGCTGGGCCTTCCCCGACGACCCCGGCGAGGCCGGGCTGGTCGTGACGAGCTCCTACTTCGACACCACGCCCTACGCCGAGACGGGCGAGGACGGCGAGGTGCTCTACGCCGAGCACCACCGCACGCTCGGCCAGCGCGTGCGCGAGGTCGTCGGCGCGGGCTTCCGCCTCGTGGACCTCGTCGAGCCGCGCTGGCCCGCCGGCCGCGACGTCGTCTGGGGCGGCTGGAGCCCGCTGCGCGGGCGGGTCCTGCCGGGCACGGCCGTCTTCGTCTGCGACCTGCCCTCCTGAGACCCGCTCACGACGCCCCCTAGCCCACCCCCACGGCGTGCGGCCGTGCGGACCGGCCCCGCCGTCAGGGGCGGGGCCGGTGCCTCAGTGGCCCGCCTCGTGCCACGAGGTGCCGACGCCGACGGACACGTCGAGCGGGACGCTGAGCTCGGCGGCACCGCCCATCTGGGCGCGCACGAGCGCCTCGAGGGCCTCGCGCTCCCCCGGCGCCACCTCGAGCACGAGCTCGTCGTGGACCTGCAGCAGCATCCGCGAGCGCAGGCCCTGCTCGGCGAGCGCCTGCTCGACGCCGAGCATGGCGACCTTGATGACGTCGGCCGCCGAGCCTTGGATCGGCGCGTTGAGCGCCATGCGCTCGGCCATCTCGCGCCGCTGCCGGTTGTCGCTCGTGAGGTCGGGCAGGTAGCGGCGGCGGCCGAGGATGGTCTCCGTGTACCCCGTGGTCCGCGCGGTGTCGACGACGCCGCGCAGGTAGTCGCGCACGCCGCCGAAGCGCTCGAAGTAGTCGTCCATGAGCCCGCGGGCCTCGTCGACGCCGATCCGCAGCTGGCGCGAGAGCCCGAAGGCCGACAGGCCGTAGGCCAGGCCGTAGGACATCGCCTTGATCTTGCTGCGCATGGCCGGCGTGACCTCCGCCGGCTCGACCTCGAAGACGCGGCTGCCGACGAAGGAGTGCAGGTCCTCCCCCGACCGGAAGGCCTCCACGAGCCCCTCGTCGCCGGACAGGTGCGCCATGATCCGCATCTCGATCTGGCTGTAGTCGGCCGTCAGCAGGCTCTCGTAGCCCTCGCCGACCACGAAGGCCTGCCGGATCCGGCGGCCCTCCTCGGTGCGGATGGGGATGTTCTGCAGGTTGGGGTCGGTCGACGACAGCCGCCCCGTGGCCGCGATGGTCTGCTGGTAGGTGGTGTGGATGCGCCCGTCGGGCGCGACCGTCTTGAGCAGGCCCTCGACCGTCTGGCGCAGCCGGCTGACGTCGCGGTGGGCGAGCAGGTGCACGAGGAAGCCGCTGCCGGGCTGCCCGTCGGTCTTGACCAGCAGGTCGGCCAGCGCCTCGGCGTCCGTCGTGTACCCGGTCTTGATGCGCTTGGTCTTCGGCATCCCGAGCTGGTCGAAGAGGACCTCCTGCAGCTGCTTCGGCGAGCCGAGGTTCACCCGGCGGTCGATGACGGCGTACGCCGCCTCCGCCTGCTCCTCGACCGCCGCGGCGAACTGCTGCTCGAGCGCCTCGAGGTGGCCGCGGTCCGCGGCCACCCCGCGGGCCTCCATGCGCGCCAGCACGCCGACGAGGGGCAGCTCGAGCTCGGCGAGCAGGGCCGTGCCGCCCCGCTCGGCCAGCTCGCCGGCGAGGACGGTGGACAGCTCGACGACGGCGGCTGCGCGCACGGCCGCCGCGGGCGCCGGGTCGGGCGGCCCGTCGCCGTCGACGTCGAGCGCGAGCTGGTCGGCAGCGGGCGCCTCCGGCTCCTCGGCGCGCAGCTCGCGGTGCAGGTGGCGCACCGACAGGTCGGCCAGGTCGTAGGAGCGCTGGTCGGGCCGGCACAGGTAGGCGGCCAGGGCCGTGTCGTCGACCAGCCCGGCCAGCGGGAGGCCGGCGCCCGCGAGGGCCTGCAGCGGGCCCTTCGCGTCGTGGAGCACCTTGGGGCGCCCGGCGTCCGCCAGCCACGCGGCGAGCGCGGCGCGGCCCTCGTCGTCGAGGGCCCCCTCGTCCTCGCCGTCACCGCCGAGGGGCAGCCACGCCGTGGCCCCGTCGGCCGACGCGAGCGCCACCGCCGTGGCGAGGCCCGACCCGGCGCCCCAGCGCCCGAGCACGTGCAGGCCCACGGGCTCCTGCCCGCGCGCGGCCAGCCAGCCGTCGACCTCCGCGCCCCGCGGCCGCTCGACCGTGACGCTGAAGCCCTCCTCCGCCTCCGGCTCGGGGGCCGTGAGCGTGGCGAAGAGGCGGTCGCGCAGGACGCGGAACTCGAGGGAGTCGAAGACGCGGTGGACCTCCTCGCGGTCCCAGGCCGCGACGACGAGGTCGTCGACGACGACGGGCAGGTCGAGGTCGGCGACGAGCTGGTTGAGCCGGCGGTTGCGCAGCACCTGGTCGAGGTGGTCGCGCAGCGACTGCCCGGCCTTGCCCGTGATCTGGTCGACGTGGGCGACGACGCCGTCGAGGCCGTCGTGCGCGGCCAGCCACTTGGCGGCCGTCTTGGGCCCGACGCCGGGCACGCCCGGGAGGTTGTCGCTCGTCTCGCCGACGAGCGCCGCCAGGTCGGGGTAGCGCTGGGGGCGCACGCCGTACCTCTCCTCGACGGCGTCGGGCGTCATCCGCACGAGGTCGGAGACGCCCTTGCGCGGGTAGAGCACGGTGGTGGCCTCGTCGACGAGCTGCAGGGCGTCGCGGTCGCCCGTGGAGACGAGCACCTCGAAGCCCTGCGCGCGGGCCTGCGTCGCGAGGGTGGCGATGACGTCGTCCGCCTCGAAGCCCTCCTTCTCCACGACGGGCACGCGCAGCGCCGCGAGGACCTCCTTGACGAGCCCCACCTGCCCGGAGAACTCCGTGGGCGTCTTGGCGCGGCCCGCCTTGTACTCCGCGTACTCCTGGGCGCGGAAGGTGTCGCGGGACACGTCGAAGGCCACGGCCACGTGCGTGGGCGCCTCGTCGCGCAGGACGTTGATGAGCATCGACGTGAAGCCGTAGACGGCGTTGGTGACCTGGCCCGTCGTCGTCGAGAAGTTCTCCACGGGCAGGGCGAAGAAGGCGCGGTAGGCCATCGAGTGGCCGTCGACGAGCAGGAGCCGCGGGCGCGGGCCGCCGTCCCCGGGGGCGTGCGGCGGTGCGGCGTCGGCCTCCAGGGGCGGCGCGACGAGCGGGTCCTCGCCCGTGTCGGCGGCCGCGGCGTCGGGGCGGAGGAGGGCGCTGTCGCTCACGCGCGCCAGACTAGGCGCCGTGACCGACGACGCCCCCGCCGCGGACGCCCCCGCCCCTGCCCCCGGCCCGACCGCCGGCCCGCCCGCGGGGCCCGACCCCGGTGCCGGCGACGTCGCGGGCCTGCTGGCGCTGGCCGGGCACGACCCGGCGGCCGCCGCGCGGGCCGCCACCGCCTGGTGCGCCGGCACCCTGGCCGAGCGCACCGGCACGGAGTTCACGGCCGTGGGCCCCGAGGAGGTGGCCGCGCGGATGCCCGTCGCGGGCAACACCCAGCCCATGGGCCTGCTCCACGGCGGCGCCTCGGCCGCCCTGGCCGAGACGGTCGGCTCGGTGCTCTGCTCGCTCGCCGCCGGCCCCGGGACGGCCGCGGTCGGCGTCGACCTCAGCGCCACCCACCACCGCGGCGTCACGCCCGCGCGCTCGACGTGGGTGACGGCGACGGCCCGGCCCCTGCACGTCGGCCGCCGCGTCGCGACGGTCGAGGTGGTCGTCGTCGACGACGACGGGCGGCGCGTGTGCACCGCGCGCCTCACCTGCCAGCTGGTCGCGGCCACGAGCGGCTGACGCGGCCGGGCCCACGACGGTCGGGCGGACGACGGGCCCCTCCCGAGGGGCGCCCGGCGTCAGGCCGTGCCGGCGAGGCCGCGCTCGCGACGACGCCGGCTGAGGACGCGCTCCAGCGCGGCGCGCCGCGACGCCTCCTGCTCGAGCCCGCCGGCGGGGCCGACCGCGGACTGGAGCCGCAGCGAGCGGCGCAGGGCCGGCACGGACGCGCACCGCTGGACGACGAGCGGCGTGAACCCGAGGCGGGCCAGCAGGCGGTGCGCCTCGCGGCCCCCGGGCGGCGCCGAGACCACGATGCGCTCGAGGCCGTCGGCGTCGGCGATGCGCGCGGCGGCCGCGAGCAGCGCACGGCCGACCCCCCGGCGTCGCTCGGACGGGACGACGGCGAGCTGGTCGACGTGCGCCGCCGCCACGGCCGCCAGGGGCAGCACCTCACCGCGCCGCAGCACGAGGACGCCGACCGGGCGCTCCCCCGCCTCGGCGAGCAGCACCACCACGTCGGGGCGCCGCAGCGCGGACGCGACGAGCTCCTCGTCGACACCGGCGCCCGCGTCCGGCCCCTCGGGGGCCGGCCCGGCCGGGGCCCCCGCGGGAGCGACGGCGACGGCCGCCGCCGCGGGCGGGACCCCCGTGCCGACGAGCGGGGCCGCAGCGGGCGGCGCGACCGTCGCCGGGGAGGAGGTGGGCGCCTCCCCGCGGACGGCCCCGACCACGGCCGCGACGCGGGGGGCGTCCGCCGGCCCGGCCGACCGGACCACGAGCCTGGACCTGCTCACGCGCTCCCCCTCCTCGTCGACGGCCGCTGGAGCGTAGTCCTGCAGCCGCCGCCGCGCCGCACCTCCGCCGCACCACCACCCGACGGGGTCACCCGGCCCGGCGCCGGCGCCCCGGCGCCCCGGACGCGGTCTCGCGCGGCCCTTCTCGTCGAGCCGGTCGGCGGGCCCCCGTGGCGGGGCGGCACGGGCCTCCCCCGGCGGGTGACGTCCTCCCCCTTCGGCGAGGTGGTCCCCGCGGCGGGCGATCGCGTGGTTGAGTACGCGCGCTCGTCCGGCCGTGCCGCTGTCGCCGCACCGCCGCCGTCCTGCCCCAGGAGACCGTGTTGACGACGCTCGCCGCCCCCCGGGCGCTGCTCGCCCTCGTGGCGCTCGCGCTGCTGCTCGCCCTCGCCCCCGCGCTGCCGGGCGGCGGCGGCGCGCGCGCCGACGCCGCCACGCCCGCCCCCTCCCCCGGGGCCAGCGCCCCGACGGACGTCGAGGGCGAGACCATCACGGTCCGGGTGCGGACCGCCGACCGCGAGGACGTGCCGGGCGCGGAGGTCACGGCGACCGGCGCGGGCGTCGACCCGGTCTCCGGCACGACCGACGACGGCGGGGCCGTGGAGCTGGTCGTCCCGGGCACCGGCACCTACGAGGTCACGCTCGACGTCGACAGCCTCACCGGGCCCGCCGCCGGGCTGCTCCCCCGCGAGAACCCGGTGCAGCGGTCGGTGGCCTCGGGCAGCGCCAACCCCGTCATCTTCCAGCTGTCGGAGGACGGCGGGGCGTCGGCGTCGGCCGGTGGCGTGAGCGCCGGCCAGGTGGCCCAGCTCGTCGCGAACGGCCTGCGGTACGGCCTCATCATCGCCCTGGCGGCCATCGGCCTGTCGCTCGTCTTCGGGACGACGGGGCTGACGAACTTCGCCCACGGCGAGCTCATCACCTTCGGCGCCATCGCGACCTACTTCCTCAACGTGGGCGCAGGCGTCCCCTTCCTGCTGGCGGCACCGCTCGCCGTGGTGCTGGGCGGGGTCGCGGGGTACGCCAACGACCGTCTCCTCTGGAGACCGCTGCGGCGCCGCGGCACGGGCCTCGTGGCCATGATGATCGTCTCGATCGGCCTGGCCCTGCTGCTGCGCTACCTCTTCCTCTACGTCTTCGGCGGCTCGACGCAGACCTACGCCGAGTACCAGGGCCAGCGCGGGCTGGACCTGGGCCTGTTCACCCTGCGCCCCATCGACCTCATCAGCATGGCCGTCGCCGCGGTCGTGCTCGTGGCGGTGGGCCTCGTCCTGGTGCGCACCCGGCTGGGCAAGGCCACCCGCGCCGTCTCCGACAACCCGGCCCTGGCCGCCGCCTCGGGCATCGACGTCAACCGCGTGATCCTCGTCGTCTGGGTCGCCGGCGCCGCGCTCGCCGCGCTCTCCGGTGTGCTGCTGGGCCTCGCCCAGCAGGTGCAGTACCAGATGGGCTTCCAGATCCTGCTGCTCGTCTTCGCGGCGGTGACGCTCGGCGGCCTCGGCACGGCCTTCGGGGCCATGGTGGGCGCCCTCTTCATCGGCGTCTTCCTCGAGGTGAGCACGCTCGTCATCCCGACCGAGCTGCGCAACGTCGGCGCCCTGCTCGTCCTCATCCTCGTCCTCCTCGTGCGGCCCCAGGGCATCCTCGGCCGCGCCTCGCGCATCGGCTGAGCGGAGCACCCCCGTGGACTGGTCCTCGATCCTCGGCAACACCGCCCGCGCGGCCATCGGGCTGGAGACGGTCATCTACGCCCTCGCGGCGATCGGGCTCAACGTGCAGTTCGGCTACGCCGGCCTGCTCAACTTCGGGCAGGCGGCGTTCGTCGCCGTCGGGGCGTACGGCATCGCCGTCACCGTGACCGTGCTCGGGCTGCCCTTCTGGCTCGGCGTCGTCGTCGGCCTCGTCGCCGCGGTGCTGCTGGCGGTGCTCCTCGGCATCCCGACGCTGCGCCTGCGCGCCGACTACCTCGCCATCGCCACCATCGCCGCGGCGGAGATCGTGCGCCTCACCGTCCGCAGCGCCACGCTGCGCGACCAGACCGGCGGCTCGAGCGGGCTCTCCGGCTTCGCCGAGGGGTTCTACGACCTCAACCCCTTCACCCCCGGGCAGTCCTACGGCTTCGGGCCCTGGGTCTTCGGCGCACGGCTGGCGTGGATCCTCGTCGTCGGGTGGGTCCTGGTGGCCGTGTGCTGCCTCGTCGTCTTCCTGCTCATGCGCAGCCCCTGGGGCCGCGTGCTCAAGGGCATCCGCGAGGACGAGGACGCCGTCCGCAGCCTCGGCAAGAACGTCTACGCCTACAAGATGCAGGCGCTCGTCATCGGCGGCGTCATCGGCGCGCTGGCCGGCTTCGTCTTCGGCGTCGGCCGCGCCTCGGTGCAGCCGGACCTCTACGGCACGGAGCTGACGTTCTTCGTCTACACCGTGCTCCTGCTCGGCGGCGCGGCGCGCGTCCTCGGGCCCGTGGTCGGCGCGGCGATCTTCTGGGTGGCGCTCGTCCTCATCGAGAACGTGCTCGTGCAGGCCGTCGGCGCCGGCTACGTCCCCGACTGGCTGATGTCGTCCACCCAGGTGGGCCAGGTGCGCTTCATGCTCGTCGGGCTCGCGCTCATGCTGCTCATGATCTTCAGGCCGCAAGGCATCTTCGGCGACCGGAGGGAGCTGGCGATCGATGCCCGCTGACGAGAACCGCCCCGACCTGACCGACCTCGACGAGGGCGCCCCCCACGAGGGCCACGGCGGGAGCCACCCGGCCACCGCCCCGGGTCCCGGGCCGCGCGCCCTCGCCGCCCGTGAGGTGCTCCGCGACGTCCCCCGGGTGCCGGGGGCGCCCAAGCCCGACCCCGTGCTCGTCGCCGACGGCGTCGTGCGCCGCTTCGGCGGGCTCACGGCCGTCGACGTGCAGCACGTGGAGTTCCAGCGCGGCGCCATCACGGCCCTCATCGGGCCCAACGGCGCCGGCAAGACGACGTTCTTCAACCTCCTCACGGGGTTCGACCGGCCCGACGAGGGCTCGTGGACCTTCGAGGGCCGCAGCCTCGCCCGGGTGCCGGCGCACCGCGTCGCCCGTCGCGGCATGGTCCGCACCTTCCAGCTGACGAAGGCGCTCTCGCGGCTCACCGTCATCGAGAACATGCGCCTCGGCGCCACCGGCCAGGTGGGCGAGCGGCTGCTGTCGGCGATGTTCCGGCGGGTGTGGCGCGGCCAGGAGGACTCCAACACGCGGCGCGCCGACGAGCTGCTGCGGCGCTTCAAGCTCGACGCCAAGCGCGAGGACTTCGCGGGCAGCCTCTCCGGCGGGCAGCGCAAGCTGCTGGAGATGGCCCGCGCCCTCATGACCGAGCCGCGGCTCGTCATGCTCGACGAGCCGATGGCCGGGGTGAACCCGGCGCTCACCCAGTCGCTCCTCGGGCACGTCAAGGACCTGCGGGAGCAGGGCATGACGGTCGTCTTCGTCGAGCACGACATGGACATGGTCCGCGACATCTCGGACTGGGTGGTCGTCATGGCCCAGGGCACCGTCGTCGCGGAGGGTCCCCCGGACGCCGTCATGGCGGACCCGGCGGTCATCGACGCCTACCTCGGGGGCCACCACGACGCCCCGCTGACCGAGGAGGACGAGGCCGAGCAGATCGCCGCCGCCGAGGCGGAGCTCGAGCGGGAGCGCGACCAGGAGGTCGGACGATGAGCGCCAGCAGCACGACGACGGGAGACCGCAGCGCGCACGTCGCGGCCGCGGAGGGAGCGGTGCTGCGCGCCGACGAGCTCGTGGCGGGCTACCTGCCCGGCGTCGACATCCTCAACGGCTGCGACCTGCACGTGCAGCCGGGCGAGCTCGTCGCGATCATCGGCCCCAACGGCGCCGGCAAGTCGACGCTCCTCAAGGCCATGTTCGGCCTCGTGAAGATCCGGAAGGGCACGGTCCGGCTCGGGGACGACGACATCACCGGGATGGGCGCCGACAAGCTCGTGCGCCGGGGCGTCGGCTTCGTGCCGCAGACGAACAACGTCTTCCCCTCGCTCACCATCGCCGAGAACCTCGAGATGGGGCTCTACCAGGCCCCCAAGCGCTTCTCGCAGCGCTTCGAGGCCGTCGTCGACCTCTTCCCCACCCTCGGCAAGC
This sequence comes from uncultured Pseudokineococcus sp., assembly GCF_947499845.1. Classification (GTDB taxonomy): domain Bacteria; phylum Actinomycetota; class Actinomycetes; order Actinomycetales; family Quadrisphaeraceae; genus Pseudokineococcus. Next base: position 74,819 of record NZ_CANMPM010000004.1, read on the forward strand.
GGCGCAACCAGCGCGCCGGCTCGCTGTCCGGCGGCGAGCGGCAGATGGTCGCGATGGGCCGGGCGCTCATGATGGAGCCGCGCGTGCTGCTCCTCGACGAGCCGTCGGCGGGCCTGTCCCCCGCCCTGCAGGACGAGGTCTTCATCCGCACCCGCCAGATCAACCGCACCGGCGTCTCGGTCGTCATGGTCGAGCAGAACGCCCGCCGGTGCCTGCAGATCTGCGACCGCGGCTACGTCCTCGACCAGGGCCGCAACGCCTACAGCGGCTCCGGCCGCGAGCTGGCGCAGGACCCGAAGGTCATCCAGCTCTACCTGGGCACGCTCGCCGGCTCCTGAGCCGCCGTCCGACGCCCCGCCGCGGTCGACGCCCGGTCCCCCGTCCAGGGGGGCCGGGCGTCGTCGCGTCCGGGCCCCGGCGCCGCGGCCGCCCTCCCGGCCGGGGCGCACCCCGGACGAGGCGGAGCCCCGGCCCCCCGCAGCGGGGGACCGGGGCTCCGGTGGTGCGGCTCCACGGCGTGGAGCGGGTCGGCTCAGTCGAGCGAGCCCTCCACGTAGGAGTCGTTCACGTAGCTGTTGTCCTCGACGTAGGAGTAGATGCCGATGGTGGCCTCCGTCGGGTCGCCGAGGTCCGAGAACTCGACCGGGCCGGACACGCCCTGGTAGTCGATGTCCTCGCCGGCCTCGAGCAGGTCGCGGCACTCGACGAAGCCCGAGCACTCCGTCCCCTCGCGGCTGACCGCCGGCAGCTGCGAGGCGATGCTCGCCCCGCTGTCGTCGCCGGCCGCGATGGCCGCCAGCGCCGTCATGATGACGGCGTCGTAGGACTCCGGCGCGTAGCTGAAGTCCGCCAGCGACGGGTCGACGGCGAGCAGGCGCTCCTGGAAGTCACCCGTTGAGGCGGCGCCGGGCAGGGTGCCCTTCGTGCCCACGAGCGCGCCCGGCTCGAGGCCGTCGTCGCTGTAGTTCGCCAGGTTGCCGTCCACGAGGTAGAGCGGCACCTCGCTCGGGCCGATGCCCTGGGAGATGAGCTCGGGGATGACGCGCAGCGACTCGTCGAAGCCGATGAGGACGATGGCCTCCGGGTTCGTCTCCGCGAGCTGGGCGACCTCCGCGCTGTAGTTCGGCGCCTGCGGGTTGTAGATGATCGGGTCACCGCCGGCGATGCTGCCGCCGCCGGCCTCGACCGCCTCCTGCACGTTGGCCGCGAGGCCCGTGCCGTACGGGTCGTCGATGGCCATCATGCCGACGTCGAGGTACCCGTCGCCGATCACGAGGTCGCCCATCACGCGGCCCTGGAGCACGTCCGAGGGGGCCGTGCGGAAGTACAGGCCGGAGTCGCTCGCGCAGGTGAAGTCCGGCGCCGTGTTCGCCGGCGAGATCTGCACGACCCCGGCGCCGGTGATGGCGTCGATGATGGTGAAGGAGACGCCCGAGGACGCCGCGCCGATGATCGAGTCGACGTTCGCGGACAGGAGCCGCTGGACCGTCGACGAGGCGATGTCGGTGTTGGTGTCACCGGAGTCGCCCTCGACGTAGGCGACGTCCTGGCCGTTGTAGCCGCCGGCCTCGTTGATCTCCTGCACCGCCAGCTCGACGCCGGCGAACTCCGGCGGGCCGAGGAAGGCCAGGTTGCCGGTCTGCGGCAGGACGGAGCCGATGGTGAGGACGCCGTCGCCCTCCGCCTCCGGCGGGGTCTCGGGCTCGCAGTCCTCGGAGCCCGCGGCGGCGTCGTCGGACGACGACGAGCTCGCGCTCGGCTCGCCCGAGGCGGCCGGCGCCGCGCCGTCGTCGGTCCCGCCGTCGTCACCGCACCCGGTGAGGGCGAGGGCTGCGATGCCGGCCACGGCGACGGACCGCCGCGCCAGGGTGGTTCGCTTCATGCAGGGCTCTCCTTCGTCCCAGCGGCTGAGCGCTGAGGTCCAGTAGGTGAGCCGGACCGTACTCGACGGGCGCCCCCCACGGGCCGGGCCCGGACCGATCCGCCGCGTCGTCACCCCATCGTGACCCTGGCTCCGCCGCACCGTGACCCGCTGCACGAGCAGGCCGCTCGCGCCGGGCCGCCGGGCCGCCCCCGCGGCGGCCCGGCGGCGTCCTCAGCGGCTGCCGCCGCCGACCTGCTCCAGCACCACGTCCGCCACCTCGCGCATCGTGAGGCGGCGGTCCATCGACGTCTTCTGGATCCAGCGGAAGGCCTCCGGCTCGGACAGGCCCATCTGCTGCATGAGCAGGCCCTTGGCCCGCTCGACCCTCTTGCGGGTCTCGAACCGCTCGGTGAGGTCGGACACCTCGTCCTCGAGGGCCCGCAGCTCCGCGTGGCGGCTCAGCGCGATCTCCACGGCCGGCAGGAGGTCCGCCGACGTGAAGGGCTTGACCACGTACGCCATCGCCCCGGCGTCGCGCGCCCGGTCCACGAGCTCCTTCTGCGAGAACGCCGTGAGCAGGACGACCGCCGACCGGCCCGAGCGCCCGATCCGCTCCGCGGCCGAGATGCCGTCCAGCACCGGCATCTTCACGTCCATCACGACGAGGTCGGGCGTCATCTCCTCGACGAGGCGCACCGCGCTCTCTCCGTCGCCCGCCTCCCCGACGACGTCGAAGCCCGCCTCCGTCAGCGTCTCCACCACGTCGAGGCGGATGATCGCCTCGTCCTCGGCGACGACGACGCGCCGACGCGGACCCTGGGGGACGTCGACGTCCTCCGCTCCCGTGGTCGGTCCGCTGCTGGCCTCGGGGCTGGGGGGCTGCTCGCTCACGTCGGCTACCCTATCCGCGCATCCGGGCGACGACGCCCGGGCCGCCGCAGCGCGTCCGTCCCGGCCCCACGGCCCCGACCGCCCGGCCCGCCCCGGTATCCCAACCGGCAGAGGAAGTGGCCTCAAAATCCACGCAGTGTGGGTTCGAGTCCCACCCGGGGCACCTCTCGCGGCCCGCTGGGCCCGCCGCTCGTGCGGTCGGGCCCGTCGTGGTCGGGCCGGGACGGCGGGGGGCGGTCGGTGCGACGGCACTGGCTCCGACGTCCCCGCGGGGCAGTGGCCCCGCCGGGACGTCGGGCCTAACGTGCCGCCCCACCGACCGCCCCCCGCCTGCGCGCCTCACCGGCCCGTGGGCCCGCTCGGACGGCGACGGCCCACCCGGTCACGTCGGTGACCGGGTGGGCCGGTGCTGTCGGAGGGCCGGTGGTGTCGAAGGGTGGCGTCAGCCGGCGTCGGGGGCGCCGAGCTGGCGGGCGCTCGTGTCGCGGCGGGTCTCCCGGTAGGCCTGCGTGACGCCGTTGACGGCGTCGCCCATGCGGTGGGCGCGCAGCGCGTTGGTCGAGCCGGGGATGCCCGGGGGCGCCCCGGCCACGACGACGACGAGCTCGCCCTCCTGCGCGACGCCGCTCTCGAGGAGCACCTCGTCCATGGCGAGGACCATCTCGTCGGTGTGGGTCACGTAGGGCATGAGGAAGGTCTGCACGCCCCACGTGAGGGACAGCTGCGCGCGGACGGAGGGCTCCGGCGTGAAGACGATGAGCGGGATCTCCGAGCGCAGGCGGGACATGCGCCGGGCGGAGTCGCCCGTCGTCGTGAAGACGACGAGGTGCTTGGCGTCGAGGTTGACGCCCACGTCGAGCGCGGCCCGCGTGATGGCACCGCCCGTGGTGTGCGGGTTGGTGCCCAGCGGGCTGATCCGGTCGAGGCCGTGGTCCTCGGTGCTCTCGATGATGCGCGCCATCGTCCGCACCGCCTCGAAGGGGTACTGGCCGACGCTCGTCTCGCCCGAGAGCATGATCGCGTCGGCGCCGTCGAGGACGGCGTTGGCGCAGTCCGACGCCTCGGCCCGGGTCGGGCGGGGCGCGGAGATCATGGACTCGAGCACCTGCGTCGCCACGATGACCGGCTTGGCCGCGCGGCGGCACAGCTCGACCGCGCGCTTCTGCACGAGCGGCACCTGCTCGAGCGGCAGCTCCACGCCGAGGTCGCCGCGGGCCACCATGACGCCGTCGAAGGCGTCGACGACGGCCTCGAGGTTGTCGACCGCCTGCGGCTTCTCCACCTTGGCGATGACCGGGACCCGCCGGCCCTCCTCGTCCATGACGCGGTGGACGCCCTCGACGTCGGCCGCGTCGCGGACGAAGGACAGCGCCACGAGGTCGCAGCCCGCCCGCAGGCCCCAGCGCAGGTCCTCGACGTCCTTGTCGGAGAGCGCCGGGACGCCGACCGCCACGCCGGGCAGGTTGAGGCCCTTGTTGTCCGACACGACGCCCGCCACCTCGACCTCGGTGACGACGCGCGGGCCCTCGACGCCGGTGACCCGCAGGGTCACCTTGCCGTCGTCGACGAGGATGCGGTCGCCCGGCGAGACGTCGCCCGGCAGACCCTCGTGCGTCGTCGAGACGAGGGTCGCGTCGCCCGGCACGTCCTCGGTGGTGATGGTGAGCACGTGGCCCACGGGCAGCGCCTGCGGCCCGCTCGCGAAGCGGCCCAGCCGGATCTTGGGGCCCTGCAGGTCGACGAGCACCGCGACCGGGCGCCCCGCCTCCTCGGCGGCGCGGCGCACCGCCTCGTAGCGCTCCGAGTGCTCGGCGTGCGAGCCGTGGCTGAGGTTGAAGCGGGCGACGTCCATGCCCGCGTCCACGAGCTCGCGGAGCTGCTCGGGGGTCGAGACGGCGGGGCCGAGGGTGCAGACGATCTTGGCGCGGCGCATGTGACGCACCTTACAGAGCCGGGCACCCCGCCACGGCGGGCGAGGCCGTCCGTGGGACGGCCCGGCGCGCCGGAGCGCCGCCCCCGCGCCGCCCGGTGACGCGGGGGGTGGCGACGCGGGGGCGGGCGGACGTCCGTCGAGGGCCCGTCAGACGACGAGCGGCCGGTCCGTCGGGCGCACCGGGGCGGGCAGCGTGCTGGGCCGCCCGGAGAGCCGGGCGTCGATCGCGGCCGCCGCGGCGCGGCCCTCCGCGATGGCCCAGACGATGAGCGACTGCCCCCGGCCGGCGTCACCGGCGACGAAGACGCCGGGGACCGACGTCGCGTACGAGCCGTCGCGGGCGACGAGGCCGCGCTCGTCGAGGTCGACGCCCACCTCGTCCAGCAGCGGGCCGCGCTCGGGGCCCGTGTAGCCCGTGGCGATGAGGACGAGCTGGGTGTCGAGCACCTCCTCGGTGCCCGGGACCGGCCGCACCTCGCGGCCCACGCGCTCGGCCTGGACGATCTCCAGGCCCGCGACCCGGCCGTCCTCCCCCGCGACGAAGCGGGTGGTGGAAGCGGTGAAGCGGCGGTCGCCGCCCTCCTCGTGGGCGCTCGTCACCTCGAACAGGCGCGGGTCGACGGGCCAGGGCTCGCCCGCCGACCGCTCGGCGGGCGGCTGCGGCCCGTGGGCCAGCTGCGTCACCGAGCGGGCGCCCTGGCGCAGGGCCGTGCCGAGGCAGTCGGCGCCCGTGTCGCCGCCGCCGATGATGACGACGTCGCGGCCGCGGGCGTCGAGCTCCCCGGGCACGTCGCGGCCCTCCGGCCCCTCCCCCGCGCCGCGGGCGGCGCGGTTGGCGGGCACGAGGTAGTCCATCGCCGGCATGACGCCGGGCAGGTCGCGACCGGGCACGGGCAGGTCGCGGGGCGCCGTGGCGCCGACCGCCAGGAGCACCGCGTCGTAGCGGGCGACGAGCGCCGCGCCCGACACGGCGCCCGGGGCGCTGCCGCCGACGGGTGTGCCCGGGCGGAAGCGGGTCCCCTCCGCGGCCATCTGGGCCAGGCGGGCGTCGAGGAGGTCCTTCTCCATCTTGAACTCGGGGATGCCGTACCGGAGCAGCCCGCCGATGGCGTCGTCGCGCTCGTAGACGGCCACGGTGTGGCCGGCGCGGGTGAGCTGCTGCGCGGCGGCCAGGCCCGCGGGGCCGGACCCGACGACGGCGACGGTGCGCCCGGTCAGGCGGTCGGGGGGCTGCGGGACGACCCACCCCTCGGCGAAGGCCCGGTCGGCGATCGACACCTCGACCTGCTTGATCGTCACCGGCGGCTGGTTGATGCCGAGGACGCAGGCGCTCTCGCACGGCGCCGGGCACAGCCGCCCCGTCACCTCGGGGAAGTTGTTCGTCGCGTGCAGCCGCTCGACGGCCTCGGCCCAGTCCCCGCGCCACGTGAGGTCGTTCCACTCCGGGATGAGGTTGCCCAGCGGGCAGCCCTGGTGGCAGAAGGGGATGCCGCAGTCCATGCAGCGGCCCGCCTGCCGCAGCAGCGCGCCCTCCTCCTGCTTCTCGTAGACCTCGCGCCAGTCCATGATCCGGACGTCCACCGGGCGGCGCTGCGGCAGCTCGCGCTCGCGCTGGGTGAGGAAGCCCTTCGGGTCAGCCATGCGTCGTCGCCTCCACGATCCGGCCCCAGACGACGTCGCCGTCGAGGTCCAGCCCCTCCTCGGCCGCCTGCGCCCGCACGGCGAGCACGCGGGAGAACTCCCGGGGCAGCAGCTTGGTGATGCGGTCCAGGCCCGCGTCGCCCTGCTCGAGCAGGGCGGCCGCGACCTCCGACCCGGTCTCGTCGCGGTGGCGCACGAGCAGGTCGGCCACGAGCACCCGGTCGGCCTCGTCGAGCGGGTGCAGCCCGAGCTCCCCGCTGCGCACGGCCGCCTGGTTGACCTCGGCCTCGTCGAGGTCGAGCACGTACGCCGTGCCGCCGGACATGCCCGCCGCCACGTTGCGGCCGGTGCCGCCGAGAACGAGCACGGTGCCACCGGTCATGTACTCGCAGGCGTGGTCGCCCACGCCCTCGACGACGGCGATGGCGCCGGAGTTGCGGACGCAGAAGCGCTCCCCGACGACGCCGCGCAGGAACATCTCCCCCGACGTCGCGCCGTAGCCGATCGTGTTGCCGGCGATGACGTTGTCCTGCGCCGGGAAGGGCGCGGCGTCGTCGGGGCGGACCACCACGCGGCCGCCCGACAGGCCCTTGCCGACGTAGTCGTTGGCGTCCCCGACGAGGCGCAGCACGACCCCACGGGGCAGGAAGGCGCCGAAGGACTGGCCGGCGCTGCCCGTCAGGATCACGTCGACGGTGCCGTCGGGCAGGCCCTGCTCGCCGTAGCGGCGGGTGACCTCGTGGCCGAGCATCGTGCCGACGGTGCGGTTGACGTTGCGCACCGCGCTCGCGACCCGCACCGGCGTGCCGTGCTCGAGGGCGTCGCGGGACATCGCGATGAGCTGGTGGTCGAGGGCCTTCTCGAGGCCGTGGTCCTGGCTCGTCGTGCGCCGGCGCGAGGCGCCCTCGGGCAGCTCGACCTGGTGCAGGACCGGGCCGAGGTCGAGCCCGGAGGCCTTCCAGTGGTCGACGGCGCGGCGGACGTCGAGGGCGTCGCTGCGACCGATGGCCTCGTCGAGCGAGCGGAAGCCCAGCGCCGCGAGGTGCTCGCGCACCTCCTGCGCCACGAACTCGAAGAAGCTCACGACGAAGTCGGCCTTGCCGCCGTACCGCGCCCGCAGCTCGGGGTTCTGCGTCGCGATCCCGACGGGGCACGTGTCGAGGTGGCAGGCGCGCATGAGGATGCAGCCGGAGACGACGAGCGGCGCCGTCGAGAAGCCGTACTCCTCGGCGCCGAGGAGCGCCGCCACGACGACGTCGCGGCCCGTCTTCAGCTGGCCGTCGACCTGGACCGTGATCCGGTCGCGCAGGCCGTTGAGCAGCAGCGTCTGCTGCGCCTCGGCCAGCCCGACCTCCCACGGCCCGCCCGCGTGCTTGAGCGACGTCAGCGGGCTGGCGCCCGTGCCGCCGTCGTGGCCGGAGATGAGGACCACGTCCGCGTGCGCCTTGCTCACGCCCGCCGCGACCGTCCCGACGCCGATCTCGCTGACGAGCTTGACGTGCACGCGCGCCGACGGGTTGGCGTTCTTGAGGTCGTGGATGAGCTGGGCGATGTCCTCGATCGAGTAGATGTCGTGGTGCGGCGGCGGCGAGATGAGGCCGACGCCCGGCGTCGAGAAGCGCGTCCGCGCGATCCACGGGTAGACCTTGTGGCCCGGCAGCTGACCGCCCTCACCCGGCTTGGCGCCCTGCGCGATCTTGATCTGCAGGTCGTCGGCGTGGGTGAGGTACATGCTCGTCACGCCGAAGCGCCCCGAGGCGACCTGCTTGACGGCGCTGCGGCGCTCCGGGTCGAGCAGGCGCTCGACGTCCTCGCCGCCCTCGCCGGTGTTGCTGCGCCCGCCCAGGCGGTTCATCGCGACCGCGAGGGTGGAGTGCGCCTCCTCGGAGATGGAGCCGTAGCTCATCGCGCCCGTCGAGAAGCGCTTGACGATCTCGCTGACCGGCTCGACCTCGTCGATCGGGACCGGCGGGCGGGCGCCCTCGCGGAAGGAGAAGAGGCCGCGGAGCGTCATGAGCCGCTCGGAGGAGTCGTCGACCCGCTGCGTGTACTGCTTGAAGACGTCGTAGCGCCCCGCGCGGGTGGCGTGCTGCAGGCGGAAGACCGTCTCCGGGTCGAAGAGGTGGTGCTCGCCCTCGCGGCGCCACTGGTACTCCCCGCCCACCTCGAGGCGCCGGTGCGCGGGCTGCACGCCCCCGACGGGGTAGGCGGTGCGGTGGCGGGCGGCGACCTCCTCGGCGAGGACGTCGATGCCGACGCCGCCGAGCTGCGTCGTCGTGCCCGTGAAGTACCGGTCGACGAGCTCCTGGGACAGGCCGATGGTCTCGAAGGTCTGCGCGCCCCGGTAGGAGGCGACCGTCGAGATGCCCATCTTGCTCATGACCTTGAGCACGCCCTTGCCGAGCGCGTAGATGAGCCGGCGGACGGCGTCCTCGGGCGCGATGCCGGTGAGGTGGCCGGAGCGGACCTGGTCCTCCACCGACTCCATCGCCAGGTACGGGTTCACGGCCGCCGCGCCGTACCCGACGAGCAGGGCGACGTGGTGGACCTCGCGGACGTCACCCGCCTCGACGACGAGCCCGACCTGGGTGCGGGTCTTCTCCCGCAGCAGGTGGTGGTGGACGGCCGCGGTGAGCAGCAGCGAGGGGATGGGCGCCAGCACGGAGTCCGAGTCGCGGTCCGACAGGACGACGAAGCGGGCGCCGTCGGCGATGGCCGCGCTCACCTCGGCGCAGATCTCGTCGATCCGGGCCGCCAGGGCCGCTCCCCCGCCGTCGACCCGGTACAGGCCGGACACGCGGACGCAGCGGAAGCCGGGGAGGTTGCCGTCGGCGTTGACGTGGACGATCTTCGCGAGCTCGTCGTTGTCGATGACCGGGAAGGGGATGACGAGCTGGCGGCAGTGCGCCGGGCCGGCGTCGAGCATGTTCTGCTCCGGGCCCACGCCCGTGACGAGCGACGTCACCAGCTCCTCGCGGATGGCGTCCAGCGGCGGGTTGGTCACCTGCGCGAACATCTGCGTGAAGTAGTCGAAGACGAGCCGGGGACGCTCCGAGAGCACGGCGATCGGCGTGTCGGTGCCCATCGAGCCGATGGGCTCGGCCCCCGCCCGCGCCATCGGCGCGACGAGCAGGCGCAGCTCCTCCTCGGTGTAGCCGAAGGTCTGCTGGCGGCGGGTCACCGAGGAGTGCGTGTGCGCGACGTGCTCGCGCTCGGGCAGCCCGTCGAGCGTGACGAGGCCGGCGTGCAGCCACTCGTCGTAGGGGTGCGCCGCTGCGAGCTCGGCCTTGACCTCCTCGTCGTCGACCACGCGCCCCGCGGCCGTGTCGACGAGGAACATGCGCCCGGGCTGCAGGCGCCCCTTGCGCACGACGGTGGCGGGGTCGAGGTCGAGCACGCCCGTCTCGCTGGCGAGGACGACGAGGCCGTCGGAGGTGATCGAGTACCGCGAGGGGCGCAGGCCGTTGCGGTCGAGCACCGCGCCGATGAGCGTGCCGTCGGTGAAGACGACGTCGGCCGGGCCGTCCCACGCCTCCGTGAACATCGAGTGGAACTCGTAGAAGGCGCGGCGGGCCGGGTCCATGGAGGCGTGGTTCTCCCAGGCCTCCGGGATCATCATGAGCATCGCGTGCGGCAGCGAGCGGCCGGACAGGTGCAGCAGCTCGAGCACCTCGTCGAACGACGCGGAGTCGCTGGCGCCCGGCGTGCAGACGGGGAAGATCCGCTGGAGGTCGCCGGGGATGACCGACGAGCTGAGCATGCTCTCCCGCGCCCGCATCCAGTTGCGGTTGCCCTGGACGGTGTTGATCTCGCCGTTGTGGGCGATGAGGCGGAACGGGTGCGCCAGCGGCCACGACGGGAAGGTGTTGGTCGAGAAGCGCGAGTGCACGACGGCGAGCTCGGTCGTGTAGCGCCGGTCCGACAGGTCGGGGAAGAAGGGCTCCAGCTGGCCCGTCGTCAGCATCCCCTTGTAGGTGATGGTGCGGCACGAGAGCGACGCGACGTAGACGCCGACCTCGCGCTCCGTGCGCTTGCGCAGGCAGAAGGCCCGGCGCTCGAGGGCCATGCCCGTGATGCGCGCGCCACGGCCGGCGACGAAGAGCTGCCGGAAGCGCGGCATCGTGGCGCGGGCGGTGGCGCCGACGAGCTCGGCTGCGACGGGCACGTCCCGCCAGCCGAGGACGGCGAGGTCCTCCTCCTCCGCGAGGGCCTCGACGCGGCGCACGGCCTCGGCCGCCGCGTCGTCCTCGGCGGGCAGGAAGACGATGCCGACGGCGTAGGCGCCCTTGGGCGGGAGCTCGACGCCCATCTCCTCCTCCGCCAGGGCGCGGAAGAGGTCGTCGGGGACCTGCGTGAGGATCCCGGCGCCGTCACCGGTGTCGACCTCGGCGCCCACGGCGCCGCGGTGGTCGAGGTTGCGCAGGGCGGTGAGCGCGGCGTCGACGATGTCGTGGCCCGGCTCGCCGCGCAGCGTCGCGACGAAGGCCACGCCGCACGCGTCGTGCTCGTGGCGCCCGTCGTAGAGGCCCTGCGGGGCCGGGACGGCGACGGCGCGGGGTCCGGGCGCCGGGTTCTCGTGCTGGTCCTGCGGGCTGATCTGCGAGGTCGTCGTCATGCGTCGCACCATCCTCACGGGGACCGCCGGGGCGGTCGACGTGCCCCGCCGGCGGGCCGGCGGGACGGGGGACGGGAGGGGACGTCGTCGGCCCCGGGTCGGGAGAAGGTACACCGGGGGCCGCGGCGCCCCGGCGGTCGATCCACCCCGCGAGACCACCGTCGGCGCGGTGACCGGGTCGTGACCGTGACGTGATCGCGGCGTGATGCCGGGGTCGGGCGTGCCCACCCGGTCGTGACGCGACGTCGCAGGGAGGCCGGACGCCGCTCGCGCTGAGCTGGGCGCGCGCAGCTCCGGGGCCGGTGGCGCGAGCCGGTCCGTCGAGCGGTGTCCGGTGGCTGCGCACAGGACGGTGGAGCGGGGTCTCGTCCACAGACCACGGGACCGGCGCGGCGCTGTCGGACCCCGCCCCTAGCCTCGTACACGTGTTCGAGATGGGCGTGAGCGGGAGCGAGGGGGACGACGCCGTCCTGCCGTCCGCCTCGCCTCGCGCCGCTCGTGGCGCCGGCGCCCCTGACGCGACGGGTGCTGCCGGGGACCAGGACGGCGGCGCCTCCGAGCTCGTGCGAGAGGCCGGTCGCGTGCGGTCGGCGGTGCGCGCCGGCGCGCTGGGCCGGGTGCAGGCGGTGGTCGCGCTGGAGGCGGCGCGGTCGGTGGCGTGGGCGGGGCTGCTGCGGCAGGTCGCCGCGCTGGTGGACGAGGTGTCGGTGTCGGGTGGGCCGGCGGCGCCGCTGGCCGACGGCGGCGGGTCCGGCGCCGGTGACCGCGGGACGGGTGCGGTCGGTGTCGCGGTGCGGGATGGGGGCTCCGACCCGTGGTCTGGCCCCGGGTCTGACCCGGGGTCGGCGCCCGGGCCGACGTCGGGGTCGGGGCGGGACGTGGGCGTGGCGTTCGAGGCCGCCGCGGCCGAGCTGGCGGTCGCGCTGGTCGTGCCCTTGCGCCGGGCGCAGGACCTGGTCGCCGAGGCCCTCGCGGTCACCACCCGGCTGCCGGTCACGCTGGCGGCGTTGGAGGCCGGGCGGATCGACCCCCAGCGCTCCCGCCTGGTCGCCGAGGAGACCGTCGCCCTGTCCCCGGTGCACGCCGCGAAGGTCGACGCGGCCCTGGCCGACGACCTCGGCCCCCTCACCGTCCCCGCACTGCGGGCCCGCGTGCGTCACCTCGTGGCGACGACCGACCCGCAGGCGGTGCGCCGGCGGGTGCGGCGCGCGACCTGCGCCCGCGGCGTGCGCCTGTTCCCCGTGGAGGACGGGATGGCCCAGCTGGTCGCGACGGGCCCGGTCATGGACCTGGCGTGCGTGTTCGAGCGGCTGACGACCACCGCCCGGGCCCGCGCCGGGGAGCACGGGCGCACCGACCCGCACGCCGCGACCACCGCCGGCCTGGACCCCCTCGCCCTGGGCGACGGTGCCGCCGCGGGGTTGCCCGACCGGCGGGGCATCGACGCGCGCCGCTTCGACGCCCTGGTCGACCTCGCCACCACCGACCCGGCCAGCACCACCGATCTGGTCGCCGGCGCTGATGCCCGTGCGGGTGCTCGCGGCGGGGCGACGGCCGGTGCGGACGCCGCCGGGACCGGGCAGTCGGCCTCGGCCATCGGCACGGCCACGTCCCGGGCGCGCAGCCCTCACGGCCCGCAGGTCACCGTGGCCCTGTCCAGCCTGCTGGGGCTGGATGACGACCCTGCCCAGCACCCCACCCTCGGACCCGTCCCGGCCGTGGCCGTCGCCGAGCTCCTCGCCGCCGGGCACCGCTTCCGCCGCGCCCTGACCGCACCGGTCACCGGCCACCTCGTCGGCCTCGACGGCCACCTGCTGACCCTCGACCCCAACACCACCAGGACCACGACGACGACGGCGACGTCGCCACCCGCCCCACCGCGGAAGGGCCCATGGAGCGCAGCCGCCCGACGCGGCCGCACAGCGGCGATCACCGTGCGCGTCGACACCCCCGACGGACCGGACGACCCCGCGCCACCATTGACATCGCTGACGCCTGACGTGACTCCCGCAGCCGCAGCGCCGTCGCCGCCTCCGCCGGGACCGGAACCGGGACCGGGACCGGGACCGAGCTCCTCACCTACCTCACGGCACACCTCGCTGCGCCACGCCGCCCGACGGTCCGCCTGCTCCTACGCCGCCGCGACCGGCGGACCCGGCCCCTACACGCCCACCGACGCCTGCGCCCGCTGGGTGCGCACCCGCTCACCCCGCTGCCAGGCCCCCGGCTGCCGGATGCCCGCCACCCGCTGCGACCTCGACCACCGCACCCCCCACGCCACCGGCGGACCGACGTGCCCGTGCAACCTCGACGTCCTCTGCCGGCGCCACCACCTCGCCAAGCACCACCACGGATGGACCGCCGTCCCGACCTCCGACGACCCCACCGACCCCTCCCTCACCTGGACCACCCCGCTCGGCCAGGTCGTGGACGTCCCGGCGCAGCCCCTGCTGCCGCGACCGGCGCCCCGCACCACCGACGACCACCGCGCGCAGACCGAGGCCGACGACGCGGCCGCCTCCGCCCTCGAGGACCACCTCCTCGGCCGACCCCGCTACCCCCACCGCGACAGCGCCGCCCACGACCTCGACCGCCTCCACGCCGAGCTCGCCCGGCAGCACGCCGAGACCGGCCGTCAGCGGCACGACGCCCTGCACGGCGAGGGCGGAGGCGCCGGTGACGGTCGCCCCGACGGCGACCCGACGCCTCCGGCTGACCGAGCAGGCGGATGGGGCGACGACCACCCACCGCCGTACTGACGACCCGGTCGGTGGGTCGAGCGCGGCCCGCCGGGCCGCGCGCAGCGCGAGGGCGCTCGCGGCGAGCCCCCGAGCTGCTGACTGCTGCGCCGGCCCGTCGGCTCGCCCCCGCTCGGGTGGTAACGGGTGAGGGCCTCCGGTCGCCGGCCGTCCAGGCGCCGGAGGGCAGGGCGCGACGTCGGCCGGGACCGCCGCGTGCGCGCCCGACCCGTGGGCCGGCGGCTCACTCGCGCCGGTCGCGCCCCGCGTCGTCGTCAGCCTCGGTGGCCACGTCGTCCTCGGAGGCGCCGGACGCGCTGGCCCGGGCGCGGGCCGCGGCGCGCTCTCCCTCGGCGGCGGCGTCCTCGGGCTCGGCCCCCGCGTCGAGGGCCTCCGTCTCGGCCGCGGCGGACGCCTCGGCGGGCGCCGGGTCGCGCAGTGCGGTCGCCTCGCGCCCGGGGTGCCGCAGCGAGCTCACGAGCAGGCCGAGGACGGCGAGGAGACCGACGACGACGGACGTCCAGACGTTGAGCCGGAGCCCTCCGACGACCTCCGCCTGGTCGACGCGCAGCGTCTCGATGAAGCCGCGGCCGATGACGTACAGCAGGACGTAGGTGAGGAAGACGCGGCCGTGCCCCAGCTTGAGGCGCCGCTCCAGGAGCAGGAGCAGGCCCGCGGCCACCAGGCACCACAGCGACTCGTAGAGGAAGGTCGGGTGGAAGGTGGCGGCGTCGGCGTACTCGGCGGGCCGGTTCGCCGGGTCGATCTCCAGGCCCCAGGGCAGGTCCGTCGGGCGGCCGAAGAGCTCCTGGTTGAAGTAGTTGCCGAAGCGCCCCACCGCCTGGGCGACGAGGAGACCCGGCGCGAGCGCGTCCGCGACGACGCCGAGCCGCAGGCCCAGCTGCCGGATCGCCACGAGGGCCCCGACGAAGCCGCCCGCGATGGCGCCCCAGATGCCGAGGCCGCCCTCCCAGACGTACAGGGCGCGCACGAGGTCGCCGCCCTCGCCGAAGTAGGCGTCCGGCGAGGAGAGCACGTGGTAGATCCGGGCGCCGACGATGCCGAAGGGCACCGCCCACACCGCGATGTCCACGACCGCCCCGGGCGGACCGCCGCGCGCGCGAAGGCGCTTCTCGCCGATGACGACGCCGAGCACGATGCCGAGGATGATCGCGAGCGCGTAGGCGCGGATGGGGACGGGGCCCAGGTGCCACACGCCCTGGGAAGGGCTCGGGATCGCCGTGAGCACCGCCGACGCGAGGCTCCCCCCGGCCAGGGCCGTGCCGGTCACCGGCGGACCCCCGCCGCGAGGTCGGCGGCGACCGCGCCCACCGAGCGGACACCGCCGTCGCCGAGGGCGCGCACGAGCGCGGACCCGACGATGACGCCGTCCGCGAACCCGGCCACCTCGGCGGCCTGGTCCGCCGTCGAGACCCCGAGGCCGACGCACACGCGCTCGGCGCCCGCGGCGCGGGTGTCCCGCACGAGGCGCTCGGCGTCACCGCCGACCGAGGCGCGCACGCCCGTGACGCCCATGGTCGAGGCCGCGTACACGAAGCCGCGGCAGGCCGCCGACGTGCTGGCGAGGCGCTGCGGGGTCGACGACGGCGCGACGAGGAAGACGCGGTCGAGGTCCGCCGCGGCGGAGGCCTCGAGCCAGTCCTGCCCCTCGTCGGGGATGAGGTCGGGCGTGATGAGCCCCGCTCCCCCGGCCGCGGCCAGGTCGCGCGCCCACGCGTCGACGCCGTAGCGCACCACGGGGTTCCAGTACGTCATGACGAGGACGGCGGCGCCCGTGGCCGCCACCTGCTCGACGGCGGTGAGGACGTCCCGCACCCGGAAGCCGCCCTCCAGGGCGGCCTGGGCGGCCGCCTGGATGACCGGTCCGTCCATGACCGGGTCGGAGTACGGCAGCCCGAGCTCGACGACGTCCACGCCCTCCGCGACCATCGCCCGCGCGGCCTCCACCGAGGTCGCCAGGTCCGGGAAGCCCACGGGCAGGTAGCCCACGAGGGCCGCCCCGCCCCGCTCCCGCGCGGCGTCGATCGCGGCGCCGGTGCGGCTCGACCCCGTCCCGGCCGCGCCGGGCGTCGTCACGGCGGCGGTCACCGGTCGCCCCGGGCGCCCGTGGGGGCCTCGGCCCCGTCGTCGGCCGGACCGTCGGCCGAGCCGTCGACCGGGGCGTCGCCGCGGTCGGTCCTCGAGCCGGGCCCCTGCTCCGGCACGCCCTCGTCCCGCGGCTCGCCGCCGGCGACGACGTCGGGACCGGCGTGCACCCCGTCGTCGGCGCGGTCGGTGCGCACGTCCTCGGCCGCGACGAGGTCCTCGTCGCTGACGAGGTCGAACCAGCGGGCGGCCGTGTCGACGTCCTTGTCGCCGCGCCCGGACAGGTTGACGAGGACGACGCCGTCCGGCCCGAGCCGGCGGCCCTCCTCCAGCGCACCGGCGAGGGCGTGCGCCGTCTCGATGGCGGGGATGATCCCCTCGGTGCGGCACAGCAGGCGCATCGCCTGCATCGCCTCGTCGTCCGTCACGGGGCGGTACTGCGCCCGGCCGGTGGCGGCGAGCCACGCGTGCTCCGGGCCGACGCCCGGGTAGTCCAGCCCCGCGCTGATCGAGTGCGACTCGACCGTCTGCCCGTCGTCGTCCTGCAGGAGCATCGAGCGGGCGCCGTGGAGGACGCCCGGCGCCCCGCCGGTGATGGACGAGGCGTGCCGGCCCGTCGCGACGCCGTCGCCGCCCGCCTCGAGCCCGAGCAGCGCGACGTCGGCGTCGTCGAGGAAGGCGTGGAAGATGCCCATGGCGTTCGATCCGCCGCCCACGCAGGCGACGACGACGTCCGGGAGGCGGCCGACGCGCTCGAGCACCTGCGCCCGCGCCTCCTCGCCGATGACGCGGTGCAGCTCGCGCACCATCGTCGGGAAAGGGTGCGGGCCGGCGACCGTGCCCAGCAGGTAGTGGGTGTCGTCGACGTTGGCGACCCAGTCGCGCATCGCCTCGTTCAGGGCGTCCTTGAGGGTGCGCGAGCCGGTGCGCACCGGCACGACCTCGGCCCCGAGGAGCCGCATCCGCGCCACGTTGAGCGCCTGGCGCTCGGTGTCGCGCTCCCCCATGTAGACGACGCACTCGAGGTCGAGCAGCGCCGCCGCCGTCGCCGACGCGACGCCGTGCTGGCCCGCGCCCGTCTCGGCGATGACGCGCGTCTTGCCCATGCGCTTGGTGAGCAGCGCCTGGCCCAACACGTTGTTGATCTTGTGCGAGCCCGTGTGGTTGAGGTCCTCGCGCTTGAGGAAGACCCTCGCCCCGCCCCCGTGGGCGGCGAAGCGCGGCGCCTCGGTGAGGATGCTCGGCCGCCCCGTGTAGGTCCGGTGCAGCTCGTCGAGCTCGGCCCGGAACGAGGGGTCGGCCCACGCCTGCGTGAAGGCCGCGTCGAGCTCGTCGAGCGCCGCGACGAGCGCCTCGGGCACGAAGCGCCCGCCGAACTCGCCGAAGTAGGGCCCTGAGGCGCTCGAGAGGGCCGCGCCCTCGGGGAGCCCGGTGGCCGTGCCCGCGCGGGGCGGTGTGCTCGTGCTCATGCGCGTCCTGCCCTGGTCGAGGGGTGGTTGCCGGCGGCGACGAGGTCCGCCACCGCGGCGCGGGGGTCGCCGCCCGTCACGAGCGCCTCGCCGACGAGCACGGCGTCGGCGCCCGCGCGGGCGTAGTCGAAGACGTCGTGGGAGCCCCGGACGCCCGACTCGGCGACGACGACGACGCCGGCCGGGACCGCGGGGCGCACGGCGGCGAAGGTGCTGCGGTCGACGTGCAGCGTCCGCAGGTCGCGCGCGTTGACCCCGATGACCCGAGCGCCGGCGTCGACGGCCCGGGCGACCTCCTCGACGTCGTGCACCTCGACGAGCGCCGTCATCCCGAGGGAGTGCACCCGCTCCACGAGGGACACGAGCGCGGGCTGCTCCAGGGCGGCGACGATGAGCAGCACGACGTCCGCGCCGTGGGCCCGCGCCTCCCACACCTGGTAGGAGGTCGTCACGAAGTCCTTCCGCAGGACCGGGACGTCCACGGCCGCGCGCACGGCGTCGAGGTCCTCCAGGCTGCCGCCGAAGCGGCGACGCTCGGTGAGGACGCTGATGACGGCGGCGCCCCCGGCCTCGTAGTCGCGCGCCAGGCCGGCCGGGTCGCCGATCGCGGCCAGGGCCCCCTTGCTGGGGCTCGAGCGCTTCACCTCGGCGACGACCTTCACCGCGCCGCGCTCCTCGTCGCCGTCGACCCGGCGCAGCCGCTCGACGGCGTCGAGGGCGCCGGGGCGGCGGGACGCGCGCTCCTTCAGCTCGTCGAGCGAGGTGGTCTCCTGCCGCCCGGCGAGGTCGGCGTGGACCCCGGCGAGGATGTCGTCGAGCACGCTCACGTGAGGGCTCCTCCGCTTCGACGCTGTGCTTGCTCCGGTCGTCCTCGGCCGACGCCGTCCTGGTCCGCGAGCCGTCACCGCTCCGGCGTGTACCACCGGGTCCGTGGTGGCTGCACCGGAGGGTGGGCGCCGCGGCCCGAGCACCGGTCGGGTCGATCCGTCCTGCCGCGCAGGACTCTAGTGCGTGGCCCGCCGCGCTCCCGCGCCCCCGCCCTGCCGCCGACGGGGTGCGCCGTGGCCCCGTCCGGACCCGCCGGCGTCCGGTCCTGCTCGTGCGGGGGACCGGCAGCACTCGTGCGGGTCCCCCGGCGCGCGCGCCGCGCGGTGCGGGCGCAGCGCCGATAGCGTCGGACGACCGCCCCGAGCGGCGGGGCACCGCCGCAGGACGGCGGCGAGCCGGCCGACCGCCGACCCCCGACGACGGGCCCCACGGGCCCAGCCAGGAGGCCAGACGTGAGCACCCCGAGCGACCCCGACCAGCCGCGCTACGGCCAGGAGCCGGCGGGCGACCGCCCGCCGGAGCCGCCCCGCTACGGCGACGCCGCGCCCGGCTACGGCCAGTCCTCCGGCGACGGCAGCGGGTACGACCGCCCCTCGAGCGGCGGGTACGGCGAGCCGGCCCGCTACGGCGGCGACGCCTCGGCCTCCCCCTACGGCGGGGAGCCGCACCAGGAGCCGCGCAACGGCCTCGGCGTCGCGGCGCTCGTCGTCGGCATCGTCGCCCTGCTGTCCGTCTGCGTCGGCATCTTCCTCGCCGGGATCCCGGCCGTGGTCATCGGCGTCGTCGGCATCGTCCTCGGCGTGGGCGCCCGCCGGCGCGTGAAGCGCGGAGAGGCGACGAACGGCGGCGTCGCGACGACCGGCCTCGTCCTGTCGATCGTCTCCCTCGTCCTCGGCATCCTCAGCATCGTCCTCTTCGCGGTGGGTCTGAGCTTCTTCGGCGACATCGCCGAGCAGTGCCAGGGCCTCACGGGGGCTGAGCAGGAGCAGTGCGTCCAGGACCAGACGGAGAGCCTCTTCGGCTGAGGGCTGCGCCGCCGCCCGGCCCGGGCGAGCGCGCGTCACCCGCGCACCGACGACGGAGGGCCCGGACCATGTGGTCCGGGCCCTCCGTCGTGCCTGGAGCGGTTGCGCCTCGTGCCGTCGTGCTGGCGCAGGGGCGGTGCTGGCGCGCCGAGCCCGGGTGGGCGCGGCCTCAGGGCCCGAGCACCGCCTCCACACCGGGCAGCCACCGGACGACCGCGAAGACGGCCAGCGCGGTCACCCCGAGGACGGCCCGCCGGTCCGTGACGGCGTCGACCAGGCGCAGCGGCCGCCGACGCAGGGCCGCCGCGGTCCAGGCCGCCCACACGAGAGCTCCCCCGACGACGAGGGCGACGGCGAGGGCGTTGCTGCCGAGGGCCGCCAGCGGCTCACCGGCGAGGAGGTCGGACACGGCCCGGAGCCCGCCGCAGCCCGGGCACGGCAGGCCGGTGAGCAGCAGGACGGGGCAGGTGCCCCAGCTGCCCGGCACGTGCGGGTCGCGCAGCGCGACGGCGGCCAGCGACGCGGCCCCCACCGCCCCGAGGACGAGCGGGGGCCAGCGGCGCGGCACTCCCGGCGCCCGGCCCCTCGAGGAGGACGGGGCCGGCGTGAGCCGCGGGCTCAGCGGGGCCCGTTGGCCGTCGTCGACGCCGACTCGCCCGAGCGCCCGGCCGGGCCGTGGTGGGGCTCGTCGCCCGGCTCGTCGGAGGACTGCTCGGGCGTGCCGGCCCCGTAGCCCATCTTGGCGAGGACGATCCCGACGACGGGCCCGACGGCCATGACGACGAAGCCGACGGCCAGCAGCCACCACACGGTGAAGACGACGGCGAGGCAGCCGACGAGGGAGCCGAGCATGACGATGCCCACACCCACCCACGCGGCGAGGCTGTGGCCGTGGTCCTCCGTGTGCGGGGGCAGCTGCGGCTGGTGCCTCGTGTCCGGCTGGGTGTCCGACTGGGTGTCGCGGTCCTGCGTGCGCTCGGCCATAGGGCCCTCCTCGACCGGCCCGGACGGCCCTGCGGCGGTCCGACGCGCGGCTCGCTCTCGTCGGTCGGTCGGTCGGTCGGTCTGGTCGTCGGTGGTGGTCGGGCGACCCCGCGCCGCGCGGCGCGGTCGCGGCGCCCGCGGCGGCCGCTCGCGCGGCCCCACCGGGCGCGTCGTCATCATGCCAGCCGCCGCGCCCCGCGGCTCCCGCGCCGCCCCGCCACCCCGCCGTCCCGCTCACCCGGCGTCTCGTCGTCCCGGCGCCGGCGTCGGATCAGCGGCGGCGGTCGCCCTCGGCCCCGCCGGTCGGGTCCTCGCCGCGCGACAGGGAGTCCCACGCGTCGAAGGCCTCGCCCCGTCGCCGGGCCCGCTCGGCGGCCGGGCCCTCGTCCTCGGTCCCGGTGACCGGGTCGCCGGTCCGGGCGCCCGCACCACCGGCCCCGGCCCAGGCGCTCGTCCCCGCGGACCCGCCGTCGCCGACCGCACCGGCGTCGACGCCGCGCTCCAGCTCCTCGGCCCGGGCGGTCGGCGCCTCGTAGCGGCGCCCGCTCGGCCACGCGCGCGAGGCGGGCAGCGCGGCGACCGCCAGCACGGCGAGCAGCGCGCCGACCCCCGCGGTGACCCAGGGCCACGCCGTCGCGGTGGCGCTCGCGTCGCCCGGGCCCACCGAGCCGGCCGTGACGCCGAGCACCTGACCGACCTCGCCGGCGGTGGCGCCCAGCGGGTCGGCGAGGACCCCCGCGGCGCCGGCGACGACGCCGGCGCCCGCGGCCGCCACGACGCCGAGCGCGACGAGCGACCCGGCGCGGCGCGTGGTGCTGGCGGCGGCGGCCCCGGCGAGGGCCACGAGGCCGAGCGCCGGCACGAGCGGGGCCGCCGACCCGCCCGTCGCCGCCACCGCCCCCGCGCCGGCCAGGGCGCCGTCGACGTCCGCCCGCGTCCACGTGAGCGCCCCCGAGACGACGACGACCGCCCCGAGCGCCAGCAGGCCGAGCACGGCGCGGGCGCGCGGGAGCCGGGCGCTCCGGCCGGCCGGGCTCACCGGTGGCCGCCGGCCGGCGCCGGCGGTCGCAGCGTGCTCGCGGCCGCGACGGCGCGCAGCACCGCCGCCGCCTTGGCCCGGCACTCGGCGTCCTCGAGCTCCGGCACCGAGTCCGCGACGACGCCGGCGCCCGCCTGCACGTGCGCCCGCCCGTCGGACAGCACGGCCGTCCGGATGGCGATGGCCATGTCGAGGTCGCCCGCGAAGTCGAGGTAGCCCACGACGCCGCCGTAGACCCCCCGCCGCACCGGCTCCAGCGCGTCGATGAGCTCCATGGCCCGCGGCTTCGGCGCGCCGGACAGCGTCCCCGCCGGGAAGGCCGCCCGGAGCACGGCCATCGCCGCCGTCCCGGGGCGCACGTCGCCGAGCACCGTCGAGACGAGGTGCATGACGTGGCTGTAGCGCTCGACCGCCATGAACTCGACGACGTCCACGGTCCCCGGCTCGCAGACCCGTGCGAGGTCGTTGCGCGCGAGGTCGACGAGCATGAGGTGCTCGGAGCGCTCCTTGGCGTCGTCGAGGAGCTCCTCCGCGAGGCGGACGTCGTCCTCGGGCTTGGCGCCGCGCGGGCGCGTGCCCGCGATGGGGTGCGCCAGGACCCGGCCCGCCTCGACCTTGACGAGCGCCTCGGGGCTCGAGCCGACGACGTCCACGCGGCTGCCGTCGGGGCGCTGCCCCCGGAACAGGTACATGTACGGGCTCGGGTTGGACGCCCGCAGGCAGCGGTAGACGTCGAGGGCGTCGGCCGGGCAGTCCAGCTCGAAGCGCTGGGAGAGGACGACCTGGAAGACCTCGCCGTCGACGATGGCTTCCTTGCCGCGCCGCACCGCCTCGAGGTAGTCCTCCCGGCGCGTGCGCTCCCGCGGCGCGGGCGGCTCGACCCCGCCGCCGTCGTGGACGGCGACCGTGGACGGCGCGGGTGCGGCCAGCTCGGCGACCATGCGGTCGAGCCGCGCGACGGCGTCGCCCCAGGCCTCGTCGACGCGCTCGTCGGTCCCGTCGTGGTTCACCGCGTTGGCGACGAGCAGCAGCGTGCCGTCGCTGTGGTCGAGGACGGCGACGTCCGCGGCGAGCGCCATCATCACCGGCGGCGCGCCGAGCTCGTCGGGCGAGCGCACCGGCAGCCGCTCCCAGGCGCGGACGACGTCGTACCCGAGGACGCCGACCATGCCGCCGGTGAGCGGCGGGAGGCCGGGCAGGCGCGGGGTGTGCAGGGCGTCCATCACGGCGGCCAGCACCTCCGTGGGCTCCCCCGAGGTCGGCACGCCCGCGGGCGGCTCGCCGATCCACTGCGAGGCGCCGTCGCCGCCCAGCAGCATCGCCCCGGAGCGCGCACCGACGATCGACCAGCGCGACCAGCGCCCGCCCTCGGCGGACTCCAGGAGGAAGGAGCCCGGGGCGTCGCCCGACAGCTTGCGGTAGAGGCCCACGGGCGTCTCGCCGTCGGCGAGCACGCGGCGCACGACCGGCACGACCCGACGGTCGCGGGCCAGCTCGCGGAAGACGTCGAGCGACGGCCACGTCGCCCCGAGGCGCCCGTCGGGTCCCGCGCTCACGCGCCGCCCCCGCCCGTGGCCCCGCCCGACCCGCCGCCCGCGGCCCCGCCCGAGGTCGCCTGCGTGACGACGTCGCGGGCGCCGAGGTCGCGGCCGTCGAAGCAGGTGCGGGTCCCGGTGTGGCACGCCGGGCCCGTCTGGTCGACGCGGACGAGCAGGGCGTCGCCGTCGCAGTCCAGCGCGACCGAGCGCACGTGCTGCACGTGCCCGGAGGTGTCCCCCTTGCGCCACAGCTCCTGGCGGCTGCGGCTCCAGTAGGTGGCGCGGCCCGTGCTGAGGGTGAGCGCGAGGGCACGGTCGTCCATCCAGCCGAGCATGAGCACCTCGCCGGTGTCGTGCTGCTGGACCACCGCGGCCACCAGGCCGTCGGGCGTGCGCTGCAGGCGGGCGGCCACCGCGGGGTCGAGGTCGGTGCCGGAGGAGGTGGAGGCGCTCACGCCCTGATCCTCCCACCGCCCCCGACCTCGCCCCGGCCGCCGCCGGCCCGGTGGCGTCAGCCGGCCGGGGACATCTGCGAGGACCACGCCCGGTGCAGCTCGGCGTAGTGCCCGTCCGCGACGACGAGGTCGGCGTGCCGACCGGTCTCGGTGATGCGCCCGCCGGAGACGACCACGACGAGGTCGGCGCGCTCGGCCGTCGACATCCGGTGGGCGATGGTCACCGACGTGCGACCGGCCATGAGGCGCTCGAGCGCCGCGCCGATGGCGACGTCGAGGCCCGGGTCGACGGCCGAGGTCGCCTCGTCGAGGACGAGGAGGTCGGGGTCGGCCAGGCGGGCGCGGGCCAGGGCCACGAGCTGGCGCTCCCCCGCGGACAGCGCCTCGCCCCGCTGCCCGACGCGGGTGTCGAGGCCGTCGGGCAGCCCCTCGACCCAGGACGTGAGCCCCAGCTCGTCGACGACCCGGTGCACGTCCTCGGTCGTGCTGCCCTCGCGGCCCAGCGCGACGTTCTCGCGGACGGTGCCCTCGAAGAGGAAGCCCTCCTGCGGCACCATCGCGACGCGCCCGCGGAGGCTGGCGGACCGCACCCGCCGCAGGTCCTCCCCGCCCAGGACGACGCGGCCGCTCACCGGGTCCTGCAGGCGCGTGAGCAGCCGCGCGAGGGTCGTCTTGCCCGACCCGGTGCGTCCCACGACCGCCACGCGCGTGCCCGCCGGGACGGAGAGGTCGACGTCGCTGAGCGCGGGTCGCCCGCCCGGGTAGGCGTACCCGAGCCCCTCGACGCGCAGGTCGAGCGGCCCCTCGGGCAGGTCGCGGCCGTCCTCGCCCGGGTCGGCGAGGTCGACGGGCGTGTCCAGCAGGGCGAGCACCCGCCGCCAGCCCGCGACGGCGTTCTGCAGCTCGTTGAGCACCTCGGTGAGGCTCTGGACCGGGCCCGTGAGCAGCTGGACGAGGAGCAGCACCGCGGTGAGCTGCCCGAGCGTCAGGTCGCCGTCCACGCCCAGCAGCGCACCGACGACGACGACCGCGGCGACGACGACGCCTGCGCCCAGCACGGCCGTCGAGAAGGACGTCGCGACGAGGGTCTGCGCCCGGACCTGCGCGCGGCGCTGGTCCTCCACGGCGGCGTCCACCCGCGCCCGCGTGCGCGTCTCGGCGCCGTAGGCCCGGATGGTGTCGGCGCCGACGACGGTCTCGGACACGCCTCCGAGGACGCGGCCGACCCGGGCGCGGACCTCGGAGTAGGCGGCGGAGACCCGCGGCTGCATCCAGCGGCCGAAGGCCACGACCGGCACGAAGCACGCCAGGACGACGAGGAGCAGCTGCCACGACGTCACGCCGATGATGACGGAGACGACGAGCACCTGGCCGAGCGACAGGACGAGCAGCAGACCGCCGAACTGCAGGAACTGGGAGATGGTGTCGACGTCGCTCGTCACGCGGGAGACCAGGGAGCCCCGCTGCTCGGAGGACTGGGTGAGCGCCGAGAGGTCGTGCACGCGCCGGAAGGCCGTGGTCCTCAGCTCGGCCAGCCCGGCCTCGGTCGCGGTGAACAGGCGCCGGTTGACGAGGTAGGAGACGAAGGCCGTCGCGACGACGACCACCACGCCCACGAGGACGATGCGCAGCACGAGCCCCGGGTCGGGCCCGTCGGGCCCGTTGATGCCGGCGTCGACCGTCCGCTGCGTGGCCAGCGGCACGACCACGCGCCCGGCCGTGGCGAGCACGCCGAGCAGCAGCGTGCCGAGCAGGCCCCGGCGCATGAGCGGCGACAGGGCGAGGCCCCGGCGGACGGTGGCGACGACGCCGTCACCCGCCTCGCGGGCGATGCGCGTGCCGCCGGGCGTCGGCGCGGCCGGCGCGCTCACCGCCGGCCCCCCGCGACCGCGGGGGCGGCACCCGCCCCGGTGCTCCGCCCGTCGTCGGCCGCGAGCGCGGCCTCCTCGTAGGCCGTGACGAGGTGGCGGTAGGCGGGCCGGCGCTCGAGCAGCTCCTCGTGGGTGCCCTCGTCGACGACGCGCCCGCGCTCCATCCAGGCGACGCGGTCGGCCAGGGCGATGGTGGCGCGCCGGTAGGCGACGAGCAGGACGGTGGGCCGCGGCGCGCCGGGCGCCGACGGGCGCCGGAGCGCGGTGAGGATCTCGGCCTCCACGGCCGGGTCGACGGCCGAGGTCGCGTCGTCGAGGACGAGCAGGCGCGGGTCGCGCACCAGCGCGCGCGCCAGGGCGAGCCGCTGCCGCTGGCCGCCCGACAGGGACGTGCCGCGCTCCCCCACCCGCGTCTCGAGACCGTCGGGCAGGGCGTCGACGAACTCGGCCGCCTGCGACGTCTCGAGGGCCCCGCGCAGGCGCCCCTCGTCCACCTCGGCGCCCAGGGTGATGTTCTCGCGGACCGTGTCGTCGAAGACGAAGGTGCTCTGCGGCACGAGGGCCACCTCGGACGGCAGGGAGCCCTCGCGCAGCTCGCGGGCGTCGACGCCGCCGAGGCGCACGACGCCGCTGTCGGGGTCGAGCAGCCGCACCGCCAGCGACGCGAGGGTCGACTTGCCGGAGCCGGTGGGCCCGACGAGCGCCGTCGTCGAGCCGGCGGGGACGTCGAGGTCCACCCCGCGCAGCGCGGGGACGCGTGCGCCGGCGCCGCTCCCGGGCGCCGCGGTGCCGGCCTCGCCGTCGCGCCGCCGCGGTGCCACCTCCCCCGCGTCGAGGTCCTCCCCCGTCTCGCGGGAGTGCGCCAGCTCGACGCCCCGCATCTGCAGGGAGAGCCCGCCCGCCGGCAGGGGGCTCTCGCCCCACGTGGTGCGGCCGCGGGCGTCGAGGACCGTCCGCACGCGCCCGAACCCCACGGCGGAGCGCGGCAGCTCGGCCAGCACCCACCCGAAGGCGCGCACCGGGGAGGCGAGGACCGCCAGGAGGTACACGACCGTGAAGACGGCGCCGACCCCGACGTCGCCCGAGGCGGCGCGCACCGCACCGACCGCCAGGACCGCGAGGCTCGCGAGCCCGGGCAGCGCCTCGACCGCCGGGTCGAAGGCGCCGCGGGTGCGCCCCACGTCGACGTTGGCCGCCCGCAGGCGGTCGGCGGCGGCGCCGAAGCGGCGCGTCTCCGCGCCCTCGCGGCCGAGTGTCTTGACGACGACGGCGCCGTCGAAGCTCTCGTGCGCCATGGCCGAGACCTCGCCCCGCAGGGCCTGGGCCCGCACCACGCGGGGCGACATGGCGCGCTGGTAGGCGATGTTGGCGACGACCATGGCCGGCAGGCTCAGGAGGCCGACGAGGGCGAGGACCGGGTCGGCGGCCACCATCGCGACGGCGGCCACGACGGCCATGACGACGACGCCCAGCGCCATCGGCAGGGGGTTGAAGATCATGAAGCTGGCCTCGACGTCGCTGCTGGCGTTGGCGAGCAGCTGGCCGGCGGGGTGGCGGTGGTGCCAGGCGATCGGCAGGCGCAGGTACTGGTGGGCGAGGCGCCGCCGGTAGCGGGCCTGGAGGTTGGCGAAGACCCGGCCCGCGACCATGCGCCGCAGGGCCACCGCCACCGCGGTGACGACCGCGACGGCGGTGAGGGCCAGCCCGGCCAGCAGCGCGTCGACCCGGCCCACGCCGGGCTCGCCGGCGAAGAGCGGCGTGAGGACCTCGTCGGTCGTGCGCCCGAGGAGCCAGCCCGCGGCCGCCGTCCCGGCGCCGTAGACGGCCGACACCGCGACCGCCAGGCCGAGGACGCGGGGCTCGTCGCGGGCGCCGCGGACGACCACGCGCACGCCGCGGCGGGTGGCGCCCGGGGGGTGGGGCGCCCGCCCCGCGCGGCGGCGGCGGTCGGGCTGCCGGGGGACGCCGGCCGTGGTCTCCGAGGGCGCGCCCGCGGCCCGGGGCGGGGCCGGCGCGGGGCCGGGAGGGTGCGCTGCAGCTCGGTCCGGGACGGGGGGCGGTGCGGAGCGGCGGGGCACGGGCGTCCTCTCGGGGCGGGCCCGCGGCAGCGGGCAGGACACGTTCTCACGGGCAACCGACACCGGCTCCGCGGGCTTCCCGGCGGCGCTGCGGCGCTGCGGCGCCCGGACGGGACGGGGGGCGGCCGGACCGGGGGCGGCCGGGCGGGACGGGTGGGCAGGACGGCGGGACGGGTGGGCGGGAGCCCGACGGGACGGGTGGGCGGGAGCCCGACGGGACGGGGCCGGCGGGCGCCGGCCGCCGGGGCGGGCACGATGGCGCCATGACCCCCTCCGCCACCGAGCGCGCCGCCCTCGTCGCCGAGCTGCGCCGCTGCGGCCCCGACGCCCCCACGCTGTGCGCGGGGTGGTCGGCGCGAGACCTGGCCGCCCACCTCGTCGTCCGCGAGCGGCGCCCCGACGCCGCCCTCGGCCTCGTCCTGCCGCCCGTGGCCGGCCACGCCGAGCGGGTGCGCGCCGGGCTGGCGTCCCGCCCGTTCGCCGACCTCGTCGACCTCGTGGCCTCGGGACCGCCGCGGCTGTCCCCCTTCGCCCTCCCGGGCGTCGACCGGGCGGTCAACACGGGCGAGCACTTCGTCCACGCCGAGGACCTGCGCCGCGCCGGCGACGAGCCCGCGCCGCCGCGCGACCTCCCCGCCGAGGTCCGCCGAGCGCTCTGGGCCGGCCTGCGGGGCCGGGCGGTGCTGCTGTACCGGCGCTCCCCCGTCGGTGTGGTGCTGGAGACGCCGGAGGGGCGGGTCGTCGCCCGCCGCGCCCCCGAGGGCGCCGGCACCGTCGTGCTGCGCGGCGACGTGGGCGAGGTGCTGCTCCACAGCTTCGGCCGCGAGGCCGTCGCCCGCGTCGAGGTCGAGGGCTCGCCCGAGGACGTCCGCGCGCTGGCGGGCGTCGACCGGGCGGTCTGAGGCCGCGGTGCTCCCCGACCTGCCGACGGGACCGGCCTCAGGGGGCGGGCGCGGGCCCGACGTCCTCCCGCCCGCCGGGGGACGGGGCGCCGTCCGCGGCGTGGACGGCGGCGCCGGCGCGGCGCACGGGGTGCCCGGCGGCCGCGAGGGCGTCCTTCACCTGGCCCACGCGGAGCACGCCGAAGTGGAAGACGGAGGCGGCGAGGACGGCGTCCGCGCCCGCCGCGACGGCGGGCGCGAAGTCCTCGAGCCGGCCGGCGCCGCCGCTGGCGACGACGGGGACGCCCACCTCGCCGCGGACGGCGCGGAGCATCTCGAGGTCGAAGCCGCCGGTCGTCCCGTCCGCGTCGACGGAGTTGAGGAGGATCTCCCCCGCCCCCAGGCGGGCGGCCTGCGCGGCCCAGGCGAGCGCGTCGACCCCGGTCCCCCGGCGCCCTCCGTGCGTGGTGACCTCGAACCCGGAGGGGGTGCGCTCGGCCTCCGGGGTGCCCGGCGGGCAGCGGCGGGCGTCGACGGACAGGACGAGCACCTGGGCCCCGAAGCGGTCGGCCACCTCGGCGACGAGCCGCGGCCGCGCGACGGCCGCGGTGTTGACCCCGACCTTGTCGGCGCCGGCGCGCAGGAGCCGGTCGACATCGGCGACCGTGCGCACGCCCCCGCCCACGGTGAGCGGCACGAAGACCTGCTCGGCGGTGCGCGCGACGACGTCGTAGGTCGTGGCCCGCTCGTCCGTGCTCGCCGTGACGTCGAGGAAGACGAGCTCGTCCGCGCCGTCGTCGCCGTACTGGCGCGCGAGCTCGACCGGGTCGCCCGCGTCCCGCAGGCCGGCGAAGCGGACCCCCTTGACGACGCGGCCGGCGTCCACGTCGAGGCAGGGGACGACGCGGACGGCGAGGCTCACGGGCACCAGCCTAGGGACCGCGGCGCCCCGGGCCCGTGCGCCGTCCCGCGCGCCGTCCTCGTCGAGGGCCGCAGCGGCGCGGGCAAGACGACGCTGGCCGCCGCCCTGGGGGCGGCGCTCGGCGCTCCCGTGCTGCACCTGGACGACCTGTACCCGGGGTGGGACGCGCTGGCGGCCGGTGCGGCGCGCCTCGCGGACGAGGCCCTGCCGGCCTGGCGGGCCGGCCGCGCCGCCCGGCTGCGGCGCTGGGACTGGGACGCCGGCGCCTGGTCGGGCGCCGGGGACGACCTCGTCGTCGCCCCCGGGCCGCTGCTCGTCGTCGAGGGCGTGGGGGCGGGCGCCGCGGAGCTCGCGCCGGGCGACGTCCTCGTGTGGGCGCAGGCGCCCGACGAGGTGCGACGGCACCGGGCGCTGGCGCGCGACGGCGAGGCCTACGCCCCGCACTGGGACCGCTGGGCCGCCCAGGAGGAGGCGCACCTGCGCGCGCACGCGCCCGCCGCGCGCGCCGACGTGGTCGTCGTCACGGGCTGAGGGCGGCACGAGCGCCGCCCGGCACCGGCACCGGGGAGCACCGGCACCGGGGAGCACCGGCACCTGGGAGCATCGGCGCGTGCCCGGCAGCCGTGCGAGCCAGCGCCTCGACCTCCAGCGCGTCTGGCAGCTGCGCGCCGCCGTCCGCGGGCGCCGGTCGGCGCGCGAGCGCCTGGCCCGGCTGCGCCGGCGCGGCCCGAACATCGTCCAGTGCGCGCTCGCCGCGGGGGCGGCCTGGGCCATCGCCCACCTCGTCCTGGGCCACGCCACGCCCTTCTTCGCGCCCGTCGCGGCGGTCGTCGCGCTCGGCCAGTCCTACGAGGGCCGGCTGCGGCGCACGGGCGAGGTGGTCGTCGGCGTCGCCCTGGGCATCGCCGTCGGGGACCTGCTCGCGAGCTGGCTCGGCACGGGCGTGTGGCAGCTCGCCGTCGTGGTGGGCCTGTCGATGGCCCTCGCCGTCCTGCTCGACGCCGGCCAGCTGCTCGTCACGCAGGCGGGCGTGCAGGCCAGCATCGTGACCTCGCTCGCCGCGCCGGCGTCCGCGGGGCTCGACCGCTGGGTCGACGCGCTCGTCGGCGGAGCCGTGGCGCTCGTCGTGGCGGCCCTCCTGCCGACCGCGCCGCTGCTGCGGCCGCGCCGCCTCGCCGCCGCCGCGACGGGCGAGGTGGCGCTGCTGCTCGCCGAGGCCGCCGCCGCGGCCAAGCACGCCGACGGCGAGCGGGCGCAGGCGGCGCTGGACCGGGCGCGCGCCGGGCAGCGGGCCTTCGAGGACCTCGCGCCCGCGGCGCAGGAGGCCCTGGAGGGGCTGCGGCTCTCGCCGTTCCGCCACCGCCACCGCCCGGGGCTCGAGGTGGTCCGCGACCTCGCCGTCCCCCTCGACCGGGCCATGCGCAACGTGCGCGTGCTCCTGCGGCGGGTGGCCGTCGCCGAGCAGCGCGACGAGCCGCTGCCGCCAGAGCTGTGGACGCTCCTCGAGGAGCTCGCCACCGGTGCTCGGCTGCTGTCCGAGGCCGTGGACGCCGGGCGGCGCGACGACGACCTCCTCGACGACCTCGTCGACCTGGGCCGCCGCGCCGGCGTCCTCGGGAGCCGGCGCCTCGGGCTGTCGGCCGCGGTCTGCGTCGGGCAGCTGCGCAGCACCGTGGTCGACCTGCTGCAGGTGGGCGGGATGTCGAGCGACCGGGCCCTCGCCGCCGTCCCGCCGGTCGACTGAGCCTCAGCCGTCGTCGCGGGGGCCGTGGAGGGCCACGAGCGTGGCCAGGCGCTGCGCCTCGGCCTCGGCGGCGGCGCCGTCGGCGCGCTGCACGGCCATGACGGGCAGGACGTCGCCGTCCGACAGGTCCAGCTGCACCCACGGCTGGCCGCCGCCGAACCGCACCTGCACGACCTCGGCCCACTCCAGGCGCCGGGACAGGAGGAGGTTCTGCACGTGCAGCCCCCGCTCGTCGACGACGACGCGGACGCGCGCCTGCAGCGCCATGAAGCCCGCGACGAGGGCGCCGACCACGACGAAGCCCACCCGGTCGAAGGTGCCGAGCTCGGGCACGAGCACCGCGAGGAGCAGCCCGCCGAGCAGCGCGGCGGCGCCGACGGCGACGGCGACCACGCGGGCCCGGCGCGGGGCGAAGGGGCGGTGCAGGCGGGCGCGCTCGGACGCGCGCTCGGACGCGCGCCCGTCGTCGGGGCCGCCGCGGCGGGCGCCGGAGGGGTCGGCCACGTCAGATCCGGCAGGCGTGGATCGTCGTGACGAGGATGGCGCGGGCGCCGATCTCGTAGAGCCGGTCCATGACGGCGTTGACCTCCCCGCGCCGCACCATCGACCGCACGGCCACGTAGCTCGCGTCCCGCAGGGGCGAGACGGTCGGCGACTCGAGGCCCGGCGTGACCGCCGAGGCGGCGTCGAGCAGGTCGACGTGGACGTCGTAGTCGACCATGACGTACTCGCGGGCGACGAGGACGCCCTGCACCCGGCGCACGAGGACGTCGAGCCCCTCGGGGGCGCTCGTGCCGCGGCGCTGCACGAGAACCGCCTCGGACCGCAGGATCGGGTCGCCGAAGACCTCGAGCCCCGCCGCCCGCAGCGTCGAGCCGGTCTCGACGACGTCGGCGATGACGTCGGCGACCCCGAGGGCCACGGAGATCTCCACGGCGCCGTCGAGGCGCACGACGGGGGCGTCGACGCCGTGCTCGGCGAGGTGGGCGCGCACGAGGCCGTCGTAGCTCGTGGCGACGCGGCGCCCCGCCAGCCCCGTCACGTCGGCCGGGGCCTCCCCGGTGCGGGCGGCGAAGCGGAAGGTCGAGGAGGCGAAGCCGAGCTCGAGCACCTCCTCGGCGTCCGCGCCGGAGTCCAGGAGCAGGTCGCGGCCCGTGATGCCGGCGTCGAGCGTGCCGGCGCCGACGTAGACCGCGATGTCGCGGGGGCGCAGGAAGTACAGCTCCACGTCGTTGGCGTGGTCGTGGAGCACCAGCTCGCGACCCGTCCGGCGCTCGGCGTAGCCGGCCTCGCGCAGCAGGGCGGCGGCGGGCTCGGCGAGCGAGCCCTTGTTCGGGACGGCGATGCGCAGCACGGGCGGGGTCTCCTGGGTGGTGCCGAGGGGCGGATGGCGGGCGCGGGTGGCGGGCGCCGATGCGGGGCGGGGCGCGTGCCGGGGGGCGGTTCAGAGGTGGGCGTAGACGTCCTCGAGCGTGAGCCCGCGGGCCAGCAGCAGCACCTGCAGGTGGTACAGCAGCTGGGAGACCTCCTCGGCGGTCCGCTCGTCGCTCTCGTGCTCGGCGGCCATCCACACCTCGGCGGCCTCCTCGACGACCTTCTTGCCGATGGCGTGGACGCCGGCGTCGAGCTCGGCGACGGTGCGCGAGCCCTCCGGGCGCTGCTCGGCCTTGGCGGCGAGCTCGGCGAACAGGTCGTCGAAGGTCTTCACGGGGGCCCAGGCTAGGTGCCCGCGCCCGGTGCCCGAGCCGGGTGCCCGAGCGGGGCACCCCCGGTCCGGCGCCGTCACGACCGGGTCGCCCTCAGCCCAGCGCCGTCACCGCGGGGTCGGCGGGCCCGTCCGCGCCGGGGCCGGCGCGCTGCTCGCGCCGGCGGGCGACCACCCACGTCCGCGCCCCCCAGACGACGAAGCCCGCGTACACGAGGTACAGCACGGCGGAGGGGTAGTACCCGGCTGCCAGCAGCAGCGGCACCCCGACGACGTCGACGGCGATCCACACGAGCCAGAAGTCGATCCAGCCGCGGGCCATGCCGTACGTCGCGAGCAGCGAGCCCGTGAAGATCCACGCGTCCGGGTAGGGCCCGAAGGAGTCGAGCCGCGCGAAGACCTGCGCGAGGCCGAGCGTGCCCACGACCATGACGGCGACGAGCACGGCCCGCTCGCGGCCGGTGGCCCACCGCGGCTCCACGGCCGGGGCGCCCGCTCCCCCGGCGCGCCGGGTGCGGCTCCACCGCACCCAGCCGTAGACGCTGACGAGGAGGAAGAACACCTGCCGGCCGGCCTGCCCGTAGAGGTCGACGGCCTGCGGCGTCGCGAAGACGCCGCCGAGGAAGACGGTGAACAGCAGGGCGTTGCCGACGACGCCGACCGGCCAGGCCCACACGCGCCGGCGCATCCCGCCGACGGCCGAGGCGAGGCCGAAGAGGTTGCCGACGACCTCGCGCAGCAGCAGGGGCACGCCCCCGATGACGACCGCGGCGTCGAGGACGGACGCCAGGGCGTCGACGGCGCCGCTCACCCGCGGTCGACGGGGCCGCGGTCGACGGGGCCGGGGTCGACGGGGCCGGGGACGTCGGGGCCGGCGACCGCCGCCGCGGCCCGGGCGCGCAGGTCCTCGACCGCGGCCGCCGCGTCCTCGGCGCCGTAGACGGCGGAGCCCGCGACGAAGACGTCGGCGCCCGCCTCGGCGGCGCGGCCCACGGTCTCGGCGCTGACGCCGCCGTCGACCTGCACGGCCACGGGCAGCCCCGCGGCGGAGATCGCCGCCCGCAGGCGCCGGACCTTCGGCAGCACGACGTCGAGGAAGGACTGGCCCCCGAACCCCGGCTCGACGGTCATGAGCAGCACCATGTCGACCTCGCCCAGGAGGTCGACCCACGGCTCGACGGGCGTCGCCGGGTTGAGCGCGACGGCGGCGCGCGCCCCGAGGCGGCGCAGCTCGCGGGCCAGCCGGACGGGCGCGGCCGCGGCCTCGGCGTGGAAGGTGACGCCCGCCGCGCCGGCCTCGGCGTACGCGGGCGCCCACCGGTCCGGCGCCTCGACCATGAGGTGGCAGTCCAGCGGCAGGTCGCTCACCTGCGCCAGGCGCTCGACGACGGGCAGGCCGAGCGTGAGGTTGGGCACGAAGTGGCCGTCCATGACGTCGACGTGCACCGCGTCCGCCGTGGGGATGCCGCGCACCTCGGCGGCGAGGTCGGTGAAGTCCGCCGACAGGATGCTCGGGTGGACGCGCATCGTGCGCTGCGGTCCCCCGCTCCCCTCGGGCCTGCTGTCCTGAGGGCTGCCGTCGTCCGTCACGCGCGGAGCCTACGAGCCGCGGGCGGGTGCGGCGGGTCGGCGACTCCTCCCGGCACGAGCGTCCGGAGCGGGGGGGCGGAGGGGCACGTCAGGCCGGCGCCCCGCCCCCTCCGCGAGCCGACCGCAGCGCGCCGCGCCAGTGCCCGGAGCCGCGCCGCGCCGGACGCGAACCACACCGGGCGTCCGCCCGCCGTCGCGCCCTCCTACCGCTCGGGTCGCCCCCGCCCTCACGCCGTGCGGCGCAGCAGGGCCAGGAACATGGCGTCGGTGCCGTGGGCGTGCGGCCACAGCTGGGCGGTGCGGCCGGCAGCGTCCACCTCGGCGCCGCTCGCCCCGCCGCCCCCGTCGAGGGGCGGCGCCGTGCCCGGGACGGGCGACAGCGCCGCGGCGTCGAGGACGGCCGGGGCGTCGAGGAGGTCGACCGCGCCGCGCCGGACCGCGTCGCGGACGACGGCGACCGTCTCGGCGGGGTGCGGCGAGCACGTCACGTAGGCGACGACGCCGCCGACGCGCACCGCCGCCAGGGCGGAGGCGAGGAGGTCGCGCTGCAGCGGTCCCAGCCCGGACAGGTCGGAGGGCTGCCGGCGCCAGCGCGCCTCGGGGCGGCGGCGCAGGGCGCCCAGACCCGTGCACGGGGCGTCGACGAGCACGCGGTCGTAGCCGCCGGGCTCGTCGTCGCCGACGGCGCGGCCGTCGCCGGTGCGCACCTCGACGTCCGGCCCGGCGGCCAGCGCCTGCGCGACGAGCCGGGCGCGGTGCTCGCTCACCTCGACGGCCGTGAGCCGGGCGCCGCGGGCGGCGCCCGCCGCGGAGAGCAGCGCCGCCTTGCCGCCGGGGCCGGCGCACAGGTCGAGCCAGCGCTCGTCACGGCCCTCGAGCGGAGCGGCGGCGAGCGCGAGCGCCACGAGCTGGCTGCCCTCGTCCTGGACGCGGGCGCGGCCGTCGCGCACGGGCGCGAGCGCGCCCGGGTCGCCCTCCTCGAGCCGGACGGCCTGCGGCGACCACGCGCCGGAGGCGGTGCGCAGCACCGCGGCGCCCGCCGCCGCCACGAGCTCCTCGGGCGTGCTGAGCCCCGGCCGGGCCGCGAGGACGACCTCGGGGGCGGCGTTGTCGGCGCGCAGCAGCGCCTCGAGCTCGCCGACGTCGCGGCCGTGGGTGACGAGCGCCTCCCGCAGCGCGCGCACCACCCACGCCGGGTGGCTGTGGAGCACCGCCAGGCGCTCGGTCGGGTCGCCGTCCTCGGGCGCCACGCGCTCCGCCCAGGCGTCGCGGTCGTGCTCGGCCACCCGCCGCAGCACGGCGTTGGCGAAGCCGCCGCCGCCGGGGCCCACCCGGGTGCGCACGAGCCCGACCGTCTGGCTCACGGCCGCGTGCGGGGGCACGCGCGTCGCGATCAGCTGGTGGGCGCCCAGCCGCAGCGCGTCGAGCAGCGGCGGGTCGACCTGCGCGAGCGGGCGGTCGACGCAGGCGGCGAGGACGGCGTCGTAGAGGCCGCGGCCGCGCAGCGTGCCGTACGCCAGCTCGGTGGCCAGCGAGGCCTCGCGGGCGTCGAGGCGGTGCTTCCGCAGGAGCGCCGGCAGCACGAGGTTGGCGTAGGCGTCCTCCTCGCGGACGGCGGTGAGGACGTCGAAGGCGACCTCGCGCGCCGGCCCTCCGCCGCGCGAGCGCTGCGAGGGCTTCTGCGTGGACCAGCGCTGGCGGTCGGGGCCGCTGCGCCGCCCGGCCTCACCGCCGCGCCCGCCGGCTCCGGCGCCGGGACCCGACGTCCGCGGGCCGGCGCCCGCCGGACCGCCGGAGCGCGGCCCGTCGGCACGGGGCCCACCGCCGCGGGGCCCACCGGCGCGCGGCCCACCGCCGCGGGGACCACCGCCGCGCGGCCCGCCGCCGGGTGCGCCCCCGCGCGGACCGCCGTCGCCGGCACCGCCCGGGCTGCGCGGGCGACCACCGCCGGTCCCGCCACCGCGCCCGCGCCCGCCCCGACCGGGGCCCGCCCCGGCGCCGGTCCCGGTGCCGCTCTCGTCGTCGCTCACGCGTCTGCTCCCAGCACCTCGTCGTCGGCGGGACGGACGCCCCGGGCCCAGTCCTGCGCCGCCATGGGCCTCTTCCCGGCGGGCTGGACCTGTCCCAGCGCGACCGGCCCCGTCCCGGTGCCCACGAGGACCGCGCCCCGGGTGACCCGCAGCGCGCCCGGACCGAGCGCTGCCCCGTCCTCGGGTGCGGCGTCGGCGGACACGGCGTCGGCGGGCACGGGCTCCACCGGCCCCAGCCGCAGCCGCTGCCCGCGGAAGGTCGTCCACGCCCCCGGGGCGGGGGTGCACCCGCGCACGCGGCGGTCCACCGCCGCCGCGTCGTCCTCCCAGCGCACGCGCGCGTCGTCGGGGCGCAGCTTGGGGGCGAGGGTGACGCCGTCCGCCGGCTGCGGGACGGCGCGCGCCGTCCCGGCCTCGAGGGCGTCGAGGACCCGCACGAGCAGGTCCGCCCCTGCCGGCGCCAGGCGCTCGAGCAGGTCCCCCGCCGTGTCCCGCGGCCCCACCGGCTCCTCGAGGGAGCCGAGCACCGGACCGGTGTCCAGGCCCTCCTCGAGGCGGAACGCGCAGGCGCCCGTCACGGGGTCGCCCGCGAGGACGGCGTGCTGCACCGGCGCGGCGCCGCGCCAGCGCGGCAGGAGGCTGAAGTGGAGGTTGACCCAGCCGTGGCGGGGGACGTCGAGCGCGCGGCGCGGCACGAGCGCGCCGTAGGCGACGACGGGCACGCAGTCGGGGGCCAGGTCGGCGAGCTCGGCGAGGAAGGCCTCGTCCCCCGGCCGCTCGGGCGCCAGCACGGGCAGGTCCGCCTCGAGCGCCAGCTCCTTGACGGGGCTGGTGACGGCGCGCCGGCCGCGCCCGGCGCGGGCGTCGGGACGGGTGACGACGGCGACGACCTCGTGCGAGGACGCGAGGAGGGCGCGCAGGGACGGGACGGCCGGCGCGGGGGTGCCGGCGAGGACGACGCGCACGGCTCAGGTCGCCCGGCCGAAGGTGGCGTGCGGGCTCGTGCGCACCACCGGCGCCGGCTCCCCCGCCGCCCAGGCCGCCTCCCGGATCGCCTTCATCGCCAGCTTGCGCTCCTCGCGCTCCATCCGGTCGATGAAGAGGATGCCGTCGAGGTGGTCCGTCTCGTGCTGGATCGCCCGCGCCATCAGCGCGCTGCCGGAGAGGACGACGTCCTCGCCGTGGAGGTCCTGCCCGTGGGCCACGACGTGGAGGCTGCGGCGCGTGCTCGCGAAGACGCCGGGGAAGCTGAGGCAGCCCTCATCGCCGTCCTGGCACTCCTCCGACAGCTGCAGCCGCGGGTTGACGAGGTGCCCCAGCACGCCGTCGACGTGGTAGGTGAAGACCCGCAGTGAGACGCCGATCTGGGGCGCCGCGAGGCCAGCGCCCCGCTGCTCGAGCATCGTGTGCTCGAGGTCGGTGACGAGCTGCGCCAGCTCGCGGTCGAAGTCGACGACCTCGTCGGCGCGACGGCGCAGGACGGGGTCGCCGAACAGGCGGACGGGCTGGACGGCCACGAGCGGGGCCCTTCGACGACGGCAGGAGGAGCGCAGGCGATCCTAGGCTCCGCGCCGACCGGCTCCCGCGGGCGAGGCCGCCCCGCCCGGGCTCCTCACCAGCCCTCGAGCGGGTCGAGGGGGTCGACGACCACCCGCACCGCCGGCTCCCGCCTGGCCGACGTCGCGGCCCGCGCGGCGCGCAGCGCGTCGGCGAGGGCGAGGCGCTGCGCCGCCGGGGCGCGCAGCAGGGCCTGCACGCCGGGGGCGTCGTCGTCCGCCGCCTCCGCGGGGGTGGTGCCCGCGCCCGCTCCCCTTCCCCCCGCTCCCCCTGCGCCGTCCGGCCGGCCCGCGGGCCCGGGGCCGCCCCCGGTGCCGGGCAGCGCTGCGTCCCCCGGCGCGGGGCGCCGCGGCAGGACGGCCCGGCCGCGGGGGGCGCGGGCCGGCCCCGGGCCGCTCCGCCCGCCCCCGGCGGTCCCCGCCGCGCCGGGCGCGAGCGCCCCGGAGGCCCCGGATGACCCGGAGGCCCCGACCCAGGCCTGCTCCGCCATCGGCGCGGGGCCGAGCACGGACGCGCCCGCAGGGAGGTGGGCCGCCGCGAGCAGCGCCCGCACACCGGGGGCCGGTCCGCTGACCCGGGCCACGGCGACGGCCGGCGGCAGCGCCAGCTCGACGCGCTCGGCCAGCTCGCGCTCCGCGTGGCCGCCCGGGTCCCAGCGCACGAGGGCCTGCAGCGGCGCGAGACCCGCGTCCCCCACCGCCAGCACGCGCCCGCCGTCCGCCGCCGGGCGCACCAGGGACGCCGCCTGGAGCCAGCGCCGCAGGGCCTCCTCGGCCGAGCGCAGGTCGGCGCGGGTGAGCAGCGCCCAGGTGTCGAGCAGCAGGGCCGCGCTGTAGCCGCCCTCCGCGAGCGGCTCCGCGCCGGGCGTCGCGACGACGAGGGCCGGCTCGGCGGGGACCACGGGCAGCACGTCGGCCGCTCCGCCCGAGCGCCGGACCACCACCCCGGGCAGGGCCCGGCCGAGCTCCTCGGCGGTGCGCCCCGACCCGACGACGAGCGACCGCAGCGCCCGGCCCCCGCAGTGCCGGCAGGCCCACGCCGGGGCGCCGGTGGCGCACCAGCGGCACACCGGGGCGCTCGCGCCGCCCGGCTCGTCGGGCTGCGGCAGCGCGAGGGGCCCGCCGCACCGGTCGCACCGGGCGGGGTGGCGGCAGCGCTGGCACGCCGTGGCCGGCAGGTAGCCGGCGCGCGGCACCTGGACGAGCACGGGTCCCGAGGGCAGCGACTCCCGGACGAGGCGCAGGGCGCTGGAGGGCAGGCGCGCGCCCGGGCCGGCCGGGTCGCGCCCGTCGTCCTCCGCGACGGCGACGCGCGGCGCCCGGGCCCGCACGACCTCGCGGGCCGCGACGACCGGCCGCGCCCAGCCCGTGGCGAGCAGCTGCTGGGCCGCGGCGGTGCGCGCCCCCGAGCCGACGACCGCGGCGGCGCCCGTCGCCTCCGCGCGCTCGAGCAGCACGTCGCGCGCGTGCGGGTACGGCGCCCGCGGCTCGACGTGGAGGTCGTCACCGTCGTCCCAGCAGACGACGAGGCCGAGGTCCTGCACCGGCGCGAGGGCCGCCGCCCGGGTGCCGACGGCGACGCGCACCCGCCCGCGCCGCAGGGCGAGGAAGGCGCGGTAGCGCGCGGTGGGGCCGTCGTCGGCCGTGAGGCGGACGTGGCGCCCGGCGCCGAGCACCTCGCCGAGCGCGGCGTCGACGCGGGCGACGTCGCGGTGGTCGGGGACGACGAGCAGCGCCCCGCGCCCCCCGGCCAGCGCGGCCGCGGCGAGCACCGCCAGCGCGGCGGGCCAGTCCTGCTCGGGCGCGCCGGGCAGCGCCGTCCAGACCGCCCGCGGGGCACCGCCGGCCGCCGTGCGCGCCACCAGCGCGGGCCCGCCCGCGTACGCCCGCCAGGGCCCGGGGTCCGGGAGCGGGAGGGGACCGAGCGGCGGGCCGGGGCGCTCCTCGGTCTCGACCGCCGCGCGCCGGGGCGGCACGGCGAGCCGCAGGACGTCGGCGGTCGTGCCGACCCAGCGGCGCGCGACGGCGCGGGCCAGCGCGAGCACCTGCGGGTCGAGCACCGGCTCGGCCGAGACGACCCGCCGCAGCGGCAGGAGGGTGCCGGTGTGCTCGGTGGTGGCGCGCCGCTCGACGACGTACCCCTCGACGTCCGACCCGGCGAAGCGCACCCTCACCCGGGCGCCCGGTACGGCGGCGTCCGCCGCGGACTCCGGGACGGCGTAGTCGAAGACGCGGTCGAGGTGCGGCAGCGGGACGTCGAGCACGACGCCCGCCACCGGGTCCACCGCCGCGGCGCCCT
This sequence comes from uncultured Pseudokineococcus sp., assembly GCF_947499845.1. Taxonomy (GTDB): domain Bacteria; phylum Actinomycetota; class Actinomycetes; order Actinomycetales; family Quadrisphaeraceae; genus Pseudokineococcus. The sequence continues at coordinate 114,621 of NZ_CANMPM010000004.1, forward strand.
CGGGCGGGCGCGGAACCCGGCGCCGCGTCGACGAGCGCAGCAGGGCGAGCTGCTCGTCCTCGCCCCCGACCGACCGACCGGCCCCGCCCTCGCCCACGGGCCCGATCCCACCAGCCCCCACCGACGCCGCGCACGCCGCCCGGCGCGCCTCCCGCCGGGGACCGAGGGCCCGGGCCACCGGGTCGGAGGACGCCCCCCGCTCAAGGACGCCACCTCCCCGGCCGAGGGAACGGGTGTGACCGCCCTGCCCCCGCGCCACGCCGCCCCGGCGTGCCCGGTGCCGCCGCCCCCCTCGAGGCCGGTGCCCGGACCCCGGCGCGCCGCTGCGCCGCCGGCGCGGAGGTCGGACGCGGACGGACCGGTGGACGAGCAGCCAGTGGACGTGCCGTCCGTGACCGTGCCGTCGGTGGACGAGCCGTCGGTGGACGAGCGCGCCGACCGCGTCCAGCTCGTCCTCGACGCCTTCACGGCCATGGCGGGCGAGGACGACGAGGAGGGCGCCCTCGAGCGCGCCGTCGACGTCGCGCGCCTGGCCACCCGGTCCCTGCTCGGGGCGGCCGTGCTCGTCGGCCCGGGCGGCGTGACGCACCTCGTCCACGCGGGCATGACGACGTCGCAGGTGGCGCGCCTGCCCGGCCCGCCGCAGGGCCACGGGGTGCTCGGCGCCGTCCTCGCCGGCGAGCTGGTGCGGACGGCAGACCTGCGCACGCACCCCTCCGCCGGCGCCGTGCCCGAGGGGCACGTGCCGATGCGCGCCTTCCTCGGCGTGCCCGTGCAGGTCGAGGAGGGCGCCGAGGTCCTCGGCGCCTTCTACCTCGCCAAGCCACCCCGCCACCCCGCGCACACCGGCGCCGACGAGGCGCTCGTCACCGCGCTGGCGCGCCAGTGCGCCCAGGTCGTCGTCCGGGTGCGCGACGCCCGCCGCGTCCGCGAGCTGGCCGCCCGCCTCGAGGTCGCCGAGCGCGTCCGGGCGGCGGCGCTCGCGCAGATGACGACCGACGTCGACCCGGTCGAGGCCGTCGACCGGCTCCTGGAGGTCGCCCGCGAGCAGCTGCGCATGCCGTTCGCGGCGCTCGTGCGCGTCGACGAGGACGCGCAGGTCGTCGAGCGCAGCAGCGGCGAGGCGCCCGTCCCGGCCCTGCGGCGCGACGTCGCCCTCGGCGGGCCCACGCCCTGCCGCCGCGTGCTGGCCGAGGGCCGCGGGGTCGTCGCCGACCTCGTCGGCGACCCGTCCGGCCGGGTGGCCCTCGCTGCGCCCGCGGGCCTGGCCGCCTACGCCGGGGCGCCGGTGCTCGTGCGGGGCCGCGCCCACGGGACGCTCTGCACCGCCTCGGACCGGCAGGTCGCGCTCACCCGGTCCGACGCGTCGGTGCTCGAGGTGCTCGCCGACCTCGCGGGCCGCCAGCTCGCGCGCCTGGAGGACGACGCCGCCGTCCGGACCCGCCGCGAGGAGGCCCTCGCCCCGCTCCTCGCCCCCGGGGGCCTGCGGGTCGTCCTGCAGCCGGTCGTCGACCTCGTCGCCGACCGCGTCGTCGGCGTGGAGGCCCTGGCCCGCTTCCCCGGGCGCGGGCAGGGGCCGGACCGCGTCTTCGCCGCGGCGGCGGACGTCGGGCTCGGCACGGCGCTGGAGCTCGCGGCCGTCGACGCGGCGACCGCCCTGCTCGACCGCCTCCCGGCCCACCTCCACCTCGCCGTCAACGCCGGGCCCGCTCTCGTCACCGAGCCCGGGCTGCTCGAGCGCCTCGCCGGGCTGCCGCCGGGGCGGGTCGTCGTCGAGGTCACCGAGCACGAGGACCTCGCCGACCACCCCGGGCTGCCCGCGGCGCTGGCGGCCCTGCGCGCCGCGGGCGCCCGGGTGGCGCTCGACGACGTCGGCGCCGGCTACGCCGGCCTGCGGAGCGTGGCGGACCTGTCCCCCGACGTCATCAAGGCCGACGCCAGCCTCGTGCGGGGGCTCCCGGAGAGCCCGGCGCGCCGCTCGCTCGTGCGGGCGCTCGTCGCCCTGGCGGCCGACCTGGGGGCCGACCTCGTGGCCGAGGGCGTCGAGACGCCCGCCGAGCTGGCCGAGCTGCGGCGCCTCGGCGTCCGCCTCGCGCAGGGCTTCCTGCTCGGCCGCCCCGCGCCGCTCGAGGAGCTGCGCCTCAGCCGACCGCGGCGCGCAGCGCCTCGACCCGGTCCGTCCGCTCCCAGGTGAAGCCCGGCAGCTCGCGGCCGAAGTGCCCGTACGCGGCCGTGGGGGCGTAGATCGGTCGCAGGAGGTCGAGGTCGCGCACGATCGCCGCGGGCCGCAGGTCGAAGACCTCGCGGATGGCCGCGGTGATGCGCTCGAGCGGCGCCGTCTGCGTCCCGAAGCACTCGACGTAGAGGCCCACCGGCCGCGCCGCGCCGATGGCGTAGGCCACCTGCACCTCGCAGCGGCGGGCCAGCCCCGCGGCGACGACGTTCTTGGCGACCCAGCGCATCGCGTAGGCGCCCGAGCGGTCCACCTTGCTCGGGTCCTTGCCGGAGAAGGCGCCGCCGCCGTGGCGCGCCATGCCGCCGTAGGTGTCGACGATGACCTTGCGGCCGGTGAGGCCGGCGTCGCCCATGGGGCCGCCGAGCTCGAAGCGGCCCGAGGGGTTGACGAGGAGGCGGACCCCCTCGGCGTCGAGGCCCGTGGTCGCGAGGACCGGCGCGACGACGTGCTCGAGGACGTCGGGGGCGAGCATCCCCTCGAGCGAGACGTCGGCCGCGTGCTGGGTGGAGACGACGACGGTCTCGACCCGCACCGGGGTGTCGCCGTCGTAGCCGATGGTCACCTGGGTCTTGCCGTCGGGGCGCAGGTACGGCAGCACGCCGTCGCGGCGCACCTGGGCGAGCCGCTCGGCGAGGCGGTGCGCCGTCCACGCGGGCAGCGGCATGAGCTCGGGCGTGTCGTCGCAGGCGTAGCCGAACATCAGGCCCTGGTCCCCCGCGCCCTGCGCGTCGAGCGCGTCCTCGGCCGAGGCGCCGCTGCGCTGCTCCCAGGCGCTGTCGACGCCGGCCGCGATGTCGGGCGACTGGGCGCCGATGGAGACCTGCACGCCGCAGGACGCGCCGTCGAAGCCCTTGGTCGAGCTGTCGTAGCCGATGCGCAGGATCGTCTCGCGGACGATGCTCGGGATGTCGGCGTACCCGGTGGTCGTCACCTCCCCGGCCACGTGCACGAGGCCCGTCGTCACCATCGTCTCGACGGCGACGCGGCTGCGGGGGTCCTGCTCGAGGAGGGCGTCGAGGATGCCGTCGCTGATCTGGTCGCAGATCTTGTCCGGGTGCCCCTCCGTCACCGACTCGGAGGTGAACAGGCGCAGGTCCTGCGCGCGGGGGCTGGGGGCGGACGGGCTCGTGGGCACGGGGCTCCTCGGGTGCAGCGGCTGCTGGCTGGGCCCGCCCCCTGCGCCGGTGGGCCGCCGCGGCGGCGGCGCCGGCGACGGGCGGTCGGGCGCCGTCACCCTAGCGGCGGGCCAGCAGCTCCCCCACGGCGTCCCACACCGCGTCGGCGACGACCTCCTTCGGCGCCGGCCCGACCGGCCGCTCCGTGCCGTCGCGGCCGAGGAGGACGACGGCGTTGTCCGGCGTGCCGAAGCCGCGTCCGGAGCCGACGTCGTTGACGACGAGGAGGTCGCAGCCCTTGCGCGCCAGCTTGGCGCGCCCGTGGGCGAGGACGTCGCCGTCCTCGTCGCCGGTCTCGGCCGCGAAGCCCACGACGACCTGCCCCGGGCGGGCGTCCTCGCGGTCGCGGCGGGAGACCTCGGCCAGGACGTCGGGGGTCCGCACGAGGCGGACGACGGGCGCGTCGTCCGAGCCCGGGTCCTTCTTCATCTTCGTGGCCGCGACGGCCTCGGGCCGGAAGTCCGCGACGGCGGCGGCCATGACGACGACGTCGGCCCCGCCCGGCCCGGACGCCTCCGCGAGGACGGCGTCGCGCAGCTCGCGCGCCTCGCCCACGGGCACGACGCGGACGCCGGGCGGAGGGGGCACCTCGAGGTGGGCGGCGACGAGCACGACGTCGGCCCCGCGGGCGGCCGCGCGGGCGGCGAGCGCCACGCCCTGGCGGCCCGAGGACCGGTTGCCCAGGTAGCGCACCGGGTCCAGCGGCTCGCGCGTGCCCCCGGCCGAGACGACGACGCGCCGGCCCGCCAGGTCGTGGGCGGGCTCGTCGCCGGGGCCGGGAGCCTCGGGGTCGGGGGCCTGCGGGTCGGGGGTGGGCGCCGACGTCGCGCGGTCGGCCGGGCGCCGCTCGTCCAGCAGCGCGAGGGCCGCGGCGTGGACGTCCTCGGGCTCGGGCAGCCGGCCGGGCCCCGAGTCGGCGCCCGTGAGACGCCCCGTCGCCGGCTCCATGACGTGGGTGCCCCGCTCCCGGAGGAGGGCCACGTTGGCGCGCGTCGCGGGGTGCAGCCACATCTCCGTGTGCATGGCCGGAGCCAGCAGCACGGGGCAGGTCGCGGTGAGGAGCGTCGTCGTCAGGAGGTCGTCGGCGAGGCCCGCCGCGGCGCGGGCCAGCAGGTCCGCGGTGGCCGGGGCGACGACGACGAGGTCCGCCTCGCGGCCGAGCCGTACGTGGGGCACCTCGTGGACGTCCTCCCAGACGCCCGTGGCCACCGGGTGCCCCGAGAGCGCCGCCCACGTGGGCGCGCCGACGAAGCGCAGGGCGGCCTCCGTCGGCACGACGCGGACGTCGGCGCCGCCCTCGGCGAGCAGCCGCAGCAGGGAGGCGGCCTTGTACGCGGCGATGCCCCCGCCGACGCCGAGGACGACGCGGGGACGGCGCCCCGCCGGCGGGTCGCCCGCGGGGGCGCCGCTCACGCGGTCAGCCCTCAGCGGGGACGTCGCCCGGGGTGAAGGGGTCGTCGAGGCCGCCGTCGTCGGCCATCTCGAGGCCCTCGGGCGCGTCGCCCTCGCCGTCGGACGGGCGGATCGTCAGCATGCCGGCGTCGATCTCGCGCAGCGCCACCGACAGCGGCTTCTCCTGCACGTGGGTCTCGACGAGGGGGCCGACGTTCTCGAGCAGGCCCTCGGAGAGCTGGGAGTAGTAGGCGTTGATCTGGCGGGCGCGCTTGGCGCCGTAGATGACCAGCGCGTACTTGGAGTCGGCGGCCTTGAGCAGGTCGTCGATGGGCGGGTCGGTGATGCCCTCGGGGGCGGCGCTCGTTCCGGACACGGGGTCCTCCTGCGGTCGGGGCCGGCGCCCGTGGCGCCCGCCGTCCTCGCGGCCCGCCGGTCCGATGCGTCCCGGTGGCCCTCTCGTGCTGTCAGTCGTGCTGCCGCTCCTGCGGCCGTCCTGGTCCCGGCGGCCCCGCGGTCGCGCGGTGCTCGCGCACCGCACGCACCCGTCCCGGGCCGCCCGGCGACGCCCTCAGGCGCCCTGCTGCCGCCCGCCGGGGTGGTCGACGGCGGGGCCGTCGGTCGCCGGCAGCGGCCGCAGACCCATCGATGATACGAGGTCGTCGCCGGCCTGGCGGACGTCCGCGTTGACGACGGTCACGTCGAACTCCCGCTCCGCCTCGAGCTCCGTGCGGGCCGTGGCGAGCCGGCGCTCCCGCTCGGCCTCGTCCTCGGTGCCGCGGCCGACGAGCCGGCGGACCAGCTCCTCCCACGAGGGCGGTGCGAGGAAGACGAAGCGCGCCCCCGGCATGGTGGCCCGCACCTGGCGGGCGCCCTGCAGGTCGATCTCCAGCAGGGCGGGCCGCCCCTGCGCGAGCACCTCCTCGACCGGTCGGCGCGGCGTCCCGTACCGGTGCCGCCCGTGGACGACCGCCCACTCGAGCAGCTCGCCGGCCGCGGCCATCCGGTCGAACTCCGCCTCGTCGACGAAGTGGTAGTGCACGCCGTCGACCTCCCCCGGGCGCGGCGACCGGGTCGTCGCCGACACCGAGAGCCACACCTGCGGGTAGCGGTGCCGCACGTCGGCGGAGACGGTGCCCTTGCCGACGGCCGTCGGCCCTGCGAGGACGGTCAGGCGAGCCGCGTGGGGGCTTCCGTCGACCTCGGCTGAGGTATGTGGAACAGGACCACGGCTCGACACCGCGTCCGACCGAGCGGCGTCCTGCTCCGGCCCCACCGCGGCGCTCAGCGCTCGAAGCGCGCGACGAGGGCGGAGATCTGGTGGGCCCCCAGGCCGCGGACGCGCCGCGACTCCGAGATGCCGACCTCCTCCATGATCTTGCGCGCGGTGACGCGCCCCACCCCGGGCATCGACTCCAGGAGGGCGCTGACCTTCATCTTGCCGACGACGTCGTCGCTCTGGCCGTCGCGGACCACCTGCTCCAGGGAGCCCTGGCCGTACTTGAGGCGGTTCTTGATCTCCGCCCGGGCGCGGCGCGCCTGGGCGGCCTTCTCGAGCGCCGCGGCGCGCTGCTCGTCGGTCAGGTGCGGGAGCGGCACGGCGGGTCCACCTCGGGGCAGAAGGGGTCGGGTCGCCGGCGGCGGAGCGCGGGCGCTCGCCCCGGCGGCGGGTGACGTGACGCTAGCGACTCCCGATCGCGGGCGGCAACGAGGGGCGGCGAGCCCGGGGCCGGGCCCCGCTGGAGAGCCGACCGTCGCCCGTCCCCCCTCCCGGGCGCCGGCAAGGGCGAGTCGTCGCCCGTTCGTCGGCTCCCGAGGCCTCCGGAGGGCGAGTCGTCGCCCGTTCGCCCCTCCCGGAGCCCCCGGGGGCCGCCGCTCCCCCGCGGCCCCGGCCGTCAGGCGAGGGCGACCGCGCAGCGGTCGGCGAGGTCGCGCGCCGCGGCGCGGACGTCGGCGGCGCGCGGACCGGCGGCGAGGACGCCCCGGCTCGACGTCGCGAGCACCTGGCGGCGGGCGTCGCCGAAGACGGCCGCGAGGTCCTCCGGCCCCGCCCCCTGCGCGCCGACGCCGGGGGCCAGCAGCGGCGCGGCGGTGGCGGCGAGGTCGAGGCCGAGCCGGGCGGCGGCCCCGCCCGTCGTCGCGCCGACGACCATCCCCACCGAGCCGAGCGCGCCGCGAGCCCGCGCCCCGGCGTTCTCGAGCGCGACGCCGCGCGCCACGGCGGCGGCGACCGGGGTGCCGTCGTCGTCGCGGGCGTGCTGCACCGACGCCCCCTCGGGGTTGGAGGTGAGCGCCAGGACGAAGGCGCCCCGACCGGTGGCGGCGGCGAGGTCGAGCGCCGGCCGCAGCGAGCCCAGCCCGAGGTACGGCGACAGCGTGACGGCGTCCGCGGCCAGCGGGGCCCCGTCGGCGAGGTGCGCCTGCGCGTAGGCGGCCATGGTGCTGCCCACGTCGCCGCGCTTGACGTCGAGGAGCGACAGGGTGCCCGCGGCGGCCAGCTCGCCGAGGAGCCGCTCGAGGACGGCGACCCCCCTGCAGCCGTGCCGCTCGAAGAACGCCGACTGCGGCTTCACCGCCGCGACGACGCCGCCCAGCGCCTCGACGCAGGTGAGCGCGAAGCGCTCGAGACCGGTCGGGTCGTCGGGCAGGCCCCAGCGGGACAGCAGCGCCGGGTGCGGGTCGACGCCGACGGCCAGCGGGCCGTGCGCGTCCGTCGCGGCGCGCAGCCGGTCGCCGAAGGGCGTCGGGGCGCTCCCCTCCGCCCCCGTCCCCCCGCCGCTCGCGGGGCTCGTCGGACGGGCGGGCGGCTGCGGCGGCGTCGCGGGGTCCACGGCCCCATCCCACCGCACCCGGCCGCTCCCGGGTGACCGGGCCGACGGGCGAGAGCGCCGGGGCCGCACCGACGGCGCCGCGCACGGCGACCTGCGCACCGGACGCCGCCCGCACCCGGCCGGGGCGTCACCGCAGGTCAGCGCCCCGCCGCCCGCGCGACGCCCGCGGTGCGCAGGTCGCCGTGCGCGCCACCGCACCCCTCACCCGCCCCCCGCGGACGGTGGCGGGCTCAGGGGCGGTGGGCGAACCCCACGGCCTCGGCGACGGAGGCGAAGCCCCGCTCGGCGAGCAGGGCGACGAGCTCGTCGACGACCCGGCCCGGCGTCGTCGGGTCGGCGAAGACGGCGGTGCCCACCTGCACGGCGGAGGCCCCCGCCAGCACCATCTGCAGCGCGTCGACCCCGCTCGCGACCCCGCCCGTCCCGACGACCGGCGCCTCCGGGAGGAGACCGGCGAGCATCGCCGCGCGCAGCTGCCAGACGCAGCGGACGGCGACCGGCCGGATCGCCGGCCCCGACAGCCCGCCCGTGGTGACGGCGAGCCGCGGGCGCATGGTGCGCACGTCGACGTCCACGCCGAGGAGCGTGTTGATCGCGGTGAGGCCGCTCGCCCCCGCCTCGAGGCAGGCGCGGGCGATCGCCACGAGGTCGGTGACGTCGGGCGAGAGCTTGGCGAGCAGCACGACGTCGTCGCCGACCGCGGCGCGCACGGCTCCCAGCACCGCGGCGCTGCTGCCCGGGTCGCAGGCGAAGACGAGGCCGCGGTTCGCGACGTTCGGGCAGGAGATGTTGACCTCGAGCGCGGCCACCCCCGGCGCGCCGACGACGCGGCGGGCCACCTCGGCGAACTCCTCCGGGTCCCCGCCCGCCACGGACACGACGGCGGTGGCGCCGCGCTCGGCGAGCCACGGGAGGTCGTGCTCGACGAGCGCGTCGACGCCCCCGCCCTGGAGGCCGATCGAGTTGAGCATCCCCGCCGGCGTCTCGGCCATGCGCGGGGTCGGGCGGCCCGAGCGCGGGCTGAGCATCACCGACTTCGTGACGACGGCGCCCAATGCGGCGACGTCGGTGAAGGCGTCGAGCTCGCGGCCCGCGGCGGCGCAGCCGGACGCCGTCATGACGGGCGAGCGCAGGCGCGTCCCCGCCAGGTCCACCGCGAGGTCGACGGCGGACTTCGCAGGCCGCGGAGCGGCGGGCGCGCTCACGGCCGACCGCCCACGACGCCGGGCTGCACCGCGTCGCCGCCGGCGGGCGGCGCCAGTGGCGACGACGATGCGGGAGCGCCGACGGCGTCCTCGGGCACGCGGGCCCCCACGCCCGCGGGGCGCTGCGGCGCGGGCGCTCCGATGGCGTCCCACCGCAGCCGCTCCCCCGCGAAGACGGGGCCCTCGGTGCAGGCGCGGACCATCCGGGTGCGCCCGTCGTCGCCGACGACCGGCAGGACGCAGGTCATGCACACCCCGATCCCGCAGGCCATGGACTCCTCCGTGGCCAGCTGGGTGGTCGCCCCCGCGGCGGACGCGACCTCGTGGACGGCCCGGAGCATCGCCATGGGGCCGCACGCCAGCACGTGCCGCGCTCCCCCGCCGTGCCCCGCGCTCTCCTCGGGCCCCGCGCTTCCGTCGGGCCCCGCGCTCCCGTCCGGCCCGGCGAGGAGGTCGGGCAGCAGGTCGGTCACGCGCCCCCGCGCGCCCGCCGAGCCGTCCTCGGTCGCGACGTGGACCCGGTCCACGGGAGCGTCCGCACCCCCGGGGACCCCGTCGGCACCGCCGGCGGTGCTCGGCGTGTCGTGGCCCAGCAGCCGCCGCGCGTCGCCCGCCCCGACGACGAGGTCGACGGCGCTGCCGCGGGCCCGCAGCGCGGCGCCGAGCCACGCCAGGGGCGCGGCCCCGTACCCGCCGCCGACGAGGACGACGCCCTCGCCGGCCGGCGGCAGCGCGAAGGGCCGGCCGAGGGGGGCCAGCACGGGCAGGACGTCGCCGGCTCGCAGGCCGGCGATCCGCGCGGTCCCGGGGCCGGCGGCGGCGACGACGAGGACGAGCTCGCCCGCCTCCGCGTCGGCCGACGAGATCGAGAAAGAGCGGCGCAGGAGCATGCCCGAGTCGCCCGTCGAGCACGCCGCGAACTGCCCCGGGCGCGCCGCGGCGGCGCTGCGCGGGGCCGCGAGCACGAGGCGCGTGTACGCCCCGACCGGCTCGGCCGAGCGCACGACCGCGCGCTCGGCCACGGCGCCGGGAGGCGCGACGGCCTCGTCGTCGACGACCTCGGCCCCCGCCTCCACGCCGTCCACGGCGACTGCCCCCGGGCCGTCCAGCGGGCCGGCGGCCGTCACGGCACGGCCGGTGACGCCGGCGCGCCGCCCCACACGGCGTGGAGCGCCGCCGCGTGCTCCTGCAGGCTCGTCACCCGCACCTCGGCGTGACGGGCCGCGTCGATGCCCTGCACGGCCGCCGAGAGCTGCTGCACCGTCGTGATGATCGGCTTGTCCATCGCCGTCGTCGCCGCGCGGATCTCGTACCCGTCGGCGCGCGCGGCCGTGCCCGACGGCGTGTTGACGACGACGTCGACCTCGCCGGCGAGGATGCGCTGGACGACCGTCGGCTCGCCCGGCCCGCCGTCGCCCGCGGGGCCCGGGCCGGCGCTGTGCTTGCGCACGAGCGTGCTGGGGATCCCGTTGCGCGCCAGCACCTCCGCGGTGCCCGAGGTGGCGAGGACCTCGAAGCCGAGGTCGACGAGACGCTTGACCGGCAGGACGAGCGCGCGCTTGTCGCGGTCGGCCACCGACACGAAGACCCGTCCGCTGCTGGGCAGCCCGCCGTAGGCGGCCGTCTGCGACTTCGAGAAGGCGGCCGGGAAGTCGACGTCGATGCCCATGACCTCGCCGGTGGAGCGCATCTCGGGGCCGAGGAGGGAGTCGACGACGTCGCCCGCCGGCGTGCGGAAGCGCTTGAAGGGCAGCACCGCCTCCTTGACGGCGACCGGCGCGCCGAGGGGCAGGGCGCCGCCGTCGCCGTGCGCCGGCAGGAGGCCCTCGGCCCGCAGCTCGGCGACGGTCGCGCCGAGCATGACGCGGGCGCAGGCCTTCGAGAGCTGCACGCCGGTCGCCTTGGCGACGAAGGGCACGGTGCGGCTGGCCCGCGGGTTCGCCTCGAGGACGTGGAGGACGTCGCCCGCCAGGGCGAACTGCACGTTGAGCAGGCCCCGCACGCCGACGCCGCGGGCGATGGCCTCGGTGCAGCGCCGCACCCGCTCGAGCTCGGCGCGCCCGAGCGTCGCGGGCGGCAGGACGCACGCCGAGTCGCCCGAGTGCACCCCGGCCTCCTCGATGTGCTCCATGACGCCGCCGAGGTACATCTCCTCGCCGTCGAAGAGCGCGTCGACGTCGATCTCGATGGCGTCCTCGAGGAAGCGGTCCACGAGCAGCGGGTGGTCGGGGCTGACGACGACGCCGGTGCGCCGGGCGCGCTCGACGTAGCCGGCGAGCGTCGCCTCGTCGTAGACGATCTCCATGCCGCGGCCGCCGAGCACGAAGGACGGCCGGACGAGCACGGGGTAGCCGATGTCGGCGGCGACGGCGACGGCCTCCTCGGCCGAGGCGGCCGTGCCCCACCGCGGCGAGGAGAGGCCGGCCTGGGCGAGCACCCGGCCGAAGGCGCCGCGGTCCTCCGCGAGGTCGATGGCGGCCGGGGAGGTCCCGACGATCGGCACGCCGGCCGCCTCGAGGCCCCGGGCGAGCCCCAGCGGCGTCTGCCCGCCCAGCTGGACGACGACGCCCACGACCTCGCCGCTGCGCTGCTCGGCGGCGACGACCTCGAGCACGTCCTCGAGCGTCAGCGGCTCGAAGTACAGGCGGTCGGAGGTGTCGTAGTCGGTCGAGACGGTCTCGGGGTTGCAGTTGACCATCACCGTCTCGTACCCGGCGTCCCGCAGCGCGAAGGCCGCGTGGACGCACGAGTAGTCGAACTCGACGCCCTGGCCGATGCGGTTGGGGCCCGAGCCGAGGATGAGCACCTTGCGGCGTCCGCTGGCGACGACCTCGTCCTCCTCGTCGTAGGAGGAGTAGTGGTACGGCGTCGTCGCGGCGAACTCCGCCGCGCACGTGTCCACCGTCTTGTAGACGGGGCGGACGCCCAGGGCGTGGCGGACGCCGCGGACGACGTCCTCGGGCAGCGAGCGCAGCGAGCCCACCTGCGCGTCGGAGAAGCCCGACCGCTTGGCGCGGCGCAGCAGGTCGACCGACAGCTCGGGGGCGGCGGCCAGCTCGGCCGCGACCTCCTCGACGCCCGCCATCTCCTCGAGGAACCACGGGTCGATCCCCGTCGCCTCGTGCAGGGCCTCGACGTCGACGCCCGCGCGCAGCGCCTGCTGGACGGCGACGATGCGCCCGTCGGTCGGCACGGCCACCTCGGCCATGAGCGAGTCGAGCTCCTCCGGGCCGGCCGGGGCGCCCTCCCAGTGGAAGGTCGAGCCCCGCTTCTCCAGCGACCGCAGCGCCTTCTGCAGCGCCTCGGGGAAGCTGCGGCCGATCGCCATGGCCTCGCCGACGCTCTTCATCGTCGTCGTCAGCGACGCGTCCGCGGCCGGGAACTTCTCGAAGGCGAAGCGGGGCACCTTGACGACGACGTAGTCCAGCGTCGGCTCGAAGCTCGCCGGCGTCTTCGCCGTGATGTCGTTGGGGATCTCGTCGAGGGTGTACCCGATCGCCAGGCGCGCGGCGATCTTGGCGATGGGGAAGCCGGTCGCCTTCGACGCCAGCGCCGAGGAGCGCGACACGCGCGGGTTCATCTCGATGACGACCATGCGCCCGTCGCGCGGGTCGACGGCGAACTGGATGTTGCAGCCGCCGGTGTCGACGCCGACCTCGCGGATGACGGCGATGGCGACGTCGCGCATCCGCTGGTACTCGCGGTCGGTGAGCGTCATCGCGGGCGCCACGGTGATCGAGTCGCCCGTGTGCACGCCCATGGGGTCGAGGTTCTCGATGGAGCACACGACGACGACGTTGTCCTTCGCGTCGCGCATGAGCTCGAGCTCGTACTCCTTCCACCCGAGGATCGACTCCTCGAGCAGCACCGAGCTCGTCGGGCTCGCCCGCAGCCCGGCGCCGGCGAAGCGCTCGAGCTCCTCGGCGTCGTTGGCGAAGCCCGAGCCGAGGCCGCCCATGGTGAAGGACGGGCGCACGACGACGGGGTAGCCGAGGTCGGCGGCCGCGGCCTTCGCCTCCTCCAGGGTGTGCGCCATGGCGCTGCGGGCGCTCTCGGCGCCGCAGCGCGCCACGATCTCCTTGAAGACCTGGCGGTCCTCCCCCGCGCGGATCGCGTCGACGTCGGCGCCGATGAGCTCGACGCCGTAGCGCTCGAGCACGCCGGCGTCGTGGAGGGAGATCGCCGTGTTGAGCGCCGTCTGGCCGCCGAGGGTGGCGAGGACGGCGTCCGGGCGCTCCTTCGCGATGATCGCCTCGACGAACTCCGGGGTGATCGGCTCGACGTAGGTCGCGTCGGCGAACTCCGGGTCGGTCATGATCGTCGCCGGGTTGGAGTTCACGAGGACGACGCGCAGCCCCTCCTCCCGCAGGACGCGGCAGGCCTGGGTGCCCGAGTAGTCGAACTCGCAGGCCTGCCCGATGACGATCGGGCCGGAGCCGATGACGAGGACGGACCGGAGGTCGTCGCGGCGGGGCATCAGTCGGTCTCCTCGGCGGTGGCCCTGCTGGGGCTGGCGGGGCTGGGCGTGTCGGGCGTGCGGTCGGGCGCGGCCATGAGGTCGCAGAACCGGTCGAACAGGTAGCCGGCGTCGTGCGGGCCGGCCGCGGCCTCGGGGTGGTACTGGACGCTGAAGGCCGGCGCGTCGAGGCACCGCAACCCCTCGACGACCCGGTCGTTGAGGCACCAGTGGCTCACCTCGGCGGCGCCGTAGGGCGTGTCGAAGGGCTCTCCGATGGGCGCGTCGACGGCGAAGCCGTGGTTGTGGGCGGTGATCTCGACCGACCCGGTGGCCGTGTCCATCACCGGCTGGTTCACGCCGCGGTGGCCGTAGACGAGCTTGTACGTGCCGAGCCCGAGGGCCCGCCCGAGCAGCTGGTTGCCGTAGCAGATGCCGAAGAAGGGCAGCCGGCGCGACAGGACGTCGCGCAGGACGCCGACCTCGTGCTCGGCCGCCGCCGGGTCCCCGGGGCCGTTGGAGTAGAAGACGCCGTGCGGGGAGAGCGCGAGCACCTGCTCCGTCGTCGCCGTCGCGGGGAGCACGTGGACGCGGACGCCCCGCTGCGCGAGGTGCCAGGGGGTGCGGGACTTGATGCCGAGGTCGAGCGCGACCACGGTCATGGGCCGCCCGTCGACGCCCCGGCGCGGCTCGCCGACGGCCTCGACGACGTACGGCTCCGGGGTCGTCACCTCGCCCGCGAGGTCCGCGCCCGCCATGACGGGCGCGTCGAGGACGCGCACGAGGAGCTCGGAGGGCTCCAGGCGCCGGCCGGTGGTCGGCTCGCGCAGCGCGTCGCCGGAGAAGACGCCGGCGCGCATCGCCCCGCGCTCGCGCAGGTGCCGGGTGAGGGCGCGCGTGTCGACGCCGCTGATGCCGACGACGCCCTGGTCGGCCAGCTCGTCCTCGAGCACCCGCAGGCTGCGCCAGCTCGAGGGTCGGCGGGCGGGGTCGCGGACGACGAAGCCCGACACCCAGATGCGCCGGCTCTCGACGTCCTCGTCGTTGACGCCCGTGTTGCCGATGTGCGGCGCCGTCATGACCACGACCTGCCGGTGGTACGAGGGGTCGGTCAGGGTCTCCTGGTAGCCCGTCATGGCCGTGCAGAAGACGGCCTCCCCCACCGTCGTGCCGCGGGCGCCGTAGGCGCGCCCGGTGAAGGACCGGCCGTCCTCCAGCACCAGCACGGCCTCCTCGGCCGCGCCGCCGCCGCTCGTCCGCGTCAGCGGCTCCGCTCCCGTGCTCGTCACCGGTCGCCTCCCTCTCGCTCGTCCACGCCGTCCTGCCCGTCCACGTGCTGCTCGTGCTGCGCGCCCTCGTCCTGCGGGCCCTCGACCGGGGGGCTCTCGTCGTCCTCCTGCGGCCGTGGCCCGTCGCGCCCGGCCGCCGTCCCCGGGAGCACCGCGGCCAGCGCGGCGACCAGGGCGTCGGCGTCCGCGTCCCGGCGCAGCCGCAGGCCCGTGTCGACCTCGAGGTCCTCCCCCGGTCCGAGGAGCCAGGTGAGGACGACGAGCCCCTCGCGGTCGACGTACTTGCCGGCCATGCCCCGCTCGCGGCGCACCCGCAGCAGGCGGTCCGCCGGCAGCCACAGGACGTCCTCGCCCTCGCGGGCCACGGACACCCCGGCGGCGAAGACGCCGACCTCGCAGGCGCTGCGCCGGCCGAGGCCGTGGGCGACGACGCGGTCGAGCCAGTCGCCGGCGGTCGTCGTGCTCACGTACACGCCCTCGCGGGGCTCGAGCACCACCGCGCCGGGGTCCTGCGGCGCCGGCGGCGGGGCCGGCAGGTCGCGCTGACGGCGCGAGCGCCGCCGCCACCCCCACCACATGAGGGCCCACAGGACGGGGATCGCCACCAGCACGAGCAGCCCGGCCTGCTCCTCGCTCACGCGCGGACCGCCGGGGCGTCCGCCGGGCTCACGACGCCCCCGGAGCGCCGGCGGGCTCGTCGCCGACGAGCGCGCCGTCGAGGACGACCGGTCGGCCGCGCAGCACGGTCGCGACGACGCGGCCGGGCAGCTCCATGCCGCGGTAGGGGCTGTTGCGGCCCTGCGTCGCGTGCTGCTCCGGGGTCACGGGGCGGCGCGCGGCGGGGTCGACGAGCACGAGGTGCGCGGGCTCGCCCTCCGCCAGCGGCCGGCCGTGGTCCTCGAGGCGGCCGATGCGGGCGGGGGCGCTCGACAGGACGCGGGCCACGTCGGCCCAGCCGAGGAGCCCGGTCTCGACGAGGGCCTCCTGCACGACCGAGAGGGCGGTCTCGAGCCCCGTCATGCCCATGGCGGCGGCCGCCCACTCGCAGTCCTTGTCCTCCACCGGGTGCGGCGCGTGGTCGGTGGCGACGACGTCGACCGTGCCGTCGGCGACCGCCTCGCGCAGGGCCTCGACGTCGGCGCGCGTGCGCAGCGGCGGGTTGACCTTGTAGACGGGGTCGTAGCCGCGGACGAGCTCGTCGGTGAGCAGCAGGTGGTGGGGCGTCACCTCGGCGGTGACGTCGACGCCGCGGGCCTTGGCCCAGCGCAGGATCTCGACGGACCCCGCCGTGGAGACGTGGCAGACGTGCAGGCGCGACCCGACGTGGTCGGCGAGGAGCACGTCGCGGGCGATGACGGCCTCCTCCGCCACGGCGGGCCAGCCCCGCAGGCCGAGGACCGAGGAGACGACGCCCTCGTGCATCTGGGCGCCCTCGGTGAGGCGCGGGTCCTGGGCGTGCTGGGCCACGACGCCGTCGACCGAGCGCACGTACTCCAGCGCCCGGCGCATGAGCACGGGGTCGTGCACGCACCTCCCGTCGTCGCTGAAGACGCGCACGCGGGCGGCCGAGGTCGCCATCGCGCCGAGCTCGGCGAGCCGCTCCCCCGCGAGCCCGACGGTGACCGCCCCGACGGGGCGGACGTCGACGAGGCCCACCTCGCGGCCCAGGCGCCACACCTGCTCGACGACCCCGGCGGTGTCGGCGACCGGGTCGGTGTTCGCCATGGCGTGGACGGCCGTGAAGCCGCCGAGGGCCGCGGCCCGCGAGCCGGTGCGGACCGTCTCGGCGTCCTCGCGCCCGGGCTCGCGCAGGTGCGTGTGGAGGTCGACGAGGCCGGGGAGCGCCACGAGGCCGGCGGCCTCGACGACGCGCGCGCCGTCCGGGGCCTCGAGCGACCCGCCGGGGCCGGTGCGCGCCACGCGACCGCCCGCGAGCAGCAGGTCGGTCTCCTCGCCGCCGAGCAGCCGCGCCCGGCGGACGAGCACCGGCGGGACGGCGCCGTCCCCGGCGGCTCCGGTCGGCGCGGGGGTGTCGGTCGTGCTCATGCGGCGTCCTCTCCGGCGAGCAGCAGGTACAGGGCGGCCATGCGCACGGCGACGCCGTTGGCGACCTGCTCGACGATCGTCGAGCGCGGGCTGTCGGCGGCCTCCGCGGAGATCTCGAGCCCGCGGTTCATCGGGCCGGGGTGCATGACGAGCGCGTGGTCGGGCAGGAGGCGCAGGCGGCGGCCGTCGAGGCCGAAGCGCCGCGTGTACTCCTGCGCCGAGGGGAAGAACCCGCCCCCGCCCATCCGCTCGCGCTGCACGCGCAGGACCATGACGGCGTCCACGTCGGGCAGCACGGCGTCGAGGTCCCAGCTCGTGCGGCACGGCCACGTGCCGACGCCGACCGGCAGGAGCGTCGGCGGGGCGACGAGCACGACGTCGGCGCCGAGCGTCTCGAGCAGCAGGACGTTCGAGCGGGCGACGCGGCTGTGGAGCACGTCGCCGACGACGGCGACCCGCGCGCCCTCGAGCACTCGGGCCGGGTCGCCGCCGGCCCGCTCGGCCAGCCGGCGCCGCAGCGTGAAGGCGTCGAGCAGCGCCTGCGTGGGGTGCTCGTGCGTGCCGTCGCCGGCGTTGAGGACGCCGACGCCCGACCAGCCGGCGTGCGCCAGCCGGTGCGCGGCGCCGGAGGCGCTGTGCCGCAGCACGACCGCGTCGGCGCCCATCGCCTGCAGCGTGAGCGCCGTGTCCTTGAGCGACTCGCCCTTGGAGACGCTCGAGCCCTTGGCGGAGAAGGTGATGACGTCGGCCGACAGCCGCTTGGCCGCCGCCTCGAAGGAGATGCGGGTGCGGGTCGAGTCCTCGAAGAAGAGGTTGACCACGGTGCGCCCGCGCAGGGTCGGCAGCTTCTTGATCTCGCGCGCCTGGGTGGCGGCCATCTCCTCGGCGACGTCGAGCAGCTCGAGCGCGTCCTCGCGCGAGAGGTCGGCCGCCGACAGCAGGTGCCTCACCGCGCCCCCTCCTCGTCCGCCGCACCCGGAGCCTGCTCGCGGGCGGGCTCAGGGGCCGGCTCGGGGGCGTCGTCGGGGCCGCTGATGAGCACGGCGTCGCGCCCGTCGACCTCCTCGAGCATCACCCGCACGCTCTCCTCCGCCGCCGTCGGCAGGTTCTTGCCGACGTGGTCGGCGCGGATCGGCAGCTGGCGGTGGCCCCGGTCGACGAGGACGGCCAGGCGCACCGCACGGGGGCGGCCGAGGTCGGAGAGGGCGTCGAGCGCAGCCCGCACCGTCCGCCCGGAGAAGAGGACGTCGTCGACGAGGACGACGACGCAGTCGTCGACGCCGCCGGGCGGCAGGCTCGTGCGCCCCAGCGCGCGGACGGGGTTCCGGCGCAGGTCGTCGCGGTGCATGGTCACGTCGAGGGAGCCGACGAGCTGCTCGAGGGGCCCGGCCCCGGGCTCGGCGGCCACGAGGCGCTCGGCCACGCGGCGGGCGAGGTGGGTGCCGCGGGTGGGGATGCCGAGGAGGACGAGGTCGTCGGCCCCCCGGTTGCGCTCGAGGACCTCGTGGGCGATGCGGGTGAGGACCCTGCTGATCTCCGGGGCCTCGAGCACCGGGCGCGCGGACGCCATGGCGGCGACTCCTTCCCCGCCTCTCGGGACGGAGGTTGAAGGACGTCGGTCGCCCGGAACCTAGCAGCCGGCGCCCCACCCCCCGGACCGCCCGCCCGGCAGGCGGACGCCCGTCGTCGCGGGCCACCGACCGGTGGACGCCGTGGACCCAACGGGTGGCGGCGCTTGACGGTCCAGTGACGCTGAGTGACGATCTAGCCCGGTCGGCACGACGCGGGACGACCTCGCGCCGGTGCCCGGCCCACCAGGAGGGGTGCAGTGGCATCGGAGTACGCGAAGGTGCTCGGGAACCGGCTGCGGTCGGTCCGGACGCGCCAGGGACTGTCGCTGCAGGGCGTCGAGGCCAAGTCGCAGGGTCACTGGAAGGCCGTCGTCGTCGGCTCGTACGAGCGCGGCGACCGGGCCGTCACCGTGCAGCGGCTCGCCGAGCTGGCGGAGTTCTACGACGTGCCCGTCACGGCGCTGCTGCCGGAGACGACGCCCGGGGAGACGGCCCTGCCGCCGCCCCGGCTCGTGCTCGACCTGGAGGCGCTGCGCCGCGTCCCCACCGAGCAGTCCGGCCCGCTGCTGCGCTACCTCGCGGACATCCGCGAGGCGCGCGGGGACGAGCAGTCCGACGAGATGCCGATCCGGGTCGACGACCTGCGCTCGCTCGCGGTGATCTTCGACCTGCCGCCCTCGGCCCTCACCGAGCGGCTGATCGGCTGGGACGTCCTCAGCGAGGAGGCCCGGCGGGCCGTGGCCCTGCCGGACGTCTGAGCCTGTCTCCCACAGGCGCACCCGGACGCACGAGAGCCGCACCACCGACTCGGGTGGTGCGGCTCTCGTGCGTCCGGGGCGTCGGGTGCGTCCGGGGCGTCCACGGTCGGCGATCGCGAGGGAGCTCCGTGACCCGCTCCGCCTGCCGCGGCACGAGCGTCCGGAGCCGCGGCGCGCCGGACACCAGGGCACGAGCGTCCGGGGCGCCGGGGCGGAGGGGCACGTCAGGCCGGCGCCCCGACCCGAGCGGCAACCGACCCGGGCGCGCCGAAGCCAGTGCCCGGAGCCGCGGCGAGCCGGACGCGGACCGGCCACCCCGGACCAGGCGACGGACCCGGCCCGACGCGGACCGTCAGGCCGTGAGGGCCGGCTTCATCTCCAGCAGGCGCCCCAGCACCCCGTTGACGAAGCCCGGCGAGTCGTCGGTCGACAGCGCCCGCGCGAGCTCGACGGCCTCGTCGACGGCCACGGGGCCCGGCACGTCGCCCCACAGCAGCTCGGCGGCGCCGAGGCGCAGGACGGCGCGGTCGACGTCCGGCATCCGCTCGACCGTCCAGCCCTGCGAGTAGGTCGCCAGCAGCTCGTCGACGCGCGCGAGGTGGGTGACGACGAGCTCGACGAGCTCGACGGCGTACTCGGGCATCGGCGGAGCGCCCGGGTCCGAGGGGTTGGTCGACGCCAGCCGCTGCGAGAGCAGCTCGAGGGGCGGCAGGCCGCGCTGCTCGGCCTCGTAGAGGACGTCGAGGGCCCGCTTGCGGGCCTTGCTGCGGGCGGCCACGTCAGCTGACGCGACCGAGGTAGTCGCCCGTGCGGGTGTCGACCTTGACCTTGGTGCCGCTCTCGAGGAACAGCGGAACGGCGATCTGGTAGCCGGTCTCGACCGTCGCCGGCTTCGTGCCGCCGGTGGAGCGGTCGCCCTGCAGGCCGGGCTCGGTGTAGGTGACCTCGAGGACGACCGAGGTGGGCAGCTCGACGTAGAGCGGCTCGCCCTCGTGCATCGCCACCTGCGCGGTGGCGCCCTCGAGGAGGAAGTTGGCGGCGTCACCGACAGTGGCCTCGGGCACCATCAGCTGGTCGAAGGTCTCGGGGTCCATCCACACGAAGTCGGCGCCGTCGCGGTACAGGTACTGCATGTCGCGGCGGTCGACGGTGGCCGTCTCCACCTTGGCGC
Source organism: uncultured Pseudokineococcus sp. (assembly GCF_947499845.1). Classification (GTDB taxonomy): domain Bacteria; phylum Actinomycetota; class Actinomycetes; order Actinomycetales; family Quadrisphaeraceae; genus Pseudokineococcus. Next base: position 134,751 of record NZ_CANMPM010000004.1, read on the forward strand.
CGGCGTTGAAGGTGCGGTCGACGACCTTCCCCGAGAGCACGTTCTTCATCTTCGTGCGGACGAAGGCGCCGCCCTTGCCGGGCTTGACGTGCTGGAACTCCACGACGGACCACAGCTGTCCGTCGATCTTCAGCACGGTGCCGTTCTTGAGGTCGTTCGTCGAGGCCACGGGAGTCCGTCCGTCGGGTGCGGGTGGTCGTGCCCGGCCGCGGCGACGGCGCGCGCCCCGAGGGGTGCGCCGGCCGCCGTCGAGCGCGACGGGGCGCGCGGTCGTCCGGGGCGGTGGGGCCAGGCTACCGCCGTCCGCGGCCCCCTCCGGCGCGCGCCGTCCGGCCCCCCGCCGCCGGGGCTCCTCGCCGGGGCGCTCAGCCGGTGAGGGCCGTGAGCTCCAGGGCGATGCCGTCGGGGTCGCGGAACTCCAGGATGGAGTAGCCGCCGACGTCCTTGACGGGCTCGTGGGCCACGCCCAGGCGGTCGAGCACCTCGGCGGCGGCGTCGAGCTCCGAGCGCTGGGCGACGGTCAAGGAGACGTGGTCCAGACCGACGCGGTCCTCGTCGAAGCGGTCGCCGCCCGGCGCCACGGGGCGCAGGCCGAAGAGGCCGCCCCCGAAGGCGTAGATGACCCCGCCGAAGAGGAAGCCGAGCTGCTCGCGGGTGGCCTCGTCGGCGTCCTCCGGCACCTCGAAGGCCACGTCCCAGCCGAAGACGGCGTCGTAGAAGGCGCGGGAGCGGGCGATGTCGGTCACGGTGACGCGCACGTGGGCGTACCCGGTGGGCGACACGCGCCCCAGGTGCTCGGTCGGCGTGGGCGAGCGGTCGGCGGTGGGAGGCATGACCGGACCGTCGCACGGGCGTGGCTCCGGGGCACCCGGGAGCCCGGCCGCGACGGGGCCGCCGGGCTCAGTCGCGGCTGATGCTCGCGTAGGCGGCGGCGAGCAGCTGGGGGTCGGGTCCCTCGAGGCGGGTCGGACGGGCGACGTCGTCGAGGACGACGAACCGCAGGAGGTCCCCGCGCGTCTTCTTGTCGCGGCCCATCGCCTGCAGCAGCTGGGGCCAGCGGTCGCCGCGGTAGGTCAGCGGCAGCCCGAGGGAGCCGAGGACCGAGCGGTGGCGCTCGACGACGGCCTCGTCGAGCCGCCCCGCCAGGGCGGCGAGCTCGGCGGCGAACACCATGCCGACGCTGACGGCGGCGCCGTGGCGCCAGGCGAAGCGCTCGACGAGCTCGATGGCGTGGCCCAGCGTGTGGCCGTAGTTGAGGACCTCGCGGTCGCCGAGGTCGCGCAGGTCGCGGCCCACGACGTCGGCCTTGACGGCGACCGCGCGCTCGACGAGCTCGCGCACCACGGTCGAGGACGGGTCCCGGACCGCCTGCGGGTCGGCCTCGATCCGCTCGAGGATCACGGGGTCGGCGATGAAGCCGGTCTTGACCACCTCGGCCATGCCGGCGAGCAGGTCGTGCACGGGCAGGCTCTCGAGGACGGCCAGGTCGCAGAGCACGCCCGCGGGCGGGTGGAAGGCGCCCACGAGGTTCTTGCCCTCGGCCGTGTTGATGCCCGTCTTCCCGCCGACCGCGGCGTCGACCATCGCGAGCAGCGTCGTCGGCACGTGCACGACCTTGACGCCCCGCAGCCACGTGGCGGCGACGAAGCCCGCGAGGTCGGTGACGGTGCCCCCGCCGACGGCCACGACCGCGTCGGTGCGCGTGAAGGACGCCTGCCCGAGCACGCCCCAGCAGAAGGCGGCGACCTGCGCCGACTTCGCGTCCTCGTCGTCGGGCACCTCGGCGACGAGGGCCTCGTACCCGGCGGCCCGCAGGTCCTCCTGCACCGCCTCGCCGGTGGTGCGCAGGGCCCGCGGGTGCACGACGAGGACCTTGCGCACGCCGTCGCCGAGCAGGCCCGGCAGCTCGCCGAGGAGACCGCGGCCCACGAGCACGTCGTAGGGCCGCTCCCCCGCCACGGTGATGCGGGTGGTCGCCCGGACGGTCGGCTCGCCGGCGGACGCGGGCGCTGCGGTGTCCTCGCTCACCGGGCGACCCTAGCCAGCCCCGCCTGGCCCACGGCGCCGTGGAGGAGGACGAAGCACGGCCTCGATCGGCTCGCGGCCCTCTGACCTGCGACGACGAGCCGTGATCGCAGCTTCGTCCTCCCCGTCGGCGGACCCGGTGGCTGTGGACGGCCGCTGCGGGTCCGGGCAGCGCCGGTCGACGCTGGCCGGGTGGACGACGTCGGCGCCCTGGCGGACGAGCTGGCGCGCCGCGGCGGCGTCGCGAGCCGCGCCGCCCTGCTCCGCTGCGCGAGCCGGGGGACGCTCGAGAGGGCGGCCGCCGGGGGCGAGGTCGTGCGGCTCGCACGCGGCGCGTGGGGCCTGGCGGGAGCGCCGCCCGCCGTGCTGGCGGCCGGTGCCGCACGCGGGGTCGCCTCGCACGCGAGCGCCGCCCAGCTCTGAATGGTCGAGCCCCTCCACCGCCCGACCCGGTGCAGCGTGACCGTGCCGCGGCACGCCCACCGCCGGTGCCCACCGGGGACGCGCCTGCACTACGCCGACCTGCGCGCCGACGAGGTCGACGGTCCGGTGACGGCACCGCTGCGGACGGTCCTGGACTGCTCGCGCTCGCTGCCCTTCCCCGAGGCGCTCGGCGTGGCGGACGGCTTCCTGCGGCGCGGCCTCGTGGACGCCGCCGACCTCCGGGGCGCGGCCGCCGCTCTCCGCGGGGCCGGGCGCGCCCGGATCATCGCCGTGGCGGACGCCGCCGACGCTCGCAGCGACAACCCGTTCGAGTCGGCGCTGCGCGCCACCGCCCTGGCCGCCGGGGCAGGCTCCTTCGTCCCCCAGGTGCCAGTGGTCCTGCCGCGCCTCGGCCTCGTCCGCCCGGACCTCCTCGACGAGGAGCGTCGCATCGCGCTCGAGGCGGACAGCTTCGCCTGGCACGGCTCACGAGCCGCGCTCGCGCGCGACTGCGAGCGGTACGACGCCCTCGTCGTCGCCGGCTTCGCGGTGCTGCGCTTCTCCTGGGAGCAGGTCGTCGGACGCCCGGAGGAGGTCGCCGCCCTGATCCGCGCCCTGGTCGACCACGTCGACGCACGACGTCCTCCGCCGCAGAGGAGGACGAAGCCCCTCCGGGTGCGACCGACGCGCTCCTGACCTGCGGTGGTTCCTGCGGCTCACGAGGTCTTCCTCCCCGGCGGCAGCCGCCGACGCCGTGGGAGCATCCCGGTGTCGTCCGACCCGACCCCGCGGAGGCCCTCGTGCGCGTGCTCGTCCTCAACGGCCCCAACCTGGGCCGGCTGGGCCTGCGCGAGCCCGCCGTCTACGGGTCGACGACCCACGCCGAGCTGGCGGAGGACCTGCGGGAGCTGGGCTCCTCCCTGGGGCTCGAGGTGGAGGTCCGGCAGACCGACGCCGAGCACGAGTTGCTCGGCTGGCTGCACGACGCGGCCGACGACGGCGTGCCGGTGGTGCTCAACCCGGCGGCGTGGAGCCACACCTCGGTGGCGCTGCGGGACGCCTGCGCGATGCTCACGGCGCCGCTCGTGGAGGTGCACCTGTCGAACATTCATGCGCGAGAGCCGTTCCGGCACCACAGCCACGTCAGCGCCGTCGCGACCGGCGTGGTGGCCGGGCTGGGCCCGGGCGGCTACCGGGCGGCGCTGCGCTGGCTCGCGGAGGCGACAGGCACGACGCCGCCTCCCGCTGCTGCTCCCGGCGCGGCAACAGCGCCCGGAGCCTCCCCCGACGGCCCCGCGGCGGACGAGTGATCGTCCTCGTCGGCTTCCTCGGCGCGGGCAAGACCACTGTGGGCCGCCTGCTCGCCGAGCGGCTCGACCTGCCGTTCCGGGACGCGGACGAGGTGGTCGTCGAGCGGGCCGGCCGCACGGTCGCCGAGGTCTTCGCGACCGACGGCGAGGCGGCCTTCCGCGCCCTCGAGCACGAGGTGGTGACGGACCTCCTGCGCGGCGACGACGCCGTGGTCTCCCTGGGCGGCGGCGCGGTCGAGCACCCCGGCACCGCGGCGGCCCTGCGCGGGCTGCCGACCACGCGGCCGGGGGCGCACGTCGTGCACCTGGAGGTCTCGCTGGCCGAGGCCCGGTCGCGGGTCGGCGACGACCGCGGTCGCCCGATGCTCGCCCGCCCCGACCTCGACGCCGTGCACGCCCGCCGCCTGCCGGGCTTCGCCGACGTGGCGACCGCCGAGGTCGCGACCGCGGGCCGGACGCCGGCCGAGGTGGCCGACGCCGTGACCACGGCGCTGGCGACGACCTCGACGTAGGACGAGCCGCTCGTCGCCCCCGTCAGCCCGCGACGGACACGACGAGGGCCAGAGCACCGGCCGTGACGGACACGGCGGCCGCTCGCGGGCGCCAGCCACCGGGAGCGGTGGCCGCGGCCGCCCCCACCAGCGCCACGACGGCCAGGGGCCCGACCCCGGGGAGCCGCTGCAGACCAGTGGTGAGGAGGGCCGTCGCGGCGTCCGGCCCGGCGGCGACGAGGGCGGCGGCCGCGGCGAGCAGCGCACCGACGAGGACGAGCGCCGCGAGCGCGACCGCCCGGCGGCCGCGTCGTGACGCGAGGGGCTCCGCGGTCCGCGGAGCGGGGACGGCGCGACCGCGGCGCGGGAGCGACGGCGCTCCGACGGCGTCGGTCGAGGCCGTCGGCGTGGCGACCGCGCCGCGCGGGAGCGGCACGCGCGGGGCGTCGGCGGGAGCCTCCGGCTCGACGGGGAGGTCGGCCGGGCGGTGGGCGAGGCGGTCGGCCACGTGCGCTCCCGTCGGGCAGGGGCGCGCCGGCGGCGCGCCTCCGCGGCGGTCATCGGCACGGCGGCCGTCGCCCTTGAGCCCGGACGTCGCCCCGCCGCCCGGAGCCACCCGGCCTCCGGCGCTCGAGGTCAGCCCCGGTCGGACGCGGCAGTCCCGTTCGGACGCAGCCCCGCCGTCGGACGCACTCCCCGGCAGGACCCAGCCGACCCGCTGGGGCGCAGCCGTCGCGGTCGGACGCGGCAGCCCGGGCGAGGGAGCCCCGGTGCCGGGCCGTGCCCTCAGGCGGACGCGACCTGCGAGCGGAGCTCCTCCGGCAGCGCGGCGAGGTAGGCCTCGACGTTGCGGCGGGTCTCGGCCACGGAGTCGCCGCCGAACTTCTCGACGAGCGCCTCGGCGAGCACGAGCGCCGTCATGGCCTCCGCGACGACGCCGGCGGCGGGGACGGCGCAGACGTCCGAGCGCTGGTGGTGCGCCCGCGCCGCCTCGCCCGTCGCGACGTCGACCGTCGAGAGGGCCCGCGGCACCGTGGCGATGGGCTTCATGGCGGCGCGGACGCGCAGCACCTCGCCGGTGCTCATGCCCCCCTCGGTGCCGCCGGCGCGACCCGTGGTGCGGCGCAGGCGCCCGTCGTCGCCCCGCTCGATCTCGTCGTGGGCGGCGGACCCGCGGCGGGCCGCGGTGCGGAAGCCGTCGCCGACCTCGACGCCCTTGATGGCCTGGATGCCCATGAGGGCGCCCGCGAGCCGCGAGTCGAGGCGGCGGTCCCAGTGCACGTGGCTGCCGAGGCCCGGCGGGACCCCGTAGGCGAGCACCTCGACGACGCCGCCGAGCGTGTCGCCGTCCTTGTGGGCGGCGTCGACCTCGGCGACCATCGCGGCCGAGCCGACCGGGTCGACGCTGCGCACCGGGTCGGCGTCCAGGGCGGCGACGTCGTCGGGTCCGGGCAGCGGGGCGTCGTCGGCCGAGCCGGCCGTGCCGATCGCCACGGTGTGGCTGACGAGCCGGACGCCGGCCGCCTGCTCGAGGAAGGCGGCGGCGACGGCGCCGAGCGCGACGCGCGCCGCGGTCTCGCGGGCGCTGGCGCGCTCGAGGACGGGACGCGCCTCGTCGAAGCCGTACTTCTGCATGCCGACGAGGTCGGCGTGGCCGGGGCGGGGTCGGGTCAGCGGCGCCCCGCGCTTCTGGGCGGCGAGCACGTCCTCGTCGACGGGGTCGGCAGCCATGACCGTCTCCCACTTGGGCCACTCGGTGTTGGCCACCTGGATGGCGACGGGGCCGCCCTGGGTGAGGCCGTGCCGGACGCCGCCGAGGAGCGTCACGGCGTCGGCCTCGAAGCTCATGCGCGCGCCACGGCCGTAGCCGAGGCGGCGGCGGGCGAGCGCGCCCTGCACGTCCGCCGTCGTCACGGCGACGCCCGCGGGCATCCCCTCGAGGACGCCGACGAGCGCCGGACCGTGGGACTCCCCTGCCGTCAGCCACCTCAGCACCGGGCGATCCTCGCACCGGCGCCGCGGGCCGGGCCCGGGGGTCCGCGGGCTGGGCGCCCCGGGCGGGGCCCGGGGCGGCGACGACGGCCCTCGTGGGACGCGGGTCAGGGCAGCGTGACGGGCTCTCCCCGGACGAGCTGCAGGACGGTCGAGCCGGTGCTGAGGCCGACGCTGTCGACGGAGGCGCCCGCGTCGCCGGCCACCGTGCCGGGGCCCGTGAAGACGACGCCGGACGCGGGGGGCTCGACGCCGAGGGCGCTGCCCGCCTGCGCGGCGACCGTCGTGCCCTGCGTGCCGTCGACGACGGTGAAGACGTACCAGCCGCCCTCGCGCACGTCCGTCCACGTGACCTGCAGGCCGGCCGGGACGGTGACCGCCGGCGCGGTGACGGCCGGAGCGCTGGAGGAGCCGGAGGTGCCCGGGGCGGACGCGTCCGGGAGGGGCGTGACCGGCGTCGTGGTGACCGGCGCCGAGGCGCCGGGCGGGGTGGACGGCAGGCCCGTGGTCGGGTCCACGACCGCGCCGGTGGCCGTGCCGGCGACCGGGTCGACGGCGGGGGCGCCGGCGCCGGTGGCCGCGAAGGGGTCGCGGACGGCGGGCTCGTCGACGAGGGCCTGGGCGCCCAGCGGAGCCTCGTCCGGGCCGGGGGCGGGGGCGGAGGGGTCGACCGCGGTACCGGCGGCCGGGTCGACGGCCCCGTCCGCGGCCGGGTCGGCGGCGGGGGTCCCCGCGACCGACGAGACCGGCAGGGCGCTCGGCTCGAGGGCGGGCGGCTCGCCGGGCAGCCCGCTGACGACGAGCGCCGCCGCCGCGACGGCGGCCGCGCCGGCGGCCGCCACGACGAGGGCGACCCGTCGCCGGCGCTGCGGCGCAGCGGGTGCGGCGGCGGCCGTCGCCCCCGCGGTCGGGGGCGGAACGCTCGCCGCCGTGGCGGTCGGCGCGGCGAGCGTCGACGCGACGGCGGTCGGGGTGGCGGCGGTCGACGCCGCAGCAGCCGGGACCACGGCCGTCGCGCTCGCGCCCACGGGCGCTCCGGTCGCGGCGGCCAGGGCCTGCGGGAGGACCGACGGCCGCGCGCCGGCGGCGCGTGCGGAGCTCGCGAGCGACCCGGCCGACGTGTCCCCCGGGACGGTCGGCTCGTCGAGCGCCGCGGGGCGCAGAGCGGCACCGACGGCGCCGAGCGCCGTCGCGAGGCGGGCGTCGTGCCCGACCGGCGCCGAGGTGGGGGACGTCGTCGTGGCCGAGGCCGTGGTGGGGTGCGCCGCCGGTGCGGGGCCCGAGGAGGACGGCACGAGCGGCTCGCCCTGGCGGGGGGCGGGCAGGGGCCCGGACGCGGGCGCGAGGAGCGACGTCGGCAGGCCCCCGCCGGGCGCCGGCGACGGCGCGAGCACCGAGCGCGAGCGGTCGCCGGCGAGGGGCGTCCCACCGGCGGGACGGTCGGCCGGCGCGGCGGCGCGGTCCGGCGTCCCGGCGGAGCCCTCCCCCAGGCCCAGGCCCGCGAAGGGGTTCGCGCCCGGCGCGAGGAACGGCGGTCCTCCGGCCACCGGGCCGTCCGCAGCTCCGGGCGTCCGCGGCGCCGGGACGGCGTCGTCGGGCGACGACGCCACCAGGGTCGGCGTCGTCGCCGGGGAGGACGGCGTCAGGGACGGCGACGGGAAGGACGGCCTCGTCGGGGACGGCGTGGTGGGCTCGTGGTCGTCCGCAGCGGTCACAGCGGGTCCTCCGTGGTGGGCGGCGCCGCGGCGCTCGCCGCGGAGGGGTCGGTGGCGCCGGCGGTCGCCGCGGGCGCGGGGGCAGGAGCCGGCTCGGGGCCCGCAGCGGTGCCCGTCCCCCCGTCGGCGGCGGTGGTCCCTGCGGCGGTGGTGCCCGCGGCGGCCAGGGCCACGAGCTGCTCCTCCTGGGGCGTGGTCGGCAGCACGAGGGCGTCCGCGGAGACGGACAGCTGCAGCGCGCCCTCCCCCTCGCCCGCGGTCAGGCTGACGCTGCGCACGAGCAGCGCGCGGGGCAGGTCGACCTGCACCAGCCGCAGCAGCTCCTGCAGCTGGGCGAAGGAGCCGGTGGCGGTGAGGGCCACGGGCACCACCTGGACGCCGCCCTGCGCGGTCTGGTCGGTCGGGGCGGGGCTCGTCGCTGCGGCCCCGTCGGCGGAGGCGTCCGCGGGGGCGTCCGTGGGCGCCTCGGTCGGCACGGCCGCCGCGGCGTCGGCGGAGGCGTCCGCCGGCTCGGTCGGCGTGACGCCGGTGAGCTCGGCCCCGGCGAGGTCGGACAGCTCGGTGACCTGTCGCAGCAGGGCGGGCAGCTGGGCGTCGGCCGGCACCTGCTCGCGCAGAGCGGCGACCTCGGCCCGCGTGGTCGGCACGTCGCCGAGCTGCTCCTCGAGGCGGCGCACCTGCGCCGTGAGGAGCTCGTTCTGACCGGCGGTCGAGGCGGTCTGCTCCCGCAGGTCCGCGGCGAGCTGCTGGCGCGGGCCCACGAGGAGCAGCCACGCCGCCGCCACGAGCACGAGGCCGAGGAGGGCGGCTCCGCCGATCCAGGCGGTGGTCCGGGTGAGACGCATCTCAGCCCACCCCCGCCGTGCTCGTGCCGTCGGCCACCGGCACCGCTGCGCCCGTGACCGCCGCGCCGTCGGCGCCCGTGGCGTCCTCCGCGTAGCGCCCGGACAGCGCCGCGGCGTCGAGGTCGGCGTGGGCCTGGACGGTCGTGCCGCCCTCGGCGCCCGCCGTCGTGCTGTCGGCCCACGGGCCCTGGACGCCGGGCGTCTCGCCGAGGACGTCGAGCAGGTCGGCCGTGTCGGGGACCGTCCTGCCCTCGAGCGAGAGCGTCACCCCGCCGACGGAGCCGACCGTCGAGGTCGCCGCCGGGTCGACCGGTGCGGCCGCGCCGTCGGCGAGCTGCATCGAGAGCGACGTCAGGCGCATGCCGTCGGGCAGCTGGTTCGCGAGGTGGGCGGAGTAGCGGTACCAGAGCACGTCCTGGGCGAGGGCGGTGTCGCGCGCGGTGGTCAGCGTCGTGCGCTGGGCCTCGAGGAGGGGCACCTCGGCGAACTGGGCCTGCTCGGCCTGCAGCTGCGCCGTGCGCGCCTGCTCCCCGGCGAGCGCCTCCTCCGCGGAGGAGACGCGCGCGCCGGCCAGCACGGTGGCCGCCGCCGCACCCACGACGACGAGGCCGAGGGCGGCGGCGAGGCCGACCTGCAGGCGGCGGAACCGGTCCGCCTCGGCGACGGCGCGCGGCAGGAGGTCGACCGACGGCGCGCCCGTCAGCCGGACGACCTCGACGTCGCTGTCGTCCTGGCGCCGCTGGCCCGGGACGGCGAAGGCCGGCGCGCCGGACCCGCTGCCGGCGAAGGGGCTCGCGAAGCTCACGCCGCACCACGCAGCGCCAGGCCGACCGGGACCGCGCCAAGGGTCGCGACCTCGGCCGCCGGGCCGTCGTCGCTCGTCGGGCCGACGACGAGGCGCGCGAGCGCGTCGCCGCGACGGACCGGGAGGCCCACGACCTCGGAGAGCAGGTCGGCGAAGCCGGGCACGAGGGCAGTGCCGCCGACGAGGACGACGCCGCGCAGCGGGTCGCCGCCCTGGGTGGCGGTGTAGTAGTCGAGAGAGCCGCGCACGCCGTCGGCCAGGCGCTCGGCGGCGCGGGTCACGACGTCGGCCGAGCGCGGGTCGCCCACGTCGGCGCGGGCGTCGACGTGGACGCCCTCGTCGCGCAGCAGGCGCCGGGCGTCGTCGGGGTCGAGGCCGGAGGTGACGAGCTCGTCGACGACGCGGTCACCACCACCGGTCAGGACGCGCACGAAGCGCGGCGCGCCGTCGGTGTGGACGGCGACCTGCGTGACGCGGGCGCCGATGTCGACGACCGCCTCGGCGCCCTCGCGGGAGCCGGCCGGGCTGGCGACGGCGCGCAGCGCCGCGAACGGGGCGAGGTCGACGCCCGTGACGCGCAGGCCCGCGGCGCGGACGGCCTCGACGCGGGCCATGACGGCGTCCTCGGAGGCGGCGACGAGCAGCCCGCGCACCGTCGTGGTGCCCTCGCTGGTGCGCTCCTCGACGGGGTGGAAGTCGAGCACCGCCTGGTCGACGGGCATGGGCAGCACGTCGGCGACCTGGAACGGCAGCGCCCTGCGCAGGTCCTCGGGCGGCATCTTCGGCAGGTCGACCGAGCGGACGACGACGCGCTGGGACGCGACGCCCACGGCGACCTTCCGCGACCGGAAGCCGCCGACCGCCCACAGCTCCTTCAGCGCGGCCGTGACGGCGGGCCCGTCGAGCACGTCGCCGTCGCGGACCGCCCCGTGGGGCAGGGCGACCGAGGCGAAGCGGACGAGCGCCGGCCCGGCCTTCGTCAGCGCCACCTCGGCGGCGCGCACGCCGGACGTGCCGATGTCGAGGCCGATGCTCGAGCGGGGCACGGGAGCCTCCCGGGAGGTCGGCGCCCGCGGCGCGGGCGGTGGGGCGACGGGCGGATGCCGTCGAGGTCCCATCGGCAGCCCCGGCCGGGCCTTGAGCCGTCCGAGGGACGGGGCGCGCCGTCCTCGCCTCGGGAAGGTGGCGCCCCCTCCACCCCGAGAGGCCCCGCCCCCGCGAAGGTGACGCCCCCTTCACCCCCGGAAGCCCCACCCTCGCGAAGGTGACGTCTCCTTCACCCCCGGAGGCCCCGCTCCCGGAAAGGTGACGCCCCCTTCGCACCTGGAGGCCCCCTTCCGCGAAGGTGACGCCCCCTTCACACCTGGAGGCCCCCTTCCGCGAAGGTGACGCCCCCTTCGCGTCGAGCACGGGTCAGGCGACGCCGAGCAGGCCGAGGTAGCCGGCGGCCAGGCCGGGCCCGGCGGCGACGCCGACGGCCGCGCCGAGGAGCATGAAGGGGCCGAAGGGGATGGCGGACCTCCGCCCGGCCCGCCGGGTGGCGAGCAGGACGACGCCGACCAGCCCCCCGACGAGGAAGGCCGCGAAGGCGCCGACGGCGAGCTCGGCCCAGCCGAGGTAGCCCAGGTGCATGCCGAGGAGCCCGGCGAGCTTGACGTCGCCGAAGCCCATGCCGCCCGGCTTGGCGAGCGCGAGGCCGAAGTACCCCAGCCACATCACCGCGAGGCCGACGCCCAGGCGTGCGAGCGCCCACCAGTCCGCCTGCAGCGCAGCCGCTCCCACGAGCAGCACGGCCCCGACGACGTACGACGGCAGGACGATCGCGTCCGGGAGGCGGTGGTGCTCGAGGTCGATGGCGGTGAGCGCCACGGCCACGCAGCCGAGGTAGAGGAACGCCGGCAGCGCGGGCGACCAGCCGACCTGGAGGGCCACCAGGGCGAGCAGGACGGCGGTGCCGAGCTCGAGCAGCGGGTACCGCGGGCTGATGGGCGCCCGGCAGTCGCGGCAGCGCCCCCGCAGGAGGACCCACGAGAGGACGGGCACGTTGTCGCGGGCGCGCAGCCGGTGGCCGCACCGCGGGCACGCGCTCGGCGGGGAGACGACCGACTCCCCCGCCGGCACGCGGTGGACGACGACGTTGAGGAAGGAGCCGACGAGCAGCCCGAGGACGGCGCAGGCGACGACGAGCGCGAGCATCACCGGCCCGGCTCAGCCGTCGGTGACCCGCGCCACCGTCCACGGGGAGTCGGCGGGGCTGAGGAAGAAGGGCGGAGGGAGGTTGGCCAGCCGCTTGTCGAAGACGTAGTCCTTCACGTACCCGTTGCTCCCCTGCTTGACGATGCCGCGGTGCTTCTGGGCGATCGTCCCTCGGACGGTCAACGTCCCGAGCTCGCCGCCCCGGTCGAAGTTCTGGACGACGAAGCTGTGGCCGACGGACAGGACCGCCGCCTCGATGCGCCTGACCGGCGTGCTGAGCAGCCGCGTGCCGGAGGCGGTCTGCGGGTTGTACACCCAGACGAAGCCGTTGGGGATGAGCCCGAGGACGTCGGTGCCCGTGAGGCCGCTGGCGTACTGCAGGTCGCCGGTCACGACGACGTCGCGCGCCGTCGCCAGCGTCGTCTGGCCGCTGAGGGTGCCGCTGACGAAGGCCGTCCCGTTGGCGCAGCCGTAGGAGACCTTCGTCTGCCCCCCGGCGACCTCGTTCGCCAGGGGGTGGCCGGCGGCGGCGCCCGGGCTGGGGCACGCGCCGGGCAGGTCGTCGACGTAGACGAGCGGCGGCACGGCCCAGCTCTGCGCCTGGGTCCGCCGGGAGGCGTCGAAGCACCCGGGGGTCGTCGTCGTGGTCTGCGGGCTGAGCACCGTCATCGTCGAGCCCGTGTAGGTGATCTTCGTCTCCCCGACGTAGGTGCACCCCGCCGAGCGGCCCTCGGACTGGATGCGCGCCTTGAGGTCGCCGTTCGACCCGGGCAGCTGGAGGACGGGTGCGTAGGCGGGCTTCGCGCTGGCGCTCGTGGGCGACCCGTCGCCCCACCAGCGCGAGGCGGGGTTCGGGGCGGGCGTCGTGCCGTCGGCCCAGCCCGTCTCGGTGACGGGGTTCGTGAAGGTGACCGAGGAGCCGCCCGTGATGGCCATCGCGTCGTTGGTGTGGACGGGTCCGGTGAGCACGTCGTTGTAGCCGAAGAAGATGGACTGGCAGGCGAAGTAGACGGTCCGTCCGTAGTCGAGGCTGGCGGACAGCACGCCGCCGCCGTCCGCGACCATGATGGGCGTCGTCGACGAGGCTGTGTAGCGCGAGACGCTGAGCCCGCCGTACTCGAGCGCGTGACGTCCGGCGTAGTAGTAGGACCCGCACTTCTGCGCGTAGACGGCGGGGTCGGGGGCCCAGCTCGACCCCGACGGCGGGTTCACGAAGCCGCCGGCCGCGTTGACGACCCACGTCGCGACGGACGGGAGGGGGACGAGCGCCGGGTCGGTCACCTCGAGGTCGGTGAAGTAGACGTAGTCGAGGAAGCCGGAGTGGCGCAGCGACGCCGTCAGCGTGCGCTTCTCGCCGCGTGAGACGCCGGTCGCCCGCACCCGGATGACGCCCGACTGGGCGGTCTGGGACGGCGTCGTCAGCAGCTGGTAGCTGAAGCGGCCGCCGGCGGCGCCGGGCACCGGCGCCCCGCCCGCCGCGAAGGCGGGGTTCGCCGGGTCGACCCCGGTGCCGGCGGTCGTGTAGTAGCTGGGGTTGGCCACGAGCCGCGAGAGGTAGTCGTCGAGCCCCGCCTGGGCGGCGGCCGTCGCCGTCCGCACGTCCTGGGCACGTCGGCTCAGCGGGGCGGCGGTGACGGCGGCCATGAGGGCGACGAGGGCGAAGGCCGTGAGGACGCTGACGGCCCCGACGACGAGCACGAGGGCGCTCCCCCGCTCGCCGTCCTCGTCCGTCCGCGCGCGCCACCGCCGGAGGGGACCCGCCGGTGCCGGTGCGCCTGGACGCGCCGACGACCGCGTGGCAGGGCGGGCCGGGGACGGGGCAGGAGTGGTCATCAGGCCCTCGGGACGGTGTTGGGGCACGTGACGAGCGTCGTCACCGTGCTGGTGGAGGTGCGGCCGGTGCCGGTCGCGGAGGACGAGACCGCCAGCCCGACGCTGCGGACGGCGGCGGGGGTGGTGGTCGTCACCGTCCCCGTGGTGTCGGCGTAGTAGGTGAAGAGCGCCTGGCCGGAGCTCGTCCCCCGGAGCAGGCACGTGGTGCGCGGCGCGCCGGTCGCCGGGGCGAGCGTCTCGGTCAGGCAGTCGCGCACGGCGTCGTAGCGGTAGGTGACGGTCGTCAGCGGGGGGTCCTGCGCCGCCTGCGCCGGGTCGGCGGCCCAGACGGCGTCCTGGACGCTCGCCGTGAAGCTCACCTCCGACGGCGTCGTCGTGAGGAAGGCGGGCGTGGTCTGCGAGGCGGGCGTGGCCACGCGCAGCCGCCGGCCGATGACGTCGGCCGCCAGGCGCACCTCGGCGTTGGCCGTCGTCTTGGCGGTGACGTCCGTCACCCCCTTGAGGTCCGCCACGAGCACGGCGCCGATCGCCACGAGCAGCACCGAGGTGATGCCCATGGCGACGAGCAGCTCGACGAGCGACACCCCCTCGTCGCCGCGCGTCGCCCCCGGGACGCGCTCGCCCCCGGAGGGCGGCTCGGCGCCCGGCCGAGCGGTCACGTCGGCACCGTCACGGTGACCGACTGGCCGGCCGTGAGCGTCGCCGCCGCCGAGGAGCTGAAGGACTCGTAGCGCGAGACCTGCCACGGCCCGTCCGGCAGCGGCACCGCGGTGCCCGCCGACGTGCTGAGGGCGAGGGTGGCGGCGCCCGCGCAGGCGCTGCCCACGCCCGGGCGCACGTAGACGGTCGCCGGGAGGGCGCCGCTGCCGCTGTTCGGGCCTTGGAGCACCGCGGTGCCGAACGGGAGGGTGGCCGTCGGCGACCCTCCCGGCGGGACCACGACGCTGACGCCACCGGTCGTGGACGGGGCGCAGCCGCGGACCTGGTAGGTGCCCGGGAACAGGCCGCCGGCGCGGTGGGTGGTGCCGCCCGAGCCCTCCACGAGGCAGTCCGCAGACCCCGCCGGGACGGTGGCGCAGGACGGGTGGAGGCGGCGCGTGGTGGGCAGCGAGAAGGGCGCGTCGAGGGTGAGCGGCATGCCCGTCCGCTGGACGCCCGCGGGGCTCGACGAGGGCGCCGTCGTCATGACGGTGATGGCGCCCGACCGGTCGAGCGTCGTGCGGGGCCGCGCGACGCGGCCGGGGACGACCGTGAACGAGCCCGTCAGCGCGGCGGCGGCCTGGGTCGGGGCGACGTAGCCGTTGAGCGAGGCGGTGGCGAGGTAGGTCCCGGCGGGAACGTCCGGGAAGGACGCGCAGCCGGTGCTGCTCGTCGTCGCCGTCCGCGTGGCCGTCGACGGCGTCGGTCCGACGAGCGTGACCTGCACGCCGAGGACTCCCCCGCCGTCCGCCCCGGCGACGACGACGGCGACGGCGCCGGGCTGGCCCGTGAGCGCTGGCGACGTGGGCCCGGGCGACAGCTGCGTGTCGCCGCGCACCGGCTGGGTGCGCCCCATGGCCGGCCAGGTGACCGTCACGCCGACGGTCTTCGTCACGGTGCGCGCCGTCGACACGAGGCAGGCGTTCGCGCCGGCGCCGCTGGAGAGCCAGGCCACCGCGCGCTCGACGGTGTAGGTGGTGCCCTGCTGGGTGACCGTCCGCGTGGTCGTGCCCGGCAGCAGGTCGTCGACGGCCACACCCCGCGCCGCCTCGAGCTCGGCGGTCATGAGCGCGGCCGCTTGGACGCGCTGGCTGTTGCCGCGGGAGAGGTCGAGCGCCCCGATGAGGACCGACGCGACGGCGACGGCGCCGATCGCCAGGACCATCGCGGCCACCACGGCCTCGACGAGCGAGAAGCCCTCGTCCTGATCTTCACCCACTCGCGTCTCCGTCTCCTGGCTACGAGGCCGGGGGCCGCTTTCGCAGCCCCCGGCAGCGTGGTCGATCAGCAGGTGCCAGAGGTGAGGCCCCCGGCCGCCGAGTACTTCCAGTTCTTTGTGTCGCCCTTGCTGTTGACGACGGCGACGCACCAGTCGGTCGAGTCGACGATCTTCGCCGAGGTGTCGGTCAGGACGACGTTGTCGCTGGCGACGCCGATGTCTCGGGCCGAACCGCCCGTCGGCGTGAGCTGGTACTTGCCACGCGCCGTCGCGGTCGCCGCCACCTGGCTCAGGATGGGCTTGGCCGTCCCGTCGACGTAGTAGGTCGCGATCTCCTTGCCGATGGTGGAGACGTCAGCCTTGGCTGCACTGTCCTGCGCCTTGGCGCGCTGGGACAGGAAGACGGGGACGGCGATCGCGGCGAGGACGCCGATGATGATCATGACGACGAGGAGCTCGATGAGGGTGAAGCCGGCGTCCTTCTCGCGGATCGACTTCTGGATGCGAGCCATCATGGGCTGGTCTCCTGGGAGGAAGAGGTCGAGTCGCCCGGTGGGCCCGCGCGCGGGATGCGCTTCGCGACTCCTTGCCCCCTCCAGATCGGTCACGTGGTGCCGTCCTTGAGGGGTCAAACCCGCTGCGGAGCTCCGTCACCCGCTCGGCCCCCCACGCACGAGCGCCCCCGTCCACCGGACGAGGGCGCTCCTGCTGCGACGTCGGACGGCTCTACTGGATGAGGTCGAAGACGCTGAAGATGGGCATGTAGAGGGCGACGATCATCCCGCCGATCACCGAGCCCAGGACGGCGATCATGAGCGGCTCGATGAGCGACGTCAGCGCCTCCGTCGTCGCCTCGACCTCCTGGTCGTAGAACTCGCTGATCTTCGCGAGCATGGCGTCGAGGGCCCCCGTGTCCTCGCCCACCGCGAGCATCTGCACGACCATCGGGGGGAAGACGGCGTGGCGGGCCAGCGGACCGCTCATCGTCTGCCCCTGCCGGACGGCCTCGCGGACGTCGTCGGTCGCCTTCTTGAGCACGGTGTTGCCGGCCGTGTCGCCGACGATCTCGAGGCTCTGGAGGATCGGCACGCCGCACGCGACCATCGTCCCGAGGTTGCGGGTGAAGCGGCTGATGGCGACCTTGCGGAAGAGGAGGCCGAAGACGGGCAGCCTCAGCTTGAGCGGGTCGACGACGCCGCGCACCCCCTCCCGGTGGCGCACCCGGCCCCACACGACGGCGCCCGCGACGCCGAGGACGACGAGGACCGGGGCGACGGTGCGCAGGCCGTCGCTGAGGACGACGAGGACCTGCGTCGGCAGCGGCAGCTCCCCGCCCAGGTCGCTGAACATCGTCGCGAAGACGGGGACGATGAAGACGAGCATCCCCGCCGTCGCGAGGATCGCCATGACGAAGACGACCACGGGGTAGGTCATCGCCGACTTGATCTTGGCGCGCAGCTTCGCCTCGGCCTCGAAGGTCTCGGCGACCTGCAGGAGCACCGCGTCGAGGAAGCCGCCGACCTCGCCGGCGCGCACCATGCTCGTCATGAGGGGCGGGAAGACGCGCGGGTGCGCCGCCAGCCCGTCGGACAGCGACGTCCCCGTCTCGACCTTCCCGCGGACGTCCGCGAGCGCCTTCTGCAGGCCCTTCGACTCGCTCTGCTCCGCGAGGATCGACAGCGAGCGGACGAGCGAGAGCCCGGCGCCGACCATCGTCGCGAACTGCCGGGACATGACGGCGAGGTCCTTGAGCGTGACGCGGTCGCCGCCCGGGAGGGTGATCTCCCGGTTGAGGCCGGTCCCCTTCTCGTGCAGGGACACCGGTGCGTAGCCCATGCCCTTGAGGCGGGCGACGAGGGCCTCCTCGTTCGCGGCGTCGAGGGAGCCGGTGACGAGGGAGCCGGAGGCGTCCCGGACGGCGTACTCGTAGGTCTTCGTGGCGGTCGCCATCGCTGCTCCTCTCAGGCCCGGCCGCAGAGGCGGGCCAGGTCGGCCGGGTTCGAGCTCTTGTCCATCGCGTGCTCGTAGGTGACGGCGCCCACGCGGACGAGCTCGGCGAGGTGCTGGTCGAGGGAGTGCATGCCGGCCGCGCCCCCCGCCTGCAGCGCCGAGGCGAGCTGGTGGGTCTTGCCCTCGCGGATGAGGTTGCGGACCGCGGGCGTCGCCATGAGCACCTCGGTGGCGACCGCCCGGCCTCGCCCGTCGGCCCGCTTGCAGAGGGTCTGGCTGACGACGCCCTGCAGGGCGCTCGCGAGCATCGTGCGCACCTGGTCCTGCTGGTCGGCGGGGAAGACGTCGACGACGCGGTCGACGGTCTGCGCCGCGTCCTGCGTGTGCAGGGTGGCGAGCACGAGGTGCCCGGTCTCGGCGGCGGTGAGGGCGATCGAGATGGTCTCGAGGTCGCGCAGCTCGCCGACGAGGATGATGTCCGGGTCCTGGCGCAGGGCGTGCTTGAGCGCGGCGGTGAAGGACCGGGTGTCCTCCCCCACCTCGCGCTGGTTCACGACGCAGCCCTTGTGCTGGTGGAGGAACTCGATCGGGTCCTCGACGGTCATGATGTGGTCCCGCCGGGTCCGGTTGGCGAGGTCGATGATGGCGGCCAGGGTCGTCGACTTGCCCGAGCCCGTCGGCCCCGTCACGAGGACGAGGCCCCGCGGCAGGTGGGCGAAGGTCGCGACGGCCGGCGGCACGCCGAGCTCCTCGAGCGCTCGCAGCTCGCTCGGGATCGCCCGGAAGGCCGCGCCGACGCTCCCCCGCTGCTTGTAGAGGTTGACGCGGAAGCGGCCCACCCCCGGGACCGCGTGGGCGAGGTCGAGCTCGAGGTGCTCCTCGAAGCGCTCGCGGTGCTTCTGCGTGAGCATCCCGTAGAGGCCCCGCCGCAGCGCCCCCGGCTCGCACGTCGGGAAGCCCGGGAGGGCGGCGAGCTCGCCGCGCACGCGGACCGTCGGCGGGACGCCGGCCGTCAGGTGCAGGTCCGAGGCCCCGGCCGCCGTCATGGCGACGAGGGCCCCGACGACGTCCACCTCCGGCTCGGGCTCGGCGTCGCCGCTGCGCGGCTGCGGGAGGAGCGTGTCGGGGAGGCGCGCAGCGCCCGGCGCGCTGCGGTCGGGCGCCACGCCCGGCGTCGGCGGGGACGGCGTGACCGGCGGGTCGCCGAGCGGCTGCAGCTCCATGCGCCGGTCATCGGCGCGCGAGGGCCCCCGCTTGAGGCAGCGGCGCGCCAGTCCTCCGCGGTCGCCCGCCGTCACGCGACGACCCGCAGGACCTCCTCCACCGACGTCAGCCCTGCGGCCACCTTGGCCCAGCCGTCGGCCCGCAGGCTAGTCATGCCCTCCCCCGCCGCGAGGCGGGCGATGTCGGAGGAGGACGCGCGCTCGACGGCGAGGCGCTCGACCCCCTCGGTGACGGTCATGACCTCGTGGAGCGCGAGGCGCCCCTTGTAGCCGGTCCGCGAGCAGTGCGGGCAGCCGACCGGGCGGTGCAGCACGGGCAACGGCGTCCCCGGCTCGTGCGGGAACCCGGCGAGCGCGAGCGCCTGCTCGTCCGGCCGGTAGGCCTCCTTGCAGCGCCCGCACAGCCGCCGCGCGAGGCGCTGGGCGAGGACGCAGTCGAGCGCCGACCCGACGAGGAAGGGCTCGATGCCCATCTCGGTGAGCCGGGTGATCGCCGAGGGGGCGTCGTTGGTGTGCAGCGTCGAGAGGACGAGGTGGCCGGTGAGGGCCGCCTCGACGGCGATGGTCGCCGTCTCGGCGTCGCGGATCTCGCCGAGGAGGACGACGTCGGGGTCCGAGCGGAGGATGGACCGCAGCGCCCCGGCGAAGGTCAGCCCGGCCTTGGGGTTGACCTGCACCTGGTTGATGCCGGGGAGCCGGTACTCGACCGGGTCCTCGACGGTGATGACGTTGATCTCGGGTCGGCTGACGATGTTGAGCGTGGCGTAGAGCGTCGTCGACTTCCCGGACCCGGTGGGGCCGGTGACGAGCACCATGCCGTAGGGCTTGCGGTAGCTCGTCGCGTACCGCTCGTGGTTCGCGTCGCTGAAGCCGAGGTCGGCGAGGTCGAGGCTCGCGGTGGAGTTGTCGAGGATGCGCATGACGACCTTCTCGCCCCACACGGTCGGCAGCGTGGCCACGCGCAGGTCGATCTTGCGCCCGTGGTGCACCACCGAGAGGCGGCCGTCCTGGGGCCGGCGCCGCTCGGCGATGTCGATGTCCGCCATGATCTTCAACCGGGAGATGACGCCCGACTGCACCGAGCGGGGCGAGCGCATGACCTCGTGGAGGACGCCGTCGATGCGGAAGCGGACCCGCAGCTCGTGCTCGCCCGGCTCGATGTGGATGTCGGACGCGCGGTCGGTGATGGCCTGGTCGATGAGCAGGTTGACGTAGCGGACGATCGGCGCGTCCTCGACCGCGGCGGCGACGAGGGACAGGTCGTCCTGCGGGTCGACGTCCGCGGAGATCGCCGACGTGAGGTCGTCGAGGTCGGCGTCCGCGCGGCAGAAGCGCTCGACGGCGGCGGTGAGGTCCTCGCGCGTCGCCACGACGGGCAGGACGTCGAGGCCCGTGATGCTCCGGAGGTCGTCGAGGGCGACGACGTCGCCCGGGTCCGCCATCGCGACGACGAGGCGGCGCTCCGCGTCGAGGCCGATCGGCAGGAGGCAGCTGCGCCGGCACAGCGAGGCGGGGACGCGCGCGACGGCCGAGGGGTCCACGGGGTGCTCGGTGAGGTCGACGAAGCCGAGACCG
Source organism: uncultured Pseudokineococcus sp. (assembly GCF_947499845.1). Taxonomy (GTDB): domain Bacteria; phylum Actinomycetota; class Actinomycetes; order Actinomycetales; family Quadrisphaeraceae; genus Pseudokineococcus. Next base: position 155,052 of record NZ_CANMPM010000004.1, read on the forward strand.
ACCTGGGCGGCCAGGGTCGCGACGAGCTGCGACTCGGTGATCGCCCGCGTGCTGATGAGGGCCTGGCCGAGCCGCTGCCGCGTCGTCCGCTGGTGGGCCAGCGCCTCGTCGAGCTGCTCGGGCGTGATGACGCCCTGCTGCACGAGCAGGTCGCCGATGCGGGTGCGGGTCCTCACGCGCGGCCTCCAGGGCCCCGGGCCGCGGCCGCCCGGGTGGGGGCGGCGGGGGGCGCGGCGAGGGGCCGACGGGGGCATCGGCACGCGTCGCCGGAGGCTTGAGCCGCGCCCGGGGCCGACGCCCGGGCGCGCGGGTGGACCGCCCGACCGGCCTCGCTCCGCCGCTGCCGGCGCGCCCTCAGCGCGCCGGCGTCGCCGCGGCGCGACGTCGGCGCTCGGCCAGCCCCGCCTCGCGGAGCAGGTCCGGCGACGGCGCGACGCCCGTCATGAGCCGCACCTGCCCCACGGCCTGGCGCACGAGCATCTCGAAGCCGTCGACGACCGGGCCCCGCCAGGCGGCCGCCAGCGCGGTCGGCCAGGGGTCGTAGACGACGTCCAGGAGCACGCCCCGGTGCTCCTGGCCTGCGGCGGCCGCGACCTCCGCGGCCAGGGCGTCGGCCGCCCCGGCCGGGGCCGTGCTGACGACGACGTCGGCCGCCGCCGTGCGGGCGGCCGCCTCGGCGAAGGGCTCGAGCGCCACCGCGACACCGCTGCGCGCGCCCACCTCCCGGAGGGCGGCAGCCCGCTCGGGCGAGCGCACGAGCGCGACGACGCGGCGGCAGCCCAGGGACGCCAGCGCGGCGACGGCGGAGACCCCGGTCGCCCCGCCGCCCAGGACCACGCCGTGCTCGGGCGCCGCGGCGAGGAGCGGGCTCAGCGCCCCCGCGATCCCCTCGACGTCGGTGTTGGCGCCGAGCGCCTCGCGCGCGGCCCCCTCGCCCCGCCAGGTGACGGTGTTGACGACGCCCGTGGCGCGGGCGACGTCGTCGAGCTCGTCGAGCAGCGGCAGGACGGCCCGCTTGAGCGGCATCGTCAGCGACAGCCCCGCCCACCCGGGCCCGCACGCCGCGAGCACGCCGGGCAGCTCGGCCTCGGTGATCTCCCGGGCGTCGTAGGTCCACCCGTCGAGGGCCATCGCCGCGTACGCCGCCCGGTGCATCGCGGGTGACAGGGAGTGGGCGACGGGCGAGCCGAGGACGGCCGCCCGTCGCGGGCCCCGGTCGCCGTCCGCCGACGCGCCCGGGGGCGGAGGCGGTGCGTCAGTCACTGCCGTTCTCGCGCAGCCACTGCTGGAAGAGGCGGACGTTCTGCTGGTGCTCGTCGAAGGTGACGGCGAAGCGCGTCTCCCCCGTCGTGGGGTTGACGGCCACGAAGTACATCCACGGGCCGTCGGCGGGGCTCACCGCGGCGGCGATGGCGCTGTCCCCCGGCGAGTTGATCGGTCCCGGCGGCAGCCCCGGGTAGACGTAGGTGTTGTAGGGCGAGTCCGTGGCGCGGTCCTCGTCCGTCGTCGTCACGCCCCGCTTGCCCGTGGCGTAGTCGACGGTCGTGTCGAACTGCAGGGGCATGCCGGCGGCGACGCGGTTCTCGATGACGCGGGCGACCTTCGGGCGGTCCTCCTCGCGGGAGGCCTCGGCCTCGACGAGGCTCGCGACCGTCATGGTGCGGTGCCACCGCTCCGGCGGCACGCCCCCCTCGACGAGGCCCTGCTCCGCGCGCGTCACCATGGTGGAGACGACCTCGACGGCCGTGACGTCCGGCTCGAAGGTGTACGTGGCGGGGAAGAGGTAGCCCTCGAGGTCGCCCTGCGCCTCGGCGGGCAGCGGCACCGACGGGTCGGTCGCGGCGGCGCGCAGGTCGTCGACGGCGAGGCCGGTGTCGGCCTCGATCTGCGCGAGCGCGTCCGCGGCGCGCAGGCCCTCGATGAGCTGGACGCGCAGGCTCACGCGGGCGGCCGGGGACAGCAGGAGGTCCAGCGCGCCGGCGGCGGACATCTCCTCGCGCAGGGCGTACGTGCCCGGCTGGATGCTCGCCGAGTCGGGGTCGGCGGCCGCCGCGGAGACGAAGGCGCCGACCGTGCGGACGACCCCGGCCTCCACGAGGACCTCGCCGATGTCCTGGCCCGTGGCGCCCTGCTCCACCTGGACCTGCACCTCACCGGTGCCCGGGCCGGCGTAGTCCTCGGGGGCCGTCTCGCGGTCCAGGAGGGGGCTGACGAAGTTCCAGCCGACGACGCCGGCGCCCACGACGAGCGCCAGCGCCAGCACCATGACGAGGGCGGCGACGGCCCGACGAGCACCGCTGCGACGCCGGCGGCGCGGGCGCCCGGCGGCGTCGTCGGCCGGGTCGGGCGCGGTCGGGTCGGCGACGGCGCCGACGAGCGGGACGTCCGGGCGCACGGGCGTGCGGCGGCGCCTCACGCCGGCCCCCCGGCGGACGGCCCGGGGACCGGGCGGGGGGCGGGCCTGCTGGCGACCGTCCGGGGCCCCGGGCGCGGGGCGGGCTGGCGGGTGGTGCTCACGGTGGCGTCCTCCTCCGGGGGCGGACCCTCGGCCCGCACCGCGTCCTCGTCGGCGCGCCCCGCCCCCCGGCGGCTCCCGACCTCGTCGTCCTGGTGCCCGTGCTGGTGGTGCTCCTCGTGCCGGTGGTGCTGATCGTGCTCGTCCGGCCCGTGGTGCGGGCCGCCGTCGTCCGGCGGTGCGGCGCCGGCCGGGCCGCGTCGCCGGCGCCCGTCCGGCCCCAGGGGCCGCACGGGGCTCCCGGGCGGCCGGCCCGAGGAGCGCTCGAGGTCGAGCGCCGTCTGGAGGATCCACGCCGCGGCGACCTGGTCCACCACGGCCCGGTGCCGGCGGCCCGCCGTCCCCCCGTCGTGGAGGGCGCGGTGGGCGCCGGCGGTGCTCAGCCGCTCGTCGACGAGGCGCACCGGGACCGGTGCCACCAGGTCGGCGAGGCGGCCAGCGTACTGGCGGGCGGCCCCGGCCGACCGCCCCTCCTGCCCCGACAGCGACCGCGGGAGCCCGACGACGACCTCGACCGCCCCCCGCTCGCGGACCTCGCGCGCCAGGGCCACGAGATCGGCGGGTGTCTCGTCGGCCCTCGAGGCCACCTCCGCTCGGGAGTCCCCGGTGCCGGCGCGCCAGCGGTCCTCGGCCCCCCCGCGCGGCGGACGGTCGCGCGCCAGCGTCTGGACGGCCGTGGCGACCAGGCCGTCCGGGTCGCTCGCGGCGAGCCCCACCCGCACGCTGCCGACGTCCACGCCCAGCCGGACGCCGGGGCGCGCGCGCCGCGGCCCGTCGGTGACGGCCCCGGGGGCCGCGGACGTCGTCTCGGCCCCGCTCCCCGTCTCCGGCCGCCCGGTCTCGACGCCGGCCTCGACGCCGGGCGCGCTCGAGGGCGCGCGCTCCGGCTTGCGCCGGGGCCGTGGACGGCCCGTCCTCGCCACGGTGCCCGCCGTCAGCTGGTCACCGCGGCGCCGACCTGGTGCTCCACCGCCGTGAGGGCCTCGCCGAGGCGTGCGGCGTCCGTGCCGCCGCCCTGGGCGACGTCGTCCTTGCCCCCGCCGCCGCCGCCGAGCACGCCGGCAGCCGTCTTCACCATGGCCCCGGCCCGGACGCCCCACTCGCGCGCCCGATCGTTCGTCGCGACGACGACCAACGGGCGGCCCTTGGCGACGCCGCCGACCGCGACGACGGCCGGCCGGTCGCGGCCGAGGCGGCCGCGGACGTCCAGCGCGAGCGTGCGCAGGTCGTCGGCCGAGGCCACCTCCCCGGCGTCGTGCCCGACGTAGGCCACGCCGAAGACGTCGGTCGGCGCCGCGGCGAGCTGCCCCGCCGCCGCGAGGACGCGCTCGGTGCGCTGGCGGGCCAGCTCGCGGTCGGCGTCGCGCAGGCGCCCCACGACGTCGCGGACGCGGGTGACGACGTCGCCCTCGCCGGCCCCGAGCACCTCGGTGACCTGCGCCACGAGGTCGCGCTCGCGCGCGAGGTAGCGGAAGCCCTCGACGCCGACGACGGCCTCGACGCGCCGGTTGCCCGCGCCCACGGAGGACTCGCCGGTGAGGACGAGCGGACCCACCTGGCTGCTGCGCTGCACGTGCGTGCCGCCGCAGAGCTCGCGCGACCAGGGACCGCCGATCTCGACGACGCGGACCTCCTCGCCGTAGGTCTCGCCGAAGAGAGCCAGCGCCCCCCACTCGCGCGCCTGCGGCAGCGTCATCCACTGCGCGGTGACGGGCAGGTCGTCGCGGACCGCCAGGTTGCTGACGTCCTCGACGTCCCGCCGCTGCTGCGCGGACAGCCCGCCCTTCCAGGCGAAGTCGAGGCGCAGGTACCCGGGCCGGTTGTAGGAGCCCGACTGCTGGGCCGACGGGCCGAGCACCTGCCGCAGCGCGGCGTGCACGACGTGCGTGCCCGAGTGCGCCTGGCAGGCGTCGACGCGCCACTGCGGGTCGACGGACGCCTGCACCTGCGCGCCCTGCACCAGCTCGCCGTCGAGGACGCGCACCTGGTGGACGACGAGGCCCTTGATCGGTCGCTGCACGTCGAGCACCTCGGCCGAGCCGCCGTCCCAGACGAGCGTCCCGGCGTCGGCGCTCTGGCCGCCCGACTCGGCGTAGAAGGGCGTGCGGTCGAGGACGACCTCGACGACGCGCCCCTCCCCCGCCGCCACGACGGGCTCGACGCCGTCGACGACCGCGAGGACCTGCCCCGTCGTCGTCAGCGTCGTGTAGGCCTGCCAGTCGGTCGGCCCGTTCGCCTCGAGGACCTCGCGGTAGGCGCCCGTCGCCGCGGCGCCGCTGCGCTTGGAGCGCGCGTCGGCCCGGGCGCGCTCGCGCTGCTCGGTCATGAGCTCGCGGAAGCCCTGCTCGTCGACGGACACGCCCTGCTCGGCGGCCATCTCGAGGGTGAGGTCGATGGGGAACCCGTAGGTGTCGTGCAGCTGGAAGGCCCGGGTGGCCGGCACCTGCGTGGCGCCTCCCTGCTTCGTCTCCCGCACGGCCGTGTCGAGGATGGTCGTGCCCGCAACGAGGGTGCGCCGGAACGCTTCGTCCTCCGCGGCGACGACCTCGCTGATGCGCCCGAAGTCGGCCTCGAGCTCGGGGTAGGAGCGCGCCATGCGCTCCTTCGACACGGCCGTCAGGTCGGCCAGCGACGGCGCGTCGACGCCGAGCAGGCGCATCGCCCGCACCGCGCGGCGCAGCAGCCGGCGCAGCACGTAGCCGCGGCCCTCGTTGCCGGGGCGGACGCCGTCGCCGACGAGCATGAGTCCGCTGCGCACGTGGTCGGCGACGACCCGCAGGCGCACGTCGGACGCCGGGTCGGCGCCGTAGCGCACCCCCGCCATCGCCGAGGCCGCCTCGATGACGGGGAAGACCTCGTCGATCTCGTACATGTTGTCCTTGCCCTGGAGCAGGTACGCCACCCGCTCCAGGCCCATGCCCGTGTCGATGTTCTTGCGCGGCAGCTCGCCGAGGATCGGGAAGCCGTTCTTCCCGCCGCCCTCGCCGCGCTCGAACTCCATGAAGACGAGGTTCCAGATCTCGATGTAGCGGTCCTCGTCGGCGGCGGGCCCGCCGTCACGGCCGAAGCGGGCGCCGGCGTCGACGAAGATCTCGCTGCAGGGGCCGCACGGCCCGGGCCCACCGGTGGACCAGTAGTTCGAGTCCATCCCCAGGCGCTGCACGCGGTCCGGCGAGACCCCGACGTCCTTGGTCCAGATGCGGTGGGCCTCGTCGTCGTCCTCGTAGACGGTGACCCACAGGTCCTCCTCGCGGAACCCGTACCCGCCCTGGTCCTGCGGCGTCGTGACGAGCTCCCACGCCCACGGGATCGCCTTCTCCTTGAAGTAGTCGCCGAAGGAGAAGTTGCCGTTCATCTGGAAGAAGGTGCCGTGGCGGGTGGTCTTGCCGACCTCCTCGATGTCGAGGGTGCGCACGCACTTCTGCACGCTCGTCGCGCGGTCGAACGGCGCCGGCTCCCGCCCCGTGAGGTAGGGGATGAAGGGCACCATGCCGGCGACGGTGAAGAGCAGCGTCGGGTCGGGCGAGACGAGCGAGGCGCTGGGGACCACGGTGTGGTCCTTGCCCTCGAAGAAGCTGAGCCAGCGACGGCGGATCTCCGCGGTCTCCATGGGGGGCCTTCCGTGTCGGGAGGTCGTCTACGCCCGGCGGGGCGCCGACCCCGGTCCGGCGGCGGCTCGGGAGCCCGCGGCGCCGGGGGTGGGCGGCGCGTCAGCCGCGGGGGCTCGAGGGGTGGTCGATGAGGTCGCGCGCCTCGGTCTCGCTCATGGCGCCGGCGTCGACGCCGAGGGCCACGCGCAGCTCCTGCTCGCGCTCGGCGGCACCGGCGCGGACCTCGGCGGCGAACGCGCGTGCGCCCTGCGCCCACCCGGAGGCGCGGCCCTGCAGCCCGGCCGGCGTGTACGAGCGGGCGACCCCGGCGGCGCGGCGCACGGCCACGACGCCGGCCACGGCCCCGAGGCCGATCCAGACGAGGCGACCCACGTCAGCCCCGCTTCCGGCGGCCGGCGATCGCGCCCCGCACGCCGTAGGTGAAGGCGGCCACCTTGACGATCGGCGACCCGAGCGTCGCCGCGAAGAGCGCCGTCAGCGCGGACACGTTGGTGGCGATCTGCGCCGCGCCCGTGGTCACCGTGTCGACGTTCTGCATCTGCTCGTTGACCTGCGTCACGGCCGTCGTCGTCTCGGTGATGAGCGGACGGGTGTCGTCCGACAGGCGGCGCACGGCCTCGCGCGTCTCGTCGAGCACCTTGCCCAGCTTGAGCAGCGGCACCGCGAGCAGCCCCACGAGCAGCACGAACGCGATCGCGGCGATGAACCCCGCGACGTCTCCTCCGGTCATCCGGATCCCTCCAGTCGGTCCGCGCCCACCACCGGACCGGGCCGCGGCCCCTCGGTGGGAGCCGCTGGCCTGCCGTCGGCGGCGCGCGGGCACGGCGCTTCCCGCCCCGCTGCCGAGGCGCGCGGCGACCCTACCGCGCACCCCGCTCACGGACGGCGACCCTGTGGACCTCCTCGACGGCACGTGAGGTCTGCGGCCTGTCGTGGTCGCCACGCGTGGTCACCGGGGTGACGCCGCCGCGGCCGTGCGACGCGTGGTCGCCGGGCGGGGCGCCCGCGCTCGTGGAGGGCACTGGCGACGGCCGCGCAGGGCACCGAGCGCTCCCGGGCCGTCCGTCCGCGGGGTCGGGTGGCGGCCTGCCTGACGTGCCCCCCACGATCACGGGCACCCCGCCTCCTCAGCAGCACCGGCCGTCGCGAGCGGCGCACCAGGGCCGAGGGGCTGAAGGGTGCACCGGATCTGCGCGACGAGCGACCGTCGACGGCGAGCCGCCGTCAGGTGACGCGCGAAGGGGTGGGCGGGTCCGGTGGGGGCACGTCAGCCGAGCGTCCCCCGGCGGCCGTCAGGCTGCTGGGGGCGCGGAGGCAGTGCCCTCACCGGACCCGCCCGCCCCGTGCCAGCCCGGCCACGGAGACCGGGAACCAGGGACGACAGGGGTCAGCGCGAGTAGTACTCCACGACCTTCGCGACGTCGCAGGTCACCGGGACCTCGTCGCGCTCGGAGCGGCGGACGACCTCGGCGCGCAGCGCGGCGAGCTCGACGCGCAGGTAGGCGGGCACGTCGGGCAGGACGTCGCGGTGGGCACCCGCGGCGGCGACCTGGAAGGGCGGCAGGTCGCGGCTGCGCGGCGCGATCTCGACGACCTGGCCGGGGCGCACGCGGTAGGAGGGCTTGTCGACGCGGGCGCCGTCGACGAGCACGTGGCGGTGCACGACCGTCTGGCGGGCCTGGGCGATGGTCCGGGCGAGGCCGGCGCGCAGGACGACGGCGTCGAGACGGCTCTCGAGGAGCTGGACGAGGACGTCGCCCGTGCGCTCGGGGTGCTTCTTCGCCTCGTCGACGGCGCGGCGCAGCTGGGCCTCGCGGATGCCGTACTGGGCGCGCAGCCGCTGCTTCTCGCGCAGGCGCAGGGCGTAGTCGCTCTCGCTGCGGCGCCGGGCGCGGCCGTGCTCGCCGGGCGGGTAGGGACGGTCCTCGACGTGCTTGACCGCCTTCGGCGTGAGGGCGAGGCCGAGACGGCGGGAGAGGCGGACCTGCTGGCGCGAGCGCGAGCTCGAGGTGCTGGACGACACGGGTGGGGCTCCTGGCGGGATCGGGTGGACGAGGTGCCGGCGGACGGGCGGGCGACGGAGCGGTGTCGGGAGCGGGACGCCGTGAGGTCCTCCCCGATCACCTCACCTTAGGCTAGCCTCACCTGCATGACGCACCCGCCGAGCGCCGCGGTCGTGGCCGCCACCGCCCTCTCGGGGTCGGGGACGGCCGTCCTCACCCCCGCCGCCCGGGACGAGGAGCGGGAAGGCTCGTGCATCGCGGTCCTGCACGCCCGTGGGCGGGACGGGCAGCTCGTCGTCGTCGCCAGCGACGCCGCGGTCGGCGCCCTGGGCCTCGGGCGCGGCGGCGGGCACGACGCCGCGGCCCGGCTCGAGGTGGTCGTCGAGGCGGCGCTGCCCGACCTCACGGTGCCGCGGGCGCAGGTGGTCGTCGACGGCTGGGTGCGCCTCGCGGCGCCGCACGAGGCCGCCGGTGCGCTGGGCGCCGCGTGCGCCGCGGGCGACCTCGCGGACCTGGCGGGGGCGTGGCCGGACGCCCGGGTGCTCCTGCTCGACGCGGCCGCCGTCCGGCTGCACTGGCCCGAGGGGTGCAGCGACGTCGCCGTGGAGGACCTGCGCGCGGCGGCGCCCGACCCGGTGGCGCTGCGTGAGGCGGACGTGCTCGGGCGGGTCGAGGCGGAGCTGGGCGACCGGCTCGTCGGCCTGGTCCGCGCGATGGGCCACGCCCACCCCGCTCCCGGCGGCCGCGGCGCCGGCGTCCCCGGGCGCGACCTGGGCCGCGTCAGCGAGGTGCGCTGCGTCGGCGCCGACCGCACGGGGCTCGTGCTGCGGTGCCGGGCCGAGGAGCCGTGGGAGGGCCTCGGGGCCGGGTGCCGCTGCGCCGGGCACGACGGAGCGCCGTGCCCGGCGTCGACGACGGCGACCCTGCGCCTGCTCTTCCCGGCGCCGGTGGCCGACGCCGACGCGGCCGTCGACGCGCTCGCCCTCATGGTCCTCGGCGCGAGCGCGGGTGGCGCCGCCCGCTGCCCCTACGCGCCGGGCGCCGCACGGGCCTGACCGGCCTCCCGCCCCGCGTCGCCCCACCCGGCGACCGGTCGGGTGGCGTGCGTCCTGCCGCGGACCCCGCGGGCGGCCTGCGCCGGTCTCGCCCAGGCTGACGTCGTGGCGACGAGGTCCTCCCTGCCCTCCCTGCGGCGGCCCGCCCTCCGGCGAGGGGCGGGGTCGCGTGGAGTGGCGGAGACCTCCGGTGGGCTCCCCCGCCTGACCGAGACGCTCCGCACCGGGGTCGTCGCCGTGCCCCTGGCGACGGCGGCCTTCGTGGCCGCCGTCGTCCCCGCCGCCGCGGCGCTGGCCCCCGGGCTCGCCGCGGCGGCGGCCCCGCTCCTGCTCCTGGCGGCCGTGCTCGTGGGCCTGCCCCACGGCGCCGTCGACCTGCTGCAGCCCGAGCTGACCTCCCGCAGCCGCGGCGGGCGCGCCCTCGTGGGCCTCGCCTACGTCGGGCTCGTGGCCCTCGCGGTCCTCGTGCTGCGCCTCGCGCCGCTCCCCGTGCTCGGCGCCCTGCTCGTGCTCGCCGCCCTCCACTTCGGCCTGGCCGACGACGTCGTCCACCGCTGGCGCACCGGGACCACGGGGCACCGCACGCCCGCCGAGCGCGTGAGCGGCGCCGTGCGCGTCCTGGCGCTCGGCGGCGTCCCCGTGGCGGCGCCCCTCGCGCTCGGCCACGCCGACGTGGTCCGCCTCCTCGACGTCCTGTCCGGCGGGTCCGGCGCCGCCGTCGTCCTCGGCGCCCGCGTCGCGCTCGCGCCCGTCCTCGCCGCGGTGCTCGCGACGGCGCTCCTCGCCGCCCGTCGCCGCGACGCCGTCGGCGCGCTGGAGCCGCTCCTGCTCGCCGGGCTCCTCCTCCTGGCGCCGCCGCTGCCCGCCTTCGCCGCCTACTTCGGCCTGTGGCACTCGCTGCGCCACCTGCTGCGCCTCCTCGCGCTCGACGCCGTCAGGCACGGCGGCGCGGGCCCCGGCAGGCCCCTCCCCGCGCCTGCGCTGCGCGCGGCCGGCCGCCGCTTCGCCCGCGCGGCGGCCCTGCCGACGGGCATGGCGCTCGCCGGGCTCGTCGTCCTCGTGGTCGTCGCCGGCGGCGACGTCGTGCCCGCGGCGCTCGTCCTCGTGCTCTGCCTGACGGTGCCGCACGCCGCGGCGGTCGCCCTCGCCGACCGGGCGCTGCTGCGCCGCTGAGCCCCGCCCCGAGGTCGAGCGCCCCGCACCGGGCGCCGGCTCAGGGCCGGGCGCGCCCCTCGAGCACCGCGCGCAGGCGCTCCAGGCGCGCCCCGATCTCCCGCTCGGCGCCCCGGTCCGTCGGCGCGTAGTAGCGCCGGCCGACGAGCGCGTCGGGCAGGTGCTGCTGCGGCGCCACCCCGTGCGGGGCGTCGTGGGCGTACACGTACCCGACGCCGTGCCCGAGCCGCACGGACCCCGCGTAGTGGCCGTCGCGCAGGTGCGGCGGCACGACGCCGGCCCGCCCGGCGCGCACGTCGGCCACGGCGGCGTCGACGCCGAGGTAAGCCGCGTTCGACTTCGGCGCCGTCGCCAGGTGGACGACGGCCTGCGCCAGGGTGATGCGCGCCTCCGGCATCCCGAGCAGCTGGACCGCCTGCGCCGCCGCCACCGCCGTCTGCAGCGCCGTCGGGTCGGCCATGCCGACGTCCTCGCTCGCCGCCACGACGATCCGCCGGGCGATGAAGCGCGGGTCCTCCCCCGCCTCGAGCATGCGCGCCAGGTAGTGCAGCGCGGCGTCGACGTCGCTGCCCCGCATCGACTTGATGAAGGCGCTGATGACGTCGTAGTGCTGGTCGCCGTCGCGGTCGTAGCGCAGGACGGCGGCCTCGAGCGCGCGCTCGGCGTGCTCGACGCGCAGCGGCACGGGCTCGTCGTCGGCCAGCCCGGCCTCCCACGCGTCGGCCGCCGCCGCCCCCGCCGCCGCCTCGAGGGCCGTGAGGGCCCGTCGGGCGTCGCCCTCGGCGACCCGGACGAGGTGCTCGAGGGCGTCGTCCTCCACGGCCACCTCGCCGCCGAGGCCGCGCTCGTCGGCGAGCGCCCGCTCCAGCAGACCGCGCACGTCCGCGGGCCCGAGCGGCTGCAGGGTGAGCAGCAGCGAGCGCGACAGCAGCGGGGAGATCACGCTGAAGCTGGGGTTCTCGGTCGTCGCGGCGACGAGCACGACGACGCCGTTCTCCACGCCGGGCAGCAGTGCGTCCTGCTGGGCCTTGGTGAAGCGGTGGATCTCGTCGAGGAACAGCACGGTCCGCCGGCGGTGGAGGTCGCGGCGCTCGCGGGCGACGTCCATGACCCGGCGGACGTCCTTGACGCCCGCGGTGATGGCCGACAGCTCCTCGAAGTCCCCGCCGCTGGCCCGCGACACGACGTGCGCGAGCGTCGTCTTGCCCGTGCCCGGCGGGCCCCACAGCACGACGGACGTCGGTGCGGCCCGGGTCACGCGGCGCGGCGCCCCGTCGGCCGGCCGCGCGTCGGCGCCGCCCGCGGCGGAGAGGCTCTCGACGAGGCGCCGCAGCGGCGAGCCGGCGCGCAGCAGGTGCTGCTGGCCCACGACCTCGTCCAGCGTCCGCGGGCGCATCCGGACGGCGAGCGGCGGGCGCGCGCCCTCGGCGGAGGGCCGGCCCGGCGCGGCGGGGGCCGCGTCGTCGTCGCTGAAGAGGTCCGGCCCGCTCACGGCGCCAGGCTAGGCGGGGCCGCGAGCCGGAGCGCCACGCTCGCCGCCGCACCCGGACGCAGTGACATCAGGGGACGCCGGACGGGGATCGTCGCGGTGGTGCACTCTCCCTCCGTGACGAGCACCGGTCGGCGGGTCGTGCGGCGCTCGCTCGTCACCGCCGTCGCGGGGCTCGTGGTGACCCTGGTCGTCGGGCTCCTCCCGTCGGTCCCCCTGGCCTACCGCAGCCCCGACGGTCATCTCGTGCTCGAGACCGTCGTGGCGACCGTGAGCCCGCTCGTGGCGCTGCTGCTCTACGGCCGCTTCCGGCGCAGCCGCCTCCTGCGCGAGCTGCTCCTGGCGCACGCGCTCGCCGTCCTCGCCGTGGCCTCGCTCGTCGTGGCCGTCGCGTCGGTGGTCACGGACGCCGGGCCGGGCAGCGCCCTGACGAGCTGGGCGCCGCTCGTGGTGCGGCTGGCGAGCGCCGTGCTGCTGCTCGTCGCGGCCCTCGTGCCGCCGGACAGGGTCGTCGCGGCGGCCCGGCCCGCGCGGCAGGTGCTCGCCGTCGCGGTCGTGCTGCTCGCGGTCGGCGCCACCGCCCAGGCCCTCGGCGCCGCGCTGCCGACCGCCGTCGAGGCGCTGCCCTCCCCCGAGCGGTCCGGCCGACCGGTGCTGGCCGGCCACCCCGTGCTGCTGGGGGCGCAGAGCACGGCGCTCGCCTGCTTCGCGGCCGCCGCCGTCGCGCTCACCCGGCAGGCGCGGCGCACCGGCGACGACTTCCTCGGGTGGGTGGCGGCCGCCGCGGTGCTCGGGGCCTGGTCGCGGGTCAACTACCTGCTCTTCCCCTCCCTCTACAGCCAGTGGCTGTACACGGGCGACGTGCTCCGCCTCGGCTTCTACCTGCTCCTGCTGACGGGCGGGCTGCTCGAGGTGCGCTCCTACTGGCGGGCGCAGGCCCGGGTGGCCGTCGCGGCCGAGCGGCGGCGCCTCGCGCGCGACCTGCACGACGGCGCCGTCCAGGAGCTCGGCTACATCCTGTCGGTGACGAGCGGGCCTGAGGACCGGACCTCACCGGCCGTCCGGTCCGCCGCCCAGCGGGCCCTCGCCGAGACCCGTCGGGCCGTGGTGGCGCTGTCGTCCGCCGACGACGAGCCGCTCGAGGCGGCGGTCGCCCGTGAGGTGCGCGAGGTGGGCGAGCGCCACGGGATGACGGTGCACGTCCGCAGCGAGGCCCAGCACGCGCCCCTCTCCCTGGAGCACCGCGAGCAGGTGGTGCGGATCGCCCGCGAGGCCGCGTGGAACGCCCGGCACGGTCGTGCCACGGAGCTCCGCGTGCTGGTGCGCCCCGGGGAGCTCGTCGTCGAGGACGACGGCGCGGGCTTCGACCCCGCCGCCGTCCCGCCCGGCCGGTACGGGCTCGTGAGCATGGGCGACCGGGCCGAGGGCATGGGCGCCGTGCTGGCGCTCGAGTCGGCCCCCGGCCGCGGGACCCGGGTGGCGGTGGCGTGGTGATGGCGGCGGAGGGCGGGCCGCCCGCGCCGGTGCGGGTCGTCGTGGTCGACGACCACGCGGCGCTGCGCGGGGGCGTGCGGGCGGCGCTGGAGGCCGACGGCTTCACGGTCGTCGCCGAGGGCGCCACCGCGCGCCGCGCCGTCGAGCTCGCGGTCGAGCACGAGCCGGACGTGCTCCTCCTCGACGTGCACATGCCCGGCTCGGGGGTGGCGGCGGCGCAGGAGGTGTCGCGCCGCCTCCCGGGGACGGCCGTCGTGATGCTCACGGCCTCCCAGGACGAGGAGGACCTGCTGGGCTCGCTGCGCGCGGGCGCCCGGGGCTTCCTCCTCAAGGACATGGACCCCGCCCGGCTCGGGGCGGCGCTGCGCGGCGTGCTGGCGGGCGAGGCGGCGTTGCCGAGGGCGCTCGTCGCCCGGGTGCTCGAGGAGCTGCGCGCCGCGCCGGCTCCCCGGCGGACCCTGCTCCCCCGGCGCCGGGCCGCGGCCCGCCTCACCGAGCGGGAGGAGGCGGTCATGGTGCTGCTGCGCGACGGCCTCACGACCGACGAGGTCGCCGCACGGCTGTTCCTGACGCCCGGCACCGTGCGCGTGCACGTCTCCAACGCGGTGAGGAAGCTCGGAGCGCCCGACCGCGCGAGCGCGCTGGGCATGCTCGGCGGCGGGTGAGCTCGCGAAGCGCCGCGGACCTGGTCCTCCGCGCATAGACGTCTCTGCGCAGATGGGTCCCGGTGGGTCATGTGCCCGCTTCCTGCCGAACCGCACAGTCCTCCTCGACGCCACCGACCTCGAGGAGACGCGATGAACCGCAGGGCGACGACGCTCGGCGTGATGGCCACCACCCTGGCGATGCTGGGAGCCGGTGTGGCGCAGGCCGACACCCTCAAGAACGACGTGGGCAACGACGTCGGCGGGAGCGGCAACGTGCGCGCCGTCGACGTCGGCACGGCCACGACGGTGAACTACCGCATCCAGGACACCATGGGGAAGGGCTGCGACCCGGCGGACGGGTCGCCCGCGACGGTCACGCTCGTCGTCCCGGCCGGTGTCACGGTGACGCCGGCGAAGCTCGTCTTCACCTCGTGCGACACGACGCAGCCGGTCACCTTCAGCTCGACCACCGCAGGGCGCTACTCGGTGACCTCGACCGTGCAAGACCTGAGGGGCGACTACCAGACGACGCCCTCCAACTTCTTCCTCGACGTCACGGCGCCCGTCGTCGTCACGCCCCCGCCGCCCCCGCCCGCCCCGGACGCCGACGGCGACGGCGTCCCCGACACCTCCGATAACTGCCCGGCGGCGGCCAACACCGACCAGGCGGACGCCGACGGCGACGGCCTCGGCGACGCCTGCGACAGCAACTCCTACGCTCCCGCGGTCGGCGTCGTGGCCCTCGACGCCAGCGGGCTCGAGGGCGCCGGCCTGGAGACGGCGGGCTCCTTCACGGACCGCGACGGCGACGGGAGCCTCACCCTCACCCAGGTGTCCGGCGAGGGCTCGGTGGTCGACCTCGGCGGCGGTCGCTTCAGCTGGGGCCACGCCGCGCGCGACGACGCGAGCGGCTCGGTCACGGTCCAGGCCACCGACGGCGAGCACGCCCCCGCGACGCAGACCTTCAGGTGGTCCGCGGCCAACGTGGCCCCCGTCGTCGGCGCCGTCACGGTGGGGCACCTGGGCTCCTGCACCGCGGACCTCTCGGCGACCTTCACCGACGCGGGCCTCGACGACACGCACACCGCCGTCGTGACCTGGCAGGACGGGGTCAGCACCGACCTGGGCGCCGTCGCGGGCTCCGTGTCCTCCCGCCGCACCTTCACGAGCGCCGGCACCTACACCGCGACCGTCACCGTGACCGACGACGACGGCGGCTTGAGTTCGGCGTCCACGGCCTCCGCCTTCACCACCGGAGGCACGCCGAGCGCGATCCTCCAGCCGATCAACACGACCGGGACGCGCAGCTCCTTCAAGTCGGGCAGCAGCATCCCCGTCAAGATCACCGTCAAGGACTGCGGCGGCGCCCCGATGGCGGGCTTGGCGCCCTCCGTCAGCCTCGTCAAGGGCGACAGCGTCCCGGACTTCGCGGTCAACGAGGCGCTGACCACCGCCTCGGCGACGAACGGCAAGCTCATGACCTGGGACGCCACCGCGCAGCAGTACGTCTTCGTCATGTCGACGAAGAGCAACCAGCTCACCGGCGGCGCGCTGACGGAGGGCACGTACACGGTCTCGGTCTCCGACCCGAGCTTCTGGGGGGCCGCGGCGAAGGCCACCTTCGACGTCCGCAGGTAGCAGGGGGTACTTCCCTGGACGGGGCCGGGCGGGACTCCCGCCCGGCCCCGTCCGCGCGTCCGCCCCCGGTCGGCGGTCGCTCGACCGCTCGCCACCCCGGCGCTGCGGAGCCTCCGGCCGGGGACGTGCGACCGGCCGGCGCGGGTGCCAGCATCCGGGGCGTGCGAGAGGTCCGAGCCCTGCCGGTCGACCGGCTGCCCGGGGACGTCCCCTTCCTGCGCTGGCACCTGGCCCCCTCGCGCGTGCACGGCGCCTGGCGGCGGGGCGCGGCGACCGGCGTGCTCGCCGACCGGCGTCGCGGGCGCTCGCTCGTCGTCCTCGGCCCCGCCGACGACGCCGCGGCGCTCGTCGCGGCCGTCCTCGACGACGCGGCCCCGGCGCTCGTGACGCTGCCGCGCGGCACGCCCGACCTGCTGCAGGCCCGGGAGCCCGCCGTGGGCGCGCGTCTGGTCGGCGGCGACGACTGGGACTGGGCGTGGACGGCGTCCGCGCCGGCGGCGCCCCTCGCCGGCGAGGAGCACGTGGCCGTCCTCGACGTCGGCGCCCTCGAGCGGCCGGGGCCGGACGCCGCCGCGGTGGCGGACCTGCTGGCCGCGGCCAGCCCGCGCTCGTCGGTGCAGCCGGGGGACGCGCACGCGCGCGCCTGGTTCGGCCTCCGCCGCGGCGACCGCGTCGTCGCGTGCGTCGCCGCGACCGGCGACGACGGCGGCCCCGCGCCGCACCTGGCGTCCGTGGCGACCCACCCCGACCTGCGCGGACGGGGCCGGGGGGCGGCCGTCACCGCGGGGGCGACACGGCACCTCCTGCGGGAGGCGCCCGCCGTCACGCTCGGGATGTACGCCGACAACGACGTCGCCCGGCGGATGTACACGCGGCTCGGGTGGACCTGGGCGCACCGGTTCTCCTCCCGGGTCGTGCGCCCGGCGGCCGACGCCGCGGCCTGACCCCTACCGGCGCCCGGCGCGCCGACGCCGGCTGAGGGGCAGGGCGCCCCACGTCACGACGGCGAGGGCCGCGAGCGCGCTCGTGGCGATGACCGCCAGCACGTCGCCGAAGAGGACCCGGACGACGAGGAAGGCCGCCGACCCGAGCGCCAGGGCCAGCAGGGCGATGCCCCCGACCGCCTGGCGGTTCGCCGTCCGCAGCAGGCCCTCCTTGTCGTAGGGGTAGCCGCGGAGCCGGTGGTAGGCGCTCACGCCGCCGAAGAGCACCACGGCGGCCAGCGCGGAGAGGAAGGCGACGAGGTAGGCGACGCGGCTCGTCCCGTCCTCGCCCTCCCACCCGGACTGGAACGGCACGGTGAGGAGGAACGCCACGAGCACCGTCGTCGCCGGCATGAGCAGGCGCAGCTCCCCCGAGAGCTCGTCGAGGCGGCGGTCGAGGTCGTCGGACGTGACCGGGTGCTCGCCGTCCGCGGAGCGGGAGGCCGGGTCGGGGCCGTCGTCGCGCACGTCGCCATCCTGGCGTCCCGCCCCCTCCGGCCGGGCCGTCCCCAGGTCCCGTCGCGGCGCGGCGCCCGGGGCGGACGTAGCGTGAGGCGGTGACCCCTCCGGCTGAGCCGACCCCCTCCGCCCCCACCGGCATGACCGCCCCCGTCGACGCCACCGAGCTCCTGCTCGACCCCGTCCCGCCCGCCGACCTCCCCCGCACCCTCGGCGCCCTGCGCGCCAGCGGCCACGTCCTGCGCGGCGTGCGCGAGGAGATGCGCGAGAACCTCCTCGCCGCCATGCGCGCGGGCCGCACCGCCGCCGAGCGCTTCCCCGGCGTCGTCGGCTACGAGGACACGGTCGTCCCCGAGGTCGAGCGCGCCCTGCTCGCCGGGCACGACCTCGTGCTGCTCGGCGAGCGCGGCCAGGGCAAGACGCGCCTGGCCCGCACCCTCGTCGGCCTCCTCGACGAGTGGACGCCCGTCGTCGCCGGCAGCGAGCTGCACGACCACCCCTACGCGCCCGTCTCGGCGACCGCGCGGGCCCTGGCCGCCGAGCACGGCGACGACCTCGAGGTCGGCTGGCTGCACCGCAGCTCGCGGTACACCGAGAAGCTGGCGACGCCGGACACCAGCGTCGGCGACCTCGTCGGCGACGTCGACCCGGTGAAGGTCGCGCAGGGCCGCAGCCTCGGGGACCCCGAGACCATCCACTTCGGCCTCGTGCCGCGGGCCCACCGCGGGATCTTCGTGGTCAACGAGCTGCCCGACCTCGCCGAGCGCATCCAGGTGGCGCTGCTCAACGTCCTCGAGGAGCGCGACATCCAGGTCCGCGGGTACGCCCTGCGCCTGCCGCTCGACCTCCTCGTCGTCGCCACGGCGAACCCCGAGGACTACACGAACCGCGGGCGGATCATCACGCCGCTGAAGGACCGCTTCGGGGCCGAGGTCCGCACCCACTACCCCCTCGACGTCGACGCCGAGGTCGCGCTGGTCCGGCAGGAGGCCGCGCTCGCGGCCGAGCTGCCCGACGTCCTGCTCGAGGTCCTCGTGCGCTTCACCCGGGCCGTGCGCGAGTCGCCGTCGGTGGACCAGCGCTCCGGCGTCTCGGCGCGCTTCGCCGTCGCCGCCGCCGAGACGACGGCCGCCGCCGCGCTGCGCCGCTCGGCCCTCGTCGGCGAGCAGCCCGCCGTGGCCCGCGTCGGCGACACCGCCTCGGTCGTGACGACGCTGCGCGGCAAGGTCGAGTTCGAGTCCGGCGAGGAGGGCCGCGAGCACGACGTCCTCGAGCACCTGCGGCGCACCGCCGTGGCCGAGGTGTTCCGGCGCCGCACGCGCGGGCTCGACCTGTCGGGCTTCACCTCCGTGGTCGCCGAAGGCGGGACCGTCGAGACGGGCGAGCTCGTGCCCGCCGCCGACGTCCTCGCCTCGCTCGGCGCGGTGCCGGGCCTCGCGCAGGTGCTCGACGCCTTCGGCTTCGGCGACGAGCCCAGCGCCCCGCAGGCCGCCTCGGCCGTCGAGCTCGTCCTCGAGGGGCTGCACCTGCTGCGGCGCCTCGGCAAGGAGGTCGTCGAGGCTCCCGGCGGGCCCCGCACGCTCTACGGCGGCTGACCGCCCCGCCCCGGCCCGCGCCCGGACAGGTCCGCCCAGGGCCGGTCCGGGCCGGCGCCCGTCCCGCACCGCACGCCCCTCCCCGGGAGGTCCTCATGGCCCGCTTCTCCTACGGCGCGTGGGCCGGCGGCCCCGACCCGCTGGCCGGCCCGCTCGACGTCCGCGCCGCCGTCGACGCCCTCGGGCGCGAGGTCATGGAGGGCCGCAGCGTGCGCGACGCGCTGCGCGACCTCCTCGAACGCGGCGAGGACGGGCGCCGCGGGCTGCGCGACCTCGCCGCCCGGGCGGCGCGGAGGCAGAAGGAGCTGCGACGCTCCGGCGACCTGGCGGGGCCGCTGCAGCGCGCCCGCGAGCAGCTCGCGCAGGCCCTCGACGCCGAGCGCGAGGCACTGGCCATGTCCGACGACGACGACGCTCGCGAGCGCGAGCAGCGCCTCGACGACCTCCCCCGCGACACGGCCGAGGCGGTGCGCGAGCTCGAGGACGACGAGTGGCGCAGCCCGGTGGCCGAGCAGCTCTACCGCCAGATCCGCGAGCAGCTGCGCGACGACGTCATGGGAGCCCAGTTCGCCGGGCTGCGCGACGCGCTGGCCGCGGCCCGGGAGGCCCGCCGGGCCGCCGAGGAGGGAGGCGACGCCGAGGGCGCCCGCGCCCAGCAGGCCGCCGCGATGGCGCAGATGAAGGACATGCTCGCCGACCTCAACGCCCTGCTGGCCGCTCACGCGCGCGGCGAGGACACGACCGAGCAGTTCGAGCAGTTCATGGAGCGCCACGGCGACGCCTTCGGCGACGACCGCCCGGAGAGCGTCGAGGAGCTCGTCGACGAGCTGGCGCGCCGGCAGGCGGCCATGGACCGGATGCTCTCGTCCCTGTCGCCCCAGCAGCGCGCCGAGCTCTCCGACCTCATGGCGGACGCCCTCGGCGACGCCGGCCTCGAGGCGGAGATGGCGGCGCTGGGCGACGCGCTGCGCGCCCTGCGGCCGGGCCTCGACCGGCGCTCGCGGGAGCGCTTCACCGGCTCCGACCCGATGGGCGTGGGCGAGGCGACCGACGCCCTCGCCGAGCTCTCCGACCTCGACTCCCTCTCGCAGGCCCTGGGGCAGGACTACCCGGGGGCGACGCTCGACGACGTCGACGTGGAGGCCGTCGAGCGCCAGCTCGGTGCCGGGGCGGCGGCCGACGTCCGGGCGCTGCAGGAGCTGGACGCCGAGCTCCGCCGCCAGGGCTGGCTCTCGCGCGACGGCGCCGACGCGCTGTCCCTCACCCCGAAGGCGATGCGACGGCTGGGGCAGACGGCGCTCGCGGCCGTCTTCTCGCGGCTGCGCGGCGGGCGGCGGGGCCAGCACGACGACCGGTCGGCGGGCGCCGCCGGCGAGGCGACGGGCAGCTGGCGCGCGTGGGAGTTCGGCGACGAGCAGCCCCTCGACGCCGTCCGCACCGTCCAGCGCGCGGTGCTGCGGACGGCGGGGACGCCCGGGCGCCGGGAAGGCGGGGCTGTGACGCTCGACGTCGAGGACTTCGCCGTCGTCGAGACCGAGCGCCGCACGGGCGCCGCCGTGGCGCTGTGCGTCGACCTGTCCTTCTCCATGGTGGCGGAGGGGCGCTGGGCGCCGATGAAGCAGACGGCGCTCGCTCTCTCCCACCTCATCGCGACCCGCTTCCCCGGCGACGAGCTGGAGATCATCGGCTTCGGGCGCACCGCCGAGGTCCTGACGGCGGCCGAGCTCGCCGCCGTCGAGCCGTCCGGCGTGCAGGGCACCAACCTCCAGCACGCCCTCGCGCTGGCGCGCCGCCACGTCGGCCGGCACCCCGGCCTGGACCCCGTCGTCCTCGTCGTCACCGACGGCGAGCCGACGGCGCACCTCGAGGACGGCGAGGCCGTGTTCTGGTGGCCGAGCCTGCCCGAGACGATCGAGGCGACCGTCCACGAGGTCGACGCGCTCACCCGGATGCGGACGCCGATCAGCACCTTCGTCCTCGGCGACGACCCGGGCCTGCGCCGCTTCGTGGACGCCCTCGCGCGCCGCAACGGCGGCCGGGTGCTCGCGCCGTCGACCGACCGGCTCGGCGAGTACGTCGTCAGCGACTACCTCGACGCCCGCGCCTTCCGAGGCTGACGGCGCTCCGGCGGAGGTGATGCCTCCACCGTCGAAGGGCACCTACGGGTGAAGGAGGCGTCACCTCCACCCCCGGAGGCCCCCACGACGTGAAGGAGGCGTCACCTTCACCCCCAGGAGCCTCTGAGACGTGAAGGAGGCGTCACCTCCACCTCAGGAGGCGCCCCACCTGGGAGGAGGCATCACCTCCACGGTCAGGCGTTGCGCTCGTCGCGCCAGGCGAGCCAGTCGCGCAGGGGGCCGAGGTCGTAGTCCGGGCCGCCGGTGCTCACGGTGAAGAGGGTGACGCCGGCGCCGAGCATCGCGTCGCCGACGGCGGACGGGTCGCCCTCGACGCCGGCGGAGCGCTCGACCTCCCGCGGGTCGCGGCCGAGGTCGCGGCAGTAGCCGTCGAGGATCGCGCCCTTGCGCTGGACCGTCTCGGCGTCGCCGAAGGCGTGCCAGATGTCGGCGTGCCGGGCGACGAGGGGCAGCGTCTTCCTCTCGCCGCTGCCGCCGACCATGACGGGGATGTCGCGGACGGGCGCCGGGTTGAGCTTCGCCCAGCGCGCCTCGATGCGCGGCAGGGCCTCGCCGAGGTCGCCGATGCGGGCGCCGGCGGTGCGGAAGTCGTAGCCGTACTCGTCGTAGTCGCGCTCGAACCAGCCGGCGCCGATGCCGAGGACGAGCCGTCCGTCGCTGACGTGGTCGACCGTGCGGGCCATGTCGGCCAGCAGGTCGGGGTTCCGGTAGGAGTTGCAGCTGACGAGCGCGCCGATCTCCACCCGCTCGGTGGCCTCGGCCCAGGCGCCGAGCATGGTCCAGCACTCGAAGTGCTTGCCGTCGGGCTCGCCGTACAGCGGGAAGAAGTGGTCCCAGTTCATCACCAGGTCGACGCCGGCCTCCTCGGCGGCGGCGACGGCACGACGGATCTGGGCGTAGTCGGCGTGCTGCGGCTGGATCTGCACCCCGACGCGCACGGGGCGGGCGGCGTCCGGGGTCTGGCCGGTCTCGGCGGTGGTCACGCCCGGAGACTACGAGCGCGGTGCCCCCAGCGGGGCGACCCGTCGAGAGCGGTCAGGAGGCGCTGCGGCGGCGGGCGCGCAGCAGCTCGACGGCGAAGGGCAGCAGCGACACGACCACCACGACGGCGATGATCGGCAGGAGGTAGGTGTCGATGCCAGGGATCCGCGCGCCGAGCTCGTGGCCGACGAAGATGAGGCCGAGCGACCAGACGAGCCCGCCCGCGGCCTGCCACAGCGTGAAGGAGCCGGCGCGCATGCCGACGGTGCCGGCGAGCGGGTTCATGAGGGTGCGCACCACGGGGATGAAGCGCGCCAGCACGACGGCCTTGCCGTAGCCGTAGCGCTCGAGGACGCCCTCGGCCCGGCGCACCCCGGCCTGCAGGCGCGGGCGGTCGGGACGGTCCAGCAGCGCCGGTCCCGCCCGCCGGCCGATGAGGTAGCCCACCTCGGCCCCGGCGAGCGCCCCGGCCGCGGCGGCCGCCATCGCCGCGCCCAGCGGCAGGTGGGCCGTGTCGCTCGCCGACGTCGCCGTGAGGATGCCCGCCGAGAACAGCAGCGAGTCACCCGGCAGGAAGAAGCCGACGAGCAGTCCCGTCTCGGCGAAGAGGACCGCGAAGAGCCCCACCAGCCCGAAGGTCGCGAGCAGGTGCTGGGGGTCGAGGAGGCTCACAGCGTCATCCTGGCCCACCTGTCACCGGGTCGCCCGTGAGCGGGCTGGGCGCAGCCCTAGAGCCGCCCCTGCTCCAGCCGCGTGAAGACCGGCGAGTAGACGGCCTCCCCCACGGGCGCGTCGGCGGCCAGCCGCCGCGCCATGAACTCCGGCCCGGCGTAGGGCCCGGTGATGCCGAGCTCCGAGGCCGGCTCGAAGCGGAAGCGCCCGTAGAACGCGGGGTCGCCGAGGACGAGCACGAGGGTCTCCCCCGCCACCGTGGCCTCGGCGAGGACCCGCTCGACGAGCTGGCGCCCGACACCGGAGCTCTGGTGGTCCGGGTGCACCGACACGGGCGCCAGCGCGAGGGCCGGCGCCTGCCCGACGTGGATGCGGCTGGCCAGCACGTGGCCGACGACGTCGCCGTCGTCGACCGCCACGAGGCTGTACCGGGCGAGGTAGGCGCCCGGCTCGAGCCGCAGCTCGTGCACGAAGGCCGCCTCGGGGCCCGGCTGCGCGCCCGCCCCCGTGAAGGCGGCGGTGACGACGGCGGCGACGGCGGTCTCGTCCTCGGGCCCCTCGGGGCGGACGACGACGGTCACGACGTGCCGCCGCGCTCGGGCGCCGTCGGCGGCTCGCCGGGGGCGGGCTGGGGCTTCGCGTCCACCCCGGCCTCCTTGCGCTGCTCGGCGGTGATGGGCGCCGGCGCCGCCGTGAGCGGGTCGTAGCCGCCGCCGCTCTTGGGGAAGGCGATGACCTCGCGGATGGAGTCGACGCCCGCGAGCAGCGCGCAGATGCGGTCCCAGCCGAGCGCGATGCCGCCGTGCGGCGGGGCGCCGTAGGCGAAGGCGTCGAGGAGGAAGCCGAACTTGGCCCGCGCGTCCTCCTCGGCCAGGCCCATGACGGCGAAGACCCGCTCCTGCACCGAGCGCGAGTGGATGCGGATGGACCCGCCGCCGATCTCGTTGCCGTTGCAGACGATGTCGTAGGCCTGCGAGAGCGCGGCGCCCGGGTCCTCCTCGAAGCGGTCGACCCACTCGGGGGTCGGCGCGGTGAAGGCGTGGTGCACCGCCGTCCACGCGCCCGATCCGACGGCGACGTCGCCGGACGCCGTGGCGTCGTCGGCGGGCTCGAACAGCGGCGCGTCGACGACCCACACGAAGGCCCACGCGCCCTCGTCGATCGCGCCCGTGCGGCGCCCGACCTCGAGGCGGGCGGCGCCGAGGAGCCCGCGGGCGGAGGACGCCGGCCCGGCGGCGAAGAAGACGCAGTCGCCGGGGCTCGCCCCGACGTGGGCCGCGAGCCCGGCGCGCTCGGCCTCGGAGAGGTTCTTGGCCACGGGGCCGCCGAGCTCGCCGTCCTCGCCGACGAGGACGTAGGCGAGGCCGCGGTGGCCGCGCTGCTTGGCCCACTCCTGCCAGGCGTCGAGCTGCTTGCGGGGCTGGCTCGCCCCGCCCGGCATGACGACGGCGCCGACGTAGGGCGCCTGGAAGACGCGGAAGGGCGTCTCGCGGAAGTAGTCGGTGCACTCGACGAGCTCGAGGCCGAAGCGCAGGTCGGGCTTGTCGCTGCCGTACCGCGCCATCGCCTCGGCGTACGTCATCCGCGGGATCGGGCCCTGGATCTCGTGCCCGGCCGTGCGCCACAGCGCGGTGAGCAGCTCCTCGGTGAGCGCGATGACGTCCTCGGCGTCCACGAAGCTCATCTCGACGTCGAGCTGGGTGAACTCCGGC
Source organism: uncultured Pseudokineococcus sp. (assembly GCF_947499845.1). GTDB lineage: Bacteria > Actinomycetota > Actinomycetes > Actinomycetales > Quadrisphaeraceae > Pseudokineococcus. Next base: position 179,217 of record NZ_CANMPM010000004.1, read on the forward strand.
TGACGGTCGGCGCGGAAGTCCTCGTCGCGGTAGCACCGGGCGAGCTGGTAGTAGCGCTCGACGCCGCCGACCATGAGCAGCTGCTTGAACAGCTGCGGGCTCTGCGGCAGGGCGTACCAGCTGCCGGGCTGCAGGCGCGCCGGCACGAGGAAGTCGCGGGCGCCCTCGGGGGTGGACCGGGTGAGCGTCGGGGTCTCGACCTCGGTGAAGCCGTGGCCGTCGAGGACGCCGCGGGCGGCCCGGTTGACGGCGCTGCGCAGCCGCAGCGCCGCGGCCGGGCCGGAGCGGCGCAGGTCGAGGTAGCGGTGCTTGAGGCGCACCTCCTCGCCGACCTCCCCCGAGCCGGAGGCCTCGACGGGGAAGGGCAGGGGGTCGGCCGTCGAGAGCACGACCAGCTCGGACGCCACGACCTCGACCTCGCCCGTGGGCAGGTCGGGGTTCTCGTTGCCCGCGGGACGCCGGCGCACCGCGCCCGTGACCTGGACGACGTACTCGCTGCGCAGGTCGTGGGCGCCGGAGGACTCGAGCAGCTCGTCGCGGACGACGACCTGGACGACGCCCGAGGCGTCGCGCAGGTCGAGGAAGGCCACCCCGCCGTGGTCGCGGCGCCGGGCCACCCAGCCCGCCAGCGTCACGGTCGCCGCGTCGGGCGCCGTCCCCTCGGCGGCGGGGGCGTCGGCGGCGTGGTCGGCGCGCAGGGTGCCGGCCTCGTGGGTGCGGAGCACGGTGGGTCCTCTCACGTGGTGTCCCCGGCGGTCGGGCGGCCGGGCTGGGTGCGGCGCCCGCGGCCGCCGGTGCCCCGGCGCCCGCCGACGGGCGCGGCGATCCTACGGGCGAGGTGCGACGGCGGCCCGCGCCGCCGAGCATGGCCCCCGACCGGCGGCGCCGCCCCGAGCGGCCGCCGCACGCCCTGCAGGAGGAGACCACCGTGAGCGACCCGACCACCGGCCGAGGCCCGATCGACCCGTACGAGCACCTCCCGCAGGTGCCGTCCTTCACCGTGAGCAGCGACGACGTCGCCGAGGGCGAGCGCCTCGCCGACCGCCACGCCAGCGGGGCCTTCGGTGTCGAGGGGGGCGAGGACGTCTCCCCGCAGCTGTCGTGGTCGGGCGCGCCGGAGGGCACGAAGAGCTTCGCGGTCACCGTCTACGACCCCGACGCGCCGACGGCGTCCGGCTTCTGGCACTGGGCCGTCGCCGACCTGCCCGCCTCCACGACGTCGCTGCCCCGCGGCGCCGCGACGAGCGGCCTGCCCGAGGGCGCCGTCCAGCTGCGCAACGACGGCGGCTTCGCCGGGTTCGTCGGCGCCGCGCCGCCGCCCGGGCACCGCACGCACCACTACTGGGTCGTCGTCCACGCCGTCGACGTCGAGAGCCTCGGCCTCGACGCCGACGCCCCGCCCGCGCAGCTGGGCTTCAACCTCTTCCCGCACACGCTCGCCCGGGCGACGCTCGTCGCGACGTACGACCTGCCGGCCCAGGACGGCTGACCGGCCTCCTCCACCACGGCCGGCCGCACCTACGCCATGGGTCGAACGCGTGTTCGACCCGTGGCGTAGGCTCGGCCCATGTCGCTGACGACGCAGCCGTCCCTCCTCGACGACGTCGCGGAGGACGCCGGGCCCCGCCTCGGCGAGCTGACCGAGGGGCTCGTGCGGCACGAGCTCTCCCGCGGCGCCTGGGTGGACGTCCGCCCGGGCTGGGTCGAGTCGTCGGGCGCCCTCTTCGAGCACCTGCTCACCGCGGTGCCGTGGCGCGCCGAGCGCCGCCAGATGTACGAGCGCGAGGTCGACGTGCCCCGCCTGCTCTGCTTCTACGGCGAGGAGGCGCTCCTCCCCCACCCGCTGCTCGCCCGTGCGCGCGACGCCCTCTCGGCGCACTACCTCCCCGAGCTCGGCGAGCCCCTGCGCACCGCTGGGCTGTGCCTGTACCGGGACGGGCGCGACGGCGTCGCGTGGCACGGCGACCGGCTGGGGCGCTCGAGCCGCGAGGACACGGTCGTCGCGATCCTCTCGCTGGGCGCCCCGCGCCCCCTCGTGCTGCGCCCGCGCGGCGGCGGCCCGACGGCGCTGCGCGTCCCCGTGGGCCACGGCGACCTGCTCGTCATGGGCGGCTCGTGCCAGCGCACGTGGGAGCACGCCGTCCCCAAGACGAGCCGGCCGGTCGGGCCCCGCGTCAGCGTCCAGCTGCGCCCGCACGGCGTCCGCTGACGACGCCGCGGCCCGGGTGGTCCCGGGACGACCGCCGCGCTCAGAGGGCGAGGGGCAGCTGCTCGGGCTCCGCGACGGCGGCCTGCGGGCGGCGACCCGCCCCCGTCGGCAGGCTGCCGGCGGGGAAGTCGCCCTCGTCGTCGCCGGGGACGCCGCGGGCGACCCCGCCGTGCTGGCGGTCGAGGCCGTGGCGGGCCAGCAGCGGCGCGAGCCGCTCCTGCAGCCACGACCGGTAGTGCGACGGGACGTAGGCGCCGCGGCCGTAGAGGCGGGCGTAGCGCGGCACGAGCCGCGGGTGCGTGCGCTCGAGCCACGCCCAGAACCACTCCCGCGCGCCGGGTCGCAGGTGCAGCGGGAGGACGGTGACGCCCGTCGCGCCCGCCTCCGCGACCCGCCCGAGGGCCTCGTCGAGGTGCTCGACGGTGTCGGTCAGCCACGGGAGCACCGGGGCGACGAAGACGCCGCACGGCAGCCCGGCGTCGCGGACGCGGCGCACGAGCTCGAGCCGGGCGCGGGGCGAGGGCGTCCCGGGCTCGAGCGCCTGGTGGAGGTCGTCGTCCCAGATGGCCAGGGACACGCCGATCCCGACGGGCACCTGCCCGGCGGCCCGGGCGAGCTGCGGCAGGTCGCGCGCGAGCAGCGTCCCCTTCGTCAGCACGGAGAAGGGCGTGCCGGACGACGCGAGCGCCTCGACGACGCCGGGCATGAGCCGGTAGCGCCCCTCCGCCCGCTGGTAGGGGTCGGTGTTCGTGCCCAGCGCCACGTGCTCGCGCTCCCACGACGCCCGGCCGAGCTCGCGGCGCAGCACCTCGGCGACGTTCGCCTTGACGACGACCTCGCGGTCGAAGCCCTCGCCGGTGTCGAGGTCGAGGTAGGCGTGGGTGCCGCGGGCGAAGCAGTAGACGCAGGCGTGGCTGCAGCCGCGGTACGGGTTGACCGTCCACCGGAACGGCATGGCCGACCCCGCCGGCACCGCGTTGAGGGCGCTGCGGGCGCGCACCTCGTGGAAGGTGACGCCCGCGAACTCCGGCGTCCGCACCGTGCGCTGGAGCCCCGGGATGCTCGCTGCCGCGAGCCCGGGCAGCGCGCCGTCGTCGACCGCCGCCAGCGTCTGCGTCTGCCACCTCACGACCGGAGTCGAACACCTGTCCGACGAGGCGTCAAGCGCCCGGCGTCGCCGCACGTCGCCGTCGCCGCGCTCGGGTGGTCCGGGAGCTCGGCGCTCAGGCGGGCGGCGACCGGGGCCACGAGCGCGGACTTCGAGGGCGACGAGGCGGCGCGCCGCCCCGCGAAGTCCGCGCTCGCGCCGCCGTCACGGCGCGTCGGCCCGCGAAGTCCGCGCTAGGGGCGTGGAGGGCGAACGGGCGACGACTCGCCCTCCCGAGCCCCTCCCCGAGGGCGAGCAGGCGACGACTCGCCCTCCCGAGGCCGTCCCCCAGGGCGGGCGGCGACGACTCGCCGTCAGGCGGTGGGCTCGTGCCAGGCGACGGTCGGGCGGGCGTCCTCGGCGGGCGGCGCCCACGTCGCCGGGTCGGCGGGCACCTGCTCGCCGGAGCGGATGTCCTTCACCTCGTGCGAGCCGTCCTCCTGCGGGAACCACACGAAGGGGACGGAGCGGCGGTCGGCGTAGCGGATCTGCTTGCCGAACCGCGCGGCCGACGGCGCCACCTCGGTGGCGACGCCGCGGGCCCGCAGCGCGGCGGCGACGGCGGCGGAGGCCGCGCGGTGCTCCTCGTCCGCGACGGCGACGAGCACGGCCGTCGGCGTCGGCCGCGAGGCGCGCAGCAGCCCCCGCTGCAGCAGCGGCACGAGGGTGCGCGTGACCCCGAGGGAGAGCCCGACGCCCGGGTAGGTCGTCCGGCCGTCGTCGGCGAGGGCGTCGTAGCGGCCGCCCGAGCAGATCGAGCCGAGGTGCTCGTAGCCCGTCATGCGGCTCTCGTAGACGGTCCCCGTGTAGTAGTCGAGACCGCGGGTGATGGACAGGTCGGCGACGACCCGGAAGGAGCCGCCCCCGACGGCCCCGGTGGCGGCGACGACGGCGGCCAGCTCGTCGAGGCCCTGGTCGAGCAGCTCGTCGCGCACGCCCAGCCCGCGGACCTCGTCGACGAAGCCGGTGCTGCCGGGCTCGGCGCGCAGCGTCGCCAGCGCCAGGCAGGCGTCGGCCTCCCGCTCCCCCAGGCCGACGCCGTCGACGAGCGAGGCGCGGACCCGCTCGGGCGAGGTCTTGTCGAGCTTGTCCACCTCGCGCATCACCGAGGCCGTGTCCGCGAGCCCGAGGCCGCGGTAGAAGCCCTCGACGAGGCGGCGGTTGTTGACCTGCATGACCACGGGCGGCAGCGGCAGGCGGGCGAAGGCGTCGGCCATGACGAGCGGCAGCTCGGCCTCGTGGTGCGGCGCGAGCGAGCCGGCGTCGACGACGTCGACGTCCGCCTGGCGGAACTCGCGGAAGCGGCCCTCCTGCGGCCGCTCCCCGCGCCAGACCTTCTGCACCTGGTACCGGCGGAAGGGGAAGGCCAGCTTCCCGGCGTTCTCCAGCACGTACCGGGCGAAGGGCACCGTGAGGTCGTAGTGCAGCGCGAGGACGTCGTCCCCGCCCGCCCCCGCGGCCGCGCCCTCCTCGGCGACCTCGGCGAGCCGGCGGACCGCGTAGACCTCCTTGTCGATCTCGCCCTTGCGCAGGAGCACCGACAGCGGCTCGACGGCCCGCGTCTCGACGCCGGCGAAGCCGTGCAGCTCGAACACCTCGCGCAGCACGTCGAGGACGTGGTCCTCGACGACCCGCTCCTCCGGGAGGAGCTCGGGGAAGCCCGACAGGGGTCGGGGGGTGCGCGCGGCCATCAGGGGCTCTCCAGGAGGTCGGGGTCGAGCAGGTAGGGGTTCGTGGCGCGCTCGCGCGCGAGGGTCGACGCCGGGCCGTGGCCGGGCACGACGAGCGCGTCGTGGGGCAGGGCCAGGACGACGTCGCGCAGCGTGGCGCGCATCGCGGCGCCGTCGCCGCCGGGCAGGTCGGTGCGGCCCACCGAGCCGGCGAAGAGGACGTCGCCGGTCATGACCGTGCTCCGCACCCGCCCGGCCACCGCCGGGGTGCCGGCGGGCAGGCCGTCGGCGGCGGACCAGGAGTCGCCGTCCGGCACGTCGTCGACGACCAGGAGGGTCGAGCCCTCCGTGTGCCCCGGAGCGGCCACCGCGCGGACGCGCAGCGCCCCCGCGACGACCTCGTCGCCGCCCGAGAGCCCGCGCACCGACGCCGGGCGCCGCCACGCGAAGCCGGGGACCTGCGCCAGGAGCGCCGCGCGCAGCTGCGGCCCGAGCCCCTCGAGCGGGTCCTCGAGGCGGTGGACGTCGGGGGCGCCGAGCAGCACCGGCGCGCCGGCGGGATCGGCGACGGCAGCGGCCTCCGCGACGTGGTCGAGGTGCCCGTGGGTCACGAGGACGGCGACGGGGCGCAGGTGCAGCCGCTCCAGCAGCGGCAGGAGGCGGTCGACGACGCCGAGGCCCGGGTCGACCACGAGGCACTCCCCCGGGGAGCCCGCCGTGCCGGCCCTGGCGGCCAGGACGGTGGTGTTGGTGCCCAGCACGCGGGCCGGGACGCTGCGCAGGAGCACCGGGGGAGCCTACCGACGGCCCGTCCGCGCATAGACTCGCCGCCGTCCGCCACGGGCCGCCGCCGCTCCCGTCCCGGGGAGGGCGCGCCACGGCGGCAGGCCCGGCGGGAGGTCGACGAGCGGAGGTCCATCGGTGGCGCCCAGCAAGCGCGAGCGCGACGACGCACGACGTCGCTACGCGGAGCACCTGCGACGCCAGGAGCAGCAGGCGGCCGCGCGCCGCCGGCGCAACCGGGTGCTCGTCGCGGTCGGGTCCGTGCTGGCCGTCGCCCTGGTCGGCGCCGCTGTCGTGACAGCCGTCACCGGTGGGGACGAGGACGGCACGACCGCCTCCCCCACCCCCTCGCCGATCGCCTCGCCGAGCGCGACACCGGTGGCCGACAACCCCTGCCCCGTGCCGGAGACCGGCGCCGTCGCCGACCCGCCGCAGTTCGACGCCGCCCCCGCGCCCGGCTCGAGCGACGCCACGTCGGCGGTCATCGCCACGACGTGCGGCGACATCACCGTCGAGCTCCTGCCCGACGCCGCCCCGCAGGCGGTCGCGAGCTTCGCCTTCCTCGCCGACGAGGGCTTCTTCGCCGGCACGCCGTGCCACCGGCTCGTGACGTCGGGCATCTTCGTGCTCCAGTGCGGCGACCCGACGGGCACCGGCACGGGCGGGCCCGGGTACAGCTTCGGTCCCGTGGAGAACGCCCCCGCCGACGACGTCTACCCCGCCGGCACGCTCGCCATGGCCCGCCAGGGCGGGGACGGCGACAGCAACGGCAGCCAGTTCTTCCTCGTCTACGAGGACTCGTCGATCCCCTCGGACGCCGGGGGCGGGTACACCGTCTTCGGCCGCGTGACCGAGGGGCTCGACGTCGTGCAGACCATCGCCGAGGGCGGCACCGCCGCCGACGGGGTCGCGCCCGCGCGCCCCATCAGCATCGAGGGAGTGACGACGCAGTGAGCGACCCCGTGAGCGCCCCGCGCGAGGACGAGGCCCGCCCGGAGACGGCGGCGCCCGAGACGACCACCCCGGAGGTCGCCGCCGAGGCGGCCCCCGACGCCGTCGCGGACGCGCCGGCGACGGACGGCCCGGCGAGCGACGAGCAGCCGGCGGACGGGGCGGACGCGGGCGCGGCGGTGGAGCCGACCTCCCCGGTGACGACGGCCGAGGACGTCGCCCGCGACGCGGCCGGGCTCGACCCGGAGGGCGCGGTGGACGCCCCCCGCGCCGAGGACGCCTCCTCGCCCGAGGACACCCCCTCGCCCGAGGACACCGCTTCGCCCGAGGACGCGGGCCCGGTCACGGAGGCGGCCGTGCCCTCGGACGACGCCGTGGCGGTGGGCAGCACGGCGGACGAGGTCGTCAGCGACCCCGTCGCCGACGCCGACCCCGGGACCACCTCCGACGACGCGGCCACGGTCGCCGACGCCGCCCCGGCCGCGACGGAGCCGGCGGTCGAGGCGGAGCCGGGGACGAGCCCCGCGGCGGAGGCCGCGCCGTCCCCCCGACCGGCGCCACGCCCCGGCCCCGGTCGACCGGGGCCGCGCCCCGGCGGGCCGCGCCCCGGCGCCGCCGGACCCGCCCCGTCGCCCGGTGCGTCGTCCCCGTCCGCGCCGTCCCACTCGGCGTCCTCGCGAGGCCCCCGCCCGGCGGGCCGTCCGGGCGGCCGCCGTCGTGACGAGGCCGCGGGGGCGCCCGCGGTGAGCGCCGAGCACGCGCCCGCCGACACGGCCGAGTGGGGCCGCGTCGACGACGAGGGCGTCGTCCACGTGCGCACGGCGGACGGCGAGCGGGTCGTCGGCTCGTACCCGGACGTCGCCGCGGACGAGGCGCTGGCCTACTTCGGCCGCCGCTTCGCCGACCTCGTGGCGCAGGTCGACCTCGTCGAGCAGCGCCTCGACGTGGCCGACGCGCCCGTCGGCGAGCTGCGCTCGGCCCTCGCGAAGGTGTCCCGCGCCCTGCAGGACGCGACCGCCGTCGGCGACCTCGCCGGCCTGGGCGAGCGCGTGGACGCCCTCGGCGCCCGCGTCACCGAGCGCGAGCGCGAGGCGAACATCGCCCGCGAGCAGGCCCGCGGCGTCGTCCGCGCGCAGCGCGTCGAGCTCGTCGAGGAGGCCGAGGCGCTCGCGGAGGCCGACCCCGCGCAGGTGCAGTGGAAGGCCTCCGGGGAGCGGCTGCGGGCGCTGTTCGACCTGTGGCGCGAGCAGCAGCGCGCCGCCGGCACGGCACGCCTGCCCAAGGGCGAGGAGGACGACCTCTGGCGCCGCCTCAAGCACGCGCGCAACCGCTTCGAGCGGCACCGCCGGCACCACTTCGCCGAGCTCGACGCGCGCCACGGCGAGGCCAAGGCCGTCAAGGAGGGCCTCATCGCCGAGGCGGAGGCGCTCTCCGGCTCGACCGAGTGGGGCCCGACGTCGACGGCCTACCGCCAGCTCATGGACCGCTGGAAGGCGGCCCCGCGGGCGGCGCGCAAGGAGGACGACGCCCTGTGGGCGCGCTTCCGCGCGGCGCAGGACGTCTTCTTCAGCGCCCGTGACGCCAAGGACGCCGAGCAGCTGGAGGGCGAGAAGGAGAACCTCGCCGTCAAGGAGGCCCTGCTCGTCGAGGCGGAGGCCATCCTCCCCGTCCGCGACGTGCGGGCCGCCACGGCCGCCCTGCGCGACGTGCAGGAGCGCTGGGACGCCGCCGGCCGGGTGCCGCGGGCCGACCTCGGTCGCATCGAGAAGCGGATGCGGGCGGTCGAGCAGGCCGTGCGCGACGCCGACTCCGAGCGCTGGCGGCGCACCAACCCCGAGGCGCGGGCCCGCGCCGAGGGGGCGCTGGGCCAGCTCCAGGACTCCATCGCCGGGCTCGAGGCCGAGCTCGAGCAGGCGGAGGGGGCCGGGGACGAGCGCGCCGTGCGCCGCGCCCGGGAGGCTCTCGACGCCCGCCGCGCCTGGCTGCAGCAGGTGGAGCGGGCGGCCGCCGACTTCAGCGGCTGAGCCCCCGCTGCCCCCACCGCCCGAGGGCCGGGCGCCCGTCCACAGGCGGGCGCCCGGCCCTCGGCGGCTCCCTCCGGTCGGCGCCACGATGCCGGGGTGACGACGGACGCCGCCCCCGCCGGACCGCCCACCGGCCCGGGCCTCCGCCGCGCCGTCGCCCCCGACGGCGTGTGGACCCCGGGCGCGGTGCCCGCGGCCGTCCTGCGGGCGATGGCGGCCGAGGGGCTGCTCGTGGAGCTGGTGCCGCACGTCTTCGCCGCGGCCGACCTGGCGGGTGACGCGGTGGTCCGCGCCGGCGCGCTCGCGGCGGCGGTGGAGGGGGCCACCGGGCCCGGCTCGCCCGTCGTCGCGCGGGCGCTGCTCGACCGCGGGGTCGTGGGCCTGGCGGCGGCCGCCTGGGTGCACGGGCGCTCGGTGCACGGGTCCGGGGGCCCGCCCGCGCGCGTCGACCTGCTCGTGCCCCTCGCCACCGGGTCCCGGCCCGTGCCGGCGCCCCTGCGGCTGCGCCGGGTCGCCGACCCGTGGGCTCGCAGCGCGTGGGTCGGCCCCCTGCGCGTCAGCGACCCCGACCGGGCGCGCGAGGACGCGGGCGCCGCGGACGACGACGTCCGGGACGCCGCGGCGCTGGCCCGGCTGCGCCGCGCGGCGGGGGCGGGGGCGCGCCCGGCCCGACCGGACGGGCGGCCCCGTCAGGGGGTGCTGTGGCCGGCCTCCTCGCGGCGCCCCGTCGAGCGGTAGACGTCGAAGACGCCGTCGACGCGCCGCACCGCGGCGAGGACGTGGTCGAGGTGGCTCGGGTCGCCCATCTCGAAGGTGAACTTGGAGATGGCCACGCGGTCCCGCGACGTCGTCACCGACGCCGAGAGGATGTTGACGTGGTTGTCCGAGAGGACGCGCGTGATGTCGGAGAGCAGCCGCGCGCGGTCGAGGGCCTCGACGGAGATCTGCACGAGGAAGACGCTGTCGGCGCCGACCGACCACTCCACCTCGACGATGCGCTCGGGCTGGCCCATGAGGCCGCTGACGTTGCCGCAGTCGCGGCGGTGCACCGACACGCCGTTGCCGCGCGTCACGAAGCCGATGACCGGGTCGCGCGGCACCGGCGTGCAGCAGCGGGCGACCTTCACCCACACGTCGTCGACGCCCTTGACGACGACGCCCGGGTCCCCGGAGCGCCGCCGCGTCGCCGTCCGCGGGGGCGGGAGGACCGCCTCGGCGAGGTCCTCCTCGGCGCCGCTCTCGCCGCCCAGCGCGGTGACGAGCTTCTGCACGACCGACGCGGCCGAGACGTGCCCCTCCCCCACGGCGGCGTACAGGGCCGAGACGTCGGCGTGGTGCAGGTCGCGCGCGACCCCGGCGAGGGAGTCGTGGGACATGAGGCGCTGGATGGGCAGGTGCTCCTTGCGCATCGCCTTGGCGATGGCGTCCTTGCCCTGCTCGATGGCCTCCTCGCGGCGCTCCTTGGAGAACCACTGCTTGATCTTGCTGCGCGCGCGGGGGCTCTTGACGAAGGTCATCCAGTCCCGGCTGGGGCCCGCGCCCTCGACCTTGGACGTGAAGACCTCGACGACGTCGCCGTTGTCGAGGGTGGACTCGAGCGGCACGAGGCGGCCGTTGACGCGGGCGCCCATCGTGCGGTGCCCGACGTCGGTGTGGACGGCGTAGGCGAAGTCGACCGGCGTCGACCCGGCGGGCAGCGCGATCGCGTCGCCCTTGGGGGTGAAGACGTAGACCTCGGCCGCGTTGATCTCGAAGCGCAGGGACTCGAGGAACTCCCCCGGGTCGGACGTCTCGCGCTGCCAGTCGAGCAGCTGGCGCAGCCAGGCCATGTCGCTGCCGCCCGTGCCGTGGCTGCCCGGGGCCCCGCGGTCGGCCGGGTCCGTCGTGCCGCGGCCCCCGGCGTCCTTGTACTTCCAGTGGGCCGCGACGCCGAGCTCGGCCCGGCGGTGCATGAGGTGGGTGCGGATCTGGATCTCGACGGGCTTGCCCTCGGGCCCGATGACCGTCGTGTGCAGCGACTGGTACATGTTGAACTTGGGCATCGCGATGTAGTCCTTGAAGCGGCCCGGGACCGGCGTCCAGCGCGCGTGGAGCGCGCCGAGGACGGCGTAGCAGTCCCGGACCGTGTCGACGAGGACCCGCACCCCGACGAGGTCGTAGATGTCGGCGAACTCGCGGCCGCGCACGATCATCTTCTGGTACACGGAGTAGTAGTGCTTGGGCCGGCCCGTGACGGTGGCGCGGACCTTGGCCTGCCGCAGGTCGGCCGCGACCTGGTCGCGGACGACCGCGAGGTACTCCTCGCGGGCGGGGGCCTGCTCGGCGACGAGCCGGACGATCTCCTCGTAGACGCCCGGGTAGAGCGTCGCGAACGACAGGTCCTCGAGCTCCCACTTGATGGTGTTCATGCCCAGCCGGTGGGCGAGCGGCGCGTAGATCTCGAGGGTCTCGCGGGCCTTGCGCTCGGCGGACGCCGCGGAGACGTACTTCCACGTGCGGGCGTTGTGGAGCCGGTCGGCGAGCTTGATGACGAGGACGCGGATGTCGCGGGCCATCGCCACGACCATCTTGCGGACGGTCTCGGCCTGCGCCGCGTCGCCGTACTGGACCTTGTCGAGCTTGGTGACGCCGTCGACGAGCATGGCGACCTCGTCGCCGAACTCCTCCCGCAGCTGGGCGAGGGAGTACGCGGTGTCCTCGACGGTGTCGTGCAGCAGCGCGGCCGCCAGCGTCGGCGCCGTCATGCCGAGGTCCGCGAGGATCGTCGTCACCGCGACGGGGTGGGTGATGTAGGCGTCGCCGCTCTTGCGCCGCTGCCCGCGGTGGGCCTTCTCCGCGACGACGTACGCCCGCTCCACCACGGCCGTGTCGGCCTTGGGGTGGTTGCTCCGCAGGCTGCGCAGGAGCGGCTCGAGGACGGGCGACGTCGTCGACGGCCGCGAGCCGAGGCGCGCGAGCCGGGCGCGGAAGCCGCTGCCGCCGGGCTCGTCGGCGCGGGGAGGCTCGCCGGCCGTGCTCGAGGGCGCGGGGACGGGGACGAGCGCGCCCGTCGTCGTGGGGACGGGCGCGCCGGCGCCGGTCTCCTGCTGCGCGGGACCCGTCTGGGCGACCTCGTCGGACACCGGCACCTCCCAGGCGCCCCGGGCGGTCCCGGCGGCGCGTCGTCGCAGGCCACCAGCCTACGTCCGCGCCCGGGCCCCGCGGCCGCGCCCCGCTCGACGGGCCCTCCGCCCGACGTCGCGGCCGCGCGGCCGGGTCAGAGCCGCAGCAGCGCGTCGACGCGCCGGCCCGGCAGGGCGGCCCGGCCGCCGAGGGCCTCGATCTCGGCGAGCACGAGCACGCCGTCGACCTCGCCGCCGGCCCGCTCGACGAGGCGGCACGCGGCCGCGGCGGTGCCGCCCGTGGCGAGCACGTCGTCGACGACGACGACGCGCGCACCCGGGCGCACCGCGTCGGCGTGGAGCTCGACCGTCGCCGAGCCGTACTCGAGGTCGTAGGTCTCGGCGAGGACCTCGCGCGGCAGCCGGCCCGCCTTGCGCACGGGCACGAAGCCGGCGCCCGCCGCCACGGCGACCGCGGCCCCGAGGACGAAGCCCCGGGCCTCGACGCCGGCGAGGGCGTCGACGTCGTCGGGGAGGAGGTCGGTGAGGCCCCGCACGGCGTCGGCCAGCGCCGCCGCGTCCGCGAGCAGCGGGGTGATGTCGCGGAAGACGACCCCGGGCCGGGGGTGGTCGGGCACCTCCCGCAGGAGGGGCAGCAGACGGTCGGCGAGGCCGTCCGCCGTCGCGGCGCCCGCGCGGCCGGGATCAGCCACGTCGGCGCCCGCGCCGCGGCTGCGGGCGCTGGCCCCGCGGACCCTCACCGGCGGCGCCGGCGCCGCCACCGGCGGTGGCGAGCGCGGCGGTGCCCTCCGCCGGGCCCTCGGCGGCGAGGCGCGCCTCCTCGCGGCGGTGGGCGCGGACCTGCTCGGTGTGCGCCCGCACCCGGTCGTCGCGGCTCTTGACCTCGGCGAGGATCGCCGGCGCCACGAAGATCGAGGAGTAGGTGCCCGCGAGCGTCCCGACGAAGAGGGCCAGGGACACGTCGCGCAGGGTGCCGGCCCCGAGGAGCAGGGCGCCGATGAAGAGGATCGAGGCGACCGGCAGGGCCGCCACGACGGAGGTGTTGATCGACCGCACGACCGTCTGGTTGACGGCGAGGTTGATCTGCTCGAGGTAGGTCCTCGACGACCCCTGCAGCACCCCCGCCGTCTGCTCGCGCACCTTGTCGAAGACGACGACGGTGTCGTACAGCGAGAAGCCCAGGATGGTGAGGAAGCCGATCACCGAGGCGGGCGTCACCTCGAACCCCACGAGGGCGTAGACGCCGGCCGTCACGACGAGGTCGTGGATCAGCGCGACGAGGGCGGCCGCCGCCATGGCGAGGTCCCGGAAGTACACGGCGATGACGCCCGTGACGAGCACGAGGAAGATGCCGATGCCGATGAGGGCCTGACGGGTGATGTCCGCGCCCCACACCGGGCCGACGAAGCTCGACGTCACCTGGCTCGGGTCGACGTCGTACGCCGCTGCCAGGGCGTCCACCACGTCGGCGGTCAGGTCCTCGGGGACGGCCTCGGTCTGGATGCGCACGGAGTCGCCGCCGACCACCGACACCGACGGCGGCTGGGCGTCCGGGAGCACCTCGGCGACGGCCTCGAGCGCCGGGTCCTCGGAGGCGTCCGCCACCTGGGAGACGCGGTACTCCGAGCCGCCGGTGAACTCGATGCCGGGGTTGAAGCCGCGCACGACGAGCACGAGGACGGCCAGCAGGACGACGACGCCCGTGATGGCGAGCAGCCGGCGCCGGCGCTCGACGAAGTCGAAGGACCGACGACCCGTGTACAGGTCGTTGCCGAAGGCGGCGAAGCTGGGCACGGGTCAGTCCTCCGTCGGGGTCGTGCGGCCGGCGCCGTGGTGGGCGGGGTCGCCGCCCCCGGCGCTGTCTCTGCTGCCGTCGGGGCTGCCGCCGTCGGAGCCGTCGCCGGACGGGCTGCCGCCGTCGGGGACGCCCTCCTCCTGCTCCTGCCGCTCGCGCGCCTCCGCGGCACGGCGCTCGGCGATGGTCATCCGGCGCGGCTGCGCCGCGGCGGCCGGGTCGAGGTCGCCCGGGGTGCGGTCGCGGCGGCGCCGCTCGCCCTCGCCGCCGCCGTCGTCGTCCGCGGGCGGACGGTCGTCGGCGCCGGCCGCGAGGTCGCGCCCGCTGGCGGGCTGGGCCACGCGGCCCCTCCCGGCGTAGACGGTGCGCCCGAGGTGCTCGGCGTCGAAGCCGGACAGCCGGTGGCCGCTCGCGAAGAAGCGCGTGCGGGCGAGCAGCGTGACGACCGGGTGCGTGAGCATGACGACGACGAGCAGGTCGATGAGCGTCGTCAGGCCGAGGGTGAAGGCGAAGCCCTGCACGCCGCCGACCGCGAGGACGTAGAGGACCACCGCGGCGAGCAGCTGCACGACGTCGCTGATGATGATCGTGCGCCGTGCGCGCGCCCAGCCGGTCTGCACCGCCGCGGCCACGGAGCGGCCCTCGCGGACCTCGTCGCGCACGCGCTCGAAGTAGACGATGAACGAGTCGGCCGTGACGCCGATGGCGATGATGAGGCCGGCGACGCCGGGCAGGCTCAGCCGGTAGCCCGACGTCCAGCTCAGCAGCGTGATGGCGCCGTAGGCCAGCAGGCCGGCCACCGCGAGGCTCGCGACGGTGACGAGGCCGAGGAGCCGGTACTGCAGCAGCGAGTAGACGACGACGAGCCCGAGGCCGATGAGCCCGGCCAGCACCCCGCGCTGGAGCTGCTCGGTGCCGAGGGTCGCGGAGATCTGCTCCTGCGTCTGCACCTCGAAGGACACCGGCAGGGAGCCGAAGCGCAGCTGGTTGGCCAGCGTCTGCGTCGACTCCTGCGTGAAGGTGCCCGAGCCGCCGTCGTCGATGCGGGCCTGGCCGCCGGGGATGGGCCCGTTGACGCTCGGCGCCGAGATGACGAGGCCGTCGAGGACGATGCCGAACTGGTTCTGCGGCGGCGGCAGCTGCGAGATGCGCGAGGTGATGTCCGCGAAGGCGTCGCCGCCCGCGCGGGTGAAGTCCATCGTGACGACCCAGCCGCCGGTGGAGAAGCCCTGGTCGTTCGTCGCCGGCTGCGAGGACGCGCCGGTGAGGTCGGAGCCCGTGAGCTCGACCGGCCCGAGGAGGTACTTGGCCGAGCCGGTCTGGTCGCACGTCGCGAGGGGCAGGACGTCGTCGGACTCCGTGCCGCCCGTGCGGTTGGCGGGGTCGGTGCAGTCCAGCGCCGCGAACTCGGCCGCCAGGTCGGGGGTGATCCACGCCAGGTCGCTGGCGCTCGTCGGCTCCGACGTCGGCGCGTCGGTCGGCTGCTCCCCCGGTGCTTCCGTCGCGGGGGCCTCCGTGGCGGGGGCGTCCGTGGCAGGGGCGCCCGTCGTGGGAGCGCCCGTGGTGGGCGCGGTGCGCAGCGCGGGCGGGATGACGCTGCCCTGCGTCGACCCGGGCGTCGGCTCCGCCGTGGCCGGAGCGTCGGTGGCTGGAGCGTCCGTGGCGGGCGCCTCCGTCGACGGGGTTTCCGTGGCGGGCGCCTCCGTGGAGGGGGCCGTGGCGCCCGCCGTCGGCGCGTCGGTGGGCGCGCCCTCGCCGGGCTGCGCGGTGGCGTCGATGGGCGTGGGGCCCGCGACGGCCAAGACGGGACGGAAGGTCATCCGGGCCGACTGGCGGATGAGCTCGAGCGTCGCCTGCTGAGTCTGCGGGTCGCCCGGCAGCTCGACGAGGATGTTCTGGCTGCCCTGGGCGCTGACGTTCGCCTCGCCGATGCCGCTGCCGTCGACGCGCTGGCGGATGATCTCGATGGCGTCGTCGATGGTGTCCTCGGTGACCTCGCCGCTCTGGCCCGGCTGGGCCACGGGCGTGAGGATGACCCGCGTCCCGCCCGCGAGGTCGAGGCCGAGGCCCGGCGTCCACGCGGCGGTGGACCACTGCGCGGCGGCGGCGATGCCGCCGTAGAGCAGCGCCAGGACGACGCCGAGGGCGCCGAGGGTGCGGATCGAGCGGGTGCGGGTCGTGGCTGCCACGGCTGCGTCGTCCTCCGAGCGGTCAGGGGCTCCGGGACGCGGCGCCGTCGCGGCGGTCCCCGGGGCGGGTCAGGCGGGGCGGCGCGAGCCGTCCGACGGGTCGTCGCGGGGGTCGTCCTCGACGACGTCGTCGTCGACCATCTGGTCCTCGGCGATGTCGTCCTCGTCGGCGACGGGGGCCGCGGGGTCGACCCGGCGGGCGATGGCCTGCCGCAGCCACCACGTGCGCACGCCCGGGGCGACCTCGATCTCGACGCGGTCGTCGCGGACGCCGGTGACCGTCCCGAACTGGCCGGACGCCGTCATGACCTCCGTGCCGGTCGCCAGCTCGCTCTGCATCTGCGCCACGGCCTTGCGCTGCCGGCTGCCCCGGACGCTGAGGAGCACGAGGGGGACGAGCAGGAGCAGGAGGACGAGGGAGAAGGGATCCATGGCGGGGCGGGGCCAGCCTTCGCAGTCGGCGTCAGGGTCGGTCGCGCGATCACTCGGTCGTGCGGCTGGTCACTCTACGGGAGCACGGCACCGGTCCCGGCGCGCTCAACGGCGGTGCGCCCGCGCCGTGCCGCGCGCGAGATGGCGCCCGGGCGGGCTCTCAGGACGGCGGCGCCGCCCGGTCGTCGTCCCGGTCCTGGCCCTCGCCGTCCCCGTCGCCCCCGTCGTCCTCGCCGTCCTCGCCGTCCCCCAGGGGGAGCGTCGCCTGCAGCGGCGCGCCCGGCGGCGGGCGCAGCCCGAGGTGGGCCCAGCCGTCCGCGGTCGCGACGCGCCCCCGCGGGGTCCGGCCGAGCAGGCCCTCGCGCACGAGGAAGGGCTCGGCCACCGTCTCGACGGTGTCGGGCTCCTCGCCGACCGCGACGGCGAGGGTCGAGAGCCCCACCGGTCCCCCGCCGAAGCGGCGGCACAGCGCGTCGAGGACCGAGCGGTCGAGGCGGTCCAGGCCGAGCTCGTCGACCTCGTAGACGCGCAGCGCGGCGCGGGCGGCGTCGGCGTCGACGACGCCCGTCCCCCGCACCTGCGACCAGTCGCGCACCCGCCGCAGGAGGCGGTTGGCGATGCGGGGCGTGCCCCGGGAGCGCCGGGCGATCTCGGCGCCCCCCGCGGCGGTGAGCTCGACGCCGAGGAGCTGCGCGGAGCGGCGCAGCACCTGCTCGAGCTCGTCGGGGGCGTAGAAGTCGAGGTGGCCGGTGAAGCCGAAGCGGTCGCGCAGCGGGGCGGGCAGGAGCCCGGAGCGGGTGGTCGCGCCGACGAGCGTGAACGGCGGCAGGTGCAGCGGGATGGCCGTGGCGCCCGCGCCCTTGCCGACGACGACGTCGACGCGGAAGTCCTCCATCGCCACGTAGAGCATCTCCTCGGCCGGGCGCGCCATCCGGTGCACCTCGTCGACGAAGAGCACCTCGCCCTCCTCGAGGGAGGACAGGACGGCGGCCAGGTCGCCGGCGTGCTGGATGGCGGGGCCGCTGCTGATGCGCAGCGACTGGCCGAGCTCGGCGGCGACGATCATGGCGAGCGTCGTCTTGCCGAGCCCGGGCGGGCCGGAGAGCAGGACGTGGTCGGGCGCCCGGCCGCGGCGGCGCGCCGCCTCGAGGACGAGGGACAGCTGCTCGCGCACGGCCCGCTGCCCGACGAAGTCGTCGAGGGAGCCGGGGCGCAGGGCCGCCTCGGCGGCGCGGTCGTCGAGGTCCTCGGCCGGCTCGACGAGGCGGCCGCCGCGCGCCGCGCGCTCCGCGAGCTCGGCCTCCTCCGCGGCGGACGGTCCGCCGGCGAGGCCGACCTCGGAGGAGCCGTCGCCGTGGCGGCCGGGGCCGGCGCTCACCGGCCCCGCCCGAGGTGGCGCAGCGCGTCGCGCAGGACGGCGGCGACGTCGCGGTCGTCCTCCTGGCCCTCGTCCGGGGCGACCGCCGCGACCGCCTCCGCGGCCGCCCGCGCCGTCCAGCCGAGACCCATGAGCGCCTCGACCACCGGGCCTCCCCCGTCGGCGACCGGCGCGGCCGCGGGCGCCGGGGCGGGAGCCGGACCGGCGCCGGCACCGCCCTCGCGCGCGGGACCGAGCCGGTCGCCCAGCTCGAGCACCAGCCGCTGCGCGCCCTTGCGCCCGATGCCCGGCACCCGGCACAGCGCGGTGAGGTCCTCGGCGGCCACGGCGGCCCGCAGGCCGTCGGGCGCGTGGACGGCGAGCATCGCGAGAGCGAGCCGCGGGCCCACCCCGCTGACGGTCTGGAGCATCTCGAAGACGGCGCGCTCGTCGTCGTCGGCGAAGCCGTAGAGGGTGAGCGAGTCCTCCCGCACGACCATGCTCGTGGCGAGCTCGGCCTCGGTGCCGACCCGCAGCGTGGCGAGGACGGCCGGCGTGGCGTGGACGAGGAGGCCGACGCCCCCGGTGACGACGACCGCCGCGTCGAGGCGGACGGACGCGACGGGGCCGCGGACGCTGGCGATCACGGTGTGCTCCTCGCTGCGGCGCGCCGTCGGCACGGGACGGGCGGACCGGACAGGTGTTCGACGACGACGCTAGCGCCCCGGCGCGGCGCCCGGGCGCACCCGTCCACCGCGGCGCGCCGTACCCCCGGGGGCCTTGCCCGCGGCGGCTCCCCACGCCCCGGGCCGCACGGCCCGCGCCGCGCGGTCGGCCTCCGCCCACGCGGCCTGCGCCGCCGTCGCCCGCCCTCCACCAGCGCCGCCACCGCCAGCGGCTCCGGAGCTCGCGGCCGCTCCCCCGGCGGGCGCCCCGCGCCACAGGTGGCACAGCGCGAGCGCGAGCGCGTCGGCGGCGTCGGCGGGCCGCGGCGCCTCGTCGAGGCCGAGGATGCGGGTCACCATCGCCGTGACCTGGGCCTTGCCGGCCCTCCCGGAGCCGGTGACGGCGGCCTTGACCTCGCTCGGCGTGTGCAGCCCCACCGGGACGCCGGCCCGCGCCGCGGCCAGCAGCGCCACGCCCGACGCCTGGGCCGTGCCCATGACCGTGCTGACGTCGTGGCGGCTGAAGACGCGCTCGACGGCGACGGCGTCCGGGCGGTGCCGGGCGACGGCGAGCTCGAGCGCCTCCGACACCGCGAGCAGCCGCTCGGCCAGCGGCGCGTCCACCGGGGTGCGGACCACCGCGACCTCGACGAGGAGCGCGCGCCGGCCCGGCAGCCCGTCGACGACGCCGACGCCGCAGCGGGTGAGCCCCGGGTCGACCGCCAGCACGCGCACCGGCCCACGGTCGCAGCCGCAGGACGCCTCGGCGCCGCGCGACGCGCCGGGACGGTCGACCCGCGGCGCCCGGGTCAGCCGACCTGCGCGAGCACCTCGTCGCTGGCGTCGAAGTTGGCGTAGACGTTCTGCACGTCGTCGCTGTCCTCGAGCGCGTCGATGAGGCGGAGCACCTTCTCGGCGCCCTCGGCGTCGAGCTCGACCTGCATCGACGGCACGAACTGCGCCTCGGCGGAGTCGTAGTCGATGCCCGCGTCCTGCAGGGCGGTGCGCACGGCGACGAGGTCGGTGGCCTCGCTGATGACCTCGTAGACGTCGCCGGCCGCGTTGACCTCCTCGGCGCCCGCGTCGAGGACGGCCGTGAGGACGTCGTCCTCGCCGAGGCCCTCGGCCGGCACCGTGACGACGCCCTTGCGGGTGAAGAGGTAGGAGACGCTGCCCGGGTCGGCCATCGTGCCGCCGTTGCGCGTGAAGGCCACGCGGACGTCGGACGCCGCCCGGTTGCGGTTGTCCGTGAGGCACTCGACGAGCACGGCGACGCCGTTGGGGCCGTACCCCTCGTACATGATCGTCTGGTAGTCGGCCCCGCCGCCCTCGGCGCCCGAGCCGCGCTTGACGGCGCGGTCGATGTTGTCGTTGGGGACCGAGCTCTTCTTCGCCTTCTGGATGGCGTCGAAGAGGGTGGGGTTGCCCGTCGGGTCCCCGCCGCCGGTGCGGGCCGCGACCTCGACGTTCTTGATGAGCTTCGCGAAGAGCTTGCTCCGCTTGGCGTCGACGACGGCCTTCTTGTGCTTGGTGGTTGCCCACTTGGAGTGGCCGGACATGGCGGATCGACCTCCTGCGCGTGCGGGCCCCGGCCCCCCGCCGGGACGTGCGCTGCGGGCCGGACCGACGGGCTCGTCGGGTCAGGCCGCGCGGACGATCTCGGCGAAGAGCCGGTGCACCCGGGTGTCCCCGGTGATCTCCGGGTGGAACGACGTCGCGAGCAGGTTCCCCGCTCGCACCGCGACGATGGTACCGGCGGCGGGCCCCGCGGGGACGACGCCGAGCGCCTCGACGCCGGGCCCCGCCTCCTCCACCCACGGCGCCCGGATGAAGACGGCGTGGAGGGGACCGGGCGCCACGGCCGCGGCGGCGCCGTCGGGGTCGGGCCACGCCCGGTCGCTGACGCCCGTGATCTCGAGGTCGGTCTCGAAGCTGTCGACCTGGCGGCCGAAGGCGTTGCGGCGGACGGTGACGTCGAGCCCGCCGAGCGTCTGCTGGTCGGGCGTGCCGTCGAGGAGGCGGTCGGCCAGCAGGATCATCCCGGCGCACGAGCCGTAGACGGGCAGGCCCTCGTGGATCCGGCGGACGAGCGGCTCCCGCAGCTCGAAGACGCGCAGCAGCTTGTCGATGACGGTGGACTCCCCGCCCGGCAGCACGAGCCCGTGGACGGCGGCCAGCTCCGCCGGGCGCCGGACGACGACCGCCTCGGCCCCGGCGGCCCGCAGCGCGGCCAGGTGCTCGCGGCTGTCGCCCTGCAGCCCGAGGACGCCGATGACGGGGGCAGCGCTCACGGCGGTCGACCCTACGGGGCGGCGCGGACGCCGCCGGCCACCCCCGACCCGCCCCCGGAGGGGGTGCTGGGCGCCGGGAGCGCAGCCAGGGGGGACGCGAGCCGGGCGCGCTCGACCTCCCGGGCGGCGCAGGCGTCCTCGAGCGCGCCCCGCGCACCCGGGTCGGCGGCCTCGAGCTCCACCAGCTCCAGCGCCCCCGCGGGCGGCCGCACGAGCAGCCACGGCGCGAGGGCGGGCGCGGGCTCGCAGCCGACGTCGACGGTGAGCACGACGTCGGTCGTCCCGCCGGCGCGGACGACGACGGGCGCGTCGGCGCGGGAGGCGAGCCAGCCGGCGCCGGTCAGGGCGACCCGGCCGGGGACGCGGCGTCCCGGCTCCCCGGACCCGCCGCCCAGGACGGCGACGTCGACGCCTCCGCGCCCCTCCACGGCGAGGCGGACGGCCAGCACCTCGGCGCGCGGGTCCGCGTCGGGGTCGGGGCGCGCCTCCACGACGACGAGGCGCACGGCCCCGGGTTCGTCTGCGGGCTCGTCCGAGGCGGCCGCCGCGGCAGGGACAGGGGCAGGGCCGGGGACGCCGGACCGCGGCACGAGGCCCGCGGCGCCGACCCCGGCCAGGACCAGGAGGGCGGCGAGGGCGAGCGGGGCCGGCGCGGCGGCCGGCCCGTCGTGCCGAGCCACCCCGGAGGGCGGTCCCGTCGCCGGGGGCCAGGGACCCAGTTCGTCGGGCGGGTCGGCCGGCGGCCCACCCCGGGTCGGCGTCGCTCCGTCGCTCGGCTCCGCAGCGGCGCGGCGGCCGAGGCCGTCGCGGCTCACGGCGCGCGCCGGTGCTGCTGCGGGACCTCGGCGTCCACGACGACCACGCTACGCCGGTGGCCTCCCGGTGGGACGGCCCAGCGCGACGGCCGGTGGACGACGACGGGCCCGCCGCCCCACGGGGTGGGGCGGCGGGCCCGTCGCGGCGGTGGCGCGCTCAGCGCTCGGCGACCACCTCCGCCATGAGCCGCGCCGCGGTCACCGCGTCGCCGCTGACGAGCGCGTGCTCGGCGTCCGCGACGAGGGCCGCCGCGCCCGGGGCCGCGTCGCCCGCGACGACGTCGGCCTGGGCGACGTCGCGGAGCACCTCGACCACGGCCGGGACGACGTCGGCGTCCTTCCCGCGGCCCCGCTGCGTCTGCTCGACGACGGCGAGCAGGCGCTGCCCGGCGGTCGCGCGGGCCGCGGAGGAGTCGCGCACGTCGCCGTCGGCCGTCCACACCGGCGCCCGCAGGGCCGAGCGGACCCGGGAGGCCACGGCCCCCGGCCCGAGATCGGCCGCGACCGCCTCGAGCCCGGCGCGCGGCGCCGTCGTCGACAGGCCCCAGCCGTAGGGGAAGGCGGGGTCGTAGACGCTGTCGCCCTGGTTGACCGGCACCTGGTCGGCCGACGCCGGCCAGGTCACGGGCAGGCGGCCCGAGAACGGCCGGTCGCCGAAGAGGACGTCGGCGACGCCGGCGCCCTCCGTGCCGGGCAGCCACGTGGCCACGACGGCGTCGGCGGAGTCCAGCACGTCACCGAGCACGAGCGGGCGCCCGGTGGCGAGCAGGACGACGCAGTCCTCCACCGAAGAGCACACCTTCGCCACCGTCGCCCGGTCGGCGTCCGTGAGCTGCAGGGTGAAGCCGTTGTTGCCGACGTCGCCCTGCCCCTCCGCGTACGGGCGCTCGCCGACCACGACGACGCCGACGTCGGCGCCCGTCATGTCCGCCGAGGCGTCGGGGCTCACGACGACGTCCGCGTCCGGCGCCACCTCGGCGATGCCGTCGGCGATCGTCGTGCCCTCGGTCGTCGCGCCCGAGCCGCCCTGCCAGGAGATCGACCAGCCGCCGAGCTGGCGGCCGAGGTCGTCGGCGCTCGAGCCGGCGACGTAGATCCGGCCCTCCTTCGCCAGCGGGAGGACGGGCTCGCCGACCGGGCCGTTGGCGAGGAGCACCTGCGAGGCGGCGGCGGCCTCGCGGGCGACGGCGCGGTGCTCGGGCGAGCCGACCTCGTCGACGCCGCTGCGGTCCGCGAAGGGCTGCTCGAAGAGCCCGGCGTCCATCTTCTCGGTGAGGATGCGCGTCACCGCGTCGTCCACCCGCGAGACCGGCAGGCGCCCGGCCTCGACGCCGTCGGTGGCCGCGGCGATGAAGGCGCCGAAGTTGTACGGCGCCATGACCATGTCCATGCCCGCCGTCAGCGACCGCTCGACCTTCTCGGCGTAGGTGCCGCCGGGCAGCTTGTCGACGGCCTCCCAGTCGCTGATGAGGAAGCCGTCGAAGCCCAGCTCGCCCTTCAGCAGGCCGACGTTGAGGTCCTCGTTCTCCGTCATCCGCACGACCGGGCCGTCGCCGACCTGGACGGCCGAGTACGACGGCATGATCGTCCCGACGCCCGCCTCGACCGCCGGCACGTACGGGTCGACGTGCAGGCGCCGCAGCTCCTCGAGGCTCTCCACCCGGGTGATGCCCTGGTCGATCGGGTAGCCGGACCCGGCGAGCGCCGGGTCGTAGTCGGTGCCGCCGTCGCCGACCCAGTGCTTGGCCGTGGCGAGCACCTCGTCGGACGCCGTGATGTCGCTCGGGTCGTCGCCCTGCAGGCCCTGCACCGCCGGGGCCGCGTAGGCCTCGACGAGCGCCGGGTCCTCGGAGAAGGACTCGTAGGAGCGGCCCCACCGCTCGTCGCGCGTCACGCACAGGCACGGCGCGAAGGTCCACGGGATGCCGGTGGCGCGCACCTCCGCGGCCGTCACCCGCCCCTCGGCGCGCACCAGCTCGGGGTCGCGCGCGGCGCCCATGCCGATGTTGTGCGGGAAGAGGGTCGCGCCGACCACGTTGTTGTGGCCGTGCACGGCGTCGACGCCGTAGACGATCGGCACCTGCAGCCGGGTGGACAGCGCCTCGCGCTGGAAGCCGTCGACCATGTCGGCCCAGCCGGCGGGCGTGTTGTCCTCCGGCACGGACCCGCCGCCGGAGAGCACCGAGCCCAGGCCCAGCTCGGCGATCTGCTGCGGCGAGGACAGGCCGAGGCGCTCGGCCTGGGCCATCTGGCCGACCTTCTCCGCCAGCGTCATACGACCGAGCAGGTCGGCGACCCGCTCGCTCGTCGGCCGTGCGGCGTCGAGGTAGGGGAAGCCGTAGGCGTCGAGGACGACGCGCGGCACCGAGGAGACCTGCACGCCGCTCGGAGCCGTGACCTCGAGGGCGACGGTGCGGGCGTGGTCCTCGTCGGCGTCGCCGCGAAGGGTCGGGACCTCGAACGTCGCGACGTCCCCGTCCACCGAGCCGGCCGGGAGGACGACCTGGCCGCTCGCCGCGGCCACGTGCTCGCCGACGACGGCGCCCGTCCCCGGGTCCTCCGGGTCGGTGACGGCCCAGTCGAGGACGAGGTCCTCGGCCAGCGGCTCGTCGCCCGACAGGTCCAGCCGCAGGCCCGCCGTCGCGGTCTCCCCCGGCGCGACGAGGACGACGTCCTGGGCCGCCTCGACCGAGGTCGTGACGACGGGGGCCGGCGAGCCGCTCACGGCGACGTCGTCGAACCGGTAGCGCACCGGCTCGGGCGTCCCCGGCGTGAAGGTGACGGCGTAGCCCCAGGCGCGGTCGAGGTCGAGCGTCCCGTTGCGGGTCGCCGCGTCACCGGGCTGGTAGCCGGAGAGCGCGAAGTCCTCGAAGGGGATGACGACGTGCTTCCAGCGGCTCTCCGCGCTCCCCCACCGGTCGAGGAAGCTCGCGCGCCACAGCTCGGAGTGCTCCCCGTCGGTGCCGCCGTCCTTGAGCTCGACGACGATCTCGTGGCCCGCGGTCGGCGAGGCCGGGTTGCTGTCCTGGCTCGCGTACCACCACATCTCGAAGGCGCCGTAGGAGCTCCAGTCCTGCGTCTCGGCGAGGTTGTGGGACAGCCCGCCGTACTGGCCCGACGGGATGGAGTACTCCCCGGCCAGCACGTGGTCGTCCGCCGGACCGCCCGGGCGCTCCATCGGCTGCACCTCGATGCTGGGGACGGCGTCGTCCGAGGCTCCCCAGCCGAAGACGCCCGTCGTGCTTCCGGGCGCGGCCAGCGGGACGTCGCCCTCGAAGTCGTCGACGACGGAGCGCTGGGTGAGGACGCCGACGTCGTCGAAGCGCCAGTCGCCCGCCCCGAGCGCCGACAGCGTGACGGCGTAGCCGAAGACGGTGCTCGGGTCGAAGCGCGCGTCCGAGTCCGGCGCGCCCTTCTCGCGCAGGTCCGAGAAGCGGACGGCCACGCGGCGCCAGCCCTCGGCGTCGTCGGCGAGCTGCACCTCGAACTTCGTCGCCGAGTCGGCGTTCGTGCCGCCGCTCTTCAGCTCGTAGGCGAGCGTGCGGCCGGTGCCGCGACCGAGGAACCAGAAGCCGAAGCCGTCGGCGGCGGACCAGTCCTGGGCGGTGCCGTAGTCGTGGGTGAAGCCGCCCCAGCCGCCGTCCGGCATCTCGGCGACCTGCGCGCGCAGCGCGCTGCCCTCCGTCCCCTCCCGCTCGGCGGGCACGAGGGACAGCTGCGGCGTCGTCGTCGCCCCCGAGCCCCAGGCGAAGACGGGCAGCGGCTCGGCGTCGAAGGCGTCGAGCACGGTGACGTCGCCCTCGGAGACGGGCGCGGGCGGGGCCGGCGGCGCCTCCGGGGCGGCGACGACGAGCGACGTCGTCGTGCGGGCGCCCAGGGCGATCGCGTCGGTCGGGTCGGAGAGCGCGAGCTCGGCCGTGCGCCCCGGCGTCGCGCCCTCGAGGACGGGCACCTCGACCGAGGCCTCGGTCTCGCCCGCGAGGAAGGCGACCTGCGCGTCGACGGCGGCGACGTCCTCGCCCACGACGGCGTCGCCGCCACCGGTCGACGTCACGCGGACGGTCGCGTCGCGGTCGGCCGGCTGGCCGAGGCGCACCGGCACCGTCGCGGTCGTGCCGGGCTCGGCCGCGGTCGTCACGGCCGGGAAGGCGGCGGCGGACACGTCCGTGGTGCCGAGCACGCGCAGGGCGAAGGCGCTGTATCCGTAGCGGTGCGGCACGCCCGGGTCCCAGTCCCACTGCGAGCGCCGCTCGAGCATCTGCAGGCGCACGACCCGGACGTCGTCGCCGGCGGCACCGAGGTCGAGGACGTCCTCGCCGCCGTCGCCGTCCTCGACGACCTCGACGGTCTCCCAGGTGGCCGCGTCGTCACCGGGCGCGGCGTCGGAGACCTGCACGGCGTACCGCGTGGCGTACGCCGCCTCCCAGTCGACCTCGACGGCGCGGACGTCGGCGGGCACGCCGAGGTCGGCCGTCACCTCCGCCTCGAAGGGCACGTCGGCGTCGGGGCCGTTGCCGCTGGCCCAGCGGGTGCCCGGGTCGCCGTCCGTGAGGGCCTCGACGGGGAAGGTGCCGTCGGCGTCGTCCTGCGACGCCGAGGCCGTCACGAGTGCGGTGAGCGCGAGGTCGCGCTCGGGCGCGGGGGCCGCCGCCGCGCCCGCGGCGCCGAGGCCGGTGAGCGCCAGCGAGGCCGCCGCCGCCGGGGCGACGGCGCGGCGCAGGGCGCGCCGTCGGGACCGGCCCGGGGTCGGAGCGGCTGGCGCTGGCACGGGAACGGCGGGTGGACCGCCGGGGAGGGTGGGGGGCATCGACAGCTCCGTCGTCAGGGCGGGCGCCGTCGCCCACCACGGGCGCACGGTAGGAGCCCAGACGAACGATGGACAAGACGAACGACGCACGAGGTGACCAGGCGGGCAGGAGGGACGCACCGGACGCCTCGGACGCCTCGGGCCGAGGCACCGCAGCGGTGGGGCGACCGAGCCGGGCGTCGGGGCCGGGCCCCCGGGGGTCAGGAGGAGGTCCGCGCAGCGCGCGACGGGTCGAGCGGCGGCGCGCACGCCCGCCCGACGGCGAGGGCGACCTCGGTCGCGGCGCTGCTGAGGTCGACCGGCACGAGGGGCGGGCCGTCGGCGTCGTCCCCGCCGGTCCGCTGCGCGAGGAGGCCGGCGTCGCTCGTCAGGTCCCCCACCCGCAGCGCCCCGGCGCACCGGGGCGGGTCGACGGCGAGGACGACGCTGGTCGTCACGCCCGGGCGGAGCTCGGCCTGGCCGTCGGGGAGCGCGACGCCGGAGATGCCCCCGCCCCCGAGGACCCGGAGGCGGTAGGCCACGTCCGAGGTGTTCTCGAGCGCGATGCCGACGGCGCGGCCCCCCTCCTCGAGGCCGTGGCCGACGACCCGCACGGGCTCCAGCGCCGTCCTCCGGCGGAGCTCGCAGGCGCTCGTCAGGACGTCCTGCGCCGAGCCCTCCGCCCCCTCGGGCGACTGCAGCGCGACGACCCGCGCGCCGCCGCCGTCGGTGCGCACCCGCAGCCACGGCCGCCAGTCGGGCGGCGCCTCGCAGGAAGCCTCGAGCCGCAGGACGAAGGCCCCGACGCCGCCGGCGGGCACGACGAGCGCCTCGCCCGCCCGGTCCGACGGGACCCGCGCGCGCCCGCCCACCTCGACCGATCCCGCGACGCCCTCTCCCGGCGGGCCGGTCCCGCCGCCGAGGACGACGGCGTCCTGCGCCCCCAGGCCGACGACCCGCAGGTCCAGCGCCAGCCCGTCGTCGCCCGTCCCGTCGAGGTCGGGGAAGGCCGAGACGAGCAGGAGCCGGACGTCGGCGGCCTCCTGCGCGCGCACGGCGAGGAGGGCGACGCCAGCGCCCAGCGCCGCGGCGACGAGGAGGGCCAGGGCGCCGCGCCACCCCGGACGCGGGCGCCGGCCCGCGGGAGCGCGGGCGGCGTCACCGCCCTCGCCGTCGCTCCCGCCCGCTGCGAGGTCGTCGAGCTCGGTCGCCGGCGCGGGCGCCCCGCCCGGCACCCCCGGCGACGCCCGACCCGTCATGTCCCGGCCACCCGCCATGTCCCGGCCACCCGTCGCGTCCCGGCCGCCCGTCGCGTCCCGGCTCATCGCCGGCTCCCGCCGCGCCGCCGTCGGATGAGCACCGCGCCACCCTAGGCAGGCCCGCCGGTGGCCGTCCGGCCCGCGGCGCCGCCCCGTGGCACAGTCGGCGCCGTGCTGGACGACGCCCCCTCGACCTCCCCTCCCGAGGTCCGGACGACGGCGGCGCCGTCGCCCGGCCGGCACGTCGACGCCGACGGCCTCCACCTGCGCGCCGCCGAGCTCGACGCGGTCGAGCCCCTGGCCCACCTCGTCGAGCGCTTCGTGCGGCCCGAGGGCCTCGTCTACCTCGACGGCAACTCCCTGGGCCCGCTGCCGCGGCACGTGCCCGACGCCGTCGCCGACGTCGTGCGCCGCCAGTGGGGCGCCGAGCTCGTGGCCGCCTGGAACAGCGAGGGCTGGTGGGAGGCGCCCCAGCGCGTCGGCGACCGCGTCGGCCGGCTCGTGGGCGCCGCGCCCGGCCAGGTGGTCGTCGGCGACTCCACCTCGGTGCACCTCTTCCAGTGCTACGTCGCCGCCGCCCGGCTGCGCCCGGGCCGCCGCGTCGTCGTCGCGGACCCCGACGCCTTCCCCACGGACCTGCACCTGCTCTCCTCGGCGGCCCGGCTGTGCGACCTCGAGGTCGCGCCGGCCCGGCCCGCCGACGTCCCGGCGCTCCTCGCGGCGCGGGGCGACGAGGTGGCCCTCGTCGCGCTCTCGGAGGTCGACTACCGCACCGGGGAGCGCTGCGACGTCGCCGCCCTCACCGCGGCCGCCCACCGCGCCGGCGCCCTCGCCCTGTGGGACCTCGCCCACTCGGTCGGCGCCACGGACGTCGACCTCGACGCGGCGGGCGCCGACCTGGCCGTCGGCTGCTCCTACAAGCACCTGTCCGGCGGGCCGGGCGCACCGGCGTGGGTCTACGTCGCCCGGCGGCACCAGGCCCTCGTCGACCCGCCGCTCACCGGCTGGCACGGGCACGCCGACCCCTTCGCCATGGACGGCCGCTACGCCCCCGCCGACGACGTCCGCCGGATGCGCATCGGCACGCCGCCGATGATCTCGCTGCTGGCCCTCGACGCGGCGCTCGACGTCCTCGACGACGTCACGCCCGCCCAGCTGCGCGCCCGCTCGACCTCGCTCGTCGGCTTCCTCGTCGAGGCGCTCGAGGCGCTCGTGCCCGAGCTGCCGCTCGCCGGGCCCCGCGACCCGGGCCGCCTCGGCGGCCACGTCGCCGTCCGCTCCCCCGACGCCTGGGGCGTCGTGCGCGCCCTCGCCGCCCGCGGCGTCGTCGGCGACTTCCGCGCCCCCGACCTCGTCCGCCTCGGCGTCGCCGCCCCCAGCACGACGCACGCGGACCTGGCGACGGCCGTCGTCGACCTGCGCGCCGTCCTCGACGCCGGCGAGCACCGCGACCCCGCGCACGCCGTGCGCCCCACCGTCACGTGAGCGTCCTGCCCGACGGCGCCCCCGGCGCCCCGCACGACGGCGCCCCCGGCGCCCCGCTCGACGGCGCCCCCGGCGCGGGAGCGGGCCGCACCGTCCTCGTCACCGGCGCGAGCTCGGGCATCGGGTGGCACGCCGCGCGCCGGCTCGCCGCGCTCGGCGCCCGCGTGCTCCTGGGGTCGCGCGACGCCGCCCGCGGCGAGAGGGCGGCCGCGGCGCTGCGGGCGCGCGTGCCGGGAGCCGACGTGGCGGTGGTCGCGCTCGACCTCGCCGACCTGCGGTCGGTGCGGGCCGCCGCCGCCGACGTGGTCGCCCGCGGCCCGCTCGACGCCCTCCTCGCCAACGCGGGTGTCACCGGGACCCCGGGGCGGCGCGCGAGCGCCCAGGGGCACGAGCTCATGCTCGCGACGAACCACCTCGGGCACGCCCTGCTCACCGCCGAGCTGCTGCCGGCCCTCGTCGCCGCGGGCGAGCGCTCGGGCGGGGCCCGCGTCGTCGCCGCCGGCAGCATCGCCCACCGCTTCGTGCACCCGCCCGCCGACGAGCGGGGCTGGCAGTCGGCCGACCGCTTCGCCTCCTTCCGGGCGTACAGCCGCTCCAAGCTCGCCGTGCTGCTGCACGCCGCCGAGCTCGACCGGCGCCTGCGGGCGGCGGGCCTGCCCGTCCGCAGCCTCGCGTTCCACCCGGGCTACGCCGTCGACCTCCTCGACGCCGAGCACCCGCAGGCCGACGGCGGCCGGCCGGCGCGGCCCTCCCCTGCCCGCCGCGCGGCCGCGCACGCCGCCGGGGTGCTGCTGCAGGGCAAGGACGGGGGCGCCCGCCCCGCCGTCGCCGCCGTCCTGGCCCCCGGCGCGCTGTCCCGGGGAGAGCGGACGGGCGGCAGGGCGGGGCGGACCGACGACGGCCTCGTCCACCTCGGCCCCGGCGGCCCGCTGGAGCTCGCGGGCCCGCCGCGACGGGTGCGCACGACCGCCGACGTCCACGACCGCGCCGCCGCGGCACGGCTGTGGGCGCTCACGGAGCAGCTCGTCGACGCCGACCTCGAGCCGCGCGCCGGCGACCGCCCGGGCCCGCGCCGGTAGCGTCGCCGGCATGAGCGAGGCCGCGACCCCCTCCCCCGCCGGTGCCCCCGCCGAGCCCGCCCCGGGCGCCGGTCCCGAGCCGTCGTCGTCCTCGGGGACGGCGTCGCCCTCGCTGACGGTCGGCTACGCCGCGATGCTCGAGCAGTTCACCCCCGCCGAGGCGGTCGAGCTGACGGCCCTCGCCGAGCAGCACGGCTTCTCGGGCTGCATGGCGGGGGACCACTTCGCCCCCTGGGTGCCGCAGCAGGGCCAGGCCGCGTCGATCTGGCCCGTGCTCAGCGCCGTCGGCGAGCGCACCCGCGGCGACTTCGGCTCCGGCGTCGTCGCCCCGGGCTGGCGGTGGCACCCCGCCGTCGTCGCGCAGGCCTCGGCGACGCTCGCGGCGATGTACCCCGGGCGCCACTGGCTCGGCGTCGGTGCGGGCGAGGCGCTCAACGAGCACGTCGTCGCGCCGTACTGGCCCGAGGGCGGCGAGCGCTCGGCGCGCATGTTCGAGGCCGTGGAGCTGATGAAGAAGCTCTTCGACGCCTCGCTCGCCGGGAAGGACAGCAAGTTCCAGGGCACGTGGTACCGGCACGAGACGACGCGGCTGTGGACCATGCCCGAGCAGCCGCCCGAGGTGCTCGTCGCCACGGCCGGGCCGCTCAACGCGAAGCGCGCCGGGCGGTCGGCGGACGGCCTCATCACCGTCGGCGCCCCGCTCGAGAAGATCTCCGGCCTCTTCGAGCGCTTCGACGCCGGCGCCCGCGAGGCCGGCAAGGACCCCTCGACGATGCCGAAGGTGCTGCAGCTGCACCTGTCCTGGGCCCCGACGGACGAGGAGGCCCTCCGCAACGCCCTCGTCGAGTGGCCCAACGGGGGGATGAAGTTCCCGAAGGCCGACATCCGCTCCCCGCACGACTTCGCGGCGATGGCGCAGATGGTGCGCGAGGAGGACTTCGAGGGCCGGATGGTCATCTCGAGCGACCCCGACGTGCACCGCGCCGCCATCCAGCGTCACGTCGACCTCGGCTTCGACCGCGTCTACCTGCACAACGTGGGCCGCAACCAGCGCGAGTGGGTCGAGGTCTTCGGCCGCGAGGTGCTGCCGGCGCTGCACCGGTGACGACGGGCGGCCCCGCGGACCCCGGCGGGTCCCGGCCCGGTGGTCGCGCCGGTCAGGCCGCCTCCCGCCTCGTCGTCGTCGCGGGCCCGCAGGCCTCGGGGAAGAGCGCGCTGGCGTCGGCGCTGGGGGCCGAGCTCCGCCGGCGCGGCGAGCGGGTCGCCGTCGTCGAGCTCGACGCGATCGCCGCGATGGCGCTGCCGACCCTCCCCGGCTGGGCCGAGGCGCACGCGGTCTTCGAGGAGGTCGTGCGGCTCTGGGCGCGCACCGACCTCACCTGCGTCGTCGCGGAGGGCTCCGGCACCGGGGCCGAGGTCGCGCGCCTCGTGCGCGTCGCGCCGCCCGGCGCCGCGGTGCTCACCGTGGCCGTGACCACGGACCTGGCCACCGCGCACGCCCGCGCGCAGGAGGACCCGACGCGGGGGGTGTCGAAGGACCGCGCCTTCCTGCGCGGCGTCTACGACCGCTGGCCGCAGGAGCGGTCGGCGATGGCGCCGGACGTCGTCCTCGACACGACGGCGACCGACGTCACCGCCGGCGTCGCCCGCGTCGTCGACGCCCTGGCGGCACGCCCCTCCTGAGGGGGACGGCGTGCGGCGACGCACGGGGGCCCGGCGGCCGGCCTACCGGTCGCCGCAGCCCCGGAGCTCCAGGTCGGTCTCCCCGGCGGGAGCGAGGGCGGCGCCCACGTCCCGGGCGTCGTCCACCCAGACCGCGAGGTCCTCGGCCAGGTCGTCCCGGCCCCGCGCGTCGTCGAGGCGGACGAGGACGGCCGTGCAGGCGCGCGCGTCGTCGGCCGGGTCCACCCAGGTCGTCCACGTGTCCCCCGCCCACGCCGTCGTGACGACGTCGTCGTCGAGGTAGTAGCCCTCGTCCTCGGCGACGGCCACGAGCGGCAGGAGCGACAGGGGGAACAGCCCGAGGGTGCCCGTGCCGAGGACCTCCGCGCCCTCGGGCGCCGCAGGGGCGGGGACGTCGACGCCGGGGGCCAGGCCGGGCGACGCGCCCGGGACGCCGCGGGCGGCGAGCACCTGCTCGGTGGTCGAGAGCGGCTCGCGCAGCAGCGTCGTGACGGCGCCCGGGCCCTGCGTGTCGGCGACGGCGTCGACGGCCACGTAGCCGTACTCGTAGGGGAAGAGCGCGAGCGCGTCGGCGAGCGCGTCGTAGGTGCGGTCGTCCGCATCCCCCTCGTCCGCATCTCCGTCCTCAGGGGCCTCCTCGTCCCACGACCGCTCCCACGCGTCGTCGTAGGCGTCGAGCTGGTCGTCGTCGAGGCCGTCGTACCAGGCCCAGGCGACCCGCTCGGCGTCCCCCTCGACGACGGCGGCGTGCGCGCTCACGGCCTCGGGCGGCAGGTCCGCGTCCAGGGCCGCGTCGAGGTCGACGTGCTGGGCGTCGAGGGCGTGCACGAGCTCGTGGACGAGCGTCTCCTCGACGAGGGGCGACCACCTCGTGCCGCGCAGGACCACCTCGTCGACCTCGGGGTCGTAGAAGCCGAGGACGTCGGCGTCCCCGGCGGACCAGGCCTCCTCGTAGGTCGCGGCCGACGGCGTGAGCCCCAGGGCGGCGTAGGTCTCCGCCCGTCCGTCGCCCGGGTCGTCGAGACCGGCGGGCCAGGCGTCCTCGAGGCCCTCGTCGGGGCGCGCGCCGCCGCTCGAGGGGGCGTCACCCGGTTCCTCGCCGTCGAGCGCCGCCGCGAAGGCGTCGGCGTCCAGGGCCCGCACGGGCACCTCGCGCTCCCACTCCAGACCGCGCTCGTCGGCGACGAACGCGCGCAGGCGGGGCAGCTCGTCGGGCAGCGCCTCGGCGACGGACCGCTCGCCCGCCCCTCCCGTGACGCGCTCGAGGACGTCGCCGAGGGACCCGCCTCCTCCTCCGGCACCGCCGGCGAGGAGGACGCCGCCGAGGGCGCCGGTGCCGAGCCCGGCGCAGCCGCCGAGGACGAGGCCGAGCGCCAGACCGCCGCCGCCCAGCGCCCACGCGGCGCGCGACGGGCCGCGACGCCGCGGCGGTGACGTGGGCGCGGCGTCGGGCGGGGCCTCGTCGGCCGGGCGGGGGGCGCTCACCTCGTCATCCTCGGCGGGCGCCCCGGCGCCACCGACGGGGCATCGCTGCCGGTCACCCGTTCGGGTGCAGCCCGGACGGTCCGACCCACCACGGTCCGATGCCGCACGGTGCAGCCCAGGACGGTGCGGCCCAGGACGGTGCGACGCAGCCCGGTGCGGCCCGGTGGGGCGTCCGCGGGGTCACAGGTCCTGCTCGCGCTCCTCGGCGTCCCAGGCCTCGGTGCGCTCGCGCGCCGTCGCCAGCGCCCGCGAGGCCTCCTCGCGGGAGTCGTAGGGGCCCATGAGGGTGCGGCCCAGGCTCTGCGGCCCGTGCTCCACCTCCCCCGTGGTGACGTTGTAGAACCACGCCGTCCGCTCGTCGTCCGCCATGGCGCCCATCGTGCCCGCGGCGGGGGCACCGGGCGAGCGCGTGGGAGCCGTGCCTGCGGTGGAGCCGTGCCCGTGGCGGGGCCGGCCGCGGGTCGAGGTCGCCGCGTGCGCCCCCCGGCGCCCCGGTGCTTGGATGCCGCCATGGCCCCGCCCGCTGCCACCGCCCCCGCCGGGGCGCTGCGACCCGGTCGGGTGTCCCCGCGCCGCCCCGTCCCCGCGGGCGTGCCCCGGCCGGAGTACGTCGACCGGCAGGCGCCCCGCCCCGACGGGGCGCCCGAGGTGAAGGACGCCGAGACCGTCGAGCGGATGCGGGTGGCCTGCCGGCTCGCCGCGCAGGCCCTCGCCGAGGTCGGCCGGCACGCCGTCCCGGGCGCCACCACCGACGACCTGGACCGCGTCGGCCACGAGTTCCTCCTCGACCACGGGGCCTACCCCTCGACGCTCGGGTACCGCGGCTTCCCGAAGTCCCTGTGCACCAGCGTCAACGAGGTGGTGTGCCACGGGATCCCCGACTCGACCGTCCTGGCCGACGGCGACATCTGCAACGTCGACGTCACGGCGTACGTGGTGCTCGACGGCGTCGGGGTCCACGGCGACACCAACGCCACCTTCTGCGTCGGTGACGTCGACGAGGAGTCGCGCCTCCTCGTCGAGCGCACGCGGGAGGCCACCGACCGCGGCATCCGCGCCGCGCTGCCCGGCCGCGAGCTCAACGTCGTGGGCCGGGTGGTCGAGCGGTACGCGCGGCGCTTCGGCTACGGCGTCGTGCGCGAGTACACCGGCCACGGCATCGGCACGTCCTTCCACTCCGGCCTCGTCGTCCCGCACTACGACGCGGCTCCCCTGCACGACGACGTCATCGAGGTGGGCATGACCTTCACCGTGGAGCCGATGCTGTGCCTGGGCACGGCCCGGCACGAGATGTGGGACGACGGCTGGACCGTCGTCACCGCCGACCGGCGCCGCAGCGCGCAGTTCGAGCACACGATCCTCGTGACCGGGTCCGGTCCCGAGGTCCTCACGCTGCCGTGAGCGCCGCGGAGCCGGCACCGGCGACCTCCCGCGGGCGCGCGGTCGGCATCGACATCGGCGGGTCCGGCATCAAGGGCGCCCCGGTCGACCTCGTGTCGGGGGCCTTCGCCGCGGACCGCGTGCGCGAGCCCACGCCGCAGCCGTCGACCCCGGACGCCGTCGCGGACGTCGTCGCGGCCCTCGCCGGCCGCTGGCCCGACGGCCCGCTCGGCGTGACCTTCCCGGCCGTCGTCAAGGACGGCGTCACCATGACCGCGGCCAACGTCGACAAGGCGTGGATCGGGACCGACGCCGCCGGGCTCCTGCGCGAGCGCACCGGCCGCCCGGTCCACGTCGTCAACGACGCCGACGCGGCCGGCGTCGCCGAGGCGCGCTACGGCGCGGCGAAGGACGTGCGCGGCGTCGTCGTCGTCGCGACGCTCGG
This sequence comes from uncultured Pseudokineococcus sp., assembly GCF_947499845.1. Classification (GTDB taxonomy): domain Bacteria; phylum Actinomycetota; class Actinomycetes; order Actinomycetales; family Quadrisphaeraceae; genus Pseudokineococcus. Next base: position 214,269 of record NZ_CANMPM010000004.1, read on the forward strand.
CACCGGCATCGGCACCGCGCTGCTGCACGACGGCGTCCTCGTGCCCAACACCGAGCTCGGGCACCTGGAGGTCGACGGCCACGACGCCGAGACGCGGGCCTCCGACGCCGCCCGCGACCGCGAGGACCTCTCGTGGAAGGACTGGGCCAAGCGCCTCCAGCGGTACTTCTCGGCGCTCGAGGCGCTCCTGCAGCCGGACCTGCTCGTCATCGGCGGCGGGGTGAGCAAGAAGAGCGAGAAGTTCCTGCCGCACCTGGACCTGCGCGTCCCGGTCGTGCCCGCGCAGCTCCTCAACACCGCGGGCATCGTCGGCGCCGCGGCCCTGGCGGCCGAGGCCGACCTCGACCCCGGCACCGCGGACGCCACCGGCTCGCCCGGCTGACCGACGGGTCCGGGTCCAGGGCGCCGTCATCCGCACGAGCGAGAGGCGCCCGGACGTCCCGGGGGGGCGCTGCACCTCGGCAGCTCCCCGCCGGGCCGACTCCGGGCGCTCGGGCTAGGAGCGGTCGTCGGCCTCCACCGTGAGGACGACCTCGCGGCGGCGACGCAGCCACGGCGGCAGCAGGAGCAGGGACGCGAGCGCCACCAGGGGCTCCGACGGCTGGGCGGGGTCCGACGGCTGCGCCGGCTCCGACGGCTCGACCTCGACGGCCGGGACGTCGGGCAGCACGGGCTCGGCGGGCGCCTCCGGCTCGGACGGGGCCGGCTCGACCGACGGCTCGGACGGGGCCGGCTCGACCGACGGCTCGGACGGGGCCGGCTCGACCGACGGCTCGGGCTGCTCCGGCTCGGGCTCGGCGGGGGCGTCGACGACCGGCACCACCGGGAGGGCGGGCTCGGGGTCCGGCTCGGCCGGCTGGTCGAGGACGGGCTCCTGGACGTCGGGCGCCTGGGCGTCGGGTGCCTGGGCGTCCGGAGCTGCGGCGTCGGGGGCCTCGGCGTCCGGCGCCTGCGCGTCGGGGGCCTCGGTGTCCGGGGCTTGCGCGTCGGGGGCCTTCACGTCGGAGCCGCCGCCCATGGGGGGCGTGGTGTCGGGCTGCTCGGCGTCCGGGTCCTGCGGCCGGGGCGTCAGCGGCTCGCCGGTACCCGGCGTCGGGACGTCCGGCGTCGTGTCGGGCGTGGTGCCCGGGTCCGTGCCGGGGACGCCCGTGGAGGGCTGGTCCGTGACGGGCGGGTCCACCGGCGGGTCGGTGACCGGCGGCTCGTCCGGGTCCTCGACCAGCGGGGGCTGCGCCGGCCCCTCGACGCCGGGCCCCTCGACGCCCGGCGGCTCCTCGTCGACGGGCGGGTCGGCCGGCGCCGGCACCGCGGGCTCCGGCACCGCCGGCGCGGGATCCGCCGGAGCAGCGGGCTCGGGGGCCTCCGCCGGCGCCTCGGGCGCAGCGGTCGAGGAGGTCGTCGGGGACGCCGGCGTGGGGCGGGGCAGGCCGAGGACCTCGGGCGGGACGGGCGCGAGCCACCCCTCCGCCTCCTGCGGGTAGGGGCGGGCGTCGAGCAGCGACCGCGGGGCCCGGCCGGACGCCGACCCGCCCTCGCCGGCGGCCTCGACGAGGCCACCGTCGGAGGCGAGGCCGGCGGCGCCGGCGGCCTCGGGCGTCGGCGTCGGGCGGGGCACGGCGCCGTCGGCGGAGGCGGCGCGGACGCGGACGGTCTCGCCCGACGCCGAGGCGAGGGCGCTGTGGCCGGCGGCGACGAGCAGCACGATCCCGGCGCCCACGGTGACGACCTCGGCGGGGTTGCGGAGGGGGCGGCGAGCGGGCACGCGCTCCCCCTCCCTCGCGGCCGACCGGGGCGCGGGGCCGCCGGTCCTCGAGCCCGGCGCAGTTGCGCCAGGTCCCCCGAGAGTAGCCGTCGGCCCTCCGCCGGTCCGCCGATCCGAGGAGCGGACCGACGCGCCGAGGGGCGCCTCACCCGTTCGGCCCTCCCGGCGACCACCCGCCCCGCAGCCACCTCGGTCACCCGCTCGGGCGCCCGCCGCAGGGCCCTGGCGACGGTGCGCGACCGGCGCGTCGGCGAGCGTGCGCGACCGGCGCGTCGGCGTCGTCCGGGCCGCCCCGTCAGGCGGTGGGGGCCGCCTCCAGGTGGACCGCCTTCAGCGCGGTGAGCTCGCCCAGCAGGTCCGGGCCGAAGCCCCGGCCCTGCCCGCTGCCGCGACGGGGGTCGGCCGAGCCGCCCGGCGCGCCCCCGAAGACCGCGTTGACCTTGACGGTGCCGACCTCGAGCGCCTCGGCCGCCTCCAGGGCGTGCGCGGTGCTCGGGGTGAGGACGGTGGCGGCGAGCCCGTAGTCGCCCGCCGCCGCGAGCGCCAGGCCCTCGGCGAAGGAGGCGACCCGGGTGACCGCGGCGACGGGCCCGAAGGTCTCCTCCGTCATGAGCCGCATGCCGTCGGTGCAGCCGTCGAGCACCGTCGCCGGGTAGAAGGAGCCCGGCCGGTCGAGCCGGGCGCCCCCGGCGAGCACGCGCGCGCCCGCCTCGACGGCCTCGCGGACGTGCTCGTCGACGAGGGCGAGCTGGCGCTCGTCGACGAGCGGCCCGAGACCGGTCGCGGGGGCCGCCGGGTCGCCCGGGCGCAGGCCGTCGGCGAGGGCCACGAGCTCGGCCAGGACGGCGTCGGCCACGTCCTCGTGCAGGTACACCCGCTCGACCGCCGTGCACAGCTGGCCCGTGTTCGTGAAGGCGCCGACGGCGACCTGCTGGGCCGCCCACGCCGGGTCGACGCCGGCGTCGACGACGAGCGGGTCCTTGCCGCCGTTCTCGAGCAGGGCCCGCCCCCCGCGCGCGCCGACGGCCGCGGCGATGCGGCGGCCGGTCTCGGTGCTGCCGACGTGGGCCACGACGTGCACGCGCGGGTCGGCGGCCAGGGCGGCGCCCGTCGCGCCGTCGCCCGCCAGCACGTTCAGGACGCCGTCCGGCAGGGCCCCCGCGATGCGGCGCGCCAGCTCGTGGCCGGCGCGGGCCGAGCGCTCGGAGGGCTTGTGCACCACCGTGTTGCCCGTGACGAGGGCCGCCGCGAGCAGGCCCGCCGCCGCCGGGTACGGGTCGTTCCACGGCGTCAGGACGGCGACGACGCCGCGAGGCTCGCGGCGGACGACGTCGACGGCGTCGACGGACCCCCCGAGCGAGCGGCCCGTGTCGAGGACGCCGGTGACGGCGGCCTCCTCGAGCAGCTCGGCGGCCACCTCGGCGGAGGCCCGCGCCTGGCCCAGCAGCCGGCCCGTCGTGGATGTGAGCAGGGCCCCGAGCTCGTCGGCGTCGGCGCGCACGGCCGCGGCCGCGGCGCGCAGGGCGGCCGCGCGCTCCCCGGGAGGGGTGCGGCGCCAGGCGGTGCGCGCGGCGTCGGCCGCGGCCACGGCGCGCCCGACCTCCTCGTCCGTCGCGGGGACCACCTCGCCGACCCGCTCCCCCGTCGCCGGGTCGACGACCTCCAGCACCCGGTCGCCCTCGGCGGCGACGGCGCGACCTCCGACGAGGTGCTCGCCCAGCCGGTGCGGGGCGGCGCCCGCAGCGGTGCCGGCGGCCGCGCCCGGGCCCCGGGCGGGCTCGCCGGCGGGGACGTCGCGGCCCGGCACGAGGTGCGGGGTCGAGGGCTCGGGGGCGGAGGAGGAGGTCACGGGGCATGTCTACCGCCCGCCGCCGACGGCGCCGCTCCCCGCCCGCCGCCGCCGCCGGCGCCGCCGCCCCCGCGCCGCGCCGGGACGGCGACGCGCCTCGCACCCGGGGCACGGCGCTGTCGGTCCTCCGTAGTAGGAAGTGCCCCATGCGCGTCCTCGGCGTCAACGCCGTCTTCCACGACCCCGCTGCCGCCCTCGTCGTCGACGGCGAGGTCGTCGCCGCCGCCGAGGAGGAGCGCTTCAGCCGCCGCAAGCACGGCAAGCGGCCCGTCCCCTTCTCCGCGTGGGAGCTCCCCGAGCTCGCCATGCGCTGGTGCCTGTCCGAGGCCGGCCTCGAGCCGGGCGACCTCGACGCCGTCGCCTACTCCTACGACGCGTCCTGGTGCCGCCCGGCCGAGGAGATGGGCCTGCAGGACCCGTGGGACCACCTGCGCACCACCTACGCCGAGAAGGTCGCCGGCTTCCTCACCACCGCCCTGCCCGGCCTGGACCGTGACAAGGTCGTCCCGGTGCGCCACCACGTGGCCCACGCCGCGTCGGCGGGCCTCGCCGTGGCCGAGGACTCGAGCGTCCTCGTCCTCGACGGCCGCGGCGAGCGCGCCTCGCACCTCGCGGGCCGCTACGTCGACGGGAAGCTCGACGTCCTCACCACCACGGACCTGCCCGACTCGGTGGGCCTCGTCTACGAGTCGCTCACGGAGCACCTGGGCTTCCTGCGCAGCAGCGACGAGTTCAAGGTCATGGCGCTGGCGTCCTACGGCGAGCCGCGCTTCGCCGACGCGCTGCGCGAGCACCTGCACGCCACGGGCGACGGCCGCTACGTCGCGCGCGAGCCCGACTGGACGCGCTTCGCCCCGCGCCGGGTCGACGACGGCACGTGGGGCGGCGCGCACGCCGACCTGGCCGCGTCCGTCCAGCTCCTCGTCGAGGAGCTGCTCGTCGACCTCGCCACCTGGCTGCACGGGCAGACCGGCGACCGGCTGCTGACGATGGCTGGCGGCATCGCCCTCAACTGCGTGGCCAACAGCCGCGTGTGGCGCGAGTCTCCCTTCGAGGAGGTCTGGGTGCAGCCCGCCTCCGGCGACTCGGGCACGGCGCTCGGCGCGGCCCTGCAGGTCAGCGCCGACGCGGGCGTGCGGCCGCGGCCGATGCCGGGCGCCGACCTCGGCCGCTCCTGGTCCGACGACGAGCTGGCGGCGTGGCTGCGCACGGCGCGCGTGCCCTTCACGACGCCGGACGACCTCGCCGGCGAGGTGGCCGACGTCCTGGCCGCCGACGGCGTCGTCGCCTGGTTCGACGGGCGCGCCGAGTTCGGCCCCCGGGCCCTCGGCCGGCGCTCGCTCATGGCCCACCCCGGCCGCGCGGAGAACCTCGAGCGCCTCAACGACGTCAAGGGCCGCGAGCAGTTCCGCCCCGTCGCGCCCATGGTGCTGGCCGAGCGCGCCGAGGAGATCTTCGCCGACGGGCCCTTCCCGAGCCCCTACATGCTCTTCGTGCACACCGTCCGCCCCGAGTGGCGCGAGCGGATCCCCGCGGTCACGCACGTCGACGGCACGGCGCGCATCCAGACGGTCGACGCCGAGCGCACCCCGCACGTCGCGGCTCTGCTCGAGGCCTTCGCCGAGCGCACCGGCCTGCCCGTCGTCGTCAACACGAGCCTCAACACCGCGGGCCGGCCCATGGTGGACGACCCCCGCGACGCGCTCGAGCTCTTCGGGTCCGCGCCCGTCGACGTGCTCGTGCTCGGCCCCCACCTCGTGCGCCGCGCCGACGCCTTCGCCGCGGCGTGACGGCGGCCGTCCCCCCGGCCGACGCCCCGCGCGCGGCAGCGGCGAGCGAGGGCGCCGCGGGAGCCGGCGTCGCCCACGACGTCGTCGTCCCCAGCATCGGACGCCCCAGCCTGCTCGCGCTGCTGCGCAGCCTGGCGGGCCAGGACGGCCCGCCGCCCGCCGAGGTCGTCGTCGTCGACGACCGCCGCGAGCCCGACCCCGGGCTCGAGGCCGACCTCGTGCGCGCCCTCGGGGAGGACCCGGGGGCGCCGCCGTGGCGCCTGCGGGTCGTCCGCAGCCGCGGCCGGGGCCCCGCCGGGGCGCGCAACCTCGGCTGGCGGGTGACGTCCTCGCCCTGGGTGGCCTTCCTCGACGACGACGTCCTCCTGCCGGCCGGCTGGTCGCGCGGGCTGGCCGCGGACCTCGCCGCGGCGGGCGACGACCTCGGCGGCTCCCAGGGGCGCCTCGACGTCCCCCTGCCCGCGGGGCGCCGCCCCACCGACTGGGAGCGGGGCACGAAGGGCCTGGAGACGGCGGCGTGGGCCACGGCCGACATGGCCTACCGGCGCCGGGCCCTGGAGGACGTCGCCGGCTTCGACGAGCGCTTCCCCCGCGCCTACCGCGAGGACGCCGACCTGGCGCTGCGCGTGCGCCGCGCCGGGTGGCGCCTGGAGCGCGGGCGCCGCACGACGACGCACCCGGTGCGCCCCGCCGACGCCCTCGTGAGCCTGCGCGTGCAGGCCGGCAACCGGGACGACGCCACCATGCGCGCCCTCCACGGGCCGCGGTGGCGCGAGGTCGCCGACGTCCCGCGGGGGCGCCTGCGCTGGCACGCGGCCACGTGCGCCGCGGCGCTGCTCGGCGTCGGCGGGCTGCTGGCCGGCCGGCCGCGCGCGGCCGCCGTCGGGACGCTGGCCTGGACGGCGCTCACCGCCGACTTCGCCCGGCGCCGCATCGCCCCGGGCCCGCGCACCGGCGCGGAGGTCCGCGCCATGCTGCTGACGAGCGCCGCCATCCCGCCCGCCGCCGTGCGCCACCGCGTGGTCGGCGAGCGCGCGGCGCGCCGAGGGCTGCCCGCGTGGCCGCCACCGGTGCGGGCCGTGCTCTTCGACCGCGACGACACCCTCGTCCACGACGTGCCCTACAACGGCGACCCGGCCCGCGTGGAGCCGGTCGAGGGCGCGCGTCAGGTCGTCGCCGCCCTGCGGGACGCGGGCGTCGCCACCGGCGTCGTCAGCAACCAGTCCGGCGTCGCGCGCGGGCTCCTCTCCCCCGCCCAGGTCGAGGCGGTCAACGCCCGGGCCGACGAACTCGTCGGCCCGCTGGGCACCTGGCAGTGGTGCCCCCACGGCCCCGAGGACGGCTGCCGCTGCCGCAAGCCCGGCCCGGGCCTCGTCGAGCGGGCCGCCGCGGCCCTGGGCGTGCCGGTCGGCGCGTGCGCCGTCGTCGGCGACATCGGCGCCGACGTCGAGGCCGCCCGTGCAGCCGGGGCGCGCGGCGTGCTCGTGCCGACGGCGCGCACGCTGCGCCGCGAGGTCGAGGACGCGCCCCACGTCGCCGACGACCTCGCGGCCGCCGTGCGGATGCTCGTGCCGGGCGCGCTGGCGTGAGCGGGACCGCCGGCTCGGGGGCCGCCCGCTCCGGTGCCGCCGGCTCGGAGGACGCCGGTTCGGGGGCCGCCGGCTGGGAGCACGACCGGGGCGCGACCCGGCGGGTGCTCGCCGTCCGCCTCGACAGCGACGGCGACGTCCTGCTCACGGGCCCCGCCGTCCTCGCGCTGGGCACGGGGGCCGACGGCGCCCCCCGCGAGGTCGACCTGCTCGTCTCCCCGCAGGGCCGGGCGGCGGCCCACCTGCTGCCGGGGGTCGCGGAGGTCCGGGTCGAGCAGGTGCCGTGGAGCGGGTACGCGCCCGCCGCCGCCGACCCCGCGGCGCTGCAGGCCCTCGTGGCCTGGATGGCCGGGCGGGCGCACGAGGAGGTCGTCGTCTTCACCTCCTTCCACCAGAGCCCGCTGCCCATGGCGCTCCTGGCCCGGCTGGCCGGGGCGCCGCGCGTCGTCGGCACGAGCGAGGACTACCCGGGCTCCCTGCTCGACGTCCGCCACCGCCGCCCGGGCGGTGCCGACGGCAGCGGAGGCGGCCACGAGGTCCTCGCCGCCCTCGACCTCGTGGCGGCCACGGGCCGCGCCGTGCCGAGCCGCCCCCGCCTCGCCGTGCGGACCGACCTCGTCGACGCCGCCGAGCGCGCCCTGCCCGCGCCGCCCAGCGGGGCGCGCGGCCTCGTGGTGCTGCACCCGGGGGCGTCCGTGCCCGCCCGCGCGCCCTCGCCCGCCGTCGCCGCGGACGCCGCGGCCGCGCTCGTCGACGACGGGTGGGCGGTCGCGCTCACCGGCTCCCCCGCCGAGGCCCCGCTCGTCGAGGACGTGCGCGAGCGCGCGTCCCGGGCGGCGGACCCAGGGGCGGGCGGCCGGGCAGAAGGCACAGGGGCGGGCGGCCGGGCAGAAGGCACAGAGGCGGGCGGCCTGCTGGTCGACCTCGCCGGCGCCACGGACCTCGCCGGCCTGGCCGCCCTCCTGCGGCGCGCCGACGCCGTCGTCGTCGGCAACACCGGGCCGGCCCACCTCGCGGCGGCCGTGGGCACGCCGGTCGTCTCGCTCTTCTCCCCCGTCGTGCCCGCCGAGCGCTGGGCGCCGTGGGGGGTGCCCACCGTCCTGCTGGGCGACCAGGGGGCGCCGTGCGCCCTCTCCCGGGCCCGCGAGTGCCCAGTCCCGGGGCACCCGTGCCTGCAGCTGGACGGCCGCAACGTCGTGGAGGCCGTACGGTCGGTCGTCGGCGTCCAGCCCGGTGGCGCCGCAGGATCGGTCGAGCGGGTCGCGGGGTCGAGCGCCGCCGGGACGCGAGGAGGAGCACGCCCGTGAGGGTCCTGCTGTGGCACGTGCACGGCTCGTGGACGACGTCGTTCGTCCAGGGGCGGCACACGTACCTGCTGCCGGTGCTGCCCGGGCGCGGCCCCGACGGGCGCGGCCGCGCCCGCACGTGGCAGTGGCCCGCGTCGGCCGTCGAGGTGACGCCCGAGGAGCTGGCCGCCGCCCCGCCGGACGTCGTCGTCCTCCAGCGCGCCCACGAGGGCGAGCTGCTGCGCCGCTGGACCGGCCTCGTGCCGGGCGTCGACGTCCCCGTCGTCCACCTCGAGCACGACGCCCCCACCGACCACGCCGCGCGCAGCCGCCAGCGGGCGGCCGACGGGCGCGACCTCGTCGTGCACGTGACCGCCTACAACGCGCTCATGTGGGACAACGGCGCGGCGCCGACGACGGTCGTCGAGCACGGCGTCGTCGACCCCGGCGCGCTCGCCACCGGCGAGCGGGCCTCCCTCGGCGTCGTCGTCAACGAGCCGGTGCGGCGCGAGCGCGTGGCCGGCACCGACGTCGTCCTCGACCTCGCGCGGGCCCTGCCCGTCGAGGTGTACGGCATGGGCATGACGGCGCTGGGCGAGCTCGCCGACGCCCGCGGCGTCCCCGCCCTCGGCAGCGCCTCCGGGGCGCTGCACGACGACCTGCCCCAGCACCGCATGCACGCCGAGCTCGGCGCCCACCGCGCCTACCTGCACCCCTACCGGTGGACGAGCCTCGGCATGGCGCTCGTGGAGGCCATGACGATCGGCATGCCCGTGCTCGCCGTCGCCAGCACGGCCGCCGCCGACGCCGTGCCGGCGGCCGGCGGCGTCGTCAGCGCCGACCCGCGGGTCCTCGCCCGGGCGGCCCGCGCGTGGCTCGACGACCCGGCCCGGGCCCGGGAGGCCGGCGCCGCCGCGCGCGAGCACGCCCTCGCCCGCTTCGGGCTCGACCGCTTCCTCGCCGACTGGGACGAGGTCCTCGACGCCGTCGTCGCCGGCGGGCTGCCCGCGGCCGCACGCCGGGAGGTCCTCGCGTGAGGGTCGCGATGGTGTCCGAGCACGCCAGCCCGCTCGCGGCGCTGGGCGGCGTCGACGCCGGCGGGCAGAACGTCCACGTCGCCCACCTGGCCGCGGCGCTGGCGGCGCGCGGGCACGCGGTCGACGTCTACACGCGCCGCGACGCCGTCGACCTGCCCGAGCAGGTCGAGCTCGTCGACGGCGTCACGGTGGTCCACGTCGACGCGGGCCCCCCGGCCGAGGTGCCGAAGGACGCGCTGCTGCCGCACATGGAGGCCTTCGGCCGGCGCCTCGCCGAGCACCTGCTCGAGCAGCCCGCCGACCTCCTGCACGCCCACTTCTGGATGAGCGGGGTGGCCACGCGCGAGGCCGCCCGCTCGGTGGGGCTGCCGTGGGTGCAGACCTTCCACGCCCTCGGGTCGGTGAAGCGGCGCCACCAGGGCGGGGAGGACACGAGCCCGCCCTCGCGCGTGGCCACGGAGACCGAGCTCGCGGCCGAGGCGGACGCCGTCCTCGCCACCTGCCGCGACGAGGTCTCCGAGCTGGCCGACCTGGGCGCCCCGCACGACCGCGTGCGCGTCGTCCCCTGCGGCGTCGACGTCGACCTCTTCACCCCCGAGGGGCCCGTCGGCGGGCCGGAGCGGCGCGAGCCGCACCGCGTCGTCGTCGTGGGCCGGCTCGTGGAGCGCAAGGGCGTCGAGGAGGTCGTGCGGGCGCTGGCCCTCGGGCTGACCTCGGCGCTGGCGCGGACCGAGCTGCTCGTCCTCGGCGGCCCGCCCGCCGACCACCTCGGGATCGACGCGGAGGCCCAGCGGCTGCGGGGCCTGGCCGAGGAGCTCGGCGTCGCGGACCGCACGCACCTCCTGGGGCGCGTGGACCACTCCGACCTCCCCGCGCTCCTGCGCGGGGCGGACGTCGTCGTCGCCACCCCCTGGTACGAGCCCTTCGGCATCGTGCCGCTCGAGGCGATGGCCTGCGGCCGCCCCGTCGTGGGCAGCGCCGTCGGGGGCCTGCTCGACACCGTGGCCGACGGCGTGACCGGCGCCCTCGTGCCCCCGCGAGACGCCGTGGCGCTGGCCGCGGCCCTCGGGCCCCTGCTCGAGGACGCCCCCCGGCGCGAGGCGTGGGGCCGGGCGGCGCGCGAGCGCGCCGTCGCCGGCTTCAGCTGGCGCGAGGTGGCCGCCCGCACCGAGGACGCCTACGAGGGCGTGCTCGCCCGCACCCGCCTGGAGGCCCTGTGAGCGACGAGCCGACCCCCCGCGAGACGACCGGCCGCGAGACGAGCGGCCGCGAGACCAGCGGCCCGGGGCCCGAGCCGGGCCGGGAGGCGGTCGCGCCCGCCGGGCCGCACGAGCACGTGGAGGGCGGCCCGTGGCTGTCCGAGCACGTCGACGAGCTCGTGGCCGCGCTCGGGCGGCTGCGCGCCAGCGCCGACCGCGTGCACCGGTGGGGCGCCGAGCTCGCGGGCGTCCTCGCCGGGGGCGGGCGCCTGCTCGCGGCCGGCAACGGCGGCAGCGCGGCGGAGGCCCAGCACCTGACGGCCGAGCTCGTCGGGCGCTTCGTGGGCGAGCGCCGGCCGCTGTCGGCCATCGCGCTGCACGCCGACTCCTCGAGCACGACGGCCATCGGCAACGACTACGGCGAGCGCGAGGTCTTCGCCCGCCAGGTGCAGGCGCACGGCCGCCCCGGCGACGTCGTCGTCCTGCTGTCGACGTCCGGGCGCAGCCCCAACGTCCTGGAGGCGGCGGCCCGGGCGCGGGCCGGCGGCCTGCGGGTGTGGGCGCTCACCGGCCCCGCCCCGAACCCGCTGGCCGAGCTGGCCGACGAGGTCGTCGCCGTCGACGCCCCCTCGACCTCGGGCGTGCAGGAGGGGCACCTCGTGCTCGTCCACGCGCTGTGCGCCGGCGTCGACGCGGCGCTCGCGGCAGCCGACGCCGGCGCCCAGCGGCCGGTGGCCGTCCCGGGCGCGGCTCCCGCGGCCGTCGACGCCGCCGCGGACCTCGCGGGGTCCGAGGCGTCCGCGGGCCTCGGGTCCGCCCCGGGCCGGGACGCCCTCCCGCACGAGACCCTCGGTGCTGTCGTGGTTGAGCCGGTCGACCAGGAGCCGGTCGACCAGGGCGCCGAGGACGACGTCGAGCCGCCTCGTCGACGCCGCCGGCGGGTCGTCGTCGTCGGCGACGTCGTCCTCGACCGCGACCTCGACGGCGTCGTCGAGCGGGTCGCCCCGGACGCGCCCGTGCCGGTCGTCGACCTGCGGGCGACGACGGAGAGCCCCGGCGGCGCCGGCCTCACCGCCCTGCTCGTGGCCGCCGGGCGCGGCGACGGGCGAACCCCGGCCGGAGCGCCGCGCGGCGCGGAGGACGCAGGCGTGGACGTCGTCCTCGTCGCCCCCGTCGGCGACGACGAGGACGGCGAGCGGCTGAGGGCGGCGCTGGCCGCCGCCGACGGCTCGCTGGAGCTCGTCGCGCTCCCCCACACCGGCGCCACGAGGACGAAGACGCGCGTGCGCGCCGCGGGGCAGTCGCTCGTGCGCGTCGACTCCGGCGGCCCGGGCACGCCCTCGGCGCCCGACCTCGACGAGCTGCGCGCCGTCCTCGCGCGCGCGGACGTCGTCCTCGTGTCGGACTACGGCGCCGGCACGACGCACGACCCCGGCGTGCGCGCGGTGCTCGGCGCGGCCGCCGCGGCGGTCCCGGTGGTCTGGGACCCGCACCCCCGCGGCGGGGAGCCCGTCCACGGCTGCGCGCTCGTGACGCCCAACCTCTCCGAGGCGGCGCGCGTCCTGGGCGGCGCCCCGCGCGCCGACGACGCGGCCGGCGCGCTGGCGCGGCGGTGGGCCGCGCGGGGCGTCGTCGTCACCGCGGGCGAGCGCGGGGCCTTCCTCGGCCTCCCGGGCAGCGAGCCCGTCTACGTGCCGGCACCCCTCGTCGCCGGCGGCGACCCGTGCGGCGCGGGCGACCGCTTCGCCGCCACGGCCGCCCTGGCCCTCGCCGACGGCGCCGTCCTGCCCGAGGCCGTCGTCGACGCCGTCGCCGACGCCTCGGCGTGGGTGGCGGGTGGCGGCGCCTCCGGGTGGCGGGCGCACCGCGCCGCGGCCCCGACGCGCGCCGCGGCGCCCTCCGGCGGGAGCGGGGCGCTCGCGCGGGTGGAGGGCCCGACGGCCGTCGGCGTCCCCGCCGGCAGCGCGTCCGCGGCGGACGCGCGCGCCCTCGTCGCGGGGGTCCGCGCCGCCGGCGGTGTCGTCGTCGCCACGGGCGGGTGCTTCGACGTGCTCCACGCCGGGCACGTGGGCTGCCTCGAGGCGGCGCGCCGGCTCGGCGACGCCCTCGTCGTCCTCGTGAACTCCGACGCGTCCGTGCGCCGCCTCAAGGGCGAGGGCCGTCCGGTCCAGAGCCAGGCCGACCGCGTCCGCGTCCTCGAGGCGCTGGAGGCGGTCGACGCCGTCGCCGTCTTCGACGAGGACGACCCCCGCGAGGCCCTGCGCGTCCTGCAGCCGGACGTGTGGGCCAAGGGCGGGGACTACGGCGCCGCGGGCGCCGACATGCCCGAGGCGCCGCTCGTGCGGGGCTGGGGCGGGCGGGTCGTCCTGCTCCCCTACCTCGACGGGCGCTCGACCACCGAGATCCTCCGCCGCGGGGCCCCCGCGGCGGTCGTCGCAGAGCAGGAGAACCCGTGACCGAGAGCTCCACCCCGACCGACCCGACGACGCCGGCCGACCCGGGCGCCGGGACCGGCCGCACGATCGCCCCGGCCACCGGCCCCGCCGTGGGCCCCGAGGGCGGCATGGCCGGTCAGCGCGAGCTGGGCGTCGTCTACGTCACGGGCGGCTCGTCCGGCCTCGGCGCGGCCGTCGTCGAGGTCGTCACCGCCCTCGGCGGCACCGCCGCCGTCGTCGACCGCGACGCGCCCGCCTCGGGCGCCCCGCACGCCGTCGCCGACGTCTCCGACGCGGCCTCGGTCGAGCGCGCCGTCGCCGAGCTCGTCGAGCAGGTGGGCCCGCCGACGGCCGTCGTCACCGCCGCGGGCACCGACGCCGTCGGCCGCCTCGAGGACGTGCCCGCCGAGCGCTGGGCGCAGGTCGTCGGCGTCAACCTCGTCGGCACGGCCGCCGCGGTGCGCGCGTGCCTGCCCCACCTCAAGGCCTCCCGCGGCGTCGTCGTCACCGTGTCGAGCTCGCTCGGGCTGCGCGCGGCGAGCGACGCGACCGCCTACTGCGCCAGCAAGTTCGGCGTCGTCGGCCTCACCCGCGCCCTCCAGCTCGAGCTGGCCGGCGAGGTCGGCGTGACGATGCTCGTGCCCGCCGGGATGCGCACGAAGTTCTTCGACGGCCGCACCGAGCAGTACAAGCCCGGCCCGGACGCCGACCTCATGGACCCGCGCGTCGTCGCCCACTCCGTGGTCCACGCGCTGCGCCAGCCCGTCGGCACCGAGGTGCGCGAGATGGTCGTCACCGTCTCGACGGAGCCGTCCTGGCCCTGACGCCCGGCCCCGCGCCCGCCGCCCCGACGGCGCCGCCGTCCGGGGCGGCCGGGCCGCGGGTCGTCCTGGCGCTGCGCGCGCTGGGCCTCGGGGACGCCCTCGCGGGCGTCCCCGCCCTGCGCGGGCTGCGGCGGGCGCGTCCCGACCACCTGCTCGTGCTGGCGGGCCCGCCGGGGCCCGGTGAGCTGCTGCGGCGCCGGGGCGTCGTGGACCGAGTGCTGCCCGTGGAGGGCGTGCGCGCCCTCGACGAGGCCGCGGTCGCCGGTGCGCTGCGTGCCTCCCCCGACGTCCTGCCCCCGGGGCGCTGCGTCGACCTCGCCGCCAACCTCCACGGCCGAGGGCCGCAGAGCGCCCGCGCCCTGCGCACCGTGCTCGACGAGCGGGGCACCGCCGGAGCGCTCCTCGTCGGGCACCGCTGCGCTGCAGCCGGTCTCGAGGACGGTCCGGAGTGGGACGGCGACGCGGCGGAGGTCGACCGGTGGGTGCGCCTCGTCGTCGCCGCCGGCGGGCCGTGCTCGGCGGACGACCTCGTGCTGCCCCCCGCGGGCCCCGGGGTCGGCACGGGCGCGGGTCCGCGGGCGGGCGCCGGCGAGGTCTCGGGCGCGGACGGGACCGGGGTGGGCGACGACCTCCGCCGTCTCGCGGGGGCGGTCGTCCTGCACCCGGGCGCCGCGTCGGGCTCACGCCGGTGGCCGGTCGACCGGTGGGCGGCGCTGGCCGCCCGGCTCCTGGCGGACGGCCACCGGGTCGTGCTCACGGGCGCGGGCGCCGAGACGGAGCTCACGGGGGAGGTCGTCCGTCGGACGCGGGCGGCGAGCGCCGGAGCCGCCCGCACCGGAGGGCCCGACGACGACGCGGGACCCCTCGTCGACCTGGCGGGCCGCTGCGACCTCGAGCAGCTGGCCGACCTGGTGGCGCGCGCCCGCGCGCTCGTCTGCGGGGACACGGGCGTGGCGCACCTGGCGACCGCCCTGCGCACGCCCTCGGTGCTCCTGTTCGGGCCGACGTCACCGGCCGCGTGGGGGCCGGCGGTGGACCGGGACCGGCACGCCGTCCTCTGGCCGGCGCCGGACGCGGGCTACCGCGGCGACCCGCACGCCGACGCCGTCGACCCGGTGCTCGCGCGCACCGGGGTGGACGACGTCCTCGCCGCCCTGCGGGCGCTGCCGTCCCGGCCGGCCGCGTGAGCGAGGCGACCGCGGCGCAGCCCCTCGCCGCGGCGAGGGTCGCCTTCACGCCGCCGCTGCACGCGCCGCAGCTGTTCGGCCACCTCGCGGCGACGGCCGTCCCCGGGGTCGAGGCGTGGACCGACGGGGCGCTCGTCCGCAGCCTCGCGCTGCCCGGTGGACCGGGCGTCGTCCGCGTCGCCCCGCCGGGGCCGGACGAGGACGCCGTCGTCGTGGCGCTCCTGAGCGGATCCCCGGCCGACCTGCCCGCGGCGGTGGCCGCCGTCCGCTGGTGGCTCGACCTCGACGTCGACCCGGCCGCCGTCGACCCCGTCCTCGTGCGCGACGCGGCGCTGGCCCCGCTCGTCGCGGCGGGCCCCGGGAGGCGGGTGCCCCGCTCGGCCGGAGCGGCGGAGACGGCCGTGCGGGCCGTGCTCGGCCAGCAGGTGAGCACGGCGGCGGCGCGCACCCACACCGGTCGGCTCGTCGCCGCCCACGGCACGCCGCTCCCGGAGCCGGTGGCGGGCGTCACGCACCTCTTCCCGACGCCGGAGCAGCTCACCGCGGTGGCGGCCGCCGAGCTGGCGCTGCCCCGGACGCGGCAGCGGACCCTCCTCGGCCTCGTCGCCGCCCTGGCCGAGGGGCTGCTCGCGCTGCCGCCCGGCCGACCCGCCGCGCCGGTGCGCGAGGAGCACCTCGCCGCCCTGCGGGCGCTGCCCGGCGTGGGCCCGTGGACGGCCTCGACCGTCGCCCTGCGCGGGCTCGGCGACGACGACGCCTTCCTGCCGGGCGACCTCGGCGCGCTCGCCGCCGCGCGCGACCTCGGCCTGGCCGACGACGCCCGGGCCCTCGAGCGCCGGTCGAGCGCCTGGTCCCCCGTGCGCGGCTACGCCCTGCAGCACCTGTGGGGCGCGCTGCCGCACCCGATCAACGCGCTGCCGGTCGGTCGCTGACCTCGCCCCGGGCCTCCCCGCTCCCGCTGCCGCCGCTCTCCCCCTCGCCGCTCCCCCCGTCACTGCTGCCCCTAACACTGCTGCCGCCCTCGAACCAGCGCGCGACGAGGACGTCGGTCGAGGAGTGGGCGAGGACCGACAGCACGATCGTCAGCGCCACGAGGTGGAAGAGCTCCTGGCTCGCCGGGATGCCCGAGCCGAGCACGAGGAGCCCGTAGACGACGGACGCGAAGCCCTTGGGCCCGAACCAGGCGGCCGCGACCTGCTCGCGCACCGGCAGGCCGGTGCCGAGGAAGGAGGGGAAGAGGGCTACGGGGCGGGCGACGACGATGACCGCCACGGCGAGCACCCAGCCGAGCACGGGGATCTCGCCGAGGAACTGCGGGGAGACGAGCGCCCCGAAGACGAGCAGCGCCGCCAGCTTGAGCAGCTCGGAGACGAGCTCGCCGAACTCCTCGAAGGCCTCGTGGTGGCGCGGCGAGACGGTCGCCGTCGTCACGCCGGCGGCGAAGGCGGCGAGGAAGAGGTTGCCGTGGGTGGCCTGCCCCAGCCCGAGGACCAGCAGGCCGATCGCCACGGCCGTCAGCGGCTGGTAGTCGTGCGAGGCCGCGAAGAAGCGCGTCGCCTCGAGCTTGAGCGCCACGAGCGGGACGACGACGCCGATGGCCAGGCCGACGGCGAGCTCTCCTGCCAGCGTGCCGAGGTCGAGGTCCTCCGCGCCCGAGGCCACGGACAGCAGCACGAGGACGAAGGGCAGGGCGAGGCCGTCGTTGAGGCCGGACTCGACGTTGAGGAGGTGCCGCAGCCGCTGGGGCACCTTCTCGTTGCCGACGAGCGCCGCCGCGAACACCGGGTCCGTCGGGGCGAGGACGGCGCCGAGCAGGAGGGACTCGACCCACGAGAGGTCGGTGAGCAGGTGGGCCAGCACCGCCGTCACGCCGAGGGTGAGCGGCAGCCCGAGGACGAGCGCCCGCCCGGGCAGGCGCCACGCGGACCGCAGGTCCGACCAGCCCGCCCGCATCCCGTCGGAGAAGAGGACGGCGAAGAGCGCCAGCTCGGCGAGGGTCCCGACGACGTCGTCCTCCGGGGCCAGGGGCAGGACGTCGGTCACGCCGCTGCCGAGCAGGAAGCCCGCCGCGAGGAAGAGGACGGCCGTGGACAGCACGGTGCGTCGCGCCAGGTTGGAGAGCAGCACGGCCACGAGCAGGACGGCCGCGAAGGCGACGAGGAGGGCGGTCACGCCCGCCAGGCTGGCGCAGACCCGCCGACCCGGCCCGGTGGCGCCGTCGCGCCGACCCGGGCCGGTGGCGCCGTCGCGGCGGGCCGGCGTGGCGGCGCGGCGGCGCGGCGGCGCGGCGGCGGGTCCGGGTGGCGGCAGGCCCGTGCCCCGGGGCACGGTCGTGCGGTGGGTGGTGACGTGGGCGTGGACGGGGACCGGTCGGCGCGGGCGACGGCGGACGCCGACCGCGACCGCCTGCTCGCGCGCTACCGGGAGCTCGTCCTCGACGTCCTGCCGCGGCGGGGGCGGGCGGAGGGGTGGGCCGTGCAGGTCGACCACTGCGTGGGCCGTGTCGTGCTCGACAACACCCTCGGCGGTGCCTGGCGCACCGTGCTGCCGGCCGGGCGCGGCGCGGCCTACGCGCGCCTGGCGCCCGACGACCTGGCCCGCGCCGTCGTGCTGGCCGAGCGGATGGACGCCGAGGGCGCCGACCTCGTCGCCGAGCTCGACGCCCGCAGCCTCGCCTGGCGCGGCAAGCCCGCCAAGCGGCCCCCGCGCTGAGGGGGGCGAGGACGGCCGCGCCCCGCCGGCGGGTCCGGCACCTGGTCGACGGAGGTGACCGTGCACGGTCCCCCGCGTCGACCAGGTCCGTCGTCAGGAGCCGTGGGGGTCCGTCGCCTCGTCCTCCGGCGCGACGTGCGCCGCCGCCGTCCCCAGGATGGACCGATGGCCTCCCGCGAGACGACGCACGACGACCTCCCCACCGAGCTCGGCGAGGTGGTGGAGCGCCGCCGCCTCGGCGGCGGCGACATCGGCGCCTCGGAGGAGGTGCGGCTGGCCGACGGGCGGCGCCTCTTCGTCAAGCGCTACGCCCGTGAGGACGGCGCGGAGATGGTCGCCTCGGAGGCCGCGGGGCTGCGCTGGCTGGCCGGGGCCGACGGCGGGCCGCCCGTGCCCGAGGTCGTCGCGGCGCAGGGGCAGGTGCTGGCGCTCGAGCTGGTCGACGTCGCCGGGAGCGCGGCGTCCGACGACGAGGGCCTCGAGCGCTTCGGCCGCGAGCTGGCCGCGCTGCACGACGCGGGCGCCGACGCCTTCGGCGCCGTGCCCGGGGGCGCGTCGCCGCACCTGGGGTCGCTGCGGGTGCCCGTGGAGCCGACGTCGTCGTGGCCGGCCTTCTGGGCGCAGCAGCGGGTGCTGCCGCTGGCCCGGCTGGCGACCGACCGCGGGCGGCTCGCGCCGCGCGACCTCGCCGCCGTCGAGGGCGCCGCCGCCCGCGCCGAGGAGGTCATGGGCCCGCCGGAGCCGCCGAGCCGGTGCCACGGGGACCTGTGGTGGGGCAACGTCGTCCGCGCCCGGGACGGCCGCCGGTGGCTGCTCGACCCGTCCGCGCTCGGCGGGCACCGCGAGGCCGACCTCGCGCTCCTCGACCTCTTCGGCGGGCTCCCGCCCCGGCTCGTGGCCGCCTACGAGGAGGCCCACCCCCTCGCCGACGGGTGGGAGGGGCGGGTCGCGCTGCACCAGCTCGTGCCGCTCCTCGTCCACGCCGCGCTCTTCGGCGGCCCGTACGGGCCCGCGGCGGGCGAGGCGGCCCGCACCGGGCTCTGACGGCGACGGCGAGGAGAAGCGGAGGACGGGGAGGACGGGGAGGACGGGGAGGACGGGGAGGACGGGGAGGACGGGGAGGACGGGGAGGCCCGGCGTCAGCCGGTGACGAGGAGGGCGACGCCCCCGACGACGAGGGCCGGCACCACCGTGACGGCGCTCGCGAGGACCGCCGAGCGGCGTCGCAGCGCCAGCAGCGGGATGAGCGCGTCGCCGTCCTGGCTCACGGCGTTGGCCAGCAGCGTCGCGAAGGGCACCGCCCCCGTGAGGTAGAGCGACGTCAGGACGATCTGGACGGCGCAGCCGGGCACGAGCCCGACGAGGGCCCCGACGACGACGCCGGCGACGCCGACGAGCGGCAGCTGCGAGCCGTCGAAGCCGGTGGCGCCCGAGAGCACCTCCCAGCCGACGAAGACGGCGGCCACCCACCCGACGATGACGGACGTCTCGGCGGCGCCGCGGCGCAGCACCTCCGCCGGCGTGCGCACGTCGGCGGCCAGGCGCTCGCGCCCGCCGCGGCGGGCCAGCAGGACGGCGCCGCAGACGAGCGAGCCGAGGACGCCCAGGACGAGCAGCGGGTCGACGCCACCCAGGGCGGCCAGCGGCCCGGTGCGCGCCTGCGCCGCGACGGCGACGGCGGCCGGCACCGACAGCAGGACCACCGCCCAGAAGACCCGGTCCAGCGGCTCCAGCCGCTCGGCGGGTGCCGAAGCTCGGAGCGGGGGCGGCCCGGACGGCGGTGGTGACGCCGTCACGCCGACCGGGCCCGCGCGGAGGGCGAGCCGGCGCCAGGGGCCCCCGCTCGTCGTCGCCGCGGCCCGGCGCACGGCCGGCACGGCCCGCTCGGCGGCGAGGTCCTCCGGCGAGGGACCGAGGCCCACGGCGTCGACGACGTAGCCGGTGACGACGCCGGTCACGAGGAGCACCGCGTGGACGACGAGGGCCGTCACGGGCTCGCCCGCGATGATCACCCACGAGGAGTCGCCCATCGTCGCGACGAGGGCGGCGACGACCGTCCCGAAGGAGACGGACCCGCGCAGGAAGAGGGGGACGACGAGGATCGCCCCGGCGCAGCCGGGCGAGACGCCGAGCAGCGCGCCCACGGCCGGCGCCCAGCGCGCCCGGCGGGCGAGGAGGTCGAGCAGCCGGTCCCCGTGGCGCACCTGCAGCCACCCGAAGGCGGCCACGAGCACGGCCACGGGGACCCCGACCTGGAGGAACGCGTCCGCCAGGGCGGTGGCCAGCCGCTCGAGGAGGGGCACCGCCGGTCAGGCGCCCGCGGGCACCGCTCCGGCGGGCACGCCGCCGGCGCCGTCACGGGACCCCGCCGCGACGGGGCCCGTGCCGCCGTCCGCGAGGGCCTCGCGGAACCACGCGACGGTGCGGGCGAGCCCGTCCTCCCACGCGACCTCCGGCGCCCACCCGAGCGCCTCGGCCGCGAGGCGCGTGTCGGGGCGGCGGACCTGCGGGTCGTCGACCGGGCGCCCGACGAAGGCGAGCTCGGAGGGGGACCCGGTGGCGGCGATGACGTCCTCGGCGATGCGCCGCACGGTCAGCTCGTGCGGGTTGCCGATGTTCAGCGGCCCGGCGTGGCCGGAGGAGGCGAGCAGCAGGATGCCGCGGACGAGGTCGTCGACGTAGCAGACCGAGCGTGTCTGCAGGCCGTCGCCCGCCACCGTGACGGGCTCCCCGGCGAGCGCCTGCCGCACGAAGGTGGGGATGGCCCGACCGTCGTGGGGCCGCATCCGCGGGCCGAAGGTGTTGAAGATCCGCACGATGCCCGTGTCGACGCCGTGAGAGGTGCGGTACGCCGTCGTCAGCGCCTCGGCGTAGCGCTTGGCCTCGTCGTAGACGCCGCGCGGGCCGACGGGGTTGACGTGGCCCCAGTACTCCTCGGGCTGCGGGTGCACCTGCGGGTCGCCGTAGACCTCGGAGGTGGACGCCAGCACGAAGCGGGCGCCCTTGTCCTTCGCGAGCCCGAGGGCGTGCATCGTGCCGATCGAGCCGACCTTGAGCGTCTCGATGGGCAGCTTGAGGTAGTCCACCGGCGAGGCCGGCGACGCGAAGTGCAGGACGAGGTCGACGTCCCCCGGCACGTGCACGTAGTCGGTGATGTCGCACCGCACCAGCCGCAGTCCGGGGTGCTCGACGACGTGCGCGAGGTTGGCCGGCGTCCCGGTGAGGAAGCTGTCGAGGCCCACGACCTCGGTGCCGCGGGAGAGCAGCTCCTCGACGAGGTGGCTGCCGAGGAAGCCGGCCGCCCCGGTGACGACCGCCCGCCGCGGCGGGTCGGGGCGGGTCGTCACCGGGGCGATCGAGGTCAGGTCGCTCACGCGGGCTCTCAGGCCTGGTCGGAGAAGGCGGAGCTGACGCCGCTCGGGCCCTCGTACTCGCGGTCCGGGATGCCGCGCAGCGCCTCGAGCACGTCGTCGGGGGCGCCGCTGTCCTCGGCCTTCTTGACGATGGCGTCCTTGCCGGCCGGGTAGTCCAGGCCCGACAGGTGCTTCTGCAGCTCGATCGGGTTGGGGCGGTTCGCCATGGCTCCTCCAGCGTGGTCGGGCGCCGAGGGGTCGGCGCCGGTGTCTCCGCCTCGCCCGGGCGCGCTGGCCCGGACGTCGCACGGGTCGCGCCGGTGCGCGCCCGCGGCCCCGCGCGGGGGCCGGCGCGGACACTCTGCCGCCTCCTCCCGACGGGCGCGCGGCGGCCCCCCGCTAGCGTCGCGGCCCGTGAGCACGCCTCCCCCTCCCGAGCCCGCCCCTGCCGCTCCGGCGAGCACCCCCGCCGCCGCCCCCGCCGGTCGGGGCGGGGCCCGCC
The DNA here is from genome assembly GCF_947499845.1 of uncultured Pseudokineococcus sp. Taxonomy (GTDB): domain Bacteria; phylum Actinomycetota; class Actinomycetes; order Actinomycetales; family Quadrisphaeraceae; genus Pseudokineococcus. The sequence goes on from NZ_CANMPM010000004.1 coordinate 235,794, forward strand.
GCGGCGCGCGGACCACCGTCGTCGTGGCGAGCATGAACCGGCGCGAGGAGCTGCTGGCGAGCCTGCGCCGGCACGAGGGCCCCGTCGTGCTCGTCGACAACGGCAGCACCGACGGCACGGTCGAGGCCGTGCGCGAGCAGCTGCCGCACGTCGACGTCGTCGCGCTGCCGGCCAACCGCGGCGCCGCGGCGCGCACCATCGGCGTCGAGCGGGCGCGGACCCCGTACGTGGCCTTCGCCGACGACGACTCCTGGTGGGCGCCGGGGATGCTCGAGCGCGGCGCCGACCTCTTCGACGCCTCCCCGCGGCTGGCCCTCGTGTGCGGGCGGATCCTCGTCGGCCCGGAGGAGCGGCCCGACGGCATCGGCGACCTCATGGCGCGCTCCGCGCTCGGCACGGACGACGACCTGCCCGGCCCGTCGCTGCTCGGCTTCGTCGCGTGCGCCGCGATGGTCCGCCGCGACGCCTTCCTCGAGGCCGGGGGGTTCGACGACGTCGTGTTCTTCCCCGGCGAGGAGGAGCGGCTGTCCTACGACCTGGCGGCCGCCGGTCACGGGCTCGCGTACGTCGAGGACCTCGTCGTCCACCACCACCCCTCGCCGTCGCGGGACGCCCCCCGCGAGCGCCAGGTCCGCATCGCCCGCGCCGCGCTGCTCACCGCCGTCATGCGCCGCCCCTGGCCGGCCGTGGCGCGGAGCCTCGTGACGACGCTGCGCTCGCACCCCGAGGCCGTGCGCCGGGCGCTGCCGTCCCTGCGGGCCGCCCTGCGGGCGCGGCGGCCCAACCCGCCCGCCGTCGAGGCCGGCATCCGGGCGCTGCGGCAGGGGGGCTGAGGCGCACGAGGTCCGAGGTCCTCCTCCGGAGGAGGACGTCGGCGGCGCGGGTAGCGTCGTCGCCGTGTCCGACCGCACCGCCGCGCCCTCCCCCGACGACGAGCCGCCCGCCGGCGCCCAGCCCGCGAGCGCGTCCTCGGCCGGGCCGTCGGCCGGCACGCCGACCGGCTCCTCGACCGGTCCGGGGCCGCGCCACGTGCCCGCGCACGGCCTGCACCTGCTGCACGTCGTCCGGACGGAGACCGTGACGCCGCAGATGCTGCGCGTCGTCCTCGGCGGGGCGGACCCGGCGGTGTTCACGGACGCGGCGCCGGGCGCGAAGGTCAAGATGGCGTTCCCCGCGCCGGGCGCGGGCTCCCCCGGTCTGGACGAGCTCGCCGTCTGCGCGCGGCGGTCGTACACCGTGCGGCGCGCCCGCGCCGGGGAGGGTGCCCGTGCCGGGGACCCCGCGGCGGGCGAGGTCGACGTCGACGTCGTCCTCCACGAGGGCGGGCTCGCCTCGAGCTGGGCGCAGGCCGCGCGGCCGGGCGACACCGTCGGCGCCTCCGGGCCGTCGTCGGGCTACCGGGCGCTGCCGACGACGGACGTCCACCTCCTCCTCGCCGACGCGACGGGCCTGCCCGCCGTCGCCGCCGTCGTCGAGGCGCTGCCCCCGGGCGCGCGAGCGGTCGCCGTCGTCGAGGTCGCGGACGCCGCCGAGGAGCAGGAGGTGGCCACGGCCGCCGACGTGGAGTGGCGCTGGGTGCACCGCGGGCCGGACGTCGCCGTCTCCGGCCAGCCCCTCGAGGCCGCCGTGACCGGGCTGGACTGGCCCGCGGGCGACGGCGAGCAGGTGCAGGTCCTGCTGGCCGCCGAGTCCGGCGCGGTGCGGCGCCTGCAGCGCCACCTCTCGGAGGTGCGGCGCGTCGACCCGCAACGGGTGCACGCCAAGGGCTACTGGAAGGTCGGCGCCTCGAAGAACGCCCCCGGCGTGCGGCGGCTGCGGCCGACGACGCCGCTCCCGGGCTGAGGCCGGGCGGCGCCGTCCGTCGCGCTGGGCCTCCGCTGCGCGACTGGCCCGCCCGCCGTCGCGCCCCCAGCATGGGCCGCTCCCGCCCGCACCACCCTGGAGGACCCGTGTCCCGCTCCGGCGACGACCTGCACCTGCGCATCGGCCGCGACGAGCTCGTGCTCCGGCAGCGCTACGAGCTGCTGAGCATCCTCAACGACGTCCTCATGGCGCTGTGGTTCGTCATCGGCAGCATCCTCTTCTTCTGGGAGTCGACGACGTACGCCGGCACGTGGTTCTTCCTCGTCGGCAGCCTCCAGTTCCTCGCCCGCCCCGCCATCCGCCTCGCGCGCAAGATCCACCTGCAGCGTCGGCACGGCTCGCCGCTCGACAGCGGCGCCGAGTACTGACCCGGGGACGGCGGCGCCGGCGCGGACCGAGCCGCCGCGGGCTCGGCGGGGCGTCACGCCGTCGGACCGACGCGGCCGCGGACCTCGAGGGCCGACGCGCCGTCACGACGCCCCTGATGTCCGCGGTCGACGCGAGCCGACTCGTTCGGATGGTCGTCGTACGCACGTTCGAGTGACAGGGCATCGTCGCAGGTCAGGGGCCTGCAGCGAGGGCTCGGTTGTCGGTGGTCGCCCCTAGCGTCGTCCCCGTGGCGGTCGAGGACGGCGGACGCGACGGGACGGGCGAGCAGCCCGCCCCGCCCGCACCGACGAGCCCTCCCAACGCTCCCGCTCCGACCCCCGACCCGACCACCGAGCCCGACGCTGAGCCTGCCGCCGGGCAGGACGGCGCCACGGTCGCCGACGGTCTCGCGGCCCTGACCGCGACCCTCGACGCCCTGCTCGCCGCCGAGACCTGGCGGTGCACTGACGACGAGGTCCGCGCCGCGGTGGTCGGCCTCGAGCGCCTGGCGTCCCGTCTCGACGCCGTCCGCCTGCGCCTGCTGTCCACCGCCGAGGAGCGCCGCGTCGGACGCGCGTCCGGGGCACCGTCGACCGCCGACTGGCTCGTCGGCGCCACGACCACCCGCGCCGAGCACGCCCGCCGTCGGGTCGACCTCGCCGTCGCGCTCGACACCGACCTCGCCCCGACCCGCACCGCCCTCGCGTGCGGCGACCTGACGGGCGACCACGCCGGCGTCATCCGCACCGCCCTGCTGCGCCTGCACCCCGACGTCGACCCCGCGACCCGAGCAGACGCCCAGGCCTTCCTCGTCGAGCAGGCCCGCCACCTCGACCCGCGGCAGCTCGCCCGCGTGGGCCGCCACCTCACCGCCCGCCTGGACCCGGGTGCCGACGACGACCTCGCCCGCACCGAGGCGCGCCAGGAGGACCAGCGGCAGGTCCGGTGCACCCAGACCGACGACGGCGCCTGGCTCCTGTCCGGCGTCCTCGACCCGGTCGGCGGCGCGACCCTCATGGCCGCTCTCGAGCCGCTCTCCACCCCCCGGCCCGCGTCCGACGGCACCCCGGACACCCGCTCGCACGCCCGACGGCTGGCCGACGCGCTGCTCACCGTCGCCGACGCCCACCTCGCCGGCCGCGCCGGGTCCTCGTCCTCACGGCCGCGACTGCTGGTCACGGTGCCGCTGGCGACCCTTCTCGACCCCGCGGCACCCGGCGCCGCTCCTGGCCACCTGCCCGGCGGCCACCCCGTCTCCGGCGAGACGGCGGGCCTGCTCGCGTGCGACGCGCAGCTCGTGCCCGTCCTCACGACGGCGGAGGGACGACCGCTCGACGTCGGCCGCTCCGTCTACGCGTGGCCCGAGGCCATCCGCACCGCCATCCGGCTGCGGGACCAGACCTGCACCTTCGGCTCCTGCACCCGCCCCGCCGAGTGGTGCCACGTCCACCACGTCACCGAGTACTCCCGCGGCGGGTCGACCAGCGAGCGCAACGGCACCTGCCTCTGCGGCCACCACCACCGCCTCGTCCACCGCCAGGGCTGGCGCGGCGAGCTGCGCGGCACCCAGGTCGTCTGGCACCCGCCGGACAGCAGCGATCCCCACGTCCCGCCCCCGCCCTGGCGAGAACGGGTCGACCGCGTCGTCGACGCGTGGCGCCGGCGCGCTTACACAGATTGCGAAACCGCTACACGGCCCGACGGTCACAGCTAGCCTCTTCGTTGCCTCGAAGAGCGACTCACTTTCCGCCACCCCCCTTCAGTATGCCCGTGACCCACAGGAGAGAGACGACATGGTGCGCTTTAGCGCTCTAAAGGTCAGCAATTTTCGCGCGATCGAGGCCATGGAATTGCTCAACCTTACTGACTTCATCGTCATTGCAGGTCCAAACGGTAGCGGAAAATCATGCGTCTTCGACGCGCTGCGGCTTATTAAATCTGTTTATGGTGGATACCAGGCCAACGAGTACATGCAGTGGTTCGGTGAGTTCCAGATCAATCTGAACGACCGGCGAGAATTAGCCCGACTCTTCCGCGAACCGACACGAGAAGTGAGCATCACCGCAACGGTGCAACTGTCGGACGAGGAGAAGGGGTATCTAACGGGGAACGCTGAGTCTGCTCTTGAACCCCTAGTGTGGGCGGAGGTAACGGGCCAGTCGCTGGAGAACTACGCCTACTCAACGACGGCTATCGCCACTCAATATCGCCAGTATGGCACGCAGGTCGCGCAACGCATCAGCGAACGAGCAGCACAACTGCGCGCGGCTCTTGACGCAGAGAACTACGAACTACGACTGACCATCTCCCCAGACTTCTCACTACAGGCGCTGCCGTGCCCTGTCATGGAAATGGTGTTTCAGATATTCGACCCGGACCACCTAGGCATATTGGACTACCACAGCGCCTCGAGGAGCTACCAGCGGGAGACCGTCGGCGGCGTCAACCTGGATGCTCGTCAGGTAGAAAGTCAGCGACGCAGCCAGTCCTTGTATAACTGGCAGGGCAAGTACGCCAACGTTAAGACGGAACTAGCGGCCACCTACATTCGTGAGTTAATCGCACGGGAATCCGGTACTGGATCAAGCGTCTCCGACCTGAACGAGACACTGAAGGAGCTGTTCGCGACCTTCTTCCCCGACAAAGAGTACCTGGGAGTGCAGGCCCAGGCCAACGGCACGTTGTCCTTTCCCGTGCGGACCAGAGCGGGCCAGTTGCACGACATTAATGACTTAAGTTCAGGAGAGAAGGAGGTCGTCTACGGCTACCTACGCCTGAAGGCCTCTACGCCGCGTAACTCCACGATTCTATTGGACGAACCCGAACTTCATCTCAACCCGGGATTACTACAAGGTTTTCCCGATTTCTACCACCGGCACCTCGGTCGCGCCCAAGGCAACCAACTGTGGCTAGTAACGCATTCGGACGCCCTACTCCGTCAGGCGGTAGGCAACGGTAATTTTAGCGTCTTTCACATGACCACGGCCAGCGAGCCCAGCACGGGAAATCAAGCCATCCCTGTGCTAGCGGACTCTGAAGCCGAACAGGCGATTATCGACCTCGTTGGCGACCTGGCAACGTACCGCCCACAGGGCGCAGTCGTCCTCTTCGAGGGTGGTGGAGACACTGAGATAGACGTGCTGATTACCTCGCGCCTATTCCCGGCATTCGCCGGGCGCGTCAACCTCGTCAGCGGGGGCAGCAAGAAGCGCGTGCGGGACCTTCGAGAAGTCCTGAGCCAGACAGCACAAGACATCGGCCTGGCTGATCGCTTCTACGCCATTACGGACAAGGACTCCGCGGCCTACACTGCCGCGGAGGTTGGGGCGAGGCACTTCTCATGGGATGTCTACCATATCGAGAACTACCTACTCGAGCCGAAGTTTATTCGAGCGGCCGCTGTGGCTCTTTTGGCGCGGGATCCCTTTTCAAACGACGACGACGTCCTAGCTCACCTACGGGTGTGTGCTGAACAACTCGTCTCCGACCAGGTTATGGAGAGGCTACAGGCCTGGGCGAATGACGCACTCGTTGCTTCCATCCAAGTGCGGGGCCCGTCGTCCCCCGACCCCGCCGACGCACTAATGCCCTCAATCACGGCAACTTTCAGTCGCCTCGACAAGGCCCGCGAGCAGCTGACCAATCGAGAGGCACTGCAAAAAATGGCTCGGACCTTCGACAGGGAGGTGCGTGATTGGCTAGCCGATGACTCTTGGATCAAGGAGTTCCCGGGCCGCCGACTACTCAAGGCCTTCGTTGGTCAACATTTGGGCGGGAGCGCCAACTATGAGGCATTTAGGAATCTAGTGTTGGACAAGATGGTCGATGCTGGCCATCAACCTGCAGGCATGCAATCGGTGATTGACAGGATCAGGCCATAAGGAGTGACGCAGTGACATTAGCTGACTGATGCGAGTCCAGCTCTGGCCCTTTTGGTGACCGTCCTGCTTAGGTCAGTCGTCCTCCCACCCGAACAGCAGCCGCTCGACGACCGCCCTCGCCCGGCGGGTGCGGCGGCGGTGCTCGTCGTCCAGCGCGCCGGCGGAACCGGTCGGCATCCCCAGGAGGCGCGCGACGCCCTCGAGGTCGTCGAGGTCGGTGGGGACGACGTCGCCGGGGCGCCCGGTCCACAGGGCGATCGCGGCGCGCACGCGCGAGCCCCAGCGCCAGGCGTCCTCGAGGACGTCGGCGTCCTCGGCCGCGACGAGGTCGGCCGCGGTGGCGGCCGCGAGGGCGCCGAGCGTCGACGTCGTCCGCAGCGCGGGCACGCGGTGGGCGTGCTGCAGCTGCAGGAGCTGGACCGTCCACTCGACGTCCGAGATGCCGCCGGGCCCGAGCTTGACGTGCCGGCGCGGGTCGACGCCGCGGGGCAGCCGCTCGGACTCCACGCGCGCCTTGATGCGGCGCACTTCGCGCACCCGCGCGTCGTCGAGCCCGCCGGCGGGGTAGCGCACGCCCTCGACGAGGGCGGTGAAGGCGGCGCCGAGCTCGGCGTCCCCGGCGACGACCTCGGCGCGCAGCAGCGCCTGGGCCTCCCACACGTCCGACCAGCGCGCGTAGTAGGCGGCGTAGGAGGACAGCGAGCGCGACAGCGGGCCGTTCCGGCCCTCCGGGCGCAGCGCGGCGTCGACCTCGAGCGCCGGCTCGGGGCCGAGGGACTTGAGGAGGCGCTGCACCTCCCCCGCCACGGCGACGGCGACGTCCTGCGCCTGCTGCTCGGAGGCGCCGTCGCGCGGCTCGTGCACGAAGAGCACGTCGGCGTCGCTGGCGTAGGTGAGCTCGCGCCCGCCGAGGCGGCCCATCCCGACGACGGCCATGCGCACCGGGAGGGGCTCCCCCAGCCGCGCCGACACGGCGCGGACGGCGGCCACCAGCCCGCCCTGCAGCACGACGCGCGTCGCGGCCGACAGCGCTTCGCCCACCTCGTCGAGCGTGACGACGCCGGACAGGTCGCCGACGGCCGTGCGGGTCATCTCCCGCCGCCGGACGGCGCGCACCGCGGTGACGGCGTCGACGGGGTCGCGGTGGCGCGCCAGCACGGAGCCGACCTCGGCGCGCAGCTGCTCGTACGGGCGCGGGCGCAGCTCGGACTCGCCCTCGAGCCACCGGGCCGCCTCCGGCGCCTGCAGCAGAAGGTCGGCCGCCATGCGGCTGCCGGTGAGGAGGTTGGCGAGGCGCTCGGCGGCCACGCCGTCGTCGCGGAGCATCTGCAGGTACCAGTGGGTGCCGCCGAGGGACTCCGACAGCCGCCGGAACGACAGGAGCCCGGAGTCGGGGTCGGCCCCGTCGGCGAACCAGCCCAGCAGCACGGGCAGCAGCTGGCGCTGGATGGACGCCCGCCGGGTCACACCCGCGGTCAGCGACTCGAGGTGGCGCAGCGCCCCCGCCGGGTCGCGGTACCCGAGGGCCTGCAGCCGCTCGCGGGCCGCCTCGGGGCCCAGCCGCACGTCCTCGGTCGACAGCCGCGCGGCGGCCCCCAGCAGCGGCCGGTAGAAGAGCCGCTCGTGCAGGCGCCGCACGGTCGTGCGGGTCTGCTGCCAGCGCTCCTCGAGCGCCGCCTCGCCGTCGAGGCCGGCGGCCCGCGCGAGGCGGCGCAGGTCCCCCTCGCCGGTGGGCAGGACGTGCGTGCGCACGAGGCGCGACAGCTGGAGCCGGTGCTCGAGCACCCGCAGCCACCGGTAGGCGCGGTCGAGGGCGCCGGCGTCGCCGCGGCCCACGTACCCGTAGGTCGCCAGCGCCTCGAGGGCGTCCAGCGTCGTCGCGCTCCGCAGCCGCGGCTCGGCGCGCCCGTGCACGAGCTGCAGCATCTGGACGCTGAACTCGACGTCGCGCAGGCCACCGGGGCCGAGCTTGAGCTGGCGGGGGGCCTCCTTGGCCGGGATGTGGTCCTCGACGCGGCGGCGCATCGCCTGGGTGTCCGTGACGAAGCCCGGGCGCTGGGCGGCCTCCCAGACGAAGGGGCGCACCGCCGCGAGGTACGTGGCCGCGACCTCCGCGTCACCGGCGACGTACCGCGCCTTGAGGAGCGCCTGGAACTCCCACGTGCTGGCCCACCGCTCGTAGTAGGCGCGGTGGCTCTCCGGCGTCCGCACGAGCGGGCCGGCGCCGCCCTCGGGCCGCAGGTTCGCGTCGACGGGCCACAGGGCGCCCTCGGCCGTGTACGCCGAGCAGTGCTTGGCCAGCAGCCGCGCGAGCTTCGTGCCGACGGCGACGGCCTGCTCCTCCGAGGCGCCCTCCCCCGGCTCGACGGCGTAGACCACGTCGACGTCGCTGACGTAGTTGAGCTCGCGCCCCCCGCACTTGCCCATCCCGATGACGGCGAGGCGCGCGGCGCGGTGCTCCTCGCCCACGTCGCGGCGGGCGAGCGCGAGCGCCGTCTCCAGGGCGGCGCCCGCGAGGTCGGCGAGCTCGCGGCCGACGTCGCCGACGCGGCGCTCCGGGGTGCGGGCGGCCAGGTCGCGCCCGGCGAGCGAGAGTAGGCGGCGCCGGTAGGCGCGGCGCAGGTCGTCGCCCGTGGCCTCCGGCGCCGCCACGGGAGCCGGGTCCTGCGGGTCGGCGCCCACCCACCGCAGCAGCTCGGCGCGCAGCGCCTCGCCGGGCACGGGGACGTCGTCCTCCTCGAGGACCTCGGCGTCGCCGGGGTGGCGCACGAGCCCGTCGGCCAGCGCCGACGATCCGCCGAGGACGGCGACGAGCCGGTCACGGCCGGGGCCGGGCACCGAGAGCAGCCGCAGCGCCGGCGAGCCCGGGTGCTCGGCCATCCGGGCGACGGCGCGGAGCGCCGCGTCGGGGTCGGGGGAGGCCCCGAGGACCTGCACGAGCTCCTCTGCCGCCTCCTGCGGGGGCAGCGACGCCGACGGCGCGGGAGGACGGCGCGCCCCGCCGCGCGCCGGCGGCCGCGCTGCGCCCTCGACGGCGCCCCAGCGCCGGAGGACCGCCCCTGTCGCCTGCTCCGCCAGGACGCGCTGCGCCGCACCGGGGTCGGTGAAGCCGCGGCGGGCGAGCAGCGCCGTCGAGACGGTCGGGGCGCTCACGCCGGCGCCCCGCTCGTCGCCGCAGCCGCCGCCACCGCCGGCGCGGGAGCCGTCGGCCGCACGGATTCGCCCGCCGGCGCCCCGGGCGAGCGCTCGGCACGGGCGGCCGCCGCCTCCGCCAGCAGGACCCGCGCGTGCCGGCGGGCGCCCTCGGCGAGCTCGGGCTCGGCCTCGGCGACCGCGCCGACGACACCCTCGACGGTCAGCCCGCCGGCGGCCAGCTGGCGGCGGACGTCGTCGTCATCGCACCAGGCGGCGACGACCTCGCCGGTGGCCTCCGGGTGGTACTGCACCCCGCGGGCCCGACCGACGCGGAAGACCTGGACGTCGCACGCCGCCGACGTGGCGAGAACCTCGCCGCCCGCCGGCAGCTCCAGCACCGCGTCGCCATGGGACTGGACGGCGCGCCACGGGCCGTCCCCGCCGACCGCAGACAGCAGGTCGTCCTCGACGCCGTCCACCGGCAGCACCGGCAGGACCCCGTGCTCGGGCCCCCGCGGCGCCGGCCCGGTGCGGCCGCCCGTGGCGCGGGCCAGCAGCTGGGCGCCGAGGCACACCCCGAGCACGGGCGTGCCGTCGGCCACGCAGGCGGCGAGCAGGGCGCGCACGGCGGGCAGCCACGGCCAGCGCGCGTCGTCGTCAGCCGCTGACGTGCCGCCGAGGACGACGAGCGCGTCGTGGCCGCCGTGGCGACGGCCGGGGCCCCGTCGGCCGAGCGAGGACGGCAGCGGCTGCCCGAGGTCGGGGCGGACGACGTCGACGACCGCGCCCTCCCGCACCAGCGCGTCGCCGAGCACCGCCGGCGGGCACACGTCCTCGTGCTGGACGACGAGCACCCGCAGCGGCTCGTCCGCACCCGAGCCCTCGCGACCCGAGCTCTCGCGACTGCCGCCGGCGCGCCCAGTGCCCTCGCGCCCAGTGCCCTCGCGCCCGGTGCCCTCGTGCCCCACGCCGGCCCCCTCGCCGCCCGTCACGTCGTCGGCCTCAGAGCCAGGAGAGGAAGCGGCGCAGCTCGAAGGGCGTCACCTGGGCCCGGTAGTCGACCCACTCGGCACGCTTGTTGCGCAGCACGTGCTCGAACATGCTCTCCCCCAGCGTCTCCGCGACGAGCTCGCTGCCCTCGGTGAGCGAGATGGCGTGGTCGAGGCTGGCGGGCAGCTGCCCGATGCCCATCGCGCGCCGCTCGGCCCCGGACAGCAGGGCCACGTCCTCCTCGACGCCGTCGGCGAGCGGGTACTCCTCCTCGACGCCCTTGAGGCCGGCCGCGAGCAGGACGGCGTAGGCGAGGTAGGGGTTGGCGGCCGCGTCGATGCCGCGGTGCTCCACGCGCGCCGACTGCGCCTTGCCGGGCTTGTACATCGGCACCCGGACGAGCCCCGAGCGGTTGTTGTGCCCCCAGGCGATGTCCGACGGCGCCTCGGACCCGCCCCAGAGCCGCTTGTAGCTGTTGACGAACTGGCTCGTGATGAGCGTCGTCTCGGGCGCGTGGCGCAGGAGGCCGGCGATGAAGTGGCGCGCCGTCGCGCTGAGCTCGTACTTGGCGCCGGGCTCGTGGAAGGCGTTGCGGTCGCCCTCGAAGAGGGACAGGTGCGTGTGCATGCCGCTGCCCGGCTGGTCGGCCAGGGGCTTGGGCATGAAGGAGGCGTAGACGCCCTGCTGCAGCGCGACCTCCTTGACGACCGTGCGGAACGTCATGACGTTGTCGGCCGTCGTCAGCGCGTCGGCGTACCGCAGGTCGATCTCGTTCTGCCCGGGGCCGGCCTCGTGGTGGCTGAACTCCACGGAGATGCCCATGGCCTCGAGCATCGCGATCGCCGCGCGCCGGAAGTCGTGGGTCGCGCCCCCGGCCACGTGGTCGAAGTAGCCCATGGTGTCGACCGGGACCGGCGGGTGCACCGGGTCCGTCCGACCGTCGCCCACGCTGTCCGCGGGCGTGCCGCGGAAGAGGTAGAACTCGATCTCGGGGTGCGTGTAGAAGGTGAAGCCCTTCTCCGCCGCCCGCGACAGGGTGCGCTTGAGCACGTTGCGGGAGTCCGCGAGCGCCGGCTCCCCGTCGGGCGTGAGGACGTCGCAGAACATCCGCGCCGTGCCCGCGCTGCCGCCGTCGCCGCGCCACGGGAGCACCTGGAAGGTCGACGGGTCGGGCCGGGCGATCATGTCGGCCTCCGACCGCCGCGCCAGGCCCTCGATCGAGCTGCCGTCGAAGCCGATGCCCTCCGAGAAGGCGCCCTCGAGCTCCGCGGGCGCGATGGCCACCGACTTCAGGCCGCCCAGCACGTCGCTGAACCACAGCCGGACGAAGCGGATGTCGCGCTCCTCGATCGACCGGAGCACGAACTCCTGCTGGCGGTCCATCCGTCCCCATCCCTTCGCCGGTGCCGGACCGCGCTCGCCCCTCGGGCGCGGCGGCCCGAGCGGGCGGGCCACCGGCCGCCGGGCGTGGTCGTGCGGACCTCGTCCCGGCGACGTGCGCGGTGCGCCCGCGGGCGCGGCGCCCATCCTGCCAGCGGCCCGCCCCGGCGACCCGGTAGCCCGCGACCCCGTCGCCCGAGAGCCCGTCCCCCGAGAGCCCGTCCCCCGAGAGCCCGTCCCCCGAGAGCCCGTCCCCCGAGAGCCCGTCGCCCGCGAGCCCGTCACCGACGACGTCGCCGCCCGCGGCGCCCGCGGTGGCGCGCCCCCGAGGGGTGGAGACGCGTGCCCCGGCATACCGTCCCGGCGTGACGAGCACCCCCCGGCAGTCCTCGCAGGCCCATCCCGAGCCCGGCGACGGCCGCGACGAGAGCCGCCCCCCGCGTCCCCGCAGCGGCGGGGGCGAGAGCCGGGGACAGGAGGAGGGGTCCGAGCGCGGTCACGAGCAGGGCCAGGACCCGCGTCGCTGGAAGGCGCTGGCGGTCTGCCTGGTGTCGGGCTTCATGACGCTGCTCGACGTCTCGATCATCAACGTCGCGCTCCCCTCGATCAGCCAGGACCTCGGCGCCAGCGGCAGCGACCTGCAGTGGGTGCTGTCGGGCTACGCGCTGGCCTTCGGCCTCGTGCTCGTGCCGGCGGGACGCCTGGGCGACGCGCACGGACGGCGACGCGTCTTCGTCGCCGGCCTCGCGACCTTCACCCTCGCGAGCCTCGCGTGCGGCCTGGCGCCCTCCCCCGGCTGGCTGCTCGCCTTCCGCCTGCTGCAGGGCGTCGGCGGCGGCCTCCTGCAGCCCCAGGTGGCCGCCTTCATCCAGTCGCTCTTCTCCGGCCCCGAGCGCGGGCGCGCCTTCGGCCTGCTCGGCACGAGCATCGGGCTGTCGACGGCGGTCGGCCCCCTCCTCGGCGGGACCATCCTCTCGGTCGACCCCGACCCGTCGTCGTGGCGCCTCGTCTTCTTCGTCAACATCCCCATCGGCCTCGCGGGCGTCGTCCTGGCGCTGCGGTGGCTCCCGGCGAGTCGGCCGGCGGACGACGGCGGGCCCCGCCCGAAGGTGGACCTCGTCGGCGTCGCGCTGCTGGCCCTCACCCTCACCGCGCTGCTCCTGCCCCTGCTCGAGCAGCCCCCGGCGCTGGCCTGGGTCGCCCTGTGGGTCGCGTCCGCGGCGCTCGCCGTGGCCTTCGTGCGGTGGGAGCAGCGTCGGGGGCGCACCGGGCGGGACGCCGTCGTCGACCTGTCCCTCTTCCGCGCGAGCCGCTACCGCAACGGCGTGCTCGTGGGGCTCGTCTACTTCACCGGCTTCACGACGATCTTCTTCGTCCTGTCCATCTACCTCCAGGACGGCCTCGGCATGTCGCCCCTGGCGGCGGGCCTCACCCAGACGCCCTTCGCCGTCGGCGGCGCCATCACCCCCGTCATCGCCGGGAGGGCGGTCGAGCGGCTCGGCCGCCGGCTCGTCGTCGGCGGCCTGACGGCGGTGGCCGTCGGGCTCCTCGGGGTGCTCGCTATCGTGGCGACCCTCTCGAGCTCCCTCGAGCCCTGGCAGCTCGGCCTCGTCCTCGTCGTCCCGCTCCTCGTCGGCGGCGCGGGCAGCGGCGTCGTCATCTCCCCCAACACGACCCTGACCCTGTCCGTCGTGGAGCCGGGGAGCTCGGGCTCGGCCAGCGGGGTGCTGCAGACGAGCCAGCGCATCGGCTCGTCCGTCGGCATCGCCCTCGTCGGCGCCGTCTACTTCGGCGTCGTCGCAGCCTCCGGCGGGAGCACCGGCGGCGGGGTCCCCGGCGGTGGGGGCGGCGGCGGGGGCGACGCGAGCGCCTACGGGGCGGGGCTGTCGGCCAGCCTGGCGGTCGCCGTGGTGCTCGTCCTGCTCGCCCTCGTGCCGGCCGTCGCCGACCTGCGCGCCGAGCGGCGCGAGCAGCGGGCCGACGAGGGCGCCGACGCCTCCGCCTAGCCCCCTCCTCCCGAGCCCCCGAGCCGCCGAGCCGCCGAGCGACCGGGCGGGGGCCGGGCGCCGCGTGGCTACGCTCGCGGCATGCCCTCCCTGCGCCTGGCCCTGGCCCAGGTCGACACCACCGTGGGCGACCTCGACGGCAACGCGGCGCTCGTCCGGCGCGCGGCCGCCGAGGCCGCGGCGGCGGGCGCCGACCTCCTCGTCCTGCCCGAGCTGGCGCTCACCGGGTACCCGGTGGAGGACCTGGCGCTGCGCCGATCCTTCGTCGACGCCTCCCGCGCCGCCGTCGGCCGCCTCGCCGAGGACCTCGCCGCGGACGGCCTGGGAGACCTGCCCGTCCTGGTCGGCTACGTCGACCGAGCCTCGGGTCCCGTCGCCGAGGGCGTCAGCGCGGCCGGGCGCGGGCAGCGCGAGGGCGGCGGCGAGGAGTCCGCCGGCAGCGAGAGCGGCGCCACCGGCGTCCCGAAGGGCCTGCCGCAGAACTGCGCCGCGCTGCTCCACGGCGGGCGGCAGGTCGGCCGGTACGCCAAGCACCACCTGCCCAACTACGGGGTCTTCGACGAGTTCCGCATCTTCGTGCCCGGCCGCGACCTGCTCGTCGCCCGCGTGCGCGGCGTCGACGTCGCCGTCGCCGTCTGCGAGGACCTCTGGCAGGAGGGCGGCCCCGTCGCGGCCGCGCGCGAGGCGGACGCCGAGCTCCTCGTCGTCCTCAACGCCTCCCCCTTCGAGCGCGCCAAGGACGACACCCGCCTGGCGCTGTGCCGGCGGCGCGCCCGCGAGGCGGAGGCCGTCCTCGCCTACGTCAACAGCGTCGGCGGCCAGGACGACCTCGTCTTCGACGGCGGCTCCGTCGTCGTGGCCCCGGGCGGCGAGGTGCTCGCCCGCGGCGAGGCCTTCGCCGAGCAGCTCCTCGTCGTCGACCTCGACCTCCCCGAGGGCGACCCGAGCCCGCCCGACGTCGAGCGGGTGCAGCGCGTCGTCGTCTCGCAGGAGCCCGCACCCGCGCGCGAGCCGGTGCCCGCGCCCCTCGCGGAGCCGCTGGAGGACATGGCCGAGCTGTGGGCCGCGCTCGTCCTCGGCCTCGGCGACTACGTCCGCAAGAACGGCTTCCGCCAGGTGCTCCTCGGGCTCTCCGGCGGGATCGACTCGGCGGTCTGCGCCGCCCTCGCCGTCGACGCGCTGGGACCGGACGGGGTCGTCGGCATCTCCATGCCCAGCTCGTACTCGACCGAGCACTCGCGCAGCGACGCCGACGACCTGGCCGAGCGGCTCGGCATCGACTACCGCGTGCACCCCATCGCGCCGATGGTCGAGGCCTTCCTCGCGAACGTGCCGATGAGCGGCGTCGCCGAGGAGAACCTGCAGGCGCGGGTGCGCGGCACGCTGCTCATGGGCGTCTCGAACTCCGAGGGCCAGCTCGTCCTGACGACGTCGAACAAGAGCGAGCTGTCCGTCGGCTACTCGACGATCTACGGCGACTCGGTCGGCGGGTACGCGCCGCTCAAGGACGTCGCGAAGACCGACGTGTGGCGGCTCGCGCGCTGGCGCGACGCCGACGCCCGGGCCCGCGGCGAGCGGGAGCCGATCCCCGAGGCCTCCATCACCAAGGCCCCGTCGGCCGAGCTGCGCCCCGACCAGACCGACCAGGACTCCCTGCCCGAGTACGACGTCCTCGACGCGCTGCTCGAGGACTACGTGGTCCGGGCCATGGGCCGCTCGGAGCTCCTCGAGGCGGGCCACGCCCTCGACGACGTGGAGAAGGTCGTCGGCCTCGTCGACCGCGCCGAGTGGAAGCGGCGCCAGGGCGCCCCCGGCCCGAAGACGACCGCCGTCGCCTTCGGGCGCGACCGCCGCCTGCCCATCACGACGCACTGGCGCGAGGAGGACGAGTGAGCGAGCAACCGGCGCCCTACGGGGGTGCTCCGGCGACGCCCGCCGACCCCGCGGCGGCGCCCGCCCGCACCCCCCGCGTCGTCCGGACGACGACCCTGAGGCGGTGGAAGACCGAGGGCCGTCGCTGGGCGATGCTCACGGCCTACGACGCGCTCACCGCCTCCGCGCTCGACGACGCCGGCGTCCCCGTGCTGCTCGTCGGCGACTCCGCGGGGACGACCGTGCTCGGGCAGACGTCGACGCTCGCCGTCACGGTCGAGGAGATGCTCGTCCTCGTGCGGGCCGTCGTGCGCGGGACGGCGCGGGCGCTCGTCGTCGCGGACCTGCCCTTCGGCAGCTACCAGGCGGGCCCCGCCCAGGCGCTCGCCACCGGTGTGCGCATGCTCAAGGAGGGCGGCGCCGCGGCCGTCAAGCTCGAGGGCGGCGCCGCCGTCGCCCCGTCGGTGCGCGCGCTCGTCGACGCGGGGGTGCCCGTCATGGGCCACGTCGGCTTCACCCCGCAGTCCGAGCACGCCCTGGGCGGCTACCGCGTCCAGGGGCGCGGCGACGACGCCGACCGCCTGCTCGCGGACGCCCGGGCCCTCGAGGCGGCCGGGGCCTTCGCCGTCGTCGTCGAGATGGTGCCGTCCGCGGTCGCCGCGCGGCTGGCCCGCGAGCTGGCCGTGCCCGTGGTCGGCATCGGTGCCGGACCCGGGACGGACGCCCAGGTGCTCGTCGTCACCGACATGGCCGGGCTCGGCGGAGGCCGCACGCCCCGGTTCGTCCAGCGCTACGCCGACCTGCGCGGCGAGCTGGGCCGTGCCGCGGCGGCCTTCGCGGCGGACGTCGAGGACGGCTCCTTCCCCGCGGCGGAGCACGAGTTCACGGACTGAGCCGCACTGCGGCGAGGGCCCCGACGAGCAGGAGCCGTCCACGAGCGTGACCGTGCACGGTCACGCTCGTGGACGGCTCCTGGCCCGGTGGCGCCTCAGCGGGCCGCGTCGCCCGCCAGCTCGGCCGTGACGACGAGGTTCTCGGTGGAGCGGCCGCCGTCCTCGCGCTGGAAGCACGTGATGAGCACCAGGCGGCCGGGGTGGACGGCCCAGACCTCGTCGGCGTCCGGCAGCTCGCCCTTGCCGTAGCGGCGCACGTCGGTGATCGCGTACTCGGCGGTGCCGGAGGGGGTCTCGACCTCGACGCGGTCCCCGGGGCCCACCGCACCGCCCCGGAAGTCGGCGTCGAGCAGCGGGTCGAAGGCGGCCTCGCCGCGGCTCCAGGAGTGGGCGGCGATGTAGACCGTGTTGTCCGGTGCGGAAGCCCCCGCCCCCGGCCGGCCGTACGGGTCGATCCAGTACGCTTCCGTCATGGTCGGCGGGTTGATGGCCCCGCCGTCCGGCTCGAGGGGGTGCACGGGCAGGTCGATGCCGACCGACGGCACGCGCAGGCGGACGTCGGCGTCCGCGGCCTGGGCCGGCGCCGCCGTCGGCTGCGGCTCCACCGCCGTCAGCTGCGGCTCCTCCTCCGGCGCCGTGGCCCCCTCCGTGCGCGGGGCCACGGTGAGGGCGGGCTCCGGCGCGGCGGCGCCCTGCGCCGACGTGCCTGCGGCCCCGAGCTCGGGCTCCTCCCCCGTCAGGCCCGCAGCGAGGAGGCACCCCCCCGTGACGGCCAGCAGCCCCGCCGCGACCAGGGCCGCAGCGCGCCGCGGCGGGCGCCGGCGCTCCCCGCGGGGAGCGCCGGCGCCCACCGGGGAGCCGGTGTCAGGCGCGCCCACGGCGCCCCGTGCGCAGGGCCGCGGCCCCGCCGACGGTGGCGACGGCGAGCAGGCCGGCGCCGACGGCCACGAGGCCGCCGTCCGCGCCGCCGCCCTCGACGCCCGTGTTGGAGCGCAGGCCCGGGTTCTGCCCCGACGGCGCCGCCGGAGCGGGCGCGGGAGCCGTGACCGTGACGGTCGGCGTGGGTGCCGGCGCGGGCGCGGGCGCCGCTGCCAGCTCGAGCTCGCCGAGGGCGACGACGGAGACGGCGTCGTCGGTGGTCGGCGGGAACAGCACCATGAGGTAGGTCCCCGGCTCCAGGTCCTCCGACGCCCGCACGGTGGCGGTCGCGTCCTCGCTCTCGTCACCGTCCTCGACGGCCAGCGCCGTCGCGCCGCCGAGAGAGCCAGCCGAGTGCTCCCCGGCGGCCTCGGCGAGGGCGCGGGCCAGGTCGGCGCCCGACGCGGTCCCGACCTCGTCGGACCCCTCGGCGCCGAGCACGGCGAAGGAGTCGGCGAGCGACTCGAGCTCGAGGTCGACCCCGTCGTCGTCGCCCTCGGTCGTGAGCGGGATGACGAAGCCGTCGAGCCCGTCGAGGTCCGCGACACCGAGCTCCTGCAGGCTCGACGTGCTCGGGAGGACGACCTCGAAGGTCTCACCGACCTGGGCGGCGACCGGCTCCTCGACGGAGGCGACGGCGTCGAGGTAGGTCGCGTCCACCTCGGCCGGCGACCGCACGAGGTCGGCGGCCCGGTCGGTCGGGTCCAGGTCCAGGGGGACGAGCACCTCGAAGGACGGGGCCTCGGGGAACTCGAGCACCTCCAGGCCGTCGACGAGCAGGTAGACGTCGTCGACGTCGACGAGCGCGGGGTCGTCGGCCGGGAGGTCCACGGTCAGCACGGTCCCGTCGACCTGGGGCTCGAGGTCGTCCGCGAGACGGATCGCCTCCCGGCGGGGGTCCGCACCCGACTCGTAGGCGTCCTCGAACGCCTCAGCCGGGACCAGCACCGCCTCGACCTCGCCGTGGTTCACGGCCAGGTCGGGCAGCTGCACCACGACCGTGCCGTCCTGGACCAGGTCGACCGGCGTCGCGTCCAGCTCGTCCGCCTGGTCGACGTCCAGCGGCGTGCCGTAGGCGGAGAACGCCACGTCCTGCCCCGGGTCGAGCACGAAGGAGGACGAGGCCGCCGTCGCGCTGGGCGCGGCGAGGGCGAGGGCGGTGGTGGCGGCCAGGACGCCGAGCCCGGTGGCGGCGGCTCGGCGGGTGGTCGTGCGCGGCATGGAGGCCCCTTCGGGGGTCGAGGCGGGCGCGTGGCGGCCCGCGGCGTCGAGAACCTATCGGCCGCGCACCGTCCGGACCGGAGGATTCCGACATCTCGGTGCGGTGACGGACGACGCCCCGCCCACCCGGGGGTGGACGGGGCGTCGGGGTCGTGGGCGGGGGGTGGCCGGCCCGAGAGCCGGCCGCCGCCTCACCAGCCGCGCGAGGCCAGGCGGTGCGGCTCGGGGATGGCGTCGACGTTGAGGCCGACCATCGCGTCGCCGAGCCCGCGGGAGACCTTGGCCACGACGTCGGGGTCGTCGTGGAAGGTGGTCGCCTTGACGATGGCCGCGGCCCGGTCGGCCGGGTTGCCCGACTTGAAGATGCCGGAGCCGACGAACACGCCCTCGGCGCCCAGCTGCATCATCATCGCGGCGTCGGCCGGCGTGGCGATGCCGCCCGCGGTGAAGAGGACGACGGGCAGCTTCCCGGCCGCCGCGACCTCGGCGACGAGCTCGGACGGCGCCTGCAGCTCCTTGGCGGCGACGTACAGCTCGTCGCTGCTCATCGACGTGAGGCGGGCGATCTCGCCGCGGATGGTGCGGATGTGGCCCGTGGCGTTCGAGACGTCGCCGGTGCCCGCCTCGCCCTTGGAGCGGATCATGGCCGCGCCCTCGGTGATGCGCCGCAGGGCCTCGCCGAGGTTCGTCGCGCCGCACACGAAGGGCACCGTGAAGCGCCACTTGTCGATGTGGTGGACGTAGTCGGCGGGGGTGAGGACCTCGGACTCGTCGACGTAGTCCACGCCGAGGCTCTGCAGCACCTGCGCCTCGACGAAGTGGCCGATGCGCGCCTTCGCCATGACGGGGATCGAGACGGCGTCGACGATGCCCTGGACCAGGTCGGGGTCGCTCATGCGGGCCACCCCGCCCTGGGCGCGGATGTCGGCGGGGACGCGCTCGAGGGCCATGACGGCGACGGCGCCGGCGTCCTCGGCGATCTTCGCCTGCTCGGCCGTGACGACGTCCATGATGACGCCGCCCTTGAGCATCTCGGCCATGCCGCGCTTGACCCGGGCGGTGCCGCGGGCCGCGCTGTCGCGGGCGCTCTCCCCCGGCCCGGTGGGCGGCTGGGCGGCGGCGGGCTGGGTCGTCTCGGGCGTGGGCACCGGTACCTCGCAGGTCTACGGACGGGTGGGGGCGTCGCGTCGGGCGGGGGCCGCTCGACCGCGGGCGGGCGCGGCGGCGGGGGCCGCCTCACCGCGTCCTCATGGTAGGCCCGGGGCCGCCCTCCCCCGTCGCCGGGCGCGCTGCCCCCGACGCGTCCCGGGAGGAGGGCGGAGGGGCGTCGCGCGGGGGCGCCACCGGGCTCAGGGCAGCAGGCCCGGGGGCGGCTCGTCGTCGACCTCGAAGGTGCGCGGCTCCGGCGCGCGCCCGGCGAGGCGGCCCCACCGCACGAGCCGGCTGCGCCGGCGGCGGCGCACCTGCACCTGCGCCTCGTTGGAGAACCTCCGGGCCAGGCGCAGCCGGCGGCACTCCGCGGCCAGGTCCTCGAGCAGCGGCGCCGCCGAGGGGTCCTGCCCCAGGGGCACGAGCACCTCGGGCGGCAGCGCGGCCCGCAGCGCGGCCGACAGGTCGCTCTCGGCCCGCTCGCGCTCGGCCGTCAGCCGTCCCGGCCCTGTCGCCGCGCCCGCGTCCCGCCGGCCGTCGTCCCGGCCCACCTCCCGGCGTCCCTCCCCGACCCTCGCCCCCTCGTGCGCTCCCTCCTCGTCCGGGCGCTCGGTCGCGGTGTCCCCGACCTCCTCGCCCTCCCCGAGGGCGTCGGCGGCGGCGACGGCGAGGAGCACCGACGACGCCGGGTCGAGCAGGCCGCTGCGCGCCAGCCGGTCGGCGGCCGCGGCGCGCCGCACGAGCTGCTCCACGAGGGCCGCCCGGGCCCCGTCGGCGCGCCGGTGGAGGCGGTCCAGGCGCCGGGCCGCCGTGCTGAGCAGCAGCGCCGCCAGAGCCAGCCCCAGGACGACCAGGGGCACCAGCACGAGGAGGCGGACGTCGACGAGCACCGCGGCCGGGCCGGCCGCCGCCACGAGGGCGCCCCTCACCGCGCACCGCCGCGGCGGGTCGGCGGGACGGACGCGCGGGCCTCCGCCCGGCTGCCCCGCAGCACCGTCTCGTAGACGGCGACGAGCTCGTCGGCGACGACCGCCCAGTCGTAGCGGCGCACCGCCGCCGCGGCCGCCGCGCGGCGGGCCGCGGTCGCCGCGGGGTCGTCCAGGGCGCCCGCGACGGCGGCCGCGAGGGCGTCGGGGTCGCCGACGGCGAAGAGGGCCCCGAGCTCCCCCTGCGCGAGCACGCGCCGGAAGGCCGGCAGGGCGCTGGCCACGACCGGCGCGCCGGCCGCCATCGCCTCGACGAGGACGATGCCGAAGCTCTCCCCGCCGGTCTGCGGGGCGACGTAGGCGTCGACCGAGGCCAGCAGCGCCCGCTTGCCCTCCTCGCTCACCGGGCCCAGGAGCTCCAGCGCGGCGGCGTCCTCGGCGGGCAGCCGTCGGAGCGCCTCGCCGTCCCCGGAACCGGCGACGAGCACGCGCAGGCCGGGGTGGGCGGCGCGCAGGCGCGGCAGGGCCGCGGCCAGCACGGCCAGGCCCTTGCGCGGCTCGTCGAGGCGGCCGAGGAAGCCGAGCACGGGGGGCCTCCCTGCCCGCGCCCCCAGCCACCGGGGGTCCGGCGCCGCGCCGGCGAAGTCGTCCACCCGCACGCCGTTGGGGACGACCACGGCGTCGCCGCCGAGGTGCTCGACGACGGTCCGGCGCGCGTCCTCGCTCACCGCGACGCGCGCGGAGATGCGCTCGAAGCCCGGCCGCAGCAGCGGCTGGGCCGCCCGCATGGCCCGGGAGCGCTCGAGCGCGCTGTGGAAGGTGGCGACGACCGGCACCTCGGCGGCCAGGAGGGCGAGCAGGCCCAGGCTCGGCGACGCCGGCTCGTGGACGTGGACGAGGTCCCAGCGGCCGGCGGCCAGCCAGCGGCGCACCCGGGCGGCGGTGACGGGGCCGAAGGACAGGCGCGCGACCGACCCGTTGAAGGGCACGGCGACGACGCGGCCGGCCAGCTCGAGGCCGGGCTCCCCCGGCTCGCCGTCGTCGCGCGACGCGGCGGGTCCCCGCTCCCCGCCCGGGGCGAGCACGCCCACCTCGTGGCCCAGGCGCCGCAGCTCGCGCGCCTGGTCGCGCACGTGCAGCTGGACGCCGCCCGGCACGTCGAGGGCGTACGGGCAGACGACCCCGATCCTCACGACGCGCCCGAGCCCTCGCCCGAGCCCGCCCGCGCCGGCGCCGGCGCCGGCGCCGCGGCGGTCGGCGTCCCGGCGGTCCGCGTCCCGGCGGTCGGCGGGAGGAGCACCGGCTGCAGCACGTGCCAGTCCTGCGGGTGGCGCGCCACGGCGGCGCCCAGCACGTCGGCGACGCGCTGGGTGGTGCGGGCCACACGCTCGGGCCGGGGGCCGTCGGTGACGCGCTCGACCGGGTGCGGCCGGCCGCGCACCACCCAGCCCCCGGGCACGGAGGGGTCGCGGTCGTACCAGGCCTCGAGAGCGAACAGCGGGGCGCCCGCCAGGTCGGCGAGGGCCGCCGCCCCCGAGGCCACGCGCGCGCGCCCGCCGAGCAGGTCGACCTCCACGGCCGCGCCCCCGAGGTCGCGGTCGACGAGCAGGGGCACGAAGCCCCCCGCCCGCACGCGGCGCACGAGGGCGGGCAGCGGCGGCGCGCCGCCGCTGAGCGGCAGGGCCTCCACCCCGAGGGCGGTGCGGACCCGGCGGAAGGCCGCGTGCAGGTCGTCGTCGGCCAGCCGTTCCGCGACCGTCGTCACCGGCGCCAGCTCCAGCGCCGCGTAGGCGCCCATGACGTCCCAGCTCGCGGAGTGCGACAGCGCGACGACGGCGCCGCGGCCGTCCGCCAGCGCGGCCCGCAGGGCGTCGTCCTCCTCCAGCCGCACCGCCCGGCGGCGCCGGTCCTCGGGCCACCGCTCGAGGCGGAAGAGGTCGACCCAGTACCGGGCGTACGAGCGCAGCGCCGCCCGCAGCAGCCGTCGTGCCGCCCGGGGCGGGCGTCCCGGGTCGGTGAGCGCCAGGTTAGACCGCAGCTGCCGGACGCCGGCGAGGGGCCGGGCGCCGCGCACGCCCGGCGTCACGGCGAGCCGCCACACCGCGTCGGCGGCGAGGTCGCCGGCGGTGCGCGCCACGGGCTCCGGCAGGGCCGCGACGGCGCGCCACACGACCAGCAGCGGCGCGCTCACGGGGTGCGGCGGGCGAGCGCGGACGCCTGGCGGCGCACGGTGGCCACGCGCTGGCCGATGGTCACGGCGCTCAGCACCGCGAGGACGGCCAGCACGACGACGAGCAGGAGCGTCGGCGCGCCGAGGCCGACGAAGAAGGTCGCGGCGAGCACGGCGACGAGCCGGTCGGCGCGGGCGGCGATGCCGACGTCGGCGGTCATGCCCAGGCCCTCCGCGCGGGCCTTGGCGTACGAGACGACCGAGCCGAGCACGAGGCAGACGAGCGCCAGGACCCCCGCGGCGGGGCTCGCCCCGTCGCCGAGGAACCACAGCGCCACGCCGAGGAAGATCGCGGCGTCGCCGACGCGGTCGAGGGTGGAGTCGAGGAAGGCGCCCCAGGGGCCCGAGCGACCCGTCATGCGCGCCATGACGCCGTCGAGGGTGTCGGACAGGACGAAGGCCGTGATGACGAGGGGGCCGACGACGAGGTGGCCCGCCGGCAGGAGCAGCAGCGCGGCGAGCACGACGCCGAGGGTCCCCAGCACCGTGACGACGTCCGGGCTGACGCCGCGGCGCACGAGGGCGCGCGCCACCGGGGTGAACACGGCGGACATCACGGCGCGGGCGTAGCGGCTGAGCATGGTCAGCGAACCCTAGCCATGTGCACCACCGGCGTCGGACCGCCGCGCGGGGCGCCCGGGTCGGGGGTGCTCGCAGCCGGGCTCTCGTCCGGCGTGCTCAGGGCCGGCGTCGTCAGGGCCGGGTGCGGTCGGGCGCCGGCCAGGCGGCCGCCAGCTTGGCCCGCGTGTCGCCCAGCAGCTCGGGCACGGCCTTGGTGCGGCCGACGACGGGCAGGAAGTTGGCGTCCCCGCCCCACCGCGGGACGACGTGCTGGTGCAGGTGCCCGGCGATGCCCGCCCCCGCCACGGCGCCCTGGTTGACGCCGAGGTTGAAGCCGTGCGGCGCGCTGACCTCGGCGAGCACGCGCAGGGCGGTGCGCGTCATCCGGGCGACCTCGACGGTCTCGGACTCCGTGAGGTCGACGTAGGCGGCCACGTGCCGGTAGGGGCAGACCATGAGGTGGCCGGGGTTGTAGGGGTAGAGGTTGAGGACGGCGAAGCACTCCTCGCCGCGGGCCACGACGAGCCCGTCGGCGTCCTCCCCCTCCCGCGCCCGGCAGAAGGGGCACTGCGGTCCCTCCTGCTCGTCGGCGGGCTTGTCCACCCCGCCGATGTAGGCCATGCGGTGCGGGGTCCAGAGGCGCTCGAAGCCGTCGGCCTCGCCCGCGTACCACTCGGCGGGGTCGACCTGCGGTCCCCCGCCCTCCGGGCCGCCGTCGGCGGCGCCCGCCCCGGCCGGGGCGCTCACACCTGCGCCCGGGTGCGCACGGCGTCGACGACGCGCGCCACGGCCTCGTCGACGGGGACGCCGTTGTCCTGGCTGCCGTCGCGGAACCGGAAGCTCACGGCGCCCTTCTCGACGTCCTCGGCGCCGGCGATGAGCAGGAAGGGCACCTTCTGCTTCGTGTGCGTGCGGATCTTCTTCTGCATGCGGTCGTCGGAGTCGTCGACCTCGACCCGCACCCCCTGCGCGCGCAGGCGGGCGGCCACGTCGTGCAGGTGCGGCGCGAAGTCCCCGGCGACCGGGATCCCGACCACCTGCACCGGCGCGAGCCAGGGCGGGAAGGCGCCCGCGTAGTGCTCGAGCAGGACGCCGAAGAAGCGCTCGATCGAGCCGAAGAGCGCCCGGTGGATCATCACCGGCCGCTGCCGCGTGCCGTCGGCGGCCTGGTACTCCAGCTCGAAGCGCTGCGGCAGCTGGAAGTCGACCTGGATGGTCGACATCTGCCAGGTGCGGCCGATGGCGTCGCGCGCCTGCACGGAGATCTTCGGGCCGTAGAAGGCGGCGCCCCCCGGGTCGGGCACGAGCTCGAGGCCGGACGTGCCGGCGGCGTGGCGCAGGGCCTCGGTGGCCTCCTCCCAGTCCTCGTCGCTGCCGATCGACTTGTCCGGGTTCCGGGTCGACAGCTCGAGGTAGAAGTCGTCGAGGCCGTAGTCGCGCAGCAGGCCGAGCACGAAGTCGAGGAGGCTGCCGAGCTCGGCGGCCATCTGCTCGCGCGTGCAGTAGATGTGCGCGTCGTCCTGCGTCATGCCGCGCACGCGCGTGAGCCCGTGGACGACGCCCGACTTCTCGTACCGGTAGACCGTGCCGAACTCGAAGAGCCGCAGCGGCAGCTCCCGGTAGGAGCGGCCCCGGCTGCGGTAGACGAGGTTGTGGAACGGGCAGTTCATCGGCTTGAGGTAGTAGTCCTGGCCCTGCCGGCGCAGCGTCCCGTCGGCGTCGCGCACCTCGTCGAGGTGCATGGGCGGGAACATGCCGTCCGCGTACCAGTCGAGGTGCCCGGAGGTCTCGAAGAGGTCCTTCTTCGTGATGTGCGGGGTCGTGACGAAGGAGTAGCCCGACTCCTCGTGGCGGCGCCGCGAGTAGTCCTCCATCTCCCGGCGGACGACCCCGCCCCGGGGGTGGAAGACGGCGAGGCCGGAGCCGATCTCGTCGGGGAAGGAGAAGAGGTCGAGCTCGGTGCCGAGCCGTCGGTGGTCGCGGCGCTCGGCCTCGGCGAGCCGCTCGACGTAGGCGGTGAGCCCCTCCTTCGTGGCCCACGCGGTGCCGTAGACGCGCTGCAGCTGCGCGTTGGCCTGGTCCCCGCGCCAGTAGGCGGCGGCGGAGCGCGTGAGCGCGAAGGCGTTGCCCAGCGCCTTCGTCGACGGCGCGTGCGGGCCCCGGCACAGGTCGCGCCACGCCACGGAGCCGTCGCGCCGGACGTTCTCGTAGATCGTCAGCTCGCCGCCGCCGACCTCGACGGACGCGCCCTCGGCGACCTCCTCGCCGGCACCGGACCCGCCGCCCGGGCCCTTGAGGCCGATGAGCTCCAGCTTGTAGGGCTCGTCGGCCAGCTCGGCGCGCGCCTCCTCCTCGGTGACGACGCGGCGGCGGAAGCGCTGCCCCTCCTTGACGATGCGGCCCATGGCCTTCTGCAGGCCCTGGAGGTCCTCGGGCGTGAAGGGGACCTCGACGTCGAAGTCGTAGTAGAAGCCGTCGGTGACGGGCGGACCGATGCCGAGCCGCGCGTCGGGCCGCGCCGCCTGGACGGCCTGGGCCAGGACGTGGGCGGCCGAGTGCCGCAGCACGGCCAGCCCGTCGGGCGAGCCCGCCGTCACCGCCTCGACGACGTCGCCCTCGGCGACCTCGACGTCGAGGTCGCGCAGCTCGCCGCCGACCCGCGCGACGACGACGGCGTCGTCGCCGCGCCCCCCGCGGTGGTCGCCCTCGAGGACCTGCCAGGCCGTCGCGCCCCGCGGCACCCGGCGCTCCACGCGGCCGGTCCCGGTCTCGACGAGGACGGTGACGAGCGGCTCGTCGGGGGCGGTGGTCTCGGGGCTCTGCGTCACGGCCGCGATGCTATCGACGCCGCCGCCGGCCCCGTCGTCCCCGAGCCAGGCCCCTCCCCGACCCGTCCCCGCCTCCTCCCCGAGCGCCTCAGCCCCGAGCCCGTCCGTCCCCGGGCCGGCCGCCCGGCTCAGGCGGTCGTCGGCGCGCCGCCCTCGAGCCGGCGGACGACGTCACCGACGGCGACCTCCCCCGCGACGAGGACGTCGGCGTAGACGCCCAGGCAGCGCTTCGGGGTGCGGGTGACGACGAGGCGCGCCCCGCCCACGGCGAGGACGGCGCCGACCCAGCCCCGCTCCGCACCGGGACCTGGCCGCCCCTGCCCCTCGCCCGTCCACGTCACGGGCCCCGCACCTGCGTCGGGCCCCGCACCTGCGTCGGGCCCCGCGTCCGGGTCGGGTCCCGGACCGAGGTCGAGCACGACGTTGGCGCGGGGGTCGGGGTCGCACCCCTCGGCGCCGGGGCCCGCCTCCGCGCCGACGCTGACGAGGTGGACGGGGGCCACCGCCGCACCGCCCGGGGCCGCGCCGTGGTCGTCGGCGCGCGCCGTGCCGGCGCCGGGGACCCCCGTGGCGGCGGCCAGGCCCTCCGCCTCGAGGAGGAGGCCGTCCGCGTCGCGGACGACGAGGCGGTCGCCCTCCAGCGCGGCCACCAGGCCGGCCAGCGCGGGAGCGTCTCGCCCCCGCAGGGCCCGGCCGTCGCCGTCGACGAGCACGTGCGCGCGGTCGCCGGCCAGGCCGCCGACGGTCACGTGCGCGCGCTCGAGGTCCTCGCCGCGGGCCGAGCGCAGCGGGTACCGCGCCAGCGCCGCGACGACGCCGACGACGACGCCCGCGCCACCGGGCACAGGGTCGTCGGGCAGCGCGTCGTCGGGCAGCGCGTCAGCGGCGAGCGGGTCGGCCGGGGCACCGTCGTCGGGGGCACCGTCGTCGGGGGCACCGTCGTCGGGGGCACCGTCGTCGGGGGCACCGTCGTCGGGGGCACCGTCGCTGAGGGCGCCGTCGACGGGGGCAGAGCCGTCGGTGGCCTCCACGGCCGCGATCTCGCCGCCGGGCTGTGGACCCGTCGCTGCCGCCACGCGCACCTCCTCGCGGCCGCACCGGGCCGCACCACCGGGACGACGACGGCCGGCCCCCGCAGGGACCGGCCGTCGTGGTGGTGGGCGATACTGGGATCGAACCAGTGACCCCCTCGGTGTGAACGAGGTGCTCTACCGCTGAGCCAATCGCCCGTGACCCCGCTGCTGCGGCGTCGGTCGGCAACAGTACCCGATGCGCCCGTGGGGCTCGACCCGCCGGGCCGCTCAGCCCGTCCGCTCGACGCCGGGGAGGCGGTCGAGGTGGAGCGCCAGGCCCTCGGGCACCCATCCCGGGACGCCGAGGACGACGGCGAGCCCGAGCGCCACGGCGACCACGACGAAGCCCACGGCCGCGACGGACCCCAGCAGCCGGACCCCCAGGGGCAGGGCCGCGGACCACGCGGCGAAGCGGTGCGCGGCGACGCGGGCGCGCACCAGGAGGCGGCGGGCCCAGGAGAACTCGGTGGAGAGCACCGCCAGGGCGAGCAGGAAGAGGGGGATCCCCCCCGGGCCGGGCAGCCAGCTGAGCAGCGCCCACGCGACGAAGAGCAGCCCCCCGACCACCGCCACGCCGACGCGGTAGACGCGGTAGACCCGGGGACGTCGGCGCAGGCGCGACCGCCAGCGCCACCGCGCCAGCGCCGCCTCCTCGGGCGCGCCCGGCTCGTCGGCCGCGCCGGTGGCCGGGGGCGGGGCGGCCTCCTCGGGCGGGCCCGGCTCGTCGGCCGCGTCGGTCATCGGGGGCTGCGCGGCCTGCGCCGTCTCGCCCGGCGGTCCCGTCTCCCCCGGCGGGCCCGTCGCCCCCGGGGCGGCGCGGGGGCGCACCGCGAAGGGCGCGGGGCCGTCGGCGCCGTCAGGACTGCGGGGCCGGACGGCGCCGGGGCCCCCGGGCGCGGCGTCGACCTCGCCGCCGGCGGGCTCGCTCGAGCCCGGCTCGGCGTGGCGCGGACCGCTGGCCATGCCCCGAGGGTAGGCGAGGACGCGGGCCCGGCGGGGCGTCGTCCGGGGGCGGCGCCCTGCTCGGCACGGCCGGTGACGGCCTTGAGCGACCGGGTGGCGCCACTGCTCCGTCCGGGGCATGCGCGCGCCACGGGTTTAGCCGGAGCCCCCTCGGGGCACATGCTCGTCAGACCGGACGGCCGCTCGGGCCGCCCCGCACCGCAGAGCCACCGCAGGAGGCCCGCATGTCCCCCGTCACGCCCCGCAGCTCCGGCCGCCCCGCGGACGTCGAGTCGCCGGTCGACCTCCGCCTCGTCTCGCCCGACGGCGACGCCGTCGCCCTGCCCGTGGTCCTGCGCTACAGCGCCGACGACCCGTTCGCGGTGACGGTCGCCTTCGGCTCGAGCGGCGAGCCCGGCTCCGACGTCCAGTGGGTCTTCGCCCGCGAGCTCCTGCTCGCCGGCCTCGAGGCGCCCAGCGGCGACGGCGACGTGCGCGTGTGGCCCGCCGCCGACGGCCGCCCCGACACGACGTGCGTGGCGCTGAGCTCCCCCGACGGCCGGGCCCTGCTCGAGGCCGCCTCCAGCGACCTGCGGGCCTTCGTGGCCCGCACCCTGGCCGCCGTCCCGCGCGGCGGGGAGTCCCGCTGCATGGACCTCGACGCCGAGATCGGCCACCTGCTCACGGCCTGAGGCCCCGGCGACGGGTCCCCTCCGAGCGGGGGCCCGGCCGCTCTGAAGAGCACGAGACCCCGCCGGTGCGCCGGCGGGGTCTCGTGCGTCCGGGGGGCCCGGGCGTCGAGGCCCGTGCGTCCGGACCCGTCCTCGGGGCGGAGGCCGGGGCGGCGCCGGTGCTCAGGTCGGGTCGACGTCCTCGGCGGCCCGGCGCGCGAAGAGCTCCGCGGCGCGCGCCGGCAGCCCGCCCGTCGCCAGCGGGCGCCCGTCGAGCGCCGTCTGCACCTGCACGTCGCGCAGCGACGAGGTGAGCAGCACGGCGGCCGCGCCCTCGAGCGCCTCCACGGGGATCGGGCGCTCGACGAGGGGCAGCCCCTCCTCGGACGCC
This sequence comes from uncultured Pseudokineococcus sp., assembly GCF_947499845.1. Taxonomy (GTDB): domain Bacteria; phylum Actinomycetota; class Actinomycetes; order Actinomycetales; family Quadrisphaeraceae; genus Pseudokineococcus. The sequence continues at coordinate 265,093 of NZ_CANMPM010000004.1, forward strand.
CAGCGCAGCAGCAGCGCGCGGGTCACGCCCGCCAGGCACCCCGAGGAGAGCGGAGGCGTCACGAGCTCGGGCGCCGGCGCGCCGCGGTCGTCGCGCAGCTGGACGACGACGTTGCTGCCCGTGCCCTCGCACAGCTCGCCGCGCGTGTTGGCGAGGAGCGCCTCGCCGGCGCCCGCGGCGAGCGCCCGCCGCAGGGCCACGACGTTCTCGGCGTAGGACGTCGTCTTCAGCCCGGCCGTGGCGGCCCCCTCGTTGCGCGTCCACGGGACGAGCACCACGGAGGGCGCCGCCGCGCGCGCCGGGGCGGGGGCGGCGGCCACGACGAGGGTCGAGCCGCCGTGCCGCTCGGACCCCAGCGGCCCGGGCCCGCTCGTCCACGTGACGCGCAGCCGCCCGCGGGCGAGCGGGCGCTCGGCGAGGACGGCGCCCACGGCCTCGCGCACGCGGGCCGGGTCCGGCGCGGGCAGGCCCAGCCCCGCGGCGGAGCGGGCCAGCCGCTCCAGGTGGAGGCCCAGGGCGAAGGGGACGCCGTCCACGACCTTGCACGTCTCGAAGACGCCGTCCCCCGTCGTCATGCCGTGGTCCAGGGCGTCGACGACGGCGCCGCCCCCCGCGTGCAGCCGCCCGTCGACCCAGACGACCGGCGGCTCGACCGCCGCGGCGGCCGGACCCGTGCTGGCGTCGGTCGCGGCGTCGGGCGGGGTGGCGGTCGAGGAGTCCGGGGGCGGGACGCGCATGCCGTCGACGCCCGCCTCCGCCGCCCCGAGGGCGCCGCCCGCCTCGCGCGCTCGCCCTGCGCCGCCCACGTCACCCTCCGCCGGTCCGCCGTCCGCCATGGCGACGATCATGGTGCGCCGGGAGCGCGGGAGGCCAGTCGCAGGAGGCGCGCCGCCTTGAGCTCGGTCTCCTCCCACTCCCCCTGCGGGTCCGAGCCCCACGTGATGCCGGCGCCCGTCCCGAAGCGCAGGACGCCGCCGGAGGCCGCGAACGTCCGGATCCCGACGGCGAGCTCCGCCGCGCCCCGGCGCGCGTCGACCCACCCGACGCCGCCGCAGTAGGGCCCCCGCGGCGCCGCCTCGAGCGCGGCGAGCGCGTCGAGGGCCGCCCGCTTGGGCGCTCCGCTCACCGAGGCGGGCGGGAAGGTCGCCCGCAGCAGGTCGGCCCACGTCGTCCCCGGTCGCAGCCGGCCGCGCACGGTGGACACGAGGTGGTCCAGCCCGGGGTGGGCCTCCCGCGCGAGCAGGGAGACCACCTCGACCGTCCCGGGCCGGCACGCGCGCTGCAGGTCGTTGCGGACGAGGTCGGTGATCATGACGTTCTCGGCGACGTCCTTCGGGCCGAGCGGACCCCCGGGCGCGGCGGTGCCCTTGATGGGTCCGCTCTCGACGACGTCGCCGCGCCGCCGCAGGAAGAGCTCCGGCGAGGCCGGGACGACGAAGCCCTCGTCCCCGAGGTCCAGCACGCCGGAGTAGGGCGCCTCGTTGCCCTCCCGCAGCCGGGCGGCCAGGGCCCAGGGGTCGGCGCCCGGCGGCAGGGGCGCCTCGAGGACCCGGCAGAGGTTGGCCTGGTAGACGACGCCGGCCCGGACCAGCTCGCGGACGAGGCCGACGCCCGCCGTGTACGTGGCGCGGTCCGCCGAGGACGTCCAGCCCTCGACGTCCGGGCCGACCCACGACCCGCCGTCCGGGGGCGCCGCGGGCCGCACCCGGCCGAAGCGCCACGCGCGGGCCCGGCCGCGCGCGTCGGCGCTGACGGCGCTCGGCTCCCCCACCGGCGCCTCGAAGTCGAGGACGACGAACCACCACCCGTCGCGCTCGAGGGCGCCCGGGTCCTCCGCCAGGTCGACGACCTCCTCGACGTCCGTCGCGAGCAGCCCGCCCCACCAGGCGGCGGGCGGCGCCGGCCGGGCCGAGGGGGCGCCCGCCGCGCCACCGGAGCGCTCGGGCGCCGGCTCGGGCGCCCGCCCGTCGGCGCGGCGCCCGGGGGCCGCGACGGGGCCCGGCGGGGCCGAGTTGGACGAGTCGTTCACCACTCGTCTAGAGTCCAGCACGCACGCCGACGGCGGCCCCCCGGGGCTGGCGGAGGCAGCGTGCGGACGTGGCTCAGCTGGTAGAGCATCACCTTGCCAAGGTGAGGGTCGCGGGTTCGAATCCCGTCGTCCGCTCGGAGGCAGTGCCTCGGCACGCCTCACGGTGGAGTGGCCGAGAGGCGAGGCAACGGCCTGCAAAGCCGTGAACGCGGGTTCGAATCCCGTCTCCACCTCGGTGCCCCGCGGAGGAGACGTCTGATCCGCGGACGACGCACCCCGGGCGATTGGCGCAGCGGTAGCGCGCTTCCCTGACACGGAAGAGGTCACTGGTTCGATCCCAGTATCGCCCACCACCCGCGAGAGCCCCGGTCCGACGGACCGGGGCTCTCGTGCGTCCGCGGTCCCGGGCCTCGGTCCTGAGCCATCGGCGACCGGCCCTCGGTCCCGGTCGCCCGCCGGTCGACCTCGCGGGCCCGCCGGCGCTCAGGTGCCCTCGGCCGCCCTCTCGTCGACCGTCATGCCGTCCTCGTCGCGCTGGGGCCTCACGTGCTCCACGGCGGCGTTGACGCCCGCCCCGAGGAGCACGCCGAGCGCCAGCAGGTAGAACCAGAGCAGCAGGACGATGGGCGCCGAGAGCGGGCCGTAGATGGCGACGCCGCGACCGGTGCCGACCGTGAGCTCGAGCAGCGCCCGCAGCCCCCACGAGGTGACGACCCACAGCCCGAGCGCCACCGCCGCGCCCGGCAGCGCCCGCCGCCAGGCCAGCCGGACCGGCGTCGCGGCGTGGTAGAGCAGCGCGAGGAGCAGCGAGCCCGTCAGGAGCACCACGGGCCAGTAGAGCGACAGCAGCCCGTCGAGCGGGTCCGGCAGGAGCCGGGCGATGACCGTGGGGCCGAGCAGCAGCAGGGGCAGCGCGACGGCCCCCGCCCCCAGACCCAGCACGTAGAGCAGGAGCGAGAGGGCGCGGGCCCGCACGGGGCCGCGCCCACCCCCCATGCCGTACATGATCGCGACGGTGTCGAGGAGCACGGCCAGGGCGCGCGAGCCCGACCAGAGCGAGAGCAGGAAGCCGATCGAGATGAGGTCGAAGCGGGGGCCGTCCAGCGCCGCGGTGATGGTCGGGACGATCGTCCCGCCCACGACGTCCTCGGTGAGGAAGGGCGCGAGCTGGGTGCTCAGCACCCGCTCGAGCTGCCCCGTCGTGTCGGTCCCGAGGCGGGAGCCGACGAGCGCGGCCGTGCCCGTGAGCCCCAGGACGAGCGGCGGCAGCGAGAGCAGGGCGAAGAAGGCGGCCTCCGCGGCCAGGCCCGTGACCCGCTGGCGCAGCCCGAGCCGCACGGCCTCGACGACGACCGCCGCGGCCGTGCCCAGCACGGGGACCTCCCGCAGACGACCGCCGACCTGACGGCCCCGGCGGCGCAGGTCCTCCCCCACCCCGGCCACGCCGCGAGGGTAGGGCGCCGCGCCGGGCCCGGCGCAGGAGCGACCCGTGGAGGACCCGTTGGGACGGGCCCGGGGCGCGCCCGGCAGCGGACCCCGCCGGTCCCCCCGGCGGCCGCCGGAGGGCGGACCGGTGAGCAGCACCACGTGCGATGCGGTGGGATGGGGTGCCGCACCGACCGGCACCGCACGGCGCCCGGCGCGACGAGCGCCGACCGACCGCCCCCCAGACCCGAGGGACGACCCGCACATGCAGACCTACCCCGGCAGCCCCTACCCCCTGGGGGCGACCTACGACGGCACGGGCACGAACTTCGCGCTCTTCAGCGAGGTCGCGGAGCGCGTCGAGCTGTGCCTCGTCGACGACGAGGGCGGCGAGACGCGGGTGCCGCTGACGGAGGTGGACGGCTTCGTCTGGCACGCCTTCCTGCCGAACGTCCGCCCGGGGCAGCGCTACGGGTACCGCGTGCACGGACCGTTCGACCCGGCGCAGGGGCACCGGTGCAACCCGGCCAAGCTGCTGCTCGACCCGTACGCCAAGGCCATCGACGGCCAGGACGACGGGGACGAGTCCCTGTTCTCCTACCGCTTCGGCGACAAGGACTCCTTCAACGACGACGACAGCCTCGGCCACACGGCGCTGTCGGTCGTCATCAACCCGTTCTTCGACTGGAGCGCCGACCGCCGCCCGGGGCACGAGTACCACGAGAGCGTCATCTACGAGGCCCACGTCAAGGGCCTGACCATGACGCACCCGGACATCCCCGAGGAGCTGCGCGGCACCTACGCCGCGGTAGGCCACCCGGCGATGGTCAAGCACCTCACCGACCTGGGCGTCACCGCCGTCGAGCTCATGCCCGTCCACCAGTTCGTGCAGGACTCCCACCTCGTCGACCGGGGTCTGCGCAACTACTGGGGCTACAACACGATCGGCTTCTTCGCCCCCCACGGCGAGTACTCCTCGGCCGGCACGCGCGGGGACCAGGTGTCGGAGTTCAAGGCGATGGTGCTGGCGCTGCACCAGGCCGACATCGAGGTCATCCTCGACGTCGTCTACAACCACACCGCCGAGGGCAACGAGATGGGCCCCACCCTCTCCTTCCGGGGCATCGACAACGCCGCGTACTACCGCCTCGTCGACGGGGACGAGCAGCACTACTTCGACACCACGGGCACCGGCAACAGCCTGCTCATGCGCCACCCGCACGTCCTGCAGCTCATCATGGACTCGCTGCGCTACTGGGTGACCGAGATGCACGTCGACGGCTTCCGCTTCGACCTCGCCTCGACCCTCGCGCGCCAGTTCCACGAGGTGGACCGGCTCTCGGCGTTCTTCGACCTCATCCAGCAGGACCCGGTGGTCAGCCAGGTCAAGCTCATCGCCGAGCCGTGGGACGTCGGCGACGGCGGCTACCAGGTGGGCGGCTTCCCGCCGCTGTGGACCGAGTGGAACGGCATGTACCGCGACACGGTCCGCGACTTCTGGCGCGGCGAGGAGTCGACGCTGGCGGAGTTCGCCAGCCGCATCTCCGGCTCCAGCGACCTCTACGAGAGCTCGCGGCGCCGGCCCGTCGCCTCGATCAACTTCGTCACCGCGCACGACGGCTTCACCATGCGGGACCTGGTGTCGTACAACGACAAGCACAACGCGGCCAACGGCGAGGGCGGCGCCGACGGCGAGAGCCACAACCGGTCCTGGAACTGCGGCGTCGAGGGCCCGACCGACGACCCCGAGGTGCTCGTCCTGCGCGCCCGCCAGCAGCGCAACTTCCTCCTCACCCTGCTGCTGAGCCAGGGCGTGCCGATGCTCCTGCACGGCGACGAGCTCGGCCGCACCCAGGGCGGCAACAACAACGGCTACTGCCAGGACAACGAGACGAGCTGGATCGACTGGCGCCTCGACGAGCAGCAGGCCGAGCTCCTCGATTTCACCCGCCGCGCCGTGCGCCTGCGCCGCGAGCACCCGATCTTCCGTCGCCGCCGCTTCTTCAAGGGCGAGGCCTCCAAGGGCGGGCAGTCCGACCTCTCGGACATCGTGTGGATGACGCCCGCCGGCGAGGTGATGAAGGACGGCGACTGGCACAGCCACTTCGCGCGCGCCGTCACCGTCTGGCTCAACGGGCACGAGATCAACGAGCCCGGCCCCCGCGGCGAGAAGGTGGAGGACGACAAGTTCCTCGTCCTCTACAACAGCCACTACGAGGGGCTGGAGTTCGTCATGCCGGACACCGCCTACGGGCCGGCGTGGCAGGTGCTCGTGGACACCGCCTCGCTGCTCGAGGGGCAGGTCGTCCAGGCGGGCGGCTCGCTGCACCTCGGCGCCCGGAGCATGGTCGTCCTCGTCTGCGACCCGGCCCACGCCGAGCCGGAGCCGCTGCGCGCGGCGTCCGCGACGGCGGCCGTCGACGACGGCGCCACCGCCCGCCGCACCCGCGCCGCCCGCAGCCCCGGCGCCGGTGACACGCCCGCCACGCCGGCCGCCCCCGCCGCGGCCCCGGCGTCCGCACCGCCCTCCGCCCCGTCCAGGAGCCGGACGCCCCGCCGCCGCAAGGGGGACGCGAGGTGAGCGCGCCCGACGCCGCCCCCACCCCCTCGACCTCGGCCGCCCCCTCCCCTGCCGCCCCGCGGGAGCGGGAGGACCGGGACGCCGCGACGGCCGCGCGCCAGCACCGCCCCGGCCCGGGCCGGACGGTGCCGACGTCGACCTACCGGCTGCAGGTGCAGCCGGAGTTCACCTACGACGACGCCGCGGGCGTCGCCGGGTACCTCGCGCGCCTCGGCGTCACGCACGCCTACCTCTCCCCCGTGCTGCAGGCGGCCCCGGGCTCGACGCACGGCTACGACGTCGTCGACCACTCGCGCCTGTCGCAGGAGGCCGGCGGCCGGGAGGCCTTCGACCGCATGGTCGCGGCGCTGCGCGAGCACGGGCTGTCGGCCGTCGCCGACGTCGTGCCCAACCACGTCGCCGTGCCCACGCCGGCGAGCGCGAACGCCGTCCTGTGGTCGGTGCTGCGCGACGGGCCCTACTCCCCCTACGTGAGCTGGTTCGACGTCGACTGGTCGACCGAGGACCACGCGCTGCTCATGCCCGTGCTGGGCTCGCGCATCGGCCAGGTGCTGGCCGCCGGGGAGCTCGAGCTCGACACGAGCGGCGACGAGCCGCTCCTGCGCTACTACGACCACGTGTTCCCCGTGCGCCCGGGCACCGAGGCGCTGCCGATGGACCGCCTCGTCGAGGCGCAGTGGTACCGCCTGGCGCACTGGCGGGTGGCCGACGAGGAGCTCAACTACCGGCGCTTCTTCGACGTCGACACCCTCGCCGCCGTCCGGGTCGAGGACGAGGGCGTCTTCGACGCCACGCACGCGCTGCTGCTGGAGATGCTCCGCACGGGCGAGCTCGACGGCCTGCGCATCGACCACCCCGACGGCCTCGCCGACCCGCGGGAGTACCTGCGCCGCCTCGCGGACCGCACCGGCGGGGCGTGGGTCGTCGTGGAGAAGATCCTCGAGGGCTCCGAGCAGCTCCCCGACGACTGGCCGTGCGCGGGGACGACGGGCTACGACGCGCTGCTGCGCGTCGGCGGGCTCTTCGTGGACCCGGCGGGCGAGGCGCCGCTGACGGCGCTCTTCACGCAGGTGACCGGCGACCCGGCGGACTTCGGGCCTGTCGTCGAGCAGGCCAAGCGGGAGGTCGTCGCCGAGAACCTCTACACCGAGGTGCACCGCCTCGTGGACCTCCTCAGCGGCATCTGCCACGCCGACGTCCTCCTGCGCGACCACACCCGCCGCGGGCTCACCGAGGTCGTCACCGAGCTGCTCGTGGCCTTCCCCCGGTACCGGGCCTACGTCGTGCCCGGCGAGGCGGCGCCCGCCGAGGCCGCGCACGTCCTGGACGAGGCGGTCGAGGTCGCCCGGGCGCACCTCGCGCCCGAGCGCCACGAGACCCTCGAGGTGGTCCGCGACCTGCTGCTGGGCCGCGAGGCCGGCTCGGCCGGTCGCACGGCGGAGGCGGAGCGGGCCGAGCTCGTCGTCCGCTTCCAGCAGACGTGCGGGCCGGTCATGGCCAAGGGCGTGGAGGACACGGCCTTCTACCGCTGGTTCCGGCTCTCCAGCCTCAACGAGGTGGGCGGCGCGCCGGAGCGCTTCGGCGTCTCGCCCGAGGAGTTCCACGCCTTCTGCGCGGGGATCGTCGAGCACTGGCCGACGACGATGACGACGCTGTCCACGCACGACACGAAGCGGGCGGAGGACGCCCGCGTGCAGCTGTCGGTCGTCTCGGGCGTGCCCGCGGCCTGGGCGGAGGCCCTCGCGCTGTGGCGGCAGGCCGCGGCCGAGCACCGCTCGGCCCTCCTCGACGGGCCCACCGAGATGCTCGTCTGGCAGACGCTCGTCGCCACGTGGGAGCCGGCCGGCGCGGACGGCCCCGGCGGGCCGATCTCCGCCGAGCGCCTGCTGGCCTACCTCGAGAAGGCCGTCAAGGAGGCGAAGCGCCGCACGACGTGGACGGCTCCCGACGAGGAGTACGAGCAGGCCGTCGCCGACTTCGCCACCGGCGTCCTCGGCGACGAGGACGTGCTCGCCCGGGTGGGCGCCTTCGTCGCCGCCACCGCACCGGCGGCCCGCTCGGCGGTGCTCGGGCAGAAGCTCGTGCAGCTGACGATGCCGGGCGTGCCCGACGTCTACCAGGGCACCGAGGTCGGTGAGCGCTCGCTCGTCGACCCCGACAACCGCCGGCCGGTGGACTACGCGCGGCGCAGCGCGCTGCTCGAGCGCCTCGACGGCGGGGCGCGCCCCCGCGACCTCGACGAGGAGAAGCTCCTCGTCACCTCGCGGGCGCTGCGCGTGCGCCGCGACCTCGCGGCCGCCTTCACGGGGGCGGGGACGGGCTACGCGCCGCTGCCGACGTCGAGCGGCTCGGCCGTGGCCTTCGCGCGGACGCAGGACGGCGCCCCGCGCGCCGTCACCGTCGCCACGCGGCTGCCGGACGCCCTCGCCCGCTACGGCGGGTGGGGCGAGCACTCGCTCACGCTGCCGGGGACGCCCGCGGGCGCCTGGCGCGACGTGCTCACCGGGCGGGAGCACGCCCCGGGCGCCGCCCGGCTGGCGGACGTCCTCGCCGACCTGCCCGTCGCCCTCCTCGTCGAGGCCTGAGCGCCGCCCCGCACCCCCGACCGGGGCGCGTCCCCCGCGGACGGGCCCCACCGCCACGGGCACCACCGCCACCAGCACCACCGCCACGAGCACCACCGCCACCAGCACCACCGCCACCAGCGCTGCCGCAGGAGGAACCCCGTGCACGTCTTCACCGTCTGGGCCCCCGACGCCGCCGGCGTCGAGGTCGCCGTCGGCGCCTCCGGCGCCCCGGCCGAGGGGGGCCGCCTCGTCACGATGGACGCCTCCGGGGGCGGGTGGTGGTCCGCGACCGTCGAGGACGCCGGCCACGGCACCGACTACGCCTTCCGCCTCGACGGCGGCCCCGCGCGCCCCGACCCGCGCAGCGCCTGGCAGCCCGAGGGCCCCGACGGCCCCAGCCGGGTCTTCGACGCCGCGCGCTTCGCCTGGTCCGACGGGGCGTGGGCGGGCGTGGACGGCCGCGGCGCCGTCTTCTACGAGCTCCACGTCGGGACCTTCACGCCCGAGGGCACGCTGGAGGCGGCCGTCGGGCGGCTCGACCACCTCGTCGACCTCGGCGTCCAGGTCGTCGAGCTGCTGCCCGTCGCCGCCTTCCCGGGCCGCTGGGGCTGGGGCTACGACGGGGTCGACCTGTGGGCCGTGCACCACCCCTACGGCGGGCCGGAGGCGCTGCAGCGCTTCGTCGACGCCTGCCACGCCCGCGGGCTCGGGGTCTGCCTCGACGTCGTCTACAACCACCTGGGCCCGGCGGGGAACTACCTGCCCGAGTTCGGCCCCTACTTCACCGACGAGCACGAGACGCCCTGGGGCACGGCGGTGAACCTCGACGCGCCGGGCGCCCGGGAGGTGCGCGCCTTCGTCGTCGAGGGGGCGCTGCGCTGGCTGCGCGACTTCCACGTCGACGCCCTGCGGCTCGACGCCGTCCACGCGCTCGTCGACGACTCGCCCGTCCACGTGCTGGCCGAGCTGTCGCTGCGGGCGGCCGACCTGTCCGACGAGGTCGGGCGGCCGCTGACGCTCGTGGCGGAGTCCGACCTCAACGACCCGCGCATGGTCGAGCCCGCCGTCGAGGGCGGCTACGGCATGCAGGCGCAGTGGGCCGACGACGTCCACCACGCCGTGCACGCCCTCGTCACCGGCGAGCGGCAGGGCTACTACGTCGACTTCGGCTCGCTGGAGTCCGTCCGCGCCGTCATGACGGGGGCCTTCTGGCACGCCGGCACGTACTCGCCCTTCCGCGAGCAGGTCTGGGGACGGCCGGTGGACCCGACCCGCCACCGCGGCGGCTCCTTCGTCGCCTACACGTCCAACCACGACCAGGTGGGCAACCGGGCCACCGGCGACCGCCCCTCGGCGACCCTGCCCGGCGGGGTCCTCGCCGGCAGCGCCGCCCTCGTCCTCCTCGGCCCCTTCTCCCCCATGCTCTTCATGGGCGAGGAGTGGGGCGCGCGCACGCCGTGGCAGTTCTTCACCGACTTCCCCGACCCCGAGCTCGCCGAGGCCGTGCGGACGGGGCGGCGCTCGGAGTTCTCCTCCCACGGGTGGGACGCCGAGGACGTGCCCGACCCGCAGGACCCGGCCACCCGCGACGCCTCGGTGCTCGACTGGGACGAGCCGACGTCGGGGCGCGGCGCGGCGCTGCTCGCGTGGCACCGTCGCCTGCTCGAGCTGCGCGCCGCCGAGGGGGACCTGCGCGACGACGTCCTCGGCCGCTCGCCGAGCCTCGACGTCGTCGGCGACGAGGACGCCGGCTGGCTCGTGCTCGTCCGCGGGGCCTTCCGCGTCGCGGTCAACCTCTCCGACCGGGCGCGGGAGGTGCCGCTCGAGCGGGGCGCCGGCGTCGAGGGCGAGAGCGGCGCCGAGCTCGTCGCGTCCTACGCCGAGGACGGCGAGGTCGCCCTGGAGGGCGAGGTCGTGCGCCTGCCCGCCCACGCGGTCGCGGTGGCCCGGCTCCGCTGACGTGGGCCGCGTCCGGTGGCCCGGGTCCCCGGGCCACCGGACGTCCCCGGTGCCCGGCGTCGGTCGGGGCACCGGGGAGGGCCCCGGTCAGGGCCTCAGCGCAGGCCCCCGCGCACGAAGGGGTTGGCGCCCTCGACGCCCATGAGGAACCACGCCGTGGCACCGATGTGCTGCGACTGGAAGTAGGCGAAGCCGAAGCCGGTGTCGAGCACGCTCGTCGCCGCGACGACGCCGGAGTCCGCCGGCAGCGGCGCGCCGCCCACCGTCTGGTCCTGCCCCACGCGGTCCTGGGCCACCGTGATCTGCCCGAGCAGGCCGCGGGCGCGCCGGGCGTCCGCCTGCCCGCGGCCGCGGTCGGCGTAGGCCGTGGCCAGCTGGCCGGTGCCCTCGAGCCACACCCCCTGCGGGTTCACCGTCAGCCCGTTGTAGACCGCGGTCGAGGTGAGTGACGCCGAGCTGAAGGTCACCCCGGAGACGCGGACGCCGTCGGGCAGCTGGCTCAGCGGCTGCGCGGCGTCGTCGGTCACGGCGAGCGCCTGCCCGGCCCAGTCGAGGGCCCGGGCGTAGCGCCCCTCGCGCAGGGCCAGCCAGCTCCACGCCTGCGGGTCCAGCGGCAGGGGGTCACGGTTGACCGTCGTCCCGTCGTTGCTCCCCGTGTAGAAGTACCCGCCGTCGGGCTCCCAGACGCGCCCGAGGAAGGCGCGGGCCCGATCGGCCTCCTCGAGCCAGGAGCGGTCGCGCGTGGCCGCGGCGAGCTGGCGGAAGAAGCCCACGCAGTCGACGTTGTGCTCGGTCGAGACGTTGGGGATCCGCTCGTCCCCGGCGGTCACGCCGAAGGAGAAGCCGCCGAGGGCGCCGTCGTTGCGGGCCTTCGTCGTGATCCAGCGGGCGACGGCGAGCGCCCCGTCGAGGTAGCGCTGCTCCCCCGTGCGCTCGTGCAGCTGGACGAGCGCCATGCCGGGCCAGGCCATGTCGCCGACGGCGGTGCCGAGGAAGCCGAACTGGAAGCCGATGTTCGCGGTGCCGTCCGGCAGCCGGAGGCCGTACGGCTGCGGGACGCCGTCGTAGAAGACGTACGGGCCGACGTTGTAGGCCTGGCGCAGCCGGCCGTCGTCGTACGCGGGGTCGTTCCCCTGGGCGAACAGCAGGCCGTCGCCGAGACGGCGCGCGAGGGCCTCGCCCCGCGCGGTGCCCGTGGCGAGCGCCGCGCAGATGCTGAGGGCCTCGTCGTAGACGAAGGCCGTGCTGAAGAGCCCGTTCTGGTCGGAGTAGCTCTGCGCCAGCACCGGCCCGTCGCCGTTCGCGGCCGGGTAGGCGTCGGTCATGACCTGGAGGAAGTCCAGGGCGCGCGCGCCGGCGCGGCGCAGCGACGGCGTCGCCACCGAGGGCGGTGCCGCTGCGGCCCCGGTGGCCGGGGCGACCGCCAGCGCCAGGGCTGCGGCGCCGGTGGCGCCGGCGAGGACCGCCCGCCGGCTCGGGGCGCGCCGCGGGTCGTGGGTCGGGGTGCGGTGCTCGTCCACGTCGTCTCCTCCTCGGGGGCGACGCCCTCGTCGCCCGCAGCGGCACTCTCACCCGCCGCGGCGGGAGGGTCAAGGACGCCTGTCCTCGGGCTCCTGGGCTCCGTGCGCGAGCGCGGCGCGGGGTTCAGGCCCCGTCGCGGGCGAGCGACGTGAGGCGCGAGAGGGCGCGGGAGTACTTCTTCCGGTAGCCGCCCGCGAGCATCTCGGGGGTGAAGAGGTCCGCGAGGCTCGCGCCCGACACGGCCAGCGGGATCGAGCGGTCGTACATCCGGTCGGCGAGCACGACGGTGCGCAGCGCCACGTTCTGGTCCGCGAGCGGGCGCAGGCCCCGCCAGAAGACGTGCGTGACGCCGTCGAGCAGCGCGCCGTAGCGGCTCGGGTGCACGCGGGCGAGGTGCTCCGTCAGCGCGTCGACGTCGTCGAGCACGGCGCCGCCGCCGATCGCGCGGGCGCGGGCCTCGAGCTCGTCGTCGGGCACCGGCGCGGGCGGGTCGGGCAGGCCGCGGTGGCGGTAGTCCTCGCCCTCGATCCGCACGACGTCGAAGTTGCTGCCGACGGCCTGGATCTCGCGGAGGAAGTCGTCGGCGGCGAAGCGCCCCTCCCCCAGCGAGCCCGGGAGGGTGTTCGAGGTCGCCGCCAGCCGCACGCCGGCGTCGACGAGCTCGCGGAGCAGGCGGGCCATGAGGACGGTGTCCCCCGGGTCGTCGAGCTCGAACTCGTCGATGGCGACGAGGGTCATGGGCGAGAGCGCCCGGACGGCCTCGGCGAAGCCGAGCGCGCCGACGAGGTTGGTGTACTCGACGAAGGTGCCGAAGGCCTTCGGCCCGGGCACGGCGTGCCAGGTCGCCGCGAGCAGGTGCGTCTTGCCGACGCCGAAGCCCCCGTCGAGGTAGACGCCGGGCGCGCCCTGCGGGGTGGTCGGGCGTCCGCGCAGCAGCCGCCGCAGGCCGCCCTCCTTCTGGCCGCGCGACGCCTGGGCGTCCCGGACGCGCTCCGCGTGGGCCTCCAGCTCGGTGACGGCCGCCGCCTGCGAGGGCTCGTCGGGCGAGGGCTCGTAGGAGGCGAAGGAGACGTCCGCGAAGCGCGGCGAGGGCACGAGCTCGGCGACGAGCCGGTCGCGCCCCAGCTGCGGCTCGCGGCCCACGAGGGAGCCCACCCCCGCCTCGCGCCCGCCCCGCCCCTGGCTCGCCGGGTCTTCGCCCGCCGGGTCCCCGCTCGTCGTCGTCACGGGCCACGACCCTAGGCGGGTCGCCGGCGTCCGCAGCATGGGCGCGGCTGCGGCCGCTGCCCCGGTGCGGGAAGATCCGGCCGCTCCCGAGGTGTTGCCCGGTGAGCAGGACGCGGCCCGCGACCACCCGCGGCGGCGAGAGCCTCGCGCGCGGGCCCGCGACGACCACGACAGCGACCGACTCGTGCGATCCCGAGGAGAGCCCCGTGCCCGTCCCCACCGACCCGAGCCCGGCCCTGGCCGAGTACGCCCACCCCGAGCGCCTCGTCACGACCGCGTGGCTGGCCGACCACCTCGGCGACGAGGGCCTCGTCGTCGTGGAGTCCGACGAGGACGTGCTGCTCTACGAGACCGGCCACATCGCCGGCGCCGTCAAGGTCGACTGGCACACCGACCTCAACGACCCGGTGACCCGGGACTACGTCGACGGCGAGGCCTTCGCCCGGCTCATGTCGGCCAAGGGCATCAGCCGCGACTCCACCGTCGTCGTCTACGGCGACAAGTCGAACTGGTGGGCGGCCTACGCGCTGTGGGTCTTCACCCTCTTCGGCCACGAGGACGTCCGGCTCCTCGACGGCGGCCGCGCCGCCTGGCTGGCCGAGGACCGCCCCATGACGACGGACGCGCCGTCGCCGGCCGCCACCGACTACCCCGTCGTCGAGCGCCGCGACGAGGAGGTCCGCGCCTTCGCGCCCGACGTCCTCGCCCACCTCGGCACCGGCCCGCTCGTCGACGTCCGCTCGCCCGAGGAGTACACCGGCGAGCGCACGCACATGCCCGCCTACCCCGAGGAGGGCGCCCTGCGCGGCGGCCACATCCCCACCGCCCAGTCGGTGCCCTGGGCGCGCGCGGCGGCCGAGGACGGCCGCTTCAAGGGCCGGGCCGAGCTCGAGGCCATCTACACGGGCGAGAAGGGCCTGCAGCCGGGCGACGACGTCATCGCCTACTGCCGCATCGGCGAGCGCTCCTCGCACACGTGGTTCGTGCTCACCCACCTGCTCGGCTTCGACAGGGTGCGCAACTACGACGGCTCGTGGACCGAGTGGGGCAACGCCGTGCGCGTGCCCATCGCCACGGGCTCCGAGCCCGGCGACGCCCCGGCGCGGCGCTCGTGACCGCCGCGACCGCCGGCGACGCGGCGGGCATGGGCGGTCCCGCCGAGGGCCTGCCCCCGGCGCTGGCCGAGATCGTCGAGGACTTCCACGCCGTCAGCGAGCCCGAGCGCCTGCAGCTGCTCCTCGACTTCAGCCGGGGCCTGCCGGCGCTGCCCCCGCGGTACGCCGACCACCCCGAGCTCCTCGAGCCGGTGCCGGAGTGCCAGTCGCCGATCTTCCTGCTCACCGAGGTGGACGACGACGCCGACCGCACCGTGCACCTGTTCTTCTCGGCCCCCGCGGAGGCGCCGACGACGCGCGGCTTCGCCGGCATCCTCGCCGAGGGCCTCGACGGGCTGCCCGCCGCGCAGGTGCTCGACGTCCCGGGCGACGTCTGCTCGCGCCTGGGCCTGGACCGCGCCGTCAGCCCGCTGCGCCTGCGCGGCATGACCGGGATGCTCGCGCGGATCCAGCGCCAGGTCCGCGAGTCGACGGCCGCCTGAGGCCGGGCGCGTCGACCACCGGTCGCCAGGCATGACCCTGCGGCTCCTGCACCCCCCGTCGCTCGGCGCCCCCCGCGAGGTGGCGCCGGCGGCGGGGGGTGCGGCGTCCCCGGACGCCGAGGACGAGCTCGCGGCGCTCTACGCCCACGACCTCCCGGAGCCGGCCCGCGACGCCCGGGTCCGCGCGAACCTCGTCACCACCCTCGACGGCGCCGCCGCCGGCGACGACGGCTCGAGCCGCTCGATCTCCGGGCCCGCCGACCTGCGGGTCCTGGTCCTGCTGCGCTCGCTCGCCGACGTGGTGCTCGTCGGGGCGGGGACGGCCCGCTCGGAGGGCTACGGACCGCTGCGGGTGCGGGCGTCCCTGGCCGCCCGACGGTCCGCCCTCGGGCAGGCGCCGGCCCCGGCGCTCGCCGTCGTCACCCGCTCCGGGCGGCTGCCCGACGCGGCGCTCGCCCGGCGCGACGACGGCGGGGCGGTGCTGGCCGTGACCTGCGAGAGCGCGGGAGAGGACGTGCTGGGCCGGCTGCGCGCGGCGCTGGGCGACGGCGGCGTCGTCGTCGCCGGGGACGACGACGTCGACCTCGCGGCCGCGGTCGCCGCGCTGGCGGAGCGCGGCCTGCGGCGCGTGCTCTGCGAGGGCGGCCCCGCGCTGCTGCGGGACGTCGCGGCCGCCGGCCTGCTCGACGAGCTGTGCCTCACGACGTCGCCGCTGCTCGTCGCCGGGGACGGCCCGCGCGCCCTCGTCGGCCCCGCGCTCACCGCGCACCTCGACCTGGCGTCGCTGCTGCTGGCCGACGACGGCGGCGGCACCCTGCTCGGCCGGTGGGTCGTGCGGCGCCCCGGCAGCGCGTAGACGCGTCGGCCGGGGACGTGGGGGCGGCACGCCGCGACCGCGGACCCCGAGGGCCGGCACGCCGTCGGGTCGTCGGCACCGCGGACTTCGAGGGCCGGCACGCCGTCACGAGGCCCGCGAGGTCCGCGGACGTCCGGCAGGCCCTCGACGCGTCCCCCTGCCGACCTCCCTCGGCACCGCGGGGTGCAGGTGCGTGCGCAGCCGGCACGCCGGGCCGGCTCCGCACGCCCGCCCGGTCCGGCGTCAGAGGTGCTCGAGCAGGAAGCGCGCGACCTCGCGCTCCCAGCGCTCCGGGTCGGTGTTCCACTCCTTGGTGTGCTGCGCCCCCGGGAAGTCCCGGAAGACGACGAGGTCGGGCCGGGCGGCCGCGAGCCGCCGCGAGGGCCCGATGGGGACGACGTCGTCGTCGGCGGCGTGGAGCAGCAGGACGGGCAGCCGCAGCTCGTCGGCGCGGACCACCCAGTCGAGGCGGGCGACGTCGATGGGCGCGCTGACGCCGAGCAGCGCCCGCGCCTCCGGGCGGGCCAGCATGGCGATGCCGAGGCGACCGGCGGCCCAGGGCAGCCGGTTCCGGCGCGCCGCGTGCTCGAGCACGTCGCGCCAGTCGACGACCGGCGAGTCGAGGACCACGGCGCGGACCCGGTCGGCGGTCCACGACCGTGTGGCCAGCTGCAGGACGATCGCCCCGCCCATCGACCAGCCGACGAGGACGACCTCCCGCGCGCCGTGGTCGAGGGCGTGGAGCACGGCCGCCTCGACGTCCAGCCACTCGGTGTCCCCCAGGCCGTAGTGGCCCGCGGACTCGGGCGGGGCGTCGGCGTCGTTGCGGTAGGCCGGCACGAGGCACGGCAGCCCCAGGCGGTGCAGCAGCGGCACCGCGCGCAGGCACTCCTCGCGCGTGGCGCCGCGCCCGTGGACGAGCACGGCCCAGACCGCCCCGCCCTCCCGTCCCGTCGACCCGGCTCCGCCCTCGGGTACGTCGCGGCGCCCGCGGGCGGCGGGCACGAACCACGCCGGGAGGCCGCCGAGCGGCGTCGCGACCCGAACGTCCTCGTGCGCGAGGCAGAGCGCCGACGTCGGGTCGCCGACGTGGACGGTCCCGCTCCAGCGCGCGGAGCCGGGGGCGAGACCGCCCTCGGGCGGCGCGAGCAGCTCGCGCACGACGGCGCCCCGCTCCTCGCGCACCACCCGGCCGACCTGCGCCGCGCGGCGCCCGCCGTCGAGGAGGAGGACGTAGCGGCCGGGGGCGCGGGTCTGCGCGTCGGCCGTCACCGTGACGACGGGCCCGTCCGGCCCGGCGCCCTCGAGGTCCACCGCGAGGACCCGGACGTCGTCCGGCCGCTCGTGCACGGGCCTGACCACCTGCCGGACGAAGAAGGCGGCGAGCCCGGAGACGGCGGCGGCCGCCAGCGACGTCGCCGCGACGGCGCCGGCCCCGCTCCAGGCCGCCACCCGCGCCGCGGTGCGCGCCCGGCGCCGGGCGACGGGACCCACCGGCAGGCACCGGCGCACGGCGCCGAGCCCGCACCCGGCCGCGGCGACCGGCGCCCCCCACGGCACGCCCCGACCCGGGAGCCGACGACCACCGGTCGACCGCCCCCCGCTCGTCGGGCGTCCTCCGCTCATCGGGGCCCCTCCGCTCATCGGGGACACCGGGCGACCGCGAGGGCGCTCACCACCATCGGCACCTGCAGCGGCACCCGGACCACCGTGACCACCCGCCGCGTCCGCGAGGCGCGGGGCGAGCGCAGCGCGCGCTGCGCCATGGAGACGTTGGCCGGCCAGACCGCCAGCAGCAGCGCTGCCGAGAGCGCGCCCCCGGCCCGGCGGGTGGCGGGCGCGGCGAGGGCCGCGGCGCAGACGAGCTCGGCGGCCCCCGACAGCAGGGTCCAGGGGCGGGGCGCGCCCAGCGCGCGGGGCACGGCCGCGTCGAACACGGCCGGGCGCACGAGGTGGAGCAGCCCGGTCGCGGTGAAGGAGGCGGACATCCACCGGGCGGCCGCGTCGGCGCCCGCCCGGCGCCGCCGCCCGTCCACCCCCCGGTCCCGTCCGTGGTCCCGCCCGTGCCGGAGGAGCCGGTCCCCCGGGCCGCCGCGTCCTCGACGTCCAGCCATGCCGCCATCCTGCCCGGCGCCCGCGCCCCGCGCGGCACGGGCGGCAGGGCTGGCACAGGCGGGGGCGGCCGGGGGCGCGGTGGCCCGCCGCCCGCCGCAGACGGGGCCGGGAGCGCCGGTGGACGCCGCGGCTCCGGGCTCGGGGTCAGCACCGGCTTCGGGGTGCAGGATCGGCCCGTGCCCACCTCCTCCCGCCCCGCCGCCGACGCCGGGCACGACGCCGGGTCCGGCGGCGCGCGCCTCACCCTCCCCGTGCTGCCGCCCGTGGACCCGATGCTCGCGCGGGCGGTCGGCGCCGTGCCGGAGCCGGCGTCCGTCGAGGGGGGCCTCTGGTACGAGCCGAAGTGGGACGGCTTCCGCTGCGTCGTCTTCTACGACGGCGCGGCCGAGGGCGGCCCGGCGGTCGAGCTGGGCAGCCGCGGCGGCAAGCCGCTCACCCGCTACTTCCCCGAGGTCGTGGCCGAGCTCGTCGCCCAGCTCGGCGGCGCGCGGTGCGTCGTCGACGGCGAGGTCGTCGTCCGCCGCGGCGAGGCGGGCGCCGAGCGCCTGGACTGGGAGGCCCTGTCCCAGCGCATCCACCCCGCCGCGTCGCGCGTGCGGACCCTCGCGGAGGAGACGCCCGCCTCCTTCGTGGCCTTCGACCTGCTCGCCGAGGGCGACGAGGACCTCACCGGCCGCCCGGCCGAGGAGCGGCGCCGCCGCCTGGAGGCGGCGTGGGCCGGGGTGCGGGGTCCCCTGCACGTGACCCAGCGCACCGACGACCCCGACCTGGCGCGGCGCTGGCTCGCCGACTTCGAGGGCGCGGGCCTCGACGGCGTCGTCGCCAAGCCGCGCGCCGCGCGCTACGAGCCCGGCCGCCGCGTGATGGCGAAGGTCAAGCACGCCCGGACGGCCGACGTCGTCGTCGTCGGCTACCGGGTCCACAAGAGCGGGGAGGGCGTGGGCTCGCTCCTGCTCGGCCTGCGCCCGCCGGACGGCGAGGACTTCCACCAGGTCGGCGGCGCCTCCGCGTTCACGGCGGCCCGGCGCCGGGAGCTGGTGGACGAGCTGGCGCCGCACGTGGAGCGCGACGAGGACGGCGAGCCGGTCCGCGGCGCCGGCGAGCGCAACCGCTTCTCCGCCAGCCGGGACGGGTCCTTCGTCGTCGTGCGCCCCGAGCTCGTCTGCGAGGTCGGCTACGACCAGCTCGAGAACGGCCGCTTCCGGCACGTCGTGCGCTTCCTGCGGTGGCGCCCGGACCGGGAGCCCCTCTCGTGCACCACCGACCAGATCGAGGTGCCGGCGGCCTACGACCTGGCGGCCGTGCTCTCCGGGGGCTGACGGCCCCGGCGCGGGGCCTCGACTAGCCTGCGCCCGTGCCCGAGGAGAGCCTGCCCCCCGAGACCGCCCCCACGGCCGCCGCCTCGGAGGTCGTCCTGCTCCTCACCGAGGAGGCCCTCGACGACGGCGACGCGGAGCGCGTCGCGGCGCTGCACGAGGTCGAGGGCGTCCGGGCCGCCTACCGCGTCCTCGTCCCGGCGGACACCGAGCGCAACCTGCTCGCCGACGTCGTCGACCACCTCAGCCTCTTCGAGATGCGCGCCGCCCTCGACGCCTTCCGCGAGGGGCAGCCCGACGAGCGGGAGGCCCGCGCCGAGGCGACGAGCGCCCTCGAGCAGTCGCTGGCGGCGCTGCGCGGCGCCGGGTGCGCCGCCGAGGGCGAGGTCGTCCAGGACGACCCGCTGCCCGCGCTCGAGGCGGCCGTCGGCGCGGGCGGCGTGCGCGAGGTCGTCGTGGTCACGCGCCCCCACGCCGTCGAGGACACCTTCCACCGCGACTGGGCCTCGCGCGCCCGCGACGCCCTCGGCGTGCCGGTGCTGCACGTCTACGGCGGGACGGCGCGGCTGGGCTGAGGCTACGGTCGCCCCCATGACCGAGAGCGACCCCCAGGGCCTGGACCACATGCAGACCCGCCTGCAGCACGTCCTCGGCGAGCTGCGGCGGCTGCAGGGCACGCCGCCCGCCGAGATCCGCGAGCAGCTCGTCGCGGCCATCGCCGCGGAGGGCCTGCCGGACCAGCCGCCCTCGTGGCTGCGCGACGCCTCCGCCGAGCTGTCCGCCGGGCGCCTCGTCGTCATCGGCCCCCGGCAGATCCCCGAGGAGGCCGAGCACCTCGAGCCCGACCCCGACCAGCACGCCGCGGGCTGACCGCCCCGCCCGAGGACGCCGCGTCGGCTCAGGTCTCGTCGGGCCCCTCGGGGTCGTCCTGGTCGTCCCAGTAGCCCGAGCGCGCCTGGCCGCTGCCGTCGGCGTCGTCCGCGCTGCCGCTGGCGAGGTGGATGCCCTGGCGCCAGGCGTCCTCGGGCTCGGCGTCGCCCGCCGCCGTGGTCGCCGCGGGCTCGTGCGCGGGGGTGCCGGGGCTCGCCT
This sequence comes from uncultured Pseudokineococcus sp., assembly GCF_947499845.1. Lineage (GTDB taxonomy): Bacteria > Actinomycetota > Actinomycetes > Actinomycetales > Quadrisphaeraceae > Pseudokineococcus. The sequence continues at coordinate 285,375 of NZ_CANMPM010000004.1, forward strand.
CCGTCGGCACGAGCACCTCGTCCCCCGGGTCGTCCTGCTCGGTCCCGCCACCGGGCTGCTCACGCACCTCGTCCGTCTGCACGGCCCCATCCTGGCGCGCCCTGTGGCGCCGCTCCCGGTGGGGCCCTCGCGGGAGGAGGGAGCGGGAGGACGGCGCGGGGGCGGCGCGCGGGGGTGCGGTGGGACGAGGGAGGGAAGGCGGTGCCGGGCGCCCGTGTTGGGACGGGCATGACCTCCACCTCCCCGAACCCGTCCGCCGGCACTCCGTCCGCCGGCACTGTGCCCGAGCCGGCGGGCGCGCCGGAGCCCGTGCGCCGCAGCGACGCCGAGTGGCGCGAGCGCCTGTCGCCCGAGGAGTACTCGGTGCTGCGCCTCGGCGGCACCGAGCGCCCCTACACCGGTGAGTACACCGACGAGAAGACCGTGGGCGTGTACAGCTGCCGCGCCTGCGGCACGGAGCTCTTCCGCTCCGAGACGAAGTTCGACTCCCACTGCGGCTGGCCGTCCTTCTACGCCCCGCTGGCCGAGGACCGCGTGCGCTACATCAGCGACCGCTCCCTCGGCATGGTCCGCACCGAGGTCCGCTGCGCCGCGTGCGACGGCCACCTGGGCCACGTCTTCGAGGGCGAGGGCTACGGCACCCCGACCGACCAGCGCTACTGCATCAACTCGGTGTCGCTGCGCCTGCAGCCCGAGCGGTCCTGAGCGGCCCGGTGGCCCGGCCCGAGCCGGTCGCCGGCCGGTCCGACGGGGACGCGGTCGCGGGAGCCGTCGGCGAGGTCCGGCGCGCCCGACCCGACGACCTCGACGCCGCCACGCTGCACGCCCTCGTGCGGCTGCGGGTCGACGTCTTCGTCGTCGAGCAGGAGTGCCCCTACCCCGAGCTCGACGGCCGCGACCTCGAGCCGGGCACCGAGCACCTGTGGCACACCGGCGACGGGCGCGTGCGCGCGGGCGAGAGGGTGCCCGTGGCGGCGGCCCTGCGCGTGCTCGAGGACCCGGGCGGCGGGCCACGGCGGGTGGGGCGCGTCGTCACCGCCCCGTCCGCCCGCGGGCGGGGCCTCGCGTCGGTGCTCCTCGCCGACGTCGTGGGCCGGCACGGCCACGAGGACCTCGTCCTCGACGCCCAGGCGCACCTGGCCGGCTGGTACGCCCGCCACGGCTTCGAGGTCGTCGGCGCGGAGTTCCTCGAGGACGGCATCCCCCACGTGCCCATGCGGCGTCCCGGCACCGCGGGCTGACGGCCGCCCGCTGCCGGGTCCGCCGGGGTCCGCGAGACGCCCCGAGAGCCCCGCCCCTCGTCGAGGGCGGGGCTCTCGGGCGTCCGGGGTGCCGGCGCGGGCGTCAGGGCAGGCGCTCGACCACCTCGGCCGGGCTCACCCGCGGCCCCGTGTAGAAGGGCAGCTCCTCGCGGACGTGGCGCCGCGCCTCGGTGGCCCGCAGCTCGCGCATGAGGTCGACGATGCGGTGCAGCTCGTCGGCCTCGAAGGCCAGCAGCCACTCGTAGTCGCCCAGCGCGAAGGCGCTCACGGTGTTGGCCCGCACGTCCGGGTACGGCATGGCGGCCATGCCGTGGTCGCGCAGCATCTTCTTCCGGTCGGCGTCCTCGAGCAGGTACCAGTCGTAGGAGCGCACGAAGGGGTACACGCAGAGGTAGCCGCGCGCCTCCTCCCCCGCCATGAAGGCCGGCACGTGCCCCTTGTTGAACTCCGCCGGCCGGTGCAGCCCGGTCGAGGACCACACGGGCTCGAGCACGCGGCCCACCGCCGAGCGGCGCAGCCGGTGGTAGGCGCCCTGCAGCGCCTCGACCGACGACGCGTGCCACCAGACCATGACGTCGGCGTCGGCGCGCAGGCCGCTGACGTCGTAGAGGCCGCGGACGACGACGTCCTCGTCGGCCGCCAGGAGCTCCTCGAGCTCGCGCGCCGCCGCGGGGCGCTCGTCCTCGGGCATCCGCCCTGCGGCCCGGAACACCGACCACATCGTGTAGCGGATCGTCGCGTTGATCTCCGCCGAGGTGGGGGCCGCCGCGGCGGCCGCCTCCGGGGCGGACGAGGTGCTGGTGGACGCGTCGCTGGTCGTCTGGCTCACGCGTCCATGGTCCCAGGCCGCTCCGGCGCGGGCCCGGCGGGAGGGGCCCCGCGGACCCCGGCGACCGGTGCGGCTGCGAGAGCGGTCTGGGCGAGGAGCCGCGCCGCGGCCCGGCGGCCGGACGCGACGCACGCGGGGACGCCGACGCCCTCGTACGCCGAGCCCGCGACGGCCAGCCCGGGGCGGGCGGCCACGTCGGCGAGCGCGCGGGCGACGAGGTCGAGGTGGCCGGGGCCGTACTGCGGCAGCCCGTCCCGCCAGCGCACGACGCGGCCGCCCAGCACCGGCAACGCCGGGGAGCCGGGCCCGCCGAGCAGCTCGCCCAGCTCGGCGGCCGACGCGCGGAGCAGGTCCGCGTCCTCCCGGTCGAGGACGGCCTCCTCCCCCGCTCGCCCCATGGACGCGCGCAGCACGGCCGGCGGGGCCTCCTCGTCCCGCCCGGACGTCCTCCCCGCGGCCGCGGAGCGGGCGAGCCAGCGCCACTTCACGCTCGAGAACGTCGAGGCCTTGACGAGGCGGCCGTCCACGGGCGGCACGAGGAGCCCGGAGCGTCCCGCCCCCGCGAGCACCCGCCCCGGGACGACGAGCGTGGCGATGGCGCTGCTGGCGGTCTTGACCTGCGCGAGCGCCGCGGCGGCGACGGGCGCCGCCCCCCGCAGCAGCCGGGCGGCCGCGGGCGCGGGCAGCGCGACGACGACGGCGCTCGCCACCACCGGTCCGGCGGGGGTGCCGACGACCCAGCGGCCGCCCGACCCGGACAGGGGCGCGGACGGCCCGGAGGCCGGCCCGGACGACGGCGTGGGCAGCGGCTCGAGCGAGGTGGCGGGCGTCCCGAGGCTCACCTCGACGCCCTCGCGGACGAGCTGGGCGGCGACCTCCTCGGCGAGCCGGGCGACACCGCCCCGCACCCCCGCGAAGACGGGTCCGGCCGCCGGGGCGCCCGCGGTGGTCGGGGCGCCCGCCGGCGCCGTCGCCGCCCCGCCGGCGCTCCCTCCGCTCGCCGCCGCCCCGGGACGCAGGAGCGGCTCGCCGCGGACGGCGACGTCCCACAGCGCCGGGACGGTGGCGCGCAGCGACAGGGCGCTCGCGCTGCCGGCGTAGACGCCGCCGAGCAGCGGCTCGACGAGGCGGTCGACGACGGCGCGCCCCACGCGCCCCGCGACCCACGAGGCCACGTCGACGTCGTCGGCGGGGAGCGGGGCCACGCGCTCCTCGGCGGCCACGCGGGCGACCTCGGCCGGCGTCAGCAGCCCCGCCAGGTGGGCGGTCGAGCGCGGCACGCCCATCGTCGTGCCGGGCGGCAGGTCGTGCAGGCGCCCCCGCGAGGCCACGGCCGCGGGCACGGCCTCCGGGTGCTCGACCTCGCCCGCGAGGCCGAGCTCGTCCAGCAGCGCGACGGCCTCGGGGCGCCGGGCGAGCAGCGACTCGGGCCCGAGGTCGACGACGAGCGGCTCCGCCCGGCCGGGCACCTCCACCGGGCCACGGGACATGACGCCGCCGACGCGCTCCGCGGCCTCGAGCACGAGCACCTGAGCGCCCCCGCGGCGCAGCTCGCGGGCCGCCACGAGACCGCTGATGCCGGCCCCCACCACGACGACCGGGGCGACGTCCGGGCCGTGACCGCCCACCCCGTGACCGCCTGCGGGCACGGCGCCGCTCAGCGGGTCGTCGTCTCGTGCACGAGGTCGACGACCCGCGCGAGCACGTCGGGGTCCGTCGACGGCAAGACCCCGTGGCCGAGGTTGAAGACGTGGCCCGGGGCGGCCCGCCCCGCCTCGAGGACCTCGAGCACGCGCTCGCGCACCACGGGCCACGGGGCGAAGAGGGCGGCGGGGTCGAGGTTGCCCTGGAGGGGCACCGGTCGGCCGACGGCGGCGGCCGTCCGTCGGGCGGCCTCGTCGAGCGGGACGCGGAAGTCGACGCCGACGACCTCGGGCCCCGCCTCGGCCATGGCGCCGAGGAGCTCGCCCGTCCCGGTGCCGAAGTGGATGCGGGGCACGCCGAGGTCGGCCACGCCGTCGAGCACCGCCGTCGAGTGCGGGAGGACGTAGCGCCGGTAGTCGGCGAGCGGCAGGGCGCCGACCCAGGAGTCGAAGAGCTGCACGGCCCGGGCGCCGGCCTCGACCTGCACGCGCAGGAACGTCGTCGTCAGCGCGGCGAGCCGCTCCATGAGCGCGTGCCACAGGCCTGGGTCGCCGTACATCATCGCCTTCGTGGCCTCGTGGTGGCGGCTCGGGCCGCCCTCGACGAGGTAGCTGGCGAGGGTGAAGGGGGCGCCCGCGAAGCCGAGCAGCGGCACGTCGCCGAGCTCGGGCACGAGCATCCGCACCGCCTCGTCGACGAAGCCGACCTGCGCGGGGTCGAGGACGGGCAGGGCGTCGACGTCGGCGGCCGTCCGCACGGAGGCGGCGATGACGGGACCGGTGCCGGGGACGATGTCGAGGTCGACGCCCGCGGCCGCCAGCGGCACGACGATGTCGCTGTAGAGGACGGCTGCGTCGACGCCGTAGCGGCGCACCGGCTGCAGCGTGATCTCGGTGACGAGCTCGGGGGTGCGGCAGGCCTCGAGCATCGCCGTGCCCGCCCGCGCGGCCCGGTACTCGGGCAGGGAGCGGCCCGCCTGGCGCATGAACCACACCGGGGTCCGCGAGCCCCGCCGTCCCGCGGCGGCTGCGGCGAAGGGCCCCTCAGCCGCGGCAGCGGCGGAGGGCCCTCCCGCCGCGACGGCCGCGGTGACGTCGGCACCGGCCCGGCCGGTCCCCCCCGCGTCGGCGGCGGCGTCGGCGGGGGCGGAGGTGCGGGTGGTGTCGGGCACCCGCCGATGGTCCCACGGTGTGCTCACCGGCGTGGCGGGGCCGCGGGTCCGCCCCCGTCCGCCCGCAGCGGCCTACCGTGCGGCGCGTGGACGGGCACGGGAGCAGGCAGGGCGGGCGCGGCACCGCCGGCGCCGGCAGCGGCTCCGTCGTCGAGCGCTGCACGGCCAGCCTGCGCGCCGCCCGCCCCCGCCCGGAGGTGCGGCTGGCCGAGGTGCCCGCCCCCGCCCGGGTGGCGCCCTTCGCCGTCGCGCTGTCGGCCGACGTCGCCCGCGCCGGCGACGACGAGGACCTCGCCACGGGCCGGTTCGTGCTGCTGCACGACCCCGCCGGCCAGGAGGCCTGGGAGGGCGACCTGCGCGTCGTCACCTTCGCCCGGGCCGAGCTCGACCCCGAGACCGGCGCCGACCCGCTGCTCGGGGACGTCGGCTGGTCCTGGTTCGTCGACGCGCTCGCCGAGGGTGGCGTCGAGCACGCCGCCGCCGGGGGCACCGTGACGCGGGTCCTGTCCGACAGCTACGGCAGCCTCGCCGAGCGCGAGCCGACCGTCGAGCTCGAGGTCCGCGCCTCCTGGTCCCCGCTCGGCGGGCCGGACGCGGTCGGCGACCACCTGCGCGCGTGGGCCGACCACCTGCTCTGCACGGTGGCCGGCCTGCCGCCGCTGCCCGCGGGCGTCACCGCCCTCCCCCGCCGCGCCCGCTGACGGACCGCCGCACGGGCACCGCCCCGCACCGACGAGCCCCGCACCGACGAGCCCCGCGCCGACGGGGCCGCCGACGAGGAGGCCCGCGCCGACGGGCCCGTACCGCCAGGACCCGTGCAGCACACCCCCGACGACCGCTCAAGCGGCCGGACGGGTGTGCCGATGGGACTCCTGACAGCGCCCATGGAGGGGCGCTGCGAAGGGAGCCCTCGTGTCCGCCGTCCTGCCGCCCACCGCACGGCCCGCCGCGCCGACCGCCGTCCGCACCGGCGCCCGCCCGGCCGCGCCCGCGGTCGCCCGCATCCCGAGCCAGCAGCCCCGCACGCGCGAGGGCCTCGCCGGCGAGCGGGGCACCGCCCTCGTCGCGCTGTCCTCGTCGTCGCTGCGCCGGGCCGCCGTCCGCGTGCTGCGCGCCCTCGGCGCCCGCGAGGTCCTGGCCGCTCCCGACGCGGCCGCCGCCCGCACCCTCGCCACCCGCCGCACCGGCGCCGTGGCCGTCGTCCAGCCGTCCTTCGGGGGCGGGACCGGTCTCGGCCTCGTCCGCGAGACCGCCGCGGGCGGGTGGGCGACGACCGTCGTCGTCGACCACCGCCGCGAGGGCGCCGACGCCGCCGCCGCCGCGGGCGCCGCCCTGGCCGCGGGCGCCCGCTGCTACCTCGTCGTCGACCCGGTCGACGAGGACGGCGGCCCCCTGCGCCCGGTGCGCCGCCTCGACGCCGTGCCGCCCACGGGCGCGTGGGAGGACCTCTCCGAGCGCGAGGTCCAGGTCATCTCCCTCGTCGCCGAGGGCCGCTCGAACCGCGACGTCGGCGAGGCGCTCGGCCTGTCCGCCCTCACGGTCAAGAGCCACCTCGCCCGGATCGCCCGCAAGCTGCGCACCGGCGACCGCGCCGAGATGGTCGCCATCACCCTGCGGGCGGGCCTCGTCAGCTGACCGCCCGACCCGGCCGCGCGCCCCGACGGCCCCGACGACGCGCCTCCGCCGCCGCGCACCCGCACCGGGTGCGCGGCGGTCGCGCGACCGGGCCGGGAGGGCGACCGCCGCGCCCGCCCGCACCGACCCCGGCGCCGACATCGGCACCGACGTCAGCACCTCCCCCTCCACCGAGCGGGGCACCGCGGCGGACGGGCCTACGGTGGCCCCATGACCGACGGCCAGCCCCGCACGGCGGCGGCGGCGCCGCCCGGCCCCGCCGCCGCCCCCGGGAGCGGTGACGCCTCGACGGCTTCCGAGGACGCCGCGCCGGCGCTGCCGGTGCTCACCGAGCCCGCCGAGGGCGTCCCGGAGGTCGTGGCCGACCCCGCGGCCCTCGCCGACGCCGCGGAGCGCCTCGCCGCGGGCACCGGTCCCCTGGCCGTCGACGCCGAGCGGGCCTCGGGCTACCGCTACGGCCAGCGCGCCTTCCTCGTCCAGCTGCGCCGGGCGGGCACGGGCACGCTGCTCGTCGACCCCGACGCGCTGCCCGACCTGTCCGTCCTCGCCGACGCCGCCGGCGACGCCGAGTGGGTGCTCCACGCCGCCGGGCAGGACCTGCCGTGCCTCGCCGACGTCGGGATGCGCCCGGGCGGCGACCTCGTCGACACCGAGCTCGGCGCCCGTCTCGCCGGCTTCCCCCGCGTGGGCCTCGCGGCGGTCCTCCAGCGCCTCCTCGGCGTCGACCTGGCCAAGGAGCACTCGGCGGTCGACTGGTCCACGCGCCCGCTGCCCGAGCCGTGGCTGCGGTATGCGGCCCTCGACGTCGAGCTGCTCCTGCCGCTGCGGGACGCGCTCCTCGCCGTGCTCGACGAGCAGGGCAAGCTCGACTGGGCCCGGCAGGAGTTCGCCGCGGTCCGCGACGCGCCGCCCGCCCCGCCGCGCACGGACCCCTGGCGCCGCACCTCGGGGCTGCACGCCGTCCGCTCCCGGCGCCAGCTCGCCGTCGTCCGCGAGCTGTGGGAGGAGCGCGAGCGCATCGCCCAGCGCCGCGACGTCTCCCCCGGCCGCGTGCTGCCCGACCGCGCCGTCGTCGCGGCCGCGACGGCGATGCCGACCTCCCCGGCGGCGCTGGCCGCCCTGCCCGTCTTCTCGGGCCCGGCCAACCGGCGGCGCGCGGCCACCTGGCTCGAGGCGGTGCGCCGCGGCCAGGCGCTGCCCGAGCGCGACCTGCCCCCCACCTCCACGCCGTCCATCGGGCCCCCGCCCCCGCGCTCGTGGAAGGACAAGGACCCGGCCGCCGCGGCGCGCCTGGCCGCGGCGCGCGACGTCGTCGCCGCCCGGTCCGAGGAGCTGGACGTCCCCGTCGAGAACCTCCTGCAGCCGGACCTGCTGCGGCGCACCTGCTGGGAGCCGCCCTCCCCGCTCGACGAGGCCGGCCTGCGCCGCGCCCTGGCCGCGGGCGGCGCCCGCCCGTGGCAGGTCGACCTCCTGGCGCCGGACCTGGCCGCGGCGATGCGCCCGGAGACCGGGAGAACAGGCGCCGGGAGCGGGGCGGCTCAGCCGTAGGGGTCCTCCCCCAGGGGCGAGTCGGAGTGGAAGTCCCCCAGCTCGCTCCCGCTCGTCTCGACGCCCTGCCCGGGGCCGTCTCCGTAGAGCCCGTCGCGGTCGTCGGCCGCCTCGAGGGTGCCCTGCTGCGGCCCGTCGCCGTAGAAGCCGGTGTCCGGGACCGCCTCCGGCTCCGTCGTCTCGCCGTGCATCTCGCTCATCGACCCTGTCCCTCCTGCGGTCCTCCTCCGCCGGCAGCGGCTGCTGCGGGGCTCGCCGTCCGTGCCGCCCGGCGCCCGACCGCGGCGCCGGCGTCCGCCGCGGGCCGAGCGGGGCGGCGCGTGGGGTCGGCGGCGGCCCGCTCCACGCCGAGCCGGTCGACGGCGGCGGGGTCCTCCACCCGGCGCGCGAGGTGCGCCAGGGCCTGGACGGGGGTGCGACCGAGCGCGGTCGCCGCGGAGACCAGCGGTCCCCGGTCGGCCGGCACGCCCGCGAGCACCCGCCACGCGCTGTCGGCCGCGTAGGTCGAGGTCGCCGCCAGCCGCTCCCACTCCGCCCGCGCCGGCTCGTCCGGACGCAGCCCGAGCACCTCCTCGAGCCAGGGGCCCCGCGCGGCCGCGGACAGCGCCTCCGCCGTGGTGCCGTCGGCCGGGCGGAGCACCTTGGCCGCGACGCCGTGCGCCCACGCCCGGGAGGCCCACCGCGCCGGCACGGGGGCGGCCGGCTCGCCCCGCAGGCCGGCGAGCACCCCGGCCGCCACGCCGGTGGCCACCTCCTCGGGCGGGGCGGCGCCCAGCACCGAGCGCCGGGCGCGCACGCACGACCACGCCAGCCCGGCGACGGCCGCCTCGCCGGCCGCGCCGCGCCACCCGGCCACCAGGGCCTCGCGCGCCGCGGGCACGAGCCGCGGCGGCACCAGCCCCGTCAGCGCCGCCACGGTCCACGTGTCGACGAGCAGGCCCAGCAGCGGCTCGGCCGCCACCTGCGCCCCCCGCGCGACGTCCCGCTGGCGCAGCGCCCCCGGCGCGCGGACGGGGCCGTACCAGGCGGGCAGAGGCCCCACGAGCGGCGCCGGGTCCGCCGGCGGGGGCCCTCCCTCCTCGGGGGCGAGGGGGACGTCGACGAGCACGGGGGCGTCGCAGGAGGACGTGTGGACGGCGAAGCGCCCGGGGGGCAGGGAGACCACGTGGGCGGACTGCTCCTCGTCCATGCCGGTGGCGCGGCCGACGACCTCGCGGTCGTCGGCCGCCGGCGTGCGGCCGGAGATCTTCACGGCGGTGTTCTTCACCACCTCGGGCGCGAGCGAGGTCGGCACCTGCTCGGCCACGACGAGGCCGACGCCGTAGGCGCGCACCTCGGCGAGCAGGTCGGTGAAGGCCCCGACGGCCCGGGCGGCCGCGGGCGAGAGCCGCGCGGGGTCGCGCAGCAGGCGGTGGGCCTCCTCGACGACCACCACCCCGCGCAGCTCCCCCGGCCGGGGGTCGTCCCGGTGGCGCACGCGCACGGCCTCCGCCAGGCGCGCGAGGAAGAGGCCCATGAAGAGGGCGCGGTCGGCGTCGGCCCCGAGGTCCTGCAGCTCGAGGACGACGTTGCGCCGCAGCACCTGCCGCAGGTCCAGCGGGTAGCCGCTGCTGAAGGCGGCCCGCCGAGTGCCGGTGGTGAGGGCGCCCAGGCGCATGTCGACGAAGCCGTGCACGTTGCTCGCGACCTCGCGGCCGTAGCCCTTCTCGTCGACGACCCGGTGGCAGGCGGCCACCAGCTCCTCCACGCCCGGGTGCGCGTGGACGACGCCGTCGCGCGCCCACGGCCCCGCGGGCTCGGAGAGGCCGGGCTCCCACCCGGCCTCCCGCACGCAGCGGTCGGCCGCTTGGACGAGGACCTCGGGGAAGGGCGACTCGGCGTCGAAGGCGGCGACCATGACGTCGACCGCGACGTCGAGGTGGGCCTGCTGGAGGTGCCCCGGCTCGGGCTCCAGGGGGTTGATCGACACGGGCGTGGCGCCGGCGTCACCGGGGCGCACGACGTGGACGGCCCGCAGCGACTCGTCCGGCAGGTCCCCGGCCGCCGCCAGGCGCGCGGCCATGCCCGTCGCGTACTCGGCCTTGGCCGGCTCCAGCACGGTCCAGGGCACCCCCCGCCGGGTGAGCTCGGTGAGCAGGTGGCGCACCGTCCGGCTCTTCCCGGCGCCCGTCGACCCGTGGACGAAGGTGTGGCGGGCGAGCTCGCCGAAGGGCACCTCGAGGTCGCCCACCGGGGAGCCCGAGGCGTCGACGACGGCCCCCAGCGGCAGGGACGGCCCGCGCACCGCGGCTGGCCACGCGACGTCGAAGGGGTTGGCCGCGCGCACCTCCACCCCGGGCACCTCCACGACCGGGGGGCGGCAGAGGGCGGCGAGCGCGGGCGTGCCGGCGACGAAGGGCGACGCCGGGGCGTGCGCCGAGGCCGCGTCGACCGGGGACGCGAGGACGTCGGGCAGCCGCCCCGTCGGCCCCGTCGGCGCGGCGAGGTAGCGCACCCCCGCCCCGGCGCCGGAGGCCGCCGCCGCCCAGAGCCCGGCGACGCGGCGCAGAGCCGCCTCGTCCTGCGCGCCGACCAGCACGTGGACCCGCCACAGGCCCGACGCGCGCGCCGCCGTCCTCTCCGCCAGCTGGGCGCGGGCCACGGCGCCCAGCAGGTCGGCACCGGCGCGACGCTCCCCGCGGGCACTGGCGTCGAGGGCCTCGGCCGCGGAGGCCACCTCGGCCTCCACCGCGTCGTCGCCGAGGGGCACGCCGACGACGACGACCGTGGCGGCGTGGTCGACGAGGTGCCCGAGGGCCTCCTCCAGGAGCGGCTCCGCGTCCCCGCGGCCGGGGCCGTCCTCGGCGCGGGGGCGCTCGACGTCGACCACCGCGCCCACCCGGACCCAGCACGGCTGGTCGGCCGCCGCGACGACGGCGGCCAGGGGCGCGGCGCCGCACGAGCGCGTCCCCGGGGGCCACTGCACGTGGTGGCCCCGGGCGTCCGCGCGGGCGGCCGGGAAGCCGCGCGTCCCGCCCACCCACACCCGGAAGGGGCCGTGGGCCGCGCGGTGCCACACCGACGTCACCCGGGCGCCCGCCTGCCAGGCGGTCGCGAGCGACCGCGCGACGGCGTCCGCCGCCGCCCGCCCGTCCCGGCGGACGACGCCGACCACCTCGTGCAGCACCGCCTCCTCGCCCGCGGGGGCGAGCACCCGTCGCCAGTCGTCCTCAGCCGCAGCGGGTCCCGCGCTCACGGCGGTGCTCACACGGGCTCCGCCGGGCGTGACGACGCCTCGGGCTCCCCCTCGGCGGGGAGGGACGCTCGCCTCGCCGGGGCGAAGAGCGACGGGGGCACCGGCTGGTCGGCGTAGAGGTCCAGGACGCCGGTGGTGCCGTCGCGCTTCACGAGCATCGTGTACGGAGGCAGGGCGTTGAGGCGCTCCAGCACCGCGAGGCTGTCGTAGGAGCGCGACCGCGTCGTGCCGTCCGACGTCCCGCGCGAGGTCCCCGTCCCCTCGCTCTCCGACCACGACTCGCCGTCGGTCTCCGACCACCCCTGCGACCGCGAGCTGCCGCGCTGACGGGAGCGGGAGTCGGCGAAGAAGAGCCCGAGCCCGTTCTCGACCATCGTCTCGTGCTGCGAGGTCCCGCCGCTCCGGCTGCTGGACCGCGAGCGCCCGCTGGCGGTCGTGCGCTGCTCGGTCTGGGCCTGGGAGATGGTGCTCGTCACCGACGTCTCCCGCTCCGTCCACTCCTTGCCGAAGAGGTCGGCCAGCCGCTCGGCGGCCTGGGCGCCGTGCCCGCCGAAGGCGGCCAGGGTGGCGCGCCCGCGCAGCATCGGCTCGAGCACCTCGTCGAGCTCGGCCGCGCACAGGCGCAGCGGCGCGTCGACGGCGCTCGTGACGTCCGCCAGCCGCCGCAGCTCCTCCAGCGCCAGCCGCTCCGCGCCCACGACGACGAGGCCGCCGGGGGCCAGTCCGCGCCGGACGGCCTCGCCCGCCGCCGCCAGCGCCGCGGCCCTCCGGACGGCGAGCGGCCGGCGCGCGAGGACGGGCGGCACGGTGACGAGCACGGACCCCTCGCGGCGCAGCAGCGCCCCGCGTACCTCCGGGCCCTGCCACCGCCCGGACGGCCCGTGCCCCGCGGCCTCCTCGCCGGCGAGGGACCGCAGCGCCAGGCGCAGCGCGGACCACGTGGGGTGCGCCTGCTCGGTCTCGCGCCGCGTGAAGAGGTCGGCCACCGCCGGGCGGGGGCCCGGGGCGTGGTGGGGGGCGGGGTCGGCGTCGGACAACGGCTGCGGCGCCGCGCCCGCCCCCGGGTCGCCGAAGTCGTCGTGCGAGGTGGTCGGGGCGACCGGCGACGCGGTCGGGCCCCCACCGTCCACGGGCGCCCCGAGGAGCTCCTCGAGCGCGCTCCGGACGCCGTCCACCGTCGGTGCGCCCCCGTGGCGGCGGAGGTGGCCGACGAGCACCCGCAGGGTGTGCTCGGCGGTGCCCGCGTCGCCGGGTCCGAGCGCCGGCGCGGACGCGGCCGTCAGCGCCTCCACCAGCTCCTCGTCCTCGTCCGCCGCCCCCTCGACGAGGGCGACGGCGTCCGCCCCGCCGGCGAGGTCGAGGTCGAGCAGCGGGCGGCCGCGGGCCGCCGCCTCGGCCCGGGTGCGGTCGAGCGCGCCGGCCCCCTCGAGGTCGAGCACCCAGACGTCCTGCCCGCGCAGGCAGGCCGCGGCGACGAGGTGGTGGACGACGTCGCCGCGCTCGCGCGGGGCGCCGCCCAGGACGACGGTGCGGCCCGGCGGGGGCAGGACGGGACGCAGGGGCTCGAAGTCCTCGAGGCGCCGCGCGTGCAGGGCGCAGCGCTCCTCGTGGTCGCGGTCGAGGCGCACGTGCTCCTCCCGCACCTGGGCCGCGAGCGCCGAGGCGCGGCGCCGTGCGTCGGCGCGGCGCTCCCGCTCGTCGAGCCAGGACCGCAGGAGGGGGGCGGGCCACCGCTCGAGGTGCGCCGGCGCACCGCGCGCACCGCCGCGCAGGACGAGGGGGCGCCGCAGCAGGCCGAGCACCCCCGCGGCCAGCGGGACGAGGGGGAAGACCGCCGCGCTGGCCCACTGCAGCCAGGGGTCGTCGCCGGGCACGCCGCCCAGCGCCCTCAGCAGGACGACGACGAGGAGGGCGAGGCCGCCCGCGAGGAGCACGGCCACGACGGCGGTGCCGAGCAGCCGTCCGATCCCGGCGGCACGCCCCGCCGGCCGCCGTCGGGCGTGGACGGCGGGGGCGGCGAGCAGCGGGGACACCAGGCACAGCAGGAGCAGGACGGTCGGCCAGCCCTCCAGCTCCGCCGGGGTCGGGTCGGTCCCGAGGAGGGCGAGGGCCACGACGAGCGCCAGGAGCAGCAGGCCACCCGCCCCCGCCGCCACCAGGGCGGCCAGGGCCGGGCGGCGCACGGCGCGCAGCCGGCCGGCCGCGTCCGCCTCGACCGCCGCCAGGTGCGCGAGGTCGGCGTCGGCCCGCTCCTGCAGCTGCCGGTGGGCGTGGTCCGGCAGCGGCGGGGGCGTCGGCGGCGGGACGACCTCCACGCCCAGCAGCTCGCGGCGCCAGCCCAGCGCGCCGAGGGTCTCGGGGCCGACGGGCGGCAGGAGGGGCGTGTCCGCGCTGGTGACCATCGCGATCTCCGGGGGGTCGTCGACGAGGTGGCGGCACGCTAGCCACCTGTCGGCGCCCTGTGAAGGCCCCGGGACGCCCTCGGCCGGCGCCGGGCGACGCCCTCAGGCGACGGCGCTCACGGCTCCCGGCGGGCCGTCCGCTCCGCCGGGGCCCCGCTGCGGGGACGCCCCGTCGCGCCGCCGTCCTCGGCCTCGGCGTCGCCGTCGCCGTCGCCGTCGCCGTCGAGGGCGGCCACCCGCCCGAGCACGTCGCGGGCGACGTCCTGGGCGGTGATGCCCAGCTCCTCGAGGACCTGCGCCCGCTCGGCGTGGTCGACGAAGGCGACCGGCACGCCGACGCAGCGGACGTCGACCCGCACGCCCGCGTCGGCCAGCTCGTCGCGCAGCCGCGAGCCGACGCCCCCGGTGCGCAGCCCGTCCTCGACGACGACGACGAGGCGGTGCGCCGCGCACGCCTCCAGCAGCGCGGGGTGCACGGGCAGGACCCAGCGCGGGTCGACGACGGTCGAGGACACGCCCTGGGCGTCGAGGCGACGTCCGACGTCCAGGCCGAGCCCCGCGAGGGCGCCGACGGCGACGACGAGGACGTCCGCCCCGCCGTGGCCACGGCGGGCGCCGCTGCGCGCCAGCACTTCCGGGGCGCCCCACGCCCCCGTCGCGCCGAGGCGCTCGAGGGCCGGGACGTCCTCCGGCGCGGAGCCCTTGGGGAAGCGCACGACCGTGGGCGCGTCGTCGACGGCGACGGCCTCGCGCAGCTCCTCGCGCAGCGTCGCCCCGTCGCGCGGCGCCGCCAGGCGCAGGCCCGGGACGTGCTGCAGGAGCGCCATGTCCCACATGCCGTGGTGGCTGGGCCCGTCCGGCCCGGTGATCCCGGCGCGGTCGAGGACGAAGGTCACCCCGGCCCGGTGCAGGGCGACGTCGAGGAGCACCTGGTCGAAGGCCCGGTTGAGGAAGGTCGCGTACACCGCGACGACCGGGTGCAGGCCGGTGAAGGCCATGCCGGCCGCCGAGGTCGTCGCGTGCTGCTCGGCGATGCCGACGTCGACGACCCGGTCGGGCATCGCCTCGGCCATCTTGTGGAGGCCCACGGGGATGAGCATCGCGGCGGTGACGCCCACGACGTCGTCCCGCTCCCGCGCCACCTCGAGCACCTCGTCGGCGAACACCGACGTCCAGGAGGCCCGCTTCGGCGCACCGCCGGCGGGCACCGGCGCCCCCGTCACCGGGTCGATGACCCCGACCGCGTGGAACTGGTCGGCCGCGTCGGCGAGCGCGGGGGCGTACCCCTGGCCCTTGTTCGTCAGCGCGTGGACGATGACCGGCCCGCCGAAGTCCTTGGCGGCCGCGAGCGCCCGCTCGAGCGCCTCGAGGTCGTGGCCGTCGACCGGGCCGAGGTACTTCAGGCCAAGGTCCTCGAACATCCCCTGGGGGGCGACGATGTCCTTGAGGCCCTTCTTGACCCCGTGGAGGGTGTCGTAGGCGAGGCGGCCCGGGGTCCCTCCCCGGCGCAGCGCCTGCTTGCCCCACCCGAGGAAGCGCTCGTAGCCGCGCGTCGCCCGCAGCGTCGAGAGGTGGTGCGCCAGACCGCCGATGGTCGGCGCGTAGCTGCGCTCGTTGTCGTTGACGACGATGACGAGGGGGCGGTCCTGCGCCGCGGCGATGTTGTTGAGGGCCTCCCAGGCCATGCCCCCCGTGAGCGCCCCGTCGCCCACGACGGCGACCGTGAGCCGTCCGGGCTCGCCGGTGAGCGCCCGCCCGCGGGCGATGCCGTCGGCCCACGACAGCGACGTGCTGGCGTGGGAGTTCTCGACGACGTCGTGGGCCGACTCGGCGCGGCTGGGGTAGCCGGCCACGCCGCCGCGCGTCCGCAGCGTCGACAGGTCCTGGCGGCCCGTCAGCAGCTTGTGCACGTAGGACTGGTGCCCGGTGTCGAAGACGACCGTGTCGGAGGGCGAGTCGAAGACCCGGTGGACCGCGATGGTCAGCTCGACGACGCCGAGGTTCGGCCCGAGGTGGCCGCCGGTGCGGGCCACCGACTCGACGAGGTGGACGCGCACCTCCTCGGCCAGGCGGCGCAGCTCGTCGGGGCCGAGGGCGCGCAGGTCCTGCGGGCCGCGGACGCGCGGGAGCACCGGCGCGGGCCCCGTCGGCACCACCGCGGACCCGGTCCGCCGCCCCGGCGCCCCCTCGGCCGGGTCGTCCGACGTCCCGCCGACCGGTCCGGCCGCCTCCGCGCTCGACACCGCGCACCACCTCGTCTCCGCGCCCCGGGCGCCCGCCCGGGGGCTGCCACTGTAGGTCGCCGACCGGGGCCGACCCCAGCGCACCCGTCCGCCGCCGGGCGCGTCCGGCCCGGTGCACGGGTCTAGAGCACCGGCACGACGGACGCCCCGCCCAGCGCCTGCTCGACGAGGACCGCGCCGCGCTCGACGTCCAGGAGCCGCAGCCGCTCCGCCTCGAGCGCCTCCAGGGCCTCGTCGACGACGCGCGGGCCGACGGCGCCGGACAGGTCGGCCCGCAGCGTCGCGACGGCCCGGCGGAGCCCGTCGAGCTGCGCCGCGGCGTGCAGGACGGCCAGGCGCGCGAGGACCCGGGGCTGGCGGGCGAGGACGGGGTGCCCCCGGTAGTCCGGCGGGCAGGCGTCGAGCAGCCAGGCCGCGGCCCGCCGCTCCCAGCCGGGGGCGCCCGGCGGCGGCACCTCCGCCGGCCACCCCGCCGGGGCGCCGCCCCCGCCGGCCCGCAGGCGCACCGGCGGCCTCGGGGGGCGGCCCCGGCCGGGACGCTCCGCGCCGCCGGCCCCACCGCCGCGCGACGCCCCTCCGGGGGGCGGCCGCACCCCTCGCTCCCGCTCGTCCTCGCCCGCGTCCACGCCCCCATCGTGCGCGCGACCCCCGACAGCCGCCCCCGCCCCGTCCCGAGCAGCTCGCGGCGCGCCGCTGGTGGCGCCGGGTCGCGCCGCGGACCAGGCTGCCGGGGTGCCCCCTCCCCCGCCCGACGGCCCCGGCGCGACGACCTCCACCACCTGGTGGGCGACGCTCGGGGCGGGCCTCGCCCTGCCCGTGCACGAGGTGCGCCCCGGCGCGGGCGCGGCGCCGCCCGACGGCGCCGCGCCGTCGCCCGTGCTGCTCCTGCACGGCTTTCCCGCCTCGTGGCGGTCGTGGGACGCCGTCGCGGCGCCCCTCGCCGCGGCCGGCCACCGCTGCCTCGCGCCGCAGCAGCGCGGCTACACCGCCTCCGCGCGGCCGGCGGAGACCGGCGCCTACCGGCTCGAGCGGCTGGCCGCCGACGCCGCGGCCGTCCTCGACGCGGCCGACGTGGAGAGGGCCGTCGTCGTGGGCCACGACTGGGGGGCCGTCGTCGCCTGGGCGCTCGCGGCGGCGCACCCCGAGCGCGTCGAGCACCTCGTCGCCCTGTCCGTGCCCCACCCGCGCGCCTTCGCCGCGGGCCTCCGCGAGGACCGCGAGCAGCGGCGGCGGTCCGCCTACATCGGCCTCCTGCGGCGGCGGGGCGTCGCCGAGCGGGTCCTGCTGGCGGGCGGCGCCCGCGGCCTGCGGGCCGCCTACGCCGGCTCCGCGGTGCCCCGGCCGCTCGTGGACGCCCACCTCGCGCCGCTGGCCTCGCCGGGCGCGCTGGCCGGCGCCCTCGCCTGGTACCGCGGGCTGCGGGGCCGCGACCTGGCCTCGGTCGGCCCCGTCGACGTGCCGACGACGTACCTGTGGAGCGACCGCGACGTGGCCGTCGCGCGCGGCACGGCCGCCCGCTGCGCCGAGCACGTCACCGGTCCCTTCCGCGCGCGCACCCTGGAGGGCGTCTCGCACTGGGTGCCCGAGGAGCGACCCGACGACGTCGTGGACGCCGTCCGGCAGCCCCCCGCCTGAGGGCTCCCGCCGCGCCCTCCGCCGACCGCCCCGCCCCACGCCCCCGTCCTCGGTCCGGGACGACGACGGCCGCGCACCCCCGGCGGGGTGCGCGGCCGTCGTCGACCTCGTCGGGTCGTCAGGGCAGCGCGACGACCTCCGCGAAGCGGACGTCGCTGCTCTCGACGACGCGCTGCGCCGCGGCGTCCCACCGGGCGAAGTGCTCCGAGCCCTGGTGGTCGACCTCGAAGGCCTCCCGCGAGGCGTACACCTCGTGGAAGTGGAAGCGCAGCGGGTCCTCGACGTCGCGGTGCACCGTGAAGGAGAGGCACCCCGGCTCGTCGCGCAGCGAGCACCGCGCGTCGTCGGCGATGGCGGCGAGGAACTCCTCGACGCACCCCTCGCGGACCTGCTGCACCGCCCACAGGACGAAGGTCCCGGGCGGGTACGAGCCCGGCTGGTCGCCGCTCGTCAGGAGGTCCTCAGCCACGCGGCGCCCCCAGGAGGGAGCGGAGCACGTACTGGAGGATCCCGCCGTGGCGGTAGTAGTCCGCCTCGCCCGGCGTGTCGATGCGCAGCCGCGCGTCGATCTCGACGGTCTCGCCGGAGCCCTTCGTCGCCGTGACGCGCAGCGTGCGCGGCGTCGTGCCCTCGTCGAGCTGGGTGACGCCGGCGACGGAGAACGTCTCCGTGCCGTCGAGCCCGAGGCTCTCGGCCGTCTGGCCCTCGGGGTACTGCAGCGGCAGCACGCCCATCCCGATGAGGTTCGAGCGGTGGATCCGCTCGTAGCTCTCGGCCAGCACGGCGCGGACGCCGAGCAGGCGCGTGCCCTTGGCCGCCCAGTCGCGGCTGGAGCCCGAGCCGTACTCCTTGCCCGCGAGGACGACGAGCGGCGTGCCGGCGGCGGCGTAGGACTGCGCGGCGTCGTAGATCGTCGTCTGCTCCCCGCCCTGCGTGAAGTCGCGGGTGAAGCCGCCCTCGACGCCGTCGAGGAGCTGGTTGCGCAGCCGGATGTTGGCGAAGGTGCCGCGGATCATCACCTCGTGGTTGCCGCGGCGGGAGCCGTAGGAGTTGAAGTCGCCGCGCTCGACCCCGTGCTCGGCGAGGTAGCGGCCCGCCGGGCTGTCGGCCTTGATGGACCCGGCCGGGCTGATGTGGTCGGTCGTCACCGAGTCGCCGAGCTTCGCGAGCACCCGCGCGCCCTCGATGTCGGACAGGGGCGCCGGCTCCGCGCCCATGCCCTCGAAGTACGGGGGCTTGCGCACGTAGGTCGAGCTCTCGTCCCAGGCGAAGGTCTCGCCCTCGGGCGTGGGCAGCGAGCGCCACCGGTCGTCGCCCGCGAAGACGTCGGCGTAGTCCTTCGTGAACATGTCGGTCGTGATCGAGCCGGTGACGACCTCGTCGACCTCGGCCGCGCTCGGCCACACGTCGCTCAGGAAGACGTCGGCGCCGCCGGCGTCCTGGCCCAGCGGCTCGGTCTCCGGGTCCCAGTCCATGGTCCCGGCGAGCGCGTAGGCGATGACGAGCGGCGGGCTCGCCAGGTAGTTCATCTTGATGTCGGGGTTGATCCGACCCTCGAAGTTGCGGTTGCCGGACAGGACCGACACCACGGCGAGGTCCTCGTCGTTGACGACCTTCGACACCTCGGGCGCCAGCGGGCCCGAGTTGCCGATGCAGGTCGTGCAGCCGTACCCGACGAGGTGGAAGCCGAGCTTCTCGAGGTACGGCGTGAGGCCGGCCCGGGCGTAGTAGTCCATGACGACCTTGGAGCCGGGCGCCAGCGACGTCTTCACCCACGGCTTGGCGACGAGGCCCCGCTCGACGGCGGCCTTGGCGAGCAGCGCCGCCGCGACCATCACGGTCGGGTTCGAGGTGTTGGTGCAGGAGGTGATGGACGCGATGGCGACGTGCCCGTGGTCGAGCTCGGTGCGCGTGCCGTCGGCCAGCGTGACGGGGCTGCGTCGGGACGCTCGGCGGGTGGCGGTGTCGACCTCGACGGGCGCGCCGGACCCGTCCTGGCCGCTGCCCGTGGGCGCGTCGCTGGCCGGGAAGGTCTCGGCGAGCGCCTCGTCCTGCCCGTCGCCCGTCGTGGCGGGGGCGTCGTCCGGGTCGGACTGCTCGTCGAGGGGCGCGTAGTCGGCCAGGGCGCCGCGGAAGGCCTCCTTGGCCTCCGACAGGGCCACGCGGTCCTGCGGGCGCTTCGGGCCGGCGATGCTCGGCACGACCGTGGACAGGTCGAGCTCGAGGTACTCCGAGTAGCGCGCCTCCTGCGCGGGGTCGTGCCAGAGGCCCTGCTCCTTGGTGTAGGCCTCGACGAGGGCGACCTGCTCCTCGCTGCGCCCGGTGAGGCGCAGGTAGCGCAGCGTCTCCTCGTCGACGGGGAAGATCGCGGCGGTCGAGCCGAACTCCGGGCTCATGTTGCCGATGGTGGCGCGGTTGGCGAGCGGCACCTGCGCGACGCCCTCGCCGTAGAACTCGACGAACTTGCCCACGACGCCGTGCTTCCGCAGCTGCTGGGTGATGGTCAGCACGACGTCGGTGGCGGTGACGCCCGCGGGGATCTCCCCGGACAGCTTGAAGCCGACCACGCGCGGGATGAGCATGCTCACCGGCTGGCCCAGCATCGCGGCCTCGGCCTCGATGCCGCCCACGCCCCAACCGAGGACGCCGAGGCCGTTGACCATCGTCGTGTGCGAGTCCGTGCCGACGAGCGTGTCGGGGTAGGCGACGCCGTCGCGGTCGAAGACGACGCGCGCGAGGTGCTCGATGTTGACCTGGTGGACGATGCCGGTGCCCGGGGGGACGACCTTGAAGTCGTCGAAGGCGCCCTGGCCCCAGCGCAGGAACTGGTAGCGCTCGCCGTTGCGCTCGTACTCGATCTCGACGTTGCGCTCGAAGGCGTCGGGACGGCCCGCCACGTCGATGACGACCGAGTGGTCGATGACGAGCTCGGCCGGCGCGAGCGGGTTGATGCGGGACGGGTCGCCGCCCAGCTCCGCGACCGCCTCGCGCATCGTGGCGAGGTCGACGACGCACGGGACACCGGTGAAGTCCTGCATGACGACGCGCGCGGGCGTGAACTGGATCTCGGTGTCGGGCTCGGCCGACGGGTCCCACCCGGCGAGGGCGCGGACGTGGTCGGCCGTGACGTTGGCGCCGTCCTCGGTGCGCAGGAGGTTCTCCAGCAGCACCTTGAGGCTGTAGGGCAGGCGCTCGGCGCCCTCCACCGCGGACAGGCGGTAGATGCCGTGCTCGCCGCCGCCGACCTCGAGGACCCCCCGGGCCCCGAAGGAGTCGGGGCCGGTGCGGCCGGCCTCGTCGCTGCTCGTGCTCATGTCGTCTCCCGTCGACGCTGACTGACCTGGCTCATGGTCGCGCCGCCGGCGCCCCGCCGCGGCCCGAAGTATCTTGACGTCAAGATACTAGGCGGCGGGCACGCCCCTGTCACGGGAGGCGCGCCGCCGCCGCCGGCGAGGGCGGGGACGAGGTGGGCGCGCGCCCGGGCGACGGCGCGCCTAGCGTCGCAGGGCGGGTCCGGCGGTCCGCCCCGCACGGGGGCGGCGCGCGGCCGGGCCCCCGCGAGGAGGACCCATGACGAGCGACGCGAGCACCGCCGACGACCGCGAGCCGACGACCGATCAGCCCCGGAGCGGTGAGCCGCAGGACAGCGACCCGCAGGACAGCGACGGCGACCCGGGGCAGATGCCGCACCGCGCCCACGTGCGCGACGCCGTGGACGGCGTCGCGCAGGACGACACCGAGCCGGGCTCGGACCCGGACGGCGACCCGGAGGAGCTCCGCTCCGGCTCCTGACGCGGCTCCGCCGGCCGCCCCGCGACGCCGCCCCGACGGCGGGGTCGGGGCGGCCGGCGCGTCAGCGCAGGTCGGCCCGGGGCCCGGGGCCGGGGACGAGCCGCGCCACCGCCTCGAGGTGGTGGGTGCTGGGGAAGAGGTCGAACCCCCGCAGGCCGGCCAGGACGTAGCCCTGCTCGGCGAAGACGGCCACGTCGCGCGCCAGCGCGGCGGGGTCGCAGGCCACGTAGGCCACGGCGCGGGGGCGCCGGGCGACCACCGCGCGCACGACGCCAGCGCGGGCGCCGGTGCGGGGCGGGTCCAGGACGACGACGTCGACGGGCCGCGGGTCGTCCTCCTCCTCGAGGAGCCGCTGCACCGGGCCGTGCAGGAGGCGCACCTGCGGGTCGTCGTGGAGGTTGCGGCGGGCGTCGGCCACGGCGCGGGCGTCGCCCTCGACGGCCGTGACGGCGCCGCCCGGCCCGACCGCCGCGGCGAGGGCGGCCGTGAGCAGGCCGGCGCCGCTGTAGAGGTCGAGGGCGCTCTCCCCCTGACGCGGCTCCAGCGCCTGGAGCACCGCGCCCGTCAGCGCGGCCCCGGCCCCGGGGTGCACCTGCCAGAAGCCGGCGCCGGTGACGCGGAACGCCCGCCCGTCGACCTCCTCGCGCACCCACGTGCGCCCGCTGACCCGCTGCGGCGCACCGGGCGGACGTCGCGGGCCCCGCGGGGGCGCCGTCGCGACCGAGACCCCGGCGGGCAGCGCCGGCAGGGCCGGGCTCCCGCTGCGCGCACCCGGGCGCGCCGGGCCCCGTCCGCGGTCGGCGCCGGACCGGTGCCCGGAGCCGGTCGGCGCGGACCGCCCCGTCGTCTCGCGGGGCTCCGCGACGACGAGCGCGCCGCTGCCGCCGCCGCCGGGCACCACGGCCTCGACGGACCGCCAGCCGGTCCAGCGCCGCTGCGGCAGGCCGAGCTCGACGACGCCGGGCGTGGCGATGGGGCAGCGCTCGACGGGGACCACGCGGTGCTCGCGGTGGGCGCGGAAGCCGAGCCGCCCGGCGCCGTCCGCCGCGTACGTGACCCGCGTGCGCCAGCCCAGCCCGCGGGCCGCGTCCTCCGGCGAGGTGCCGGTGCCGGCCGGGACCGGCACCTCCTCGACCTCGACGTCCACCTCGAGGCCGGCGAGGCGCTGCAGCTGCTCGCGCAGCACCGCGGTCTTGAGGCGGCGCTGGGCCGCCGGGGCGGCGTGCTGCCAGTCGCAGCCCCCGCAGCCGCCGGGGCCGGCGACGGGGCAGGCGGGCTCCACGCGGTCGGCGGAGGCCCGCAGCACCTCGACGGCGTCGGCCCGCCAGTACGCCGCGCCGTCCCCGGCCTCGGTGAGCCGGGCGCGCACCCGCTCCCCCGGCAGGGCGTGCCGCACGAAGACGACGCGGCCCTCGTGCCGGGCCACGCAGTGGCCGCCGTGGGCGACGTCCCCGACCTCCAGCTCGAGCAGGCCCTCCTCGCCCCCGCTCACCGCGGCGCCCCCGGCCGCGAGCCCGCCCCGGGGTCCCGGTGGGCGGGGTCCGGGGCGGCGGGGCCCTCGGGCGACCGCGTGACGGCGCCGCGACGCACGTCCCCGGGCGCCGGGGCGCGGTCGTCGACGTCGGCGCCCTCGCTGGAGGCCAGCTGCCACGGCACGCTCGCGACGACGACGCCGCGGATGAAGTGCAGGCGCGACTTGAGCCGCAGCGCGCTCTGGTTGTGCAGCAGCTGCTCCCACCAGTGGCCGACGACGTACTCGGGCACGTACACGACGACGAGGTCGCGGGGGCTCTCCCGCTTGAGCGCCCGCACGTAGTCGACGACAGGCCGCGTGATCTCGCGGTAGGGGGACTCGAGCGCCTTGAGCCGCACCGGCAGGCCGCGGCTGTCCCACGCCCGCTGCAGGGACCGGGTCTCCGCCGGGTCGACGACGACGGTGACCGCCTCGAGCACCGACGGCCGGGACGCCCGGGCGTAGGCGAGGGCCCGCAGCGTGGGCAGGTGCAGCTTGGAGACGAGGACGATGGCGTGCACCCGGCTCGGGAGGACGCGGGGGACGTCGGAGCCCTCGGCCAGCTCGAGCTCGGCGGCGACCCGCGCGTAGTGCGTGCGCACCCCGCGCATGAGGACGAAGAGCACCGCCATGGCGAGGATCGCGATCCAGGCGCCGCGGGTGAACTTGGTCGCGAGGACGATGACGAGCACGACGCCGGTGAGGCCGAGGCCCACGGTGTTGATGGCGCGCGAGCGCAGCATGCGGCCGCGCGCCGCCGGGTCCGTCTCGGTGCGCAGGTGCCGGTTCCAGTGCTTGACCATGCCGAGCTGGCTCAGGGTGAAGGAGACGAACACCCCGACGATGTAGAGCTGGATGAGCCGGGTGACCTGGGCGTCGAAGGCGACGACGAGGACGATCGCCGCCCCCGCCAGCAGGATGATCCCGTTGCTGAACGCGAGCCGGTCCCCGCGCGTGTGGAGCTGGCGGGGCAGCAGGCCGTCCCGGGCGAGGATCGACCCGAGCACCGGGAAGCCGTTGAAGGCCGTGTTCGCGGCGAGGACGAGGATGAGGCCCGTGGCCGCCGTCACGACGAAGAAGGCGAACGGCGCGGAGTCGAAGACGGCGCGGGCGAGCTGCCCGATCACCGGGTCCTGCTGGTAGTCCTCGCCGACGGGCACCCCGTCGCGCAGGAGCTGGGTCGCCGGCAGCTCGGCGAAGCGCAGCCCGGTGAGGTTCGCGAGCGCGATGACGCTGAGCAGCATGGTGACGGCGAGCGCGCCGAGCAGCGCCAGCGTCGTCGCGGCGTTGCGGCTCTTGGGCTTGCGGAACGCGGGCACGCCGTTGCTGATCGCCTCGACGCCCGTCAGGGCCGCGCACCCGGAGGAGAAGGCGCGCAGGACGAGGAAGGCGCCGACGACGCCGGTGAGGCCCTCCTCGTACCCGGGCTCCGCCACGAGCTCCAGCTCCGCGCTGTCGACCACGGGGAGGTCGCCCGAGGCGGCGCGGACGAAGCCCCACGCGCACATGCCGAGGACGGAGACGACGAAGACGTAGGTCGGGACGGCGAAGGCCCGGCCCGACTCGCGCACGCCGCGCAGGTTGATCCCCATGAGGAGCAGGACGAGGACGACGGCGAGGCTCGTCTCGTGGCCCGCGAGGAAGGGCAGCGCGGACGCCGCGTACTGGGCGCCCGAGGAGATGGAGACGGCGACGGTGAGGACGTAGTCGACGAGCAGCGCGCTCGCGACGACGAGGCCGGCGCCCCGGCCGAGGTTCGTCGTCGCCACCTCGTAGTCGCCGCCGCCCGAGGGGTAGGCGTGCACGTTCTGCCGGTAGGAGGCGATGACGACGACCATGACGACGACGACCGCCACGCCGATCCACGGCGACAGCACGTAGGAGCTGATGCCCGCGATGGCGAGGGTCAGGAAGATCTCGTCCGGCGCGTAGGCCACGGAGGACAGGGCGTCCGAGGCGAAGACCGGCAGCGCGACCCGCTTGGGCAGCAGCGTGTGGCTGAGGCGGTCGCTGCGGAACGGACGGCCCAGGACGAGGCGCTTGGCGCCGTCCGCGATGCTCTGCACGGCGCCGATGGTAGGAGCCGCCGGACCCCGGCCCGCGCCGCCGCGGCACGGCCCGGGTGGCGGCGGGGGCGCCGGCGCCGGACGGAGTAGCGTCCGGCGGGTGCACTTCGTCGTCATGGGCTGCGGTCGCGTCGGCTCGACCCTGGCCGTGGCCCTCGAGCGCCACGGCCACTCGGTGGCCGTCGTCGACAAGGACGAGCTGGCCTTCCGGCGCCTCGGCGCGGGCTTCGAGGGGCGCACCGTGACGGGCGTCGGCTTCGACCGCGACGTCCTGCTCGAGGCGGGCGTCCAGGAGGCGTACGCCTTCGCCGCCGTGAGCAGCGGCGACAACTCGAACATCCTCGCCGCCCGGGTGGCGCGGGAGGTCTTCGGCGTGCAGAACGTCGCCGCCCGGATCTACGACTCCGCCCGCGCCGAGGTCTACGAGCGCCTCGGGATCCCCACCGTCGCCACCGTCAAGTGGACGGCCGACCAGCTGGTGCGGCGCCTGCTGCCGCGCGGGGTCGTGCCGGACTACACGGACGCGAGCGGGTCGGTGCACCTCGCGGAGGTCTCCGTGCCGGCGTCCTGGGTCGGCACCCGGCTCACCGAGCTCGAGCGGGCGACGTCGACGCGGGTGGCCTTCCTCACGCGGCTCGGCAGCGCGCGCCTCCCCCGCCCCGACACCGTCCACCAGGAGGGCGACGTGCTGCACCTGCTCGTGCCCGACGCGGCCGTGACCGAGGTCGAGAAGGTGCTCGACGCGGGCCCCGAGCCCGACTGACGCCCGGCGTCCCGCACCACCACCGATCCGACCGGCTCCCGGGGCAGCCCCCGGGGGCGGACCCCTGAGGAGGCGCCGTGCGCGTGCTCATCGCCGGCGCCGGCAGCGTCGGCCGCTCCATCGCCCGCGAGCTCCTGGCGGGCGGCCACGACGTGCTGCTGGTCGACCGCAACCCCGAGAACGTCGGCCGCGCCTCCGTCCCGGGGGCGCGGTGGCTCCTCGCCGACGCCTGCGAGATCACGTCGCTGTCCGGCGCCGGCCTGGAGGCCACCGACGTCGTCGTCGCCGCCACGGGCGACGACAAGGCCAACCTCGTCGTCAGCCTGCTCGCCAAGACGGAGTTCGGGGTGCCGCGCACGGTCGCCCGGGTCAACAACCCCAAGAACGAGTGGATGTTCGACGAGGCCTGGGGCGTCGACGTCATGGTGTCGACCCCGCGCCTCATGACGGCGCTCGTCGAGGAGGCCGTCGCCGTCGGCGACGTCGTCGAGGTCTTCTCCTTCCGCGGCGGCGCCCGGATGCTCAGCTACACCATCCCCGACGGGTCCCCGCTGGCCGGGACCGCCGTCGGCAGCACCGACTGGCCGCCGGACACCGTGCTCGTCGGCGTCGTGCGCGAGGGCCGCCCCCTCGCGCCGACCGACGACGACGCCCTCGAGGCGCGCGACGAGCTGCTCCTGCTCGCGGGCGACGAGGACGAGCAGGAGCTGCGCGACCTGCTCTCCCCCGGCCGCTGGCAGCGGGACGCCTCGCCGCGGGCGGCGGGCGCCGAGGTCGTCTAGCCCCTCAGCCCTCCGCGGGACCGCGGGCGGGCGCCTCGGCGGGGCGGGTCGCCAGCGGCACCCGGCGCACGAGGAGCCACGTGAGGTAGGCCGCCACGCCGAAGAGCGGGAAGCCCATGACGACGCGGGCCGTGCCCAGGGCGGCGACCTCGTCGGCCAGGTAGAGGGGCCCCTGGACGAGCAGGCGCAGGACGAAGAGCGCGACCCAGATCCACGTCACCTGCACGTAGACGCGCAGCCGGCGGGGGTCGTCCTTCCAGGCCAGGCGCTCGTCGGTGAGCAGGCCCAGGGCGAGGCCGAGCACCGGCCACGGCCCGCGCGGCACCCGGACCCGGCGGCCGCGGCCGAGCCGGAGGGAGAAGGCCGGCGTCCGCACGGTCGACAGGGCGTACACGGCCGCGTAAACGACGTTGACGAGCAGGCCCCACACGAAGAAGTCGCGCGCCTCCCCCGTCCGCGAGGCGATGAGCGCGCACACGGCGACCCCGAGCAGCCCCGAGACGGCCTGCCCCGGGGAGCTGCGCCCCACGAGGCGCACGAGCACGAAGAGCGCGGAGGTGCCGAGCGCCGCCCAGATCGCCGTCCGCAGGTCCTGGACGACGCTGATGACGACGACGAAGACGACGCTGGGGAGCGCGACCTCGACGACGCCCCGCGGGCCGCCGAGCGCCTGGGACACCGAGAAGTCGGGGCCGAGGGCGGCGGCGAGGCCCGAGCGGCCGGCCGCGGGCGCCGGGTCCGCCCCGGGCGCGCTCCCCTCCTCGGCGCCCCGGCTCACGAGCGCGGCGCGGGGGCCGACGGAAGGAGCTCGTACCGCGGGTTGTACATCACGGCGTGACCGTCGACGACGCTCACCAGACCCTCGACCTTGATGCGCCGTCCGGCCTCGACGCCCGCGATCTCGCGGCGCCCGAGCCAGACCACCGAGAGCGAGCCGGAGCCGTCGAAGACCTCGGCCTCCAGGGCCGGGGTACCGGCGCGGGGCCGCAGCGTGACGCTGCGCAGCGCGCCCGCGACGAGGACGCGGTGCCGGTCGCCGAGGGAGGCGCACGGGCGTCCGCCCTCGCGCGCCGACTCGGCCTGCTCGGCGGCGCAGTGCATCTCCTCGCGGCTGCTGAAGCGGCTGACCGCCTCGCGCAGACCGCCCAGCCCCGACCGGGGGGCGACGACGGCGGGGGCGCCGCCCTCGCCCCGGCCCGTCGCGGGGCCCGTCGTCGGGTCTGTCGTGGGGTCCGTCGTGCGGCCCAGGAGCCCGCGGGTGCGTGCCACGACCTCGTCCTCCTCGTCGGGGCGCGCCCTGCGCGCCCCGTCGGCGGTGTCCGCCGGTGCGGGAGCCGCAGCGGCGCGCGTCCAGCGTAGGCGCTCCGCCGAGCGGTCCCGCGCCGGTGCGGGAGGACCACCCGGACGAGCGCGGACCTCGGGCGGGCCCCGTCGCGGCCGGCCCGGGTCAGCGCGTCTCGGTGGTCTCCGGGCCGCGGTGGAAGGGGTCCAGGGGGCCGAGCCCGTCGTCGCCGCCGTCGGGGGACGCCGGGCTCCCGGTGCCGCCGCCCGGGGCCTGCTGCTGCTCGACCTGGCCGGGCTGGGCCTCACCGGGCTGGCCGGTGGCGGGGCGAGCCTGGTCCTGGGGCGGCAGCCGCAGCGGCAGCATGTCGCGGGGGGCCATGGCCTCGTCGCCGCGGTCGACGACGACCGCGCGCAGCATCGCCTCCAGCGGGGCGGCGGCCTCGCGCTCCACCGCGGCCCGGCCGCCGAAGACGGCGCGGACGAACCAGCGGGGGCCGTCGACGCCGGCGAAGCGGACGGCGCGGTGCCCGGTGCGGCCGTCGTCGGTGCGCACGGGGACGCGCGCGAGCACCTCGGGCCCGAAGACGCCCTCGGCGTCCTCGCCGGCGCCGCCCTGGCGGCTCACCTGGGCGCGTATCTCGGCGCGGACCTCCTCCCAGATCCCGTCCGTGCGCGGGGCCGCGAAGGCCTGCAGCTGCAGCGTGGAGGGCCCGAGGACGACGACGGCCCCGATGACGCGCTGGGTCTTCTCCTCGAGCTCGAGCCGCAGCTCCATGCCCTGGACGGCGGGCAGGCGCAGCGCCCCGAGGTCCACGCGCGGGCGGGCCGCGTCCTCCTCGCTGATCTCGGTGAGGTCGAAGGGGCCCTGGGTCCGGCGCCGCGCCTCGCGCGCCAGCGCCGCGGTGCGCACGCGCTCGGCCTCGGCCTCGGCGGCGACCCGGGCGGCGCGGTCGGCGACCGCCTGGGGGTCCTCCTCCTCGGGGACGGCGACGTCCTCCGCCTGCTCGGCCTCGACGGGCTCGTTCCTGCGGCGCCACTTCACGGCTGCTCCTCCCCGGCGGCGCGCGGGCCCCCGGCGGTCGTCTCGGTCGGGTCGGCTCCGCTGCTGGCGCCGGGCCCGCTCGTCCTGGTGGTCGTCCTCGTGGTGCCCTGCGCGGCCGGGCGGGCCACGCCGGCGGTCGGCGGGTCCGCCGCGCCCGCGGCGGCACCGGTCCCCCCGTCCCGGCCCCCCAGCGTGGCAGACGCGCCCCCGCGGGCACCGTCGGCCGCTGCGCCCCCCTCCGGGCCGGTCCCCCCACCGCTCCCCCAGCCGCCCGTGGAGCCGTGCCCGCCGGCGCCCCGCCCCGAGGGGGGCAGCTCGTCGACGACGCGGAGCTCGGCCCGCGCCACGCGCTGCACGACGAGCTGGGCGATCCGGTCGCCCCGGCGCACGTCGAAGGCCTCGGCGGGGTCGGTGTTGACGAGGGTCACGAGCACCTCGCCGCGGTACCCGGCGTCGACGGTGCCGGGGCCGTTGAGGGTCGTCACGCCGTGGCGGGCGGCGAGCCCCGAGCGCGGGTGGACGAAGGCGGCGCAGCCCTGCGGCAGCGCCAGCGCCACGCCCGTGGCCACGGTGGCCCGGCCCCCGCCGGGCGGCAGGTGGGCGTCGTGGCGGGCGACGAGGTCGGCGCCCGCGTCGCCGGGGTGCGCGTACGTCGGCAGCGGCAGCTCCGGGTCGAGCCGGCGCAGCGCCACGGGCACGACCTCGGCGGCGCCCCACGGCGCGTCGCCGGCGGCGCTCGGCGGGGTGACCTCCACGGGCGTCGAGCCTAGTCCCGGGTCGCGGGCGCCCACCCGCGCGCGGCCGGTCCGCGGGTCGGCCGCGGTCGGGGGCGGCGGCGCCGCGGCGGCGGCTCGTGCCAGGCTTCCCGCGTGGCCCCCCGAGACGACGCAGGCGCTCCGGACGCGGCGGGCGCGCACGACGACCGCGCCGCGGGCGCCCCGCAGGACGGGGCCCGCGAGGACCTCGGCGGTGGCGTGCTGTTCCGCGAGCGCGTGTGGCCCTCGCTCGGCACGTGGGTGGCGGCCCCGGCCCTGGCCTCCCTGTCCGGCCTCGCCGCGGCGCCCCTGGGCGTCGGCGTGGTCGTCGTGGTCGTCGTCGCCGTGGCGGCCGTCGTCGTCCTGGGGCTCGTCCGCAACAGCCCGGTCGTCGTCGTGACGGACGGCGAGCTATACGCCGGCGGCGCCCGCATCCCCCGCTCCGAGCTCGGCGCGGCCACCGGGTACGACGGCGAGGACGCGCGCCGCCAGCGCGGCCCGGTGCTCGACGCTCGGGCGCACCTCGTCATGCGCGGGTGGGCCGACGGCGTCGTCCGCGTCGAGGTCCTCGACCCGGAGGACCCGACGCCCTACTGGCTGGTGTCCACCCACCGCCCGGCCGACCTCGCCCGGGCCCTGCAGCCGGGCACCGGCCGACCGCCCCGGGGCTGAGGCTCGGGCCCTGGACGACAGGACCCCGGACGAGGGGTCCACGCACGACGACGGGTCCACGCACGACGACGGGTCCACGCACGACGACGGGGGCCGGCACCCGCGGTGCGGGCGCCGGCCCCCGTCGTGGCCGACCTGCGTGGGGTGAGCGGCCTCAGGCCGCGCACTCGGTGCAGACCAGCCGGCTGGGCGTGGACTCGCCCGAGAGCTGGCTGCGGTGGTGCACGAGGAAGCAGGACGAGCACGTGAACTCGTCCGCCTGGCGCGGGAGGACCCGCACCGAGAGCTCCTCGTTGGACAGGTCCGCGCCGGGCAGCTCGAAGCCCTCGGCCGCCTCGGTCTCGTCCTCGTCGACCTTGCCGGAGCTCTGGTCGGCACGACGGGCCTTCAGCTCCTCGATGGAGTCCTCGTTGAGCTCGTCGTCGGTCTTGCGCGGTGCGTCGTAGTCGGTGGCCATGTCGTGCGTCACGCTCCAGGTCGGTGGTCGTCGGTGCTGGCGCGGCGGGAGCGGGCGCCCCCGCTGCCCGTCGGCCGTCGTGGCGGGTCCGCGCCGCTGCTCGGCGCACGGCCGCGCCGTGGTCGCGCGCGTCGCCGCCCGTCGAGGTCCCCAACGCCCGGAGGTCGTCGAAGATGCCCGCCGCCGGCCACCCGCGCGACGGCGCATTGTGCACCACGGGTGGCCGTCCGGTACTCCGGGTCACGACGCTCGGACGCCGCGCCACGGCGCGCGACGCCCGCGGGTGACCCCCTGGTGACGGGCGGGTGTCGCACCGGTGGCGGCCGCCTGTCGATCTGGCGCCACGCCCTCCGACGCCTCCGGAGCGGGGGACGACGGGCGCGGGCCGTCCCCCGCGGCGTCTACCCTCGGGCCAGCAGCCGGCGGCCGCCGCGCTGCGGGGCGCCAGCCCCCGACCCAGCGCGGGTGCCCCGCGCCGCCCCTCCGGAGGTGTGATGAGCGAGTTCGCGACCAACGTCAACGAGCGCGTGCGAGAGGCGCGCAGCGCGCTCGACAGCGCGCGCGCCGAGGGCGACGAGTACCTCGTCGGCGTGCACACGGGCGAGCTGGAGTCGCTCGCCCGCCTCGCCCAGGAGAACGACGTCGCGCTGCCCGAGGGCGGCCCGGGGAGCGCCGAGGCCGACGGCGCCGAGAGCACGACCGGCTCCTGACGCCCGCCCCGGCGCCGCGCCGGGCGGCGGCGCCCCCCGCGGCGGCGGGGACGCCGCGCCGCCTCAGGCCCCCGGCGCGGCCGGGGCCTCCTCCTCGCGCAGCGGGTCCAGCCCTCCCACGAGGTCCCCGAGCCGGGCGGCCAGGGCCGGGGCGGCGGCCAGGCAGAAGCGCTCGGAGGCGGGCTCGTCCGGCGCCAGGCCGCGGACGACGGCGCCCGCCTCCTGGGCCACCAGGGCGCCCGCCGCGTGGTCCCAGGGCTGCAGGCCCCGTTCGTAGTAGGCGTCCAGCCAGCCGGACCCGACCGAGCAGAGGTCCAGCGAGGCGACGCCGCTGCGCCGCACGTCGCGCACGTGCGGCAGCACCCCGGACAGCACGCGGGCCTGCGCCGCCCGCCGCTGGGGGGTGTAGCCGAAGCCGGTGCCCACCAGCGCCTCCCCCAGCGGCACGTCGGCGGGCCCGGCCAGCGGGGCGCCGTCGAGCCGCGCCCCGCCGCCGCGGGTCGCCGTCC
Source organism: uncultured Pseudokineococcus sp. (assembly GCF_947499845.1). GTDB lineage: Bacteria > Actinomycetota > Actinomycetes > Actinomycetales > Quadrisphaeraceae > Pseudokineococcus. The sequence continues at coordinate 317,324 of NZ_CANMPM010000004.1, forward strand.
ACGTGCGGCCGCTCACGGGGTCGTGCACGCACCCCGCGACCGCCGTCCACGTGCGGGGGTCGGGGCGCTCGTCCGGGGCCCCGGCCCCGACCACGGCCGCGACGCTGACGGCGTACCCGGGCAGCCCGTAGAGGTAGTTGACGGTGCCGTCGATGGGGTCGACGACCCACGTGATCCCGCTCGTGCCGCCCGTCGCGCCGCCCTCCTCGCCCAGCACGCCGTCGTCCGGGCGCTCGTCCCGCAGCAGGCGGACCAGGAGCTCCTCGCTGGCCGTGTCCATCGCCGTCACCACGTCGGTGGCGCTGGACTTCGTGGCCATGACCTCGAGGCGCTCGGGGCGGCCGCGGTGCACCAGCTCGCCCGCCGCCCGCGCCGCGCGCTCCGCGAGGCCGACGATCCGGGCGAGCTCCTCGGCGCCGGGGAGGACGGCGTCGGGGGCGCTCACGCGCCGGCGCCCGGCGCCGCGCCGGCCTCGAGCAGGGCCCGGGCCCCCGGCCAGTCCCGGCCGCACGCGGCGGGCCGCCCGCGGTCGCGCAGGTTGGGGCAGCACCCGACCGGGCAGACGTCGTGGGAGGGGCCCACCGAGCCGCTCGAGGGCCGCGGCGGCGCCTCCTGCTCGCCGGCGGCGGCCCGCTCGACCGCGGCGCGCTCGACGACGAGGTCGACGAGGCCCGCGACGAAGGCGGGGTCGACGCCCGCGGTGGCCGCGCGCTCCATCGGCAGGCCCAGGCGGTCCGCCGTCTCCCGCGCCTCGGTGTCGAGGTCGTAGACGACCTCCATGTGGTCGCTGACGAAGCCGATGGGCGCGACGACGACGCCCGGGACGCCGCGGGCGGCGAGCTCCTCGAGGTGGTCGTTGACGTCGGGCTCGGTCCACGGCTGGCTCGGCGGGCCGCTGCGCGAGCAGTAGACGAGGGTCGACGGCAGCGCCGCGCCGCCGGCGCGCGACCGGACGACGTCGGCCACCACGGCGGCCACGTCCTCGTGCTGGCGCACGTACGCGCCCCCCTCCGGCCCGGCGGTGTCCGCCATGGCCGTGGGGATCGAGTGCGTCACGAAGACGAGCTCGGCGCCGTCGCGCGCGCCCTCGGGGAGCCGCTGCCAGGCGGCGGTGATGGCGTCGGCGTTGGCCGCGACGAAGCCGGGGGCGTCGAAGTAGTGCCGGATCTTGTCGACCTGCAGGTCGCGCCCCTCGGCCGCGAGGTCCACGAGCGCGCCCGCGAGGTCCTCGCGGTACTGGCGGCAGCCCGAGTACGACGCGTAGGCGCTGGTGGCGACGACGAGGACCCGGCGCGCGCCGCCCTCGTGGAGCTCGCGCAGCGCGTCGGTCACGAAGGGCGCCCAGTTGCGGTTGCCCCACGCCACGGGGACGTCGAGCCGGCGGGCGGCGAGCTCCGCCCGCAGCGCCGCGAGGAGCTCGCGGTTCTGGTCGTTGATGGGGCTGCGCCCGCCGAAGTGGTGGTAGTGCTCGGCGACGGCCTCGAGGCGCTCGTCGGGGATGCCGCGCCCGGCCGTGACGTTGCGCAGGAACGGCATGACGTCCTCGTGCTGCTCGGGACCGCCGAAGGACAGCAGCAGCACCCCGTCGTAGGGGGCGAGCGAGGAGGACGGCGCGGCGGGACCGGTGGGGAGGCTCTCGGCAGACGGCACGGGCCCATCGTGCCCGGTGGGGCCCGACCTCCGCGCGCGGGCCGTCGTCCGCCCGGCTCGCGCCTCGGGGCCCGGGACGGCGCGCCGCCGCCCCGCCGCCCGGCCGGCGGCAAGACCCGCCGGTCGACCCGCCGCTGGGCCTCGCCCACGCGCGGGCGCCGGGGTGGCAGGCTGCCCGGCGACGTCGGCGAGGAGCGCCGACCGGCGGAGGGGCGGACGACGATGCAGGACCTGACGCTCGTCGGGGTGGACGACGACGGGGAGCACCTCGTCCTCGCCGCCCCCGGCGGCACCCGGTTCCGCCTCCGCGCGGACGACGCGCTGCGCCTCGCCGCCCGGCGGGGGCCGGCGGCCCCCGCGGCGCCCGCCGGCCAGCCCGCGGCGCTCACGCCGCGCGAGATCCAGGCCCGGCTGCGCGCCGGGGAGGACGCCGCCGAGATCGCCGCCGCCACGGGCGTCGCCGAGGAGCGGGTGCGCCGCTACGAGGGCCCCGTCCTGGCCGAGCGGGCGCACGTCGCCGAGCGGGCGCGGGCGCTGCCCGTGCGCTGGCGCGACGGCTCCGGCCGCAGCCCGGCGCTCGAGACCCTCGTGGCCGACCGCCTCCTCGAGCGCGGGGCCGAGGGCGGCGCCGCCTGGGACGCGTGGCGCCGCGAGGACGGCGCGTGGCTCGTGCGCGCGGCCTTCCGCGCGGGCGGGCGGGAGCGCCGCGCCACCTGGTCGCTCGACCTCCAGCGCGCCCACCTCGAGGCCCTCGACGACGAGGCCCGCTGGCTGTCCTCGGTCGACGTCGACGAGGCGCCCCCGGCCTCGGCCCCCCGTCTCGCCGCCGTGCGCGAGCAGGTCTACGACGTCGACGGGGGCGGCACCGCCCGCCCCGCCGCCCGCGACGACGCGCCCGTCGACCTCGCCAGCCGGCGAGGGCGCCCCTCCCCCGCCGGCACCGGGCGCGACGAGCGGACGGGCGCCGAGGGCCCCGCGACGAGCGGCGCCCAGACCGGCGCCCAGACCGGCGACGAGGCGGAGGGCGAGGACGACGCCGCGCGCGCCGAGGCGGACCGGCGCGAGCGGGCGGGCCGCACCCTCGACCTGCTCGAGCACCTGCGCGGCCGCCGCGGCCGCCGCCAGCCGCTCGCCGACCCCGACGACGAGGAGCTGGAGGCCCTGACCTGGGCCGAGCTCGAGGCGCTCACCGGGCCCCGGGCCGACCAGGAGGCCGACGAGGAGGCCGGGGGCGGGTCCGAGGGCGCCGGCGAGGACCCGTGGGACGCGGCGGGCGAGCCGCCGGCGGCCCACCCGCCGGCCTCGCGCCCCGAGGAGGCGGTCGACGACGGCGTCCTGGCGCTCGAGCCCCTGCCGGAGGCGGTGGACGCGGAGCCCGCGACGGCTGCCGCGGACGCCGCGCCGGCGGACGCCGACGACGACGCCTCCCCGGCCCCCCGCCGTCGTCGGCGCCGTGGCGGCGCCCGCCCCGCGGAGGACGAGGGCGTCCCCGGCCAGGAGGAGCTGCTCCCCGAGCCGCCGCGCCCCCCTGCCGCGGGCGCCGACGAGGAGGGCGGCGCACCCGCGGACGAGGCCGAGAGGCCCCGGCCGCGCCCGTCCAGGCGCGGCGCGCGCCCGAGCGTGCCGAGCTGGGACGACATCGTCTTCGGGCAGCGCAAGGACTGACAGCCCCCGTTCCGGGGCCGTGCGCCCGGCTCAGCCGAAGGGCAGCACGTCCGGGGACAGGGCGGCGGCGCGGGCGGCCGCGGCCGTGCGGCCCTGCCGGTGGTGGCGCCGGCACAGCACCTCGTAGCCGACGTCGCCGCCCTGCGCGTCGGCGCCGACGTCCCCGACGACGACCTGCTCGCCCTCGACGACCATCGCGCCCCCGACGGTGCGGGCGTTGTGGGTGGCGCGGGCGCCGCACCAGCACAGCGCCTCGACCTGGAGCACCTGCACCCGGTCGGCCAGCTCGAGCAGCCGCTGCGAGCCGGGGAACAGACGCGTGCGGAAGTCGGTGGTGATGCCGAAGGCGAAGACGTCCACGTCCAGCTCGTCGACGACGCGCGCCAGCTGCTCGACCTGCGCCGCGGAGTAGAACTGCGCCTCGTCGCACACGAGGTAGTCGACGCGCTCCCCCGCCGTCCGGCGACGGCCCACCTCCGCCCACAGGTCGGTCCCGTCGGCGACCTCGACGGCGCGGCGGCGCAGTCCGAGGCGGCTCGAGACCACGGCCTCACCGGCGCGGTCGTCGCGGGTGAAGACGAGGCCACCACGGCCCCGGGCGGCGTGGTTGTGGTCCATCTGCAGCGCCAGCGTCGACTTGCCGCAGTCCATGGTCCCGGAGAAGAAGACGAGCTCGGCCACGGGCGTCCATCCTGCCCGAGGCGGTCGCGGCGCGACGACGCCGACGTCCTCGCCCACCGGCCGACGCGCGTCTGCGTGTCCGTGGCCGACGTCGTCCCGCTGGTCCGAGCGAGGCCTCGACTCGGCGGCTCGCGGCCGCCCGATCAGCGCTGCCGCCCCGAGGCGCTCGCTGCGGCGCCCTCCCCGCGCGACACCCGGTGGGGCGGCGGGTCGGCGCTGCGCCGCCCGTCCGGGGCCGTCGCGTCGCCGGGGACGACCACCCGCCCCGGGAGGGGGGCGAGGACCACCCGGACGAGCGGTGGCCGAGCACTCGCCCTGCCACTCCACCCCACGTAGACTTCGAACACGTGTTCGGGTGACGGTTGAGGGGGTGGTCGCGGTGGGCGTGCCGACCGGTGACCTGCCCCTGGCCCGCCACCGCGCCCGGGCCCTCCTCGAGGAGATCCGCGCCGAGGAGACCGAGCGTTCCCGCGCCCACGCCCGCACCCTGCGCCGCATCGCCGACCTCGTGGACGAGATGGCCCGCCCCGGCGGACCCGCCGGCTCTGGCGGAGCGGGCGGAGCGGGCGTCGTGGGCGTGGACCCGGTGGGCGACCCCGCCGCGGCCGCCGCCGCCGAGATCGCCCTGGCCCTGCGCCTGACCCGCACCGCCGCGACCCGCCTGGTCGAGCAGGCTCAGGTCCTGAACACCCTCGCGCCCACCACCATGACCGCCCTGGCCGACGGGCGCATCGACCCGCCCCGCGCCCGCCTCGTCACCGACGCCCTCACCCCCCTGCCCCCCGAGCACGCCAGGCAGCTGGACGCCCAGCTCGCCCCCGCCCTCGGCCCCCTGACCACCGGCCAGCTCGCCGCCCGCCTCCGCTACCTGCTCGCCCGACTGGCACCCACCGCGACCCGCGAACGCGCCCGCACCGGCACCCGCGACCGGTCCGTGCGCCTGCACCCCCTGCCCGACGGGCTCGCCCAGCTGACCGCCACCGGCCCCGCCCTCGACCTCGCCGCCGTCCACGACCACCTCACCACCACCGCGACCACCCGCACCGGCCCCCACGGACGCACCGACCCCCACGCCGCCACCACCGCCGGCCTCGCCGACCCCCACCTGCTCACCACCGCCCGCGACACCCCCCACGCCACCGGCATGCCCGACCGCCGCGGCCTCGACGCCCGCCGCTTCGACGCCCTCGTCGACCTCGCCCTCACCAGCACCAGCACCAGCACCAGCACCAGCACCAGCACCAGCACCAGCACCAGCACCGACGGGAGTCTCGACGCCTCCGAGGGCGAGGGAACCGCCATCACGAGCCCTCCGCCCCGGCCCGGCCGCGGCGTCCAGGTCGTCGTCGCCCTCACCAGCCTCCTCGGCCTCGACGACGAACCCGCCCACACCCCCGCCACCGGCCCGGTGCCCGTCGAGCACGTCCGCGAGCTCCTGGCCACCGGCGCCCCCTTCCGCCGCGCCCTCACCCACCCCCTCACCGGCCAGCTCATCGCCCTCGACGGCCACCTCCTGACCACCGACCCACCCCGCCACGGCCACCCCGGCGGGAGCGACGACCCCGGCGGCAGGGACGGCTGGCCCGGCGATGACCGCCCCAGCTGCGACGACGGCAGCGGCGGCGGCTCCCGTGGCCCCAGCGATCCCGGCAGCGGTGACGACACCGGCGACCCCGGAGGCCCCGGCGGCGGTGACGACACCGAAGGCCCCGGCGTCCCCGGCAGCGGTGGTGCGCCCTCAGCGCCGCCCGGCACCGCGCCACGCGCGCCGGCCCTGCCCCGGCGACCCCGCAGCGCCTGCCCCGTCGCCGCCGTCGGCGGCGGCCCCTACCGACCCTCAGCCCCCACCGACCGCTACGTGCGCACCCGCACCCCCACCTGCACCTACCCCGGCTGCCGCATCCCCGCCACCCGCTGCGACCTCGACCACGCCACCCCCCACGCCACCGGCGGCCCCACCTGCCCCTGCAACCTCAGCCCCCGCTGCCGCACCCACCACCTCGCCAAGCACCACCACGGATGGACCGACACCCCCACCACCCACGACCCCACCGACACCACCGTCACCTGGACCTCACCCCTGGGACAGACCACCACCGTCCCCGGCCCACCCCTGCTCCCCCGACCCCCCGCACCCACCCAGCCGAGGACCGACCAGCACGCCCTCGACCAGCCCGCCCCCGTCGACCCGGTCCCCGTCGACCCGGTCCCCGCCGCCACGGACGACACACCAGGACACGAAGGCACCGACGCGA
>NZ_CANMPM010000005.1 GCF_947499845.1 uncultured Pseudokineococcus sp.
TAACCGGCGGGGTGTGGACGTCGCACTCGACATCCTTCCTGGTCACCGGGGCACCCCGGCCTACATCACCCCCGCCACGCCGCCCACCACCGGTGGATCAGGGCTCAGCCGCGCAGCGCCGTCGCGCGGTGGGTCCAGCGGCCGCCGACGAGCGTCCCGAGCACCTCGGGCTCGCGCAGCGCCGCCGGGCCCCGCTCCGCGAGGACGTCGGCCGGGTCCTCGGCGAGGAGCACGAGGTCGGCGGCGTCGCCCACCCGCACGTGCGAGCGACCGCCGCAGGAGGCCGCCAGCGCCTGCGCCAGCGTGAGGTGCTGCTCGGGGTGCCAGGCGCCGCGCCCGTCGAGGGTGCGGTGCAGCGCGCTGGCGAGGGCGTCCCACGGGTCGAGCGGCGCCACGGGCGCGTCCGAGCCGAGGACGACGTCGGCGCCCGCGGCCAGCAGGGCGGCGTAGGGGAAGGCGCGGTCGGTGGCGCCCGCCCAGTGCAGGTCGGCGAGGTCGCGGTCGTCGACGGCGTGCCGCGGCTGGACGCTCGCCGTCACCCCGAGCGCCGCGAAGCGCGGGAGGTCCTCGGCCAGCACCTGCTGGGCGTGCTCGACCCGACCCGGGCAGCCGGCGGCCTCGTAGGCGTCGAGGGCCGCCCGCACGCCGGCGTCGCCGATGGCGTGCACCGCCGTCACGAGGCCCGCGGACGTCGCGCGGCGCAGCAGCACCTCGAGCTCGTCCGGCGGCAGCAGCAGCATCCCGTGGTGGTCCCGCGGCTCGACGCCGCCCAGACCGGTGCTCTCCCGCCCGCCCACCCGGGTCCGGGCGTACGCGCACGAGCACCACGCCGTCCGCGTGCCGAGCGACCCGTCGACGAAGAGCTTCAGCGGCCCGAGGCGCACGCGGTCGGCCGCCACCGGGTCGTCCACGCCGGGCAGCGGGTCGCCGCTGCGCAGCCCCGCGGCGAGGACGCCGTCGAGGTGCTCGCGCCAGACGCCCACGGCCACGCGCAGCGCCGGTCCGGCGCCGGGCTCCGCGCCGTCCGCGGCGGGGCGGGCGGCGCCGGCCCGCCGCGCCCAGTCCTCGACGGGTGCGCGCTGGAGGTCGACCAGCGCCGTCGTGCCCCGCGCCGCCGCGTCCTGCGCCGCCCCGAGCACCCACGCGTCGCCGACCTCCGGCGGCACGGCGCCCGCGTCGCCGAGCAGCGCCATCGCGGCGCCCTCGACGAGCAGCCCCGAGCAGTCCTCGCCGAGACCGAAGCGGCGGGCGGCCTCCGTGCTGCACCACGCGCTGTGCAGGTCCTGGCTGGCGACGACGACGGCGCGGCCCGGCAGCGCGGCGTCGAGGTGGTGCGCGCGCGGCGACGTCGGCCACAGGCCGTCGCGGAACCCGCGCCCGACGAGCACGTCGTCGCGCCGCCCCCGCTCGGCGTCCGCGGCGGCGAGCAGCGCGGCCGCCTCCTCGGGGGTGCGCGCCCCGGAGACGTCCGGCCGGCGGCGGTCGGCCGCCCAGTCCGCGAGGTGCACGTGCGCGTCCACGAGCCCCGGCAGCAGCGCGGCTCCCGCGCCGTCGAGCACCGGCAGCGCCGCGCCGTCGAGCCCGCGCGGGGCGAGCGCGCCGGCGTCCGCGACAGCGGCCACCCGCCCGCCGAGGAGGAGCACGTCGCGCGCGCGGCGCGGGTCGGGGGCGCCGACCAGGCGCACCGAGCGCAGGAGCATCCCGTCCACGCCGCGCATCCTGCCCGCCGAGCGGGACGGCGTGGGCCGGTCGACGTGGCCGCACGTCGCCTCCGGGGGTGCGGCTGAAGGGCGATATGGCCACACGCCGCCCCGTGTGGGTGCGGGCGAGCGGCGACATGGCCACACGTCGCCTCCGGGAGTGCGGGCGCGGCGCGGGTGGGGGCGATATGGCCACACGTCGCCTCCGGGGGTGCGGGCTGAGGGCGACATGGCCGCACGTCGCCTCCGGGGGTGCGGCTGAAGGGCGATATGGCCACACGTCGCCCCGTAGGGGCGTGCAGTCGGGGCGACATGGCCACACGTCGCCCCGTGGGGGCGTGCGGTGAGGGCGACATGGACGCACGTCGCCGTGACGGGCCTCGGCAGACTGGCCGCGTGCCGACCGACGACGCCCCCGCCGCCCCGCCCGCCGCTGCGACCGCGACCCCCGCTCCCGACGCACCTGCCACGACGGCCGCCCTCGACGGCGAGCACCCGCTCGTGCGGCGCTCGCTCGAGGTCCTCGGGCAGCTGCTCACCGGCGCCGGCGGCGGCAGCAGCAGCACGGCGGGCGGCTTCGTCGAGGCCCACCTCGGGCAGCCGCACACCTCGCTCGTGCTCGAGCGGGTGGCGCTCACCCACACGCGGTCGGTGTCCGTGGGCGCCGTCGTCGCGGACCTCCTGGCCGCCCACCCGAGCGCCGTCCTCGGCCCGGTCGAGGACGGCGAGGCCCCGACGTGGACGCGCATCGACCTCGACGGCGACCACGTCTCCGTGCCGACGTCGGCCGCCGTCGCCTTCCCGGCCGGCACGGCGGCGGACGTCGACGTCGTCGTGCAGCTCTCGCGCAGCGAGTTCGACCCCGACCCGGCGTCGCTGCGCGTGCTCGCGCGCCCCGCCGACCACGCGGCCGCGCGGGCGCTCGTCGACGACGTCCTCGCGACGGCGCGGCGCGACAAGGGCTTCTTCCGCGGTCGGGTGCTCCACGCCGGGGCGCGGCTGCCGCTCGAGCTGCAGCCGACGTCGCTCGGCCCCGGCGGGCGCGAGGACCTCGTCCTGCCCGCCGCCGTCTGGGCCGAGGTCGACGCCGCCACGTCGGCGCTGACGACGCGCGCCGACGTGCTGCGCGAGATGGGCCTCGGCACGAACCGCGGCGTGCTCCTCGCCGGGCCGCCCGGGGTGGGCAAGAGCGCGCTGTCGCGCGTCGTCGCGCGCGAGATGGCGGGCGCCTTCACGGTCGTCGTCGTGGACGCCGCCGCGGCCAGCAGCGTCCTGCGGCAGGTCTACCGGGAGACCGCCGACCTCGGCCCGTGCGTCGTCGTCCTCGAGGACGTCGACCTCTACCTCGGCGACCGGCGCGCGGGCGCCCGCGGCACGGCCCTCGCCGACTTCCTCGCCGTCCTCGACGGCACGGAGGTCTACACCGACGTCCTCACCCTCGCCTCGACGAACGACCCCGCGGCCCTCGACGCCGCAGTGACCCGCTCGGCGCGCTTCGACAGCACCGTCACCCTGGCCCCGCCGGACCGGGCGGCGAGCGCCCGCATCCTCGACCGCTACCTCGGACGGCTCCCCGCTGCTGGCGCCGCCGGCGACGGCGAGCAGCGGCCCCGCGTCGACACCACGGCCGTCGCCGCGGCCCTGCCCGCGGGCGCCACCGGCGCGGACCTGCGGGAGGTCGTGCGCCGCGCCGTCCTCGACCACGGGCGCGACCTCACCACAGAGCGCCTCTTGCGGGTCGTCGCCGACGGGCGCTGGAGGGCGGAGCCGCTCACCGGCACCTACCTCTGACGGCGCCGGGCGCCCCGCGCCCGGGCGAGCCGACGGCTCAAGGCCGGCGTCCGTCCTGCCGATGCTCCGGCGAGCCGCAGGACGCGGCGCTGCAGGAGGGGTGGCCGTGGACGCTGCCGGGCGCGTCCCCGCCCTGCTGACCTTCGAGCAGGCGTGCCGCGTCGTCCTCGACCACCTCGCCACCGCGCTGCCCCTGGGTCTGTGAACGGTGACGCGACGCGACGACGACGACCAGGTCTTCCTGGCCGTCCGCGACGCCTCCTACGACTTCCCCCAGGGGACCGTCGTCCCGTGGGCGGCCTCGCTGTGCCAGCACATGGCTGCGGGCGACTCCCCGCAGGTCGTCCCCGACGTCGACGCCGACGTCGCGATGGCCGGGGCCGCCGCCCGCGCGGCCTTCCCCATCGACGGCTACGTCGGCGCCCCCATCCGCTCCGCCGGTGGCGAGCTCTTCGGCACGCTCTGCGGCTTCAGCCCCGAGCGGCTCCCCGACAGCGCGGAGGAGCACCGCGGCTTCCTCGACGTCCTCGCCGGGCTGCTCTCGCAGATCCTCCACGCGGAGGCCCTCGCCGAGCGGGCCGCCGAGCGCGAGGCCGAGCTGGTGCGCCTCGCGACGACGGACGACCTCACCGGTCTCGCGACCCGCTCCCTGCTCCTCGACCGGCTCGAGCACGCCCTCGCGCTGCACCGGCGCGACCCGCGCCCGCTCGCCGTCGTCGTGCTCGACCTCGACGACTTCAAGGACGTCAACGACACCCTCGGGCACGCGGCGGGCGACGACCTGCTCGTCCACCTCGCGCAGGAGTGGGCCCCGCTCGTGCGGCCGGGGGACACCCTGGCCCGCATGGGCGGGGACGAGTTCGCCCTCCTCGTCGAGGGGTCGGCGAGCGCCCGCGCCGTCGTCCACCGGCTGGAGGAGGTGCTGTCCGGCACCTACGCGCTGACGGGCACCGACCTCCGGGTGGGCGTGAGCGCGGGCGTCGCCCACCTCGGCGCCGACGACCCGACGCCGACGGCGGACGAGCTCCTCGCCCGCGCCGACGCCGCCATGTACGCCGCCAAGCGCGCGGGCAAGGGCGCCGTGGTGGCGCACGACGCCGCGGTGGTGGACGCCGTCGCGCACCTGCCGCGGCCCACGGACGTCGTCCGCGGCTCCGGCAGCGCCCCCGCCGACGACGCCCCGCGGGCCGAGCGGGAGCTCAGCCCTCGCTGACCCCGTCGCTCACCCGGAGCGCGACCTTGCCGCGCACGTGCCCCTCCTGCGAGAGGCGCACCGCGTCCGCGACCTCCTCGAGCGGGAAGGTCCGCTGCACCTCGACCCGCAGCTGGCCGCGCTCGACGAGGGCGGTCAGCCGCGCGAGGGCCGCGCCGTCGGGGCGGACCCAGACCCAGCGGCCGCCGTGCTCCTCGACCGAGGGCTCCGTGATGGAGGCGTGGCGGCCCTCGGGGGCCAGGACGGCGAGCGTCTGCTCGAGCACGCCGCCGACGGCGTCCAGCACGACCGTCGCGCCCTCGGGCGCCAGCGCGCGCACGCGCTCGGGCAGGCCGTCGCCGTAGACGACCGGCTCGGCGCCGAGGTCGCGCAGGAAGTCGTGGTTGCGCTCGCTCGCCGTGCCGATGACGCGGGCGCCGCGGGCGTGGGCCACCTGGACCGCGAGATGCCCCACGCCGCCCGAGGCGCCGTGGACGAGCACGACGTCGTCCGAGCCGACGTCGAGCAGCTCGACCATGCGCAGCGCCGTCAGCCCGGCCAGGGGCAGGCTCGCGGCCTCGTCCCAGGACATCGCGGCGGGCTTGCGGGCGACGCCCACCGCCGGGACGGCGACCTGCTCGGCGTACGTGCCGCCGTGGACGAGGTCCTTGCGGGCGTAGGTGAGGACCTCGTCGCCGACCGCGAGCTCGGGGACGTCGGGGCCGGTGCGCACGACCACCCCCGCGGCGTCCCAGCCCGGGACGACGGGGAAGACGACGTCCATGAGCCCGTCCAGGCCCCCGGCCATGAGCTTCCAGTCGACCGGGTTGACCGACGCCGACCGGACCTCCACGAGGACGGCCCCGGGCGCCAGCTTCGGCTCGGGCAGCTCGGAGGGGTGGAGGACGTCGAGGTCGCCGTAGGCGTCGTAGCTCATCGCGCGCATGGCCGGGACAACGGCGCCGGGGCCCGTCGGCTTCCCGTCCGGGCGACCGCCCGCCCGACGACGTGGGTGGCCCCGGACGGCCCGCCGGTGCGGGCCCGGCCGCCGCGGTGCGGCAGGCTCTCCCCCCGTGGTGGTGGTGCGCGAGCGGACGGACGGGGACGTCGGGGCGGCGGCGGGGGTGCTGGCCGGGGTGCACGCCGCGGACGGCTACCCGTCGCGGTGGCCGGCGGACCCGGAGGGGTGGCTGCGGCCCGACGGCGCGCGCGGCGCCTGGGTGGCCGTCGAGGGGGCGGCGCTCCTCGGGCACGTCCTCCTCGTCGACCGGGCGCCCGGCCGCGGCCTGCCGACCGACGCCGCCCTCGAGGTCGTCCGGCTCTTCGTCGACCCGGCGGCCCGTGGCCGCGGGCTCGCGGCGGCGCTGCTCGCCGCGGCCCTCGGGCGGGCGGAGGAGCTGGGCCTCGACGTCGACCTCCAGGTGGTCGCGGCCAGCCCGGCCGTGCGCGCCTACGAGCGCCTCGGCTGGCGCGCCGTCCGCCGGCACCTCGCGTCGTGGACCGAGGCCGACGGCACGCGGCCCGAGGTCGTGCGGATGGCGCCCCCGGTCGCGTCCGCCTCCTCCGGCGCCGCGCGGGTCGGGGGTGCGGCGTGACGGTCGTCGCCCTCCTCGTCGCCGTCGTGGCGATGCTCGTCAACACGGCCGCGACGCTCCTCGAGGCGGCGGGCAGCCGCCGGGCCACCTCGGACCGCCCGCTGTGGCGCCAGCCCGCCTACCTCGTCGGCCTCGTCCTCGACGCGCTCGGGTGGGTGCTCGCCGTCGTCGCGCTGCGGTACCTGTCGGTCATCACCGTCCAATCGGTCCTGACCTCCTCGGTCGCCCTGACGGCCCTCGCCGCCCACCGCTTCCGGGTGCGTCGCATGCCGCGCTCCCAGCTGGTGGGCGTCGCCGGCGTCGTCCTCGCGCTCGTCCTCGTGGCGGGGGCCACGACCGGGCAGCGGTCCGAGGGCACGCTCCCGTCCGCGGCCGCCCCGGTGCTCCTCGTCGTCGCCCTCGCCCTGGCCGCGGCGGGCCTGCCGCTCGCCCGCGCGGGGCGGCCGCTCGTCCTCGCGGCCGCCGCGGGGACGGCGTACGGGGGCGCGGCGCTGGGCGTCCGGGCGCTGCACCTCTCGCCCGACGTCCGCGTCGACGCCGACCTGCTCGGCCGCCCGCTCGTCTGGGCCGTCGTCGTCTTCGGCGTCACCGGCGTCCTGCACGTCGCGGCGGCCCTGCGCCACGGCCAGCCGGGCCCCGTCGTCGGCGTCGTGTCGGTCACCGAGGTGGTGCTGCCGGGCTCGGCGGGGCTCGTGCTGCTCGGCGACGCGGTGCGGCCGGGGTGGACGCCGGTGCTCGTCGTCGGCGTCCTGGCGGTCGCGGCCTCCGTCGCGCTGCTGTCGCGCTCCGGCTCCCGCGTCCCGTCCCGCGCCGTCTGACCGCCCCCGGAGCACCGCCGGCCGCGGAGCACCTCGGGGCCGGGCGGGGACCCGCCGGTCAGCGGCGCGCGCGCCGCCGCCGGCGCAGGAGCACCCGCGCCCGCAGGGCCACCACGGCCAGCGCGAGGGCGGCGAGGACGCCCAGCAGCGCGGCGCCGACCGCGGGCAGCGCCGACCCGCTCTCCTCCTCGGGCTCCTCGAGCGCCGTGCGGACGGCGTCGCCCACCGCGCCGTCCTCGACGGCGGCGGCGGTGGCCGCCGGAGCCGGCGGGGCGGCGGCCACCTGCGCCGCGACCTCCTCGGCGACGTCGGCGAGGTAGGGGTCGGCGGCCGCCGTCGGCGAGCGGCCGTCCTCGGTCTCGCTGAGGACGACGAGGACGGTCTCGCGCCCCTCCTCGAGCAGGTAGGCGCCGTCGTGGCTCACCTCGGAGGTGTCGCCCGTCTTGCTCGCGAGCGGCACGCCCTCGAGCACGGGCGCGAACTTCGTGTCGAGCTGCTGGTCGCGCATCCAGCCCAGGAGCAGGTCGCGCGAGGCGGCGCTCAGCACCTCGCCCTCGTGCACCGCGCTCAGGAGCTCGACCGTGCTCGCGGTGTCGAGGTCGTTGCTCTCGCCGACCGGCCCGTCCGAGAAGAAGAGCCGGCCCATGCGCGTGGGCTCCAGGTCGAGGTCGGCCACGAGGCGCTCGACGGCGTCCAGCCCCACGGTCTCGGCGAGGACGTTGCTCGCCGTGTTGTCGCTCACCGTGATGGAGAGCTCGGCGAGCTCGGCCACCGTCGCGGGGTAGGGGGAGGAGTAGCCGGCGATGACGCCCGTCCCCGGGACGTCGTCGCGGTTCGTCACCTCGACGACCTGGTCCAGCGCGAGGTCGCCCTCGTCGACGGCCCGCAGCGCCGCCACGACGAGGGCCACCTTGATGAGGCTGGCGGAGGAGTACGGCTCCGTCGACCCGACGACGACGGGGCCGTCGGTGAGGGTCGCGCCGCCGAGCGACTGCACGCCGACCGACAGCCGCACGTCGTCCTCGGCGGCCTCGTCGACGATCGCCTGCAGCGGCGCGACGTCGAGGCGGCCGACGTCCTCCGCCGGCGGCGAGGGAGTGGCGCCCTCCTCGCCCGCGGTCGTGGTCGCCGACGACGTGCTCGCCCCCGCGGGCGCGGCCATCGGCAGCTCCACGGCGGCGACCGCCACGAGGGCGGTCAGCACGGCGGTCAGCGGGAGGCGCACCCGCCGACTATCCCCCGGGACCGGGGCGCGCGGGTCGGTCGGTGCTCAGTCGGTCGAAGGACGTCGCGGGCGCCCGAGGTGCGGCTCCAGCGCCTCGAGCAGGGCGCGCCCGTCCGGCGCGGAGACGACGGGGACGTCGCCCTCGGCGTCGACGACGGGCCGGCTGCCCGGCGCGACCTGCCGGACCGCCACCGCCTCCACCGCGTCCGGGTGCCGCTGGGCGAGGTCGCGGTAGACGGCCGGGTCGTGCTCGCCGTCGTCCCCGACGAGCACCCAGCGGACGTGCGGCAGCTCGCGCACGAGCCGCTCCAGGGTGTCGCGCTTGTGCTGGCGCCCGTCGCGGAACCACCGCTCGGGCGTCACGCCCCAGTCCGTCATGAGCACCGGCCCGGCCGGGAAGCGGTGGCGCCGCAGGAAGCGGACGACGGGCCCGTTGAGGTTCCAGGTCCCGTTCGACAGGTAGACGACGGGCGCGTGCGGCTCGTCGCGGACGAGCGCGCGCAGCAGCCCCGCGACGCCGGGCACGGGGTGGCGCTGGGCGCTGGAACGGGCGACCGTGCGCCAGAAGGCGACGAGCGGGCGCGAGAGACCGGTGACCCAGACGGTGTCGTCGACGTCGCAGACGACGCCGCGGACCGGCCCGGCGGGGGCCGTGTGGACGACGCCGCGGACGTCGGGTCGCGCGGCGACGCCGGGCGCGCTGAGCCGGACGTCCGTCGGGCCCGGCGGGAGCGCGGCGTCGACCACCACGTCGAGGAGGCCCGAGCCGTCGCTGACCGCCGTCACGGCCGTGCCGGGCAGGTGCACCTCGACCGCCTGGTCGGGCAGCTCGAGGGTGAGGAAGCGCCGCCACCCCGGCAGGCCGCGGCGGCGGGAGGGCTCGACGCCCGGCGGTGCGAGCAGCACGCGGCCCAGGACCCGGGCGCCCCCGGGGCCGGCGTAGCCGGGGTAGGCGAGCAGGGCGGGCGTCCAGCCGAGGCGCCGGGCGCCCGCGGCGAGGGCGTCGCGCCCGGCGGTCAGCGCGGCGTAGGCCAGGCGCACGCCGCGCGGCGCGTCCGCGGGGGCGTGCCCGGGGCCGCGGCCCGGCTCGTCGGCCGAGTCGCGGGCCGCCCCGTCCGCGGGCGACGGGCCCGGCCCGGGTCCGTGCGGTCGGTGGTCGGAGGGGTGATCGGGAGCGTCGGCCACCGCGCCACCCTGCCGCAGCGCGCCGACGGGCGCGGGCCGGGACCGGCGGCGGACGGGTTCCCGCGTTCGCCGGACGGTCTCCCCGTCGGGGGAGCACCCTCAGGACGGGCCGCCCGACGCCGATGGGGGGGAGGAGCCGCGGACGCGGGGAGCACGAGGGGGGCGCGTGGTCGGGACGAGGGGGCTGCTGGGCTACGGCGCGGCGGCGGTGGCGCTCTGCGCGACGTACGCGCTGCTGCCGACGGGCCCCGTCCGGTCCGCCGTCTTCGTGATCGCCTCGCTCGTCGGGGCGGCCGCCGTCCTGCGCGGGGCCGTCCTCCCGCGGGCCGTCCTCCCCCCGACCGGGCGCCGCGGCGCCGCCGGTCGCGCCGGGTGGGCGCTCGTCGCCGCCGCCGTCCTCTCCTGGGGCCTGGGCGACCTCGTCTACCAGGTCTACGCCGAGCTGCTCGACCGACCCGTACCCCTCGCCCGCCGACGCGCTGTACCTGCTCGCCTACCCCCTCTTCGCCGCTGGCCTCGTGGTCCACCTGCGCCGCCGGGCGCGGGGCGCTGAGCCCGCGGCGCTGCTCGACGTCGCCGTCGTCGTCGTCGGCCTGGCGCTCCCGTGCTGGGTGGGCGTCGTCGAGCCGTTGCTGCACGCCGAGCACGCCAGCCCGCTCGAGCAGGCCGTCAGCCTGGCCTACCCGCTCGGCGACGTCCTGCTGCTCGGCCTGCTCGTCCCCCTCCTCGGGCTGCCGGTCGGGCGGTCGACGTCGACGCGCCTGCTCGGCGCCTCCCTCGGGCTCATGCTCGTGGCCGACGTCCTGTACTCCTCGCTGTCGGCGTCCACCGACGTCGTCGAGGGGGCGGTGAACGTCGTCTACATGGCCTCCTACCTCACCGCCGGCGCCGCGGCCCTGCACCCGAGCGCGACGGCGGACCCCGCCCCGGTGGCGTCGCGCTCCGGCGCGGTGCCCGGCCGCCGGCGGGCGGTCGGGCTCGCGGGGGCCCTCCTCGTGGCCCCGGGCGTGCTCGCGCTCCAGCTCGTGAGCGGCGCGAGGCTCTCGGGCTGGGCGGTGGTGGTGGCCGCCGCGGCGATGGCGCTCCTCGTGGTCACGCGGCTCGACCGCGCCACCGCCGAGGTGTCCTCCGCCGCCCGCGAGCGCGAGTCCCTCGTCGCCCGGGTCGCGCACCAGGCCTCCCACGACGCCCTCACGGGCCTTCCGAGCCGCGCGCCCTCGCTCGCGGCGCTCGAGGTGGCCCTGCACTCCCAGCACGCGCACCCGCGGGCCGACGACCGCCTCGTCGGCCTGCTGCGCGTCGACCTCGACCGCTTCACCCAGGTCAACGACCGCTACGGGCCCGGCGTCGGCAACGAGGTGCTCCGCGGCGCCGCCGACCGCCTGCGGGCCCTCGTGCGCACGGACGACCACGTCGGGCGGCTCGGCGCCGACGAGTTCCTCGTCGTCCTCGGGCGGCGCACGGCCCTCGAGCTGCGCGAGGTCGCCGACCTCGTCGTCGTCGCCCTCTCCGCGCCGCTGCCCGCGGGCGACCGGGACGTCGCCGTCGGCGTCAGCGTCGGTGCGGCCCTGGCGTGCGGGCGCGGGACGACGGCCGACGCCCTGCTGGCCGACGGCGGCGTCGCCCTGGCCCGGGCCAAGGAGGGCGGGCGAGGTCGCGCCGTCGTCGTCGACACCGACCTGCGCCGCGAGCTCGAGGAGCAGGCCGCCGTGGAGGCCGCGCTCGTGCACGGCCTCGCGGCCGGCGAGCTGGTCCTGCGCTACCAGCCGGTGCACGAGCTCGCCGGGGGCGCCGTCACCGGCTACGAGGCGCTCGTCCGCTGGGAGCGGCCCGGGGTCGGCCTCGTCCCACCGGACCTCTTCATCCCCGTCGCGGAGCGCTCCGACCTCGTGTGCGACCTCGACCGCTGGGTGCTGGAGGAGGCCACCCGCCAGATGGCCGCCTGGACGGCGGCCGACCCCGACGCCTTCGCGGGGCGGCACGTCGCCGTCAACCTCTCCGGCCGCCACCTCGCGCGGCGCGTCGTCGTCGACCACGTGGCCGGTGCGCTGGAGCGCTCGGGCCTCGACCCGCACCAGCTCGTCGTGGAGATCACCGAGACCGTGCTCGTGGACGCCTCCACCGCCGGCGAGCACCTGGCGGCGCTCCGGGCGCTCGGCGTGCGCGCCAGCATCGACGACTTCGGCACCGGCTACACGTCCGTGGCGCAGCTGCGGAACCTGCCGGCCGACGCGCTCAAGGTGGACCGCTCCTTCGTCTCCGGAACGGCCGCCGACACCGGGCTCCTGGCGCTCGTCGTCCAGGCCGGCCAGGCGGCGGGCCTGCGCGTCGTCGCCGAGGGCGTCGAGCACGTCGGCCAGCTCGCGCAGCTGCGGGCCCTCAGCTGCGACGAGGCGCAGGGCTACCTCCTGGCCCGCCCCTTCGCGCCCGAGCAGGTGCCCGGGCACGGGACGGCCCGGATGTCGCCGGGGGAGCGCGAGGGCGAGGCCGCCGGCCAGCAGGTGCGCGTCCCCCACCAGGGGACGTCGGCCCTGCCCTCCCGGGCCGGGACCGGCGCGGGCGGCTGAGCGGCGCACCTCGGGCGCCGGCGGACGGCTAGGCGGGCAGCTCGCGCGCCGGCCCGGTGCGCTCGAGCACCTGCAGCAGCAGGTCGTCGGACCGGGGTCCGGCGACGACCGACAGCCCGACCGGCAGGCCCGCGGTGCGCCCCCACGGCAGGACGAGCGCCGGGAGCCCGGCGAGGTCGGGGAGCCGGTGCAGGCCGTCGCTCGCCGTGCCGGCCCCGTCGTCCCCGTCGTCCCCGTCGTGCCGCGCGGACGGCGCGGGCCCGCTCGTGGTGGGCAGCGCGAGGAGCCGTCCGCCCCCCAGGAGCGCGCGCAGGCGCACCCGTGTCGTGTCGAGGTCGGCGCGGGCGCGCGCCAGCTCGTCGGGTCCGACCTCGGCGCCCGCGCGCAGGCGCCGCTCGACCTCCGGACCCAGCGCGCCCGGGTGGTCGAGGAGGAAGCGCCCGTGGCCGTGCCAGAGCTCGGCGTCCGCCACGACCCCGGCGGCCCGTTCCCAGCGCGCCAGATCGCCGGCGTCGAGCGCGGAGGCGGGCACCTCCTCGACCGGCAGGCCGGTCGTGACGGCGAGCGCGAGGAGCGCGGCGTCCACGGCGGCGGCGGTGGCCGGCTCGGCGAGGCCGGTCAGCTCGTCGCTGCGGAGCAGCGCGGTCGGCTCGCCCTCGGACCCGTCAGGAGCCCCCGCCGGTCTCCCGAGGAGGGCGCGCGCCGCCGCGTGCAGGAGGCGCCCGTCGCGGGCCAGGAGGCCCACGGCGTCGCTCGAGGGGCTCACCGGCAGCACGCCCTCGACGGGCACCGTCCCGTGCGTGGGGCGGAAGACGTGCAGCCCGCACCAGGCCCCCGGCACGCGCAGCGACCCGCCGGCGTCGGAGCCCAGGGCGACGTCCGCGGACCCCGACGCGACGGCGGCCGCGACGCCGCCGCCCGCCCCGCCGGTCGTGCGTCCCGGGGCAGCGGGGTTGGCGGGAGCGCCGTAGTGCGGGTTGCGGCCGTCGCGGGCGGCGCCGAGCTCGCCCGTCTGCGCGACGCCGACGACGTCGGCGCCCGCGTCGAGGAGGCGCTGCAGCGCGGGGGCGCAGGTCCGCTCGAGCGGCGCCTGCGCCAGCCAGGCGGGGACCCCGGCGCCGACGCGGTGCCCGGCGACGGCGACGACGTCCTGCACCGCGACGCGCACCCACGCCAGCGGCCCCTCGAGGGCCCCGCCGAGCAGGGCGCCCGTCGTGGGCGGCGCCACGCTCCACACGGCCTCGTCGAGCAGGGGCTCCGGCGGCGGGGGCGGAGGGGCCGCCGAGGCGTGCGCCAGGGCGACGCACCAGGTGCCGCCCGCCCCGCGCCGCCAGACGCGCGTGCCGAGGACGGCGCCGCCGTCGCGGCGCTCCGCCTCCGTCGTGACCGCGACGACGCCGTCGGCCAGCGCCCGCACGTGCACCCGGCGCGGCCACCGCTCGCCACGGGGCTCCCCGCCCGCCGGCCCCTCCCCGGCCACGAGCACCGCGCCGTCGCGGACGGCGAGGCCGCCGGGCTCGACGGCGTCACCGGCCGCGCGCTCGTCGCCGTCGGCGAGGGCCCGCTCCAGGCGCGCCGCGGCGGCGAGCAGGTCGCGCGGCAGGCCTCCCGAGCGCGCTCCCGCGCCCGACACCGCCCGCCCGTCGTCCACGCCGGCACCTCCCTGCGCCGATGGTGCCGCGCCGGGCGCTCGTCGGGAAGGGGCGCTCGTCGGGAGTGCCCTGCTCGTCCGCCGCCCCACGAGGTGGCAGCCCCTCGTCGCGGAAGAGCACGACGAGGGGCTGCCACCTCCCGCACCAGCGGCTCCGGCCCGGCCAGGATGCGGCCATGCGCACCGACATGAGCGAGCCCGAGCTGTGGGAGTACCGCAGCGCCGTCGAGGACCCGGACGGCGTGGACGCGTTCTGGGCCCGGACCCTGGCGGAGGCGCGCGCCGCGGGCGGGGAGGTGGCCGTCCGACCCGTCGAGACGCCCCTGCGCACGCTCGAGGTGCACGACGTCACCTTCCCCGGCTTCGCCGGCGAGCCCGTCCGCGCCTGGCTGCGCCGCCCCGCCCCCGCCCTGCGGGGCGAGGGACCGCTGCCGGTGCTCGTCGAGTACGTCGGCTACGGCGGCGGCCGGGGTGCGGCCGAGGAGTCGCTCCTGTGGGCGAGCGCCGGCTTCGCGCACCTGCAGATGGACACCCGCGGGCAGGGCTCCGGCTGGAGCCGCGGCGACACGCCCGACACGGGCACCAACGGGCCGCAGGTGCCGGGCGTCATGACGCGCGGCATCACCTCGCCCGAGACCTACTACTACCGGCGGCTGTTCACCGACGCGGCGCGCGCCGTGGACGCCGTGCGCACGCTCGACGGGCTCGACCCCGAGCGCGTGGCCGTCGCCGGCACGAGCCAGGGCGGTGGTACGGCGATCGCCGCCGCGGCGCTCGTGCCGGACGTCGCGGCGCTGGCCGTCGAGGTGCCCTTCCTGTGCGACGTCCCGAGGGCCCTCGCCATCACCGACGCGGACCCGTTCCACGAGGTCACGCGCTACCTCGCGACCCACCGCGAGCAGGTCGACGTCGTCATGGGCGTCCTCGCCCACGTCGACGGCGTCGTCATGGCGCGGCGCGGCCGGGCGCCGGCGCGCTTCTCGGCCGCCCTCATGGACGCGGTGGTGCCGCCGTCGACCGTCTTCGGCGCCTTCCACGCCTACGGCGGGCCGAAGGAGATGGCCGTCTACCCCTTCAACGGCCACGAGGGCGGCGGGACGGCGGAGGACCTGGCCACCCTCGCCTTCCTGCGCCGGCACCTGGAGGACTGACGCCGCCGGTCCGCGGCGGGGTCGGGTCTAGACGGCGGCGCCGCGGGGGCGGCGGCCCACGAGGACCGCACCGGCGACGGCGAGGACGGCGACGACGAGGAGCACGACCGGCAGCGTGAGCACGGGCACCGCGGCGCCCACGGCGACGGGGGCGACGACCGAGCCGAGGGCGCCCGCCACGAGCGCTGCGGTGAACGCCTCTGCCGGTCGGTCGGGGGCGACCTCCGCCGTCCAGACGGCGAGGACGGCGGAGCCGACCATGTACGCCGCCCCGAAGACGAGCGCGGCGGCGAGCACGGCGGCGAGCGAGCCGCGGCCGAGCGCCAGCAGGGCCACGGAGGCGCCGACGACGCCGAGGCTCGCCGCGGCGACGACCCTCGGTCCGGCGACGCGGGCCATCCCGCCGGTCCCGAGCCCGACGAGGCCCCCGACCCCGACGAGCGCGAAGACGGCGGGCGCCGCGGCCGCGCCCAGGCCCCCGTTGCGGGCGACGTCGCCCGCGTAGGTGAAGCAGACGGTCGTCGCCGCGAAGTAGGCGACGGCGTAGGCCAGGGGGCGGCGCAGGCGGCGCGGCACGGCGCCCGGCCCGAGGAGCGCCGCCCGCAGCAGGGCGGACGGTCGCGGCCGAGCCCGGCGGGCCCGGGCGGGGATCGGCCCGCCGAGCGGGGGGAGCCGCGGCACCCCGCGCAGGTTGACCGCGGCCGCGACCGCCGCGGCGACGGCGACGCCCGCCCACGTGGTCCGCCAGGCGGCGGCGCCCGTGACGACGGCGAGCCCGGCGAGGGCGAGCAGCCCGGCGCTCGTCCCCGTCGTGATGAGCGCGAGGGCGGTGGGCCGGTGGCGCGGCTGGACGACGCGGGCGACGACGTCGGAGTAGGGCGCCCACACGAAGCCGGCGGCGCTGCCCGCCACCACCGCGCCGGCGGCGAGGACGCCGGGCGAGGGCGCGAGGGTGACCGCGAGGCAGCCGAGCACGGCGCAGGCGCCGCCGACGGTGGTCGGGGCCCGCGGCCCGCGCCGGGCGGCGAGCCGCGGCGCCGCGAGGAGGCCGACGAGGTAGCCCGCGAAGGTGGCGCTCGCGACCAGCCCGAGCACCGCCTCCCCCAGCCCGAAGGCGGTGCGGACGTCCGGCAGCGTCAGCCCGTAGACGTACCGGGCCATGCCGAAGGCGACGCCGACGACGGCGGCGCCCGACGTCGCGACGCGCGCGGTGGGGGAGCGCGAGAGCTGCTCGGCCCGTCGGCGCCGACCGCTCACGGGACGCGCCGCCGCGCGCAGGACAGGGGTCCGGCGTACCGCGCCCCGGGACGGGTCCGTGCGGTGCGGTCCGTCGCCCTCGGGGACGGGCGGGTCGTCGCCGGCACCATGCCGCGGAGCATGGCGTCGATCTGCTCGTCCCACCCGCGGGACGCCCCGGCTGCGACCGCCGGGGCCGCTCAGCCGCTCAGCCGCTGAGCGCGGCGCTGCTGCGCCGGACCATCCCCGCCCAGAGACCGAGCGCCCACGCCTCCGGGAGGGACCGCATGACGCCGCGGCTCAGCGCGCGGTGGGTGATGGCCTGCTCGCTGCCGGCCAGCAGGGCCACGGGCCGGACCTGGCGGGCGCGGCGCGCCTCGTAGCCGCGCAGGAGGGCGGCGACGTCCCGCGCGCTCGCACCGCGCAGGGCGGCGCTGAGCGCGTGGGCGTCCTCGAGCGCCTGGTTGACCCCCTGGCCGAGGCTCGGGGGCATGACGTGGGCGGCGTCGCCGACGAGCGTGACGGCGCCCGCGCCCCACACGGCGGGCACGGGAGCGGTGCGGTGGTCCCAGCCCGTGGGGCCGCCCTCCGCCGCGTCGTCGGGGCGGCCGAGCACCGCGGCGAGGACGTCGGGCACGGGGTCGGCCCAGCCGCCGAAGCGCTCGCGGAGCGCGGCGGCCGCCGCGCCTGCGGGCGTCGACGCCGGCAGGGCGCCGGGCGGGGTGCTGAAGGACCACTGCAGCAGCCCGTCGCCGGCGGGCTGGAGGTCGCAGAAGCCGGCCGGTCCGGTCATGAAGAGGACGCGGTCGCCGTCGGCGAGCGGGTGGTCGACGCGCGAGCAGCCCTGCCACGTCGTCCAGCCCGTGCGGGCGGGCACCGCGCCGGGCCGCAGGCAGCGGCGGACGGGTGAGCGCTCGCCGTCGGCGCCGACGACGACGTCCGCCGCGGCGCTCGTCCCGTCGGCCCGGTGCACGACCGGGCGGCGCCGGTGCGGCTCGACCTCCTCCACGGCGGCGCCGGTGACCAGCGCGCCGTCCGGCAGCCGGGCGGCGAGCCGGTCGAGCAGGGTGCGGCGCAGGACGCTCGTCGTCGGCGTCCCCCACCGCCGGCCCAGGTCGCCGAGCGGGACGCGCAGGAGGGGTCGCCCGTCGTCGGTGCGGCTGTCGAGCCCCTCGAGGTGGCGGCCGAGGTCCGCGACGTCGACGCCGAGCGCGCGCAGCGCGGCGGTGCCGCCGCTCGTGAGCGTCACGGCGCCGCCGCCCCGGCGCAGGCCGGGGGCGCGTTCCAGCACGCGGACGGCGTGGCCGGCGGCCGCGAGCCCGGCCGCCGTCGCCAGGCCGGCCGGGCCCGCGCCCGCGACGAGCACCTCCACCGGCGTCAGCGGCCGGAGAGCAGGTCCGCGAAGGAGGGCGCGTCCTCGAAGGGGTCGTGCGGCCGGCGCGCGGGGCGCCCCGCGACGACCTCGGCGAGCTCGCCGGCCGCCCGGGAGACGCGGGCGGAGAGGGCGTCGCCGGACCGGCCGGCCTCGCCGCCCCAGTCCTCCGGCGCCGCGAAGACCGCCGTCGGCAGCACGAGGGCGCGCAGGTGCGCGAAGAGCGGGCGCATCGCGTGCTCGAGCACGAGCGAGTGCCGCTGGGTGCCCGCCGTCGCGCCGACGACGACCGGGACGCCGGTGAGCGCGTCCCGGTCGAGCGCGTCGACGAAGGTCTTGAAGAGCCCGCTGTAGGACGCCGCGAAGACCGGCGTCACCGCGACGACCGCGTCGGCGCCGGCGACGGCGTCGAGCGCCGTCCGCAGCGCGGGGCTCGTGGCGTTGGCGACGAGGTGGTCGGCCAGGTCGCGGGCGAGGTCGCGGACCTCGACCACGGTGGTCCCGGCCTCGAGGCCGCGACCCGCCAGGGCGTCGACGGCCTCGGCGGCCAGGCGGTCGGCGAGCAGCCGGGTCGAGGACGGCTGCCCGAGACCGGCGGAGAGGACGACGAGGGACCGGCGCTCCATCAGGCCACCGTCGCAGCCGTCGCGGGCGTCGGCGCGCCGAGACCGGTCTCCCGGTCACCTCCGCGCGCCGTGGCGTCCCGGGCCGCCACGCGGGAGGCGTGCGTCGGGGCGTCGGGCACGTGGGCCGGGCGCATCGCGTCCATCTCGCGCCGGAGCACGGGCACGACCTCCGACCCCAGGAGCTCCATCTGCTCGAGCACGACGTCGAGGGGCAGGCCCGCGTGGTCGATGAGGAACAGCTGGCGCTGGTAGTCGCCGAAGTGCTCGCGGAAGGTCAGCGTCTTGTCGATGACCTCCTGCGGGCTGCCGACGGTGAGCGGCGTGTGCTCGGTGAACTCCTCCAGCGACGGCCCGTGCCCGTAGACCGGGGCCTCGTCGAAGTAGGGGCGGAACCGGCGGACGGCCTCCTGGCTGTTCTTGTGCAGGAAGACCTGGCCCCCGAGCCCGACGACCGCCTGGTCGGCGGAGCCGTGGCCGTAGTGCTCGTAGCGGCGCCGGTAGAAGTCGACGAGCCGGATGAAGTGCTCCTTCGGCCAGAAGATGTGGTTCGCGAAGAACCCGTCGCCGTAGTACGCCGCCTGCTCGGCGATCTCGGGGCTGCGGATCGAGCCGTGCCACACGAAGGGCGGGACGCCGTCGAGCGGGCGCGGGGTCGAGGTGAAGGACTGCAGGGGGGTGCGGAAGCGGCCCTCCCAGTCGACGACGTCCTCGGTCCACAGCCGGCGGAGCAGCGCGTAGTTCTCGATGGCCAGCGGGATGCCGTCGCGGATGTCCTTGCCGAACCAGGGGTACACGGGGCCGGTGTTGCCGCGGCCCATGGTGAGGTCGACCCGCCCGCCCGAGAGGTGCTGGAGCATCGCGTAGTCCTCGGCGATCTTCACCGGGTCGTTCGTCGTGATGAGCGTCACGGCGGTCGAGAGCAGCAGCCGCTCGGTCTGCGCGGCGACGTAGCCGAGCATCGTCGTCGGCGAGCTGGGGACGAAGGGCTCGTTGTGGTGCTCGCCGGTGGCGAAGACGTCGAGCCCGACCTCCTCGGCCTTGCGGGCGATGGCCACCATCGCCCGGATCCGCTCGTGCTCGGTGGGCGTGCGCCCCGTCGTCGGGTCGGGCGTGACGTCGCCGACCGTGAAGACCCCGAACTGCATGACCGCCTCCTGCGCGCCGGCCCCTCGGCCGCCGTGATGTTCCAACGTTCAACTGTCGGAGCGCACAACGACGGCGATCGGGTCGGTGTTCCCCGCTGCGCCGTCCGGGAGCCGGCGCAGCGGGGCCCGCGGCCACCGGGAAGGGAGGCGGCGGGCGGTCAGCGGGCGGCGGTCGCCGCGTCGAGGGCCGAGCGCAGGTCCTCGGCGTCCGCGTCCGACATCTCCCAGTCGCCGGCGGCGGCGTTGGCGGCGACCTGCTCGGGCCTCGTCGCCCCCGCGATGACGGACGACACCTCGGGTCGGGCCAGCAGGCCCGCGAAGGCCACGTCGAGCATCGACCGGTCGCGCTGCTCCGCGAAGGAGGCGACGGCCTCGGCGACGTCGAACGCCTCGTCCGTGAGCCAGCTCGGGCCCATGTCACCGGCCAGGCGCGTCCCGTCGGGGGCCTGCTCGCCGCGGCGGTACTTGCCGGTGAGCAGCCCCGACGCCAGGGGGAAGTAGGGGAGGAAGCCGACGCCGTGCGCGGCGCAGGCGGGCAGCAGCTCGGCCTCGGCGCCGCGGCGCAGCAGCGAGTACTCGGACTGCTCGGACACGAAGGGGGTGAGGTGCGCGGTGCGGGCCGTCCACGACGCGTCGGTGACCTGCCACGCGGGCAGGTTCGAGGTGCCGAGGTAGCGGACCTTGCCCTCGGTGACCAGCTCGCCCATCGCCGTCAGCGTCTCCTCGAGCGGCGTGACGCCGTCGGGGCGGTGGTACTGCAGGAGGTCGACGTGGTCGGTCCGCAGCCGGCGCAGCGATCCCTCGACGGCGCGGCGCAGGTACCGCCGTGAGCCGCGGGCGCCGAAGTCGTCGCCGTAGAGGCCGCCCATGTCGAGGCCGAACTTGGTGGC
This sequence comes from uncultured Pseudokineococcus sp., assembly GCF_947499845.1. Classification (GTDB taxonomy): domain Bacteria; phylum Actinomycetota; class Actinomycetes; order Actinomycetales; family Quadrisphaeraceae; genus Pseudokineococcus. Next base: position 20,145 of record NZ_CANMPM010000005.1, read on the forward strand.
GAGGACGACGTCGTCGCGACGGCCCTCGATGGCCCGGCCGAGCGCCTCCTCGGAGGCCCCCTGCCCGCCGTAGACGTCCGCGGTGTCGAAGAAGGTGACGCCGTGGTCGAAGCAGGCGTCGACGACCGCCGTCGTCGCCTCCTGGTCGAGCCGGCCGCCGAAGTTGTTGCAGCCCAGGCCGACCGCCGAGACGCGCAGGCCGCTGCTGCCGAGGTTCCTCATCCGCATGCGCTCGACGCTAGGCGGGCGGGGTGCGGGGCGCCTGTCCGACGGGCGTCGGTGGTCGAGGCCGCCGCGGGCACCCGTCGTGTCGAACACGTGTTCGATCCGTTGTCGGTGGTCGCCCCTACGGTCGTGGGTGTGGAGGACGAGGCGGTGCCGGGGCCGGGCGCAGGGGTGCCCGACGCCGTGCCGGACGCGGTGCTCGGCGTCTCCCCGGGTGGGGCGGAGGCGCTCGCGGCGTTGCGGTCCGCTCTCGACGCAGGGCGTTCCGCGGTGGCGGGTCTGGGGCTGTGGTCGGTGGTCACCTCGGACCTGCGGGCGGTGCTGTCCGAGCTCGAGGCCTTGGTGCGCGTCGCGCAGGCCGCGCAGGTGCTGGTGCTGGGGGAGGTCGCCGCCCGGGGGGAGGCGCTGGTGCCAGGCGGTCTGACGCCGGGTGAGCGGGCCGTCCTCGCGCGCTCGCGGGCGGGGGACGGGCGCGGTGAGCTGGCGGCGGTGCTGGGTGTGCACCCGGCGACGGCGGCGCGGCGTCAGGCGACGGTGGCGTTCGTCACGGGGTCGGGCCTGCCCGCGCAGCGGGTCGCCCGCACCGGTGGGCGCGGGGCCGGGCTGGGCGAGGGCGCGGCGACCGCCGCAGCGCTCGCCCAGGGACGCCTCAGCGCGGAGGCCGCGGACGTGGTCGCGGGGACGGTGCTGGACCTGCCCGAGCACTACGGGCCGGTGGGTCGGGCGGCGGTGGAGCGGGTGCTGCTCGAGCACGCCCCCGAGGTGTCGTTGACCACGTTGCGGCATCACGCGGCGGGGTTGCTGGCCCGCGCCGAGCTGTCCGAGGCCGGCGAGGACGCCCTGGTCGAGGGCGGTGACCTGCTGGGGCGGCGGGAGGAGCGGGCGCACCGGCGCCGGGAGCTGTACTGCTCGCCCGACCTGACCGGGACCTGGCACCTGAGGGGCCGCCTGGCCCCCGAGGCCGGCGCGGCCCTCATGACAGCGATCGAGGCCCTCGCTGCCCCGGAGCCGTCCGGGGAGCAGGGCCCGGACCTGCGCTCGGCGGCGCAGCGGCGCGCCGACGCCCTCGTCGCGCTGGCCGACAGGGCCCTGTCGGCCCCGCCGGGCAGCCCCACCGGGGTCCCCTCCGAGGGTGGGGCCCGGGCCCGGGTCGTGGTGACGATGGACCTGCCCGCGCTCACCGGGGCCGTGCGGGGCGCTGGTCTGCTGGCTGACGACGCCCCGTTGTCGGCGGGGGCGGTTCGGCGGCTGGCGTGCGACGCCGAGGTCGTGCCCGCGGTCCTGGGGTCGCGGTCGGAGCCGTTGGACGTGGGCCGGGCCGCCTACACCGTCACACCCGCCCAGCGCCGCGCCCTCGCGATCCGCGACCGCGGGTGCATCGCCCCCGGCTGCGACGCCCCCGTGAGCAGGACCCAGGCCCACCACGTCGTGCACTGGGCCGACGGCGGACCCAGCGACCTGTCCAACTTGGCTCTGGTGTGCGGGCACGACCACCGCCGGATCCACACCGGTGCCCTGGTCGCCCACGGCGTCGACGGCCGCCCCGTCATCACCCGCGCCGGCGACCCCCCACCGGCCACCGCCCCACCACCGTGGCGGGCACGCCTGGAAGACCTCGCCGACGAGCTCCACCACCCCGACGGCCCCGACGACCCCGACGGCCCGGACGACTCCGGCCGCCTCGACGACCCGGACGACCCCGGCCGTCCCGATGATCAGGCTGCTGCCGAGCCCGAAGCCGCTGTCGAGGCCGGTGGGCCCGTCGTGCCCGGCCTTGACGTCGAGGTCGGTGGGCACGTCGACGTCGCTGCTGTGACCGACGAGTCCCGCGCTGTCGCCCGCTCGACCGCCCACGGCGACCACCCGCCGACGGATCGGGTCGCCGACGGGACCACCGGTGAGGCGGGACACGTCGACCTCCACACCGACGCGGCGCAGGACGCGCCCCCGCGGCCGGGGGCAGACCCGTAGCCCGGCTCGCGGGCTCTCTCGCCCGAAGCGTCGGAGGGGATGCGTCCGCCTCCCGGCCGCGGCGTCGGCGGTCCGGCCGCAGCGACGACGCAGTCGCGCCAGGGGTGATCCACAGATTGTGCAGAGGTTGTGCATCCGGCGGGCGAGGTCGGCCGGAAGACGGGGTGCCAGTGCCCGTCAGACCTCCCGGCGGCTCCCGCCGGGCACCGACCGACAGGAGCGACACCCATGGCCACCACCACGTCCCGCGTCCGCAGCCGCGCCCGCGCCCTCGCCGTCACCGCCGCCGGCGCCCTCGTCGCCCTGGGCGGTCTTCCGGCCGCGGCGTCGAGCAGCGGCGACACCGCCACGGTGACGGTGTTCCACGGCGTCCCGGACACCCCCGTCGACGTCTACGCGAACGGCGAGCGCCTCCTCGACGACTTCGAGCCCGGCACCGTCACGGACCCGCAGCAGCTGCCCGCCGGCTCCTACGACCTCGCGGTCTACCCGGCCGACACCGAGAGCGTCGAGGGCGTGGACCCGGTGATCAGCGCTGACGGCGTCGAGGTGCCCGCGGGAGCGAACGTCACCGTGGCGGCCCACCTCACCGAGAGCGGCGACCCGACGCTCACGCCCTTCGTCAACGACACGTCGGCCGTGCCCGCGGGCGAGGGCCGCGTGACGGTGCGCCACACGGCGGCCGCGCCGGCCGTCGACGTGCTGGCGGACGACGCCGTGATCATCGGCGGGCTCACCAACCCGGACGGCGAGTCGCTGACGACGGCGGCGGGCACCGTGAGCGCCGCGGTGAACCTCGCCGGGACGGACACCACGGCCATCGGCCCGACCGACCTGACCGTCGCCGAGGGCGCCTCGACGATCGTCTACGCCTGGGGCTCGGCCGAGGCCGGCAACCTGGCCCTCGCGGTGCAGACGATCGACGACCTGGGCTCCGACCCCTCGGGCGTGCCCAGCGGGCTGGGTGACGCCTCCACCGGCTTCCCGGCCGGCCTCGCGGCCCTGACGGCGCTGGCCGCCGGCGGCGCCGTGCTCGTGTCGGTGACGATGGTGCGTCGTCGTCGCGCCGACCAGGGCGCCTGAGCCGGAGGTACCCGAGAGGTCGGACCCGGGGGCCGGTCGCCCGAGGACCGACCCCGACGACCGGTGCCCGGTGACCGTCACCGGCGCCCGACGTCGCGCCCCCGCGCGCGACGTCGGGCGCCGTCCCCGGTAGCGCCCGGGAGCACCACCACGAGCACCACCACGAACGGGGTCGCGCGAGCGCGACCGGACGGACGGACGAGGGCGGAGGAGCCGTGGCACGCAGCACCGGAGGCGACGACCGCCGTGCGGCGACCCCGCGGCGCCTGGCCGCGGTGCTCGCCGCCTGCCTCGCCGTCGCCGTCGGGACGCCGCTGGCCTGGGCGCTCACGCGCCCGCCCGCGGCCGTCGGCGAGGGCCTGCCCTCGTCGGCACCCCGGCCCACCGTCGGGACAACCGGGACGACCGGGACGACCGGAGGGGCGACACCCGGTCCGCAGCGGGAGCGGGGCGCTGCGCCGGACCCGCCTGGCGACGCGGCGCCCGCCGTGCCCACGCGCTGGACGGACGTCGCCCGCGACGCCAGCCCCGCCGCCGTGGCCGCCCGCCGGGCGCCGGCGGCCGCCGCGCCGGTCGAGGTGCGCATCCCCGCGCTGGACGTCGTCGCCCCGGTCGACGCCCTCGGCGTCGACGAGGACGGCGCGATGGCCCTGCCCGACGACGTGAGCCGGACCGCCTGGTACCGCTGGGGCGCCGCCCCCGGTTCCGGGGCGGGCAGCGCCGTCGTGGCCGGTCACGTCGCCGCGGCCGACGGCGAGCGCGGCGTGCTCGCCGGCCTGACCGAGCTGGGGCTGGACGACGTCGTCGAGGTCGTGCGGGCCGACGGCACCGTCGTGCCCTACCGCGTGACCACGCGGGAGGCCGTCGAGAAGACGGCCCTCCCGGTCGCCGCGCTGTTCGACGAGGACGGGCCCGAGCGGCTCGTGCTCGTCACCTGCGGCGGCCCCTACCTGCGCGACGTCGGCGCCCACCGGGACAACGTCGTCGTCGTCGCCGAGCTCCTCTGAGGCCGGCCCGTGCGCCGGCGGTCCGCTCCCGACGCCCCGGGAGCCGCCGTCGGCGCGGTGCCCGACCCGCTCCCGGGGTGCCCCCGGCCGCTCGCGCTGGCTACGGTCCCTGCCGTGGCGGCTGAGCGGGGGGACGGCGTGGGCGGGCTCCCCGGCGCCCTCCCGCGCGCCACGTCCGACCACGGTCCGCTCCCGGCGACCTCCGCCCGCGGGGCCGCCCCCGAGGGGAGCGACCTCCCCCCGCCCGGGAGGGAGCCGAGCTCCGGCTCGCCACCCGGGCCGTCCCCGGGCGAGTGGTGGCCGGACCTCCCGCCCCCTGACGCCCGGCCCCCCGACGCCCGACCTCCCGACGTCCGGCCTCCCGACGCACGGCCCGAGGACACGAGGCCCGAGGGCACCCGGGCCCGGCAGGCCCCGCCCGGAGACGCCGGCGCCCTCGACGCGGAGCCCTCCGGCACGGCCCTCGACGACCAGGCTGCCCGCGACGCGGAGCTCGCCGCGGCCTTCGCGGCCGGGTCCGAGGACGGCCTGCGCGGCGCCTTCGAGCGGTGGTCGCCCCTCGTGCACGGCCTCGCCGCCCGCGCGCTGCAGGACGCCGCCGAGGCGGAGGACGTCACGCAGCAGGTCTTCGTGGCCGCGTGGCAGGGGCGCGAGAGGTACCGCCCCGCCGACGGGCCCCTGGGGGCCTGGCTCACGGGCATCACGCGGCACAAGCTGGCGGACGCGCACGCGGCCCGCGAGCGGCGCCGCCGCGTCGTCGAGCGCAGCGCCGGCGTGGCGCCGCGCGAGCAGGGGCCGGGCGGGCCCGACGAGCACGTGCAGGACCTCGTCGACCGGGTCGTCGTCGCCGAGCACGTGGCCTCGCTCGGCGAGCCCGCGCGGAGCATCGTCCGGCTGGCGTTCTTCGCCGACCTCACGCACGTCCAGATCGCCGAGCAGCTCCGAATGCCCCTCGGCACGGTCAAGAGCCACATCCGGCGCGCGCTGCGCCGCATGCGCGAGCAGATGGAGGAGGGTCGCGATGCACGCTGACGACGACGCCCTCTGGGCGCTCGCGCTCGAGGCGCACCCCGGGGAGCACGACGACGCCGACCCCGGCTCGACGACGGGCCCCTCGACGGGCTCGGCCACGGGACGAGGCACCCCCGGCGGCGCGGCGGACGTGCCGGCGGGTGGGAGCTCCGAGGACGTCGACGACCTGCGCGCGCACGTGGAGGGCTGCCCCGTCTGCTCGAGGGAGCTGGCCGCCCGTCGCCGGGTCGTCGCGGCCGGTCGCCGCCCGCCGCAGCACCTCGAGCTGCGCCCGCCCCAGCGGGTGCTCGACGGCGTGCTCGCCGAGGTGGGCCTCGCCCGGTCCTCGGAGGGCGCACCGGGCGGCGGGGGCGCCACCGCAGGCGGCGGCCGCCCGCCGAGCGCGCCGGTCGCGACGGCGGGAGCCCCGGTGCCCGCTCCGCGGGCCCGCGGGCCGGTCACCGGGCGCTCGCGTCGGGCCCTCGCCCTGGCCGCGGTCGTCGGCGTCGTCCTGGGCGCCGGGGCGGGCGCCGCCGTCACCGCCGCGGCCGGGAGGGCGGAGGAGGGCGGCGTCGTCGCCCGGGCGGACCTCGAGCCCCTCGGGGCCACGGGGGCCCGCGGGACGGCCGTGCTGCGCGCCGGGGAGCGGGGGGACGTCCTCGAGGTCGACCTCGAGGGCGCGGGCTCGGGCCGGGGCTCCTACGAGGAGGTCTGGCTCCTCGACGAGCCGAGCGGCGGGCTGCTGTCCCTGGGGGCGCTCGTCGACGGCCACGGCGTCTTCACCGTGCCCCCGGGCGCCCTGCCGGCGGAGCAGGAGGTCCAGGTGGACGTCTCGCGCGAGGCCCTCGACGGGGAGCCGACGCACTCGGGGGACAGCCTCGCCCGCGGTGCGCTCTCCACCGGCGCCTGAGCGCCCGCACCGGCGCCCCTCCCGAGGCCCGCCGGGGCCCGTACGGCCTCTCGCGGTCGGCCGCGTTGACGGCGGGCTGTACAACTGCAGGGGGAGAGCGCCGCGGCGCCCCCGCGCCCGCGTGGCGCACGATCGACGACCTGGAGGTGGACATGAGCGTGAACGTGGTGATCCTGGCGGCGGGCATGGGGACCCGGCTGGGCCGGCCCCACCCGAAGCCGCTGACGGTGCTGCGCGACGGCAGGACGATCCTGCGGCAGCAGCTGGACCACATCAGCGGCGCCTTCGCGGACGACGCGCGCGTGTCCATCGTCGTGGGCTTCAAGAAGCGGCGGCTGCTCGAGGCGGCCGCGTCCGAGGCGAGCTTCGTCTTCAACGAGGAGTTCCAGCGCACGAACACCTCCAAGAGCCTGCTGCGGGCGCTGCGCATGGCGGCCCCGGGCGGGGTGCTGTGGCTGAACGGCGACGTCGTCTTCCAGCCCGGGCTGCTCGACGCCCTCGTCCCGCACATGGCCCGCGGTTCCTTCGTCGCGGTCAACACCGAGCGCGTCGCCGACGAGGAGGTCAAGTACCTGCTCGACGAGAGCGGGCACATCAGCGCGCTGTCCAAGCAGGTCGTGGGCGGGCTCGGCGAGGCCGTGGGCATCAACTACGTGAGCGCGGAGGACCGCGAGGTCCTCGTGCGCCACCTCGCGGCCGCGGGCGACCAGGACTACTTCGAGAAGGGCATCGAGGACGCGATCGCCCTCGAGGGCATGCGCGTGCGGGCGGTCGACATCTCCGAGTTCGGGGTCGTCGAGGTGGACTTCGCCGACGACCTCGAGCGCGCGAACGCCCTCTGAGCCGCCGCGAGGACGCCGGTCGCAGCGTTCCTCGCTCCGGGATGCGCCGCGCGAGATCAGGGCCATGCTCGGGGGGACGAGGGCTGACGCCCTCCCTCCGCCCCTGACGGGGCGACCGCTGCGCTCCCGCTGGGGGCGCTGCTGGCTCCAGCACCGGGGCCCGCCGGCGGACCGCGCGGCGCACGGCGCCGCCACCAAGGCGAAGGAACCCATCGCATGGCCATCAGCGAGAACCAGCTCTCCGACCTCTACGACGCCACCGTCGTGTCCACCACCGACGGCAAGGTCGGCAAGGTCGGCACCGTCTACCTCGACGACGACACCCAGCAGCCCAGCTGGGTCACCGTCAAGACCGGTCTCTTCGGCAGCTCGGAGTCCTTCGTGCCGCTCGACGCGGCCGAGCTCTCCGGCGACGAGGTGCGGGTGTCCTACAGCAAGGACCAGGTCAAGGACGCCCCGCGCATGGACACCGACAGCGAGCTGACGCCGGAGGAGGAGGACGAGCTCTACCGCTACTACGGCCTCCGCCGCGGCGGCGACGACGCGGGCACGCGCGACGCCGGCACGGCCGGCACCAGCACCGTCGGCACCGGGTCCCCCGGCGCCGGGGGCGGCGGCACCGCCGCGCGCAGCGGGACCGACGCCGACGCCTCGACCACGGGGACGGCCGGCAGCGGCGCCCCCGGCCACGCCGACGGCCGTGACGACGCCCGCACCACCGGGGGATCCGCGACCGGTCAGCGCGCCAGCGGGGCCGGGCACGACACGAGCGGCCCCGACACCGACGACGCGATGACGCGCTCGGAGGAGCGCGTGTCCTTCGGCACCCAGCAGCGCGAGAGCGGCCGCGCCCGCCTCCGCAAGCACGTGGTGAGCGACCGCGTGAGCGAGGACGTGGCCGTGAGCCGCGAGGAGGCGGTCGTCGAGCGCGAGCCGATCACGGACGCCAACCGCGGCGACGCCGTCTCGGGCGGCGACCTCACGGAGGAGGAGCACGAGGTCACCCTCCACGAGGAGCGCGCGGTCGTCGACAAGGAGACCGTCCCCGTCGAGCGCGTGCGCCTCGGCACCGAGACGGTCGCCGACACCGAGACCGTGAGCGCCGACCGGCGCCGCGAGGAGATCGAGGTCGACGGCGACGCCACCGACGGCGGCACGGCGGGCCGGGGCACCGGCGACGCCGACCGCCGCTGACCGCCACGGGCGAGGGCGAGGGGCGTCCCCGCTCCTCCGGCACCGGCGACCGCTCGGCCGCCGGTGCGGCCGAGGTGGTCCTCTCGGAGGAGCGGGCGGTCGCCCGGCGGCTCCGCGTGCCCGTCGAGCGGGTGCGGGTGGCCAAGCGCATCAGGACGGAGACCGTGCGCGTGGAGGTCGACGTCGAGGTCCGGCGCGAGGAGCTCGTCGTCACGAGCGCGCCGGTGCCGCCCGAGGAGGGCGAGCGGCTGGCCACCCGGGTCGACGACGCGGGCGCCGCTGCCGGTGAGGGCGCCGAGCGCGGCGCCGCACCGGCGGGCGACGAGCGGGTCGTCCTCGTGCTCTCCGAGGAGGTCCCCGTCGTGGGCGTCGAGACGAGGGCCGCCGAGCGGGTGACCGTGGCCGTGCGCCGCGTCGAGGGCGTCGAGCGCGTCGTCGTCGACCTCGACCGCGAGGTCGTCGACGTCGACGGGGCCCGAGGGGCCCCCGCCGGCACGAGCACGACCGACCAGCACCACTGACCAGACCAGCACCACCGACCAGCGCCGACCGGCGCGACGAGGAGGACGACGTGCAGATCCCCAAGCAGCAGGTGATCGACTTCATCAAGAGCAAGGTGGGCGGTGACAAGGCGGGCCAGGCGGACTCCGAGCTGCCCGACCAGGTCGACACCGACCGCGACGCCGGGCTGCTCCAGAAGTTCGGCGTGGACCCGAAGGAGCTCCTCGGAGGCTCCGGCGGCGGTCTCGGGAGCAAGCTCGGCCTGTGACCGCAGCCCCGCGACGGCGGGGAGGGGGCCCGGCGCGACGCGCCGGGCCCTCCGCGCGTCATGGGGCCCACCGCGTCAGCGGACGCCCATGTCCATCCCCAGCCGTCCCGCGACCGCCCGCGCGACCTGCAGGGCGCTGAGCCCCGTCGTGCGGACGACGACGTCGGCGCGCAGGTGGAGCCAGGCCCGGGCCCGGGCGTGGCGCTCGAGCTCGCGCAGCCGCGGGCCGACGGCGACGCGGGCCGCGCGCACGCGCGTCCGGACCTCCTCGTCGTCGGCGTCCAGCTCCACGAGCACACCGTCGAGGCCGGCGCGCAGGAGGCCCGCCTCGACGACGCCCCACAGCCGCTGGTCCAGCACCGGTCGCGCGACGACGAGCCGCTCGCTGCGCCAGGCGGCGAGCTCGGCGGAGGCCGTGGCGAGCAGGCCCCGCCACCCCGGTGACGCCTCGAGCACCGCCAGCGCGCCCGCGCCGGCGTCCCCCACGGCGTCGAGCGGCCCCGGGTCGACCACGCGGGCGCCGGGCAGCACCGCCCAGAGCTGGTCGGCGACCTCCTCGGCGAGCCCCGGCGCACCCGTGAGCCACAGGACCACGTCACGAGCGTAGGAGCGGCGGGCGCCGTCCGCCGTCCGGGACGAGCGGCCCTCCCGCGCGGGGTCTCGCACCCCGTCACGGATCGACCCGGTCGCCCGGGCCCGTGCCGCCCGCGCCGCCCCTACGGTGCCGGGAGCGAGCGCACGACGCCGACGCCGAGCCGACGGCCGCCGGCAGCGCCTCCCTCCAGCCCCGGAGCCCCCGTGACGACGACGTCAGCGCACCCCGCCGCGATCCTGGCGACGGCGACCCCCGAGCCCGCGGGCTCGCCCGGCTTCCTCCTCGCCGTCGCCGCCGTCGCGATCGCCGTCCTGCTCGTGCTCATCATCAAGGTGCGCCTGCACGCCTTCTTCGCGCTGACGATCGTCAGCGCCCTGACGGCCCTGGTCGCGGGGGTGCCCGTGGGCGACCTCGTCGAGACGCTCCAGACGGCGCTCGGCGGGACCCTCGGCCAGGTCGCGCTGCTCATCGGCTTCGGCGCCGTCCTCGGCCGGCTCGTCGAGGTGTCCGGCGGCGCCAAGGTCCTCGCCGACACCCTGCTCGACCGCTTCGGGGAGCGCCGGGCGCCGCTGGCCCTGTCGGTCGCCTCGCTGCTCTACGGCTTCCCGATCTTCCTCGACGCGGCCTTCATCGTCATGCTGCCGATCATCTACTCGGTGGCGCGACGCCTCGGCGGCTCGCTCCTGCTCTACGCGCTGCCCGCCGCGGGCGCCTTCCTCACGATGCACGCCCTCGTGCCGCCGCACCCCGGCCCCGTGGCCGCCTCGGGGCTGCTGGGCGCCGACGTCGGGCTCGTCGTGGCCGTGGCCCTGCTCGTCGGCCTGCCCACCTGGTACGTCGCGGGCCACCGGCTCGGTCTCGTCCTGGCGCGGCGCACCCGGTCCTTCGGCGTGCCCGACCTGCTCGGCTCGGCCGACCCGGACGGCGACCTGCCGCGCCCGTCCTTCGGCGTCGTCCTGCTCGTGCTGCTCCTGCCCCTCGTGCTGATCTTCGCCAACACCGGCGCGTCGACGCTCGCCGAGGCCGGGGCGCTGGACGGCGACTCGTTCCTCGTCGAGGTGCTGACGACGGTGGGCGCGACGCCGATCGCCCTGCTGCTCACGACGGTGCTCGCCATGGTGCTGCTCGTCGTCGTCCCCCACCGCGGCGCGGTGGGCGCGCGGCTCGAGGACCTCGTCGACGGCGCCTTCGCGCCCGTCGCGTCGATCATCCTCATCACGGGGGCGGGCGGGATGTTCGGCGGGGTGCTCACCGCCACGGGCATCGGCGGCGCGCTGGCCGACAGCCTCGACGCCGTCGGGCTGCCCGTCATCGTCGCGGGCTTCGTCATCGCGGTGGCCCTGCGGGTGGCCCAGGGGTCGGCCACCGTCGCCGGCACCACCGCCGCCGGGCTGCTCGCGCCGGCCGTCGAGGCCGACGGGTCCCTCACGGGCGTGGCCCTCGCCTGCGTCGTCGTCGCGACCGTCGCCGGGGCCATCACGTTCTCCCACGTCAACGACTCGGGCTTCTGGCTCGTCGGCCGCTTCCTGGGGCTCGACACGGCCACGACCCTGCGGACGTGGACGGTGCAGGCGACCGCCGTCGGCTTCCTGGCCTTCGGGCTCGTGCTCGTGCTCTACGTCGTCGTCACCTGAGGGTCGTCGTCACCTGAGCGTCGTCGTCACCTGAGGGGCGGCGTCACCGGGAGGTCGTCGTCCCCCGGGGTCGTCGCCACCCGGTGGCGGCCGAGGGGCCCGGGGCGTCAGGCCGCGGGCAGGGGCGCCGAGGCGCCGACGGCCGAGCCGCGCACCAGCGGCACGCCGAGGGCGCGCAGCGCGTCGAGCTGGCCGGCGGTGGTGACGTCGCGGACCACCAGCCGCGCGCCGACGCTCCGGGTGACGGCGAGCAGCGCCCGCACGAGCTCGGGCCGCACGTGCGCGCCCCCGTCGCCCTGTGCTCCGTCGGGGGGCGGGGCGCCGTCGGGGGGCGGGGCGCCGTCGAGCGTCCCGGCGCAGACGCTGACGAGCGGCGGGCCGAGCCGGAGCGCGTCGACGAGCCCGGACGACGGCGTCCCGGCCCCGTCCACGGCGAGGACGGCGCCGGCCGCCCGCAGCCGGCGCGCCCGCTCGTACGTCGCGCCGTCGTCCGCAGCGCCGTGCCCGACGGCCACCCAGAGCCCCGAGGCCGCGTGGTCGAGCAGGAGGTCCAGCACCCCGGGGCGCTCGAGGAGGCCCCGGGACACCGCGACCGCCAGCGCCGTCCCGGGCGGCTGCCGGCCCTGGTGCCCCAGGGCTCGGCGCAGGCAGGCCAGCTCGACGTCCTCGGCGAGGCCGTGGGCGCCGACGACGTCCCCGACGGCCGCGCCGTGGCAGGCGGCTGCGTGGAACGCCGCCGCGAAGGCGCGAGGACGGTCGGTGGCCAGGTCGACGACCGGCTCGAAGAGGACGTCGACGTCCTCCCCGCGCGCGAGGGACCGCACGGCGCGGTGGTGCTCGAGGGACGACAGCGGTGCACCGCGGGAGGCGCCTGCGGTCGGCGCCGAGGTCTCGGAGGCGGCCGCGGGCCGGCGCGCGAGGCCGAGCGCGACCGACAGCGCCGACGCGAGGCTCTCGAGGACGGCGGGCGCGTCCGGGCCGATGCGGTCGTCCGGGGCGCGGCTGAGGCAGCAGAGCATCCCGGCGACGTGGCCGTCGTCGTCGTGGAGCGGCGTGCCGACGTAGCTGCCGATGTCGTGGGCACGGGTGACGGGGAGGACGGAGGCGAGCGGGTCGGCGCCGGCGTCGGGAATCCACCGCGGGAGGCGGCCGGCGGCCACCTGGCCGCAGATCGTGTTCGCCAGCGGTGTGCGCCGACCGACAGCCCCGCGCAGCAGCGCCGAGCGGCTGCTCGTGGCCACCGCGACCTCGTCGAGCCCCTCGTGGAGGGTCACCAGCGAGGCGTCCATGTCGACGGCGATGCGCGCGGCGTCCAGCAGTCGACGGACCTCGGGGCGCTCGCGGGCGCCCGCGTGCGCGCTCATCGTCACTCCCCGTGTCGCTGCCGTCGTCCCCGGCCGAGGAGACTACGCGGCGATGCGGGCCGGTCGCAGCCCGCCGTCCGACGGTGGGGGGTGGGCGCGCTGCAGGTCTTCACGTGCGGGCGGAGCGTCACCGCGTCACGGGGCGACGCCGCGGCGGGCCCCGGGCACGGGCCGCGCCCACCACGCGCGCGCCCGCCCGGCGGTGAGGCGGACGCCCACGAGCGCGGCGACCGCCAGGCCGGCGAGGACCTGCACGGCGACGGTGGGGCCGCCGGTCCCCGCCAGGACGAGCGACGCGACGGAGGCCAGGACCATGGCGACGGCGCAGGAGGTGACCGGGGCCAGCGCCCGGCCCCGGTGCTCGCGCTGCTGCAGGTACACGGCACCCTCCCCGCCCTCGTCGGGCGCCGTCGGCCCGTCGTGCCACCACTGTGGGTGCACGGCGCCCGCGGGGCAAGAGCACGCCGCTGCAGCGCCACGGCCTTGACCCCACCGATGCTGTGAGCGCTAACATCCGGGTCGACGTGCGCCGCGGCCCGTCGCGGTCCCGACCGCCCGCCGCCGGTGCGACCGCGACGAGAGGAGCGACCCGTGAGCGCCCACCTGCAGCTCGAGCCCGAGGTGCTCGGGCACGTCGACCGGCTGCGGGGCGAGCTCGTGGACCTGCACGCCCAGCTCGTCCGCTATGGCCTCGTCGTCTGGACCGGAGGCAACGTGTCGGCGCGCGTGCCCGGGGCCGACCTCTTCCTCATCAAGCCCTCGGGGGTGCTCTACGAGGACCTCACCCCGGCGTCGATGGTGCTGTGCACGCTCGACGGCGAGGCCGTCGACCCGTCGCAGTCGCCGTCGTCGGACACGGAGTCGCACGCCTACGTCTACCGCCACATGCCCGAGGTGGCGGGCCAGGTGCACACGCACTCGACGTACGCGTGCGCGTGGGCGGCGCGGGCCGAGGAGATCCCCTGCGTGCTCACGGCCATGGCCGACGAGTTCGGCGGCCCCATCCCGCTCGGGCCTTTCGCGCTCATCGGCGGGGAGGACATCGGCCGCGGCGTCGTCGAGACGCTCACGGGCCACCGGTCGAAGGCCGTGATCATGCAGAACCACGGCACCTTCACCATCGGGAAGGACGCGAGGAGCGCGGTCAAGGCCGCCGTCATGTGCGAGGACGTCGCCCGCTCGGTCCACATGGCGCGCGCGCTCGGCGAGTGCGTCCCCATCCCGCAGGACGCGATCGACAGCCTCTACGACCGCTACCAGAACGTCTACGGGCAGCGGCCCTCGCCGACGGCGTAGCGCCGCGCACCACCACCCCAGCAGCACCGACGACCGGGAGGTCACCGCATGAGGTCCGCGCTCGCCGAGAGGGAGGTCTGGTTCGTCACGGGCAGCCAGGGCCTCTACGGCCCCGAGACGCTCGAGCAGGTCGCCGAGCAGTCGCGCCGCGTCGCCGACGAGCTGGGCGCGTCCTCCGACGTCCCGGTCCGCGTCGTCTGGAAGCCGGTGCTCACCGACTCCGACGCCATCCGCCGGATGTGCCAGGACGCCTCGACGAACGACTCGTGCATCGGCCTCGTGGCGTGGATGCACACCTTCTCGCCGGCCCGGATGTGGATCGCCGGGCTGCAGGTCCTCGACGTCCCGCTGCTGCACCTGCACACGCAGGCCGACGCCGCCCTGCCGTGGGCGACGCTCGACATGGACTTCATGAACCTCAACCAGGCCGCCCACGGCGACCGGGAGTTCGGGTACGTCCAGTCGCGGCTCGGCGTGCCGCGGACGACGGTCGTCGGCCACGTGTCCGACCCGTCGGTCACCTGGCGGGTCGGCGCCTGGGTGCGGGCCGCCGTCGGCCGGGCCGAGCTCCGCTCGCTGCACCTGGCGCGCTTCGGCGACACGATGCGCGACGTCGCCGTCACCGAGGGCGACAAGGTGGACGCGCAGGTGCGCCTCGGCGTCACCGTCAACGCGTACGGCGTCAACGCCCTCGTCGCCGCGGTGGCCGACGCGACCGAGGCGCAGGTGGACGCCCTCGCCGACGAGTACGAGGCGACGTACCGCGTCGCGCCCGAGCTGCGCCGCGGCGCGGACCGCCACGAGTCCCTGCGGGAGGCCGCGCGCATCGAGGTGGGGCTGCGGTCCTTCCTCGAGGAGGGCGGCTTCCGCGCCTTCACGTCGAACTTCGAGGACCTCGGGGGCCTGCGCCAGCTGCCCGGCATCGCCGTCCAGCGACTCATGGGCGAGGGCTACGGCTTCGCCGGCGAGGGCGACTGGAAGACGGCGACGCTCCTGCGCACCCTCAAGGCGATGGCCGAGGGCCTGCCCGGCGGCACGTCCTTCATGGAGGACTACACCTACGAGCTGCGGCCGGGGAAACAGAAGATCCTCGGCGCCCACATGCTCGAGGTCTGCCCGTCGATCGCGGCCGACGTCCCCTCGTGCGAGGTGCACCCGCTCGGCATCGGCGACCGGGAGGACCCGGTGCGCCTCGTCTTCGACGCCGTCCCGGGGCCGGCCGTCATCCTCGGGATGAGCGACATGGGTGACCGCTTCCGCCTCACCCTCAACGAGGTGGACGTCGTCGAGCCGGACGAGCCGCTGCCGAACCTGCCCGTGGCGCGCGCCGTGTGGGAGCCGAAGCCGGACCTGCGGACGTCGGCCGAGTGCTGGCTCCACTCCGGCGCCCCGCACCACACGGTGCTGTCCTCGGCGCTGACGACCGACTCCGTCGCCGACCTCGCGGAGGCGCTCGGTGTCGAGCTGGCCGTCATCGACGCCGACACCCGCCCCCGGCGCTTCCGCGACGAGCTGCGCTGGAACGCCGCCTACCACCGGCTGGCCATGGGGTTCTGAGCCGCACCAGAGCTCGACGGGCGCGCTCCTCGACGGGCGGGGCGTCCCGGACCTGCTTAGCGTAGACCGGACCCGAGAACGCCCGACCCGACCTGGAGGCGACATGTCCGCCGGTGACAAGCTCAAGAACGTCGTGCAGCAGACCGTCGGCAAGGCGGAGGAGGTCGTCGGCAAGAAGACCGACGACGCCGAGCTCCACGCCCAGGGCCAGAAGGACCAGTCGATGGGCGCGGCGCGCCAGGAGACCGAGAAGGCCAAGGACGCCACGAAGGACTGAGCGGCTCGGGCCGGCACGGCCCAGCAGGCTCGCGCGAGGGCCGGCACCCCAACGGGGTGCCGGCCCTCGCCGCGTCCGGGGACGGGTGCGAGCGGCGCACGGGGGCGGGAGCCCCGGGCCCTCGACGGCGAGCCGTGCGCTGACGTCGCGGTGCACCGCGACCTCGGCGCACAGCTCCCGGCGCGGCGCCCCGCGTCAGCGCGGGGGCGGCCCGGTGCTGGCGCGGACGACCAGCTCGGGGACGACGACGCGGTGCTCGGGCGCCGTCGCGACGCCGCCGGCCAGCCGCTCGAGCAGCAGCCCGACCGCCTCGCGCCCGACCCGCTCGAGGTCCTGGCGCACCGTCGTCAGGGGAGGGGAGAGGTACGCGGACTCGGGGGCGTCGTCGAAGCCGGTGACGGACACGCGCCGCGGGACGTCGACGCCGCGCTCGCGCAGGGCCCGCAGCAGCCCGAGCGCCAGCTGGTCGTTCGCGGCGACGACGGCCGTCGTCGCCGGGTCGTCGGCCAGCGCCAGCCCCGCGACGTAGCCCTCTGCGGCGCCCCAGCCGCCCGCGAGCACCGGTGCCGGGGCGACGCCGGCCGCCGCGAGCGCGTCGCGCCAGCCGCCCTCGCGCTCGGCGGCCTCGAACCAGCCGGGCGAGCCGCCGACGTGGCGCACCTCGCGGTGGCCCTGGCGCAGGAGCAGCTCGGTGACCGCGCGGGCGCCGGCCCGGTGGTCGACGTGCACGGAGGGCAGGCCCGTCACCGGTCCGCCCGTGGCGCAGACCGTGGGCAGGTCGGCGGGCAGGTGCTCGCGCAGGTCGGGGACCTCGTGGAGCGGCGCGGTGAGAAGGAGCCCGTCCACGCCCCGGTCGGACAGCTGCGCGACGCGGGCGAGCACGCCGTCCCGGTCGGTGGCGTCCGACGTCGACAGGATCGTGGCGTAGCCGGCGGCGTGCGCGGCGCGCTCCACGCCGTGCAGCGTGCTGGAGGGGCCGAACAGCGAGGTGCTCGAGGCGACGACGCCGACCGTGAGCGTGCGCCGCGTCACCAGGGCCCGCGCCGCGCGGTTGCGGCGGTAGCCGAGCTCGTCGATCGCCCGCTGCACGCGCTCGCGGGTCTCGGGCCGGATGCTCGGGTGCCCGTTGAGCACGCGGGAGACGGTCTGGTGCGAGACGCCGGCGCGGCGCGCGACGTCCGTCATCACCGGGGGCCGCCCCGCCGGGGTGGCCACCTCCGTCCCGGTCACCCGGGCATCCTGCCAGCGGGCGTCGCGCCCGTCGCAGCCCTTTCCGCCGGACCCCCTCCGCGGCGGCGTGACCGTCGCGGAGGGGGCTGTCGTGGGGCGGAGCGGGACGTCCCCCTCCGGGGCGGGTCAGCCGCGCGCGCTCGCCAGCTGCACGACCGCCCACGACAGCGGCGGCAGGGTCGCCCGCGCGGTGCCGTCGGCGACCGAGACCTCCCGCAGCGGGCGCAGGCCCACGGCGTCGGGCGCCTGGAGCGTGTTCGCCGTGTGGCGGTCCTGGCCCTCGCCGGCCGCGAGCACCTGCGCGTCGGCGACCCGCAGCTCGCCGGAGAAGGCGCGCAGCGGCACCTCGACGTCGGCGGCCTCGTCCTGCGACCGGTTGGCGAGGAAGAGCGTCAGCACGCCCTCGCCGGAGTCCCCGAGGCGGGCGCCGGCGTCCCAGGTGGCGGCGGCGTCGACGAGGTCGACGTCGTCGAAGCGCTGCGTGGAGACCTGGTCGCCCGTCGTGCGCACGTCGAGGATCTCGCCCGTCGCGCGGCGCCTCATCTGCTCGAAGGGGTGGGCGATGGTCTGCTTCCAGGCCGGCCCGCCCTCCTCGGAGCGCAGGAGCCCGATGACGTTGACCAGCTGGGCCTGGCAGCCGACGGCCACCCGGTCGCCGTGGCGCAGCAGCGAGTTGAGCAGCGTGCCGACGACGACGGCGTCGGTCACCGTGTACTCGTCCTCGATGACGCGGGGCGCGACGTCCCACGCCGTGCGCGCGTTGGCGCGGTCGCTGGTCTGCCAGCGCGTCTGGTACCAGACGTTCCACTCGTCGAAGCTGATGCCGATGCGCTTGCTGTGCCGGCCGCGGGCGCGGACGGCGTCGGCGGTGGCCACGACCTCCTCGATGAAGGCGTCCATGTCCTTCGCCGAGGCGAGGAAGTCGCCGAAGGTGTCGTCCCCTCCCCCTGCTGCTGGGTCCTTCTCCTCGTAGTACGCGTGCGCCGAGACGAAGTCGACCTGGTCGTAGCAGTGCTCGAGGACGACGCGCTCCCACTCCCCGAAGGTCGGCATCGCCCGACTCGAGCTGCCGCAGGCGACGAGCTCCACGGTCGGGTCCACCTGGCGCATCGCCCGCGCCGTCTCGGCGGCGAGGCGGCCGTACTCGTGGGCCGTCTTGTGGCCCGTCTGCCAGGGGCCGTCCATCTCGTTGCCGAGGCACCACAGGGAGATGCCGTACGGGTCCGGCCGGCCGTGGCTGCGGCGCATGTCCGACAGCCGCGTGCCGGAGGCGTGGTTGGCGTACTCGAGGAGGTCGCAGGCCTCCTGCACGCCGCGCGTGCCGAGGTTGACGGCCATCATCACCTCGGTGCCGACCTTCTCGGCCCAGGTGGCGAACTCGTCGAGGCCGAACTGGTTCGTCTCGACCGTGCGCCACGCGCGGTCGAGCCGGCGGGGCCGGGCGTCGCGCGGGCCGACGCCGTCCTCCCAGTCGTACCCGGAGACGAAGTTGCCGCCGGGGTAGCGCACGACGGTCGGGCCGACCTCGCGGGTCAGCTCGAGCACGTCCTGGCGCAGGCCGTCGGCGTCCGCCGTCGGGTGGTCGGGCTCGAAGATCCCCGTGTAGACGCAGCGGCCCATGTGCTCGGCGAAGGAGCCGAAGAGTCGGCGCGGGACGGGGCCCACGGTGAAGTCGGGGTCGAGAGTGAGGCGCGCGTGGGGCACGAGGAGTTCCTCTCCGGTGAGGCGCGGGCGTGCTCGGCCCCCCAGCATGGCCGGGCGGGGAGCCGCCCGGGGCGAGCGGCGCGCCCCCGCTCCTCAGCCCGTCAGTCAGCTCGGGCGCCCGGCGCTCCCGAGCCCGAGGACGTCGGTCCCGGCCCGGTGCTCGAAGACGAGCGAGGTCTCGGTGTGCTGGACGAGCGGGTGGCTGGAGAGGTGCTCGAGCACGAGCTCGCGCAGCGCGTCCGAGCTCGGGGCGACGAGGTGCACCAGGTAGTCGTCCCTCCCGGCGAGGAAGAAGACGTCGACGACCCCGGGCAGCGCCTGCAGCCGGGCGACGAAGGCCTGCATGTCCGCCGCGTCGTGCGTGCCGAGGCGGACGGACACGAGCGCCCGCAGCCCGAGGCCCACGCGGCCGGGGTCGACCTCCGCGCGGGCGCCGGTGAGGACGCCCCGCTCGCGCAGCGCGGCGGTGCGGGCGAGGGCCGTGGACGGCGCGACGCCGACCGCGCGGGCGACCGCGTTGTTGGGCGTGCGGGCGTCCGCCAGCAGCAGGCGCACCACCTCGGCGTCGACGTCGTCGAGGTGGTCCCGAACGGCGTTCGCCACGGGGCTGCGCCGGCGCCCGTGCGCCGGAGGTCGTGCGGCCATGAGGGCCTCTCCGCTCATCTGGTTCGGCTGCCAGCCGAGACGCCGAACATGCTGCCACGATGGACGCCCTCGGGGTCGCGGCGGCCCCGGTGCGCCGGGGCGGCCCAGCAGGGGGCCGGACCGCCGGTCGTGAGGTCGAGGAGCGTGCGCTGTGCAGGTCGGCATCCCCCGTGAGGTCAAGAACCGCGAGCTGCGCGTGGCGGCCACGCCCAGCGGCGTCCACGAGCTCGTCGGGCGCGGGCACGAGGTGCTCGTCGAGACCGGTGCGGGCCTGGGCTCCTCGATCCCCGACGCCGCCTACGCCGACGCCGGCGCCCGCGTCGTCCCGGCGGCCGAGGACGCCTGGTCGGCCCAGCTCGTGCTCAAGGTCAAGGAGCCCGTCGAGTCCGAGCACGGCTACCTGCGCGAGGACCTGCTCCTCTTCGCCTACCTGCACCTGGCGGCCGACCGGCCGCTGACCGACGCCCTCCTGTCGAGCGGGACGGCGGCGATCGCCTACGAGACGGTCCAGCTGCCCGACCGCTCGCTGCCGCTGCTGGCGCCGATGAGCGAGGTCGCCGGGCGCCTCGCGCCGCAGGTGGGCGCCCACACGCTCATGAGCAGCCAGGGCGGCCGGGGGGTGCTCATGGGCGGGGTGCCGGGCGTGCGGGCGGCGAACGTGGTCGTCATCGGCGGCGGGGTCTCCGGCGCGGCGGCCGCCCGCGTCGCGGTCGGCATGGGCGCCGAGGTCACGCTGCTCGACCGCGACATCGCCAAGCTGCGCCACCTCGACGAGCACTACGCCGGGCGGCTGCGCACCGTCGCGTCCAACTCCTTCGAGCTGGAGCGCGCCGTCGTCGAGGCGGACCTCGTCGTCGGCGCCGTCCTCGTCCCGGGCGCCCGGGCGCCCAAGCTCGTCACCGACGACCTCGTGGCCCGCATGCGGCCGGGCAGCGTCCTCGTCGACATCGCCGTCGACCAGGGCGGCTGCTTCGAGGGCACGCGCCCGACGACGCACGACGACCCCACCTTCGCGGTGCACGACAGCGTCTTCTACTGCGTGGCCAACATGCCGGGCGCCGTGCCGCACACGTCGACGTACGCGCTGACCAACGTGACGCTGCCGTACGTCGTCGAGCTCGCCGACCACGGCTGGCGCGACGCCCTGCGCGCGGACCCGTCGCTGGCCGGCGGCATGACGACCAACGCCGGCCACGTGCTCAACGCCGGCGTGGCCGAGGCGCACGACCTGCCGCTCGCCCCGGTGGAGGAGCTGCTCGCCTGACCGACCCGCGTGAACGACCGGGACGGCGCCCGCGCGCCCGCCCCGGCGGTCGCGCGCGGTGGCAGGGTGGCCGGCGAGGGCGCGCCGCCGGCGGGCCCCGAGGCCCGACGGAGGACCGCCGTGCTCGACCTGCCCGCCGAGGACCGCGACCTCAGCCCCGGCACGGGGTGGACGCGGGCGCACTGGACCGCCGCCGCCGACGGCCTGCTGCGCGCCGCCGCGCGCTACCGCTCCCCCCGCGGCGGGCGCCTCGACCTGCCCGGTCCGCCGTCGCGCGCGGGCGTCGTCTCCGACGGGCTCGAGGGCTTCGCGCGCACCTTCCTCCTCGCCGCCCTGCACGCCGCGGGCACGGACGGCGAGGGCCACCTGCCCGCGTACGTCGAGGGGCTGCGCTCGGGGCCGGTGGGCGTCGACGCCGACGGACGGTCGGCGCTGCCCGGCGGGGACCCCGACGCCTGGCCCCTCGTGGGCGTCGACGGGCCCGGCGGCCAGCCGATGGTCGAGTCCGCCTCGGTGGCGCTCGGGCTGCTGCTCGCGCGCGGGCGGACGTGGGACCTCCTCGACGACGCCGAGCAGGACCGGCTCGAGCGGTGGCTGCGGCGGTGCCTGCACGGCGAGCCGGCGCCGAACAACTGGTACTTCTTCCCCCTCACCGTGGCGGCCGCCCTCGAGGAGCTGGGGCGGGGTGACGCCGCGACGACGCGCGCGGTCGACCGCGGCCACGAGCTCGCCGAGGGCTGGTACCTCGGGGAGGGCTGGTACAGCGACGGCGACGGCCGGATGGTCGACCACTACGTCGGCTGGGCGATGCACCTCTACCCGGTCCTCGTGGCGCACCTGCGCGGCGACCGCGCCGTCCTCGACCGCCTCGGGCCCCGGCTGCAGGAGTTCCTCGGCACCTACGCCCGCACCTTCGACGCCGACGGCGCCCCGCTGCACCAGGGCCGCTCGCTGACGTACCGGGCGGCCGCCGTCGCCCCCGTGGCGCTGGGGGCGCTGACGGGGTGGACCCCGCTCTCGCCGGGCACCTCGCGCCGGCTCATGTCGGGCGCGCTGCGGCACTTCCTCGACCCCGCCGGGCCCGGTCGCGGCGTGCTCGAGGACGGGCTCCTCACGCTCGGCTGGCACGGCCCGCACCGGGCGACGCTGCAGCCCTACTCGGGCCCGGCCTCGCCGTACTGGCTGTCCAAGGCCTTCCTCGGGCTGCTGCTGCCCGCGACCGACCCGCTGTGGACCGCGGTCGAGGAGGAGCCGCCGTCGCGCGGCCCGGACGCCGTCGTCCCCGTGGCCCCCGTCGGCTGGCTCGTCCAGACCACGCGGGAGGACGGGCTGGTGCGGGTGCACAACCACGGCGCCGACCACGTGCCGCCGGGCGCCGCGGACGGCGGTGCGCCCGACCCGCTCTACGCCCGCTGGGCCTACTCCACCCGCACGGGGCCCACGCCGGTGCGCAGCGCGCCGGACGGCACGGTGCGGCTCGTGGTCCGCGGGCGCTCGAGCGCCCGGCGGCGCATCCACCCGCTCGGGTGCGGGGAGGGGTGGGCCGCGTCGTGGCACCGCCCCGTCCTCGACGGGCCCGAGCCGGACGGGGAGGGCGTCGACGCCGGGGACGGCGCCGGGCCGCGGCTGCCGTCGGCGCGCGTGGAGAGCGTCGTCCTCGCGCGGGGGCGGTGGGAGGTGCGGGTGCACCGGCTCCGCGGCGTCCCCGACGGGGTCGACGTCGTCGAGTCCGGCTGGGCGGTGGCGGGGCCGGCGGTCGAGGACGTCGTCGCCACGAGCCTGCCGAGCACCGGCCGCGGGGCGCCCGACGGCGTCCTCCTGCGCTCGTCGGGTCCGAGCAGGTCGTTGAGCGGCTCGCTGGCGCCGGTCCGGGGGTGGACGACCTCGCGCGCCGCCCGCGTGCCGGCGGGGACGGCGTTCGGCCGCTGGGCGCTGGTGCCCGAGCTGCTCGCCCGCACGCCCGTCGACCTGCTCGTCTCGGTGGCGAGCCTCACCGGCGGGACCGGCGAGGACCCGCCGCCCCGCGTCGAGGCGGAGCCGGACGCCGTGGTCGTCCGCTGGGCGGACGGGACGACGACGCTCGCGCTGCCCGAGGGCGACGGGCTCCCGCGGGTCGACCACGGGCCGGCCTGAGGGCCGGCCGCGGCTCAGGCGAGCGGTCGGCCGTCCGCGCCGAGCACGGGCAGCGGCGCGGTGGGCGGCCACGTCGCGGCGCTCACGTCCTCGCCGACGAGCGCGCCGGACTCGGCGGTGAGCCGCTCCGCCGCGGCGTCCCAGTCGTCCTGGGGCCACGCGTCCTGCAGCCGCTCGTCCTGGGGCCACGGAGCCACCTCGTCGGCGGCGCTGCAGCAGCGCTGGGCGGGCAGGGCCACCGGCGCGGGCGCCGCGTCGCCGCCGGCCGCGGCGAGCGCGCGACGGGCGCCGCGGGCGCGCCACGCGGCGGCCGCGCCGATGGCGATCCAGGCGACGTTGACGCCGACCGAGGCCCAGGCGGCGAGGAGGACGCCGTTGGCGACGAGGAGGAGGGCGCCGGTGGTGTTGACGGCCTGGGCCGCCGAGGAGGAGGGGGCGAGCCGGCCGGTGCTGGTGAGGCCGTAGCCGAGGAGGACGAGGAGGCCGCCGAGGTAGCCGCCGAGCGAGAGCGCGAGGTGCAGGTGCTGTGCCACGACTCGATCATCGGCACGGAGGGGCATCAATGGAAATCACCGTTCGACAGGCTGTGGTTAAGTCAGGCTTCATGAGCCTGGACCCCCGCCGGCTGCTCGTCCTGCGCGCCGTGCGGCGCGCCGGCGGCGTCCTCCCGGCCGCCCGCGCGCTGCACCTCACGCCGTCGGCGGTGTCGCAGGCCGTGACCCGGCTCGAGCAGGAGGCGGGCCTCGCGCTCGTCGACCGGTCGCGGCGCGGCGGGGGCCGCACCCTCGAGCTGACGAGCGCCGGTCACGCGCTCGCCGACCGGGCCGAGGAGGTCGCCGAGGCCCTCGCCCTGGCCGAGCGGGAGACGGCGTCGCTGCGCGGCGCGGCGTCCGGGCCCGTCCGCGTCGGGGGCTTCGCCACGGTCCTGCGACGCCTCGTGGCGCCGGCGGTGGGCTCCCTGTCCCTCGCGGGCTCGGCGGTGGTGCCCGAGGTGCTCGAGGTCGACGAGCCCACGGGCCGGCGGGCCGTGCGCGCCGGCCGGCTCGACCTGCTGATCGTCGAGCGGGTGCTCGGCGACGACCCGCCCGTCACGCCGGGGCTCGCGGTCGAGGACCTCATGCACGACGCGTACCGCGTCGTCGTGCCCGCCGCCTGGCCGCGGCCGGACGTGCTGGAGGAGCTGCTGGGGCGGCCGTGGGTCGCCGGGCCGCCGGGGCAGCCGGCGCGGCTCGTGCTCGACCGGCTGGCCGCGGCGGGGGAGCGCCGGCCCCGCGTCCAGCACACGTGCCTCGAGGCGTCGGCGACCCTCGCGCTCGTCGGCGCGGGGCTCGGCGCGGCCGTCGTCACCGAGCTCGCGCTCGCCTACCTGCCCCACCCGGGCGCGCGGGCGACGTCGGGGTCCGTCGACGCCGGCTCCCGCGTGCTCTCCGTGGTGCACCGCAGCGGGCGCGCCGACCCCTCGCCCGCGGCGGTCGCGATGCTCGAGGCCCTGAGGGTGCAGGCGGGCGAGGAGGTCTCGCCGGGCTGACGCACCCCCGGGGCCCTCCGACGCCGGGGCGGCCTCAGGCGTCGACGCGCTTGCGCACCGACTCCTCCAGCGCGCGCCCCCGCAGCTCGGGCAGGCCCCAGCACGCGGCCGCGGCGACGACGAAGACGAGCCCGAAGGCCGTGAAGACGGCGACCGTGCCGCCGAGCGCCGTCAGCGGGACGACGGACAGCGGGGCGAGGATCGAGGCGAGGCGGCCGAACCCGGCGGCGGCCCCGGCGCCCGTCCCGCGCAGGGCGGTGCCGTAGACCTCCGGCGTGATGGCGTAGAGCGCGCCCCAGGCGCCGAGGTTGAAGAAGGACAGGAGCATCCCGGCGAGGACGATCGTCGTCGGGGAGCCCGCGTGGCCCAGCAGCAGCGCGCCGGCCGCGGAGCCGACGAGGAAGGTCGCCAGCACGGGCCGGCGCCCCCAGCGCTCGACGAGGACGGCGGCGACGGCGTAACCCGGCAGCTGGGCGAGGGTGATGAGCAGCGTGTACTCGAAGGAGCGCACGAGCGGGTAGCCGGCGTCGACGAGCAGCGACGGCAGCCAGATGAAGGCGCCGTAGTAGGAGAAGTTGACGCAGAACCAGACCGCCCACAGGGCGCCCGTGCGCCCGCGCAGCCCCGGGGCCCAGAGGTCGCGGTAGCCGGCGCGGGGCGGCGCCGGGGCCTCGCGGGTGCGCCGCGCGTCGGGCGTGGACGGCGTCTCGACCCCCGCCGACCGCTCGAAGCGCCGCACCGCGGCCTCCGCCTCGTCACCGCGGCCGCGCCCCTCGAGGAAGCGCACGGACTCGGGCAGCCCGCGGCGGACGACGACGGCGTAGACCGCCGGCACGGCGCCGAGGGCGAAGGCCCACCGCCAGCCGTCGTCGGACGCGCCGACGACGAAGAAGCCGATGAGCGCGGCGGCCGTCCAGCCCACCGCCCAGAAGGCCTCGAGGGCGACGACGACGCGGCCGCGCAGCCGCGCCGGGGCGTACTCGCTGACGAGCGTCGAGGCGACGGGCAGCTCGGCGCCGAGGCCGAGCCCGACGACGAAGCGCAGCGCGAGGAGCGCGGCGAGCCCGCCGACCAGCGCCGACGCGCCCGTCGCCGCCCCGTAGACGAGCAGCGTCAGGGCGAAGACCTGGCGCCGCCCGACGCGATCGGCGAGCAGGCCCCCGAGCGTCGCGCCGACGGCCATGCCGGCGAAGCCGACCGACCCCAGGAGCGAGCGCTCGAGGTCGCCGAGCCCCCACTGCACCGTCAGCGCGGCGATGACGAAGCTGATGAGCCCGACGTCCATCGCGTCGAGCGCCCAGCCGACCCCCGAGCCGCCGAGCAGGCGGCCGTGCTGGCGCGTGAAGGGCAGGCGGTCGAGGCGCTGGCCGCGGGTCAGGGGCTCCGCGCCGTCGGCCGGTCGCGGCTGGGGGCTGCTCACGCGCGACGAGTCTGGCAGGGGGACGCGCGCGGGCCCCGGCCGGGAGTCGTCCACGGGCGTGACCGTGCACGGTCACGCTCGTGGACGGCTCTTCCGGTGCGGAGGGGTGTGGCGCGGGCTCGCGTCAGCGGCGCGGCGCCCGGGCGCTGCCGGGCAGGCCGAAGCGGACGGTCGTGCCGCCGGCGAAGGCGACGTGGTCGGGCGGGCGCCGGGCGAGGTCGCCGAAGCCGGCGGCGCCGAGCAGCTCGTCGTCGAGCTCGAGCACCTCCGCGCGGCGCAGCGACCACGGGCCGTGCTCGTTCGGCACGTGCCACGTGCGGCCGAGGTGGGCGGTGTGCAGGCCCCATCGCGCGGTGAGGAAGGCGGCGAGCCCGGCGTCGGGCGCGTCGTCCGCGATCGGCTCGCCGACGCGGACGGCGACCCGGCTGCGGGCGCCCCGGGGGCGGGGCCAGCGGGTGGCGCCCGTCCACAGCAGCTCGCGGGCGCCGTCGCGCACGCGCTCGTGACCGCGGAGGCGGGCCCACCGGTAGGGGAGCCCGAAGGCGGCGCGGGCGCCGAGGACGACGCCGAGCCGGCTCGCGTCGAGGCTGGCGAAGACGACGCCGCGCCGCCCCGTGGCGTCCACGGAGTACAGGCGGACGTTGGTCTCCCAGAAGGTGCCGAGCCACGGCACCGCGGGGCCGCGGCCGACGCCGGCGCCGACGAGGCGGAAGGGCACGAGCGCCACGTAGGTGCGCTCCTCGCCGTCCGGGCCGACGAGGACGTCGGGCCGCACCCCCGGCGGCATCCACGTCAGCACCCGCTCCGGCGGCACCGCCCAGTGGAGGAAGGCCAGGTCGCACCAGCGCTGCCCCATGAGCACGGGGCCGCGCAGGAGAGGGGCGCTCGCCGTCACGGGCTCCACGGCGGCGGTCGGTCGCGGGGCGGGCACGTCGGGACGGTAGGCGGCGCCCGCCGCCCGGGCGAGCGGGCCGCCCGCTCAGCCGGCCCGCGTCACCGCCACGACCCGCGACGCGAGCGGCTCGGGCGGCTCGGGCACCCCCGAGGCGATCCACGCCTCGGCGACGGCGACGTCGGAGGCGCTGAGGCCGCCGAACCACAGCAGCTCGCCCGGGCACCCGCCCGGGCAGGTGCGCGGGGAGACCCCGAGCTGCGCGCCCGCGGCTGTCGGGCGGCACGGCCTGCAGGTGCACGAGCACGCCACCGGGTGTGCCCCGCACCACGCGACCGAGGCGGTGGAGCACCCCGTGCTCCTCGGGGGCGACGAGGACCCAGCGCAGGGGGACGTCGGCGAGGCGCGCCGAGCCGGTGACGGCGGTCACCGCGGCCGTGCGGTGCTGGGCGGGCGGGCGGGGCCGCGAGGGCTCATGGGTGCTCCCGGGGGCGGTGAGGGGTGCTGGGCGTCATGTGCGTTAACAATAACCGTTCTCACCGCGTCGTCTGATGGGCGACCCGTCCGCGGGCGACGAGGGGAGGACTCCTTCGTCGGACGCCCGTCCGTCGTCACCCGAAGGAGAGGAGGGACCGGGCGCCCCCCGGTCCGGACCCGCTGATGACCGCACCGCACCTGCCCGCCCCGCCCGCCGCCCGTCGCCGGCCTCGTCACCGCCGGGGGCTCCCCGCCCTGGGCGGCGGCGCCGCCCTCGCCCTGGCCCTCGCCGGCTGCGGCTCGTCGGGCTCCACCGAGGCCTCCCCCGGCTCGAGCGCCGCCCCCTCGCCCTCCGCCACCGCGTCGGGGCCCGAGACGGCCGCGGCGCCCAGCGAGGCCGCGACGGACACCCCGCGCCTCGTCATCACCGCGCAGGACCACGGCGTGCTCGTCCTCGACGCCACCACGCTGGAACCCGTCGCCGACCTCGAGCTCGAGGGCTACAACCGGCTCAACGCCGCCGGCGACGGCCGCCACGTGCTCGTCTCGACGACCGGTGGTTTCCGGGTCCTCGACGCGGGCACCTGGGCCGAGCCGCACGGCGACCACAGCCACTACTACACGGCCGACCCGGTGCTCACCGACGTCGTCCACCCGGCCGAGAAGCCCGGCCACGTCGTCGCGCACGCCGGCCGCACGGCCCTCTTCGACGACGGCACGGGCGTCTCGACGATCGTCGACACCGCCGCCGTGGCGGAGGAGTCCCCCGAGGCGCGCGTCATCGAGGCGCCGGCCGCCCACCACGGCGTCGCCGTGGAGATGGCCGACGGTCGCGCCGTCACCACGGAGGGCACGGAGGACGCGCGCTCGACCGTCGTCCTCCGGGGCCCCGACGGCTCCGAGATCGCCCGCACCGACGCGTGCCCGGGCGTCCACGGCGAGGCGACGGCCGCCGAGGAGCGGGCCGTCGTCGGCTGCGAGGACGGCGTGGTCGTCGTCGACGGCGACACGCTCACCAAGGTGCAGGCGCCCGACGCCTACGGCCGCATCGGCAACCAGGCCGGCAGCGACGCCTCCACCGTCGTCCTCGGGGACTACAAGCGCGTCGCCGAGCCCGAGGTCCCCGAGGCCACGCAGACGGTCTCGCTGACCGACACGGCCACCGCCGAGCTGCGCCTCGTGGACCTGCCGTCGTCCTACACGTTCCGCTCGCTGGGCCGGGGCGAGGACGGCGAGGCGCTCGTCCTCGGCACCGACGGGGACCTGCACGTCATCGACCCGGACTCCGCCGAGCTCGTGCGCTCGATCCCGGTCGTCGAGCCGTGGACGGAGTCGGAGGACTGGCAGGAGCCCCGCCCGGCGCTGCGCGTGCACGAGGGCACCGCGTACGTGACCGAGCCGGCACCCGCGAGGTGCACGCCGTCGACGTCGAGACCGGCGAGGTCTTCGCCTCGGCGACGCTCGACGAGGTCCCCGACGAGATCGTCGTCGCCACCGGTGCCGTCACCGAGGGCTCGACCGAGCACGGCAGCGGCGACCACGAGGGCCACGACCACGAGGGCGAGGACCACGACCACGAGGGCCACGACCACGAGGGCGAGGGCCACGACCACGAGGCCACCGAGGGGTCCACGCGATGAGCTCCCCGCTGCGGCGGCGGGGGCTCCCCGCCGCCGCGGCGGCGCCCGTCGGGCTGGCCCTCGCGGCCGCTCTCGCGGGCTGCGGCTCGCCGTCGGCCGCGGGTGACGACGGCCGGCTCGACGTGGTGGCCTCGCCCCCGGCCTTCCTCGAGGTGGTCGAGCGGGTGGGGGGCGACGCCGTCGACGCCACCGGGGCGACGTCCCCGGGCGCCGACGCCCACGCCGCCGAGCTGACGGGGGAGCAGGTGGCCGGCGTCGTCGACGCCGACCTCGCCGTCGTCGCGGCGGGGCTCGCCCCCTCCGTCGACGAGGCGGTCGCGCTGCGCGACGGGCCCTCGCTCGACCTCATGGGGGTCGAGGGGGCCGGCCCGGAGGACCCGCACGTCTGGCTCGACCCGGCGCTCATGGCGGACGCGGCGGAGCAGGTCGCGGCGCGGCTCGCGGAGGTCGACCCGGACGGGGCCGACGCCTACGGGCAGCGGGCCGACGCCTACGCCGCGGAGCTGCGCGCCCTCGACGCCGACCTCGCGGAGCAGCTCGCGCCGTGCCGCGGGGCCGTGCTCGTGACGGCGCACGAGGCCTTCGGCTACCTGGCCGACCGCTACGGGCTCGAGCAGACCGGCATCACCGGGATCGACCCGAGCGTCGAGCCGACGCCCGCCCGGCTGCGCGACGTCGCCGCGACGGTGCGCGAGGCCGGCGTCGAGACGGTCTTCTTCGACGACGTCACCAGCACCGGCGTCGCGCAGGTGCTGGCCCACGAGGCCGGCGTCGCCACCGCGGTGCTCTCGCCGCTCGAGACGTCGGTCGAGCCCGACTACGCGAGCGCCATGCGGCAGAACGCGCAGGTCCTGCGCGACGGGCTCGTCTGCGACGCCTGACGCGCGGACGGCGCCGGCGGCCGGGGCGAGGGGCACCCCCGTCGCCCCGGCCGCCGCTGCGCGTGGGAGGGCGGCCGTGGGCCACGATGGCCGGGTGAGCGACCGGCCGGCCGACGTCCCGACCGAGAGCGTCGACGTCGCCGTCGTGGGCGCCGGCGGCGCCGGTCTCGTGGCCCTGCACCACCTCGCCCTCGGCCTCCTGCGCGGCCCGGCGCGGCCGTCGCCGCTGCGCGTGGCCCTCGTCGACGACGTCGAGCGCCTGGCCCCCGGCCCCGACGGCGAGCGGCCCCGTGACCGCACGTGGTGCTCGTGGGAGCCCGCGCCCGCGGCGGCGCCGGCCGTCCTCCGCAGCTGGCGGGCGGTCGAGGTGCTCGCGCCCGGTGCGCGCCTCGCCCTCGACGTGCGGCCCCTGCGCTACCGCATGCTCCGGGGCGAGGACTACTACGCGCTCGTGGACGCCGACGCGGCGCGCGCGCGGCGATCCGGCCGCCTCGAGCTGCTGCGCCGCCCGGGGGCCACCGCCGTCGAGGACGGTGCCGAGCGCGTGCTCGTGCGCACCCCCGGCGGGGACCTCGAGGCCGCCTGGGTGCTCGACAGCCGCCCGTGCGCGCCCGTCCGTCCCGCGAGGACCGCCCTCCTGCAGCACTTCCGCGGCGAGGTCGTGCGCACCGACCCCGCCGCGCCCCCGCCCTTCGAGCCTGACCGGCCCGTCCTCATGGACTTCCGCACGCCCCAGCCGCCGGTCGGGCTCTCCTTCGGGTACTGCCTGCCGCTCGACGGCCGCACCGCCCTCGTGGAGTACACGGAGTTCTCCCCGGCGGTCCTCGACGACGCCGGCTACGCCCGCGGGCTCGCGGCCTACCGGCGGCTGCTCGGGCTGCGGCCCGACCCGCACGGCCGCGCGGACGGGGACGAGCGCCTCGTCGAGGTCGTCGCCGTCGACGCCGTCGAGCAGGGCGCCATCCCGATGGCCGACGACGTGCGCACCTCCCGCGCGGGCGCCCGGGTGCGGCGCCTGGGCACCGCGGGCGGGGCCACCCGCGCGTCGACGGGCTACACGTTCTCGGCGCTGCAGCGGCAGGGCGCGGCCGTCGCGGCCGCCCTGCTGGCGGGCCGCGACCCCCTGCCGCCGGCGGCCTACCCGCGGCGGCACCGGTGGATGGACGCCCTCGTCCTGCGGGGGCTCGCCGCGGGGGCGCTCGACGGGCCGGCCTTCTTCACGCGGCTCTTCGCCGCCAACCCCCCGGACCGCGTGCTGCGCTTCCTCGACGGGGCGACGACGCGCCGGGAGGAGCTGGCGCTCATGGCGACGGCGCCGCGGGCGGCCATGGCGGGTCTCGCCGTGGAGGACGGGCTCGTGCGGGCGAGACGGCGCCTCAGCGCCGCTATGTCACGTTCCGTCCACTAGGGTCGCGGAGAGTCACGACAGGCCGGGCGGACGGCGTCCCCCGGCGGAACGCCGCCGCGTGCGGCCCCGAGCCGGGAGGCGCTCGTGCCCGTCCTCGACCTGGGCGACGACCCGTCCCAGGTGCCGCGCGCCCGGCACTGGGTGCTCGAGCACTGCGCCCGCCGCGGGATGGGGGAGGACGGCCGCTTCGCCGTCGAGCTCGTCACGAGCGAGCTCGTCGCCAACGCCTACCAGCACGGCCGGCCCCCGGTGCGCGTCGAGGTGCGCGGGGCCGACGACGCCCCCGACGGCACGGGGGACGGCGCGCACGGCGGCGAGGCGACCTTCGTCCTCCGGGTCACCGACCACGGCACGGGAGCGCCGGCCGTGCGGGACGCCGACGACGACGCGCTCGGCGGTCGCGGCCTGGCCCTCGTCGAGACGCTGACGGCCGCCTGGGGCGTCGAGCGCCCGGCGGCCGGGCCGGGCACCACCGTCTGGTGCCGCCTGGCCGGCTGACCGTCCGGCCCCCGCACCGGTGGGCTCCCGCCCTGGTGGGCGGGGGCGCTCAGACGCGACGCAGCGCGTCGGCGAGGCGCTCGGCCCGGCGCGGCACCCGGCCCTCGGGCGTCCGGAGGACGAGCACGCCGGGGTCCACCCGCATGCGCAGCTCGGTGAAGGTGCCGACGACGTCGCCGTCCATCTGCGCCGGCTGCGGCTCCTCGCAGCGCAGGACGACGCGGACGGCCTGGCGCTCGGCGATCTGCTGGTCCTCGTCGCGGCGGCGCGTGAGGAGGCGGACGCCGACGCGCAGCCAGTCGAGGATGCCGCTGGGGGACAGGGTCAGGACGTCGAGGTGGCCGTCGTCGACCTCGGCGTCGGGGATGAGGACGATGCCGCCGATGAGCGTGCCGCAGTTGCCGACGACGGCCATCCGCACGCGGCTCGTGACGGGCGGCTGGTCGTCGACCGCGATGGACACGCGTAGGCTCTCGCCCTTGAGCCGGCGCAGCCCGGAGACGACGTAGGCGAGGGGGCCGACGCGGTCCTTGATGGCGGCGGGGGCGCCGGCCATCATCTGCGCGTCGAAGCCGACGCCGGCCATGACGAGGAAGACCTGCTCGTCCCCGCCGTCGAGGCTGACGCGGCCGACGTCCACCCGCTTGTCCTTGCCGCGCAGCGCGTCCCGCGTGGCGGCGGCGACGTCGCGGAGCTCGAGCTTGAGCTGGCGGGCGAAGAGGTTGCCCGTGCCGCCGGGCAGGAGGCCGAGGGGGACGCCGGTGCCGGCGAGCCCCGCGCCGACGGAGCGCACCGTGCCGTCGCCGCCCATGACGAGCACGAGCTCGGGGTCGAGCTGGGCGGCGCGGCGGGCCATGCCGTGCCCCGGGTCCTCGGCCGTCGTCTCGATCCACCGCGGGGCGGGCCAGCCCTCCTCGGCGAGGGCCCGCTCGACGGCGCGGCGGGCGGGGGAGCCCTCGGGGAACTTCACCGGCTGGACGACGACGACGACCCGGGGGCCGCGGGACTCCAGCTGCCCCGGCACGTGCCGGTAGTCCTCGTCGGGGTCGCGCAGGCCGGCGGTGGCGTCGCGGCGCACCGCGGGCACGGGCGGGCGGTCCTTCGGGCGCAGCAGCACGGTCAGCACGCCCACGACGAGGAGGACCGCGATGCCCACCAGGCCCAGCTCGACGCTGTCCAGGGGGAGCCTCCCGGTCCCGACGGGCACGGGCACGACACCGGAGATCATGCGCAGAACGTAGTGGGGACGGCGCCCGTCGGCAGGAGCGGCGCCGGGGGCCTGGTCGTCCGGGTCATCAGGGCGTCCGGGTCGCTCGAGCCGTCCGGATCGCTCGGGCCGGGCGGGCGGCCGCGCGGGGAGGCGCCGGTAGCCTCGCGGCGTGATCGACCTGCGCGCCCTCCGCGACTCGCCCGACGCCGTCCGCGCGAGCCAGCGCCTGCGGGGCGAGGACGAGGGCGTCGTCGACGCCGTGCTGGCCGCCGACGAGCGCCGTCGCACCGCCCTCTCGGACTTCGAGCGGGTGCGCGGGGAGCAGAAGGCCCACGGCAAGCGGGTCGCGCAGGCCGCGGGAGAGGAGAAGCAGGCGCTCGTCGCCGCGGCCAAGGACCTCTCGGCGCAGGTCAAGCAGCTCCAGGCGGCCGCCGCCGAGGCGGAGGCCGAGGTCGAGGAGCTCCTGCGCTCGGTGCCCAACCTCGTGGCCGACGGCGTGCCCCCGGGAGGCGAGGACGACTACATCGTCCTCGAGGAGGTCGGGACCCCGCGCGACTTCGCCGCGGAGGGCTTCGAGCCCCGCGACCACCTCGAGCTCGGCGAGCTGCTCGGCGCCATCGACATGGGGCGCGGCGCCAAGGTGTCGGGCGCGCGCTTCTCCTTCCTCACCGGCGCCGGGGCGCGCCTCGAGCTGGGCCTCATGCAGTACGCCATGGCCCGCGCCGTGGAGTGGGGCTTCGTGCCCGTCGTCCCGCCGACGCTCGTGACGCCGCAGATGATGGGCGGCACCGGGTTCCTCGGCGCCCACGCCGAGGAGGTCTACCGGCTCGACGCCGACGACCTCTACCTCGTCGGCACCTCCGAGGTGCCCCTGGCGGGCTTCCACGCCGACGAGATCCTCGACCTGCGCGGCGGCCCGCTGCGCTACGCGGGCTGGTCCACCTGCTACCGCCGCGAGGCGGGCAGCCACGGCAAGGACACCCGCGGCATCATCCGCGTCCACCAGTTCACCAAGGTGGAGATGTTCAGCTACGTGCCGGCCGCGGAGGCCGACGCCGAGCACCAGCGGCTCCTCGCCTGGGAGCGGGAGGTGCTCGACGCCGTCGAGGTGCCCTACCGCGTCATCGACGTCGCGGCCGGCGACCTCGGCACGAGCGCCGCCCGCAAGTACGACTGCGAGGCGTGGGTGCCCACGCAGGGCCGCCACCGCGAGCTCACGTCGACGTCGAGCTGCACGACCTTCCAGGCGCGCCGCCTCGGCATCCGCGAGCGCACGGCCGAGGGGTCGACGACGCCGGTCGCCACCCTCAACGGCACCCTCGCGACGACGCGGTGGCTCGTCGCGATCCTCGAGAACCACCAGCGCGAGGACGGGTCGGTCGTCGTGCCGGCGGCGTTGCGCCCCTACGTCGGGCTCGACGTGCTGGAGCCCGTGCGCCGCTGACTGTCAGCCGGCCCGCCGGCGCTCGCCCCGGTGCGCTGCCCGGCCCCCGCGGGGCGCGACGAGCAGCCGGAGCGCGGCGAGGCCGTCGGGCGTCCCCGGCCAGTGGCGGGCCAGGGCGTCGTCGCCGGCCCGTCGCACCACCGACCGGAGCACGAGGAGGACGGCGATCGCGTCGTCGGCCCACCCGAGCACGGGGACGACGTCGGGCACGAGGTCGACGGGCGAGGCCAGGTAGGCCAGCAGCAGGACGAGGCGGACGCGCACGCCGCGGGGCAGCGACGGGTCCGCCGCGAGGCGCCGCACGAGCCGGACGACGTCGGGCAGCAGCCGCAGCACCCCGCGCAGGGAGACGGCGTCCGTGCGGGCGCGCCACAGCGCCGCCGCGAGCGCGCCCCAGGCGAGGAGCAGCCCGGCCACCGCGCCGACGAGCGCCCACGCCCACCAGCGGTCCACGAGCGCATCCTGCCGCGCCTCCCGAGCCGGAGCCGTCCACGAGCGTGACCGTGCACGGTCACGCTCGTGGACGGCTCGTGGTCGACGACGCGCCGCGACCGACTACTCACTCAGTACAGGTACGTGGTGCATCCTGGGACGCGTGTCCATGGTGGAGCTGCACCTCGCCCTGCTGCTGGCGGGCCCGGCGCACGGCTACGAGGTGAAGAAGGCGCACGACGCCTGGTTCCCCGACGCGCGCCCCCTGGCCTTCGGGCAGGTGTACGCGACGCTCGGGCGGATGGTGCGCGACGGCCTCGTCGAGGTCGTCGAGACCCGCAGCGACGGCGGCCCGGAGCGCACCGTCTACGCCGTCACGGCGACGGGCCGCGAGCGGCTCGACCGGTGGCTCGAGGAGCCCGCTGCGCCGGCGGGCACGGGGCCGGAGGACGTGGTCCGCAAGGCCGTCGTCGCCCTGCGGGCCCCCGTGGGGGCGCGGACGGCGCAGGACGTGCTGGCGCGCCAGCGCACGCACCACCTGCGGCGCATGCGCGAGCTCTCCGAGCCGGGCGGTGACGACGTCGCGCTGCGCCTGGCCCGGCGGCACGCCCTCCTGCACCTCGACGCCGACCTGCGCTGGCTCGACGAGGCGGCCGCCGCCCTCGCTCCGGGCGGGTCGACGGCCGCTGGAACGGCCGGTGGCCCGACGCCGGCGACCCCGACGACCCCGGAGGCGCCCCGATGAGCCAGCCCGCCGACCGCCAGCCCGGCGCGACCCCGCCCGGCGCCGCACCGCCCACCGGCGACGGGCCGCTCGTGGCGCTCGACGCCGTCGCGCACGCCTACGCCCGCACGCCGGCGCTGCGCGGGGTGTCCCTCGCCGTCGCACCCGGCGAGGTCGTCGCGCTCACGGGGCCGAGCGGCGGCGGGAAGTCCACGCTGCTGCACGTCGCGGCGGGGCTGCTGGCGCCCCAGGCGGGGCGCGTGCGGCTGCTGGGCCAGGACCTCGCGGGCCTCGGCGAGGCGCCGCGCGCGGCCCTGCGGCGCCGGGGCGTGGGCATCGTGCTGCAGTACGGCCAGCTCGTGCCCGACCTGCCCCTCGTCGACGACGTGGCGCTGCCGCTGCTCCTCGAGGGCTCGGCGCTGGAGCCGGCGCGCACGGCCGCGCGCGAGGCCCTCGCCCTCGTCGGGCTCGAGGGGCTCGGCGACGCCGTCCCGGCCGGGCTCTCGGGCGGCCAGGCGCAGCGGGCCGCCGTCGCGCGGGCGCTGGTGGCGCAGCCGCGGCTGGTGCTCGCCGACGAGCCCGTGGCGAGCCTCGACCCGGAGGGCGGGCGGCAGGTGCTCGACCTGCTCGTCACCGTCGCCCGCCGCGGGGGCGGGCTGCTGCTCGTCACCCACGACAACGCCGTCGCGGCGCGCGCCGACCGCGAGGTGCGCCTCGCCGGCGGCGTCGTCGCGCACGAGGCGGTGCTGCGGTGAGCCCGGGAAGGACGGGGACGACGGCGACGACCGGGACGGGCCGGGCGGCTGACGGGGAGGCGCGGCGGTCGGCCCTGCGCGGCGAGGTCGTGCGCGAGCTCGCCCGGGCGCGCACGCCGGTCGACCGGCTGCGGCTCGGCGCCACGGCCGTCGCGGCGGCCGGGCTGGGGGCGGCCGTGCTGGCGGCGGCGTCCGTCGTCGGACTGCCGCCCCCGGGCGCCGAGGTCGTCGTCGACGCGGCGGGCAACAGCTACGTCGTCGAGTCCGTCGACGGGGTGCCGGAGCTCTCGCCCTTCGTCGGCGAGCCGGGCCTGCGCCAGGGGTCGGTGCTCGCGCTGGCGCTGCTGGCCCTGCCCTTCGTCGCGCTGGCGCTGCAGGCCCTGCGCACGGGCAGCCTCGAGCTCGACCGGCGGGCCGCCCTCCTCGTCGTCGCCGGCGCCGGGCCGGCCGACCTGGGGCGGGTGGCGGCGCGCCGGTCGGCGACGGCCTTCGCGCTGGGCGGGCTGCTCGCCGCACCCGCGCACGCCGTCTCGTGGGTGCTGCTGTCCGCGCTGCAGCCGCCGATGGAGCGGCTGCTTCCGGTGCCGCAGTGGTGGTTGGTGCTCGTGTGGCTCGCCCTCGTGCCGGCGCTCGCGGGCGTCGGCGCCCTCCTCGGGCGCCGCGGCGCGGACGTGCGCCCCGACCCGGTCGGCTGGTCGCGCGCCCCGGCGCGGGTGCCCTCGCGGGCGCTCGTCGCCGGCGCGGGTGCCGTCGCCGCGGCGGTCACCACCGGGACGCTGCTGTGGCTCGCCACCGGCGGGGGCGGGGGTGCGGGGCCCGACTGGGCCGTCAGCGCCCTCCTCTTCGTCGTGCTGCTGGCGCTCGCCGTCTGCGTCGCCAGCGCCGTCGCCCGGGCGTCTGCCCGTCCGCTGAGAGGCGCCGCCGCGGATGAGCTCGGGGATGTCGGGGCGTCGGGCGCCGCCGGGGGGCGACGCAGCGCGAGCCTCGCCCGCCGGGTGCGCGGGGACGCCGCGGTGGCGCTCCTCGCCGCTGCGCAGCGCCGCGGGGACCCCCTCGCGACGGGCACGGTCGCGGCCGTCCTCGCCGTCGCCGGGGTAGCCGTCGGCGTCGCCGTCGCCCTCTCCGTCTCGGTCCTGCGCGAGAGCACCTACGACGAGCTCGACGCAGCGTTCTACGTCGGCGGGGCGGCGCTGGCCGTGCGGGTGGCCCTGGCCGGCGGGCTCGTCGCCCTCGTCGCGCTGGCGCTCGCCCTCACGGACCACCTGCTCGTGGCTCGGCGTTCCGTCGCGGCGACGGCGGCGCTGGGGACGGAGCGTCGCCGCCTCGTCGCCGTCCAGGCGCGTGCCCTCTCGGCGACGGCCGTCCCCTCCCTCGGCCTGGGCTGCCTCGCCGGCGGGGTGCTGCTCGGGGCGCCCGTGGCGGCGTCGGACGCGGGAGCCCTCCCCGCGGTGCTCGGCGGCGTCGTCCTCGCGGCCGTGCTGGTGGCCCTGCTCGCCGCGCTCGTCTGCCGGCTCCTCGCCGCGGCGCTGGCCGGGCGCGTGCGGGCGGCGTCCTCCCTCGAGCACCTGCGGACGCCGTGACGCCGCCGACCGTTGTCCACGTGCCCGAGCGGCCCTCGGGGCCGGTGCTCGCCGCCCTCATCCGCGAGGTCCGCGCCGCGAGCGCCACGGGCGCCGTCGTCATCGACGCGAGCGCGGCGGCGGGCTGGCCGCCCGGCCCGCGCCTCGTCCTCGAGCGCCTCGAGGCGGTGGCCCGGCGCAGGGGGACGGGCCGCCCCTCGGGGACCTCCTGAGGGCGGGGACCCGCCGGCGGAGCCGTCCACGGGCGTGACCGTGCACGGTCACGCCCGTGGACGGCTCCGGCTCCGGCTCCGGCTCCGGCTCCGGCTCCGGCTCCGGCTCCGGCTCCGGCTCCGGCTCTGACCTCGACGGGGCGGGCTGCGCCGACGCCCGGCTGTCGGCGGCCGGCAGGAGGATGGCGGCGTGGAGGACGGCACTGGGGCGCTGGTCGGCGCGGTCATCACGGCGTCGGCGGCCGTCCTCGCCGTCGTCGTCGCCCAGCTCGCGACGGCGCGGCGGGAGCGCCGCCAACGCGTCTACGCGCGGGAGCGCGCGGCGCTGCTCGACGCCCAGGACGCCGCGCTCGTCGCCCGCACGGCCCTGCGCGCCGTCGGCACCGCGCTCGAGAGGGCGGCGCGGGAGGTGGCGCCGTCGGCGCACGTCGTCGTCGCCGTGCCGACGGACCTCGAGGCGGCCCGGTCGGAGGCCGAGGGGCGCCTGGACGTGCGGCTCGCGCGGGTCGCCACGCGCGACGTCGTGGACGCGGCGCGCGCCTGGCAGCAGCGCGCCCGCTGGGCCTTCCTCGGCGACGAGGACGTGACGGCGCGCGACGAGGACGACGCGTGGGGCGCGCTCAACGCCGCCGTGGCCGCGGCCCTCGACGACCGGGGCTGGTGGGAGCGCCGCCGCGGGCGGTAGCCGCGAGCGGTGAGCCCGAGCGGAGAGGGCGCGGCCGGCGCCGCGACGTCAGAGCTGCGCGCCGACGTCGCGGTGCACCGCGTCCTCGGCGCACCGCTCGTCGGGCACGCCGAATGGCGTCGGGGAGGGGGGCGGAGCGCCCGCTCAGGCGGTGGCGGGCTGGACGACGACGAGGCGCTCCTGCGCGCCCAGGCGGCGCGCCGCCTCGCGCAGGTGCTCGGCGAAGGCCGCTGGAGCCGCCTCGACCCGCAGCTCGGCCGCCCCGCCGCCGAGGACCCGGCTCACCAGCTGCGCCGCGAAGGACGGGCTCCCGGTGACGAGAGCGCGGCAGTCGAGGCGGACGACCGCACCGGACAGATCGCCCGCGAGGCCGTCGACGAGGGCGTCGGCCATGCCGCGCCCCGCGACCATGCTCGGCAGCTCGATGATCACCGCTCGTCCTCCCGCCGGCGCCGTCGTGCGTCGTCGTCCTGGCTCACCGGTCACGGTACGCGCCCGCCCGCGCCGACGCCCCCGTCGACACCTCGGCCGGCTCCTCCGTGACCCGCTCCGCCCACGCCTCCGCCCGTCCCCGCGTCCGTCCGCCCGGGTGCGCCGCGGACCCCCACGACGGCCTCGACGAGCGTCCCGCCGAAGGGGGAGCGCAGGACGCCGTCGGTGCGGACGGGCCGCCGCGCGCTCGGCGGCCGCGACGTGCGGACGGCCGCCGAGCCCGAGGCGAGGAAGAGCGACCCGCGCAGCCGGCCCACCTCGTGCACGACCGTGACGAGCCCGACGCCGCGGGTCGGGTCGTCGAGGCGGCTCGTGCCGTCGAGCGCCAGGTGCAGGGCGTGCCGGGCCCCGCGGGCGCCGCGCCCGGCGAGCGTGCTCCGCAGCCCGAGGCCGCCGTCGGCGACCGCGAAGCGCACGCAGCCGGCGGCGGGCAGGACCTGCGCCGCGACGTAGCCGGTGGCCTGCGCGTGGTCGGCGACGTTGGCGGCGAGCTCGGCGACGCCCGTGAAGAGCGCCTCGGCCGCCACCGGGTCACCGGGCGCCGTCCGGGCGTGCACGAGCCGGGCGAGCGCCAGCGCGTCGGCCTCGGTGGCGACGGGGCGCACCTCGAGGAGGTCGAGCGCGCGGTCGGCCTCGGGCACGACGTCGCGCAGGTCGTGCTCGACCCCCAGCTCGTCGAGGACGCGGCCCAGGTGCATCCGCGCCGCGTAGCGGCGCTGATCGGGCCGCGAGGGCCCCACGACGCGCAGGCGCGCGCCGGCGCCCGCGTGCCGGGCGGCGAGCGCCGCGACGCCGACGAGGTGCGCCGGGTCCACCCACCGGCAGCCCGAGAGGTCGACGACGTGGACCGAGCGCTCCCGGCAGCAGGTCAGGTGCCCCATGGCGGGCGGGCGCAGCGGAGAGCGGCTCGGCACCCGACCCCCTCCCGCGGGCGCGACACCCGCGCCGACGCCGCGACGCTAGGCGCCGGCACCGACAGCGCCCCGCACCGGCACCCCCCGCCGGGCAGCCCCCCGCCGGGCAGCCCCCCGCCGGGCAGCCCCCGCGGGCAGCCCCCGCGGGCAGGCCCCGCCTGCGCGAGCCCCGACGTCGGCGGCCCCGCCGGTGCCCGCCGTGCCGGACCCCGTGGCCGCTGCCACGCTGGAGCCGTGGACGCCCTCGAGCGCGCCCGCCGCATCCGCGGCGAGGTGCGGCACCCGCGAGACCTCCGCCGGCTCCTGACGACGGGGCGCTGGCCGCGCGGCGAGATGGCGCTCAAGGCGGCGGTCGCCGCCCTCCTGGCGTGGCAGGTGGCGCTGTGGCTGCCCTTCGCGCCCGCCGAGCAGTACCCCTACTACGCGCCGCTCGGCGCCGTCGTGGCGGCCTACCCCAGCGTGCGCTCCTCCACGGTGGAGTCGCTCTACAGCGTCGCCGCGATCATCGCGGGCGCCGCGCTCGCCGTCATCATCGAGGCGCTCATCCCGGCCCAGGTCCTGCTCGTCCCGGCCGTGGTCGGCGTGGGCATCGTCGTGGCGGGGCTGCCCGTCTTCGGGTCGGCGCGCTCGTGGGTGCCCATCGTCGCGCTGTTCACGCTCGTCATCGGGGCGACGGAGCCCCTCACCTACGCGCTCGCCTACACGGGGCTGACCCTCCTCGGCGCCACGCTCGCCGTGCTCCTCAACCTCCTGCTCCCGACGGTGCCGCTGGCCCAGAGCAGCTGGGCCATCGCCCAGCTCGCGACAACCCTGGCCGACCAGCTCGACGACCTCGCGGACGGCCTGGAGTCCGACGACCCGCCGACGAGCTCGCAGTGGCGCGACCGCGCCCGGTCGATCGACCCCGTCCTGCAGTCGGTCCGCGCCAGCGGCCTCGACGTGCGCCGCTCGCTGCGCGCCAACGCCCGCGCGCGGCGCGAGCGCGGCGTCGTCGACCGCCAGCGCAGCGAGGCGCTCGTCCTCGAGTCGGTCGCCACCCGCACGGCCGACCTCACCGACCTCCTCATCGACGTCCACGCCGAGGGCGAGACGGGCCTCGACGTCGAGGACGAGGTCCGCGAGCCCACCGCGCGGGCGCTGCGTGCCGCCGCCGCGGCCGTCCGCCCCCTGGGCGAGGAGCCCGCGCCCCGCGCCGCCGAGGTCGGGCTGCTGCGCCAGCGCGTCCGCGAGCTGTCGGAGGCGGTGGCCGAGGTCGAGGTGCCCGACCGCCGGGCCCGCGAGGCGACGGGCGCCGTCGTCACCGCGCTGCGCCGGCTCCTCGGCGGCCTCGCGAGCGGCCTCGAGGACCAGGCGGAGCGGGACGCCGAGGCGCAGGAGGCCGTCACCCCGACGTCCTGAGGCGCCGAGAACCCTCGTCCTCCGGGACCTCGCGAGGCTGTCAGCCCTCCAGGTGCTCCGGCAGCCCGAAGACCGCCGGGGTGCGGGTGTCGAGGAAGTTCGTGATCTCCCCGACCCGGCCGTCCCGGCTGCGCAGCACGTGCAGCGCCCAGAAGCGGCGCACGCCGGGTCGCTCCGGGTCCGGCTTGTACTGGGCCAGCGCGGGGGAGCCGTTGGCGTCGACGGGCACGAGCCGGGAGCCGCGGCACCCGCCGCCCGGGCCGACGTGCCACGCGACGACGTCCTCGGGCCCGCGCAGCCACAGCGCGTACGGCGGCATCGACTGCACCACCTCGGCGTGCAGCAGCTGCGCGAGCGCCTCCATGTCGTAGGCCTCGAAGGCGGCGACGTACGCCCGCAGCAGCTCCGCGTGCTCCGGGTCGAGCGCGTCGAGGGGGCTGCCCGGCCGGGGCTCGCGGGCCGCGATGGTGGCCCGCGCGCGCTGCAGGGCGCTGTTGACGGACGCCGTCGTCGTCCCGAGGAGGTCAGCGACCTCCTCGGCGGACCAGCGCAGCACCTCGCGGAGCAGGAGGACGGCGCGCTGGCGCGGCGGCAGGTGCTGCAGGACCGCGACGAAGGCCAGGCGCACCTGCTCGCGGGCGACCGCCACGTCGGCGGGGTCGCCCTCCGGCAGCACGCGGGCCGACGGCGCCGGCGTCAGCCAGACCGACTCCTCCAGCGGCGCGCCGAGGGACGAGGCGACGGGCTCGGACGGCGCCGCGGAGACGTCCACCGGCATCGCCCGCCGCTTCGCGCCGGCGAGCTCGTCGAGGCAGACGTTGGTGGCGATGCGGTACAGCCACGTGCGCAGGCTGGCCCGCCCGTCGAAGCGGTCGAGGCCGCGCCAGGCCCGCACCAGCGTCTGCTGGACGGCGTCCTCGGCGTCGACCGCGGAGCCGAGCATCCGGTAGCAGTGGGCCGTGAGCTCGCGGCGGTGGGCCTCGAGGTCGGCGTGGTCGTGCCGGGGCCGCTCCTGGACGGTCGGGGGCGCGGTCGGCGCCGCCGCCGTGCTCGTGCCGGTCGGCGGTGCGGTCGTCGCCTGCGCGTCCCCCACGGCGCCGGACGGTAGTCCCGCGCGCGCCCGCGCGGTAGGTCCCCGCCGGGACGGCGCCCCCGGCCGTCCTCGCGGGCGAGGCACGCCTCACCCGACGGCGCGAGCGCGACGCGCCGGTCGTGCCGCGCACTGCTCCGTCCGGGGGAACGGGTGCCCCGGGCCCCTTCCAGGGCTGGAGCTGGTGCGGTAGCGGGTGCCACCCTCTTCCCCGTCGGAGGAACCGCCCAGACCGAGGTGGTCCGCTCCGCGCGTGCTCCGGGGGGAGGTGTCGTCGTGGTCCGTCCCGTCGTGCTCCCCGCCGCGCCGGCCGTGCCCGTGCCGCGGGCGCCGGTCGCCGGCGACGAGCTGCCCGCCACGGGGCCGCTGCCCGCGCGGCCCGACCCGGCCTTCGACCGCTTCGCCCGCCTCGTGCGCTCGGGGCTCGAGGTGCCGATCTCGCTCGTGTCCCTCGTCTCCCGCGAGGGCCAGGCCGTGCCGGGCGCCTCGGGGCTGCCGGCCGGCCAGGAGGACGACCGTCGCCACGACCTCCGCCA
Source organism: uncultured Pseudokineococcus sp. (assembly GCF_947499845.1). Lineage (GTDB taxonomy): Bacteria > Actinomycetota > Actinomycetes > Actinomycetales > Quadrisphaeraceae > Pseudokineococcus. Next base: position 63,072 of record NZ_CANMPM010000005.1, read on the forward strand.
CTCGATCTGCCGCTCGGTCGTCCGCGCCGGCCGGACGGTCGTGCACCCCGACGTCCGGCTCGTGCCCGAGCTCGACGGCGTGCCCGCGCCGGGCCTCGGGATCGTCGCCTACCTCGGCACCCCGCTGCGCGACGTGACCGGCCGGGTCGTCGGGGCCCTGTGCGCCCTGGACACCCGCCCGCGCGACTGGGCGGACGACGAGGTCGCCGTCCTCGAGGAGCTGGCCGCCGCCGCGGCGTCCGAGCTGGCGCTGCGCCAGCTGCTGCAGGAGCGCCGCACGGTCGTCCGCACCCTGCAGGAGGGCCTGACCGACCGCGTCGTCAGCCCTCCGGGGCTCGAGGTGCGCGTGCGGTCGCTCCCGGGCCTGGACGGCGAGCGCGCGGGCGGGGACTGGTGCGACGTCGTCGTCCGCGGCGACCGCGGCGACGCCGGAGCGGGCGCCGCGGGCCCGGTGCTCGTGCTCGGCGACGTCATGGGGCACGACGCTCGGGCGTCCGCCGTCATGGGGCAGCTGCGGGTCATGGCGCGCACCACGGCCTGGTCCTTCCCCGAGGACGGGCCGGCGCAGGTGCTCGGTCGCGTCGACCGCGCCATGGCGGGGCTCGGCGTCGCGAGCATGGCGACGTGCGTCGTCGCCCGCGTCGAGACGGTGCCCGGCACCTGTCCGGGGGCACCGGTCCGGCACCGCCTGCGCTGGACGAGCGCCGGCCACCCGCCCCCGCTCCTCGTGCGCGCCGACGGGTCGGCGGAGCTGCTCGGGCAGCAGCCCGGCGTCCCGCTGGGCGTCGCGCCGGACGTCGAGCGCACCGAGGCGGTCGTCGACCTGCCGCCGGGCGCCACGGTGCTGCTCTACTCCGACGGGCTCGTCGAGCGCCGCGACGCGTGCCTCGGGGCACGGCTGCGGCACCTCGCCCGGGCGGCGGGGCGCCGCGCGGGCGCCCCGCTGGCCGAGCTCGTCGACGCGGTCGTCGCCGAGATGCTCGACGACGACGCCGGGTGCGCCCGCGACGACGTCGCGCTCCTCGCCGTCCGCGCGCGCTGACCGACCGCGAGCACCCCGGCGCCGGTCCGGTCCCGCTCCTCCGCGACCGCTCCTCCGCGACCGCTCTGCCGCGACCGCTCTGCCGTCGCGGGCCGTGGCAGGGTGCGGCCGTGCGAGCCCTCTGCGTGGTGGCGGCCGTGGTGCTCGCGACCGCCGCCGTCGTCACCTGCGCGCCGCTCCCGCTGGGGCTCTCGACGACGCCGGGCGTCACGCAGGCGGTGGCCCTGCGCGGGGCGGGTGCCCTGGCGCTGCTCGTCCTCGGGCTCGTCATCGGGCTGGCCGCCGTGGCGCTCCGACGGCGCCGGCGGCCGCTGGTGGCCGGGGCGCTCGCGGTCGTCCTCCTGGCCTGCGCGGCCGGCCACGTCGGCGTCCTCGCCGCGCGCGGGTGGGGCGGAGGGGGAGAGGCGCCGGCGCCCGACCTCGTCGTCGTCGCGCTCAACACCGAGGTCGACGGGGTGGCGCCCGAGGAGCTCGCCGCGCTCGTGGAGGAGACCAGGGCCGACGTCGTCGCCCTGCCCGAGACGTCGGAGGTCGCCGCGGAGGCCATGGCCGCGGCGGTGGAGCGGCGCACGGGCTCGGGCTTCGCCGTGCTCGCCGAGCAGGTCGACGACCGGCCGATCGCGGCCACGAGCCTGCTCGTGCACGAGCGCCTGGGCCCGCACGAGCGCGCCGACGCTCCGGCCCTCGACCTCTCCGCCGTCGCCGCGGCGCCGGTCGACGGCGACGGCCCGGTCCTCGTCGCGGTGCACCCGCCGCCGCCGATCCCCGGGGCCTTCCCGCGGGAGCGGTGGGTGGAGCAGGTGGCCACCGCGGCCGCGGCGTGCACCGCCGCGCCGGGCGCCGTCGTCGCGGGGGACCTCAACGCGACGCTCGACCACGCCCCGCTCGCCGACGCCCTCGACGCCGGCCCCTGCGTGGACGCGGCGGCCGCCGCGGGTGCTGCGGCCTGGGGGACCTGGCCCGCGGCGGTGCCCGCCGTGCTCGGCGCGCCCATCGACCACGTGCTCGTCGACGGGCGCGCCTGGCAGCCGCTCTCGGCGCGGGTCGAGCGCGTGGGCGCGACCGACCACCGCGCGCTCGTCGTCGCGCTCGCCCGTCGGGACGGCTAGGTGGCCGGAGCGCCCCTCGATCTCTCGGCGTCGCCGCTCCGGAGTGCACCGCGACGAGAGCTGCGTCTAGCCGACAGCCGGCCAGTCGCTCGTGAGGAACGCCTCGACCGCCCGGTGGCGGAACGAGTAGGGCTTCCCCCGGTCGATGATGCCGCGCACGGTGTCCAACCGCTGGGAGGTGGGACCGGCGGCGGAAGCCGAGGGGAAACCAGCCCGCTCGGCGATGCGCGTCAGCGTCCGATCCGCCGGAGGCAGCTGCGCCATGGCTTCGACGAGCTCGCGCTCGCGCGGCGGCAGCCGCCCGATGATGCGTTCGACGTGAGCGGCCGCCTCGCGCTGCGCGGTCCTCCAACCCGCCCTCACCTGGTCCGCGGTGATGACGGCCTCCTCGCCGGCGTACCAGGCCTGCTGCCCGGCGAGCTGGAACAGGAAGGGTTCGCCGCGACACAGGTCGACGAGCACGGCGACCGCGTCCTGTGTCATGCGGACTGCTGTCATACCTCCCTGCTCGTCGGGTACTTCCCATCCTGGGATGACGAAGTCCTGCAGCGCGAGCACGAGGTCGTCGTCGTCGATCGCCTGGAGCACCGTCGTCGCGAACCGGCGGGCGAAGGTCGCTCCCTTCTGCGCTCCGGCTCGGTCCTCGAACTCCGGCAACCCGGTGAGGTAGACCGCGATCGGGAGCGACTGCTCGATGTGCAGGCCCCCGGGGGCTCGGAAGCTCGTGCGGTGCGTCATGGCGTCGCCGAGCGCGATGAGGAGCTGCGAGAGCGCCCGCTCGTCGGTGATGTTCTGCACCTCGTCGACATGGACCAGGCATGCGACCTTCCTCGCCATGGCCGCCTGACCGATCTCCACGAGCAGCTCGCTGAGCACCACGTGCGGCTCCGGTCCGGTGCGCTCCCGCAGGCTCAGTGAGACGCCGCTGGCGGCGACCGACTCGACGCGGCCGAGCAGGTCCGCGAGGCGCTTCTCCCGCTGGGAGGCCAGTCCTGCGTCCTGTGCGAGGACGAGCAGCGCGCGGGCGACGAGCTTGAGCGGGTCGGACCCGGAGGGCACCCGGATCTGGGGCGTCACCCAGTCGCCTGCCTCCGCAGCTTCTGCCGCGATCCTGCGAACGAGGGCGGACTTGCCCAGGCCGGGTTCGCCGAGGATGGTCCGGCCGCGCTCCGGCAACCCGTGCACCAGCCGAGGCCGCAGGACCGCTCGCCAGTCGACCAGTTGAGCGGTGCGCCCCGCCCACACCCGCGGCACGACGTCGGAACCGGGGTTGAAGGGGTTGTTCACGGGCGATCGCATGAAGATAAAGTTACCGCACGTCGGCTGGCGAGATAAGCTTATGCCCGGGCCGCCTCGGTCCCGCGCCCTGGGCATGCTCGATCTGGCCGGAGGGGGGCGTCGCGGGCGAGAAGTCGTCCGACGCACTGGCGGGCTGGGGGGTGACGGCATGGCGCGTCCGGGACGCCGACACGGTCGACGCTCCGGACAGTGGGACGGCGCCCGCGTCCGACTCAGCCCAGCTCGGCCAGGGCCGCGGCGCGCGCCGCGGCGGGGTCCGGCGCCGCGAGGGCCGCGGACGCCGCCGCCCGGCACCGCTCGGGGGTGGCCGTCTGCAGGCGCGCGCCCACGGCGGGCAGCGCGGCGGCCGCCGCCGACAGCGAGGTGACGCCGAGCCCCACGAGCACGCAGGCGAGCAGCGGGTCGGCGGCGGCCTCGCCGCAGACGCCCACGGGCTTGCCCGCCCGCTGCCCGGCGAGCGCCGTCATGGCCACGAGCGCGAGGACGGCGGGCTGCCAGGGGTCGTTGAGGTCGGCCAGGTCGCTCGAGAGGCGGTCGGCCGCCATGGCGTACTGCGTGAGGTCGTTGGTGCCGATCGACAGGAAGTCGACGTGGTGGAGGAACCGCGCGGCCAGCAGCGCGACCGACGGCACCTCGACCATGACGCCGGGCACGAGCCCGCGGGCGCGCACCGCGGCGGCGAAGCCCTTGGCCTCGGCCTCCGTGGCGACCATCGGCGCCATCACCCAGGGCCGCAGGCCCGTGCGCTCGGCGGCCAGGGCGACGGCGTCGAGCTGGCGCTCGAGCAGCCCCGGGTCGCGGCGCACGACCCGCAGCCCGCGGACGCCGAGCGACGGGTTCTCCTCGTGCTCCGGCGTCGCGTAGGCGATGGGCTTGTCGGACCCGGCGTCGAGGGTGCGCAGGACGAGCTTGACGTCGACCAGCCCGTCGTCGCCCGAGCCGGCCGCCGCTCGGGCCCGCTCGGCGAACGGCGCGAGCACCTCGGCGTAGACGGCGGCCTGCGCCTCGACGTCCGGCTCGACCGCGGTGCCGAGGAAGCACAGCTCGGTGCGGAAGAGGCCGACGCCCTCGGCGGGGCCGGCGGCGGCGGCGCGGGCGGCGGGGCCGTCGGCCACGTTGGCCAGCAGCGGGAACGGCGTGCCGTCGCCGAGGCGGCCCGGGCCCCGCCAGGCGGCCGCGGCGGCGCGGGCCGCGCGGTCGGCCTCGACGCGGCCCGCGGCGTGCTCTAGGTCGGGGTCGACCTGCACGGTGCCGGTGGTGCCGTCCACGAGCACCATGTCGCCCTCGGCGAGGGCCTGCGCGCCCTCGACGGCGACGACGCAGGGGATGCCCAGCTGCCGGGCGATGATCGCCGTGTGGCCCGTCGGGCCGCCGCCGCGCGTCACGAGCGCGCGCACGCGCAGCGGGTCGAGGCCGGCCGTGTCGGCGGGGGCGAGGTCCTCGGCCACGAGGACGCTGGCCACGTCGGGCCGGGGGACGCCGGGCTGCGGCTGGCCCGTGAGGTCGGCGACGACGCGGTCGCGCACGTCGTGCAGGTCGGTGACGCGGTCGGCCATGAGGCCGCCCATGGCCGCGAACATCCGCGCGAACTTCTCGGCCGCGCCGGTGACGGCGACGTCGGCGGCAGCACCGGCCCGCGTGCGCTTGCGCACCTCGCCGAGGAAGCCGCGGTCGGCGGCCAGCTGGGCCGTCGCCTGGAGCACGGCGGCGGCGTCCCCCTCCGTGGCCTCCGCGCGGACCCGCAGGCGCTCGGCGACGGCGGCCGCCGACGCCCGGGCGCGCTCGAGCTCGGCGTCGCGCGCGTCCTCGGGGACGACGCCGGCGCCGCCGTCGGCCGGCACCTCCGGCAGCGCCGGGCGCGGCGCGGGGCGCACGACCGGGCCGACGGCGACGCCCGGGACCACGGGCGTGCCCCGCAGCGGTGCGCTCGTCCCGGCCGCGCCGGCCCCCGGCTCGGCGGACCGGTCGGCGGCGGGGTCGGCGAGGGCGCCGGCGCGCCCGGCCGGCGAGCCGTGGCCGGAGGGCTGCGGGGTGGTGGTCGAGGTCACGTGGGGCTCCCGTCGTCGTCGACGGAGCGGGTGGGGACCCGCGCCGGTGGGGATCGTGGCGCGGTGCCCGGCGGAGCGCCCGACCGGGCGTCCGCCGGTCCGGCCGGCTCCTCGGGACGCTAGGCACGACCCCTTGACATGTCAAGGCAACCGGGCGTAGAACCAACCAACGCAACATCGGAACCACACGAAGCCACATCCGCCCGGTCGCGCCTCCCGCGGGCCGCCCGGGCCGACTCACGAGGGAGTGAGCCGTGTACCCACCTGAGCGCCAGGCGGCCATCGCCGCCCGCGTGGCCCGCGAGTCCCGCGTCTCCGTCACCGACCTCGCCCTCGAGCACGCCGTCACCACCGAGACCGTGCGTCGCGACCTCGCCGTCCTCGAGCGCGGCGGCGCCCTCCGGCGCGTGCACGGCGGCGCCGTCGCGCCCTCGGCGCTCGCGGCGCCGGAGACCCGCGTCGAGGAGCGCGATCGCGTGGCCCCCGAGGCGAAGGACCGCATCGCGGCCGCCGCGCTCGCGCAGCTGCCGCCCGGCACGTCGAGCGTCGCCCTCGACGCCGGCTCGACGACGGGCCGCCTCGCCGGCCTGCTCGCCACGTCGACGGGCGCGCTCGTCGAGGGCAGCTCGCTCGTCGTCGTCACCCACGCCGTGCACCTGGCCGCCCGCCTCGTCGGCGTCCCCGGGGTGGAGCTGCACCTCGTCGGGGGCCGGGTCCGGCCGATGACCGAGGCGGCCGTGGGCGCCGACACGGTGCGGGCCCTGGAGGACCTGCGCGTCGACGTCACCGTCCTCGGCGCCAACGGCTTCTCGGCCGAGGCGGGCTTCACGACGCCGGACGCCGAGGAGGCCGCCGTCAAGCGCGCGCTCGTGCGGGCCGCGCGCCGGGTCGTCGTCCTCGCGGACGCCACCAAGGCCGGCCGCCAGGACCTGCACCGCTTCGCCCGCCTCGAGGAGGTCGACGTGCTCGTGACGGACGCGGCCCCCGCCGCGTCCGGCGGGGAGATCGCCGCCCTCGGGGCCGCCGGCGTCGACGTGGTGACGGCGTGAGCGCCCCCACGCCCGCGACCGCCGCGGGCGCGGTCGAGGTCGTCACCCTCACCGCCGCACCCAGCCTCGACCGCACGGTCGAGGTCGGCGGGCCGCTGCGCCGCGGCGCCGTGCAGCGCGCCACCGGCTCCGTCGTGGAGCCGGGCGGCAAGGGCGTCAACGTGGCGCGCGTGCTCGCGGCGGCCGGCCGCGGCGTCGTCGCGGTGCTCCCCGCGGACGCCGGCGACCCGCTGCTCGCGGCGCTCGCCGACGCCGGCCTGCCCGCCCGCCCGACGCCCGCCGGCGGGCCCGTGCGCACGAACACCGCCGTCACTGAGCCGGACGGGACGACGACGAAGGTCAACGAGGCCGGCCCCGAGCTCACCGCCGCCCGTGGCGCGGCGCTGCGCGAGGCCGTCCTCGACGCCGCCGAGGGGTCCCGCTGGGCCGTCCTGTCCGGCTCGCTGCCCCCGGGCGCCCCGGCCTCGCTCTACGCCGACCTCGTGGCGCCGCTGCGGGCGCGGGGCTGCGCCGTCGCCGTCGACACCTCCGGGCCCGCGCTGGCGGCGCTGCTGGGGCCGGGGGCCGACCCGGCGACCGCGCCCGACGTCGTCAAGCCCAACGGCGAGGAGCTCGGCGAGCTCGTCGGTGAGGACGGCGACGCCCTCGAGGCCGACCCCCGCTCCGCCGCGCGCGCGGCCCGCGCCCTTGTCGCCCGCGGGGTCGGCGCCGTCCTCGTGACCCTCGGCGCCCGCGGCGCCGTCCTCGTCACGGCCGAGGGCGCGTGGAGCGCGCTGCCGCCGCCGGTCGCGCCGCGCAGCACCGTCGGCGCGGGCGACTCCGCGCTCGCGGGCTACGTCCTCGCCGACCTGCGCGGCCTCGGGGCGGCTGAGCGCCTGCGCCTCGCCGTCGCCCACGGCTCCGCCGCCGCGGCGCTGCCCGGCTCGGCGCTGCCGCGGCCCGAGCAGGTGCGCGCCGACCTCGTCGAGGTCGCGCCGCTGGACCTCGAGCCCCTCCACCTCGACCCGGTGCCCGCCGGGCCGTCCTGACCCGCCCCTGCCTCACCACCCCGACCAGCACCTCACCGAGCACCAGCCCCGCACCACGTCGCGCACCGCCCGTCCCCCCGCACCGTCACCGACGACGACCCGAGAGGCACCGATGAGCCACAGCACCGCAGAGACCAGCGCAGCGAGCGCGTCCAGGGGCGAGGACCTCCTCGTCCCCGCCCTCGTCGCGCTCGACGCCGACCTCGGCGCCACGAGCGAGGACGTCGTCCGCCGCCTCGCGGCCATGGTCGGCGACGCCGGCCGCACCGCCGACGCCGACGGCACCGAGGACCTCGCCCGGGCGGCCCTCGCCCGCGAGGCCTCGTCGCCGACGGGCCTGCCCAACGGCATCGCCATCCCGCACGCCCGCACGGCCGGGGTGGTCCGGGCGTCGCTGGCCTTCGCCCGCCTCGAGCGGGAGGTCGACTTCGGCGCCCCCGACGGGCCCGCCGACCTCGTCTTCCTCATCGCCGCGCCCGAGGGCGCCGGCAGCCAGCACCTCAAGCTGCTGAGCAAGCTCGCCCGCGCGCTCGTGCGGCCGGCCTTCACGGCGTCGCTGCGCGAGGCGTCGTCCGCGGAGGACGTCGTGCGCCTCGTCGACGAGGTGCTGGCCCCGGCCCAGCCGAAGGCCCCGGCCGCCCCGGCGGCGGGCGCGGGCACCGCCGACGGCGTCGCGGCCCCCGCAGGCGCGTCCGGTGCCGTGGCCGCCGACGCCCCCGCGACCGTCGACCAGGAGGCGCCCGTCGCGTCCGCCACCGGCGCCCGCCGCATCGTCGCCGTCACGGCCTGCCCCACGGGCATCGCCCACACCTACATGGCCGCCGACTCCCTCGTCGCCGCCGGCGAGCGCGCGGGCGTGGAGGTCGTCGTCGAGACGCAAGGCTCCTCGGGCGCGACGCCGCTGCCCGCCGACGTCATCGCCGGGGCAAGTGCCGTCATCTTCGCCGTCGACGTCGGCGTGCGGGAGCGCGGCCGCTTCGCCGGCAAGCCGCTCGTCTCCTCCGGCGTCAAGCGCGCCATCAACGAGCCCGACGCGATGGTGGCCGAGGCGCTGCGCGCCGTCGACGACCCCCGCGCCGAGCGGGTCGCCGGGGACGGCGGGGCGGGCGCGGCCGCGGCCGGCGCCGGGGCGCGCTCGGGCGGTGCGGGCTTCGGCGGCGAGCTGCGCCGCTGGCTGCTCACCGGCGTCAGCTACATGATCCCCTTCGTCGCGGCGGGCGGCCTGCTCATCGCGCTGGGCTTCCTGCTGGGCGGCTACGAGATCGTCAACGCGGCACCCGGCGACCCGGACGGCCGCGCGCTCAACACGCTCATCGTCCAGGACTTCAGCCTCACCGACCTGCCCGACGGCGGTCTGCTGCAGTACCTCGGTGCGGTCCTGTCCTCCCTCGGCCAGCTGGCCTTCGGCCTCCTCGTGCCGGCGCTCGCGGGGTACATCGCCTACGCGATGGCGGACCGGCCGGGCATCGCGCCCGGCTTCGTCGCCGGCCTCGTCGCCGGCGCCACGGGCGCCGGCTTCATCGGCGGCCTCGTCGGCGGTCTGCTCGCCGGTGCCGTCGCCCTCGCGATCAGCAAGATCTCCGTCCCGCAGTGGGCGCGCGGCCTCATGCCGGTCGTCATCATCCCGCTCTTCGCGACGCTCATCACGGGCTTCCTCATGTTCGCCCTGCTCGCGCGTCCGCTGGCCGCGGTGACGACGGGTCTGGCCGACTTCCTCAACGGCCTCTCGGGCGGCTCCGCCGTCCTGCTCGGGATCGTCCTCGGCCTGATGATGGCCTTCGACATGGGCGGGCCCCTCAACAAGACCGCCTACGCCTTCGCCGCCGCGGGCCTGGGGGCGGCCACGGCCACCGACACCGCGCCGCTGACGATCATGGCGGCCGTCATGGCGGCGGGCATGGTGCCGCCGCTGGCGCTCGCGCTGGCCACCGTCGTCCGCCGGAAGCTCTTCACGGCGCCCGAGCGGGAGAACGGCAAGGCCGCGTGGCTCCTCGGCGCCGCCTTCATCACCGAGGGGGCCATCCCCTTCGCGGCGGCCGACCCGCTGCGCGTCATCCCCTCGATCATGCTCGGCTCGGCCACGACCGGGGCCATCGTCATGGCGACGGGCGTCCAGCTGCGCGCCCCCCACGGCGGGATCTTCGTCTTCTTCGCCATCGACGGGGTCGTCGCCTTCGTCCTCGCGATCCTCGCGGGCATGGTCGTCAGCGCCGTCGCCGTCATCGTGGCCAAGAGCCTCGGCCGCTCGAAGGCCGACCTCGTCGCCGCCTGAGGAAGCACCACCAGACCCCTCCCGGCCCGGCCGCGCGGCACGCCGTCCGGGCCGGGAGGATCACGCCCCACCGCACCAGCCACCGCTCCGTCAGGGCCTCGTCCCGCCCCGTCCCCCCAGGAGGCAACCGTGCCCAGCACCACCGTCGCCGTCGGCTCGTCCGTCGGCCTCCACGCCCGCCCCGCCGCCGTCATCGCCGCCCGCGCTGCCGAGCTCGGCAGCGACATCACCCTCGCCGTCGAGGGCGAGGAGCCCGTCGACGCCGGCTCCGCGCTCATGATCATGACGCTCGGCGCCGAGCAGGGCACCGAGGTCACCGTCGAGGGCGACGACGAGGCGCACGTCGCCGAGATCGCGGGCCTCGTCGCCCAGGACCTCGACGCCTGAGGTCCGACCACCGCGCCGACGGCCCCCGCCCGCTCCGGGCGGGGGCCGTCGGCGTCCCGGGCCCGCACGGCGGGTGGTGGGGCGGCTCTCAGGCAGCGGCGCAGGCCCGGCAGGTGCCGGACAGGGCGACGTGCCCCGGGTCGAGCGCGAAGCCCACCTCGCGCGCCAGCCGCGCGCCGGCGTCGTCGAGCAGGTCGGCGGGGACGTCCTCCACCCGGCCGCAGCGCTGGCACCGCGCGTGCAGGTGGGCGCGCCCGGGCCCCGCCGCGAGGTGGTGGACGACGGGGCCGCGGTCGAGGTGCACGTGCTCGACGACGCCGAGGCCGGCGAGCGACTCGAGCGTCCGGTAGACGGTGGCGCGGTGGACACCGGGCGCCGAGGCCTCGACGCGGGCGGCGACGTCGTCGGCCGACAGGTGCGCGTCGGTCCCCGCGAGCACGGCGACGACGGCGCGCCGGGCCGTCGTCACGCGACCGCCGCGGTGGCGGAGCAGCTCCAGCGCCGAGGCGCTGCGCTCCCGCGCCACCTCCTCGACGGGGACGCCGCCGTCCTGCTCGTCCACGGCGCCGACGGTAGCGAGCGGGCACGACGGGCGGACGCCTCACGCCCGGCCATCACGCCCGGCCGTCACGCCCGCCGCCGGGCGTCCTCCTCGAGCCGCAGCGCCAGGCGGGGGCACATCCTCACGGCGCGGCGGGCGTCGGCGACGGACGCCGGGGCGACGGGCAGGCCGTCGCGACGGGGCCAGGGGCGGGGGGTGCCGTCCGGGCCGGGGCCGGCGGGCAGCGGGTAGCCCCACGGGTCGGTGGTGAGGACCTCGGGCAGCAGTTCGGCGCACACGCCGCGCCCCTCGCACGCCGTCCAGTCCACGGTCAGGCGCGCGTCGGCGGCGGGCCGCCGGCCGCTCACGGCCGCACCTCCGCGCACCGGCCGGCGAGGTGGGCGGCGACGTCGTCGGGGACGGCGGCCAGTGCGCTGGCGACGGTGCTGGCGGCGCCGTCGGGGTGGGCGCAGGCCCCGCGGCCCACGACGAGACCCACCGCCTCCCGCAGCCGGGCCAGGCCTTCCGGCCCGCCGCGGCCGGCGGCGAGCTCCTCGACCAGCCCCGCGAGGTGCGGCAGGCCCCGCCAGCAGGGGCCGCACTGGCGGGCCGAGGAGTCGGCGAGGTAGCGGACGACGGCGGCCGTCGTCGCCAGCACGCACGTGCCGGTGGTCGCCGCGAGGAGGACGCCCGCGCCGGGGGAGGCGCCGACCGGCGCGAGGCCCTCGGGCGAGAGCTCCCGGTCGAGGGCGGCGTCGGCGGTGAGCCACGTGCCGGCGTAGCCGCCGACGAGGACGGCGCGGGTGCGGCCCGGCAGGTCGGCGTCCGCGGCGGCGAGGGCGTCGCGCACCCGGGCGCCGGGCCGCAGCTCGAGCGCCCGCGGAGGCAGGTCGGGGGCGCTGACGGTGACGAGCGGGCCCGGCGCGGGCAGCCCGCGGACGGTGAGGGCCAGGCGGGCGAGGGTCTCGACGTTGAGGACGAGCGCCGGCGCCCCGGCGACCTCGGCGGGGGCGCCGTCGCGCGGGCGCGGGCGGGGCAGGGCGGGTCCGCCCTCGGCGGCGCGGGCCACGGCGGTCTCCTGCCCGGCGACGTAGGCCCGGGGGACGGCGACCAGCCGCACCGGCACGGGGTCGTGCGGCGCGCGCTCGGCGGCCGCGGCGGCGAGGGCGTCGAGCGCCGGGCCGGGGTGGCCGTGGACGACGGCGTGCTCGGCGCCGACCGCCCGGGCGGCCAACTGCAGGCCGTCGAGGACGAGGTGCGGGCTCGCGGTCGCCAGGGCCGCGTCCTTGCCGCTGGCGGGCTCGCCCTCGGCGGCGTTCGCGGCGACGAGCGGGGCTCGCCCTGGGCGGGCGGCGCGGGCGCGGGCGGCCCGGGCGCGCACGGCGTCCATCTTCGCGGCGGTGGAGCGCCAGGCCCCGCCGCGCCCGCGCAGACCGCCGGCGCGGACGACGTCGAGGACGGCGTCGGCGGCCGGCAGCGGCACGGGGCCGAGGCGGGCGACGTGGTCGGCGAGCCGCGGGGCGGGCGTCGGCAGGAGCAGGAGCGCCCCCGTGGGGGCGGGCGCGGGGGGCAGGAGGGTCATCGGGGGGCTCCGGCGGGGGTGAGCGGTCGGCGGGGGGCGGTGGCGTCGGCCTCGGCGCGGCGCGCGGCCCGGGTGGCCGTGCGCACGCCGAGCGCGGCGAGGAGCAGTGCGGCGCAGGCGGCGTCCAAGCCGAGGAGCCAGGGCGAGGTGCCGTCGGTGCCGGCGCCGAGGCCGTGGACGACGGCCAGGGGCCAGGTGGCGTAGGCGAGCAGGTGGACGGCGCGCCAGGCCCGCTGGCCGAGCCGGGCCCGCAGGAGGGAGGTGACGACGAGCGCGAGGAGCAGGTCGAGCGCCAGGGCGCCCAGCCCCACCCACACCGGCGCGTAGCCCGAGGTGAAGGGGACGAGCGCGGCGAGCGGGCCGACGTCGACGTAGCCGTCGGCGACGACCGTGCCCACGTGGACGACGAGCAGGGCGAGCGCCAGCAGGGCGGCGTCGCGGTGCAGCAGCTGGACGGCGAAGCGCGGCACCCGGGCGAGGCGCAGCCCCGCGGACGTGGCGACGCCCAGGGACAGCACGAGCGTGAGGAGCACGAGCAGGACGACGCCGGTCGCGCGGGCCAGCACCCACAGCGGCGAGGCGGCGATCAGGTCCACGGCGCACCTCCCTCGTCGGTCTCGCCCTCGTCGCCTGCCTCGCGGACGGCCCTCCGGTGCACGGGCTCGTCGTGCTCGTCCGGCCAGCCGCCGAGCAGCTCGACGCGGCCGCCGTCGTCGACCAGGCGTGCGGGCACGCGCAGCGCGGCGAGCCAGGCGGCGCCGGCGCGGCCGCGGACGAGGGCCGCCGTCGTCGCCGTGCCGGCCTCGACGCAGCTGGCCGCGGCGACGGACGCGGTGGCCCAGACGGTCTCGACCGGCAGGCCGCTGCGGGGGTCGAGCAGGTGGTGGGCGTGCCGGGTGCCGGTGGTCCAGGTGCGCGACCGGGTCGAGGAGGTGGCGAGCGCGCCGCCCGCGCCGAGGCGGACGGTCGTCGCCGGACCCGGTCCGCGCGGGCCGTCGTCCTGCACGCGCACCCGCCAGCCGCCCTCGGGCGCGGGTCCGGCGGTGGCGACGTCGCCGCCGAGGGCGACGAGGACGCCGACGCCGAGCGCCGCGGCGACGTCGGCCGCGGCCAGGTCGGCGGCGCGCTCCTTGGCGGTGGCGCCGAGGTCGAGCCGCACGCCGGACGGGACGCGGAGGACGCGGCCGTCGAGCTCGACGTCGCGCCACCCGCGCGTCGGGCGCGCGCCCGAGGTCTGCGTCGGGACGCGGACCGGCACGCCGGCGCTCGTGCCCACCAGGGACCAGTCCCGGTCGTAGCCCAGCGCGTCGAGCGCCGCGGCGAGCGTCGGGTCGACGTCGCCGTCGGTGCGGCGGGCCGCCTCGAGGGCGGTGGCGACGAGGTCGGCCAGCAGCGGGCTCACCTCGACCGGGCCGCCGGTGGCCTCGGCCCGTGCGAGCTCGCTGTCGGCGCGGAAGCGGCTGCACGCGGCGTCCACGGCCGCGAGCCGCGCGGCCACGAGCGCCGCCGCTCGGTCCGGCGCGCCGGGGTCGGCGTCGGCGTCCTCCCCGCGCAGGACGACGCGGGCGGTCGTCGACCACACCGACCACTGGCGGACGGCGGCCGTGACGGGCAGCCGCTCCACGAGCGGAGACATCAGGAGCCGCCCGACGTCGCGCCGGCGCCGCCGCCGGACCCGCCGCCCGAGCCGAGCGACGTCCCGCCGGGCGCCCAGGTCGACCCCGAGCCGCCGCGCACGGAGCTGCTCCCCTGGTCGCTGGTGGACCCGCCCGAGGAGGTGGTGCCCGTCCCGGTGGACGACGAGGTCGCCGTCGCGCCGCCGGCGTCCGAGGACGCCGTCCCCCCGCCGGTCGTGGCGACCGCAGCGGCGCCGACGGCGCTGCCGACGACGACGGCGGCCGCCAGCCCGGCCGTGGCCCGGCGCGCCCACCGCAGGCCCTCGGCCCGCTCCCGGACCGGGCCCGTCCGGTCCCCTCGTCCTCCGCCCACCGCGCTGCCCTCCTCCCGGGCGGGATCCGGTCCCGCCGACGCGAGGAGCCTCCGCCGGTCCTCGTGGAGGAGGCCGTGGTCGACCTGTGCGCCGGCTATGGATCTCCGGGCGACACGGAAGGGCTGCGGACCTAGCGGTGGTAGGCGTCGCGGCGGTGGACCACCGAGACGACCTCGACGACGAGAAGGCGGTCGACGATCCGGTAGAGGATCCGGTACTCCCCGCGACGTGCAGACCACAAGGGGGCGAGCGGTTCGCGCAGCGGCTTTCCGACGCGGTGGGGCTCGGCGACCAACGGGCCGGCGATGAACTCGAAGGCCGCCGCGGCGACGGCTTCGGGCAGCTCCTCCTCCAGCGCTCGCCGCGCGCTGCGGGTGAGGACGACCTCGTACCGGGGCTCCTCGTCGTGCGGCTGGGTCACGACCGGAGGCGTCCACGCCGCTGCATCGCGGCGCGCACGTCGTCCAAGGACGAGGTGAGGCCTGCGTCGAGGTCGTCGAGGCCGGCCCGCAGCGCCTGCACCTCATCGGCGCGACTGAGGACGTCGACGGTCTCCAGCAGGGCGTCGTAGTCCTCGGCACTGAGCAGGACGGCGGCGCGGTCGCCGTTCCGGGTGACCTCGAAGCGCTCGTGGGTGGTCACCGCGGACTCCACGAGCCTCGACAGGTTGGCCCGCGCCTCGGCCAGCGGGAGCGTCGTCATGTACAGGATCCTAGCGTCCGTGGACATCGCCGGTTCGAGGCCCGGGTCGACACCGATCGGTCACCCGACGTCCACCCCCCGCTTCTTGCGACGTCGTCGCACCTAGGACGACCATGCGCGGGTGCACGTCCCCGACGGCTTCCTCGACCTCACCACCTCCGTGGCGACCGCGGGCGTCAGCGCCGGCGCCGTCGGCGTCGCGCTGCGGCGGGCGCGCCACGACGTCGAGGAGTCCCCGGCGCTGCCCGGCCTCGTCTCGGCCTTCGTCTTCGCCGTCCAGATGGTCAACTTCCCGGTCGGCGCGGGCACCAGCGGCCACCTCATGGGCGGCGCGCTGGCCGCGGCCCTCGTCGGCCCCGCGACGGCGGTGGTGTGCCTCACGGTCGTCCTGCTGGTCCAGGCCCTGCTCTTCGCCGACGGCGGGCTGACGGCGCTCGGGACCAACGTGCTGCTCATCGCCGTGGTCACCGTCGTCGTCGGCCACCTCGTGACGCGCGGCGCGCTGGCCGTGCTGCCCCGGCGCCCGTCGTCCGTCGTCCCGGCGGCGGCTCTCGGCGGCCTCGTCTCCGTCCCGGCGGCGGCGCTCGTCTTCGTCGGGCTCTACGCCCTCGGCGGGGCCGTGCCCGTGGACCTCGGCTCGCTCGCCGCGGCGATGCTCGGCTGGCACGCCCTCATCGGCGTCGGCGAGGCGCTCATCACCGGCGCCGTCCTCGCCGCCGTCGTGGCCGCGCGCCCCGACCTCGTGCGCGCGGCGGCGCCCGCGCGGCGCGAGCTCGTCCTCGTCGGCGCGGACGGGCGGCGCACCAGCGTGCCCGCCGCCCCGCGCGAGCCCGACGCCCCGTCCGCCGGCGGCGCCCGGCGCCGTCCCCTCGTCGTCGCGCTGCTGGCCTGCCTCGTCGTCGCGGGCGGCGTGAGCCTCCTCGCCAGCGGCAGCCCCGACGGGCTCGAGCACGTCGCCGGCCTCGTCGGCTTCGACGGCGCGGCGAGCGACTCGGCCGTCGCCGCCGGCCCCTTCGCCGACTACGCCGCGGCCGGTGTGCCGGGGGCGCTCGCCGTCACGCTGGCGGGGCTCGCCGGCGTCGTCGTGACGGCCCTCCTCGCGGCGGGCGCGCTGGGGCTCGTGGCGCGCCGCCGGCGCCGCGCGACGGCGTGACGACGACGGCGGAGCGTCCCGCCGCCCTCGGCCCGGCGGAGCGCGGCGGCGCGTCGGGACGGGTCGTGCTGGACCTCCCACGGAGCGGCGACGGGGCCGGTGCTGGGTCCGGCGGGCGTGCGACGCCCTCGCCCGTGCACCGCCTCCCCGCCCAGACGAAGGTCGTGGCGCTCACCGCGCTGGCGGCCGCGGTCGTGGCCGTGCCGGTGGGCGCCTGGTGGGCGCTGGCCGTGTGCGCGGTGCTCGTGCTCGGGGTCGTGGTGGCCGCGCGCCTGCCCGCGGGTCTCGTGGCGCGACGGATGCTCGTCGAGCTGCCCGTCGTCGTCTTCTGCCTGCTGCTGCCGGTGGTCGCCACGGGCCCGCGGGTGGAGGTCCTCGGCCTCTCCCTGTCGCGGGCGGGGCTCGAGGGCGGCGCCACCCTCCTCGCGAAGGCGACGCTGGGCGTCCTCGCCGCCGTCGTGCTGGCCTCGACGACGCCGGCCCGCGACCTCCTCGGCGGCCTCGAGCGCCTGCGGCTGCCGCGCTCGATGGTGCTCGTGCTCGCCTTCGCCGTCCGCTACTCCGTGGTCCTCGTCGGCGAGGCGCGCCGCCTGCAGACGGCCGTGGCCCTGCGCGGCGGCGGACGGCGACTGCGCCACCTGCCCGCGGTCGCGGGCGCGGCGGGGGCGCTCTTCGTCCGCGGCTACGAGCGCGGCGAGCGCGTGCAGCGCGCCATGCTCCTGCGCGGCTGGTCCGGCGCCGTGCCGGGCCTCGGGGGCGGGGCCGCGAGCGCGGCCCAGTGGGCGGTGGCCTGCGCGGTGCCAGCAGCGGCCGCCGTCGTCGCCGTGACCGCGCGGGTCGTGGGGTGAGCCCGGGTCGTGGGGTGAGCCCGGGTCGTGGGGTGAGCGCTGACGTCGAGCGCGCGCCGTCGCTGCTCGTCGAGGGCCTCGCCTTCGCCTACCCCGACGGGCGCCAGGTGCTCTTCGGCGTCGACCTCGCGGTCGCCCCCGGCGAGCGGGTCGCGCTGCTCGGCCCCAACGGCGCGGGGAAGACGACGCTCGTCCTGCACCTCGTCGGCGTCCTCGGCGCGGTGGCGGGCGGCACGGGCGCCGGGCGGGTCGTCGTCGGCGGTCTCGAGCTGGCCCGCCGCACGCTGCCCGAGGTGCGCCGACGGGTCGGCGTCGTGCTGCAGGACCCGGACGACCAGCTCTTCCTGCCGACCGTCGGGGACGACGTCGCCTTCGGCCCCGCCAACGCGGGCCTGCGGGGCGAGGACCTGCGCGCCCGCGTCGACCGCGCGCTCGCCGCCGTGGCGCTCGGCGACGTCGCCGACCGAGCGCCGCACCACCTGTCCCAGGGCCAGCGGCGCCGGGCGGCGCTCGCGACCGTGCTGGCCACCGACCCCGAGGTGCTCGTGCTCGACGAGCCGACGGCCAACCTCGACCCGGCGGGCCGACGTGAGCTCGCCGACGTCCTCGCCGGCCTGGCGACGACGCAGCTCGTCGTCACCCACGACCTCTCCTTCGCCCTGCAGATGTGCCCGCGCGCGGTGCTCCTCGACGAGGGCCGCGTCGTCGCCGACGGCCGGACGCGCGACCTGCTCGCCGACGAGGCGCTCCTGCGCGACCACCGCCTCGAGCTGCCGTTCGGGCTGGACCCGCGCGCGCTGCCGCCGGGCTGAGGCTCCGCGCCCTCAGGTGGCGCGCCGAGTCCGACGTCCGAGCTCGGGTCCGACGACGCGCAGGTCCGTGGGCGGCATGGACGCGCACGACGTCGGACTGGACGCGCGACGTCGGAGTCGGCGCGAGGAGGCGGCTTCCGCGAGGCGTCGGGCTCACCGGCGGGGCGCGTCGGACCGCGGCGACGCCCGTCGCGCCCGTGGGCTCGCGGCCGGCGGGCGGACGTCGTCGAGGCACCGGACCGGCCACCGGGCGAGGTCCGCCTCGAGGAGAGCGGGGTCGCGGCGCGGCGGCACCTCGTCGAGGACGTCCAGCCGCGTGATCCGCTCGAGGCGGAAGCCGCGGATCGCGGAGCGCAGGCGGCACCAGCCCGCCAAGAGCCAGGCGTCGCCGGCGCGCAGGAGGCCCATGGTCTCGACGTCACGGGTGGTCGTGGCGGTCGGGTCCGGGCCCCCGTCCGGGGCCTCGCCGACGTAGGTGAGCCGCACGACGCGACGCGCGGCCACGACGTCGGAGAGCAGGTCCACCGGGACGACGTCGTCGGTCGCGGCCACGGCGTCGATGACCCGGAGCCTGCCGAGCACCTCGTGGACGGGCGCGTGGTGCCGCTCGTCCATGACGGGGGTGACCTTGTCGTGCGCGCGGCGGGCGGCCCGTCGGTACGGCGAGGAGTCCAGGAGCGCGAGCCCGGCGAGGACGGCCAGGGACTCCTCGGCCGTGAGGGCGAGCGGCGGCAGGGAGTGCTCGCGCAGGACCGAGTAGCCGCCTGAGGCGCCGTGGTCGGCGTAGATCGGGATCCCGGCGACCTGCAGCGACTCGACGTCCCTCTCGATCGTGCGCGAGGAGACGCCGAACTCGGCCGCGAGCCGAGCGGCCGACCACGGCCGACGCGCTCCGCGGAGCAGGTCGACGAGGGCGTACTGCCGCTCGGCTCGCTTCATGCGCCAGGTGTACCGGGGGTGGGCCGACGGGAACGGTGCCCGGTCAGCTGCGCATGCTCCGCCGGCCGCCGACGGACCACACCCGTCGGACCCGGCCGTCGGCGTCGAAGTCGAAGACGTCCACCCCACCGACGACCGTGCCGGCCACCTCCATGTCCCACAGCAGGCGCCCGTGCCCGCCGTCGACCGCGTCGGCGACGCGGGAGAAGACGACGCCGGGGTGCTCGGCGTGCCACCAGCGCAGGTACCGGTGGAAGTCCTCGGCGGTGCGGATGTCGTCGGCGGGGGTCGACCCGTCGGCCTCGGTGACGGCGAGGTGGATGCGGTAGTCGTCGGCGCAGACCTGCAGGGCGATGTCGGCGTCACCGTTCCACATGGTCAGCCACCGGTCGAGCGAGTCCTGGGCGGAGGAAGCGGTCGTGGTGGTGCTCGAGCTCTCGGTCATGGGCCCACCCTCGGACCTCCTCGCGACAGCGGTGTGTCGGTGTTCGCGCGCGCTCCCGCGCCCGGTCAGCGGGCGGCCGCGAGGAGGACGGCCGTCTCGGGGTAGGCGCCGGGCGGGCCGAACCCGTGCTCGGCCAGCCACGGGACCGCCGTGAGGCAGCGGTACGCCCACCACGCCCGGACGACGTCGAGGTCGACGCCCCCGCCGTACCCGGAGACCACGTCGTCCAGGTGCTCGGGGTGCCCGAGCGTGAGGACGGCGAGGTCGAGCAGCGGGTCCCCGACCCCGGCGCCGGACCAGTCGATGACCCCGGTGACGACGTCGTCCTCGACGAAGACGTGGTCGGGCTGCAGGTCGCCGTGCGTGAAGCACGCGGGGCGCGGGCGCAGCGCCAGGAGCGCCAGCTCGCGGTTCCGCCGGACGACGTCGGCGGGGACGACGTCGTGGGCGAGGAACCACGCGCAGGCCTCCTCGAGGCGCCGCGCGAGCCCGTCGGCCGGCGAGGCGGCGGCTCCGGCCGGCAGCGGGGTCCGGTGCACGGACCGGACGGCGGCCCCGGCCGCGACCCATGAGGCGGGGCCGACGGGCGAGGGCCGGCCGAAGGTGCCCAGCGCCGCGCCGGGGACGCGCTCGATCGCCAGCACCGGGTGCCGCCGCCACAGGACTCGCGGGGTGGGGACGGCGACCGCGGCCATCGCGGCGACCTCGGCGTCGATGCCCGCGCGATCGGGGTCGACCTTGAGGAAGACGTCGCCGACCCGCAGCGTCGCGCGCGCCCGGTGCGCGACGACGACCTGCACGTCCGGCAGGGCGTCGCCGTCGTCGAAGGCTCGCGCCCCGTCCATCGGCGGGCCGTCAGCGCCGCAGCGCGGCCGTGCCCGCGGTCTCGCGGTGCGCCCGGCGCAGCCGGCGCTCGGAGAGGAAGGCGGTCACGCACCGGGACCAGTAGCCCTCTCCGGCGAGGAGCGGGCTGTCCCGCCACACATGGCCCCCGGCGAGGAACGTGCCGAGGCCCAGGCAGAGGGCCGCCCCGGCGAGGACGCCTCCGCCGGTGAGCGAGCCGGAGAGCGTCAGGAGGACGACCGCCCCCGCCTGCACCGCGGCCGCGGCCCACAGCAGCCACCCGCCGCCCGGCCCCCGGGCGTGGGCGAGGACGACGCCGACGGTCAGCCCCCAGAGCAGGACCCAGGCCTCCGGTGCGACGTCCACGCGGCCATGGTGCCCCGGGCGTGCGCGCCCGCGTCGGCCTTCGCCGGATCCACGACCGCCTGCGGCGGCGGTCCCTAGGCTCCGGCGATGACGGACATCACCGGCTACGTGGACCTGGCGCTGCTCGTCGGCGCCATCGGCGTCGTCATCAGCCTGCTCGGCAAGGTCGAGCGCATCGCGACCGTCCTCGAGGAGCTGGCCGAGGACCGGCGCCGCGCGCCGGACGACGGGACGTCACACCGGTCCGATCCCCACGCGGGCTGAGAGCCGCCCGGGCGGGTCGCCCTCCGACCAGGCGGGGACGGGCGTCCACCCGGTGTCTGGCGTCCGAGGCCCGGGAGGACCGGACCCGAGCACGACGACGCGGCCCACCGTCGAGGCGGAGTCTTGCAGGACGTCGCCGGACCACCGGCGGCCCGTCCCGAGGAGCTGTCGTGATCGCCACCGTGTGCGTCGTCGTCGCCGTCCTGCTCGTGGCCCTGCTCGCCCTCACGCCCGTTCTCGCGCGCGGCGTGCCCGCCGACGTCGTCGCCCCGCCCCGCGCGGGCCGCGGCGGTGCGCCGCTGGTGCACCTGTTCGAGATGGCCGCGCGCCGCGCGGCCGAGGACCCCGCCGCTGCCCCCGTCCCGGCCGCCGACCACGCCGACGCCCACGACCTCGCGGCGTGAGCCCCGGGCCGTCGACGCCGACGGCAGGACCAGGTCGGCGAGGTCAGCGCCGGACCCGGTAGCGGAGGAAGACCAGGCCCCCCGGCAGGCGGCGCTCCTCCTCGAGCGCCAGGTCCAGGCGCAGGCCGGGTGCGAGGGCCGGCGTCCCGCCGCCCACGACGACCGGGTGCACGACGAGGCCGACCTCGTCGACGAGCCCGGCGCGCAGGGCGACGGCGGCGAGCTCGGCGCCGCCGATGCTCATGTCCCGGTCAGCCCGCTCCTTGCGCCGCGCGACGTCGCCCGCGTCGAGGTCGCGCACGAGCTCGGTCCGCGCCGTGCCCACCTCGGTGAGGGTGCGGGAGAAGACGACCTTGTCGGCGGCCCGCCAGATGCGCCCGTACTCCTCCTCGACCGGCGACTGGTCGGCCTGCTCGTGGGCCGTCTCCCAGAAGCTCATCGTCTCGTAGAGCCGGCGCCCGTACAGGTGGGTGCCGATCGCCCGCTCCTGCTCGTTGTAGAAGGCGTGGACCTCGGCGTCCGGCTCGCTCCAGTCGAAGCGTCCCTCGGTGTCCGCGATGAAGCCGTCGAGCGAGGCGTTGATCCAGTAGCGCAGCAGCGTCATGCCGGAGGAGACCGCCGGCGACGGGGCCAGTCATCGGCGGGGGCGCGTCTGGCTAAGCCCTCCTCGAGGAGGTCCCGCAGCCTCTCGAGGTCCGCGAGGACGGCTCGGCAGTCGCTCTCGAGCTCCTCGTCGCCCATGCCCTCGCGGTGCCGGACGGTGAAGACGACCTCGCAGCCGTCGCCGTCGGGGAGCACGCGCATCGGGTTGAGCACCTCCTCGCCGTCGGGGAGCGTGACGACGTGGTCGAGCACCCCGAGGTCGTTGGGCCGGGCGAAGGCGATGCGCACGCGCCCCATGGGTGACTCGGCGACCCAGTGGCCGTCCACCCGCTCGACCGTGCTGCGGGCCAGGCCGGCCGCCCACGCGGGGAGGTGCGTCGGATCGACGGCGTAGGCGTAGACCCGCTCCGCGGGTGCGGCGATCCCGACGCTGACGTGGCGCGAGGGCGTCATGCCGGGTGACCGTAGGGCCGGCCACCGACAGCGGGCCCGGCTCTCGTCCGAGAGGAGGGCTGTGCGCCGAGGACGCGGCGCACCGCGTCCTCGGCGCACAGCTCTCGGCCCGTGCCCCCGCCCGTCAGTGCGCGCTGCAGCAGGAGTGCTGGACGGGCGGCTCGAACGGCACCCACCGGCCGCCGCGGGAGGGCTGGACGTCGAGGACGAGCCGGCCGTCCGCCAGCCGGGGGCGGACGTGGGCGCGGGTGTCCACGACGGCGTCCGCCGGGAGGGCGAGGCCGCCGAGCCCGACGAGCGCCTCCACCGCGCTCGCGGCCAGGAGGTCACGCGCCGCGAGCACCCCGACGAGGTGCTCCCGCCCGGGGAAGACGGCGACGCGGTCGACCACCCCCGAGGTCGCCCGCTCGGCCACGTGCGTCCCGGCCCCGTCGGCGCCCGCGGCCGTCGCCACGGCGAGCGCCACCTCCTCGGGCAGGGGCGAGGGCGTGAGGACGACGAGACCGAGGTGCTGCGGGGCGCCCGGCACCAGCGTGCTCCCCACCAGGGCGCCGGTCGGCAGCCCGGGCACCGCGGCGACGAGCGCGGCGGCGTGGTCCACCTCGGCCGGTCGGCGCAGGTGCGGCGTCAGCAGGCCGAGGACGTGGCGCGCCGGCCCCTCGTCCCCGGCGTCGTCGGACGGCCGAGCGCCCGGCGCCCCCGCAGGAGGGGACGCCGGGCGCGTGCTGGTCGTCGTCACCGGCGCCCGCGCGGCCGGCCCTCGGGCACGACGAAGACCGGGTTCGTGTAGAACCACAGGTCCTCCCACGGGTCCGCGTCGCCCTCGACGTCGAGAGCCGGACCCTGCGGGTCCACGGCCGCGCCGTAGATGCCGACCTGCGAGCGCTTGCCGTCGGTGCCGCGGAAGCGGACGTAGAAGGGGCCGCCGACGTCGCGCACCGTGTAGGTGAACGACGCCGTGCCGCCCTGGGCCCGCACGCCGGTGGTGTCGAAGGACTGGACGACGCGCGTGGTCGGCGTCGTGAAGACGTCGCGGTCCGTGACCGCCCCGGTGACCTGGCCGACGATGAGGTCGACCCGTGCCAGCTCGGGCCGGAAGGTCGCCCAGTTCGGGCCGGAGGCCAGGGCCACGGTGATGGTCACCTCGACGTCGTCGCCCTGCCGGACGCGCAGCGAGCCGCCGAGCGTCGACTCCCGCGACGTCGCCGTCACCGCGCGCACGCGCACGTCGACGGCGTCGACGAGCCTGCCGTGGTCGACCCACACCCGGCCGTCACGCATGGCCGCCATCACCTGGCGGTAGCCGGCGCGGGGCACGCCGACGTGGGTGCGGCTGTAGAAGCCGGGCCAGAAGTCGCCCCTGCCCGTCTGGATCTGCCCGCCGTAGACCGGGTCGCTGTAGAGGCCGTCGACCTCGAAGACGCGCCCGTCGGGGCCCGTCGCGGTCCGGTCGTTGCCGGTGGGGTTGACCGACCAGTCGCCGTAGACGGAGTGGCTGTCGGAGTTCGCCGTGACCCACCACGGCAGGCCCTCGGCGAGCAGGCTGTCCCACAGGCCGCCGACCGTCGACGTCATCCAGTCGAAGCCGCCCCACGTGCGGTAGCTCTCCAGCGGGTACCCCGCGAAGCTGTTCGCGCTGGGGGAGTTGCCGTAGTAGCCGCGCGCCGAGCCGGGGCCGAGCGCGTCGGCGGGGATGCCGGCGGCCTGGTGGCCGGGAGCGCCCTCCATGCCGATCGCGATGCGGCCCGGGGCGTCGCGCCAGCCGCGGATCTCGTGGGGGGAGTCGACGCCGTTGCGCGCCGGGTGGTTGGCGAGCATGAGCGCGTCCGGCGTCCGCCCGTCGCGCACCTGCTGGGCGAGGAAGGTGAGCCCGGCGACGGCGAGCGCCTCGTTGGCCGGCGAGCTGCTGCTCGCGCCGCGGACGCTGCCGTCGTAGCCCTGCTCGAACTGCTGGAGGACGGAGACCTCGTTCGGCCCCGGCGCGACGAAGACGGTGCCGTGCTCGGCCGAGGGGATGTTCCACTCCAGGCCCTGGAAGACGAGGACGTCGGGGTTGGCCTGCCGCGCCGCCCGGATGTCCGGGTTCGTCTTCTCGACCCCGATGCGGGCGTGCGTCTCGCCGCCGTGGTCGGTGATGACCATCCAGTCCAGGCCGTACTGGTTCGCGGCGCGCACCTGGTCGCTGACCCGGTACATCGCGTCGGGGCTGTACTGCGTGTGGATGTGGTGGTCGCCGGCGAGCCACTGGTAGCGCTCGCCGGGGCGGTCCCCGCCGGGACGGCCGACGGCGGCGGCCGGGCTCGCGGCACCGACCGCGCCGGCGGCGGACAGCCCCGCACCGAGCAGGCCGGCGCCGCGCAGGACGCCGCGGCGGCTCAGCGCGGCCGGGCTCAGCTCGGCGTCCGGGACGGTGAGGTCGACGGCCTCGCCGAGGACGCCGCCCTCGACCGGCGTCGCCTCGTGGGTGTGGGGGTGGCCGTGCTGGTGCGGGTGGTCGTGGGCGTGGTCGCCGTGCGAGTGGCTGTGGGCGCCGTGGTGCGATCCGGACATGGGTCCTCCGCTGTGCGCTGGGTGCCCGGCCGTCGGCGTCGCAGGACCAGGGGGGCGCGCGGCGGCGGGGCGGATGCGACGGCAGCGTCGTCCTCGCGCGGTGGACGTCGGGCGGGCAGTGGGCGGGCGCCGGGCGACGACCTGGCGAACACGTGGCTCCGGGTACCGGACCCGCCGACGGACCGCTCGCGGGGACCCCGCCGCGACGACCGCGCGCTCAGCGACCGGGGTGCTGCAGGGCGCCGGCGACGGCGTCGAGGGCGCCCGGCACGAGCGCGTAGAAGGCCCACGAGCCGCGCCGCTCGCGCGTCAGGAGGCCGGCGTCGACGAGCGTCTTGAGGTGGTGGCTGACCGTCGGCTGGCTCAGCCCGACGGGCTCGGTGAGGTCGCACACGCAGGCCTCGGCGCCGTCGGCGGCGGCGACGAGCGAGAGCAGCCGCAGGCGCGCGGGGTCGGCCAGGGCCTTGAGGACGTGCGCCAGGCGGGCGGCCTCGTCGGCGTCCAGCGGCGCGGCCGTCAGCGGTGCGGCGCAGCAGGTCGCGGCGTCGCGGACCGGCGCGGCTGTCGTGCTCACCGCCGGAGGCTAGCCCGCGGCATCGACGGGTGTCGATGTTGACGCCGGTCGCCCTCGCCCGGCAGCATCGACGTCGGTCGATCCTGCTGGTCGACCGCGCCGACCCGCCGCCGGCCACCCGGCCCGACCCCGGAGCTGCCCGTGAGCGACGCCGTCGCCGAGACCGTCCGACCCGCGCCGCCGGACGCCCCGGTCGTCGCGCGCCTGTCCGTCCTCGACCGCTTCCTGCCCGTGTGGATCGTGCTCGCCATGGCCCTCGGCCTGCTGCTGGGGCGGCTCGCGCCGGGCGTCGGCGACGCCCTCCAGGCGGTGACGGTCGGCGAGGTCAGCCTCCCGATCGCGGTCGGCCTGCTGCTCATGATGTACCCGGTGCTGGCGAAGGTCCGGTACTCCGAGACCGCCCGCGTCACCAGGGACCGGCGCCTGCTCGTGGCGTCGCTCGTCCTCAACTGGGTGGTCGGCCCCGCGCTGATGTTCGCCCTGGCCTGGCTCCTGCTGCCCGACCAGCCCGAGCTGCGCACGGGCCTCGTCGTCGTGGGCCTGGCGCGGTGCATCGCCATGGTCCTCATCTGGAACGACCTGTCGTGCGGGGACCGCGAGGCCGCCGCGGTGCTCGTCGCGATCAACTCGGTCTTCCAGGTCCTCGCCTTCGCCGGCCTGGGCTGGTTCTACCTGCAGGTCCTGCCGGGCTGGCTCGGCCTGGGGACGGCGTCCGCGGAGTTCTCCGTGGGGGCGATCGTCGTCTCGGTGCTCGTCTTCCTCGGCGTCCCGCTCGTCGCGGGCTTCCTCACGCGGACGCTGGGCGAGCGCGCGAAGGGGCGCGACTGGTACGAGGGCCGCTTCCTCCCGCGCATCGGGCCGGTCGCCCTCTACGGGCTGCTCTTCACGATCGTCGTGCTCTTCGCCCTGCAGGGGGAGGCCGTGACGTCGGCCCTGCTCGACGTCGCGCGGGTGGCCCTGCCGCTGCTCGCCTACTTCGTGCTGATGTTCGCCGGGGCGTTCCTGCTGGGGATGCGCCTGCGGTTGGGCTACGCGAAGACGTCGACGCTCGCCTTCACCGCGAGCGGCAACAACTTCGAGCTCGCCATCGCCGTGGCCATCGGCACCTTCGGCGCCACCTCGGGGCAGGCGCTCGCGGGCGTCGTCGGCCCCCTCATCGAGGTGCCCGTGCTCGTCGCCCTCGTCTACGTCGCCCTGTGGGCGGGGCGGCGCTTCTTCCCCGGCGACCCGACCGCCCCCGCCGGAGCCACCAGCCGACCCCGAGCCGAGGAGACCCGATGAGCGAGCGCCCCAGCGTCCTGTACGTCTGCGTCCACAACGCCGGCCGCAGCCAGATGGCGGCGGGCTTCACCACCGCCCTGTCCGGCGGCGCCGTCGAGGTCCGGTCCGCCGGCTCGATGCCCGCCGAGCAGATCAACCCGACCGCCGTGGAGGCCATGGCCGAGGTCGGCGTCGACATCACCGCCGAGCGGCCGAAGGTCCTCACCACCGAGGCGGTGCAGGCCTCCGACGCCGTCATCACCATGGGGTGCGGCGACGCGTGCCCGGTCTTCCCGGGCAAGCGCTACGAGGACTGGGCCCTCGATGACCCGGCGGGCCAGGGCATCGAGGCCGTCCGGCCCATCCGCGACGAGATCCGCCGCCGCGTCGAGGCGCTGCTCGCCGACCTGCTGCCGCCGTCGGCCGAGGCGGCAGCGGTGGACGGAGGGCGGGGCTGGCCGCGCCGCGGGTCCACCGCCGGCCTGCTCCGGGGCGGTGACGCCGGCGGCCTGTGAGCGAGGTCACCCCCGGTCGGCTCTTCCCTCCTCGGTGGACGGGGAGTAGACAGGAGGTGTCGGGTCCGCCCCGCCGACGGCGTCGGAGCGGACCCGCGACGAGACCCGCACCACGCGCGAGAGGCCGCCACCCGAGCTCGGGTGGCGGCCTCTCGCGCGTGCAGCGGCGTCAGCGACGGCCGACGAGCCTCCACAGGCCCGGCAGGACGGCGCCGGCGACGGCGGCCTTGACGGCGCCGCCGAGGAGGAACGGGACGAAGCCGGCGGCGAGGGCCTCCGACGCGCTCATCCCCGTCGTCACCGCGAGCCACGGCACGCCGACGGCGAAGACGACGAGCTGGCCGGCGACGAAGAGCGGCAGCGCGCGCAGGAAGCGGCGGTCCGCGCCGTGGCGCGCCGCGAGCCCGACGAGGTAGGCCGCCGGCACGAAGCCGACGACGTAGCCGCCCGTCGCGCCGACGACGGCCTCGTAGCCGCCGCTCGCCTCGGAGTAGAAGGGCAGGCCGACGAGGGCGGCGAGGATGTAGACGCCCATGACGGACACGGCGCGCACGGGGCCGAGGGCGGCCGCGACGAGCACGAGCCCGAGGGTCTGGCCGGTGATCGGCACGGGCGAGCCGGGCACGGGCACGGCCACCTGGGCCATGAGCGCCATGCCGAGCACGCCGCCGACGACGAGCGCGACGTCGCGGGTGCGGGCGCCGGGCAGCAGGTCGGCGAGGACGAGGCCGGGGCGGGCGCCGGCGGGGAGGGCGGCGGAGGACACGGGCGGCTCCAGCGGTCGGCCGGCGGGTCGGGGCGCCGGCGGCGGGTCGGACAGGCGCCGATCCTGGCAGAGGCCGGGCCGCCCTCCGCCCCCGCGCAGCCCTCGACCCCGGACAGCCGCCACCTCCGAACAGCGGAAGACGTCCACGAGCGTGACCGTGCACGGTCACGCTCGTGGACGGCTCCGCCGTCGTCGTCCATGGACGGCTCCGCCGTCGGCGCCCGCCGCGCGCCTCAGCCCGTGACGTCGAGGCGCAGGAGCGTCGTCGTGCCCGAGACCTCGTTGCCGACGACGAGCAGCGGCACCCCGGGCAGCGGGCTGTCCTCGGCGGCGACGAAGGCCAGGCCCTCGGGGCCGAAGTCGCCGGCGGCCTCCCAGCCGGCGGGCGGCTGGTCGTCGTCGTCGAGCTCGGTGTCCACGGTGAGGTCGCGCGGGTTGAGGTACTGCACGAAGCGGACGTCGCGGGGGTCGGTCACGTCGCCGACGACGACGCCGCCGACCCGCTCGAGGCCGACGAACGCGTAGACGCGCTCCTCGCCCGACGCCGTCGTCACCCGCCCGACCGTGACGCCCTCGGGCTCCGGCCCCTTGTTGTCGCTGCGACCGTCGAAGGTCGCCTCCTCGTGGTCCGCGTTGAAGTGGTCCGGCAGGGCCTGCGCGACGAGGCGCTCCAGCTGGTCGCCCGAGTCCCACACCCTGCGGCCGTCGGCGTCGAGCACCGACACCGAGCGCGAGCCGAAGGCGTGCAGGTCCTGGACGCAGGACCCGTCGGCGGACAGGCCGTCGGGCCAGGAGACCGTCAGGCGGCCGAGGTCGGCGTCGCCGAGGCGCCCCGCGGCGGGGGAGGTCGCGCACAGCGGCGGCAGGCCGTCCTCGCCGAGGTCCTTCGCGCGGGCCTCGTCGGAGAAGCCGCCGGTCTCGCGCCAGGTGTCCTCGTCACCCCAGCCGCGACCGTCCCCCTCGTTCGCCGTGACGACGTAGGTCTCGCCGTCGGCGGCCGTGTAGGAGGCGATGCCGTCGGGCATCTGCAGGCCCGTGACCGGCACGGGGCGGACGTCGGCGACGCCGTCCCGGTCGGAGGGGTCGATGCCGTGGCCGGGGCGGGAGTGGTCGACGCGCTCGAGGGGTAGGACGTCGGTGATCCGGCCGCGGACGACGTCGAGCCGCGCGAGGGCGTTGTTCTCCTGCAGCGCGACCCAGGCCGTCCGGCCGTCGTCGGCCACGGTGACGTACTCGGGCTCCAGGTTCCGTGCCAGCCGCAGCGACGCGGCGTCGGGGCCGGTGAGCCGCAGGCCGGCGGCCACGAGCTCGTCGCGGCGGGCCTCGAAGCGCTCGAAGCCGGCGGTGCGGGCGCGCACGCGGAGCCGGTCGAGGTCGCCGCCGCGGGCGACGACGTCGACGACGCTCACCGAGCCCACCGGGTCGGCGGCGTAGCCGGGCCGCTCCGGGGCGTCCTCCAACCCGTCGTCGCCCGGCGCCGCGGGCTCGCCCTCGTTCGCGACGAGCGCGGTCCGCCCGTCCGGCGTCCACGTGACCATGTCGGGCAGGGCGCCGACGCGCACCGACCCCACCTGGCGCGGCTGCTCGGCGCGGCCGTCGAGGAGCACCAGGCGGCCCCGGTCGGTCTTCCGCGGCGCCTCGACGGCGACGGCGACGAGGCCGTCGTCGCGCACGTCGACCGAGTTGGGCACCTCGCCGGCCGCGAAGGCGACGGTCGTTTCGAGCACGGGTGCCGCCGGGTCCGAGGCGTCGAGCACGTCGAGCCGACCGTTCAGCGCGTTGACGACGAAGACGCGGTGCGTGCCCGGGTCGTGCGCCACGATCTCGGCGGCCGACTGCGCGAAGGCGCCGGAGGAGTACCGGCCCAGCACGGACAGGTGCACCTCGGCGCCGGGGGCCCGGACGTCGGCGGCGACGGGACCGAGGGGTGCGCCGGCGTCGGGCGCGGCGGCGGCGGCCGGCACCCCGAGGAGGAGCGGGCCGGCGGCGGCGCCGCAGGCGAGGGCGGCGAGGGTGCGGCGGCGGGAGGGGGAGCGGGTCGGCATGCGCGCGACCCCACCGCCCGCAGGTGGCCGACCGGCGACGGGCGCGTGGCGCGGGGGTGGCCCCGCGGCGACGGCTCGGCGGGCCCCCGCGCCCCACCCGGACGGCCCCCGCGGGCGGCGAGGGCGCCGACGTACTGTCGAGACATGCGCTGGCTCGTGGCCCTGGACGTCGACGGCACCCTCATCGACCACGACGAGGTGCTGTCGCCGGCCGTCCGCGACGCCGTGCAGGACGTCGTCGCCGCCGGCCACCACGTCGTCGTCGCGACGGGGCGCTCGCTCGACAGCGCCTTCCCGGTGCTCGGCTGGCTGGGCCTCACCGGCTCGGGCGACGCCGCCGCGAAGCCCTACGTCTCGCCGATGGTGTGCAGCAACGGGGCCGTCATCGTGAAGGTCGACCCCGAGCTGCCGGGTGGCCACGAGCTCACCGACGTCGTCACCTTCGACGTCGCCCCCGTGCTGCGGCTGCTCGTCGAGGACCTGCCCGAGGCGGCGTTCGCCGTCGAGGACGTCGGCGTCGGCTTCAAGGTGGCCGGGCGCTTCCCGGAGCACGAGCTCACCGGGCGCATCACGCAGGTGCCCTTCGAGGAGCTGCTGCACGCGCCGGCGTCCCGCGTCGTCGTCCGCAGCCCCGAGCACACGCCCGAGGACTTCCTCGAGATCACCTCGCGCCTCGGCCTGAAGGGCGTCAACTACTCCGTCGGCTGGACGGCGTGGCTGGACCTCGCGCCCGAGGGCGTGAGCAAGGCCAGCGCCCTGGAGGTCGTGCGGGGGCGCCTCGGCGTCGACCGCGCCCACACCCTCGCCATGGGCGACGGGCGCAACGACCTCGAGATGCTCCGCTGGGCGGCCCGCGGCGTCGCCATGGGCCAGGCGCCCGCCGAGGTGCGCGAGGCGGCCGACGAGGTCACCGGCTCGGTGCTCGAGGACGGCGCCGCCGCCGTGCTCGCGACGCTGCCGCGCTGAGCCGAGCGGGGCGCCCGCGTCCTCCGACCGGGGGACGCGCCCCGCGGAGGCTCCTGCCCCTCGCCCGGGGAGACGACGAGCGGGTGTGGACCCCGCCCGTCGCGCTGCGCCCGCCGCCCCGCGCCGCCCGCCCTCCGACCCCTGAGGGCCGCCCTCGCCGTGGCCGCCCTCACGGCGCTCGTGGCGCTCCTGCCGGGCGGTGGCTCCTCCGAGCCGTCGGCCGGCTCCGTCGCCCCGGGCCCTCCCGGGGTCCCGGTGGCGCTCGGGCCCACCGAGCTCGTGCTCGGCGAGGTCCTCTTCCCCCCGGGCATGCCCCGCGGGGTGGCCCTCACCCCCACGGACAGGGCCCTCGTCGTCCGGTGGGACGCCGTCACGACCGGCAGCACGCTGCGGGAGTACCGCGTCTACCTCGACGGGAACCTCGCCGCGACGGTGCCGGCGGGCACGACCACGACGCGCCTCAGCGGGCTCGTCAACGGCCGCTCGTACTCCGTGGCCGTCAGCGCGCGCGGCACGAACGGCCTGGAGTCCATGCGCTCGGGGGCGGTGACGGGCGTGCCGGTCGACGACGCGCCGCCGCCGGTGCCGACCGGGCTGGTCGCCGTCCGCGGCGACTCCCAGGTGTCCCTGGCCTGGCACGCGGCGTCCGACACGGACCGGACGGCCGTGGAGGTGCTGCGCGACGGCGTCCGCGTCACCGTGCTGCCCGCCGCGGTGACCAGCTGGACCGACACGGGGCTCGTCAACGACCGGACGTACCGCTACTCCCTCGTCGCCGTCGACGCGGCCGGCAACCGCTCCGCGGCGTCGTCGCCCGCGGTGGGCGCGACCCCGACCGACCTCACCGCGCCGGCGGTGCCCACCGGGCTGCGCGGCGTCGCGGGCGACGAGAGCGCCTCGCTCACGTGGGACCCGGGGACCGACGTCGACCTCGCGGCCGTGCGCGTGCTGCAGGACGGGGTCGTCGTCGCGGTGCTGCCGGCCGGCACGACGTCGTGGACGGCGACGGGGCTCGAGGTCGGGCGCACCTACCGCTACGCCCTCGTCGCGGTCGACGGGCACGGCAACGCCTCGGCCGCCTCCTCGCCGCCGGTCGAGGTCGTCCCGCTCGACCTCACCCCGCCCGGCGCCGTCGACGGCGTGGTCGCCCGCCCCGGCGACCGCTCCGCCGAGCTGTCGTGGGAGCCCGTGACCGACCGCGCGCTCGCCGGCTACGAGGTCGTCGACGCGGACGGCGTCGTCGTCGCCCGCGTCGACGCGCCCGCGACCACGGTGCGCCTGACCGACCTCGCCGACGACGTCGAGGTGACCTACCGCGTGGTCGCGGTGGACCGCGCGGGCGACCGCTCGACGCCCAGCGCGCCCGTCGCCGTCACCCCGCACGACGACGTCCCGCCCGCGGTCGTCGAGGGCGTCGCCGTCGCCGAGCTCGACCGGGCCCTCGAGGTCACCTGGTCGCCCGTGGGCGACGCGGTGGTCTACCGCGTCGTGCTCGACGGCGTCCTCGCCGCGGAGGTGCCGGCCGGGTCGCCGCTGCGCGCCCGCCTCGAGGACCTCCAGCCCGGCGTGGAGCGCTCGGTGGTCGTCCTCGCCGTCGACGCGGCCGGCAACGTCTCCGCCGCGCACCAGCCGGTCACCGGCACGCCCCGGGACCTCGCGCCGTCCGCGCCGTCGGGGGTCGTGGCCGTCCCCGGCGAGCGGCCCGGTGAGGTCGCCGTCTCGTGGGCCGCGCCGCTCGAGGACGACGTCGTGGAGCACCGCGTCCTCGTCGACGGCGAGCTCGTGGCCCTCGTGCCGGGGGCGACCGAGGTCCTCCTCACCGGGCTCGCGGAGGGCGCGGAGGTCGAGGTCGTCGTCGTGGCCGTCGACGCGGCGGGCAGCGCCTCGCCGACCAGTGCGGTCGTGCGGGTGCGCGTCCCGTCCTCCGTGCCGCCCTACCTGCCCCTCGTCCCGCCGACCGAGGGCTCGGGCACCGCCACGGGCGCGGGGCTCGCGGCCACCCGCGACGGCCGCTGGGTCGTCGTCAGCACCGCCGCCCGGCTCGAGGCGGGCGACACCAACGCCGCCCCCGAGCTCCACCTGCTCGACCGGGCCCGCGGCACGAGCCGGCGCGTGGCGCCGCTGCCGGCCTCGTGGGGCTCGGCGTCGACGGACAGCACCAACGCGAGCGCCGTCGTGATCTCGGAGGACGGCCGCTACCTCGCGCTGTCGACGACGGCGCGCCTCGTGCCGGAGGACCGCAACAGCCTCCTGGACGCCTACTGCCTCGACCTGCGGACGGGCGAGTGGGTGCTGGTGCTCGTCAGCGCCCCGGCCGCCGGCGGTGCGTCGTCCTCGACGGCCGGCGTGCTGCTGCCGACCGGCTCGTCGGTCGACGCGCGGAGCCCGGGCCTGGCCATGACGGCGGACGGCTCAACCGTGCTCTTCCTGTCCGCCCGCCCCGACCTCGTGCCCGACGACCGCAACGGCGTCGCCGACGTCTTCGCCAAGGACCTGACGACCGGGCAGGTGCGGCGCGTGTCGACGTCGTCGACCGGCGGGGAGACGCCGCTGCGCGCCACCGGCCCGGCGCTCGAGGTGACCCCCGACGGCCGGTACGCCGTCTTCCCCGCGCAGGCCTCGGGGCGCCCGCTCGTCCTCGTGCGCAAGGACCTCGTCACGGGGGAGCTGCTCGTGGCGTCCACCGCGCCGCGGGCCGGTTCGACGCCCGTCGAGGTGTCGGTCTTCCGCGACACGGGCGACGTGGCCGTGAGCGACGACGGTCGCTACGTCGCCTTCAGCACGGCGGCCGAGCCGGCGGCGCCGACGACGTCGTGGTCGACCGGGCTCGCCTACCGCAAGGACCTCGTGACCGGGGACCTCGACCCGCTCGGCACCGGCCAGACGGCGGCCTGGGAGCACCAGCTCGGGCTCGACCCCACGGGGCGCTACGGCTTCGTCGCGACGGCGGCGCCCCTGCTGGCCGAGGACGGCAACCGCCGCACCGACCACTACCGCCGCGACCTCACGACCGGCGAGCTGCGCCTCGTCACCTCGCGGGCCGACGGCTCGGTGGCGCCCTCGACGTCGGGCTCGGTCACACCGGCGGAGTACGGCCGCGTGCTCGTGCTCGGCGCCGACCGGGTGCTCGTCGGCACGGTGCTGCCGCTCGTCGACGGCGACGCCAACGGCCTGCTCGACGTCTACGGCCGCGACCTCGCGCGGCGCGAGGCCGGCGCCGTCGTCGGGTGACCTGGCCTCGGGGAGGGCACGTCGTCGGCACATCGCCGCGAGAGAGCGCCCCTGAGGGGCGTTTCGTCGACGAAGTGCGGGGAGAGTGTGCGCCGGGCGTCGATCTGTCGACAGAATGCGGGAACGACAGCGCCGGTCGACCCCTGAGGGGCCGACCGGCGCGTCGTGGTGCGGGGTGGGAGGTCAGGGCGTGGGCATGCCGCCCGTGCTCGAGTACGTCGAGCCCGTGGTGTAGCTCGACTCGGGGCACGCGAGGTGCACGTAGGCCGCGGCGAGCTCGGCCGGCTGGCCGGCGCGCGCGAGCGGCGTCTGCGCGCCGAACTCCGGCCGCGCCTCCGGCGGCTGGCCGCCCGAGACCTGCAGCGGCGTCCAGAACGGCCCCGGCGCCACGGCGTTGACGCGGATGCCCTTGGGCGCCAGCTGCCCCGCGAGCGCCTTCGTGTAGGCGTTGATCGCGGCCTTCGTGGGCGCGTAGTCGAGGAGGTTCGGCGAGGGCTGGTAGGCCTGCACCGACGACGTCGTGATGATGCTGGAGCCCGGCTCCATGTGCGGCACAGCGGCCTTCGTCACCCAGAACAGGGCGTGCACGTTGGTGCGGAAGGTCTCGTCGAACTGCTCGGTCGTGAGGTCGGCGATGTCGTCGACCGCCGTCTGCTTGCCCGCGACGACGGTGAGGACGTCGATGCGACCCAGCTCGGCGACGGCGCGCTCGACGAGCTCGGTGTTCGCCGCCTCCTGCGACAGGTCACCGGGGACGGCGACGGCGCGCCGGCCGGCGGCCTCGACGAGGCGGACGACCTCCTGCGCGTCCTCCTCCTCCGACGGCAGGTACGACAGGACGACGTCGGCGCCCTCGCGGGCGTAGGCGATGGCGGCGGCGCGGCCGATGCCCGAGTCGGCGCCCGTGACGACGGCGACCCGGTCGGTGAGGCGGCCGTAGCCGACGTAGGTGTCCTCGCCGTGGTCGGGCTTCGGGCCCATGTCGCGGGCGAGACCCGGCGCCGCCTGGTCCTGCTGGGGCTGCTCGGGCTGCGGGTAGGCGGTCGTCGGGTCGCGGAAGGTGTTCTGGGTGGTCTGGGGGGTCTCGGCCATGTCTCCACCCTGGGGTCGCGGGCGCGGTGCGGCGACCCGGACGGTGGCCCGCGAGCCGGCCACGGCAGGATGCGGGCCGTGGCGACGGCGACGGGTGCGGGACCGGCGCCGACCGGGCGGGTGCGGCTCGTCGCCAGCGACCTCGACGGGACCCTGCTGGGCCCGGGCGGCCTGGCCTCGCCGCGGACCCTCGCGATGATCTCGGCCTGCCGGGCCGCGGGCGTCCACGTCGTCTTCGTCACCGGGCGCCCCGTCGTCTGGCTGGACCCGGTGGCCGAGCAGACCGGGCACACCGGCACGGCCATCTGCGCGAACGGCGCGCTCGTCTACGACGCCGGGGCGCGCCGCGTCCTGTCGGCCACCGGGCTCGCCCCCGCGGACGCGCTCGAGGCGGTGGCCCGCCTCCGGCGCCGCCTCGACGGCCTCGCCGTGGCGGTCGAGACGCTCGCCGGCTTCCGGCGCGAGCCCGGCTACCTGGTGCGCTTCGACGGCGGCCGGGAGGTCGAGGTCGGCGAGCTGCCCGAGCTGCTCGACCCCGACCCCGTCGTCCTCAAGGTGCTCGTCCGCCGGGAGGCCGGCACCTCCGAGGAGCTGCTCGCGGTGGCGCGCGAGGAGCTCGGCGGCCTGGCCCACCCCACGCACTCGAGCCCGGACAGCCCGCTCATCGAGGTGAGCGCCGTCGGCGTCAGCAAGGCGGTCGCGCTCGCCGCCCACGCGGCGTCGCTCGGCGTCGCCCGCGAGGACGTCGTCGCGTTCGGCGACATGCCCAACGACGTCGAGATGCTCCGCTGGGCCGGCCGCGGCTACGCGATGGCGGGCGGTCACCCCGAGGCGGTCGCCGCCGCCGCGGCGACGGCGCCGCCGTGCGCGGAGGACGGCGTCGCCCGCGTCGTCGAGGAGCTCCTCGGGGTCTGACCGCGAGCGCGCCGCTGGACCCCGGCCGGCCACCAGGCCCGGCGCGACCCGGTCCGGGGGTGGGTGCCCCGGGCGACCGGTGGCAGCCCCCGGTGGGCGGTGCTCCACTGAGGGTCCGGCCCTGCTCCCGCCGGCCCGGCGTGCCGCACCGGCTCGACGCGCCGCGGCACGCAGCCTGCCGGACGCGCGATGGAGGCCACCATGACCACGACGGGACCCGCGAGGCCCAGGCTCCGCGACCGGGCGCTCGGCGCCCTCACCTTCTTCTACGGGCCCGCGGACCACCGCGAGCTTCCCGACGACCCGCGCCGCACCACGGGGCGCGTCGGCGAGGACGTCGGCGACGGGCTGCGCCGCCGCGGCGAGCCCGGCCGCTACTACGCGCAGCGCGACGACGACGGCGCCGCCCGCTGACGTCCCCGCCGGGCCCCGGCCCGCGCCGCGCGCCCGCAGGGCGACATGGCCACAGGTCGCCGTCTGGTCAGCGACGTGGGCGAGATGGCCACGCGCCCTCGCCACGCCGTAAGGGGCGACATGGCCGCACGTCGCCGTGGGGGCGGACAGCGTCGTGCGTGGCCTCAGGCCCCGCCGTCCCCGGACGGCGGGGCCTGCTCCACGCCGAGGTGACGGCGCGCCGTCACGGCCGCGCGCGCCGCGGCACCGGCGCGCTCCAGGGCGACGTCGGGCCGCGCGCCGCGGAGGCTGACCCGCGCCATCGTGGCGGCCTCCGCGGCGGTGGCCACGGCGGTGCCGACGCGCGAGAGCCTGCGGTGCAGCTCGTCCGGGAGTCCCGCCGACGCGGGCACGGCCGGGACGTCGAGGCCCTGGCTCGGGGCAGCCCGCTGCGCCGCCAGCGCGAGGTCGCGCACCTCGTCGAGGACGGCGACCAGCTCGGTGCCCGTGCCCGCCAGGGCCTGCGCCACCCGGGCACCGGGGTCGTCGGCGCCGTCGGCGGCCACGCCGTCGAGGACCTGGTGGTAGCGGTCGACGGAGCGGTGCACGCGGTCGTGGGCCCGGCGCCACACGCCCTCGCCGAGCGCGGCCTCGAGGGTTCGCTCCTCGCGGCGCCGCACGAGCCCGGGCGCCAGGCGCCCCCACCACGGCGACGAGCGCTCCCCGGCGCTCACGCGCGTCGCCTGTCGGCGCTCACGCGCGTCGCCTGTCGGCGCTCACGCGGCTCCGCCCGCCGCCGTCAGAGGTACTGACCGGTGCCCGGCTGGCCGGGCTGCGCGCCCGGCTGCCCCTGCGCCACCGGGGGGACGGGCCCACCGGGGCGGGCGCCCTGGCCGCCCTGGCCGCCGGGGAGCGCGCGCCGCATCTGCTCGAGCTGCGCCCGCGCCGCCATCTGCTGGGCGAAGACGGCGGTCTGGATGCCGTGGAAGAGGCCCTCCAGCCAGCCGACGAGCTGGGCCTGGGCGATGCGGAGCTCGGCGTCGCTGGGCGCCTCGTCGGGGGAGAAGGGCAGCGAGATGCGCCGCAGCTCCTCGACGAGGTCGGGGGCCAGGCCGTCCTCCAGCTCGGCGAGGGAGCGCTGGTGCACCTCCGCGAGGCGGGCGCGGCCCTTGTCGTCGAGCGGCGCGCTGCGCACCTCGTCGAGCAGCTGCTTGACCATGCTGCCGATGCGCATGACCTTGTCGGGCCGCTCGACCTGCTCGGCCGGGTTGGGCGCGTCGCCGCCGGCGACGCCCATGCCCTGCTGCGTCATGACGACGACGGGGTGCTGGTCCTGCCCCTGCTGGTCGGGGCCGGGGCGCTGCCCCTGGCCGTCCTGCGGTCCCTGGGTCATGCCCTGCCTCCGCTCATGAGGTGCTCCCGAGGTCGTGGTCGTCGAGGGCGCCGCCGCCCGTGCCGGAGCCGTCCGCGCCGTCCGGGGCGTCGTCCGGGCGCGCCAGCAGCAGCACCTTGCCGATGTGCGAGGACTCCTCGAGCACGGCGTGGGCGCGGGCGGCGTCGTCGAGCGGCATCCGCTCGTGGACGACGGGGCGCACCCGCCCCTCCTCGACGAGGGGCCACACGTGCTCGCGGACCGAGGCGACGATCGCGGCCTTCTCCTCGCGGGGCCGCGCCCGCAGCGACGTCGCCATCACGGCGGCGCGCTTGGCCAGCAGCGCCCCGAGGTCGAGCTCGGCGCGCCGGCCGCCCTGCATGCCGATGACGACGAGGCGCCCGTTCGGCGCGAGCACCGCGACGTTGCGCTCGAGGTACGTCGCACCCACGACGTCGAGGACGACGTCGGCGCCGCGGCCGTCGGTGGCGGCGCGCACCTCCTCGACGAAGTCCTGCTGCGTGTAGTCGACGAGCACCTCGGCGCCGAGCTCGCGGCACGCGTCGAGCTTGCGGGCGCTGCCCGCCGTCACGGCCACGCGCGCCCCCCAGGCCCGAGCCAGCTGGACGGCGAAGGTGCCGATGCCGCTGCCGCCGCCGTGCACGAGGAGGAGCTCGCCCTCGCGCAGGCCGGCGGAGATGAAGACGTTGGACCAGACGGTGCAGGCGACCTCCGGCAGCGCGGCCGCGTCGACGAGGGAGACGCCCCGCGGGACGGGCAGCAGCTGGCCGGCGGGGACGACGACGCGCTCGGCGTAGCCGCCCCCCGCGAGCAGCGCGCACACCTCGTCGCCGACGGACCACCCCTCGACGCCCTCGCCGAGCTCGGCGACGGTGCCGGAGCACTCCAGGCCCAGGGTCTCGGGCTCGCCGGGCGGCGGCGGGTAGTGGCCCTGGCGCTGCATGACGTCGGCCCGGTTGACGCCGGCGGCGGCCACCTCGACGACGACCTCGCCGGGGCCGGGCGAGGGGTCGGCGACCTCGGTGACCTCGATGGCGTCGGGCCCACCGGGCTCGCGGACGACGGCTGCTCGCACGTCCGCCACCCTCGCACGGGGGTCCGACGGCCACACCCGGGCGGGGCTACCGGGGGAGGCGCCGCCGGGCGCGCTCCAGCGCCGCCGGGTCGTCGACGTCCAGGGCGACCGCGTCGCCCACCCGGACCTCCACCACGTGGAGGCCGTGGACCAGGGCCCGCGCGGGCGCCCCGACGAGCGCCGGCGCGTCGAGAGCGGTCAGGTGCGCGGCGCGGACGGCGAGGAGGAGGTGCTGGCGGCGGCCGTCGGGGGTGACGGCGACGGCGGCGCCCGCCGCCGGGTCGTCCAGGGCGGCGAGGAGGAGCGGCAGGGCCTCGCCCGCCCACGGGGCGTCGCCGGGGACGACGGCGACGACGTCCGGGGCCGCGGTCATCGCCAGGTGACGCGCGCCTGCGACGACGCCCGCCGCCGGGCCGGAGCCGGGCGGGTCCTCGAGGACGACGTCCGCTCCGCCCGCCCCGTCACGCCGCGACGGCGGTCCGACGACGACGACCGGCGCCCCCGGCAGCGCCGCGGCGACGCCGTCGAGGCACCGGGCCAGCACCGGTCGTCCGCCGAGGTCGGCGGCGAGCTTGTCGGCCCCGAAGCGCCGCGACGCGCCTCCCGCGAGGACGACGACGCCCACCCCTGCCTGCACCCGCCCAGCCTGCCCGAGGGGGCGCAGACGCGGACGAGGGCGGGACCGCGCGTGCGGTCCCGCCCTCGTCGTCGTGCTGCCGGACCTGTCCGCCGCTGGTGAGGCGTGCGCAGCCACCAGCGACGAGCAGGTCGTCCCGGGCGGCGCGCCGCCCGGGACCTCACCCGGTCGTCAGCTCGGGATCATGTCGAACGTGTCGGGGTTCGGGCCCGTGCGGCCGTCCTCGCCCTTGTCGAGCGCGGTGATGCGGCGGACGTCCTCCTCCGTGAGGCCGACGTCGAAGATGTCGAAGTTGGCGCGCACGCGCTCGGGCGTCACCGACTTCGGGAAGATGATGTCGCCGCGGGCGATGTGCCACGCGAGCGTCACCTGCGCGGTGCTCTTGCCCACGCGCTCGGCGATCTCGCTGATGACCGGGTCCTTCAGCACCCCGCCCTGCGCGATGGGCGACCAGGCCTCGGTCGCGATGCCGTGCTCGTTGCCGTAGGCGCGCACCGCCTCGTTGGTGAAGTACGGGTGCACCTCGATCTGGTTGACCGCGGGGACGACGTCGCACTCGCGGGCCAGGCGCTCGAGGTGGTCGACCTGGAAGTTCGACACGCCGATCGAGCGGGCGCGGCCGTCGGCCTTGAACTTCTCCAGGGCCTTCCACGTCGACACGTAGTCGCCGTCGTACTGCGTCGGCAGCGGCCAGTGGATGAGGAAGAGGTCCACGTGGTCGGTGCCGAGGTCGGCGAGGGTCCGGTCCATCGCCCGCTCCGCGTCGTCCGGGCGGTGGAAGCCGTTGTTGAGCTTGCTCGTGATCCACACGTCCGAGCGGTCGAGGTCGGAGGACGCGACGGCCGCGCCGACCTCCTTCTCGTTGCCGTACATCTCCGCCGTGTCGATGTGGCGGTAGCCCGCCTCGAAGGCGGTGAGGACGGCCTGCTCGGTGTTCTCCGGCTCGATCTGGAAGACGCCGAAGCCCAGCTGGGGGATGGCGCGCCCGTCGTTCAGCGTGATGGTGGGGACAGCCACAGGGGTGCTCCTTCTCGCTCGTCGTGCTCGTCTCCCGCGCGCCGGCGCAGCGGGCCGGGCGCGGGCTGCCGGTCGAGCCTGGCGCAGCCGGGGCGGTGCGGCCCGTCGAGGGCCGGCCGCGCCGTGACCGCGCCGTGACCGGCGCACCCCCGCCCCAACAGCCCTCGCCCCGCGGTGTTCCCGCGCCCCCCGACCGGGCGAGAGGTGTCCCAGCCCGTGAGACGAGCGGCGTCCCGGGGACGCCGTCCGCCCCCTCGTGCGTTTGCATCCACCGAGCAGCACCGTCCCGGTCGGGAAGCATCGGGACGGGACCTGACCCCGACCTGCCGAGGAGCCCTCCGGTGCCCATCTACGACGACGTCACGCAGCTCGTGGGCGGCACGCCCCTCGTGCGCCTCAACCGCATCACCGACGGCGCCCGCGCGACCGTGGCGGCCAAGCTCGAGTTCTACAACCCCTCGAGCAGCGTCAAGGACCGCATCGGCATCGCGATGGTCGACGCCGCCGAGCGCTCGGGCGAGCTCAAGCCGGGCGGCCGGATCGTCGAGGCGACGAGCGGCAACACGGGCATCGCGCTGGCCATGACGGGCGCCGCCCGCGGCTACCAGGTCGTGCTCGCCATGCCCGAGACGATGTCGAAGGAGCGCCGCGCCCTGCTGCGCGCCTACGGCGCCGAGCTCGTGCTCACCCCGGGCAGCGAGGGCATGCGCGGCGCCGTCGCCAAGGCCGAGGAGCTGGCGGCCGAGGACGGCTCGGTGCTCGCGCGACAGTTCGAGAACGAGGCCAACCCGGAGATCCACCGGCAGACCACCGCCGAGGAGATCTGGAAGGACACCGACGGCGAGGTCGACGTCGTCGTCGCGGGGATCGGCACGGGCGGCACCATCACCGGCATCGGCCAGGTCCTCAAGGCGCGCAAGCCGGGCCTGCGGGTCGTCGGCGTGGAGCCGGCGGAGTCGCCGATCCTCAACGGCGGCCAGCCCGGGCCGCACAAGATCCAGGGCATCGGCGCCAACTTCGTGCCGGGGATCCTCGACACCGACGTCTACGACGAGGTCGTCGACGTCGACGCGGAGACCTCGGTGCGCTGGGCCCGCCGCGCCGCCGCGGAGGAGGGCATCCTCGCCGGCATCTCCTCCGGCTCGGCGCTCTACGCCGCCGTCGAGGTGGCCAAGCGCCCCGAGATGGAGGGCAAGACGATCGTCGTGATCATCCCGTCCTTCGGCGAGCGCTACCTCTCGACCATCCTCTACTCCGACCTCATGGAGTGAGCCGCCCCGTGACGACGACCTCCGACCGCCGGGGCGCCCGCCGCGTCCCGGCGGTCGCCGGCGTCCAGGGCGCGCCCGCCCCGGCGCCGCACGTCCCCGACGACCGGCTCACCTGGCGCGAGCGGCTGCGCGAGGACCTGGACACGGCCGCCCGGCGCGACCCGGCCGCCCGTGGCCGGGCGGAGCTCTTCCTCGCCTACCCCGGGCTGCACGCCGTCTGGGTGCACCGGCTGTCGCACCGGCTCTGGCAGCACCCCGGCGGGCGGCTGCCCGCGCGCGTCCTCAGCCACGTCTCGCGCTCGGTGACGGGCGTGGAGATCCACCCCGGCGCGACGATCGGGCGCCGCTTCTTCGTCGACCACGGGATGGGCGTCGTCATCGGCGAGACCGCCGAGGTGGGCGACGACGTGATGATGTACCACGGCGTGACGCTGGGCGGCCGCAGCCTCCAGCGGGGCAAGCGCCACCCGACGGTCCACGACGGCGTGACGCTCGGCGCGGGGGCGCGCGTCCTCGGCGCCGTCGTCGTCGGCGCGGGCGCCCAGGTGGGCGCCAACGCCGTCGTCGTGCGCGACGTGCCGGCCGGTGCCGTGGTCGTCGGCGTCCCCGGGCGGGTCGTCGAGCGGGCGCCCGCGGCTGCGGCCCACGACGACGTCGACCCGGCCATCTGGATCTGACGGATCCAGCCGCTCGTCGCGCCCTCCGGCCTGCCGTCGCGGGTCCGGCCGGGACGGCTCGTCCCTTTTGGCGTCGATCCCGCCGCCCGTCGCGCCAGCGATACCGCCCGCGCCGCCATCGCCGACGATCGACCTCACCTGCAAGTTCCAAGGTCCTGCCTCAGTGGTCGCGGCAACAGCCCCTCACTCTGCGGCTTGTTCCATCGTTTGAGCGACAGCTGCGCCGGCCGGGCGACATGCCGGGGGAGTGGCGTCCAGAACTCGTGTCCGAAACCTCTGTGTCGCGCAACCCATGTCGGGGGGTTTCCGTACGCTCCCGAGCCATGGGACACGCCCTCGGCTACGCCTGGGTCTCGACCACCGCGCAAGACCCCTCGATGCAGACCGACGCTCTGATCGCGGCCGGGTGCGCGCAGGTCTGGGCCGACGTCGCCTCCGGTGGCCGTGACGACCGGCCCGAGCTCGCCCGGCTCCTCGAGCGGCTGCTGCCGGGGGACACCCTCGTGGTCTGGCGCCTGGACCGCCTCGGCCGGTCGCTGCCGCACTTGCTCGCAACGATCACCGAGCTCGAGGGCAGGGGAGTGGGCTTCCGTTCTGTGACCGAGTCCATCGACACCACCACCGCCGGCGGGCGCCTGGTCTTCTCGATCTTCGGTGCCTTGGCTGACTTTGAGCGCCAGCTCATCCGCGACCGCACCCTCGCCGGCCTCGAGGCCGCCCGCGCCCGCGGCCGCGTCGGAGGCCGACCCACCGTCATGACCCCGGCGCGGGTCGAGGCCGCCCGGGCGCTGCTCGCCCGCCCCGGCGCCACGGTCACCTCGGTCGCCAAGGACCTCGGCGTCAGCAGGGCCACCCTCTACCGCACCGTCCTGGCCGACGGAGTCGAGCCACCGCCCCGGCCGACAGACGAGGTCGGCGATGCGGTCCCGGATCGAGGAGCGGGCGGCCGCGGCGACGCGAAGGTATGAACCTCGCGGAGCGGCCGAGTCATGCACTCTGTGCTGAGGATGTCTCAAAAGGAGGTCAACGTGGACCCTGCGCTCACAGGCGGCATGGTGGTGGCCAAGGCGGTAGGTAAGGAGGTCAGTGACACGAAGGTGCTGACCCGGCTGTTCGGCCCTCTGGCAGACGAGGTGGGCGCGAACTGGTCAGAGGCTTATCGACGTCACAATGCCGCCAAGGTGGCTAGAAAAGCAGCGAAGCGGCTCGGGAGCCAACTTGACCAGCCAGCTGTTGTGAACGCGCGGGTGGCCTACCGCCTGTTGCAAGACGGCTCCTTCATCAACGACGACGTGATGCAGGAGTACTTGGCAGGACTGTTGGCCGGATCGCGGACGCAAGCGGGCGACGACGACCGAGCCTCGTACTACGTCGATCTGGTAGCACGCCTGCCTTTTAGCCAGATACGATTGCACCACGCTGTTTATGCGGCGCTAGGAACTTCAGGCGCCAGCGACGACTACGGCGAGTCGACGTACCTCCAGTTGCGCACGCTCTTCGCGCCGTTACCTTCGGCTGCCGAGGTGCTGCAGCACCCCACGGACATTGACCCGGTGAATGCTCTGGGTGAAGCATTGACTGGATTGGCACGCGAGGGGCTGATCAGCGACTTCACTGTGGCGGAAAGGGCCCGCTTTGTGTATCAGCCTTATGGTCGGGCAGCCGACGACCCAGTTGTGGACAATCTAGTCATGATCGTGCCAAGTCAGGTGGGATGCATGCTCGCCTTGTGGTCTCACGGCATTCGTGATGCCGATGTCGGGCGCCTGCCTGAAACAGTCGAGTGCAACTTCGACACGCCCGGGCCGATCTTCGCGGAGTGGCGCTTTAAGCATGGGGGGGTTATCACCGGACTGGCAAAGCCATTGATCTAGGACCGCGCCGGTTCGGCGCACCTGCGCTCACAGCAGTCCTTCGATCATGTAGGGCTTGACTGTCGGGTCCATTGAGCGCCGCGGGGCATTAGCGCGGCCGATTGAGGATGACGTTCACGGCCACCCGTGCATGGAAAGAGGTTACCAATGCTGACCAGCGTTCAGGTGCAGCGATTTAAGTCTCTTAGTGATATTACGTTGCCGCTGGGAAAACTGACTGTGCTCGTGGGACCGAATAACGCAGGTAAGAGTAGTGCGTTACAGGCGACCCAGTTCCTGACCTCCGTGTGTCAGAGCCTTTCTATCGATGGGGTCTCACCCTGGAAGGGGGACGACCGGAGCGGCACTCTCTCGTCGCAGCAGCTCATCTACACCCCACTAAGAGACGTGCACGCCCTTGCGGCCGGT
This sequence comes from uncultured Pseudokineococcus sp., assembly GCF_947499845.1. Taxonomy (GTDB): domain Bacteria; phylum Actinomycetota; class Actinomycetes; order Actinomycetales; family Quadrisphaeraceae; genus Pseudokineococcus. The sequence continues at coordinate 107,910 of NZ_CANMPM010000005.1, forward strand.
GGAAGCCTGAGGCAGGAGACCGCTACTTCAATACAGATTAGTCTCATTGATGACGTCCTGGGCGATACGAAGTTGTCCGTTAGTCGCGGTAAAAATAAGAACATCTCCATTCGCCTCTCGGGTCGGCGGTTGGGTACAGAACTAGAACGACTCGACCGTCCCTTCAGCGTTGTGGCACCGGGGCTGGCGGGTATCCCCTCCGTCGAGGAGTACAGGGCGCCAGGGATCGTCCGGAGAGCGGCAGCAAGGGGGGACGCGAACAGTGTCTTTCGAAACGTGCTTTGGACCCTGAAGCAGGACGTCTCGGGCTGGGCCTCATTCCTCGAGTCGCTTGAGCGGGTCTTTCATGACCTGTCCCTAGACATCTCCTACGACCATTCGACTGACGAGTACATTACGGTCCGAATGCACCGAGGAGAGCAGTACTGGCTGCCCATTGACTCTGCGGGTACGGGTGTACTCCAAGCTATGCAGGTACTTTCCTACGTGGGGGTCTACCGGCCGAAATTGCTCATCCTCGATGAACCGGACTCCCATCTGCATCCAGACAATCAACGGAGGCTCGCCCGACTGCTGGCGGATCTCACTGATAGTGGTGACATGCAGGTGCTGCTGTCCACGCACTCGCGCCACCTCCTGGACGAATTCTCCAAGCTGGATGCCGTTATCCACTGGATCAGCGGGGGAATTTTGCAGGAGCAGCCCTACGACCGAGTCAGTGGGTTGCTAGACCTTGGTGCGCTCGATGCCGGCGATCGACTACGTGGTGGCGCTACGGCGCTAGTTGTTATCACTGAGGACAAGAAGACGGAATTGCTACGGACGCTTTTGGCGTCCTCAGGGCTTAGGGAGGAGAACTTCCAAGTCTGGTCCTACGCCGGTTCCAGTAAAACGGAAGCGGCTCTTCTGCTTGGACGTTTCATCATGGATGCTGCACCAGGCACAAAGGTTCTTGTGCATCGGGATAGGGACTACCTGTCAGACGGCGACGTTGCTGCTTTCGTCGGGGCGCTTCAACGAGAAGGCATGCATGCGTTTGTTACGGTCGGCACAGACGTCGAGAGCCACTTCCTGGATATCGACTACCTCGAGTCGGTGACAGGGTTGGCCCGTGACGAGGTTGAGCGGCTCGTTGAGCAGGCGACAAAGAATGCACGGGAAAAGTCCCTCGAGGTCATGATCAACGAACGCGTCGCGGCTGCCAACCGTGCCAGAACGCGAGGTGATGGTGGACAGCCAAACGTTGGTCGACTGAGCAGGGAGGCCGCTGCTGAACTAGATGACATGCCTGCCCGATTCCGTCACGGCAAGGCGACGCTAGGTCAACTTCGCGAGGCTCTGCAGGCGCGAGGTGGTCGCCAGGTCAAGATCGGAGAAGACGCGAACCCGAGATTGTCGGTGCCGACTATCGCGTCCATTTTTGAGCGCATTAAACGTGATTAGGCGGATTCGCGCGATGCCGCCGATAATCTGTGTTATGACGGATGCTTGATCCGGGCGGGTCTCGGTGCTCCCCGTGGCCGGCGGCGGCGTGTTCTGATCCCGCTCGACGCCGAGGTGGAGCGCCGGCGGGTCCATGTTCAGCCTCCTCGAGCGGCCGGCCGCCTCGCGCGGCTGGCGCGGAGGATGCGGCGGTGGACGTCTACTGGCAGGCGACGGTCGCCGGCGCCGCCGTCGTGACGCTGGGCGTCGTGGTCCTGCGCTTCTCCGGTCACATGGGTCGGGCGCTCGTCTCGGCGTGGCGGCGTCGGGGCGTGGAGGCTGACTCGGACCTCGCCCGGTCGAGCGCCATGCTCGTCGGCTACGGGGCCTGCCTCATCGGCGTCGTCGCGGTCGTCGTCTCGATCGTGGCTCCCGAGTCCTTCGGGTGAGGTCAACCCAGCTGGCTCCGGAGGGTGGCGTCGACCCCTCGGGCGGCCACTGCTCCGCCCCGTCCGCTGCCGAGGGGTGCCGCTCGACGCCGCCGGCGGCGCTGACATGCCCCGAGGTCGCGACAGGGTGACGACGGTTGCGCTCTCGGCGGTGGTGAGCGCACCTCCGCCAGTCGAGCGCGGGCGGTCGAGTGAGCCTCGTGCTCTCGGCGTGGTCGTCAGCGGTCGGTGGCGGCCTGCAGCGCCCCGGCGAGGTCGTGGAGGCGGACCACGAGGTCGTCCTGCTCGCCCTCGGTCAGCCCCGAGGCGGCGGTGACCCGGGCCGGCACGTCGGCCAGCTCCTCCGCGAGCCCGCGCCCCGCCGCCGTGAGCGCGACGAGCACCGTGCGCTCGTCCTGCGCACCCCGGTCCCGCGTGAGCAGGCCCTGGGCCTCGAGCCGCTTGAGCAGCGGCGAGACGGTGTTCGACGAGAGCCCCAGGCGCCGGGCCAGCGCCATCACCGGGGCCGGGCCGTCCTGCCGCAGCACCGACAGCACCGTGTACTGCGGGTAGGTGAGGCCGGAGCCTGCGAGGAGCGCCCGGTAGGTGGCGTCCATGGCGTGGGCCGCCCGGTACAGCGCGAGGCACAGGCGCTCGTCGACCGGGACCTCGCTCTCCGCTGCTGCCACCTGCGGAGGGTAGTGCGACCCCCGTCGCGTCCGGGTTCCTGTCGTGCGCGACACAGTCGCCCTCGTTAGCGTCGTGCGCGACACACCACCCGCTCCCGCAGCGGGTCCGTCAAGCGAGGGGACGCGCACCATGGCCGAGGTCACCGCCCACCACGGGCTCTTCAAGGACACGCACCTCCACGTCGACGACACGGGCGGCACCGGTCGCCCGGTCGTCCTGATCCACGGCTGGCCGCTGTCGGGCGAGTCGTGGTCCGAGCAGGTCCCCGCGCTCGAGGCCGCCGGCTACCGCGTCGTCACCTACGACCGCCGCGGCTTCGGGCGCAGCGACAAGACCCGCAGCGGCTACGACTACGACACGCTCGCTGACGACCTGCAGGCGCTGCTCACCGAGCTCGACCTCACCGACGTCACCCTCGTGGGGTTCTCCATGGGCGGCGGCGAGGTGGCGCGCTACGTGTCCCGCCACGGCCAGGACCGCCTGCGCAGCGTCGTCTTCGCGGCCGCCGTCCCGCCGTACATGGCGCAGTCGGACGACAACCCCGAGGGCCCGCTCGACGACGCCACGGCGCAGCAGTTCGAGGACGGCCTCAAGAGCGACCGCTCGGCCTTCTTCGACCAGTTCACGACCCAGTTCTTCTCCGTCGGTGACGACCTCAAGGTCACGGAGGCGCAGCGCCAGCAGGCGATCGCGCTGTGCGAGCAGTCCGACGAGAAGGCGACGCTCGAGTGCATGGAGGCCTTCGCCACCACCGACTTCCGCGGTGACCTGCCGTCGGTCACGGTGCCGACGCTCGTCCTCCACGGCGGCGGCGACGGCGTCGTGCCCTTCGAGGGCTCCGGGAAGCGCACGCACGAGGCGATCGCCGGCAGCGAGGTGCACGTCGTCGACGACGCGCCGCACGGCTTCAACGTGAGTCACGCGCGGGAGTTCAACGCGGCCCTGCTGGACTTCCTCGCCCGCTGACGCCGGCCGGGGCGCTCGTCCGCGACGTCGCCGCCCGACCGCGCAGGGCCCGGATCCGCCACCGGCGGGGCCGGGCCCTGCGCCGTCCCGGCCCCGACTGCTTCGGCCCGGCGACCACGCCCCGTGCCGCCCGCGGGCCCTCCGGGCAGGATGCGTGCGTGGACGGGGTGCGGGTGCTCGTGGTCGAGGACGACCGGGTCCTGCGCCCCTCCCTGGAGCGCCTCCTGCGGCAGGCCGGCGCGAAGGTCGTCACCGCCGCCACCGGCGCCGAGGCGCTGCGCGCCGTCGGCCCGGGCCCCGCGGCGCCCTTCGACGTCGTCGTCCTCGACATCGGGCTCCCCGACTCGGACGGGCGCGACGTGTGCCAGGCGGTGCGCGCCCGCGGCGTCGAGGTGCCGGTGCTCTTCCTCACCGCCCGCGAGGGCAAGCACGACCTGCTGTCCGGCTACGCCGCCGGGGGCGACGAGTACCTCGCCAAGCCCTTCCACGCCGGCGAGCTGCTGGCCCGCCTCGGCGCGCTCGTCCGCCGGTCGATGCCGCGCCGGCCCCCCGCCCCGACGAGTCTCGTGCTCGACCCGGCCGGCCACGCCATCACCGGCCCCGGGGGCGAGCAGGCGCTGACGCCCACGGAGTACCGGCTCCTCGCGGCCCTCCTCGCGGCCGCCGGGCAGGTCGTGCGACGGCACGAGCTCGTGCGGGCGGGGTGGCCCGACGGTGCGCACGTGGCCGAGAACACCCTCGACCAGTACGTCGCCCGCCTGCGCCGGCGCACGGCCGCGGTGGGCGGCGCCGCCATCACCACCGTCCACGGGGTGGGCTACCGCGTCGACGGCCACGCAGGATGAGCGGCGGGGCGGGATGAGCGGCGGGGTGTCGTGGGTCGGCTCCTGGTGGCGGCGCCGGGCCGGCGCGGCGAGCCTGCGCAGCCGCCTGTCCTGGGGCGCCACCCTCGTCGTGGCCGCCTGGGCGCTCCTCCTGGCGGTCGGCGCCTACCTCCTGCTCGGCGAGGCCCTGGAGGAGGAGGCCGTGGGGGTGCTGCGGGCCCGCGCCCAGGCCGTCGCGGCCACCGTGGCCGTCGACGCGGGAGGCGCCGTCGAGCTGCGCGAGGGCGGCGACGACTCGGCGCTCGACGTCGGCACCTGGGTGTACGACCCGGACGGCGCGGTCGTCGAGCGCCCCCCGGGCGCCAGCGAGCGGATCGACGAGATCGCGGGCCGCCTCGCGCGGCGAGCGGCCGACGAGGGCGCGGAGGTCGTCGTCGACGCCGGGCTCGTGACGCCCACGCGGCTGCTCGCCCTGCCCGTCGGGACCAGCGGCGGCGGGGCGCCGGCGGTCGTCGTCACGAGCGCCTCCTTCGCGCCGTACGAGGGGCTGCGCGAGCTGGCGGCGGCGGGCTCGGCCGTCGCCGGGCTCGCGCTCGTCGTCGTCGTGCACCTCGTCCTGCGGGCGACCGTGGCGCGGGCGCTGCAGCCGGTGCAGGACATGACGGCGCAGGCGGCGCGGTGGAGCGCCGACGACGTCGACCGCCGCTTCGGCGCCGCCCCCCGGCCGGCGGAGCTCGCGGCGCTGGCCGCCGTCCTCGACGGGGTGCTCGACCGCGTGGGCGCCGCGCTCCGCCACGAGCGCACCTTCACCGCCGAGGTCTCCCACGAGCTGAGGACGCCCCTGGCCCGCGTGCGCGCCGAGGTGGACTGGCTCCGGCGCGCCGGCGGGGGCGGCGAGGACGTCGAGCGGGGGCTCGCGACGCTCGACGAGGCGGCCGCGACCCTCGAGGGCGTGGTCGTCACCCTGCTCGACACGGCCCGGGCGTCCTCGAGCCGGGCGCCGGGGCGCGCCGCCGCACGCCCCGTCCTGGAGGGGCTGGCGGGCGCCGCCCGCGAGCGGCGGCCGGAGGTCGACGTGGAGGTGGCCGGGGACGTGGTCGGGGACGTGGTCGGGGACGCGGCCGGGGAGGTGACCGGCGACGTGGCCGGGGACGTCGTCGTCGGCGTCGACGCCGCGGTGCTCGAGCGGCTCCTGCAGCCGGTCGTCGACAACGCCGTCCGGCACGCGCGCTCGCGGGTGGGGCTGTCGGCGGCCTCCGCGCCCGACGACGGGGTCGTCGTCGCGGTCGACGACGACGGGCCCGGGATCCCGTCGCACCTCCTCGAGGAGGTGTTCGTGCCGGGCGTGCGCGGGGACCCCGGGGACGGCCACGACGGCGCAGGGCTGGGGCTGGCGCTCGTCCGCCGCCTGGCGCGGGCGGCGGGCGGGGACGCGCACGCGGAGGGGCGGCCGGGCGGGCGCGTCGTCGTGCGGCTGCCCCGCGGCTGAGGGGCTCCCGCGTCGCAGCGGGCGTTCAGGCGGATGTCAGGTGCTGGCGCCGACCCTGGGGTCGACAGCGACCCCGGCGCCGCCCGCCCCTGCTCCCGCCCGTCGCGGCGCCCGCACCACGAGGCCCAGGAGATCCACCATGACCACCACCCGCACGGCCACCGACCGCAGCGCCACCGGCTCCTCGCGCGGCGTCGCCCTCCTCGTCACGCTCGCGGCGCTGTCGGTGCTCGCGGAGCTGTGGCAGTTCGTCACCGCCGGCCAGCTCTTCCCGGGCGACGGCGCTCTCGAGTACCACGAGGCGGGCGCGATCGTCCTGCACGTCGCCTCGGGGCTCACCCTCGTCGCCGCCTTCCTGGCCTCCCGCCGCGGAGCCGCGCCGACGTGGCTGTGGGTGCTCGCCGGGGTCGTCTTCGCCCTCACCTTCGTCCAGGCCGCCACCGGCGGGCGCGACACGCTGTGGATCCACGTCCCGGGCGCGATGGTCGTGACCGTCGGCTCGGTGTGGGTGCTGGCGGCGTCCACCGGCCTCGCCCGCGGGACGTCGGCGGCGCGCGCCGGGGCGTGAGCGCCGTGAGCGGCCTCGTCGACCACCTGCTGCAGGCCCCGGCCTGGGTGGTCTACCTGGCCGCCTCCGGCGTCGTCTTCGTCGAGGCCGCTGTCTTCCTCGGCTTCGTCGTGCCGGGGGAGACGGCGGCCGTGCTCGCCGGCGCCGCCGCGGCGCTGGGCCACGTGTCGCTGCCGGTCGTGCTCGTGGTCGTCGCCCTCGGCGCGACGACGGGCGACGCCGTCGGCTACGCGGTCGGGCGCCGGCTCGGGCCCGCCGTCCTCGACCACCGGTGGCTGGCGCGCCGCCGCGCGGCCCTCGACCGCGCCGCCGACCTCCTCGCCCGCCGCGGCGGCCCCGCCGTCCTCCTCGGCCGGTGGACCGCCTTCCTGCGCGCCGTCACCCCGGCTCTCGCGGGCAGCGCCCGCATGCCGTTCCGCCGCTTCCTCCTGTGGGACGTGATCGGCGGGCTGCTGTGGACGGGCGTCGTCGTCACCGTCGGCTACCTCGCCGGCACCTCCTACGCCTCCGCGGCGTCGCGGCTCGGGGAGGGCACCGCCGCGGCCGCCGTCCTCGTCCTCGTCGCCGCGGTGGTCGCCTGGCGGGTCGTGCGGCACCGCCGGTCGCGCCACCACGGGTCGGGATCCGATCCGCAGGACGGCGCGGCGCGGGAGGACGGGGCCGGGCGGGAGGGCGCGGCGGCGCTGAGCCCCTAGCGCGCCGCCAGCGCCGAGCGGGCGTCCGGCCAGGCGCGCAGGCGCTCGCGGACCCGCTCGTCGCGCTCGGCGGCCACGGCCTCGGCGCGGGCGCCCTCGAGCAGCGCGTCGAGGTCGACGACCCTTCCGCTGCCCGCCGAGGCCACGGCCGCCTCGACCACCGCGAGGCTCATGGCGTTCTCGTGCACCTCGCCGCTGGGCGCCTCGCCCGTGCGCAGGGCCGCGCAGAAGACGGCGAGGGCGCCGGCGATGCCGTCGAAGGGCGAGCGCGGCCCGGCGAGCAGCGCGTCGACGCCGGCCCGGCCCTCGGCGGGCGCGTCCTCGGCCACGACGACGACGGGCTCGTCGTCGCCGTCCCAGCGCACCGAGCCGTGGGCGCAGCTGGCGGTCCACCGCCCGTTCCACGAGGTCTCCTCGCCCGGCGCGCACCAGGAGCCGGTGTAGGAGTAGCGCGCCCCGCCGCCCGTGGTGACGACGGCCGCGGCGCTCGCGTCGCCGCGGTACCAGCTCCACGGCGGGTTGGACGTCGTGCACCACACCGCGGCGGGCTCGTCGCCGAGGACGTGCCGCGCGGTGTCGAAGGCGTGGATCGCCATGTCGACGAGCAGCGGGTGGTCCATCTCCTCGCGGAAGCCCCCGAAGCGGGGCGCGCGGAAGAACTCCGTCGTCAGGGTGCCCGCCCCGCCGAGGAGGGCCACGGCGTCCCGGAACAGCGACACGTGCGGGTTCCACCGCCGCGACTGGCTGACCATGAAGAGCTCGCCGGTCACCTCGGCGGCCGCGACGAGCGAGAGCGCCTGCGCCAGCGTCGCCGCCGCCGGCTTCTCGCCGAGCACGGGCAGGCCGGCCGCCAGCGCCGCGGTCGTCACGGGGTGGTGGGCGGCCGGGACGGTGACGTCCACGACGGCCCGCGCACCGGTCGCGCGCGCCAGCTCGACGGCGTCGCGCCCCAGCGGCAGGTCGGGCCGGCCGAGGTCCGCGGCGGCGCGCCGCGCGGCGTCCAGGTCGAGGTCGACGAGGCCGACGAGCTCGGCGTCCGGGGACGCCTCGAGGACGTCGAGCCAGGCCCGGCCCATGCCGCCCGCCCCGACGGAGACGACCGGCAGCCGCTCGTCGGTGCCGAGGTCGAGCACGCGGTGGCTCACGCCCCGTCCTGCCCGGCCACGCGCGCCGCGGGGTCGACCGCGCCCGTGTAGCCGTGCCCGCTCCAGAAGCGCTCGGTCTCGTAGCGCAGCAGCACCGGCGCCGAGCGCTCGCGGCGGTCGCTGGCGGCCCACTCGACGCCGTTGGAGATGACCCGGCGGACGCCCTCGTGGAAGTACACGGGGTAGTCCTGGTCGCCGGGGGAGAAGTAGAAGACGCGCCCGTGGCCGCGCCTGAAGGTGCAGCCCGAGCGCATGACCTCCCCGCCCGAGAACGTCGAGAGGAAAACGAGCTCGTCGGGGGCGGGGATGTCGAAGTGCTCCCCGTACATCTCGTCCTCGTCGATGACCATCGGGTGCGGGACGCCGCGGGCGATGGGGTGGGTCGGGTCCACGGTCCACACGAGCTCGCGGTCGTGCGCGCTGCGCCACCGCAGGGAGCACGAAGTCCCCATGAGGCGCGTGAAGATCTTCGACCAGTGGCCGGAGTGCAGGACGAGCAGCCCCATGCCCGCGAGGACGTGCCGGTGCACCCGCTCGACGACGGCGTCGTCCACCTCGTCGTGGGCCGCGTGGCCCCACCACGTGAGGACGTCGGTGCCGGCGAGCACCTCCTCGGTCAGGCCGTGCTCGGGGTCGTCGAGCGTCGCGGTGCGGACGACGGCGCGCTCGCCGAGGTTGGCCTCGACGCCCGCGGCGATGGCGCCGTGCATGCCGTCGGGGTAGCGGGCGGCGACCTCGGGCTCGGTCTGCTCGTGGCGGTTCTCGCCCCAGACGAGGACGCGCAGCGGCTCCTCGCGGCGCGCGCGCAGGGGCAGCGGCGCGGGGTCGGGGCCGGCCGCGCCGTCCTCCGAGGTGCGGTACGTCGTCTCGCTCATGCGCTCCTCCTGCGGGTGGGGTGGTGCTCGCGGCCGCTCGTCACTTGACCGCACCGCCCGTGACGCCCGCGGCGACGTACCGCTGGGCGAGGACGAGCAGCGCGATGGCGGGCAGCGAGGCCATGACGGCGGTCGCCATGACGGTGCTCCAGTCGCTCACGTAGGTCCCGATGTACTGGTAGAGGCCCAGCGTGATGGGTCGGACGTCGGCCGTCGTCGTCAGCGTCAGGGCGAAGAGGAAGTCGCCCCAGGCGAAGAGGAAGGTGAAGAGCCCCGCGGTGATGAGCGCGTTGCGGCTGATGGGCAGCACGACCGAGACGAACGCCCGGATCGGCCCCGCGCCGTCGACCCGGGCGGCCTCGACGAGCGAGGGCTCGAGGCTGCGCATGAACGCGAGCAGGATGAGGATCGCGAAGGGGATCCCCGCCGTCGCGTCCGCCAGCACGAGGCCGCCGACGGTGTTGAGCAGGCCGAGGTCGTTGTAGGCGCTGTAGAGCGCGTTGGCCACGATGATGCCGGGGATCATCTGGCTGATGAGGACGCCGAAGAGCACGACCCCGGCGTACCGGATGCGGAACTGCGCCAGGGCGTAGGCGGCCGGGGCCGCGATGACGAGGCTGAGGGCGACGGCGCCGAGCGAGACCACGAGGCTCGTCACGAGGTTGCCGCTCTGCTGCTCGAAGGCCGTGCGGTAGCCCTCGAAGCTCAGCTGGGCGGGGAACCACGACGTCCGCGACGCCGAGCCCGCCGGCTGCAGCGAGACGTTGAGCATCCAGTACAGCGGGAAGAGCAGAACCGCGAGGAGCGCGACGCCGGCCACGGTGGAGCCCCAGCTGCGGCGGCGCCGCTGCTGGGGGGCCGGGCCGGCGTCGGGCACGGGCACGGACGCGTTCAGCGACATGGGTGCTCCAGGGTGGTCGTCGCCGGGACGGGGGCCGGGGAGGGCGTGGGCGGCCTCACTCGTCGACCGCCCGGCGGTTGGCGCGCAGGTACAGGACGGCGAAGACCAGCGAGACGACGATGAGGACGTTGCCGACCGCGGCGCCGAGCCCGAACTCGAACTGGGTGAAGGAGAGGCTGTACGACTGCACGGCGAGGGTCTGCGTGGCCCCGGCCGGCCCGCCCTGCGTGAGGCCGAGGATGACGTCGAGGACCTTCAGCGTGTAGACGACGCCGAGCACCAGCACGACCGTGACCACCGGTCGCAGCAGCGGCCAGGTGATGTGCCGGAAGGCCCGCCAGCCCGTGGCGCCGTCCAGCGAGCCCGCCTCGTAGAGCTCCTCGGGGATGTCCTGCAACCCGGCGTAGAGGATCGTCGTGTTGAACGGGATGCCGATCCAGATGTTGACGACGATGACCGCGACGAGCGCCAGCGACGTGTCGGTGAGCCATCCCGGCGACCCGCTGACGATCCCCAGGGCGCCGAGCACCTGGTTGAGGACGCCGTTGTCGCGGTCGAGGATCCAGCCCCACACGGCGCTCGCGGCGATGAGCGGGATGAGCCACGGCAGCAGGAGGAGCGAGCGCAGCAGGTTCCCCAGGGGGAAGCGGCGGCGGAAGAAGACGGCGATGGCGAGCCCGAGGACGAACTGCCCCGCGATGGAGCCCACGGTGAAGATCGCCGTGTTGAGGGCGGTCCGGCCGAAGGAGGGGTCGCCGAGGACGGTCGCGTAGTTGTCGAGGCCGACCCACGGCGCCTCGCCGGTGACGAAGGTCCGCGTCGTGTAGTCCTGGAACCCCATGAGGAGGTTCTGGACGACCGGGTAGCCGAAGAAGGCCAGCAGGTAGACCACGGCCGGCGCCAGGAACGCCAGCTCCAGCAGGCGCACCCGGGCGCGCGGCCCGCGCCACCGGGACCGGCGCGACGCGGCGCCGCCCGCCGTCGGACCGTCGCCCGAGCCGTCCTGCGGACGGGCGGCGGCGCCGCCCGTCCGCGTCGTCGTCGTGCTCACGGGGCGGCTCAGCGCCCCTGGGCCTGCTCGAGCGCCTGCTCCGGCGTCGCCCCGCCGGTGAGCGCCGTCTGCACGGCCTCGTAGATCGACGTCGCGGCGTCGGTCCACTCGGCGCCGAGCTCCCCGGTGCGCGAGCGCAGATCGGGCACCTGGTCCACGAAGGCCTGGATGCGCGGGTCCTCGGCGACGACCTGCTCGCCCAGCTCGGGCTTGGAGGGGACGGTGCTGTTGGTGAGGGCGTCCTCGACGATGTTCTCGTCGGTGCCCATGCAGGCGATGACGTCGGCCGCGACCTGCTGGCGCGCCTCGTCGCCCGTGGCGGGCAGGGTCCACGTCGCGCCGCCCAGGGGCGCGGAGACGGTGCCGCCGGCCTCGGGCGCGGGGAGGGTCGTCACCTCGTACTCCACGTCCGGGTTCTGCGCGAGGACGGGGAACTGCCACGTGCCCTCGTAGCTCGGCGGGGCCGAGAAGGCGATGCCGTAGCGGTCGCCCTCGGTGAGCGTCTCGGCGGCGGAGCGCAGCTCGTCCCAGGTGGTCGGCGGCTCGACGCCCGCCTCCTCGAGGGCGGCGGGGTCGTAGAACAGGGCGAGGGTGTTCGTCGTGGGCTGGAGCCCGTAGAGCTCGCCCTCGTAGGTGTTCGCGTCGACGACGCCCTGGCTGTAGCCCTCGGCGGACACGCCGTACTGGTCGAGCGGGGCCAGCGCCCCGGCGTCGGCCAGCTGCTGGACGTCGGGGTTGTCGATGGACAGGACGTCCGGGAGCGTCTGCGAGGACGCCTGCTGCAGGACGCGGGAGATGATGTCGCCGCCGGGGATCGACTGCCGCTCGATGTCGACGCCGACCTCCTCGCCGCACGCGTCGAGCTGCTCGCCGTAGAAGGTGGCGCCCGGGTCGGTGACGAAGGTGTCCTGGACGGTGATGCTCGTGACGTCGGCCGGGTCGCCCGACCCGGCGTCGTCCCCGCCGCCGCAGGCGGCGAGACCCACGGCGCCGAGCAGGGCCGCGGCGGCCGCGGCGACGGAGCGCCCGGTCGCGCGGGTGGTGGGGTGGTGAGCGTGCGCTCCTCGTCGAGCCATGGCGGGTCCTCCGTGCAGCAGCTGGGCCTCCGGCGTGTCACCGGTGGGGGCGGGTGCCCCGGGCGATGCGCATCGACGGAGACGAGACCCGTCCGCGGGGTGTCCGCGGAGCCCGTCTCTTCATCGATACGGATCGACCGGCGGTGACGCTAGCAACCGGGTGGTCGCAGCGGCAAGACCGTGCCCTCCGGCTCCCGCGGTGACCGATCGGCCTCCTTGCTGCCTGGCGTCGACCTGGCCTACGGTCCGCGGCATGCGCTGAGTCGAAGCGTATCGACGCGCTCGACGGAGAGGCGCGGACACCGGGGACGAGGAGACGGCGTGAAGTTCACCGACGGCTACTGGCAGGACCGACCGGGCGCGCACGTGCTCCGGGCCCGGCAGGTCCGCTCGATCACGGCGGGCGACGGGCGCATGACGGTCCTCGCGCCCACCGCCGTCGTCCGCGGTCGCGGCGACACCCTCAACCGGCCGGCCCTGACCGTCACGTACAGCTCCCCGGCGCCGGGCGTCATCGGCGTGCGGGTGGAGCACCACGCCGGTCGCCGCTCCGCCGGTCCGTCCTTCGCGCTGGCGGCGGAGCCCGGCCACGTCCCCGACGTCGTCGTCGACGACGACGCGGGCGTCCTCACCGCGGGAGACCTGTCGGTGCGCGTGCCCCTCGGCGACGCCTGGGAGGCCGAGTTCCGCTCCGGCGGGCGGCTCCTCACCGCGAGCCGCGCGAAGGCGGTCGGTGCGGTGACGACCGACGACGGTGGCGAGTTCGTCCACGAGCAGCTGTCGCTCGCCGTCGACGAGCACGTCTACGGCCTGGGGGAGCGCTTCACGCCCTTCGTGCGCAACGGGCAGGTCGTCGACGTCTGGAACGCCGACGGCGGCACCTCCAGCGAGCAGGCCTACAAGAACGTGCCGTTCTACCTCTCGGACCTGGGCTACGGCGTCTTCGTCGACCACCCCGAGCACGTCTCCTTCGAGGTCGCCTCCGAGGTCGTCTCGCGGGCGCAGATGTCCGTGCCCGGGCAGGTGCTGCAGTACTACGTCGTCGACGGCCCGACGCCGAAGGATGTGCTCGCCCGCTACACGGCCCTGACGGGGCGGGCGCCGCAGGTGCCCGCCTGGTCCTACGGCCTGTGGCTCTCGACGTCCTTCACGACGGACTACGACGAGGCGACCGTCACGGCGTCCGTCGACGGGATGCTCGAGCGCGGCGTCCCCCTGTCCGTCGTGCACTTCGACTGCTTCTGGATGCGCGAGTTCCGCTGGTGCGACTTCGAGTGGGACCCGGACGTCTTCCCCGACCCGGCGGGGATGCTGGAGCGCCTGCACGACAAGGGGTTGCGCACCTGCGTGTGGATCAACCCCTACATCGCCCAGGCCTCGCCGCTCTTCGCCGAGGCCGCGGAGGCCGGCCACCTCGTGCGGCGCCCCGACGGCGGCGTCTGGCAGTGGGACATGTGGCAGGCGGGCATGGGCGTCGTCGACGTCACGAGCCCGGCGGCGCGGGAGTGGTACCAGGGCCACCTGCGGCGGCTGCTGGCGATGGGCGTCGACTCCTTCAAGACCGACTTCGGCGAGCGCATCCCCACCGACGTCGTCTGGCACGACGGGTCCGACCCGCAGCGCATGCACAACTACTACGCGCAGGCCTACAACGAGATGGTGTTCGAGGTCCTGCGCGAGCACCACGGCGAGGGCGGCGCCGTCGTCTTCGCCCGGGCGGCCACGGCCGGCGGCCAGCAGATGCCCGTGCACTGGGGCGGCGACTGCTTCTCGACCTTCGAGGCCATGGCCGAGACCCTGCGCGGCGGGCTGTCCCTCGGGCTGTCCGGCTTCGGGTACTGGAGCCACGACATCGGCGGCTTCGAGGGCACGCCCGACCCGGAGGTCTTCAAGCGCTGGGTGGCCTTCGGGCTGCTGTCCTCGCACAGCCGGCTCCACGGGTCGAGCTCGGTGCGCGTGCCCTGGGCCTTCGACGACGAGGCCGTGGAGGTCACCCGCACCTTCGCGCGGCTGAAGATGGCGCTCATGCCGTACCTGGCCGGCGTCGCCCGGGAGGTCACCGACGCCGGGCTGCCGATGGCGCGGGCGATGGTGCTCGAGCACCCGGAGGACCCGACGGCCGCCTTCCTCGACCGCCAGTACATGCTCGGCGGCGCGCTGCTCGTCGCCCCCGTCATGTCGGGGGACGGCGTCGTCTCGTACTACGTGCCCGAGGGGGAGTGGACCTCAGTGCTGTCGGGCGAGGTCGTCACCGGGCCGCGGTGGGTGCGCGAGCGGCACGCCGCCACCTCGTTGCCGCTGCTCGTGCGCCCGGGGACGGTCCTGCCCGTCGGCGCGCGCGACGACCGCCCCGACTACGCGTGGGACGAGGGCGTCGTCCTGCGCCTGTTCGCGCTGGCCGACGGGCACCGCTCGACCGTCGTCGTCCCCCGGGAGGACGGGCCGGGCACGACCTTCACGGTCGCGCGGGACGGCGACGAGGTCGTCGTCGAGGCGGACTCCGGCCTCGGCGGGTGGGGCGTGCAGGTGGCGGGGGACGCGGCGACGCTCGTGCGCGCACCGGAGGGCGCCCGCGAGGTGCGCCTGCAGCTCTGACGCCGTCTCAGGCGCCGGCGGGCCCGGCGACGGTCGTGCGGCGGTGCGTCAGCCGCGGCGGCACGAGGTGCACGCCGCCGCCGGTGGGCGGGTCGTCGCCGAGGAGGCGGAAGAGCTCCTGCACGGCGCGGCGCGAGACGTCGCGGCTCTCCGTCGAGACGTTGCTCACGGGCGGCGACGTCGCCGCGGCCGTGGCGTCCGGGAGCATCGCGACGACCGAGACGTCGCGCCCCGGGACGACGCCCCGCTCGGCGAGGGCCGTCAGCGCGAGCGGGACGGCACCCCCGCTGGCCACGACGAGGCCCAGCCCCGCGTCGTCGTCCAGGCCGTCGTCGTCCGCGCCGTCGCCGTCCCGCGCCGTCTCCAGCGCCCGGCCCACGGCGGCCCGGACGGCGGCCGCGGTGTGCGCGACGGGCGACAGGAGCGCGCACTCGACGCCCGCCGCCGACGCCGCGGCGAGGGCCGCGTCCCCGAAGCGGCGCACGTAGCCGATGTCGCGCTCGACGGCCTCCGGCGGGTAGCCCAGGACGGCGATGCGGCGGTGGCCCCGCTCGACGAGGCCCTCCACGGCCAGGCGCCCGGCGGCGGCGAAGTCGAGGTCGACGCACACGAGGCCGTCGGGCTCCTCCGGGACGCCGACGAGGAGCACGGGCACCCGCAGGCCCGAGGCGACGGCGATCCGCTCGTCCCGCGCCTCCACCTCCATGAGGACGATGGCGTCGCAGAGGCGCCGGCCCTCGAGGCGGGTGAGCGCGCTCGTCCCCTCGTCGGCGGTGACGAGGAGGACGTCGTGGTCGTGCTCGCGCGCGCCGCTCGCGATGGTCTCGATGAAGGGCAGCAGGCCGCCCGGGTCGGCGGAGGCGCCGAAGGGGACGACGAGGCCGACGACGTGCGTGCGCCGCCCGGCGAGGGCCCGGGCGCCCGCGTTGGGGTGGTAGGTCAGCTCCTCGATGGCGGCCTGGACGCGCTGCCGCACCTCCTCGGAGATGGGCCGCTTGCCGCTCATGACGTACGAGACGGTGCTCTGGGAGACGCCGGCGAGCCGGGCGACGTCCTTGCTCGTCGGCACGTCGCCACCTCTCTGCTCGGTCGGGCCCGCCCCGCTCCCGACGTCGACCTGCGGGTCGATCCGGATCGACGATCGACGCTAGGGCACGGCCTCGGGCGCGGACAACCACCGGTCCGCGTGCGGCGGTGCTGGTGGGCGCCCTCCGGCCTGCGTCGGCGCGGACTTCGAGGGCCGGCGGCCGGCGCGTCGGCCCTCGAAGTCCGCGCCCGCACCCGGCGGCCCGGCGCGTCGGCCCTCGAAGTCCGCGCCGGGACGGACGCGGGGCCGCCGCCCGGGAGGGCGACGACCCCGCGGTCGTGGACGGTCGCTGCTGCGACCGGTGGGGCCGCGGCCGAGGGCCGCGACCGGTGGTGCGTCAGCTCGCGGCGCCCATGAGGTGCTCGAGGGCGAGCTGGTCGAGGCGCACGTGGCCGCCGTGGCGGGCGCCCGAGGCCTCGGCGTCGAAGTCCTCGAAGGCGGTGCGGTCCGCGGCGAGGTCGGCGAGGGTCTCGCCCTCGGCGAGGGTCGGGGTCGCGAGCTCGGTGACCTGCGCCTGCTGCAGGGCCTCCTGGACGCGCGGGTCGGCGCGGAACGCGAGGGCGCGCTCCTTGAGCAGGAGGTAGGTCGCCATGTTCGCCTCGGCCGACGTCCAGACGCCCTCGGTCGACTCCACGCGCAGCGGCTTGTAGTCGAAGTGGCGCGGACCGTCGTACGTGGGACCGCCGCCCGGGAAGCCGTTCTCGAGCAGGTCGACCGTGGTGAAGGCGTTGATGAGGTCGCCGTGGCCGAAGATGAGGTCCTGGTCGAACTTGGGCCCGTGCTGGCCGTTGAGGTCGATGTGGAAGAGCTTGCCCGCGGAGAGCGCCTGGGCGATGCCCTGCGTGAAGTTGAGGTTGGACATCTGCTCGTGCCCGACCTCGGGGTTCACGCCCACGAGGTGGGGGTGCTCGAGGGTGTGGGTGAAGGCGATGGCGTGCCCGACCGTCGGCAGGAGGATGTCGCCGCGGGGCTCGTTCGGCTTCGGCTCGATGGCGATCCGGATGTCCCAGCCCTGCTCGACGATGTGCGTCGTCAGCAGGTCGACGGCCTCCTTGTAGCGGGAGAGCGCGCCGTGGACGTCCTTGGCGACGTCGACCTCGCTGCCCTCGCGCCCGCCCCACATGACGAAGGTCTTGGCGCCCAGCTCGACGCCGAGCTCGATCTGCATCAGCGCCTTGCGGAGGGCGTAGCGCCGCACGCCGCGGTCGTTCGCGGTGAAGGCGCCCTCCTTGAACATCGGGTGGCTGAAGAGGTTGGTCGTGACCATCGGCACCTGCATGCCGGTGTCCCGCAGCGCCCCGCGCAGGCGGTCGAGGATGCGCGTGCGCTCGGCGGCGTCGCGCTGCGTCGTCTCGAAGGGGACGACGTCGTCGTCGTGGAACGTGATGCCGTAGGCGCCCATGTCCGACAGGCGGTGCACGGCCTCGACGGTGTCGAGCACCGGGCGGGTGGCCGCGCCGAAGGGGTCGTTGGCCGTCCAGCCCACGGTCCAGAGGCCGAAGGAGAACTTGTCGTCACGGGTGGGCGTGGGTGCCACGGGGAGGCTCCTCGTCGTCGAGTCGGGCTTTCGTCCAGTCACTGAACATAAGCGGTCGGCGGGGCGCCGTCAACGGGGAGGGCCGCCCGTCCTCCTCCGGGTGAAGGGGCGTCACCGTCGCCCGGGGGAGGCGCTCGGGGCGTGAAGGAGGCGTCACCTTCGCGGTGGGAGGGGGCTGGGGCGTGAAGGAGGCGTCACCTTCGCGGTGGGAGGGGGCTGGGGCGTGAAGGGGGCGTCACCTTCGCCGGAGGAGGCGGAGAGGGTGGGTCGTCGTTCCGGGAGCGGTGGGCACCGGGGGCTGTGGCACGGTGCGCGCGTGGACGTCACGCGGCAGGAGGACCTGCGCGAGCGCAACAGCGCCGCGCTCCTGTCGCGCGTCGTCGCCGCCGCCGAGCCGCCGTCGCGCGCGTCGCTGGCCGCGGCCACGGGGCTGACGCGCACCACCGTCTCCGCGCTCGTCGACCAGATGCTGCTGGCCGGGCTGCTCGAGGAGGTCGACCCGCCCGGGCCGGCCCGGGGGCGACCGGCGCAGCGCCTGCGGCTGTCGGGACGGCGCGTGGCCGGCCTCGGCGTCGAGGTGGGGGTCCGGCACCTCGCCGCGGGCGTGCGCGACCTGGCGGGCGCGACCCGCGTCCTGCGCGTCGTCCCCGGCGACCAGCGCGGCGCGGAGCCCGAGCGGGTGCTCGACGCGGCGCTCGCGCTCGCCGACGAGGTGCTGGCCGCCGCGGCGGCGCAGAGGCTCGAGGTCGTCGGTGCGGCGTGGGGCCTCCCCGGGCTCGTGGACGCGAGCGCCGGCGTCGTCCGGATGGCGCCCAACCTCGGGTGGCGCGACGTCGACGTCCTCGGGCGCCTGCGGGACGGCGCGGCCGCGCGGGGCGGGGGCGCCGGGGCGCTGCCCACCGTCCTGGAGAACGAGGCGGCGCTCGCCGCCCTCGCCGAGGCGCGCTCGGTGGACGCCGCGGTCGGGTCGAGCGGCCCCGGGGCGGGTGAGGCGGCTGCGGCGAGCGCCCCGCCTGCGGACGGCCCCGCCCCCGGCAGCTTCCTCCTCGTCTCGGGCGAGGTCGGCATCGGCGCCGCCGCCGTCGTCGGCGGGCGCCTGCAGCGGGGCGAGCACGGCTGGAGCGGCGAGCTGGGGCACGTGGGGGTGGACCCGGGCGGCCCGGTGTGCGGCTGCGGGGCGACCGGCTGCCTCGAGGTCTACGCGGGGCAGGACGCCGTCCTCGCCGCCGCGGGGCTCGACCCGGGCGGGAGCAGCGCGGCCGAGGGGGGCGGGGCCGGCGCCGTCCTCGCCCGCGCCGCCGCCCGCGGCGAGGAGCGGGTGCTGCGGGCCCTCGACGCGGCGGGCCGGGCCCTGGGCGTCGCGACCGCCTCGGCGGTCAACGTGCTCGACGTCGACGCCGTCGTGCTGGGCGGCGTGTACGCGCCCCTCGAGCCGTGGCTCGGCCCACCGCTGCGGGAGGAGCTGGACCGCCGGGTGCTGCGCGCCCGCGTGCTGCCCGTCGCCGTGCGCGCGGCGCGCCTGGGCTCGGACGCCGTCGTGCTCGGCGGGGCCGCCCGCGTGCTGCAGGGCGTGCTCGAGCGGCCGGCGGCGCTCCTCGCGGCGGTTCCGCCGCCCGGCGCGGCAGGTGGCAGCACCACGTCGGCGTAGAGGCCGACCACGTGCTGCCACCTGGCCCTCTGCGGATCGCCGGCCACGAGGTCGAGGCGGAGGGCGGCCCGCTGCGCGTCCGCGGGGCCCGAGCGGGGCCGCTCGTCGCTCCCAGGGCCTGGTGCGCGGCGCCGTCGGACCGCACGATGGGCCCCCGAGCCGCGAGGGAGGACGCCGTGACCGTCGACCCGCCGACGTCGGTGCGCGCCCCGCGACGCCCCGAGCAGCCCGAGCTGACGGTCGCCGACGCCGCCGCCTGGCGGGCCTGGCTCGACGAGCACGAGAGCACCAGCGACGGCGTCTGGCTGCGGCTCGCGCGCAAGGCCGCGGCCGCCGACGGCGGCGGTCCGACGACGCTCGTCTACGCCGAGTCGCTGGAGGAGGCGCTGTGCAGCGGCTGGATCGACGGGCAGTCGCGCCGGGGGGACGAGCGCGCCTACTGGCAGCGCTTCACGCCCCGCCGGGCGCGGAGCCTGTGGTCCGCGCGCAACACGGTCGCCGTCGCCCGGCTCGCCGAGGCCGGCCGGATGCGCCCGCGCGGGGCGGCCGAGGTCGAGCGCGCGCAGGCCGACGGGCGCTGGGACCGCGCGTACGCCGGACCCGCCGACATGGTCGTCCCCGAGGACCTGCGGTCAGCCCTCGACGCGGACCCCGCCGTCGCCGCCGCCTTCGCGGCGCAGCCCGCGCAGGACCGCTACGCCGCGTGCTTCCGCGTCGTGACGGCGTCCACCCTGGCCGTCCGCGCCCGCCGCGTCGCCGCGGTCGTCGAGCGCTTGGCCGGCGCGCAGGGCGAGTAGGCGACGACTCGCCCCGGGGTGCGGCGCCCGGAGGCGGACTCGCCCGGGCGGGGCGCCCCGGGCGCCCCTGCGCACGCGCGCGGCCGCGGGGTGCCAGGGTCTGCGCCGTGCCCGAGGCCCCTCCGCCGTCGCCCGTCCCGCCGCCGCGGGGCGCTGCTGCGCGCCCGGGACGACGTCGCGGGGGACGCCGCCCGGGCGCCCTCGCCCCGGTGCGCGGGGCGGCCGGGCGGGGGACGGGCAACCCGGCCCTCGTCGTCGTCGGCGGCTTCGCGGGCGCCTCCGCGGTCGGGACGGCGCTGCTCTCGCTGCCCGTCGCGACGGCGTCCGGCCAGCGGGCGCCGCTCGTCGACGCCCTCTTCACCGCCGTGTCGGCCGTGTGCGTCACCGGGCTCGTGACCGTCGACACCGGCTCGTACTGGTCGATCTTCGGCCAGGTCGTCATCCTCCTGCTCATCCAGGCCGGCGGGCTGGGGATCATGACGCTGGCGACGCTCATCGCGCTGCTGCTGCGCCACCGGCTCGGCCTGCGGGCCCGGCTCGTCGCCCAGACGGAGACGAAGACGCTCACGAGCGCGGACGTGCGCCGGGTCGTGCGCCGCGTCGTGCTCTTCAGCCTGGGCTGCGAGGCCGTCGTCGCCGTCGTCCTCACCGCCCGCTTCGCCGCGGGGTACGACGAGCGGCTCGGCGCGGCGCTCTACGACGGCGTCTTCCACGCCGTCTCGGCCTTCAACAACGCGGGCTTCTCGACGAACGCCGACAGCCTCGTCGGGTACGCGGGCGACCCGGTGGTCCTCGGCGCGGTCTGCGCGGCCGTGGTCGTGGGCGGCCTGGGCTTCCCCGTCGTCTTCGAGCTCGTGCGCTCCTGGCGCCGCCCGTCGGGGTGGTCGGTCCTGACGCGCATCACGGTCGCGGTCACGGCGGTGCTCCTCGTCGTCGGCACGGTCGGGTACCTCGTGGGCGAGGTCAGCAACCCGGCGACGCTGGGGGCCCTGGACCCCGAGGACCGGGCGCTGGGGGCCTTCACGGCGTCCGTCATGGCCCGCACCGCCGGCTTCAACGCCGTCGACATCGGTGCGCTGCGCCCCGAGACGCTGTTCCTCACCGACGTCCTCATGTTCATCGGGGGCGGCAGCGCCGGCACGGCCGGCGGCATCAAGGTGACGACCTTCGGGCTGCTCGCCTTCGTCGTCTGGGCCGAGGTCCGCGGCGAGCCGGCCGTCGTCGTGGGGCGGCGCCGCGTGCCGCCGGCCACGCAGCGGCAGGCGCTCTCGGTGGCCCTCCTCGGGACGGCGCTCGCCGTCGTCGGCACCTCGCTCCTGCTCGACCTCACGAGCGTCTCCCTCGACCAGGCGCTCTTCGAGGCCGTCTCGGCCTTCGCCACCGTCGGCCTGTCGACGGGCATCACCGCCGACCTGCCCACCGACGCGCGGCTCGTGCTCGTGGCGCTCATGCTCGCGGGCAGGGTGGGGCCGCTGACGCTCGCCACGGCCCTGGCCCTGCGCGAGCGCTCGCGCCGCACGCAGTACCCCGAGGAGAGGACCATCGTTGGCTGACCGCCTGACCCCCGTCGCCGTCATCGGGCTCGGCCGCTTCGGCACCGCCCTCGCCCTCGAGCTCGTGCGGCGCGGCGCGGAGGTGCTCGCCGTCGACCGCGACCCCGTCGTCGTCCAGCGGATGGCGGGCCAGATCGGCCAGGTCGTGGCCGCGGACTGCACCGACCGCGAGGCCCTCGAGGAGCTGGGCGTCCCCGACTTCGACCGCGCCGTCGTCGCCGTCGGCAGCGACCAGCACTCGAGCATCCTCACGACGGCGCTGCTCGACGAGCTCGGCGTCGAGCACATCTGGGCCAAGGCGCTCGACCGCCAGCACGAGCGGATCCTGCGCCGCGTCGGCGCCCACCACGTCGTCCTGCCCGAGGAGGAGATGGGCGCGCGCCTGGCGCACCTCGTGTCCGGCGAGGTCAGCGACTACCTGCAGGTGAGCCGCGACTGGGTGCTGGCGACGGCGACCCCGCCGCAGGACCTCGTGGGCGTGCCGCTCGGCGAGAGCGGCCTGCGGCGCCGGCACCGCGTCACGGTCGTCTCCGTCAAGCACGCCGGGGCCGAGGAGTTCACCTACGCGGACGCGAGCACGACCCTCGCCTACGGCGACGAGATCCTGCTCGCGGGGCGCACGGCCGACGTCGACCGGTACGTGCGCTCGCGGTAGCCGGCCCGGCGCTCCTCGGGTCGAGGGCCCGGGTCGAGGGCCCGGGTCGAGGGAAGGGCCGGGGCGACGAGGGGCGAGGGACGACGAGGGGCCCGCACCCGGTCGGGTGCGGGCCCCTCGGGGCGTGCGGGTGCTCAGGCGGTGAGCTTGCGGCTCACCGAGATGGCGCGGGTGACCATGTGGTCGAGCGCGCCGTTGGTGACGTCGTCGACCGGGGCGTCGTTGCCGCCGCCGGTGACGTGCCCGACGCCGTAGGGGTTGCCGTCGACGAACTTCGAGCCGTCGGTGTAGCCCGGGGTCACGACGATGCCGCCGAAGTGGTGGATGGTCGTGTACAGGCTCAGCAGGACGGCCTCCTGGCCGCCGTGCAGCGTCTGCGACGCCGTGAAGCCGGCGTAGACCTTGTCGGCCAGCAGCCCCTTGGCCCACAGGCCGCCGAGGCTGTCGATGAAGACCTTGAGGCGGCCGGCCACGTTGCCGTAGCGCGACGGGGAGCCGAAGAGCACGACGTCCGCCCACTCCATGTCGTCGGCGGTCGGCTCCTGCGGGCGGTCCGTCGAGCCCTCGGCGCCAGCGGCGTCCTCGCGGCCCACGGCGAGGAGGCGCACCTCGGCGCCCTGCTCCTCGGCCGTCGCGGCCAGGCGGCGGGCCATCGTGTCGATGGTGCCGGTCATGGAGTAGTAGATGATCGCGACCTTGGTCGCCATGGGGCCTCCTCGGATCGGTGCTCGTGCCACGCCCACGGGTATGTGAACGTTGGACTACCGTCAGCGTAGCCGAGGTCTCCGACGGGTGCGCCCGGTCGTGCGCGAGACGTCCTCCGGACGGGCCTGCACCGGCTCGCCGCGCCGGCGCCCGAGCGCCACGCCCGCGCTCGCCGTGCTGACGAGCGCCAGCGCCACGAGCTCGGCCGGCGCCAGGCCCTGCCCCAGCACCACGAGCCCGGCGATCGCGGCGGCGACCGGCTGCAGGCTCATGAGGACGCCGAAGACGCGGGTGGGCAGGCGGCGCAGCGCCGCGAGGTCCGCCCCGTACGGCACGACGGACGACAGCAGCGCCACGGCCAGGGCCGCGAGCAGCAGGCCCGGGCGCTCGACGACCCCGAGCGCGCCCCCCAGCCCGAAGGGGGCCACGAGGACGGCGCCGACGAGCAGCGAGACGGCCAGCCCGCCCGTGCCCGGCACGAGGCGGCCGACCCGGGCGCTGGCGAGGATGTAGCCCGCCCAGCACGCCCCCGCCGAGGCGGCCAGCACGAGGCCGAGGACGTCGAGGCCCTCGCCGGCCCCGGCGTCGCCGAGCGCCCGGACGCCGAGGAGCACGACCCCGGCCAGGGCGAGCGCCGACCACAGCGCGTCCTGCGCGCGGCGGGCCTGCACGACCGACAGGACGAGCGGGCCGAGCAGCTCCACGGACACGGCGACGCCGAGGGGGAGGCGCTCGATCGAGAGGTAGAACAGCGCGTTCATGCCGGCCATGGCGGCCCCCAGCAGCGCGCACCCCGCCAGCGCGCCCGCCGACCAGCGGTGCACGCGCGGGCGCAGCAGCACCGCGAGGAGGCCGCCCGCGAGCAGCAGCCGCAGCAGGACCGTGCCGGGCGCCCCCAGCGCCGGGAAGAGCGTGCTCGCGACGGCGCTGCCGAACTGGACGCTGCCGATCGAGACCGCCATGAGCAGCGGCGCCGGCACCCGGTCGACCGGCCCCAGGACGGGAGGGGCTGCGGGAGGGGGCGCGGCGGTCACCCGAGGTTCCTACCCCGGGCGGCCCCGACGGCGGGCGGCGGGCCCGCTGGGCGGACGCCCGTTTCGTCCGTGGAGGAGGCCACGGCGTCCGCCCGCGGGGGCTCGCTCGCCGGAAGAAGGGTACGAACTCCGCCCGCGGGAGCCCGCTCGGCGGACGAAGGCTACGAACTCCGTCTGCGGGAGCCCCCTCGACGGAAGAAGGCTACGAAGTCCGCCAAGGGCGCCTCGGGGGAGGCGCGCGACGGCGCCTCCCCCACGGGGCTCAGCCGCGGCTCTCGCCCTGCTCGCCCTCGGGGTCGTCGCGCTCCTCGCCGTCGACCGCCGCGTCGTCCGGCGTCGCCTCGCCCTCCGGCGTCGCCTCGCCCTCCGGCGCGGCCGTCCCCTCCGGCGCGGCCGTCCCCTCCGGTGCGGCGTCGGCGCCCGGCGCCGCAGGGTCCTCGGGCGCCCAGGGGTGGTCGCGGTCGTCGCCGGAGGCGTCGAGGCCGCGCAGGTAGGCCTCGAGGTCGGCGGCCAGCTCGTCGCCGTCGGGCATCTCGTCGGCCGGCAGCGACGGCGCGAGCAGGCCCGGGCCCTCGAGCGCGCGGCCGGCGAGGACGGCGTCGTAGGTGTGCTCCATCGCCGTCACCGCGCTGCGGGTGTCCTCGTCGCCGGCGACCTGGCGGTCGACCTCGGCGAGGACGTCCTTCGACGCCGCGACGAGCGGCCCCGTCGGCAGCTCGAGGTCGGCCGTCTCGCCGAGGGCCTCCAGCAGCGCGATGGCGGCCGGCGGGAAGTCCGCCTGCGCGAGGTAGTGCGGCACGTGCGCGGTGAAGCCCACGGTCGGCAGGCCCGCCTGCCCGAGGCGCTGCTCGAGGAGCGCACCGACGTGGCCCGGCACCTCGACCTCGCCGATCCAGCGCGGGCGCCCCGCGATGAGGGACCGGTCGCTGGCGTGCGGGGTGAGCCCCACGGGGCGCGTGTGCGGCGCCGCCCAGGGGATGCCGTGCAGGCCCACGACCATGCGCACGTCGAAGCGCTCCGCGAGGAGGCGGACGGCGGCCGTGAAGCGCTCCCACTGCAGGTCCGGCTCCGGGCCCGACAGCACGAGGAAGGGTCGCCCGCCCTCGTCCCGGACGGCGTGCACGAGGATCTCGGGCATCGTCACGGAGTCGAAGCGGTCGGTGCGGAAGGTCATGCGCGGCCGGCGGTCGCGGTAGTCGACGAGCTGGTCGGCGTCGAAGCGCGCGACGGGCTCGTTCTCCAGCTCGGCCAGGAGCGTGCTGACCGCCAGCGAGCTCGCGGACCCGGCGTCGACGAAGCCGCGCAGGGCGTGGACGAGCACGGGCCGCTCGCCGGGGGTGAGGTCGGAGGTCTCGTAGACCTCGACGAGGTCGTGGGGATCGAGCATGTCCTCCCCAACGCGCGAGGGGCGCTCCTGCATCCCGGCGCCCCTCCCGGGCCGCCCACGTGGCCCCGGGGACGGGGAGGAGGGCCGCCGCGCGCCCAGGACGCCGAGCCCCCGCGGCGGCACACTCGCGGGCATGACCCCGCCGACCGGAGACCGTGACCCCCACGACGCCGCCCCCCACGACGACCGGCGCCCCGGCGCCCGCTCGGACGACGTCGAGGCGGGCCGCCCCGACCTCCGCGACCCGGCGGTCGGCCTGCGCCTGGAGGCCCGGCAGGTCACGTCGCCGCTGGCCCACCACGGCGAGGGCCCGGTGTGGGACGAGCGGGCGGGCGCGCTGCGCTGGGTCGACATGCTCCGCGGCGACCTGCTCTCGTGGACGCTCCCGGAGGGGTGGGACGGCGAGCGCGCTGCTGACGACGACGTCGAGCGGCACCACCTCGGCGACGTCCTCGCCGTCGTGCGCCCCCGCGAGCAGGGGGGCTTCGTCGTGGCCCTCGAGCGCTGCCTCGCCCTGCTCGACGAGGGCGACCTGGGCCGCGTCCCGCCGCGCCGCCTGCCCGACGTGTGGGACGACCCGACGATCCGCTTCAACGAGGGGGCCTGCGACCCGCAGGGGCGCTTCTACGCGGGGTCGATGGCCTACGACGCCCGCGAGGGCGCGGCGAGCCTGTACCGCCTCGACCCGGACCACTCGGTGCACGTCGTCCTCGAGGGCCTGACGATCTCCAACGGCCTCGCGTGGTCCCCCGACGGGTCCTGCGCGTACTACCACGACACGCCCACCCAGCGGCTGTGGCGCCTCGTCGTCGACGACGCCGGCGAGGTCGTCGACCGCCGCGCCCTGTGGGAGACGCCGGAGGAGAAGGGCGGCCCCGACGGCCTCGCCGTCGACGAGGAGGGCTGCGTGTGGGCGGCCCTCTTCGGCGGCTCGGCGGTCCACCGCATCTCGCCGGACGGGGACCTGCTGGCGGTCGTCGACGTCGGCGCCCGCCAGGTCACCGCGTGCGCCTTCGGGGGCCCGGACCTCGCTGACCTCTTCATCACGACGTCGGCCGAGGGCCTCGAGGAGGCCGAGCCGGGCGCCGACCCGGCCGCCGACCGCGACGACGACCCGCTCGCCGGGGCGCTCTTCACGGTGCGGCCGGGGGTGCGGGGCCTGCCGGTGCGGCCCTTCGCGGGCTGAGGCCCGCGCCCGATCGCGCCGGGGGTCGCGACCGCCGCCCCGTAGGGTGGGCCGGGACGGCCGACGGGTCGGGCGCCCTCCTCCTGCGGGGCCGCGGGCACGCCCGCGGCCGACCACGGGGGACGGCGGCCGAGGTCCCGGCCGGTGCGCGGCGCCGCCGCGCGCAGCTCCGCACGGGTCGGGCCCCTCGGGCCCGGCCCACCGACCCGAGAGGCCGGTGCCCGTGATCGCTCTCGTCGGCGCCCACGCCGTGGCCGCGCTCGTCGCGCCCGCCCTCGTCCGCGTGCTCGGGCGCCGCGCCTTCCTCGTCCTCGCGCTCGTGCCCGCCGCGTCGCTGGTGTGGCTGGTGTCGCTGCTCGTCGGCGGGGGCCCGGGCGTCGAGCGGGTCGAGGTGGTGCCGTGGGCGCCGTTCCTCGACCTCGAGCTGGCCTTCCGCGTCGACCCCCTGTCGCTCGTCCTGGGCCTGCTCGTCACGGGCGTCGGCGCGCTCGTCCTCGCCTACTGCACGTCGTACTTCGACGACGACGAGGAGGGCCTCGGCCGCTTCGCCGGCGTCCTCGTCGCCTTCGCGGGGGCGATGCTCGGCCTCGTCCTCGCCGACGACGTCCTGCTCCTGTACGTCATGTGGGAGCTGACGACCGTCTTCTCGTACCTGCTCGTCGGCCACCTCACGGAGCAGCGCGCGAGCCGGCTGGCGGCCATGCGGGCGCTCGTCGTCACGACCTTCGGCGGGCTCGCGATGCTCGTCGGCCTCGTCGTCCTGGCCGAGCGGGCGAGCACCTACCGCCTCTCGGAGCTCGTCGCGGACCCGCCCGTCGTCGACGCGGCCACCACGACGGGGCTCGTCCTCGTCCTCGTGGGCGCGCTGTCGAAGTCCGCGATCTGGCCCTTCTCGCTGTGGCTGCCGAGCGCCATGGCCGCGCCGACCCCCGTCAGCGCCTACCTGCACGCCGCGGCGATGGTGAAGGCGGGCGTGTACCTCCTCGCCCGGCTGGCCCCCGGCTTCGCCGACGACCCCGCCTGGCACCCGGTCGTCCTCGGCCTCGGCGGCGTGACGATGCTCGTCGGCGGCTGGCGGGCGCTGCGCCAGTACGACCTCAAGCTCCTGCTCGCCTACGGGACCGTGAGCCAGCTGGGCTTCATGACCGTCGTCGTGGGCCTCGGCGGGCCCGACGGCGCCCTGGCCGGCCTGGCGCTCGTCTGCGCCCACGCGCTCTTCAAGTCGACCCTCTTCCTCTCGGTCGGGGCCATCGACCACGCCACGGGCACGCGTGACCTGCGCCAGCTCTCGGGCGTCCCGCGCCGGCTGCCCGTCGTCACGGCCGCCGCGCTCCTGGCCGCGGCGTCGATGGCCGGCGTCACACCGCTGGCCGGCTTCGCGGCCAAGGAGTCGGCCTTCGACGCCCTGCTCCACCGGCCGGAGGGGTGGGCGACGGCGGCGCTCGTCGTCGTCGTGCTCGGCTCGGGGCTCACGGCCGGCTACACGATCCGCTTCTGCTGGGGCGCCTTCGCCGCCAAGGGCCGCGAGCCCTCGTCGGCGCACGGCGTCGGGCTCGGCCTCAACGCGGTGCCGGCGGTCCTGGCCCTCGGCGGCCTCGCCGTCGGCCTGGCCACCGGCCCGTGGGAGGCGCTGCTGGCCCCCTACGCCGAGAGCACCGGCGGCGAGCCGGAGGTGCACCTGCAGGCCTGGTACGGCCTGTCGCCGGCCTTCGGGCTCAGCGTCGCGTCCCTGGCCCTCGGCGCCGCCCTCTTCGCCGCCCGCCGCGCCGTCCTGCGGGTGCAGGCGGCCGCGCCCGTCCTCGTCGACACCGAGCGGGGCTACGCGCGCCTCGTCCGCCTCACCGAGCGCCTGGCCGTCGAGGCCACGGGCGCCACGCAGCGCGGCTCGCTGCCCGCCTACCTGGCCATCATCTTCACGGTGCTCGTCGTCGGGCCCGGCCTCGCCGCGGCCCTCTCGGGCGCGTGGGACGTGCGCGTGCGCTGGTGGGACACGCCCGCGCAGCTCGCGGTCGCCGTCGTCGTCGCCGCGGCGGCGGTCGCGACGACGCGCTCGCGGCGGCGGCTCAAGGCGGCCGTGCTGCTCGGCGTCACCGGGTACGGGACGGCGCTGCTCTTCGCCCTCCACGGCGCACCGGACCTGGCCCTCACCCAGGTCCTCGTCGAGACGGTGAGCCTCGTCGTCTTCGTCCTCGTGCTGCGCCGCCTGCCCCCCTACTTCTCCGACCGGCCGCTGCGGCGCAGCCGCTTCCTGCGCGCCGGGCTCGCGGTGGCCGTGGGCGCCGCGGTGAGCGCCGCCGGTGTCGTCGCGGCGGGCGCCCGCACCGCCGTCCCCGTCTCCGAGCCGTTCCCCGACCTGGCCTACGACGAGGGCGGGGGCCGCAACGTCGTCAACGTGATCCTCGTCGACATCCGCGCGTGGGACACCGTCGGCGAGCTGTCGGTGCTGCTCGTGGCCGCCACCGGCGTCGCGAGCCTCGTCTTCCTCGGCCGCCGCTTCGGCCACCTCGACGTGGAGGAGGGGCGCGAGGCCGCCGTCGTGCCCGCCGCCTCCTTCCCCTCCGCCCGGGCGGCCCGCGCGGCCGCGGCGCTCGCCTCGCCCCCCGGCGCGGCTGCGGGCGACGGCGGGGGGCCGGGGCGCGGCGGGAGCGACGGCGCGGACGACGACGCCGAGCCGCCGGACGCGGGCGTGCCGGACGCCCGCGAGGAGTCGGCCCCCCGCAGCTGGACGCGCACGGCGCCGTCCCTGCCCGCGGAGCGGCGCTCGGTCATCTTCGAGACGGTCACGCGGCTGACCTTCCACACCGTCGTGCTCTTCTCGCTCTACCTGCTCTTCGCCGGGCACAACCAGCCCGGCGGCGGCTTCGCCGGAGGGCTCGTGGCGGGCCTCGCGCTCATGGTCCGCTACCTGTCCGGGGGCCGGCGCGAGCTCGACCGCGCGGCGCCCGTGCCCGCGGGCCTCCTCCTCGGCTCGGGCCTCTTCCTGTCCGCCGGCGTCGGCCTGGCCGCGGCGCTGCTCGGGTACACGCCGCTGCAGAGCGCGGTGCGCGACCTCGAGGTGCCCGTCCTCGGCGAGGTGCACCTCATCACGGCCCTGTTCTTCGACCTGGGGGTCTACCTGCTCGTCATCGGCCTCGTCCTCGACGTCCTGCGCAGCCTCGGCGGCGGCGTCGACGCCCACATCGAGGCGGACGCCGAGGAGGGCCGCGCGACGGCCGCGCTGTCGGTCTCCGGCCCGCTCGCCGGGTCCGGGGTCGCCCCGGGGCCCGACGGCGCGGCCGGTGCGGCAGGGGCGCAGCCCGACCGCGAGGAGGTCGTGCGCGCCGCCGCGGCGCCGGGCCGGGGCCCGGGTGGTGCCGGCGACGACGCGGGGGAGGGGCGCTCGTGAGTCCGGCGCTGGTCCTCGTCGCCGTCGTCTTCGTGCTCGTGGCGACGGGCGTCTACCTGGTCCTCGAGCGGAGCCTCACGCGCGTGCTCGTCGGCGTCATCCTCATGAGCAACGGCATCAACGTGCTCTTCCTCGTCGCCAGCGGGGCCGCCGGGGAGCCGGCGCTCGTGGGCAGCGCCGAGCCGGCGCGGATGAGCGACCCGCTGCCGCAGGCGATGGTGCTGACGGCCATCGTCATCACGCTCGGGCTCACGGCCTTCCTGCTCGCCATGGCCTACCGCAGCTGGCAGCTGCACGGGCACGACGAGGTGCAGGACGACGTCGAGGACCGGCAGGTCCGGGGCCGCGCCGTGCGCGACGAGACCTCCGGCAGCTACGACCCGGACGACGAGGAGGCCCCCGTGGAGGAGCGCTCGGAGGACCGCCGGCGGGCCCACGCGAGCCCCTCGCCCCGCGACCCCTCTCCCCACGACCGGGCGCCCGACGACGGCCCGCGCCGGGCCGCGCAGCGGCGGGAGGAGGGCCCGTGAGCGGCGTCGGGGCCCTCGCCGCCGCCCTCCCGCACCTGCTCGCCCTCGGCGCCGACGACGCCCCCACGGGTCCGCAGGGCCTGGGGCTGCGCGCCACGCAGGGCCAGGTGCTCGAGTGGCCGACGCTCGTGCCGCTGCCCGTCCTCGTGCCCCTCGTGGCCGCGGGTCTCGCGCTGGCGCTGGCGCGGCACCGCAGGGCGCAGGCCGCCGTCAGCACCGTCGCGCTCTCGGTCGTCCTCGCCACGTCCGTGGCGATGCTCCTCGCGGTGCAGGACGTCGGGACCCTCGTCGTCACGGTGGGCGGGTGGCCGGCCGCCAGCGGCATCTCGCTCGTCGCCGACCAGCTGTCCACCCTCATGCTCAGCGTCTCGAGCGCCGTGACCCTCGGCGTCCTCGTGTACTCGGTGGCGCAGGGCGCCGCGGACGGGGACGACGGCGCGCCCGTCGCGATCTTCCACCCGACCTACCTCGTGCTGTCCGCGGGCGTCTCCAACGCCTTCCTCTCCGGCGACCTGTTCAACCTCTACGTCGGCTTCGAGATGCTGCTCGCGGCGAGCTTCGTGCTGCTCACCCTCGGCGGCACCAGCGCCCGCATCCGCGCGGGGTCGACCTACGTCGTCGTGAGCATCGCCAGCTCGCTCGTCTTCCTCGCCGCCATCGCGCTGGTCTACGCGGCCACCGGCACGGCCAACCTCGCCCAGCTGCCCGAGCGCCTCGACGCCCTCGACGACGGCGTGCGCCTCGCCCTCCAGCTGGCGCTGCTCGTGGCCTTCGGCATCAAGGCGGCGGTCTTCCCGCTGTCGGCGTGGCTGCCCGACTCCTACCCGACGGCGCCCGCCCCGGTCACGGCCGTCTTCGCCGGCCTGCTCACCAAGGTCGGCGTCTACGCCATCATCCGCACCCAGACCCTGCTGTTCCCCGAGGGCCGCCTCGACGACCTCCTGCTCGTCGTCGCCCTCGCCACGATGGTCGTCGGGATCCTCGGCGCCGTGGCGCAGAGCGACGTCAAGCGCCTGCTGTCCTTCACGCTCGTCAGCCACATCGGCTACATGGTCTTCGGCATCGCCGTCGGCTCGGTCGCCGGCCTCGCCTCGGCGATCTTCTACGTCGTCCACCACATCACCGTGCAGACGACCCTCTTCCTCGTGCTGGGCCTCGTCGAGCGGCGGGGCGGCTCGACGTCGATGGACCACCTGGGCGGCATGGCCAAGCTGTCGCCGCTGCTCGGCGTCCTCTTCTTCGTGCCGGCGATGAACCTCGCGGGCATCCCGCCCCTGTCGGGCTTCCTCGGCAAGGTCGGGCTCATCCAGGCGGGCGTGGCCGACGGAGGGGTCCTGCCGCTGGTGCTCGTCGGCGGCAGCGTCGTCACGAGCCTGCTCACCCTCTACGCCGTCGCCAAGGCGTGGAACCGCGCCTTCTGGAGCCGGCCGGCGACGGTGGGCCGCGAGGAGGAGACCCGCTCGGACGACGACGAGGCGCCCGACGCGGCGACGACGCTGTCCGGCGTCGGCGAGGTGAGCCAGCGGCAGGACGCCGTGGAGCGGGCGCAGGGCGTCTCGGCCCTCGCCACGGAGGAGGACGACGAGGCCGCCGCCGCGGGCGCGCTCACCGGCGCCGCCGTCGACCCCGAGCGCACCCCCGTCGAGATGACGCGCGTGCCCCGCGGGATGGTCGCCCCGACGGCGGCGCTCGTGGCGCTGGGCCTGTCCCTCACCGTGCTGGCGGGGCCGCTGCTGCGCGTCGCCGAGGACTCGGCGCTCGAGCTCGACCAGCGCCAGCCCTACGTCCGCGCCGTCCTCGGGCAGGCGGCGGCCGACCGCGTCGCGCCGACGACACAGGTCGGCCCGGCGGGGGGCTCGCGGTGACCCGCGCGCGCCGCGCGGTCGTCCAGTGGCCCGTCCTCGTCTGGACGGCCCTCGTCTGGGTGCTGCTGTGGGGCGACCTGTCGGTGGCCAACGTGCTCGCGGGCGCCGTGCTCGGCCTGCTCGTCGTCCTCGTCTTCCCCCAGCCGCCGGTGCGCTTCCCCGGCGCGGTGCGCCCGGGGCCGGTCCTGCGCCTGCTGCTGACCTTCGCCCTCGACGTCGTCCGCGCGTCGCTGCAGGTGGCCGCCCTCGTGCTGAGCCGGCGCACCCCGACGAGCTCGGTGCTCGAGGTGCACCTGCGCACGGCGAGCCTCGCGCACCTCACCGCCACGGCCGAGCTCATCTCGCTCGTGCCCGGCAGCGTCGTCGTCGAGGTGCGGCCGGGCACGCAGAGCCTCTTCGTGCACGTCATCGACACCCCGGACGCCGCCGCGGCGGAGCGGGAGCGGGCGGGGGTGCTGCGCGTGGAGGAGCGGGTCGTGCGGGCGTTCGGGACCGCCGAGGAGGTCGCCGACGTCGAGCGGGGCGACGCCACCGGCCGCGGCCGGCACCCGCGGCCGCCGGTGCGCCGCCGCGTCGTCGAGGGCGGCGCCCGCGCGGGCCGCTCGCCGCGGCCGGGCGAGCCCGTGCACGAGGTGGGCGAGCCCGGCGAGGACTCCGCGCGCCGCGAGGCGCCCGACGACGCCGCGGCGGCGGCCGCGACGCAGGAGGACGTGGAGGCGGGCCGGGGCAGGAGCAGCGGGAGCACGGGCAGAGGCGAGGAGGAGCGGTGACCGGGGTGCTGGAGGGGCTGGGCCTGGGCGGGGCGTCGGTCGGCGGCGGCTGGTCGGGGGTGCTCGTGCTGCTGGCCGGGGCGGCCCTCCTGGTCGCCGGGCTGTGCGTGCTCGTGCGCGCGGTCGTGGGGCCGACGGTCCTCGACCGCGTGGTGGCGCTCGACGCGCTCGTCGTCGTCCTCGTCGCCGCCTTCGGGCTGCAGGCGGCCGTGACCCGCAGCACCGCGACGCTGCCGGTACTCGTCGTGCTCGCCCTCGTCGGGTTCGTCGGGTCGGTCTCGGTGGCGCGCTTCGCCGCGAAGGAGACCCGGTGAGCGGCGGCGCCGTGGGCGCCGTCCTCGACGTGCTCGCGGGGCTGTGCCTCGGCGCCGGCGTCCTCCTCGCGCTCGTCGCGGCCCTCGGCGTCCTCCGGCTGCCCGACGTCCTCACCCGGCTGCACGCGGCCGCGAAGCCGCAGGCGCTCGGCGTCGTGCTCGTGGCGGTCGGGGTGGGCCTCGCCGTCCGGACCCCGACGGCGATCGGCGTCGTGGCGCTCGTCGTCGTCTTCCAGCTCGTGACGGCGCCCGTGGCCGCGCACATGGTCGGCCGGGCGGCCTACCGGACGGGCAAGGTGCGCCGCGACCTGCTCCTCGTCGACGAGCTCAGCGACCTCGAGGGCGGCGAGGCCCCCGAAGGCGGGCTGCCCGACGGCTGCACGGTCCACGACGCTGAGCCCGCGCCCGGTGCCCCCCGCGCCGACCACGAGGAGCCCCGCCGCGCCTGACGCGGGTCGACCTCGTGGGCCGGGGCCCTCGCGGGTGGACCCTGTGGGCCGACGCGCCGTGCGTCGTCCCACGGGGTCCACCGCGGTGGCCGGTGCCCCACGAGGTCGACCACCGGCGCGTCCCCGGGTGCTGGCCAGGGGAGCTCGACCCCAGGGCAGCTCGATCTCAGGGGAGCTCGACCTCAGGGCAGCTCGACCACGGGGCCGACCGAGGACGTCGCCAGCCGCAGCGCCGTCGGCTGCACGAACCCGGCCAGCGCGGTGATCCTCAGCGCCGCGACGTCGTGGACGCCGCCGGCGCTGCGCTGGTCGTTGACGACGAGGGAGACCGCCGACCGCAGCCCGGACAGGGCCGTGGACGCCGCCTGGGTCACCGCCGGCAGCGGCGCGCGGACGGCGGTGCCGAAGGTGGCGACGGCGCCGGAGGGGCCGAGGAGGTTCGTGAGGCTGGTCTGGACGAGGCCGGTGACGAGCGACGCGACGTTGGCCGGGACCAGCGAGAGGGGAGCTATGACGCCCACCAGCTGCACCTGCGCCGTCCCGGCGAGCACTTGGGCGGCCGTGGCGTCGAGGGACAGCAGCGGCAGCCCCGCGA
Organism: uncultured Pseudokineococcus sp.; assembly: GCF_947499845.1. Classification (GTDB taxonomy): domain Bacteria; phylum Actinomycetota; class Actinomycetes; order Actinomycetales; family Quadrisphaeraceae; genus Pseudokineococcus. Next base: position 142,132 of record NZ_CANMPM010000005.1, read on the forward strand.
GGCGCACGTCGACCACCACCCGCGCCGCCCGCAGCGCCGCGTCGACGGCGGTCTGCAGGCTCGTCGCCCACTGGGTCAGCAGGGTGTCGACCCGGGTGGTCACCTGGGTCAGCAGGGCGTCGTCGAGCACCAGCTCGGTGCCCGGGGCGCGGCCGTTGAGCCCGCCCCGGCCGGACAGGAGCCGCTCGAGGTCGACCTCGACGACGCCCCGTCCCAGGTCGACGACGACCTCGGTGCCCTCGCCGAGCCGGGCGTTGAGCAGCGGGTTCACGGCGGCAGCGAGGTCGACCTGGACGGTGACCGTCGTGAGCGAGCCCGACAGCCCGCTGATGGCCTTGATGCTCGAGACGAGCTGGCTCTCGAGGCCCCTCACGGACGACGTGGCGCTCGACGTCGCGGTGACGGCGCTCTGCCGCGCCGCGACGACCGCCGGCGACGCCAGCTGCAGGCGGAGCCCGGCCACCCGGTAGTCGCGCACCGGCCCGGCGCCCGTCTCGTCGCGCAGGCACCCGTCGAGCGCCGCCGTCGAGGACAGGGCTCCGACCTGGAGCTTGAGCCCCGCGAGGGAGGAGACGCCGGGGGCGAGAGCGGCGAGGTCGACCACCGCGGGACCGGGCAGGGACCCGTCGGGGCCGACGGTCGAGGAGGTCGTGCGCACCGCGCCGGTGTCCGTGACAGCGCCGGCGGCGGAGCGCGCCTCATCGTCGCTCCCGGCGTACGCCGTCTGGTGGAGCAGGGCGGCCTCCTGGCCGGCGGCCGGCAGGACGACGACGGACGCCGCCTGCCCGCTCGCGACGCCGCTCAGGGCGGTGACCGACAGCGGTGCCGCGTAGGCGTCCGTCCCCACGGCGGGGGCGGTGCTCGGCGTGGCGACGGCGCTCGTCCCGGGCGCGCCGGTGTGCTGCGTCGTCACGCCCGAGAGCGAGGCGACGGGCGACAGGTCCGCCCCCAGCAGCGTGCCGGAGAGCATCCGGGCGTCGGCGCGCGAGGCGTACCGGTAGGCGCGGTCGCAGTCCCGGGCGCCGCCGAGGAGCTCGGAGCGCACGTGCTCGGTGTCGAGCCACGAGGCGTCGGTGAGCCCCAGGGCCGGGAGGCCGACCGGCCCGTCACCGTCGGCCGCCCGGCCGAGGGCCGGCAGCAGGGCGACGGCGACGGCGAGCGCGCCGGCGCCGGCGATCACGCGCGCGCGGGTGCCACCGGCTCGGGAGCGACGGCGGGGGTGGCGGCTCACGGGGTCCTCCGGCGGGTGCGGGTGCGGGCGACGCGGCCGAGGAGCAGACCGACCGCGACGGCGGCCGCGGCGGCGGCCGCGGCGGGCAGGGCGTCGGCGCCCGTGCGGGCGAGGCGCTGGGGCAGGGACAGGGGGGTGGTGCCGCTCGTCGTGCCGGCGGCGTCGGAGCGCACGCCGCTGCGCGACAGCGGGAGGAGGCCGGCGTCGCCGGTGGACGCGCCGATCGGCAGGGCGCCGCCCGAGGTGCCTTCGGGCGACCCGGGGACGCCTCCGGTGGTGCCCGGCGCGCCTCCCGTCGTGCCGGGGACGCCGGGCGTCCCGCCGGGAGCGCCGGGCGTGCCCCCCGGTGCACCGGGGGTGCCGGGAGTGCCTCCCGGACCACCCGGCGTGCCGGGCGTGCCAGGCGTGCCGGGCGTGCCCGGGCCGGGACCCGACGTCGGGCCGGGGCTCGGGAAGGGGGTGGGCGTCGGGCCGGGGCCCGGCACGGGGTCGAGCTCGTCGCCGATCGCCGTGACGCCGACGCCCATGAAGGACCGCTGGCCCTGCAGCTCGTCGGGCGCGTCCTCCGGGAGCGCCAGCGTCATGAGCAGGTGCTCCCCCTGGCGCGACGTGATGGACCGGTGCGGGATGGTCGTCAGGCGTGGCGCGTCGCCCAGCCGCTGCGCGGGGAGCATCACGCGCAGGCCGGAGGCGCAGGTGGGCTGGGCCGCCGACGTCGCGTGGAGCTGGCGCGAGACGCCCGCCCACGGCTGCGCGCACCCCGCGAGGGAGATGAGCAGGCCCTTCGGGTGGTCCACCATCGGGCCGTCGGCCACGAGCTGGAGGCTGAGCTCGCCGGTGGGGGCGCCCTCGATGCGGGCGTCGATCGTCCAGTCCACCTCCTCGCCCGGGGCGAGCCGGCTGAGGGCGTCCGGGTCGACGGTCGAGACGAGGCGCAGCACGTCGACCTCGTCGCGCGGCGTCGAGCTCGCGGCGGCCGGGGCGGCGGCGAGGACGGGGGCGAGCGCGGCGGCCGCCACCACGGCGACGGCGGCGCGGGACGCGGCGCTCACCGGGCCACCTGCTCGTGCTCGTGCGCCGCCTCGTCCTGCCGCCGCGGCCAGACCGCGAGGACGACGAGGCCGGCGACCGCCGCCGTGGCGGCGCCGAGGACGGCGGGGCGCTGGGCGGTCTCGACCCAGGTGCCGAGGTGCGGGAGGGCCCACACCACGCGGCCCACGCGGGTCACCTCGTAGGGCATCGGGTCCACGGAGCTGTTGGCGTCGCCGCGCAGGACGAGCCGGGCGCCGCCGGGCACCGCCGGGTCGGGGTCCGCCTGCACCACGCGGTGCGTGATGGGCAGCCGGCCCTCCCGGGTGACGGTGACGACGTCGCCCATGCCGACGTCGGTGGCGTCGACCTGCCGGACCACCGCCAGGGCCCCGGTCGGCATGGTCGGCGACATCGAACCGGTCGTGAAGACGACCAGCGTGGCGTCGAGGACCGCGCCCAGCAGGACCAACGCCAGGCACGCGCAGCCCAGCACCGCTCCGGTCGTGAGGGCCGCCTCGCGCAGCCGCTCCCTCGTCGTGCTCATGTCCCACCCCCGTGGTGACGGTCGTGCGGGCGCCGGCCCGCGGAGGGCCGGTGCCGCGCTCAGCGGGACTGGCTGGTGAAGGACCAGACGGGCGTGGCGCCGAGACCCTGGAGGGAGTCGGGCGAGCCGCCGGGCAGGGTGATGGCGAAGCACAGGTCGACCGGCGCGCCGGCCGTCGTGGCCGTGGCGGCGCCGAGCTGGAGCGCGCCCGCGGTGGAGCCGGTGCTCAGCGGGGCGCTCGTGACGAGCTCGGTGCCCAGCGCCGTCGCCGGGGCGAAGGCGGCGTCGCCGCACGCGCCCTGCGGGACGCCGCTGCGCACCGAGTAGCGCAGCGCGCCGAAGAAGGTGGGGTCGCCGGCCTGGAGGAGGGCGGGGGCCACGGTGACGTTCGCGGCGGCGCTGCCGACCGCCGTCCGCAGCTGCATGGGCGCGTAGACGAGGTCGCTCGGAGAGAGGGCCCGAGCCTTGAGCGGCGAGAAGACGAGCCCGCCGGCGACCGGCTGCGTCTCGCGGTTGACGAAGTTGGCGACACCGCCGACGCCGTCCCAGACGTTCTGCTCGACCTCGAAGACGCTGGCGGCGACGCCGCTGACGCCGCCGTCCGCCGAGCCGTCGCCGTACACCCACTCGGTGTCGGTCCAGGCGGCCAGGGTGGCGGCTGAGCCGACGCCGAGGACGAGGCCGCCCGCGAGGAGGGCCCGCACGAGGCCGCGACGGCGCCGAGGCTCGGGCCGAGCGGTGCGACGCCAGCCGTAGGCGGCGGTGGAGGCAGAATCGCTGGTGCTGGCGTCGGTGCTCACGTCGGGACCCCCCGGTCGTCGGACCGGGGCCGTCCCCGGGTCCTCCTGTGCCAGGGGTCTCGGCACGCGGGGAGGAGGACCTGCGTCGTTGAAAGATGAATCTCCACCGGCCGGGGTAACTCACCGGGTGGAGAGACGACGCCCGTCGGTCCGGCCCGAGGCTCTCGATGGCGTGGGACCGGGGGCGACGCAACGGCAGCGGAGGGGTCGACGCCTCACGTGAGCAGTTCGAGCAGGCCTCGCAGCACAGGCACCAGCGTGGGGATCAGTGCGGCGACCAGACCGAGGACGAGAAGGACGGCCACCACGCGCACGCCCCGCGACGGCCCGCCCGCGGGGTCGCGGAGCGTGCGGAGGACCACGGGGTCAGTGGGCCTTCTCGAGGTTGCCAGGGAGGTGACCGGTGCTCTTGCGGTAGTACGACGCCGCGTTGCGGCGGAACGCGAGCCGCGCGACGCCGACGACCGCGCCCGACAGGAGGGCCCAGGCGATGGCCTCCTTCCACGTCGTCTCGTCCGACTCGGGGTTGATGGGCGGCTCGCCGCCGAGGGTCTTGCGCCACACGGCGGTGAGGACCTTGTTCGCGGCGATGCCGGCGGCCACGGCGCCCCCCGTGCCGACGACCTTCCAGATGGCGTCTCCCATGCGGCTCACCCTGCCGCCGCCCCCGCCGACGGGCAAGGCAGGACGTCGAGGGTCGACGCGTCCACCGGTGCGTCGCCGGCGAGTGTCGTCACGCTGAGTGCCGACTTTGGACAGCCAGTGGCCAGATGGGGGTCTCTGGGGGGACGATGCCGGGGGCGTCGTCGCCCTGACGGCGCCAGCCGGACCCGTCCGCCCCCCGCGCGGACGCTGGGGGAGCCGTGCTGACGGCCGAGAGGAGCACGTCCATGAAGGTCTTCCGCTGCGGCGACGTCGTGCCCGGCTGCACCACCGAGCTCCGCGGGGACGACGAGGAGGCGGTGCTCGAGGCCGTCGAGCGCCACGCCCGCGCGCAGCACGGCGTCGCGCCGGACGCCGAGCTCGTCGGCGCCGTGCGGGACCGGGTCCGCGAGGGGTGACCGCCGTGAGCGCCGCGCCGGGCACCGCCGGAGGGCCCGCGCCGGGGGCGGACCCCCGGAGCACCGCCCGGCGGGCGCTCGCGGCGGTGCTCGCCGAGCCGGAGCTGCTGGGGTGCGCGGTGCAGCCGGTCGTCGGCCTCGAGAGCGCCACGGTCGCGGGCTACGAGGTGCTGGCCCGTCCGGCCGCCCACCTCGGGGTCGGACCGGCGCCGCTCTTCGCCGCGGCCGGCGACGAGGGCGCGCTGGCGCACCTGCACGTGCTCGCCCTGCGCCTCGCGCGACCCCTGCTCGACACCCTGCCGCCCGACACCTTCCTCACCGTCAACGTCGACCCGCTGGCCCTCGCCGAGCCCGCCGTGGTCGACGAGCTGCTCTCCTGGGGGGACCTCGGCGGCCTCGTCGTCGAGGTGCTCGAGGGGCGCTGGCCGGACGACCACGCCCGCGTGATCGCTCCGCTCGACGCCCTGCGCACAGCGGGGGCGCTGGTCGCCCTCGACGACGTCGGCGCGGCCTGGGCCGGGCTCGCGCGCGTGCTCGAGGTGCGCCCCTCCTTCGTCAAGCTCGACGGGCGGCTCGTCGCGCAGCTGGGGCGGGACCCGGCCGTGGAGGCCGCGGTGCGCGCCGTCGGGGACATGGCCGCCACGCTCGACGCCTGGGTGTGCCTCGAGGGCGTCGAGCGGCGCGAGCAGCTGGCGACCGCCGTCCGCCTCGGGGTGCCGCTGGCGCAGGGCTACCTGCTCGGCCGCCCCGAGCGGGCGTGGCCCGCCGGGGACCTCGGCGACGCGCGGGACCTCGCCGCCGCCGCGCGGCGTGGCGAGGGCCTGGCGGACCTCGTCCGCAGCCCGTCGGCGGAGGAGCTGCGCACGGACGCGCGTGGCCGGCCGCTGGCCGTCCGCACGGCGCTGCCCGACGGCGGCCGGCACGAGCACCCCGTGACGTCGCTCTCGCCCGCCACCGCGCCGCACGAGGCGCTGGCCCGCGCGATGGCGAGGCCCCAGCACGAGCGCTTCGCGCCGCTGGTCGTCACCGCCGCGGACGGGCGCACCCTCGGGCTCGTGCACGTGGACGTCCTGGCCACGGCGGTGGCGACGGCGGCCCACCGCGCCGCGGCGGGCTGACGCCGGGGCGTCGAGCGGGGCGGCGCTGCGACCCGCCGCCGCGCGGGGCTAGCATCGGCGGCGGACGACAGGGGAGCGCCGGAGGGCGCTGAGAGTGCGGCGAGCGCCGCAGACCCTCGAACCTGACCCGGTTAGCACCGGCGTAGGGAGTCGGGCTCGACGCCGTCGCGCACCCGCGCGCGGCGTCCCCCTCGTGCACCGCACGGGAGGAGCACCACCATGTCCAGCACCGAGAGCACCACCGCACGCCCCACCGGACGCAGCCGCCGCAGCTGGCGCGTCGTCGACATCGTCACCTGCGCCGTCGTCGGCGTCGCCGCGGGCGTCGCCCTCTGGGCGTTCGGCGCCCTCTACGAGCCGATCACGGCCCCGCTGGCCTTCCTCGCGCCCCTGGCCGGCCTCGTCAACGGCGGCTTCCTCTTCCCCGGCCTCCTCGGCGCCCTCGTCGTGCGCCGGCCGGGGGCGGCCGTCTTCGCCGAGGTGCTCGCGGGCGTCACGTCGATGCTCATCGGCACCCAGTGGGGGGTCACCGTCCTCGTGTGGGCCCTCGTGCAGGGCCTCGCGGCCGAGATCGGGTTCGCCGTCCTCGGCTACCGGCGGTGGGGGCTGCCCGCCGCGCTCCTCGCCGGGGCCACCTCGGGCGTCGCCGTGGGCCTCATGGACACGACCTTCACCAGCTCGGTGACGTGGACCGCCGGCTGGAAGCTCATCTACATCGGCTCCTCGGTCGTCTCCGGGATCGTCCTCGCCGGCCTCCTGGCCCACCTCGTCGTCCGGGCGCTCGCCCGCACCGGGGCGCTGTCCGCCCTGCCCTCGGGCCGCACCGCCGAGCGGGTCTGACCGCCGTGCCCGCCCTCGCCGCCGCGGCGGGCGCCCGCGGCGGCGGGCGGGCCGCCCACCGCTCCCCGGACCGGACGGCAGACCGCTCCTCCGGTCGCCCCGACGACGGCGCTGCGGAGCCCGTGGGCGTCGTCGCCCGCGGGTGGTCGTGGCGCCACGGCGGCCGCCGCCGCGCGGCCGTCAGCGGCCTCGACCTCGTCGTCGACCCGGGGGAGCGCGTGCTCCTCCTCGGCCCCTCGGGGTCGGGCAAGTCGACGCTCCTCGCGGGGCTCGTCGGGGTGCTCCCCGACGCCGACGCGCAGGGCCCCGGCGACGAGGGGGCCGAGGGCGAGGCGACCGGTGAGCTCCTCGTCGGCGGGGCTCCCGCCGGCGCGCGCCGAGGGCGCGCCGGGCTCGTGCTGCAGGACCCGGAGAGCCAGGTCGTGCTCGCGCGGGTGGGGGACGACGTCGCCTTCGGCTGCGAGAACCTCGAGGTGCCGCCCGCGGAGATCTGGCCGCGGGTGCGGGCGGCGCTCGACGCCGTCGGCCTCGACGTGCCCCTCGACCACCCCACGGCCGCCCTGTCGGGCGGCCAGAAGCAGCGCCTGGCGCTCGCGGGCGTCCTCGCCATGCGGCCCGGGCTCGTGCTCCTCGACGAGCCGACGGCCAACCTCGACCCCGCTGGCGTGCAGGAGGTCCGCGACGCCGTCGTGCGGGCGGTGGGGGCCACGGGGGCGACGCTCGTCATCGTCGAGCACCGCGTCGCCGTGTGGGCCGACGTCGTCGACCGGGTCGTCGTCCTCGGAGCTGGTGGGGGGGCCGGTGCGGGGGGCGGGGGCGCGGTGGTGGCGGACGGGCCGCCGGAGCGCGTCCTCGCCGAGCACGGCGACGAGCTGGCGGCCCGCGGCGTGTGGGTGCCGCCCCGCTACCGCTCCGGCCCGCTCGTCCCGGGGTGGGACGCCCCGGAGCCCGGCGGGGAGCTGCTCGCCGCCCGCGCGCTGGCGTGCGCCCGCCCGGGCGGCCCGGTGGCCGTGCGCTCCGCCGACCTCGCGCTGCGGGCCGGCTCGGCCACGGCGCTCACCGGCCCCAACGGCGCGGGCAAGACGACGCTCGCGCTGACGCTCGCGGGGCTGCTGGAGCCGGTCGGCGGCGCCGTCCGCGCGTTCCCGGACCTCGTGGGGGACCACGGTCCCGGTCCCGCGCCCGGCACCGCGCCCTGGCGCTGGCGCTCGCGCGACCTCCTCCGCCGGGTCGGCACCGTCTTCCAGGACCCGGAGCACCAGCTCGTCGCGGCGACGGTCGAGGGCGAGCTGGCGCACGGCCCCCGCCTGCTCGGCCGGCCCGAGGCGGAGGTCCGCCGCCGCACCGACGAGCTGCTCGAGCGCCTCGGCCTCACCGCGCTGGCGCGCGCCCACCCCTTCACCCTCTCCGGCGGCGAGAAGCGCCGGCTGTCCGTGGCCACGGCCCTCGCCGTCGGGCCGCGCGTCGTCGTCCTCGACGAGCCGACCTTCGGCCAGGACGCGCTGACGTGGGCCGGCCTCGTCGAGCTCCTCCGCGAGCTCGTCGACGGCGGGGCGGCCCTGCTCGCCGTCACCCACGACGCCGACCTGGTCGGCGCCCTCGGCGCCCGGGTGCACCACCTCGCGCCGCCGGACCCGGCGGTGCCGCTCGCGCCGCGGGAGGACGACGGCCGGAGCGCCTCGGGGCTGCGGCGGCTCCTCGGCCGGAGGCGGGCGTGAGCGGCGCCCCCACGACCGGCACCTCGGCGACCGCCGCCGCGGCGGGTGCCCCTGCACCCACCGCGGGGACGACGACGCTCGGCGGGCTCGCCGGGGGCCTGCGGTCGACGCCGCTGACCCGGGCGAACCCGTTGGCCACCCTGCTCGGCGGGCTGCTCGTGGCCGCCGCCCTGCTGCTCACGGTCGACGTCGTCAGCGCGGCCGTCGCGCTGGTGCTCGAGGTGTGCCTCCTGCCCCTCGCCGGCCTGGCGCCGCGCCCGCTGCTCGTGCGGCTGCTGCCCGTGCTCCTCGCGAGCGTGCCCGCCGGCCTCGTCACCGCCGTCATCGGCCGCGACGCCGGCGCCGTGCTCGTGGGGCTCGGGCCTCTCACCGTCACCGAGGGCTCGCTGGGGCTCGGCGCCGCCATCACGCTGCGGGTGCTCGCCGTGGGCGTCCCCGGCGTCGTGCTCCTGCTGGCGACCGACCCCACCGACCTCGCCGACGGGCTCGCCCAGCGGCTGCGCCTGCCCCACCGGTTCGTGCTCGGCGGCCTGGCCGGCCTGCGCCTCGTGGGCCTGCTCGTCGTCGAGTGGCGGACGCTCGCGATGGCCCGCCGGGCGCGGGGCCTCGGCGACGCCCGCGGCCCCCTCGCGGGCACCCGCGTCGTGGCCGGCCAGGTCCTGGCGCTCCTCGTCATCGCCCTGCGCCGCGCCACCCGGCTCGCGCTCGCCATGGAGGCCCGCGGCTTCGGGGTGCCGGGCGCCGGGCGCACCTGGGCGCGCACGAGCTCCTTCGCCGCGCGCGACGCGGGCGTCGTCGCCGTCTGCGCCGCCGTGGCCGCTGCCGCGACCGCCGCCGCCGTGCTCGCCGGCACGTGGGCGCCCGTGCTGGGCTGAGACCGGCCGCTCACCGGGGCGGGTCCGTGCTCCGTGCCTCTGCGTGACCCCGGGGTGCGTCGCGTCACACGCTCGAAACACTCCGCAACCACCGGGTGACACGCGTCGTGCACTGTCGCTCGCGTCACACCGGCTGAGCCGCAGGAGGACCCCGTGAGCGCCATGACCGTCACCGCCGCCACCGCACCGGGCCGCGCGCCGTCCCGCTCCCGGAGCGGGCTGCCCACGCCGCCCGTCCGCACCCTCGACCGCACGGCCGCCGCCGTCGCGGGGCTGAGCGCCGCCGGCCGGGCCGCCCGCGCTGAGGGGCTGCGCAACCACCCCGCCGGCAGCCGCGCCCGGCGCGCCGGGGCTGCCGGCGTCGCGGCCCCCACCACGACCGCGCCCGCCGCGACCACCTCCGCCCCGCGGGCGCGGACGCGCCCGAGCCGGGCCCTCCCGCGCCGCACCGCGCCGCCGCCCGTGCCGGTCGCCGAGGGGCTCGACGTCGCGGGCCGCCCGTGGCAGCTCACGACCACCGGGCCGGGGCTCTCCCGCGCCGCGCTCGACGACGACGCCCCGCTCGACGTCCTCGCCGGGCTGGAGGCGCGCGGCGCCGCCGGTGCCGCGCCGGCGCGGCTCGTCGTCCGCGCGGCGCAGCCCGCCGACCTGCCCGCCGTCGCGGCCATGCACGGGCGCTGCACCGGCACCACCCTCCTGCAGCGCTACCGCAGCGGTGGGCGGACGCCCTCCCTCACGGCGCTCGCGGACCTGCTGCGCGAGCCCCTCGCCCTCGTCGTCCTCGCCGGGCCCCGGCAGGTCGTCGCCGTCGCGACGGCACGCGTGGGCGAGCGCCCCAGCGCCGACTTCACCACCGAGGTCGGCCTCCTCGTCGAGGACGGCTGGCAGGCCCGTGGCGTCGGCCGTGCGCTGGCCCGCCACGTCGGCGCCTCCCTGCGCCTGCTCGGGTACGGGCAGGTCGTGACGCGGTCGGCGACCTCGTCGCTGCCCCTCGCCCGGGTCATGGAGGGTGTCGGCACCACCCGCCACGTCGGCGCGCCGGACGGTGGGGCCCAGCTCACGACCCGTCTCGACGTCGACGCCCTCGACGGCCTGGCCGGTGGCGTCGCGGCGGCGCCGGCCGGGGCGCTCGCCGCCCGCTGACGGCGCGGGCGCCCCGGTCCCGCTCCCCGGCTCCCCGGTCCCGCTCTCCCCGGTCGGGCGCCTCAGCGGGGGCGCAGGACGGCGGTGAGCGCGCGGTGGTCGCTGGCGCCCGCCGGGTCGACGACCACCCCGACGGGCTCCCAGGCGGCGGCGTCGAGGAGCACGTGGTCGATGGGGGCGGCCAGGGCGGCGGGCAGCCCGGCCGGCCAGGTGCCCGGGGGCGCCGCGGCCGCCGACCCGGCCCGGGCGCACGCCCCTCCCGCCAGGACGGCGTGGTCGGGCGTGGCGTTGAGGTCGCCCGCGACGACGCCGCCAGGCAGGCGCCCGCACAGGTCGACGGCGGCCGCGGTCTCCTCCCGCCACAGGTCCATGTCGAACAGGAGCGGCACGGCGGGCAGCGTGTGCACCGCGGCGAGCGGCGGCCCGTCGCCGTCGCGGGGCCGGGCCACGACGGCGCCGCCGCGCAGGTCCGGCGCCGGGGCGGCCTCGTAGGCGCCGAGGTCCTCGGCGACGAGCAGGTGGGTCTGCGGGCGCACGAAGGGCAGCAGCACCCCGCCCGCGCGCGGCCGCAGCAGCGCCTCGGCCGGGCCGGCGGAGCCCTGCTCCGCGTCCTCCCGCGACGCCGCGGAGAAGAGCTGCACCGGGCGGCCGGCGCGCGCCAGGGCGTCGGCGACGTCCCGCGCGAGCGGCTCCGGAGCCTCGGAGAGGGCCAGCACGTCCGCCTCGCGCCGCAGCGCGAGCGCGACGACGTCGCCGGCGTCCGCGCCCTGCGGGCCGACGTTCAGGGTGGTGACGACGAGGTCGCCGGGCTGGCGCACGGGCGCCCCGGTCGCCGGCGCCGCGTCCGCCGCGGGCGGGGGAGCGCGCCAGAGCAGGACGCCGGCGTGCCCGGCCGCCACCACGAGAAGGCAGGCGGTGAGCCCGAGGACCCACGGCGGCCACCCGCCGCGCGGACCCCGTCGTGGTCGACCGCGACGTCCCCTCCGCAGGCGCACGAGCGTGCCCACGAGCAGCAGGACCAGGGCGAGGGCCAGGGAGCCCGCCGCGGTGACCGCCCGGAGCGTGACGAGCTGCGCCCAGGGCGTCCGCATCGACAGGCCGACGGCGGCGGGCGCCAGCGAGACCAGCGCCGTGGCGCCGACGACGACGGCGACGGCCGCGCCGAGCGCGTCGAGGACGCGGTCGGCCCGCGGCCGGGCGGCGCCGGCCGCGGACCCCCGTCGGCTCGAGGGCGTGCGCACGCCACGGAGCCTGGCGCACGACGTCCCGGCCCCCGCGCGCGGGGGGCGGGACGTCGTGGGGCGCAGCCCCGGCTGCGGTCCGGGGGCGCCGCCGACGGCTCAGGCGGCGGGCACCATGCCGTGGGGGTCGAGCACGAACTTCTGCGCGACGCCGCTGTCGAACTCGGCGTAGCCCCGCGGCGCGTCGTCCAGGCCGATGACGGTGGCGTTGACGGCCTTCGCGATCTGCACCTTGTCGTGGAGGATCGCCATCATCAGCTGGCGGTTGTAGCGCATGACCGGGCACTGGCCCGTCGTGAAGGACAGCGACTTGGCCCAGCCCGTGCCCAGGCTGAGGGAGAGCGAGCCCTTCTTGGCCGCCTCGTCGATGCCGCCCGGGTCGCCGGTCACGTAGAGGCCCGGGATGCCGAGCGCGCCGCCGGCCGCCGTGATCTCCATGAGCGAGTTGAGGACGGTCGCGGGCGCCTCGGACTTCGAGCCCTCGCCGTGGCCGCGGGCCTCGAAGCCGACGGCGTCGACGCCGCAGTCGACCTCGGGGACCCCGAGGACCTGCTCGATCTGGTCCTTCGGGTCGCCCTTGCTGACGTCGACCGTCTCGCAGCCGAAGCTGCGCGCCTGGGCGAGCCGGCGCTCGTCGAGGTCGCCGACGATGACCGCCGCGGCGCCGAGCAGCTGGGCGCCGACCGCCGCCGCGAGGCCGACGGGGCCCGCGCCGGCGATGTAGACGGTCGAGCCCGGCTTCACGCCCGCCGTGTACGCGCCGTGGAAGCCCGTCGGGAAGATGTCCGACAGCATCGTGAGGTCGCGGATCTTCTCGAGCGCCTGGTCGCGGTCGGGGAAGGGCAGCAGGTTCCAGTCCGCGTAGGGCACGAGCACGTAGTCGGCCTGCCCGCCGACCCAGCCGCCCATGTCGACGTAGCCGTACGCCGACCCGGGCCGGTCGGGGTTGACGTTGAGGCAGATGCCCGTCTTCCCCTCCTTGCAGTTGCGGCAGCGGCCGCACGCGATGTTGAAGGGCACCGAGCAGATCTGCCCCTTCTGGATGAACTCGACGCCCGGCCCGGTCTCGACGACCTCACCGGTGATCTCGTGGCCGAGGACGAGGCCCTCGGGCGCCGTCGTGCGACCGCGCACCATGTGCTGGTCGCTGCCGCAGATGTTGCTCGTGACGACCTTGAGGATCGCCGCGTGGGGCAGCTGCCGGCCGACGTTGGCCGGGTTGACGCCCGGCCCGTCCTGCAGCTCGAAGGTCGGGTAGGGGATCTCGTCGACCGAGACCTTCCCCGGGCCCTGGTACGTCACTCCGCGGTTGCCTGCCATGCCGGACCTCCTGGGTGCGCCCGGCCGCGCCGTCGCGGCCGGTGCCCCGGATCCTGCCCCTCTCGGCGCTGCTGTCAACGGGTCGTCCGACCCTGCTCGAGGGCCCGCTCAGAGCGCGTGCGCGGCCGACCAGCCGCGCCACGCGTCCGCGTCGCCCTCGACGACGACGTCGTCGCCCCGCCGCCACAGCGCGAGCAGCAGGTCGACCGCCCGGCCCCGCACGACGACGTCCGCCGGGGCTGCCTCGCCGGTGACGTCCCCGCCGGCTCCGGCGCCCGTGCCGACGACGGTGCTGCCGTCGGCGTCCCACCGGACGAGCCACCGACCGCCGGAGCGGCCGTCGGGGGACGGGCCCTCGAGGACCGGGCCGTCGGGGACCGGGGGCCGGTCCACCTCCTCCACGAGGAGGTGGACCGGGGGCCGGTCCACCTCCTCCACGAGGAGGTGGACCGGCGCGGCCGGCGAGGCGGCGGCCGCCCGCGCGGCGACGCCCGGGTTGAGGGGCACGACGAGCAGGTGCTCGTCGACCCCGTCCCGCGCCACCGCGACCGGCGTCGACGGCGTCCGGCCGGCGGACAGCGCGACGTCCGCGGCGTGGACGGCCGTCTCGTGGAGCAGCCGGCGCCGCCAGAAGCCCGCGGTCGGCTCCGGGCCGAAGGTCCAGGCCGGGGCCTGCGGGTCGCTCGCGCGCAGGGCGCTGAGCACGTCGTCGGCGCTGTCCCGCAGCCAGGTGCGCGGGTCCGGCCCGGGCGCCGGGACGACGTCGCGCCAGCGCGCGCGGGTGGTCGTGCCCGAGCGGACCATCGCCGCGGCCCAGCGGTAGGTGCCGCCCACGTGCTCCAGCAGCGCCCCGACGTCCCAGCCGGGGCAGGCCGGGACGGGCGCCGCGAGGTCGACGTCCTCCGCCTCCACGAGCAGGGCGTCCACCTGCTCGGCCAGGGCCTCGAGGTGGTCCACGTCGAGGTGGTCCGGGTCGTCCGCCGCGCTCACGCGCGGACCCTCCCCGGCGAGGACCGGGCGGTCAAGGACGCCGCCGCCACCACGGGCGCCGGCGCGGCGCCGGTGCCGGTGGCGGGTCGGGTGCCGGCCGCGGCGGGTGGGCCTCGCGCCAGCGGTCCAGCTGCACCTGCAGGTCCAGCGGGCCGACGGCGACCGGCGGTCCGGAGGCGGGGCGCAGGTAGGCGTCGCGCAGGCGGCCGTTGAAGTCGGCGACGAGCTCGCGGACCTCGCGCTCCGAGCGCATCCCCGGGACCGCGGCCCGCAGCTCGGCGCGCTCGCGGCGCAGGGCCAGGCCGACTGGCATCGCGGCCGAGAGGTCGGCGCCCTCGCGCTCGGCCCAGTCGAGGACCCACTGGTAGCTCGTGCGCTGGCGGTGCAGGTCGGGGATGGGCCGGCCCTCGCCGCGCAGGCCGGAGAAGGAGCCGCGCGCCTGCGCCTCCCGGATCTGCTGCTCGACGCGGTCGGCGACCGGGACGCCGCGGTGCCAGCGGCGGTCCCGCGCACGCTCCGGCGACCCGCGCTCCGGCCCTGCGCGGTCGGCGACGGTCCCGTCTGGGGGGCCCACGGGAGCGCCGTCGCCCCCGGTCGGGCGCCCCGCCCGTCGGTCCTCCACCGCACCTCCCCGGTCTCTCGCGCGACCCCCATCGTCAGTCGCCGGGCGCAGGAGCGTCCAGCCGGGGTGCTGCTCCTCCTGCTGCTGCGACATCCCGCCGGCGGCCTCGCCGACGGTCTCTCCGGCGGTCCCGACGGCGCTCCGGGAGACCCCGGGGAACACGACGGGCCCCGGAGGTGCTACACATGTCCGGTCGTCCAGTTTCGTGTGTCGTGTCATCCACGCTCGCGGTAACGAGGTGGCGGTGCGCACGAGGTCCCGAAAGGCGGGGCCGAGGCGCCGTCACCTGGGTCGGCCGGTCGCGCAGAGTGCGCGACCGACACCCGTGAAGGAGTGGTGGTCACATGGCACAGGGAACCGTGAAGTGGTTCAACCCGGAGAAGGGCTTCGGCTTCATCTCGCCGAGCGACGGCAGCGCTGACGTCTTCGTGCACCACAGCGAGATCGACATGCAGGGCTACCGCACCCTCGACGAGGGCCAGCAGGTCGAGTTCGAGGTCGGGCAGGGCCAGAAGGGCCCCCAGGCCCAGGGCGTCCGCCCGGTCTGATCCTCGGCAGGCTCGTGAGCCCCGGCTGAGCTCCGGCTCTCCGGCACCACGCAGTCGCAGGAGCAGCGTGAGCCCGCCTCCCCCTCGGGGGAGGCGGGCTCTCGTGCGTCATGGGGAGGGCGCGACGGCGCGTCGTGGCTCCCGGGCTCCCCCTCCCCCCGCGGGCTCGCACGCATCGGCCCGACCAGGAGCTGTGTGCTGAGGGCGTGGTCGACCGCGTCCTGGGCGCACAGCTCTGCCGGGCTCCCGTCGTCGTCGCCGCAGCCCCTCGCCGTCGGACGACGACGCGTCAGGGGCGCACGTCGGCGGGCCCGTCGCGCATCGGCAGGCCGGCGGCCACCCACGCCTGGACGCCGCCCTCCAGGTCCGTCGCCCGCGGCAGCCCGACGGCGCGCAGCGACGCCGCCGCCAGGCTCGAGCTGTACCCGTGCCGGCACACGACGACGACCTGCAGGTCCGGGCCGGTGGCCTCGGGGATGCGCCAGGGGCTCGTCGGGTCGAGGCGCCACTCGAGCACGGTGCGGTCGATGACGAGCGCGCCCGGGAGCTCGCCCTGCTCCCGGCGGTGCGCCTCGGTGCGGGTGTCCACGACGAGCGCACCGCGCGCGGCGGCCTCCACGACCTCGTGCGGGCCCAGCCGCCGCACCCCCTGCCGCGCCGCGGCCCGCACCTCGTCGACGCCCACGCCCGCAGCCTGCCCCACGCCGCGCGGCACGTCGCGGGGCGCCGCCCGGTGCGTCCCGGTGCGTCAGCCCGCCTGCAGCACCTGCCGCCGCACGAGGACGGCGGTGCCCACGCCCTGCTGCGCCCCGGCCTCCGCGGCGCCGGCGCGGAGCATCTCCTCGGGCGAGCTGCCGAGGATCTCCCAGTAGGTCTCGTGCGCGCGCAGGGAGGCCATGCCGCGGTCCAGCGTGGCGGTCGTGTCGACGGCGTGCGTCGGCTCGGCGTCCATGACGTGCACGACCTCGCGGACCCCGCCCCACGGCTCGAGGCCCTCGTCGAGCAGCTCGCGGAAGACCCAGCGGTTCCCGGCGTCGCGGACGGCGTCCACGAGCACGGCCGCGAGGGCGCGGTGGTCGGCCTGGTCGGGCACTCCGCCCCAGTCGCGCGAGGCGTTCGCGACGACGACCTCGGGGCGCACCCGCCGCACCGCCCGGGCGATCGCGCGGCGCACCGCGAGGTCGGGCTGCAGGACGCCGTCCGGCAGCCCGGCGAAGTCGACGTCGTCGGCGCCCACCGCGGCGCAGGCCGCCCGCTGCTCCCGCTCGCGCAGGGGCGCGGACTCCTCCGGCGACACCGTGTCGATGCCCGCCTCGCCGCGCGTGAGCAGCAGGTACGCCACCTGCCGGCCCTGGTCGGTCCAGCGGGCGACGGCGGCGGCAGCGCCGTACTCGAGGTCGTCCGGGTGCGCGGCGACGGCGAGCGCCGTCCCGAAGTCCTCGGGGAGCCAGGGGAGCGGGGGCTGGGGGCGCTGGGTGCTCGTCATCCGCCCAGCCTGCTCCGTCGCGCCGCCGCGGTCGAGGGCGGCGCCGGGTGCCGCGCCGGGGGACCTGCGGAAGGGCCGACCGCGGGGCGTCGTCGCAGGTCAGCGCGTCGGCGACCACCCCTTCCTCGTGCTCCGCAGGTCCTCCGGCGGGGGCCGGCCCGGGCGGACCGTGGTGCGGCCCCGCCTGCGCTGGCAGGCTGGCGGCATGCCGACGCCCCCCATGCCCGCCGACGTCGCCGCGCTCTTCGCCCGGCCGAACCCCGCCGTCATGGCGACGGTGGCCGCCGACGGGCGCCCGGTCAGCGTGGCCACCTGGTACCTCGTCGAGGACGACGGCCGTGTCCTCCTCGGCCTCGACGCCGGGCGCGCACGCCTGGAGCACCTGCGCCGCGACGGCCGCGTCTCCCTCACGGCTCTCGCCGAAGGCGACTGGTACACGCACGTGAGCGTCCAGGGCCGCGTCGTCGAGATCGTCGACGACGAGGGCCTCGCCGGCATCGACCGGCTCTCGCGGCACTACACCGGCCGCGACTACCCGCAGCGGGACCGGCCGCGCGTCCTCGCGTGGGTCGAGGTCGACCGCTGGCACGGCTGGGGCGGCGCCGGGCAGGGCTGAGAGCCCGGCGACCCCGCGAGCACCCGGGGTGAGCGCCGCGGGCGGGAGTGAGCGGCCTCACGCCGCCCGCGCCTCCCGGGCGGCGTCGCCGGCCGCCGGCTCCGCCAGGATGCCCGGGTGGTCAGCATCGACGTGCCCGAGCCGCAGGTGGTCGTCGCCGCCGACGGCACCCGCATCGCCTCCTACGTCTGGGAGCCGGAGGGCGGGGACGGCGACGCGCCCGTCGTCGTGGCCGTCCACGGCTTCGCCTCCAGCGCGGCGGCGAACTTCGCCCAGACGGGCTGGACGCGCGACCTGCCGCGCGCCGGCTTCCGCGTCATCGCGCTCGACCAGCGGGGGCACGGGGCCAGCGACACCCCGCACGACCCGGCGCGCTACGACCTCGACGTGCTCGTCGACGACGTCGTCGCCGTGCTCGACCACCACGGCGTGGACGCCGCCCACTACGTCGGGTACTCCCTCGGCGCGCGCGTCGGCTGGCGGGCGGCCCTCCGCGCTCCCGTGCGGGTGCTGTCCGCGGTGCTCGGCGGCGTCCCCGACGGCGAGCCGCTCGAGCGCTTCGACCTCGCGCAGGCCCGCGCCCACGTCGAGGAGGGCGCCGAGGTCACCGACCGCATCACGGCCGCCTACCTGACGATGGCGGACTCGGTGGCGGGCAACGACGTCCGCGCGCTCATCGCCCTCGTGGAGGGGATGCGGGGCAGCGGGAGCCTGGACCCGGAGGACCCGCCGCACCAGCCGGTGCTCGTGGCGACCGGCAGCGAGGACGGCATCCTCGAGCGCTCCCGCCGGCTCGCCGCGGCGCTCCCGCAGGGCTCCTTCGTCGAGATCCCCGGGCGGCACCACTTCAACGCGCCCACCTCGCGGCACTTCCGGACCGCTGCCGTCGACTTCCTCACGGACGCGCCGGCCCCGGCGCCGCCGGCGGAGCCGGTGCCGCTCGAGCTCGCGCGGTCGTGGCTGCTCGTGCCCGCGCTCGGGGACGTCGACGCGGCCGCGCGCTCCGGCTGCGACGCCCTGGTCCTGGACCTCGAGGACGCCGTCGACGGCACCCGCAAGGACGAGGCCCGGGACGCCGCCGTGGCCTGGCTGCGGCGAGGGGGCCGCGCGTGGGTGCGGGTCAACGGCCGCGCGAGCGAGCACTGGTCGCGCGACGTCGACGCCCTGCGCGGCCTGCCCGGGCTCGTCGGCGTCGTGCTCTCCAAGACCGAGCAGGGCACGCAGGTCACCGAGACGGCGGACCGCCTCGGCGGCGAGGTCCCCGTCGTCGCGCTCGTCGAGTCCGCGCTCGGCGTCGAGGCCGCCGTGGAGGTCGCCCGGGCGCGCGGCTGCGTCCGCCTCGCCTTCGGCAGCCAGGACTACCGGCTCGACACGGCGACCGCGGACACCGAGGTGGCCATGGGCTACCCGCGCTCGCGGCTCGTCGTCGCCAGCCGCATCGGCGGGCTGCCGGCACCCGTCGACGGCCCGACGACGGGCGGCGGCCGGGCCGAGCTGCGGCGGGCCTGCGAGGCGGCGACGGCGCTCGGGCTCACCGGGAAGCTGTGCCTGGCGCCGGAGGACGCGGGCGTCGTCGCCGAGGCGCTGAGCCCCGCGCGCACGGACGTCGCCTGGGCGCGAGAGGTCCTCGCCGACTTCGCGGCCCGCGGCCGGGTGGTCCGCGACAGCAGCGACCTCCCGCGGGTCGGCCGCGCCGAGCGCCTCGACCGGCTCGCACGCGCCTACGGCGTCGAGCCGGGCTGACGCGCCCTCACTCCTCCGACGCCCGGCGAGCACGGGCGCGACGGCGCCCCTCGTGCATCGCGGCCGCCCGCGGCGGGGGGATGGTGCGCCCCTCGGCGACCAGCGTGGCGGGGACGACCTGCGGGTCGGGCAGGGCGGCCCGCCACGGGTCCGCCCCGGCGGCCCGCCCGGCGAGCAGCGCCGCGGCCTCGCGCAGCGACGGACGCCCGGGCGCCCAGGCGTCGAGGTCCTCCCAGCCCAGCGGCCAGGACACGGGCGTGCCGGGGCGCACCCGGGGGCTCCAGGCGCAGGCGAGCGTCCCGCCGCCCGCGCGGGTCGGGTCGAGGAAGACCCGGCCGCCGCGGTCGGCGAGGAGGTAGGCCGTGGTCGCCACCTCCGGGTCGAGGCGCTCCGCGCGCGCCGCCAGCGCCCGGGTGGCCGCGGCGGCGTCCTCGACGTCGAGGCCCCGCACCGGCACGACGACGTGGAGCCCCTTGGCCCCGCTGGTCTTGACGGCCGAGGCCAGGCCGGCGTCGTCGAGCGCCGCGCGCACGAGCCGGGCCGCGGCCACGACGGCGTCAGCCCCGGCGCCCTCGGGCGGGTCCAGGTCGAGGACGAGCCGGGACGCCCGGCCCTCGCCGTCGAGGACGGTGGGGTGCAGCTCGACGGCCCGCTGCCCGGCGAGCCACACGAGGGTCCGGACGTCCTCGACGAGCGGGTGCCGGACGCTCCGGTGCGAGGCCTCCGACCACACCTCCCGCACCGCGACCCACGCCGGCGCCGAGGCGGGCAGGTTCTTCTGGACGAAGGGCCGCTGGCCCGGTCGGACCCGGACGACGGTCAGCGGGCGGCCCGCGAGCTCGGGCAGCAGGCGGTCGGCGGCCGCCTCGACGTGGTCGACGAGGTCGCGCTTGGTGGCGTCGGCGCCGTCGAAGAGCGCGTCGTCGAGGGAGGTGAGGGGGACGCCGTGGCGCTCCTCGACGGGGCCGGCGCTGCGGGGCACGGGCGAAGTCTGCGCCCAGAGGGCTGGTGGCACGAGGCCTCGTGGTGCTATGCATAGCAGCGTAAGGTGTCGAGCCGGCGTGCGGACGCCGGGAGGAGGCGGTCGTGCGGATCGACAAGGACCTCGTGGCCGCGTCGGCGTCACCGCTGGTGCTGGGCCTGCTCGCTGAGGGCGAGACCTACGGCTACGCGCTGCTGCAGCGCGTGCGGGAGGTCAGCCGCGGGGAGCTGGAGTGGGCCGACGGGATGCTCTACCCGCTCCTGCACCGGCTCGAGCGCCAGGGGTGGGTCGTCGCCGAGTGGCGCACCCCGCCCGGGGAGCGGCGCCGGAAGTACTACGCCATCACCGACGGCGGCCGCGCGGCCCTCGTCGAGCAGCGCCGCCAGTGGGGCGCCGTCGTCCGGGCGCTCGAGGGCGCGTGGCCCGCCGCGGCGTCGCCCGCGGCGGGCGGCCCCGCGCTGGGGACGGCGTGATGGCGCACGTGACGGAGCCCGGCGGCGGGGCGCCCGGCCGCGCGGACGGCGAGCTCGAGGTGCGGGTGGCGCAGTGGCGGGCCCACGTCGGCCGCTCGCCCGCCGTGTCCCCGGGGGACGTCGACGAGCTCGAATCGCACCTGCGCGACCAGCTCGACGACCTGCGCGCCGCGGGGCTCACGGACGACGAGGCCTTCCTCGTCGCCGTCCGCCGCCTGGGTGCCGTCGACGCCCTGTCCGCCGAGTACGCCCGCGAGCACGGCGACCGGCTGTGGAAGCAGCTCGTCCTGGCTCCGCCGGGTGCGGGTGCGGGACGCCGGCGACTGCGGCGGGCGGTGCTCCTCGCCGTCGGCGCCGCCCTGGCGGTGCAGGTGCTGCGGCTGCTCGGTGGGACGCTGGGCGAGGTGGTGGTCGCGGGCCTCGCGCCCGTCGTCACCCTGCCCTTCCTCGCCGCCCTCGTCGGGGCCGGGCGCGAGGACGGCGAGCGCCTCGGAGCCCGCTGGCTCGTCGTGACCGCCCCCTTCGTCGCCGGTGCGGCGCTCGTCCTCCTCCCACCGTGGGCGGAGGGCTCGTCGACGCAGGTGCTCGTCGCCCTCCACCTGCCCGTCGTGCTCTGGGCCGCCGTCGGGTACGCGCTCGTCGGGGGTCGGTGGCGCTCGCCGTCCGCGCGCATGGACGTCGTCCGCGCCACGGGCGAGTGGGTCGTCTACTACGCGCTCATCGCCCTCGGCGGTGGCGTCCTCGTCGGGGCGACCGTCCTCCTCCTCGCCCCGCTGGGGGACGACGTCGTCGAGCAGGTGCTGCTGTGGCTCGTGCCGTCGGGGGCCGCGGGCGCCGTCGTCGTCGCGGCGTGGCTCGTGGAGGCCAAGCAGTCCGTCGTCGAGAACATGGCGCCGGTGCTGACGGCCGTCTTCACGCCGCTGTTCGCCGTCGTGCTCACGGCGTCGGCGACCGTGTACGCGCTCACGGGGCTGGCGGCGGACTTCGACCGGGACCTGCTGCTCGGCTTCGACCTGCTGCTGCTCGTCGTGCTCGGGCTCGTGCTCTACGCGCTGTCCGCCCAGCGGCCCGACCGACGGCCGGGCGCGACGGACGTCGTCCAGCTCGTCGCCGTCGTCGCGGCGCTCGTGCTCGACGCCCTCGTGCTCGTCGCCCTGCTGGGGCGCGTCGGCGACCTGGGCCTGACGCCCAACCGCGTGGCGGCGCTGGGGCTGAACGGCGTGCTGCTCGTCGACCTCCTCGTGGCCGCCGCGCTCGCGGCCGGCTTCCTCGTCGGCCGGGTCCGCGCCGACCGGCTGGCGCGCTGGCAGACGTCGTACCTGCCGGTCCTCGTCGCCTGGGCGGCGCTCGTCGTCCTCGTCCTGCCGCCGGTCTTCGGCTACCGCTGACCGCCTCCCCGCGCTCGGCGCCCGCGGTCCTGCGCGGCCGCGCGGCGCGCCGCGCGGGCGCCCCGCTCGACCCACCCGCGCAGCTCGTCGTCGTCCGCGAGGGCCGCCGGGGCGACGAGCACCCAGCCGCGGGTGGGCCGGCCCCGCATGACGACGGGGCCGACGCCGTCCCGCTCGAGGAGCGCGGGGGCGTCCTCCGGGTCCACCCGCACCATGAGCCCGCCGCCGCCGCTGACGGCGACCGCCATCCGCCCGCCGAGCAGGACGGCGAGCCCGCCGAACATCGCCTTCTCGGCCCGGTCGCGCTCGGCCGCCAGCGCCTCGCGGACGCGCTCGGCGAGGTCCTCGTCGTGGGCCACGGCGGCAGTCTGGCGCCGTCCCGCCCGCCGCGGGGCCGATGAGCTCAGCCGTCCGGCCGGGTCGACCCCGGTGAGGGGCGCCGCAGCGGGCGGCGCCGTCCGCGGACCTGAGGGGGAGCGGTGCGCACGCTCGCGATCACGCAGAACGTCACGCTCGACGGCCGGGTGGAGATGCTCGGCGACTGGTTCGACGACCAGGAGCAGGGGCACGCCGACAACGCGGACATGATGGCGGAGAACCGCCGGCAGGACGCCGCCGCCGACGCCCTCCTCGTCGGCCGCCGCACCTTCGAGGACTTTCGCGGGTACTGGCGCGACCTCGAGGGGGACACCACGGGCATCTCGGAGTACCTGGACGGTGTCCGCAAGCACGTCGTCTCGTCGACGCTCGAGGACCCGGACTGGGACGGGACGACGGTCCTGCGGCCCGCCGGGCCCGACGACCTGGTCGCGCAGGTGCAGCGGCTCAAGCAGGCGGACGGGAAGGACGTCGTCTGCACCGGCTCGATCGCCCTGTGCCACGCGCTCGTCGTGGCGGACCTCGTCGACGAGTACCGGCTCTTCACCTACCCCGTCGTCCAGGGCGCCGGGCGCCGCCTCTTCCCCGACGGCCACGAGGCGTCGGGGCTGCGGCTGGCGGAGGCGACCGCCTTCCGGTCCGGCATCGGCTACCAGCGCTGGGTGCGCCGCTGACGGGGGCCGCCCGGGCGTCCCGCGGGACGTGGCCGCCTCTGCGCTCAGCCCTCGGCGGCCGCCGCTGCCGGAGCACGGGCGACGCGCGGCCGCCCGGCCCGGCGCGCGGCCGGGGGCAGGCGGTGCACGGCCAGGGCGATGAGCGGGGTCCCCACGAGCGTGGGCAGCACCCAGGCGAGCGGGCTCGACCACTGCGTGAGGAGGAAGGCCGTGACGAAGGAGAGGTAGGACGCGCCCATGAGGCGGACGTGGGCCGGCAGCCAGCCCGGCGGGCGGCGGCGGGCCAGCGCCGTCCCGGCGAGCGCGCAGACGAGCGTCGCGACGGCGATGGTCGCGAACCCCCACAGCCGGCCCGGGTCGAGGGCGGCCAGGGCGAGGGCCGTCGTCGTCATGACCACGGTGACGGGGACGTAGACCCGGCCCGCCACGCCGTGCCGGTCGCGCCGCTTCGGCAGCGCCATGACGACGGGGCCGAGGAGCAGCCCGGCGCCGCCCGCGACGACGTGGGGGACGAGCAGGGCGGTGTGCAGGTCCATGACGGCTCCCGTCGTCCACTGTGGACTGTGCTAGCCGAGAGCGTGGCACCGCCTACTGTGGAACGTCAAGGGGGACGGACGAGGACGGTGACGAGGAGGAACAGGTGGCGACCACGCTCAACGCGACGGCGGCGTCGCTGCTGGGCTTCCTGCACGACGGCCCGCAGTCGGGCTACGACCTCGTCGGCACGGCGGAGCGGTCGATCGGCGACTTCTGGAGCCTCACGCGCAGCCAGGTCTACCGGGAGCTCTCGGCCATGGCGGGCGCCGGGCTCGTCGTCGCGCAGGAGGCCGGCCCGCGGGACCGTCGCGCGTACGCCCTCACCGACGACGGGCGCGCCGCCTTCCGCGCGTGGCTGGCCCGGCCGCCGGGGGAGGAGCAGATCCGGTACCCGCTGCTGCTCACCCTGGCCTTCGCCCGCCACCTGCCCGCGGGCGAGCTGGCGGCCTTCGTCGCCCAGCACCGCGCCGTCCACGCCGCCCGGCTCGCGGAGTACCGCCGTGAGCGGGCCGAGGCGCTCGCCGCCGGCGCCCGGCCCGTCGACCTCGTGACCCTCGACTTCGGGCTGCGCTACGAGGAGGCGGTGCTCGGGTGGTTCGACGCGCTGCCGCCGGAGGTCACCGGCGGCTGAGGGCGGCGCCGGCCGGACCGGGACCGCGTCCGGTGGCGATGGCCGGCGGCCCTACGAGGTGGGTACCGGGTCCGGGGTCGTGCACGTCCCGGCGGCGAGGTCGACCCGCTCACCCGGCCCGCCCGTGGCCTCGTCGAGGACCTCGCCGTCGGCGACGAGCTGGACGGTGCCGCTCCCCGTCGTCGCCGTCATCCAGGTGGGCAGGTCGTACAGGGCTCCCATGCTCCCGACCGTCCGGTCGTCCTGGACGACCGACACGTAGCCGAAGGGGTCGACGCCGGCGTCCTCGCCGACGCAGACGGCGACGGTCATCCGCATCGCGGGCCCCGCCCCGGTGCCGTCGCCGCCCCCGTCGGCCCCGCACCCGGCGACCGCGGTCGCCGCGAGGAGCGCGAGCAGCGCTGCGGTGGACCTCGTCGTGGTCATGCGCCATGGCACCACACGAGACGCTCCCCGGAGCGGTCCGCGGCGCTCTCGTCGTCGGCGGTGGGTGCCACGCTCCGGGGGTGGACGACGACAGGCGGGCGCCCACCCCGCTCGCGCTGCTGGTGCGCTCATGACCGCCCCCGACCCCGACCCCGAGACTGGCCCGCGCCCGCCGGCCGGCCTCGCGCTGCGCCGCCTCGGCGAGGAGGACTGGCCCCTGTGGCGCCGGCTGCGGCGAGCGGCGCTCGCGGACGCCCCGGGCGCCTTCGGGTCGACTCTCGCGCAGTGGAGCGGGGACGGCGACCGCGAGGAGCGCTGGCGCGCCCGGCTGCGCGAGGTCGCCCTCCACCTCGTCGTCGAGCGGGACGGCGAGCCGGTCGGCGTCGTGGCCGCCGCCGCGCCGGTGGAGGAGGACGTCGTCCAGCTCATCTCGCTGTGGGTGGACCCGGAGGCGCGGGGCACCGGGGCGGGCGACGTCGCCGTCCGCGGCGTCGTCGCGTGGGCCGCCTCGGAGCACCCCGGCGTCGACGTCGTCCTCTCCGTCGCGTCCGGGAACGACGCGGCGGCGCGCCTCTACGCGCGGCACGGCTTCGTCGAGGACGGGCCCTCGCCCGACGCGGGCTGCGAGCGGCGCCTGCGGCGCCGGTCGTGAGCGGCGCCCGGGCCCCTGCGGAGCCCGGGCCCCGGGCCGACCGGGCCGCCGGAAGGCGTCCCGGCGGCCCCGTCGGTGCCCCGCCGCGCTGCGGGAGGCGTGGGCTCCTGGTGCTCGAGCGCGGTCAGCGGCCGCGCAGGCCCCGCAGCACCTTGCCCACGACGCCGCCGCCGGCGCCGCTCCCGGCCCCGGTCCTCGCGGTGGCGCCGCTCCTCGGCGCGCCACCACCCCGGCGGCCCGCCCCGCCGGCGCCCTGCGTGGCACCGCGGGCTCCGCCTCGAGCGGCCTGCTTGGCTGTGCCCATCAGCTTGTTCACGATGCTCATGACTGCTCTTCCTCGTGCCCCCGCGCCGTCGCGGGGGCACCCGACCGTAGGGCCGCGGTGCGGCCCTCGCCCGTCAGCCGCCGGCCCCCCGCGGTGGACACAACCGGCGGCCGCCGTCACCCGGTCGGAGCAGCGGGCTCCGCACGGGTCCCCCCGAGGGGGTCAAGTCGGGCGCGCCGCAGGACGACGGAGCAGGGGTGAGACGACACCGCGACGCTGCCGCTGCTGCTGCGCCGATGCCCCGCGACGTCGAGGCGCTCGAGAAGGTCCTCCAGGTCCTCGACGAGGGCGTGGCCGACGAGGCCGACGCCCACGCGCGGATCATCGGGGCCCTCGTGCCGGCCCTCCACCTGACGTACGGCGCCGTGTGGCTGCCGACGCCGGAGGGCACGCTCGCGCTCGCCCACGAGGCGGGCGAGCTCGTCGGCGCCCTGGCCACCGCGGCCGGGGGCGCGCGCGTCCTGCGCCGCACCGACGGCCTGCTCGGCGAAGCCGTGCGCACGCGCCGGCCCGTCGTCGCGACCGGCGACGGCGCCAGCGCCTCGTGCCAGCGGTGGCAGGCGGCGGTGGGCGCCGGCGCCACGGGCGGGTGCGCACTGCCGGTCCTGCAGGGCGGGGACGTCGTCGCCGTCCAGGAGTTCTACACGCGCGAGCAGCTGCCCTTCTTCGGCGCCCGCGCCGAGAAGTGGGAGGCCATCGGCCGCATCACGGCGCAGGCGCGCGAGCGCGCGCTCGTGGCCGCCGAGCTGGCCGAGGTCTCGGCGTCGCGCCTCGCCGTCACGACCGTCGTCAGCCGCATCACCGCGACCCGCGACGAGGCAGCGGCCATCACGACGGCGCTCGAGACGGTGCGCGACGCCTTCGGCTGGGTCTACGGCTCCTTCTGGGTCGTCGACGGCGACGTGCTGCGCTTCGCCGTCGAGTCCGGCTCCGCCGGTGACGAGTTCCGGCAGGTCACCCGCTCCGCGACCTTCGCCGAGGGCGTCGGGCTCGCCGGGCGGGCCTGGAAGGCGCGCGACCTCGTGCACGTGCGCGACCTCAGCCGCCTCACCGACTGCGTCCGCGCCCCCGCCGCCGGCCGCGCCGGCGTCCGGTCGGGCGTGTGCCTGCCCGTCCTCGTCGACGACCGGGTCGTCGCGACGATGGACTTCTTCACGACCGAGGAGAGCGACCTCTCCGAGTCGCGCGCCTCGGCGCTGCGCAACGTCCAGCAGCTGCTGTCGCAGCACCTCGAGCGGCTGCGCCGCCTGCAGTACGACGAGGAGAAGGCCCAGGAGCTCCTCGGCACCGTCTCGCAGGTGCGGGGCGCCACGGAGGACGCGCACGCGGTGGCGGGCGCCGCCGTCGCGCGCACCGCGACCCTGACGACCGACGTCGACGCGCTCGCGAGCGCCTCGGCGGCCATCAGCGACGTCATCGGGATCATCTCCAAGATCGCCGCGCAGACGAACCTCCTCGCGCTCAACGCGACGATCGAGGCGGCCCGCGCCGGCGAGGTCGGCCGCGGCTTCGCCGTCGTCGCGGGCGAGGTCAAGGAGCTGGCCCGCGAGACGGCCGCCGCCACCGAGCGGGTCGCCGAGCAGGTCCGCACCATCCAGGCCAGCAGCGTCGCGGTGTCCTCGGGCATCCACGAGACGAGCGAGATCATCAGCCGGATGGACGCCGTCCAGTCCCGGATCTCCGAGGTGCTCGCCCAGCAGGCCGCCATGGCCGAGGAGTTCGCGGCCCGGGGCTGACGCGAGGTCGACCCGGGGGCGCCCCGTCGCCGTCGTCGCCGCCATGATGGCCCGCGGCGCACGGACGACGAGGACCGCGGGAGGACCGGCGATGACGACGGACGCAGCAGAGGCCATCACCTCGGGGAGGACGGCCCTGGGCCTCGAGCTGGGCTCGACCCGGATCAAGGCGGTGCTCGTCGGCCCCGACCGGGAGGTCCTGGCCTCGGGCGGGTCCTCGTGGGAGAACGAGCTCGTCGACGGGCGGTGGACGTACGCGCTCGAGGACGTCTGGGACGGCGTCGCCGCGGTGTTCGGTGCGGTCGCCGCGCAGGTGCGCGAGCGGCACGGGGTCGCCCTGGAGCGCCTCGGCGCCCTGGGCGTCTCGGCGATGATGCACGGCTACCTCGCGCTCGACGCCGACGACGAGCTGCTCGTGCCCTTCCGCACGTGGCGCAACACGAGCACGGGCGAGGCCGTGGAGCGCCTGTCCGGGCCGCTCGACTTCAACGTGCCGCACCGGTGGACCGTCGCCCACCTCGTGCAGGCGGCGATGGACGGCGAGGAGCACCTGTCGCAGCTCGCGGCCGTCACGACGCTGGCCGGGTACGTGCACCGTCGCCTGACCGGTGAGCTCGTGCTCGGCGTCGGGGACGCCAGCGGCGTCTTCCCGGTCGCGTCCGCCGGGGGCGCCCCGGACTACGACGCCGACCGCCTCGCCACCGCCCAGCGCCTGATCGACGAGGCGCTGCCCGAGGGCGTCGCCGTCTCCCTCGCCGACGTGCTGCCGCGCGTGGCGGTCGCCGGGGAGGGCGCGGGGGAGCTCACCGAGGCCGGCGCCCGGCTGCTCGACCCGTCCGGCGCCCTGCAGCCGGGGGCGCTCGTGTGCCCGCCGGAGGGCGACGCGGGCACGGGCATGGTCGCCACCGGGTCGGTCGCGCCGCGCACCGGCAACGTCAGCGCCGGCACGAGCATCTTCGCGATGGTGGTCCTCGAGGGGCCGCTCGACCGGGTGCACCGCGAGCTCGACATGGTCACGACCCCTGCCGGCGACCCGGTCGCGATGGTCCACTGCAACAACGGGGCCAGCGAGCTCGACGCCTGGGCGCGCCTGTTCCAGCAGTTCGCCGCGGCGATCGGCGCCCCCGCGGACGACGGCGCCGTCTTCGGGGCGCTCTTCCGCGCCTCGCTCGACGGGGCGCCCGACGGCGGCGGGATGCTCGCCTACAACTACCTCTCGGGCGAGCCCATCACCGAGCTCGAGGAGGGGCGGCCGCTCTTCCTGCGGACGCCGGGGCGGCCCTTCGACCTGCCGACCTTCATGCGCACCCAGATCTACGCGGCCTTCGCGACGCTGAAGATCGGCATGGACGTGCTGGCCGGCGAGGGGGTCCGCCTCGACGGGATGTTCGCCCACGGCGGCGTCTTCGCGACGCCGGGCGTGGCCCAGCGCCACCTCGCCGCGGCCATCGGTGCGCCGGTGTCGGTGGGCGACCTGGCCTCGGAGGGCGGGGCGTGGGGCGCGGCCGTCCTCGCCACCTACGCCGCCGACCGCGCGGCCGGGCGCGACGGCGGGCTGTCGCTGGCCGACTACGTCGCCGAGCGGGTGGTCGCCGGGGCGCGCATCGAGACGGTCGAGCCGGACCCGGACGACGTCGCGGGCTTCGACGCCTACCTGCGGCGCTACGTCGACGGCCTCGCCGTCGAGCGCGCCGCCGTCGAGGCGGTGACGAGCTGACCGCCGGCGCCTCGGCCGCCGGCGCCGCGAGCGGGCCCGCGGCCGCCGTCGTGCGGCCCTACCGCGAGCAGGACCGGGCGGACCTCTACGACGTCTGCGTGCGCACGGGCGCGGCCGGCGGCGACGCGCGGGGCCGCCACGGGGACGACGACCTGCTCGGCGACGTGTGGCTCGGGGCCTACCTGCACCTCGAGCCCGAGCTGGCCTTCGTGCTCGACGACGGCGGCCGCGCCGTCGGCTACTGCGTCGGCACCGCCTCGACGGCGCGCTTCGTGCGCGGCTACCGCGACGTCTGGATCCCCCGCCTGGGGAGCCGGCGACCCGTGCCGCCCTCCCCGCCGAGGACGCCCGACGAGGAGGTGCTGGCCCTCCACCACGACCCCGAGCGCCTGCTGGTGCCCGAGCTCGCGGACCACCCCGCGCACCTGCACGTCGACCTGCTGCCCTCCCACCAGGGCGCCGGGCACGGGCGGGCGCTCGTCCACGCCTTCCTGGCGTCGGCGCGCCGCGCGGGTGCGCGGGCGGTCCACCTCGGTGTCGCCGCGGAGAACACCCGGGCCCGCGCCTTCTACGCGCGCCTCGGGTTCACCGCGCTCCCCGTGCCGGGGGCCGTGCCGGGCACCGTCCTGGGCCGCAGCACCACCTGAGCCCCGCCCGTCGCCGGGCGTCGGCGCCGTCGCGCCTCAGGGCGGCGGCAGGGGCTCCCCGTCGGCACGGGCGGCACGGGAGGTCGAGCGGTAGTCGCGGGCCGTGCGGCCGAGGACGGTGCGGAAGTCGTGCGCCAGGTGGGCCTGGTCGGCGTACCCGAGGTCGGCCGCCACCTGCGCGACGGTCGTCCCCGGCTCCTCGCGCAGCCGCTGCGCCGCCTCCTGCAGCCGGTAGCGGCGGATGACGGCGAGCGGCGGCAGCCCGATGCAGCGCTCGGCCGCCCGCTGCACGGCGCGCGTCGAGACCCCGAGGTACCGGGCCAGCTGGTCCACGCGCACGAGGCCGCGGTCGGCCGCGACGACGTCCTCCAGGGCGTTCGCCAGGCGCCCGACCTCGTCGGGGGCGGGCAGGTGCTCCTCCGCCCAGGCGAGGAGCGCCGCCACGGCGCCCCGGCGGCCGGCGTCCTCGTCGGGGCGCGCCATGGCCGCGGCGACGTCCCGCTGCAGGTCCGGCGCCGCCACGGGCACGGTCGTGTCGCGCAGCTCCCGGGGGCGCGGGTGCAGCGCCGCCAGGCCCGCCGGGCGCAGCAGGGCCCCGACGACCCAGCCGGCGCCCTCGAGGTCGACGTGGGAGGCGCGGGTCGTCGGTCCGGCGAGCTCCACCCCGTCCGGGCCGACGACGAGGTTGGCCGACGGGAAGGGCAGCAGGTGCTGGCGCGAGACCTCGCCCGGCGGCAGGTCCCAGCGGGGCACCCAGCACCAGCGGACCCGGTCGGCGAGCCGGGGCGGCGCGGCCTCGCGCGCGAAGACGGGCAGGCGCCCGGGGAACAGGACGCCGCGCCGGTCCTCGAGGTCGGCCACCGCACCTTCCCGACGTCGTCGCAGATCTCCAAGACGCCCGTGCGGCGGCGTCCCTACGGTCGCGCCATGCCTGATGAGCAGCCCACCGACGACAGCCCCTCCGACAGCCCGCGCCCCGGCGTGACGGGCGAGCACACCACCGACGGGGTCCCGCACGGCGCGACGAGCCTGACGCCCTTCCTGGCCCTCCGCGGCGCCGCGGAGGCGGTCGAGTTCTACCGCACGGCCTTCGGCGCGCGGGTCGTCGACGTCACCGAGATGGGCGGTGTCGTCGTCCACGCCGACCTCGACCTCGGGCACGGCCACCTCCAGCTGGGCGAGCCGAGCCCCGACTTCGGCCTCGTCCCGGCGCCCGAGGAGGGGGCCTGCTACTCGCTCGGCCTCTACTGCGCCGACGCCGACGCGCTGGTGGCCCGCGCGGTCGAGGCCGGGGCGACGGTGCGGGAGCCGCTCATGACCTTCGTCTCGGGCGACCGCTACGCCTCGCTGCTCGACCCCTTCGGCGTGCGGTGGTCGGTGATGTCCCGCGTGGAGGACCTCTCCGAGGAGGAGAGCGCCCGCCGCGTCGCCGCGTGGGCGGCGGAGCAGGCGGGATCCGCCTGAGCCCGGCGGCCCCCGCCGAGGACGTGGCGCACGGCGACCTGCGCAACGCCTCACTCGACACCCGCGCACTCCTCTGACCTGGGACGACGCTGTGTCACCGCCCCTTCCGCAGGTCGGTGTGCGCGCGACCGCGCCCACGGCGGGGTCGGCGCTCCCTCAGTCGAGGCAGAACTCGTTCCCCTCCGGGTCGGCCATGACGACGTGGCCGGCGTCGAGCGGAGGTCGGGGCTCGTGGCGGGAGAGCCGGGTGGCGCCGAGGGCCACGAGCCGCTCGGCCTCCTGCTCCAGCGCCCCCATCCGCTCGTCGCCGGTGAGCCCCGGCGCGGCGCGGACGTCGAGGTGCAGCCGGTTCTTGCCCCGCTTCGGCTCCGGGACGCGCTGGAAGTACAGGCGCGGGCCCGCGCCGGACGGGTCGACGACGGCGGAGGCGTCGTCCCACCGCTCCGGCGGCACGCCCATCGCCGCGAGCGCCTCCTCCCACGAGGCGAACCCCGCGGGCGGGGCCTGGACCTCGTAGCCCAGCGCCTGCGCCCAGAAGGCGGCCGGGCGCCCGGGGGCCGGCGCAGTCGACCGTCACCTGCAGCTCGCGGGGCACGCCGTCACGCCTCCTCGGGCGGCCGCCACGGCTGGACGAAGTCGTTCGCGGGCCAGCCCTCGACGGCGGCCAGCAGCGAGGTGCTGCTCGCGCCGTCCAGCTGCTCGCGGACGATGTCGGCGTGGCCCGCGTGCCGGGCGACCTCGGTGACGAGGTGGACCATCCGGTAGCGCTCGACGGACGGCGTCGGCTCCGGGCGCCCGAACCACGGAGCCGGCGGCTCGAGGGCGTCGCCGCCCGGGTCGGTGGTGCGCCAGCGGTCGAGGAGCTCGGCGCGGACGCGGTCGAGGTCGGCCACCGCGCCGGCCAGCGTCTCGTCGTCGCCGAGCGCGAAGCTCGCCTCGAAGCGGGCTCGGTCCTCCGGGGTGGGCGCGCCGTCGGCGACGAGCCGGCCGCCGAGGACGTGCGCCACGTGCTTGACGAGCCCGCCGACCGACAGGCTGCTCCGGCAGGGGGTGGCGCGCGCCTGCTCCTCGGTGAGGCCGTGCGCCGCGGCGCGCAGCGCGTCGAGGTGCTCCTCGAGGTGCCCGACGAGCACCTCGCGCTCCGAGTACGTGCCGGGACCGAACACCGCGACCTCCGAGGCCGGCTGCTGCTGCGGACGGCCCGAACGGTAGGACCTCGGGCCCCCCGTGCCCAGCCCCCGGCGCTACCGTCCTGCCCGTGGTCCTCCAGGTGCCGGTGGACGTCGCCCGCCCGGCCTTCGCCGACTCCGTCAGCGGTCTGCTCGCGGCCGTCGAGGGCCTCGACGAGACGGCCCTCCTCGGCGCCTCGCGCTGCCACGGGTGGACGCGGCTCGACGTCGTCGTCCACGTCCTCGGGGGGTGGCAGGAGGTGCTCGGCGGGCTGGTGTCGCGCACCGAGGAGCCGCCGACCGTCGACGCCGCCACGTACTGGCTCACCTTCGCGGCGGCCGCGGCCGACGAGGACCCCGTCGCGGAGCTCATGGCGCAGCGGCGGCGGACGGCGTCCTACGCCCGGCCGTCCTCGGCCGTGACGCACCTGCGCGCCGTCGGTGCGGCGGTGCTGCGGGGCGCCGCCGTCGCCGACGACCGCCACGTCTTCCAGGGCGACATCCTCGCCACCGGTGACTTCCTCGCCACCTGGGCCGTCGAGCACGCGGTGCACCACCTCGACCTGCTCGTCGAAGAGGCTCCGCCGTCCACCGCGCTCGCGCTCGCGCGCACCACCGTCGAGGCGCTCGCCGGCGGCCCGCTGCCGACGAGCGACGACGTCGAGGCCGTGCTCGTCGGCGCCGGTCGCCGGCCCGTGCCCGAGGGCTGGGGCGAGGTCGGGCGGCGGCTGCCGGCGCTGGGGTAGCGGCCCTCAGTCCGTCGCGTCGACCTCCACGGTCACCAGGGTGTCGTCGAAGCAGACGTGCCCGGCCGCCAGCAGGACGTTGTGCAGCGGCTCCTCGTAGCTCCACGCGGCGTCCGCGACGACGCGCCCGGAGGAGGTGCGCAGCGACCAGTAGGTCGACCAGCCCTTGTACGGGCACGCCGTCTTCGTCGACGAGACGTGCAGCGCGGCGACGACGTCCTCGCGCGGCAGGTAGAAGCGCGGCGGCAGCTGCGCCTCGAACACGGCGACCGGCTCGGTGCTCTCGGCGAGCAGCTCGCCGTCGAGCGTGACCCGCACCCGGCGGGCGCTCGGCAGGGCGTCGACCCGGTGGAAGGGGTCGCGGGGGTGGCCGACGTTCTCCTCCTCCTCGTGCCACCAGGGGCCGAGGGCGTCGAAGTCGACGAGCACGAGGCCCGCGAGGTCCTCGTCGTCGGGCCGGAAGGCCGCGCCCGGGCGCACGACGCCGCCCGCGGACAGGTCGAGCGCCGTCCCGGCGGTGGTGTGCGCGGCGAAGGGGACGTCGGGGCCGAGCATCCCGTCGGCGGGCGCCGCGTCGCCGAGGTCGCGGGCGGGCGCGAGGTCGGCGCGCACGTCCTCCTCCGGGACGGCGTACTGGCACAGGAAGCGTCGCGGCTCCCACACCGCGACGGCGCGCGTCGTGTCGAGCACCACCCCGCCCCCCAGCGCCGCCCGCACGCGCTTGCCGAGCGGCTCGAACCGCAGCGCGTCCGTCGCGCCGCCCAGGACCTGCTGCTGCCTCGTGGCCATGGCGCCATCGTCGGTCGACGCCGCCCGGCCCACACCTCGGCGACTCACCGCGTGGCGCCCCGGCAGCCGTCGGGGCGGTCACCGGTGCCCGCGAGCACCGGTGACCGCCCCGAGAGGTGCTGCGGCTCAGACCTCCTGGCTGCGGCGGCGACGGAGCGCGAGGAGGCCCGCGCCGCCGGCAGCGGCGAGCGCGGCGCCGCCGACGAGCGAGGCCGTGGGGACGCCACCGGCCGTCCCGCCGTCACCGGCGTCGGCGCCGCCGCCCGGCATCGCCATCGAGGCGACGTCGAGCGTGCCGCAGGCGGCCGGGTCGGTGGCCTCCTCGGGCAGCGAGGGGTCGAGGTCGGACACGACGTCGCCGTCGTAGCTGCCCGACCCGTTGAGGTCGACGCCGTGCAGGACGACGACGCCGTCACCGTCCGCGATCTGCTGGGCCACCTCCGGCGAGACCTCGAGGGTGCGCGAGTAGGACGCGTCCCCGACCGGGAAGCGGTCGACGGCGAGGCCGCTGTCGGGGGAGGAGTCGCCCTCGGTGGTGAGGGAGACGGCGATGCCGCCGTAGCTGCCGGCGGCGTCGCTCACCTGCAGGGCGCCGTCGGCGCCCGAGCCCTCGGTGTCGTTCGACGGGCAGGAGTTCGTCCCGCCGATGTGGATGTGCTGGGCGTGCGGGGCACCGGCGAGCAGGCCGCTCGGCGTGATGCTGATGGTCAGCTCGGTGCCCGAGATCGAGCCGGTGACGTCGGCGGTGACGCCCGAGTCGTTGAGCTGGGTGAGCGAGCCCGTGAGGTCGGTCGAGCTCGACGTCGAGGCCATCGCGGGTGCGGCGAGCGGCAGAGCCGCGAGGCTCAGGGCGGCTGCCAGGGCGAGCGTGCGCTTCGGGTCCATGGGGCGCCTTCCGTGGTGGTGACCGCTCACCCGGCGCAGGGCGCGACGGCAGCGGTACGGGCGAGAAGCCCGCATGGCGAAGAAGATCACCTATCGCGCCGCTTGGCTACCCTTCGTGAGATCCGATGACGTGAGGTGACGACGGGTCGGTGGTGGGGACGACGTCCGCAACTC
Source organism: uncultured Pseudokineococcus sp. (assembly GCF_947499845.1). Lineage (GTDB taxonomy): Bacteria > Actinomycetota > Actinomycetes > Actinomycetales > Quadrisphaeraceae > Pseudokineococcus. The sequence continues at coordinate 176,853 of NZ_CANMPM010000005.1, forward strand.
CCGTCCCTTGCCCCGCCGCGACGCCCGGAAGGAGGCTGCAGCCGTGCGCCGGCTGGTCGTCTCCGTCCTCACCTCCCTCGACGGCGCCTACGTCGGCCCGGGGGGCGACCTGTCGGTGCTGCCCTTCGAGGACGCCTTCAACGACCACAACCTGGCGCTGCTGAGGCGGGCGGGGACGCTGCTCTACGGCTCGACGTGGTTCTCCGAGAACTGGTCGCACTGGTCCGCCGTGGCGCAGGACCCGGCGTCGGGGGAGCGCGACCGGGAGATCGCGCGGCTCGTGACGTCGCTGGACTCGCTCGTCGTCAGCGACACGACCGACGTCGACACCGGCGCCCTCTGGGCCGCGACTACGCGCGTCGTCCGGCGCGACGACGCGCCCGCGGAGATCACCCGGCTGAAGGCCGGCGACGGCGGCGACCTGCTCCTCTTCGGCAGCGCGACGACGTGGAACCCCCTGCTGGCGCAGGGTCTCGTCGACGAGCTCGTCGTCCTCGTCGGGGCCGGGCTCGCCGGCGACGGCGCACGGCTCTACGCCGGGCCGCCGGCGGGGCTCCGCCTGCTCGAGGCGCAGGTGCTCCCGGGCTCGCAGCTCGTCCGGCTCCGCTACGACGCGACGCCGACCGCGGGCTGAGCCGGGGCGGGCGCGCGGCGCTACGCCGGTCGGTTCAGCCGGGCGACCAGGCGTAGGTGGCGTCCGGCTCGCCCTCCTCGGTCGTGGAGCCGTCGCTCGTCCCGACGAGCACGAAGCCGGCGCGCTCGTAGAAGGCCCGGGCCCGGGCGACCACGCGGCCGCCCTCCTCGGCGACGGTCACGACCTGCGACGGCAGGACGACGTCGGTGAACCAGGCGCGCGTCTCCTCGCGCGGGTGCAGCCGCGGCAGCCACGGCATCGCCTGCTCGCGGGCGTCGTGGTGGACGGCGGCCAGCGCGACGGCGTCGGCCGGGGTGGCCGGTCGCAGGCGCGCTGCGGCGCGGCGTCCCTCGCCGTCAGCCATGGAGGGGGAGCTTGTAGCCGCGGTGCGAGGCGACGAAGCCGAGCCGCTCGTAGAAGCGGTGGGCGTCGGTCCGCGAGCCGTCGGTGGTGAGCTGGACGACGGCGCAGCCGCGCCGGCGCGCCTCGTCGACCACCCAGCGCAGCAGCGCCGTCCCGAGACCGGTGCCGCGCAGGTCGCCCCGCACGCGGACCGCCTCCACCTGCGCTCGCGTGGCGCCGCGGCGCGAGAGCCCGGGCAGCACGCCCAGCTGGAGGGTCCCGACGACCTCGCCGGCGCGCTCGGCGACGACGACCTGCTGGGCGCCGTCGGCGTCGACGCGGGCGAGCGCCGCCCGGTAGGGCTCGAGGTCCTCGGGTCCGTCGAGGCGCTCTCGACCCGCTCCGAGGGGGTCGTCGGCGAGCATCGCCACGACCGCCGGGAGGTCGCCGGCGACGGCGTCCCGCAGCACGACCGACGTCCCGCCCACCACCAGCTCGGCCAGCACCGTCACAGGGCCAGCATGCCGCCGTCGGTGGCCCGGGGTGTCGGGTCGGTCCTGGACCGGCCCGGCGGCGCCGAGTCCGACGTTGCGCGGGTCCCGGAGGGCTCCCGACCCGCGCGACGTCGGACTCGCGGCATGACGTCGGACTCGAGCCACCCGCCCTTCGCCCAGGACGGGTCGGGGCGGGGGTCGGCGCTCCTCAGGCCGCGTCGGCGGCGCTGACCTCGAGGAGGCTGCGCCACGGGTCCTCGAAGCGCAGGGTGCGCCCGTCGTGCTGCGCGTCGACGCCGTGTCGCCGCAGCCGCTCGGCGAGGGCGTCGACGTCGGACGCGGAGGGGACGACGACGGAGACCTGCCCGAGCCCGATGGTCGCCGCGCGGGCGCCGGCGCCGCGGCTGCCCCAGCTGTTCATGGCCATGTGGTGGTGGTAGCCGCCGGCCGCGACGAAGATCGCCCCGTTCCACTCGGCGGTGAGCTCGAAGCCGAGGGCGTCGACGTAGAAGTCCTTCGCGGTCGCGACGTCGCCGACCTTGAGGTGCACGTGGCCCACCTCGGCGCTCGTCGCGGGGCGCTCGACGAGGTGGTCGCGCAGGAAGCCCTGCGGGTCCAGCGGCTCGGCGCCCATGACGACCCGGCCGTCGCGGTAGGACCAGTCCTCGCGGGGCCGGTCGCGGTACAGCTCGATGCCGTTGCCCTCGGGGTCGATGAAGTAGAAGGCCTCGGAGACGAGGTGGTCCGCGGACCCCACGTAGACCGACCGCGGGTGGCGGGCGGCCGAGGCGACGACGTCGGCCAGCGCCGAGCGGTCCGGGAAGAGGAGCGCCGTGTGGAACAGGCCCGCCTGCCCCGGCGCGGGGGCGGGGAGCCCGGGGGTGAGGACGAGGACGACGAGCGCCGTGCGCCCGCGGCCGAGCACGACGACGTCGCCCGCCGCCGCGCCCGGTGCGCCGCGGTCCGTCGCGGTGCGGGCGTCGTCGCCGGAGAGCTCCTCGAGGCCCAGCGCGTCGCGGTAGTACGCCGTCATCCCCGCGAGGTCGGCGACGTGGAGGGTGACGGCGTCCATCGTCGTCGCGCTCGGCAGGAGGTCGTGCGCGGGCCGGGGCGCCGCGGTCGCGCCGTCGAGGACGGCGGAGGGGGTCGGGCGGTCCGGCATGACGGTCTCCAGAGGTTGTCGCGTGAACCAGAGAGGTCGACGGTACGCCGATACAGTCGTCGCGACAACCATCGAGGGGGATGCATGAGCACGGAGTGGCTCGACCGGCGCCAGCTGGCGGCGTGGGTGCGCGTGGCGTCCGTGCTGGAGGTGCTGCCCGGCGTGCTCGACGGGCAGCTGCGGCGCGACGGCGGCGTCACGCTCTTCGAGTACTTCGTGCTGGCCGTCCTCACCGAGGCGCCCGGCGGGACGATGCGCATGAGCGCGCTGGCGCAGCGGACGAACGCCACCCTCCCGCGGCTGTCCAACGTGGTGCGGCGCATGGAGTCCCGCGGGCTGCTCGTCCGACGCCGGGCCGACGACGACGCCCGCGCCACCGACGTGGGCCTCACCGAGGAGGGGTGGGCGACGACGGAGCGGGCGGCGCCGGGCCACGTCGCCGCGGTGCGCCACCACGTCGTCGACGCGCTCACGCCCGAGCAGCTCGACCAGCTCGTCGCCATCACCGACGCCCTCCTCGAGCGCCTCGACCCGACCGGCGGCATGGCGGCGACGTACCGCCGCTACGACGGCTGACGGCGGACCGGCTCCCGCTCACCCGCCCGCGACGCGGGCCCTCTCCTCCGCGGGGGTGCGGCGCCCGAAGACGCCCACGCCGAGGCCGACGGACACCACGAGCAGCAGCGACATGACGACGAGCAGCGGCACGGGCCCGAGCTGGGCGATGAGCGGCAGCGCCGCCGCGGTGACGAGCCCGCCGCCGAAGAAGGGCTCGAAGGCGAGCTGCTTGTAGCCGAACGCCTCCATGGCCGGGGTGGCGGCGTGCGGGTCGGCGACCCGGATGAGGATGAGGCCGGTGGCGGTGACGCCGAGGGACTGGCCGAGGTCGCCCACCCCGCGCTCGAACCAGAAGCGGGGGATCATCCGGCGGGCCAGGACGACGAAGACGCCGATGTTCCAGGCGAGGCCGGCGACGGCCAGCAGGAGGAACGTCACCCAGTTCGACGCGATCGCCTGGAGGGACAGCGTGGCCAGGGCGCTGATGATGAGCAGGTCGAGGGCGATGCCCTGGATCCGCAGCATCATCTGGCGGTCGACGATGCCCGTGGTGTCGTAGCGGTCCACGAGCTTCTGCACGAGGACGCCGCCGATCATGGCGAGCGGGAACAGCGGCACGTAGGCGAAGAGCTCGATGGTGTCGGCCCACAGCGCGGCCTCGAGCGCCTGCAGCCCCTCGAGCACGGCGAGGCCGACGAGCACGGCGACCGCGACGACGGCGAAGTGGATGGCGAGCGGCTCCACCGACGCCGTGCGCACCGTGAGCATGGCCGCCGGCTCCTGCTCGTCCTTCTCGTAGAGCCCGCGCTGCTCGGCGAGCGACGTCTTCGCGTCCGCCTCGAGCACCTCGGCGCGCCCCGTCCGCACCCCCCAGTTGATGAGCGCGATGCCGACGACGACACCCGAGACGACGCCGATCGTGGCGAGCCCGAGCGCCAGGTCCTGCCCCTCGGGGAAGCCGAGCTCCTCGAAGGTGGAGCCGAGGCCGGCGGCCGTCCCGTGGCCGCCCTCGAAGCCGACCTCGATGAGCGCGCCGACGAGCGGGCTCTGCCCGAGCAGGGGCACGAGGACGAGCACCGCGAGGAGCAGGCCGATGACGTACTGGCCGGACGCCATCGTCACGCCGAGGGCGAGCTGCGGGCCGGCGAGCTCGGCGGCCTGACGCGCCTTGGGGATGCGCTCGCCGAGGAAGAGGGTGGCGAAGACGACGGAGATGAGCAGGCCCGGCAGGGAGGACCAGACCTCGAGGAACTCCTCCGGCCAGGCGCCGCCGGCGAGGGGTGCGCCCTCGCCCCCGATCGCGCGGGCGACGGCGCCGACGACGCCCGGCCCCAGCACGAGGGCGAGGAAGCCGCCGATGATCGAGCTGGGCAGGAACAGCTTCTGCGCCGTCCTCGACCGGATGCGGAGGAACTTGGCGACGAGGAGGACGACCCCCAGCACCAGCAGGCTCAGACCGACGACCTCTGCGGACACGGTGGCTCCCAGGGCTCCGGGGGCGGGGGCCCCGGCGGGGGCCCGATGGGTCCGCACACCGTGACGGCTCGGGACGGACCGGACAACCCCCCTCGCGCGGGCCGGGGCGGCGCGCGTCAGCGCAGGTGCTGCACGAGGCGGCGCTCGCCGGCGGCCGGGTCGACGACGACCTCGGCGAGGGCGCCGTCGACGAGCGCGAGCTGCGGCGGCACGTGCCCGCAGTCGACGTCGACGACGACGGGGACCTCGAGGCCGGCGAGGGCGCTGCGGACGGCGTCGTGCTGGGAGAAGGAGCCGCTCGCCGGTGCGCCCGTCCGCCCGACGAGGACGGCGGAGGCGACGTCGAACCAGCCGGCGAGGCGCATGCGCCACAGGTCGCGGGCGACGTCTGTGGCGCCGTCCCCGCCGGCCTCCAGGTGCAGCAGCAGGCCGTCGTCGCCGGCGTGCGCCGCGGCGAAGGCGCGGACGTCGCCGTAGGGGGTGCCCGCGAGGATCGACGTCGTCTCGACGCACCCGCCGAGGAGCCGCCCGCGGGCGCGCACGGGCCCGGCGCCGGGGTCGAGCAGCTCCCACGTGCCGGTGCGGTCGTGGGTGGGCTCGGTGACGGCGGGGTCCGCCTCCCAGTCGTCGAAGCCCTCGGCGCGGTGGGCGGTCGAGGGCCCCTGCGCCAGAGCCGCTCCGGCGGGCGCGGAGACCACGTCGAGCCAGGGGAGCAGCGGCTCGGGCACCCGGTAGGGCGTGTCGAGGAGGTTCGGGCCGTGCAGCGTCGCCCACGCGAGCCGCGTCGTCAGGGCCAGCGTCAGCGTCGAGGTGTCGGAGTAGCCGACGAGCCACGTCGGCTCGGCGGCGGCGAGGGCGTCCCAGTCGAGCAGCGGCAGCACCTCGACGGCCAGCTCGCCGCCCCACGGCGGGACGACGGCGCGGACCTCGGGGTCGAGGAGCATCGCCTGCAGCTCCGCGGCCCGCTCGGCCGCCGGGGCGCTGACGTGCTCGCCGTGGCGCAGGCCCGGCCGGTCGACGACGCAGGCGCCGACCCGCACGCGCAGGCCCCGCCGGCGCAGGACGTCGACCGCGACGTCGAGCCGCGGCGCCAGCGGTGCCGGCACCCCGCTGGACGGCGCGGTCACCCCCACGACGTCGCCGGGGCGCAGGGGGCGGGGGAAGCGGACGGTCACGGCGCGAGCGTGCCACCGCGGGTGCCACCCAGGGCGGGGAGCCGGCGGGCTAGGAGGCCTCGCGGGGGTGGCGGGGCCACGGCCGCGGCACGCGGCCCTCGCTCTCGGGCCACCCGACGTCGTTGAGCTCGTAGACTACCTGACCCTGCTCCGTGGTGGTGCCGGAGGCGTCGGTCAGCGTCAGGGCGCCGCGAGCCCGGTAGCGCTCGTAGGAGGGCCGGACCCCGAGCTCGTCGTAGCGGGCGCGCTGCTCGCCGCCCGGCTCGGTCGCGGCGTGAGCGTCCAGCTCGACGAGCGGGTGGCCGCGCTCGACCACGAGCTCGACGACGCGCCCGCCGTCCCGGGCGACGTGCCGCGCCCGCGCCGGGCGCTCCCCGCCGCTCTCCGGGTCCCGCTCGGTCTCGACCGTGCTCTCCACCGCGCCGCGGCGGTCGACGACGACGGCGCCGGTGCTGTCCATGACGCCGAGGAGCGGCATCCGGGTGAGCCCGTAGCGGTCGCTCGTCACGAGGTCGAAGACCATGGCGGTGAGGCGCTCGCCGTGGAAGCGGCCCCACAGCCAGTGGTGCCACGAGCCCACCAGGTCGACGTCCGTCCACTGGTGGTCGGAGTAGCCCTGGCCGGCGACGTCCCACGTCCGGCCGTCGACCGTCACGGTGCCCGACACGCGGCAGCGCGCCACCGCCTGGACGGCGAAGTGGTGCTCGCCGTCGCCCCCGAGCGCGACGTGCCCGGTGCCGCCGGGGCGGTAGGGACGGACGAGCGCCTCGCAGACCAGGTGCAGCCCCGGGCCGTCGTCGGGGGCGACCTCGACGTCCAGGTGCCGGAGGTCACCGCTGGTGCGGTGGGGGCCGAAGGGGAGCTCGCAGCGGGTGGTCCCGACGTCCGCCACGTCGACGACGCCCGGGACGGCGCGCTGGTGCCGGCGCCCGTCGGGCGTCGTCAGGAACAGGTTGACGAGCGTGGCGGCGCGGCCCTCGCCCGCGGGCCCCACCAGGCAGAAGGCGACGGCGACGGCGGTCCCGTCGTCCGTCCCCGCCTCGACGTGCCACAGCTCGCTGCGCCCCTCGGCGACCTCCTGCCGGCGGCCCACCTCCCACGGCTCGGTCTCACCGGGGCGGAGCCCCAGCCGGGCGAGGTCCTCGGGGGCGGTCAGCAGGCGTGCGCGCGTCATGCGGGTCCTCTCGACGGACGTGGCGGTCGGTCGCGGTGGCGGTCGTGGTCGGGGCGTCCGCGGCCGGCGCTCAGTGCTTGAGCACCTCGTGGCGCAGCATGTGGAGCACGCCGACCCGCAGGCCCGGCGTCGCGGCCGCGGCGGTGCGGCGGACGAAGCGGTCGTCCTCCAGCTGGTCCAGCAGCATCGCGGCGAGGTCGCCGCGTGCCATCAGCGGCCCGTCGATCCGGGTCTCCGCGACCGCGTAGCCGGTGCCGTCCCGGTCGACGAGCCCGGGCGGCCGCACGACCGTCCAGTCGAGGTCGCTCGCGGTGACGAGGTCCTCCATGCGCTGCATGTCGTCGTACACGGTGCGCCCCAAGTGGTCCCGCATGAGCGAGCGCGACAGCCGGGCGACGGCGCGGGGTGCCGGGTGCCCGGTGTCGACGCCCCCGGAGGTGACGACGACGAGCCGCCGCCTCCCGTGGCGGCGCATCGCCGCGACCAGGAGCCGGGCCGTCACGGAGTAGACCTCGACGGGCTTCCGCGTGAAGGCCGTGCCGATGGTGCAGACGACGGCGTCCGCCTCCGCCACCGCGGCGTCGACGACGGCCTCGTCCGTCGCGTCCCCGGCGACGACGCGCAGCCGGGGGTGCCCGTCGGGGTGGCGCTCCAGGGAGAAGGACTCGGGGTGGCGGGTCAGCGCGTGGACCTCGTGGCCGCGCTCGAGCGCCTGGTCGACCGTGCGGCGGCCCGTCGGTCCGTTGGCGCCGAGCACGAGGAGCCGGCGGTGGCGCAGGGGCGCGCGCTCGGCGCTGTCCGGTGAGGAGGGCATGCGGCGAGCCTGCACCCGACTAGCAGAGACCTGCAAGTGGACGCTGCGACGATGCGGTCGTGGACGCGGACCGTGCCCTGACCGAGGCGGAGCTGGACGGCGTCGTGACGTGGAACGTCGTCCGCGTCGCGCGCTACCTGGGCCAGCGCCTGGCCGAGCGCCTCGCCGAGCTGGACCTGCACCCGGTGCACTTCGGCGTCCTCGCGCAGCTCGACATCACCGGGCCGATGTCGCAGGCCGACCTGGCACGGGCGGTGCTCCTGCGCCCGCAGAGCATCGCCCCGCTGCTCGACGGCCTCGAGCGGCGAGGTCTCCTCGAGCGCACGGGCGAGCGCGCGCGCGGACGGCGGAACCCGGTGCGCCTCACCGCGTCCGGCCGGGAGGCCCTCGAGGGGGCGTGGGGTGTCGCCCTGTCGAGCAACGACCTCCGCGACTCCGGGCTGACTGCCGAGGAGGGCGGCGAGCTGAACCGCCTCCTGCTCAAGGTCGTCGGGGCGAGCCGGGGGCGGGTCGACGACGACGCGGCGTGGGACCTCAGGGGGACGTAGGTCGACACGGAGACGGGGCGCCGCGCCGTCGTGGCGCGACGCCCCGCGCGCCGCCGGTGCCCCTCGCCGGGGCGCGGCCCCGCGACCGGCTCGGGCCGCCTCAGGCGCCGAGCCGCTCCAGGTCCTCGAGCAGGCCCGGGTGGGTCGGGGTCCAGCCGAGCGCCTCGCGGGTCCGGGCGCTGGAGGCGGGCTGGTCGAGGGCGAACACCGGCCCGAAGGGGCCGAAGTCCTCGACGGGCAGCGACCGCACCGGGAGGCCCAGGCGGCGGCCGATGACGGCGGCGATGTCGCGGACGGCGTCGCCCTCGTCGGCGACGGCGTGCCAGGCCGTCCCTGCGGGAGCGCCCTCGAGCACGAGGCGGAACAGCGACGCCGCGTCCGCGGCGTGGACGGCGGGCCAGCGCTGGGTGCCGTCGCCGGGGTAGCCGGCCACGCCGCTGGCGCGGGCGGCGTCGGTGAGCAGCCCGGCGAAGCCGCCCCGTCCGTCGGCGTGGACGGTCCGGGGCATGCGGACCGCCGCGGAGCGCACGCCGCGCTCGGCCAGGGCGAGGACGGCGGTCACGGTCTGCGCCCGGCGGGCGACGGGGCCGTCGAGGGGCAGGGGGTCCTCCTCGGTGGCGGCGCGGCCCGCGACCCACGGCGTCCCCGAGACGGTGACGAGCGGCCGGTCGCTGCCCACGAGCTCCTCGCTGAGGGCGGTGGCCGCGGCCTCCTCCTCGGCCATGCCGGCCTCGACGGACTCGGTGGACCCGTAGTCGCGGCTGAAGGCGAGGCTGACGACGCCGTCGGCGTCGCGGGCGCCGGCGCGCAGGACGTCGAGGTCGGCGAGGCCGCCGCGCAGCGGGCGGGCGCCGGCGGCCGTGAGGGCGTCGGCGGAGCCCTGCGAGCGGGCGAGGGCGGTGACGGTGTGGTCGTGGGCGAGCAGCTCGGCGACGACGGCGGTGCCGATCGTTCCGGTGCCCCCGGTGCCCCCGGTGACGAAGACGTGCACGACGTTCTCCTCGGGTGGGTGGGCTCCCAGCCGTCACTGATGCGACTGGTGTCCCGTCACCGTAGCCCACCGATGCGACAGGTGTCGCGTCGGTAGTCTCGGCCCATGCCGCGATGGGAGCCGGGAGGCCGGGAGCGCCTCGTCGTGGCGGCCGTGGACCTCTTCACCGAGCAGGGTTACGACGCCACGACCGTCGCCGAGATCGCCGAGCGCGCCGGCGTCACGCGCAGCACCTTCTTCCGCCACTTCTCGGACAAGCGCGAGGTGCTGGTGGCGGGGCAGGAGTCGCTGAGCCGGCTCCTCGTCGAGGGGGTCGCCGAGGCGCCTCCGGGGGCCACCCCGCTGGAGGCGGTGGCGGAGGGCCTCGCCCGCGCGTCGGGCGCCATGGGCCCGCTGAACCGCGAGCTCGGTCCCCGGCTGCGGGCGGCCGTCGCGGCCAGCGCCGAGCTGCAGGAGCGCGACGCGCTGAAGAGCGTCGGCATGGCGGCCGCCGTCACCGGGGCCCTCGTCGAGCGGGGGGTGCCCGACGCCGCGGCGCACCTGGCCGCCGAGATGGGCGTCCTCGCCTTCAAGCTCGGCTACGCCCGGTGGTCCGAGGGCGACCGGGCCGAGGACGAGCCGTTGGCCCCCCACACCGCGGCGGCCCTGCAGGAGCTCGTGGCTGCGAGCGCCTCCCTGTCCTGAGGGGAGCGCCACCGGCCCGACGTGGTGGACCGGGGGCGCCGGTCAGAAGACGGCGACGGGGTTCACCGGCACGCCCGTGGCGCCGCGCAGCCGCGGGGGCGCCAGCACGAGCAGGAAGGCGCTGCGGCCGAGCTCGGCGCACACCGCGGCGAGCTCCTCGACGGCGGCGCTGTCGACGAGCGGCATCCCGAGCCGGGCCAGCCCGACCATGTGCAGCGGCATCGGCACCGGACCCTCGAGCGGGGGCACGGCGTCCCCGACGTCGCCCGCGTAGACGGCCACGTCGCGCCGGTGCATCCAGGCGACCGCGTCGAGCGTCATGCCGGGCGTCGGCTCGTCGGCCTCCCAGGAGACCTCCCAGCCGGTGCGGACGACGAGCGCGTCACCGGGCTCGAGCCGGACGCCGGCGCGCTCCTCGGCGGCGTCGAGGTCGGCGGCGGTCACCGGGTGCGCCGGCGGCAGCCGGTCGCCCGGCGCGAGGTCGAGGAGCACCCCGCGGGTCACCACCCCGTCGGCGAAGGCCGTCGTCGAGCCGTGCTGGACGCCGGCCGCCGTGACGGCCTCCGCGAGCGGGCGCCGGGGGTGCACCTCGCCGTCCAGGGGCATGTGGACGACGGCGTCGAGGTGGGTCAGGCGCGGGTCGTGGGGGACGACGGTGAGGACCTCCGACATCCCCATGGGCGGCACCCCCGTCCAGAGGAGGGCCTGCTGGACGGGCGGGGAGGCCGGCGCGGGCGGGGCGAAGGGGTTGCTCGCGACCGGCGCCGGGTCGATCGGGCGGGCCAGCGGCACGTGCCGCCCCGTGCGCACCTCGGCGGCGGCCCGGGCGCGCACCGCGTCGGTGACGAGGTTGAGCGTCCCCCGCTCGTCGTCGTCACCCCAGCGACCCCGGTCGTCGGGCAGCTGCTCCCGGTCGTGCGAGCGGTCCTCGTCGGTCTCGGCCACGCGGTCCGTCCCTCCGTCGTCGTCCGCCCCCGAGCAGCGAGCACCCCCGGAGCCGTGCGCCCCGCGTCCCGGCCAGGCTGCGGCGTGGTCGTCCTTCGCGCACCTCGCGGCGTCGACGGCGGCGTCCGGCGGACGGCCTAGCTGGTGGCCATCCGCTGCGTCCCGACGACGGCGAGCACCTGCAGCTTCTCGTGGTCCTCGGTGCCGGGCTGGGCGGTGTAGACGAGCAGCGAGTGGGACTGGTCGGGGTCGAGCAGCCGCTGGCAGCTGAGCGAGAGGGGGCCGACCTCGGGGTGGACGAAGCGCTTGACGTCCTCGGGCACCAGGCCGACCTCGTGCTGGTCCCACAGCGCGCGGAACTCGGCGTGGTCACCCAGCAGGTCGACCAGGTGCGCGGCGCGGGAGGCCGGGCCCCGGAGGGTGACGACGCGGCGCAGGTGCGAGACGTACAGCCGTGAGAGGTGCTCGTGCTCGGCGGGGTCGTGCCGGCTGCGAGCCTCGGGATCGGTGAACCAGCGGTACCCCACGCTGCGGGCCGGGCCGGTGAAGCGGGTGCTGTCGCCCAGCAGCGCCCTCGCGAGCGGCGTCTGCCGCAGCGTCTCGCCCAGCTCGCTGACCACCTCGGCCGGCGTGTCGACGAGGCGGTCCATGATGCGCTGGAGCCCCGGGCTGACGTGCGCGCTCGCCGCGCCCCGCGGGGGCGGCTGGTGCCCGGCCAGGCGCAAGAGGTGGTCGCGCTCGTCCAGGGTCAGGTGCAGCCCCTGGGCCATGGAGGCCACCATCTCCAGCGACGGCTGCGGGCCCCGCTGGCGCTCGAGCCGCGCGTAGTAGTCGGTCGACATGTGGCACAGGGCCGCCACCTCCTCGCGGCGCAGCCCGTCCGTGCGCCGCCGCGGGCCGCGCGGCAGGCCCACGTCCTCGGGCTGGACCGCCTCGCGCCGGGTGCGCAGGAAGTGCGCCAGCCCGTCCCTGTCGACCGTCACCGCGGACCTCCCGACCTCGTCACGGCCGCCGCCGACGGGCGCCCGGTCCTGTCTACCCGTGCGACGGCGCGGTGAGCCACGGCCTGCCGGTCCCCCTCTCGCGGTGAGCTCTCCGGGGAGGGCGGCCGGTCGCGGACGTGCCGCCCCGGCGCAGGGGCGGACCGGCGGTCCGTGGCTCCGCGGGTCCCTTGTCCCGGTCCGGGCGGTGGCGGAGCGTCGAGCCCACGCCGACCCCGGCGCCGTCGGGACCCGCCGGCGACCACCGCAGGACCTCCAGGAGGAGCCATGCCCCGCCCTCGCAGCACCACGACGCTGCCGGACCTCTCCGGCCGCCTCGCCGTCGTCACCGGAGCCAGTGACGGCGTCGGCCTCGTCGTCGCCCGCCGGCTGGCCGCCGCCGGGGCCGAGGTCCTGCTCCCCGTCCGCAGCCCCGCCAAGGGCCGGGCGGCGCTGGAGACCATCACGGCGGCGGTGCCCCGCGCACGGGTCTCCCTGCGCGAGCTCGACCTCGCGTCGCTCGCGTCCGTCGCCGCGCTCGGCCGCACGCTCGCGGAGGAGGGCCGCCCCGTGCACCTCCTCGTCGCCAACGCCGGCGTCATGACGCCGCCGGCGCGCACCACCACCGCCGACGGCCACGAGCTGCAGCTCGGCGTCAACCACCTCGGCCACGTCGCGCTCGTCGCGCACCTGCTGCCGCTGCTGGCGGCCGGGCGCGTCCGGGTCGTCTCGCAGATCAGCATCGCGGCGATGCGCGGCTCGGTGCGCTGGGACGACCCCGACTGGGAGCAGCGCTACGACGGCCAGGCCGCCTACTCCTCCTCCAAGATCGCGCAGGGGCTCTTCGCCCTCGAGCTGGACCGGCGCAGCCGGGCCCACGGCTGGGGCCTGACGTGCGCGCTGTCCCACCCCGGCGTCGTGCCCACGGGCCTGCTCGCCGCCCGGCCCGAGATGGGCCGCGACCGCGACACCCCGCAGGTGCGGCTCATCCGCCACCTCTCGCGCTGGGGCCTCGCCGGCACCCTCGAGACGGCGCCGCTGCCCGCGCTCGTGGCCGCCACCGCGCCCGAGCCCGCGGGCGGCCTGATGTTCGGCCCGCGGGGCCTCGGCCACGTGAGCGGCGGCCCCGCCGAGCAGGCGCTCTTCCGGCCGCTGCGCAGCACCGCCGACGCCGCGCGGGTCTGGGGCTGGTCGGAGCGGCTGGCCGGCGTCCGCCTCCCCGAGGGCGCGCTCGAGCCGGTCGCGCCGTGGCGGGGCGCCACCTCGTGACCGCGCGGACGTGGACGGCGCCCGAGGTGACGTCGTCGCCGGCCCCGCGCTCCCGGCGCCGGCGGGCCGCGGTGGCGCTCGTCGCCGCCGTCCTCACGGCCGCCGTCACGCTCACCCCGGTGGGCGAGGGGTGGGCCTGGGGCGCCCCGGGGGAGGAGCTGCGCTGGTACCTCGCCGGGCTCGACCACCCCGGCACGCTCGTGCAGCTGCTCGGCAACCTCCTCCTGCTCGTCCCGCTCGCCCTCACCGTCCACCGGCTGGAGGAGCAGGTCGCCCGTCCGCGGGTCCTCGTCGCGCTGGCCGTCGCCACGGCGGCCTCGATCGAGGTCCTCCAGCTGGCGCTCCCGCTCGGCCGGGTCGTCTCGCCGCTGGACGCGGCGCTCAACGCGACCGGCGCCGTGCTGGCCGTGGTCGTCGCCGAGGCGCTGGCGACGGCGGCTCGCCCCGGCCGCCGTCCGGCCCGCACGGCCCGCGCCCGGGCGGCCTGAGGGCGCCCGACCGACCGTCTCGCCTCGCGCCGGGGCTGACGGGTCGCCAGGGTCGTGGGGCCGGCGCGGACGCGCCGGCGCGCGACGACGACGGAGGACGCATGGCCACCTGGCTCATCACCGGATGCTCGACGGGGCTCGGACGCTCGCTCGCCGAGGCGGTCCTCGAGCGGGGCGGGCAGGCCGTCGTCACGGCGCGCGACCCCGGGTCGGTGCAGGACCTCGTCGACGCCCACCCGGACACGGCGCTCGCGGTCGCGCTCGACGTCACCGACGGCGAGCAGGTCCGAGCCGCCGTCGCCGCGGCGGAGGAGCGCTTCGGCGGCGTCGACGTCCTCGTCAACAACGCCGGGTACGGCTACCGCGGCGCCGTCGAGGAGGGCGACGAGGGCGACGTCGCGCACCTGTTCGCCACGAACGTCCACGGACCGGTCGCCATGGCGAAGGCCGTGCTGCCCGGCATGCGGGCCCGCCGCAGCGGCACGATCGTCAACATCTCCTCGATCGGCGCGCGGGTGTGCCCGCCCGGCTCCGGCTACTACGCCGCGACGAAGGCGGCGCTCGAGGGCCTCAGCGGGTCGATGCGCGCCGAGCTCGCGCCCCTCGGCGTCACCGTCATGGCGGTCGAGCCGGGCGGCTTCCGCACCGACTTCGCGGGGCGGTCGCTGACGGGCACGCGAGTGGTCATCGAGGACTACGACGAGACGGTCGGGGCCCGGCGCAAGGAGAACGACCGCGCGCACGGCACCCAGCCCGGCGACCCCGCCAAGGCCGCCGCGGCGATGATCACCGCCGTGGAGTCCGGGCGGGCGCCCGGCCTGCTGATGCTGGGCAGCGACGCCCTCTCCTCGATCGACCAGGTGCTCGACGCCCAGCGCGCCGAGATCGACGAGTGGCGCGAGCTCAGCGCGAGCACCGACCTCGACTGAGAGCTCGGTCCGGCGAGAGCCCCACGGGGGCCGCGCTCACTGCCACGCTGGGCTCGTGGACGTCTCGAGCGTGACCGTCGGGCTGCCGGTGAGCGACCTGGCCCGGGCGGTGGCCTGGTACCAGCGGGTGCTGGAGCTGGGGGAGCCCGACGTCGAGATCGGTGACGACCTCGTCGAGTTCCAGGTCGGGCCGGTCTGGTTGCAGCTCGGGCAGGGAGTCACGGCCCGCTCCGGCGCCGAGGTCGTCCTGCGCCTCGGGGTGGCCGACGCGACGGCCGAGCGCACGCGGATGGTCGGGCTCGGCGTCGAGGCCAGCCCCGTCGAGCACGTCGAGGGGGTGGTGGACCACTTCGAGCTCCACGACCCGGACGGCAACCGGCTCGGCGTCTACGCGCTGGTGGAGGGTTCCCCGACGCCGTAGGGGCCGTCGCTGCGGCGCCGTCCGGTCCCCGCTCGCCGCCAGGGGCTCAGGACCTGGTCGGCGTCCCTGCCGTCGCGGGAGTGTGCAGCGTCGCCCACGCGGTGTCGAGCGCGGCCTCGAGGGGCCAGCTCGCGCGCTCGGGCTGGCTGAGCAGCAGTCCGCCCTGGATGGCGGCGAGCACGGACGTGGCGAGGCGGTCGGGGTCGGCGGCCGGGTCGATGCTCCCGGTGGCCTGCATGCGGCGGACCCCGGCGGCGAGGCGGGTGCGCCAGGTGGTCCACGCCGTCCGCAGGAAGGCGGCGGTCTCGGCGTCCGTGGCGGCCATCTGCGCGGTGAGCGACCCGATCGGGCAGGCCCAGCGCCCGAGGCCCAGGTAGTACGCCTCCAGCCCCTGGCGCCACGCCTCCCACGACTCCCACGTCGAGAGGTCCGACAGGTGCGGCTCCTGCGCGGCGAGCAGCTGCTCGCCCTCCCACTGCGCCACGGCGCGCACCAGCTCGGCCTTGCCGCCGGGGAAGTAGTGGAAGAGCTGGCTCTTGCTCGTGAGCGTCGCGGCCCGGACGTCGTCGAGGCTCGTGCCGTCGACGCCGGCGTCGAGGATCCGCAGCGCCGTCGCCTCGACGATGCGCTGGCGCGTCGCCCGACCCTTCTCGGTCAGCCCGCCCGTCGTCCGCTCGCTCATGCCCACCAGCCTACGTCGCTGGACCGTCCGGTCCAGCCATACTATGATTGGACCATGCAGTCCAATGAGCAGACCGTGGCAACCCTCCCCCGTGACGCCCGCCTCGAGGGCCGCACCGCCGTCGTCACCGGCTCGTCCAGCGGCATCGGGGAGGCCATCGCCCGCGTGCTGGCCTCCTCCGGTGCCGAGGTCGTCGTGCACGGCCGTGACGCCGCCCGCACCGAGGCGGTCGTCGCCGCCATCCGCGCCGACGGCGGCACCGCCCACGCCGTCACCGCCGACCTCGGCGCGTCCCCCGACGCCGTCCGCGACTTCGCCCGCGAGGCCACCGCCGCGCTCGGCGGCCGCGTCGACGTCCTCGTCAACAACGCCGGCGTCTACCCCGCCGGGCCCACCGCCGCGACGTCCGACGCCGAGCTCGAGGCCGTGTGGGCGCTGAACATCCGGGCGCCCCACGTGCTCGTCGGCGCCCTGGCGCCCGCGATGGCCGAGCGCGGCAGCGGCGCCATCGTCACCGTCGGGTCTTAGATGGCCCGCACGGGCGTCCCCTTCGGTGCCGTGTACACCGCGAGCAAGGCGGCGACGGAGCAGTTCACGCGCACCTGGGCCGCCGAGTACGGCCGGTCCGGCGTCCGCGTCAACACCGTCGCCCCCGGCGCCACGTCGACCCCGGGCAACGCCGGCGCCGAGGAGGCGCTGGCCGCCATGACCGCGACCACGCCGGCGGGCCGCCCCGTGCGCCCCGTCGACATCGCCACGGCCGTGCGCTGGGTCGTCACCGACGAGGCCGCCTTCGTCCAGGGCGCGCTGCTCGACGTCGACGGCGGCCTCTCGGCCACCCGCTACCTGCAGCCGGCCTGAGTCGTGGCCACCACCAGCCCCCAGCCCTCGACCGACCAGTTCCCGACCTACCGGACCCCGGAGCCCCGGCCCTCCGCGGTCGGCCCCCTCGCCCGCCTCGCGGGCAGGACGGCGCTCGTCACCGGCGCCACCAGCGGCATCGGTCGCGCCACCGCCGTCCGCCTGGCCGCCGAGGGCGCGTTCGTCGCCGTCGGCGGCCGGGACGTCCGGCGCGGCCAGGCCGTTGTCGCGGAGGTCACCGCGGCGGGCGGGCGCGCCGTCTTCGTGCCCGTCGACCTCGACGGGACCGAGGCGACCTCCCACGACGCCGCCGCCCGCGCGGAGGCGGCGCTCGGCGGCCGCGTCGACGTCCTCGTCGACAACGCCGCCGTCGTCTCGGTGTCCTCCACGGCGCAGACGACGGAGGCCCAGCTCGCCGAGGCGTGGGCCGTCAACGTGACCGGGCCCTTCTTCCTCGTGGCCCGGCTCGCCCCGGCGATGGCCGCCCGCGGGGGAGGCGCCGTCATCGGCATCAGCTCGTGGATGGCGCAGGGCGGCACGCCCGTGGTCCCGGCGTACTCGGCGTCCAAGGCCGCGGCGGACGCGCTCGTCCGGAACTGGGCCACGGAGTTCGGGCCCGCCGGTGTCCGCGTGAACTCCGTGAGCCCGGGCGTCGTGCGCCCCGTCGACGACCGGTCCGACCCGGGCTGGCCGTCGGTCGTGGGCACGCCGCTCGGCCGGTTCGTGCGCCTCGAGCAGGTCGCCGCCGCGGTGGCCTACCTGGCGAGCGACGACGCGGAGGGCGTGCACGGCACGCGCCTCGACGTCGACGGCGGCCGGACCAGCACCGCGGTCGTCGCCGGCTGAGGCGGGCCGGGGGCCCGCCTCAGCCGTCAGGTCGAGCCGTAGAGCTCGCGGGCGGAGCCGACGAGCTCGGCCGCGCACGACGGCTCGTCGTCGCGCCACCAGGCCAGCCAGACGGGCACGGGCTCCGCGTCGAGGAACCGGTCGGTAGACGAGGCCCGGGCGCGGGTGCTGCCACGCGGTGGCCTCCGAGGTGATCCCGATCGCCTGCCCGGCGGCGATGAGCGAGAGCCACTCGTCCACGGAGTGGGTGTCGCGCGTCGCGGCCGGGGCGGCCTCGGGGGGTCACACGTCCTCGGTGCGCCAGGTGGTCGCCGAGGCCGTCCTGCCGCCGCTGGCCCGGCCGCCGCTGCGCCGGTCGACCTGGTCGCAGTGGTGGCCCGTGCTGCTGCTGGCCCTCGTCTTCGCCGGCATGAACCTGGCGCTCTACACCGCCGTCGACCGCATCGGCCTGGCCCTGGCCGTGACGCTGGAGGTCCTCGGGCCTCTGGGCGTGGCGCTGGCCGCGTCCCGCTCGCGCCGCGACCTGCTCACCGCGCTCGTCGCGGCGGCCGGCGTCTACCTCCTCGTGCTGCCCGGCCCTCGAGCGACCTCGTGGGCGTCGCCGTCGGCGTCGCCGCCGGGGCGTGCTGGGCGGCCTACATCGTGATGAACCGGGTGGTCGGCCGGCGGCTGCCGGGGCTGCAGGGCCCCGCCCTGGCGAGCGGCCTGTCCGCGGTGGGCTACCTGCCGGTCCTCGTGCTCGTCACCGCCGACGGTCGGTGGGACGCCGAGACCCTCCTGCGGGTGCTCGCCACCGGGCTGCTGTCCTCCGTCGTGCCCTTCGCCGCCGACCTCGTGGCCCTGCGCACCGTGCCCCCGCGCCTGTTCGGAGTCCTCTCGAGCACGCAGCCGGTGCTCGCGGCGCTGGTCGGTCTCGTGCTGCTGGGCCAGGTCGTGGCGGCGCACGAGTGGGCCGGCATCGCCGTCGTCGTGGTGGCGAACGTGCTGGCCGTCACGTCTGCGTCGCGGCGCAGCCGGCGGAGGAGCGGCGGTCGGGCTCCCTCGGTGGACGGGGGCGACGCCGCGTCCGGTGCCTGAGCGCCTACCGCAGGTGGTGCTCGACCGCGCGAGCGCTGCGGTCGGGGACGACGGCGGGGACCTCGCCGTGAGCTCGCTGCGCCCGCAGCCGGCGCCGCAGCTCCCACAGCCGGTCCTGCTCCAGGCGGATCTGGCGGAGGCGCTGCTCGTCGTCGACCGACCTGCTGGCCCGCTGCAGCAGCCGGTGCTCCTCGGCGACCAGCTCGGTGAGGTCGGCGGCCAGGTCCTCGGGGCGGAGCGGCTGCTCGATCATGGCGTCTCCCTGCTGTGCGGGCCTGGGGCGCGGGACGTCGGTGCCGACGTCCCCGCTGCCGCGGAAGGGTGCTGCGACATCTTGAGCACGAACTCGGCCCGGTGGGTGGCGCGCGGGGCGATCGGGGGCGACGGTCTGCCGCGACGGGCAGCCGCCCGGCGTCCCGGCCTCCCGCCCACGAGCTCGCGGCGCCGTGCGGGCGAGCGATCCGCGGCCCTCCCCGTCGTCGTCCGTCACGCAGCCCGGGGCGTCCGTCCGGGCAGGACGAGCGTGGCGCCGAGGACGACGACGGCGCAGACGACGAAGGCCGCCGGCAGGCCGACCTGCGCGGCCAGGGCACCGGTGGCGGAGGCGCCGACGGCCTGCCCGGCGGTGAGGGCGACGAAGAGCGTCGCCGTGGCCGGTCCGGCGGCGTCCGGTCGCAGGTCGCCGGCCCAGGCGATGAGGACGCCGGACAGGGCCGTGTAGGCGCCGCCGAAGACGGCGCCGGCGACGGCGGCGAGCACCACCTGCCCGGGGGCGACGGCGAGGACAGCGGTGGCCGCCGCGGTGAGCGTGACCGTGGGGACCCAGGACCGGCGCAGCCCGAGCAGGCGCACGGCGTCGCCGCTGGCCGCGCCGAGGACGGCCGCCGCGCCGAGGAGCACCCACAGCGCCGCCGTGGTCCGCTCGGGCAGGCCGCCGGTGGTGGTGACGAGGTCGCGCCCGAAGGTCCACACCGCCGCGCTGCCCAGCCCCGCGACGGCGGCGGCCAGCACCGGCCGCGCCATCGTCCGGCGCGGTGACCTCGGGGTCCCCAACCCGCTGCGCCGTCCGGAGTCGCGCTCCGGCGGCGGTACGGGCCAGGTGGCGGACCGGTCGACCACCGCGGCGGTGAGCACGGCGGCCACGGCCGCGGCGAACCACACGGGGCGCCAGACCTGGGGCGCGGCGAGGACGGCCGCGCCGGTGACGGCGACCCCGATGCCGGTGCCGGCGTTGACGACCGACTGCGCCCGGTCGACCAGCGGGCCGCGCGCGGTCGAGGCGACGGCGACGACCAGCGACGGCGAGGCCGCGCCGGCGGCGCCCCCGGCGACGAGCACGCCCACGGCCAGCGCCGCCGCCGACCACGACAGCGACACGAGGAGCGCACCCGCGGCGGCCAGGGCAGCGGCCAGCCACAGCGCCGTGCGCGCGCCCCGGGCGGCGATGAGCCGCTGCGCGACGAGGGCCGCGACGCAGTAGGCCGCGAAGCTCCCGGAGGCGATGGCGCCGGCGAGGCCGGGGGGCAGCGAGAACTCGGCCGACAGCTGCGGCAGCTGCAGGCCGTACCCGAAGCGGACGACGCCGTAGGTGAGCGCGACGAGGCCGGTCCCGGATGCGACAAGGGAGCGGACGCGACGGGGCCGCTCGGGATCGGCGCCCCTGGGCGTCGACGCCCCCGCCGTGTCGCAGGGCGCCTGCTGTAACGATCGCTTCACCATAATGGTCGTTATAGTAGAGGCATGCCGACGAGGACCGCACGCCGTCCGGCTCGTGAGCGCCTGCTCGACGCCGCCGAGGAGCTCTTCTACGAGCACGGGGTCGCCGCGACCGGCGTGGACGCGGTGCTGCGGCGGGCGGAGGTGGCGCCGGCGACCCTGTACGCGCACTTCGCGGGCAAGGACGGGCTCGTCGCGGCCTACCTGCAGCGCCGCCACGAGCGCTGGCGCGAGGCGTGGGACGCTGAGCTGGCCCGCTGCGGGGACGTCGCGGACGCCCGGGTGCTCGCGGTCTTCGACGCTCTCGACGGCTTCCCCGCCGAGCCGGGCAGCGCTCGCGGGTGCGCCTTCCTGGCCGCGTCCGTGGAGGTCGTCTCCCCCGAGCACCCCGCCCACCGGTGGCTGGTCGAGGACACCCGGCTGCTCGTCGACCGGCTCCACGCGCTGTCGGCGGCCACCGGCGCCGCCGACCCGGCGGCCCTGGCCGCCGAGCTGCTCGCCCTCTACGACGGCGCCCTCGCCGCCCGGGCCCGGCGCGCCGTCACCGGCGGGGCCCTGCCCGACCTGCCGCCGGTGCGCGACCTCGCCGCCGCGGCCGTGGCGCGACATCGCGGCGGCGAGTCGGGCGCGGGCGGGTGACCGACGCGACGAGGCTCACGTCGTCCGCGCGGTGGCAGGAGCGCTCGGGGCAGGCCCTACGGCGGAGGTGCGGAGCACCGCGCGGCTCGAGCGCCCACCGTGCCCCTGCCCGTGCGCTGGTGGCGGCCGCCGGTCGCGACATCGAGGCTGCGGCCACCACGGGCGCCGTCCGCGACGACAGGCTCGATGTCGTCGCCGAGGCGGAGGTCGTCGTCCCGGTGCGGTCTGACGCGGGACCACGGGCCCGAAGGCTCTCGGGGTCGCCCGTCAGGTCGAGGGCCCCCAGCGCAGCGGCGGCCGGTCGGGGAAGAGGGCCGTCTGCAGGGCCGACGCCTGCGCGCGCCAGAAGGTCCGGGAGACCTGCCGGCGCGGGAAGAGCGCGTCGAAGCCGTGGAAGGCTCCCTCGACGACGTCCAGGGCGCACGCGACGCCCGCCTCCCGCAGCCGGTGCGCGTACCGCACGTCCTCGTCGTGGAAGAGGTCGAGCGTGCCGACGCCGACCCACGCCGGCGGCAGCCCGGTGAGGTCGGCGCGACGGGCGGGGGCGGCGTACGCCGAGACGCCGGGGCTGCCGGGCGGGACGCCGAGGTACGAGGTCCAGCCGTAGCGGTTGCTCGCGGGCGTCCAGACCCGCACCCCCGGCACGGGCGCGCCGTCCCGCACGACGGTCCGGTCGTCGATCATCGGGTAGACGAGCAGCTGGAAGGCGACGGCCGGCCCGCCCCGGTCGTGCGCCAGGAGCACGAGCCCCGCGGCCAGGCCCCCGCCGGCGCTCGCCCCGCCCACGGCGATCCGCTCCGGGTCGACCCCGACGTCGCCCGCCCCGGCCGCCAGCCAGCGCAGCGCGGCGTAGCAGTCCTCCACCTGGGACGGCGCCTGCGCGCCGGGGGCGAGCCGGTACTCGACGCTCGCGACGACGACGCCGAGGGTCCGGGCGAGGTCCATGTTCGCGCGCTCGTCGATGAGCGCTGTGCCCGAGACCATCCCGCCACCGTGGATCCACAGCAGCGCCGGGACGCGCCCCTGCGCCGAGCGGGGCCGGTAGGTCCGCACCCGCACCGCGGGCGCGCCGTCCGGGCCCGGGACCGCGTGGTCCTCGACCAGCAGGTCCTCGCCCCCGCTGGTGCCCCGAGGTCTCACGCGGTTGAGCAGCGACGTCGACACCGGCCCGAAGCGCACCGGCGGGATGAGGCGGCCGACCGCCAGGTCGGGGTGGAAGCGGACCACGGCGGGCCTCCTGCGTCTGCGTGCTGCGGGTGGGTGGGCGTCGCCCGGGCGGGTGCTCGGACGCGCGAGGGTTCGGGAGACCGCGCCCGTCGAGGACCGGTGGTCCGCGCAGACGACGGCGACGACGCCGCGCACCCATGCTGCAGGACTCGAAGGAGTTGTCGTCGTCTCCGCCGGCTGACCCGCGACGTCTCACCGTCGCGCCAGCGCCGGCGTCTCCGGAGCGCGCCGCGATCCTCAGCCGGACCACCTCGCCGTCCCGGCGCCTCGTCGGGCGCGGAGGCCCCGCTCGGTGCCGGTCGGCGCGATGCGCGTCCGCTCCGTCGTGGCTCTCGCCCCGACGTCTGCCTGTCCCGGTCGAGGACCTCGCACAGCCGGGCAGCGAGGGGACCACCTGCTCGCGCGGGCGACCACCGCGGGCCACCGGCGGGGTCACGTCGGCTGGCCCTCACCTCTCGGCGAAGGCGGTGAGGGGCACGGCTCTCGACCTGGCGTGCGGTGCTCGCTGGCCCGGGACCGTCCACGAGCTTAGCGACGGTCGTCGGTCGGTCGCCGTCACGCGGTGGAGGGGTGCTGTGGGCCCCGCTCGCGCGACGACCCCGCTGAGGCGGGGTGCCAGGACGGTCCTACCGTGGCGTCGGCCGTGGTCGTCGACGTGGGGGAGCTCCCGTGGTGCCTGCTCCGGACCGCTTCGTGCTGGGGGACGCCGAGGTCTTCCGGGTGGTGGAGTGGCTCGGTCCGCTGGCGCCCGTGGCGGACCTCTTCCCCGACACCCCGCGGGAGGTGTGGCAGGGGCACACCTGGTTGGCGCCGCACTTCCACGAGCGAGCCTCGGAGCGCTACCGGGCGGCGGTGCAGACCTGGGTGGTGCGCACGGGTGGTCTGACGGTGCTGGTCGACACCGGCGTCGGGAACGACAGGGACCGCCCACAAGCTCCGGGCTTCTCCTCGTTGGCCACCGACTTCCTCCGACGACTGGCCGCTGCCGGGGTGGCCCCCGAGGACGTCGACGTCGTGGTGAACACCCACATCCACTACGACCACGTCGGGTGGAACACCCGCCGTGACGGCGACCGCTGGGTGCCGACCTTCCCCAACGCCACCTACCTGCTGCCGGCGCCGGACGTCGAGCACTTCCACCCTGACAACGCCGACCAGGTGCGTGCGCCCCGGACCGAGGACGAGGCGCGTCGCTTCGCCGGGGCCCGCCTCGTCTACGCCGACAGCATCACCCCGGTCCTCGAGGCCGGGCAGGTGCGCGCGTGGCGGGAACCTCACGACCTGCCCGGCGGGATGCACCTGGCGCCGGCCCCCGGGCACACTGTCTCGTACCGGGTCTGATGGAGGCTCTCATCGCACGGGAGGATGAGAGTCATGGCAGCACCGAGGAAGTACCCGGACGAGCTCCGGGAGCGGGCGATCCGGATGGCGGTGGACGCCCGCAAGGACCCGGCGACGAGGTCGGGGGCGATCGCGAGGGTCGGTGGCCAGCTCGGCATCAACGCTGAGACGTTGCGGAACTGGGTGACCCAGGCCGAGATCGACGGCGGCACCCGGCCGGGGACGACGACCGATGAGGCCAGGCGGATCGCAGAGCTCGAACGAGAAGTGCGTGAGCTGCGGCGGGCGAACGACATCCTGAAGACGGCGTCGGCGTTTTTCGCCCAGGCGGAGCTCGACCGCCGACTGAAGTAGTCGTCGACTTCATCGACGCGCACAAGGACCGCTTCGGGGTCGAGCCGATCTGCACGGTGCTGCAGGTCGCCCCCAGCACCTACTACGCCGCCAAGACCCGCCCACCGTCGCCGCGGTCGATCAGGCTCTTCATACCTGCGGTGGGGGCGGTGACGACACGCCGGTCGTGGGCTGAAGGTGGGTGAGGGTCGAGGTCCTCAAGATCAGGAGCGACCAAGCAACCTGCTCAGCGAGGACCTCGACCGTGGACGACTCTACGTACTGCGCCCGCTCCTGCCCGGTCAAGCCCGCTGGGGTGGTGTACCTGGTGGTGCGCGTGATGCTCGTGGTTGGTCAGGCCGTGAGGGCCTGCAGGGGGTCGGTGCTCACCTCCTGACCGTTGCTGGTGGGCGTGGTGGTGGCGCCGCCGGGTAGGGC
>NZ_CANMPM010000006.1 GCF_947499845.1 uncultured Pseudokineococcus sp.
TGGCCCGGTGGGGACCAGGGGTGCGCCCGAACCCTGCCTGCCTGGGGCCCGGACAGGAAGAAGGTGCACCAGTGAGCGGGAGCAGCAGCCCGGACGCCGCAGGGCGCGGGGAGGTCGCCCCCGAGGCGACGCCGGACGCCGCCGCCCCCGGCCCCGTCGGCACCCCGCCGGCGGACGGCTCCTACGCGGGCGACGTCACGCCCCGCGAGGCCTGGGACCTGCTCGCCGGTGACGAGCGCGCCGTCCTCGTCGACGTCCGCACCGACGCCGAGTGGGCTTACGTGGGCGTGCCGGACCTGTCGTCGGTGGGCCGCGACGTCCTCGGCGTCCAGTGGCAGCACTTCCCGACGGGCGAGCGGAACCCCTCCTTCCTCGCCGAGCTCGCCGACGCCGGCGTGGGGGAGGGGACGCCCGTCGTCTTCCTCTGCCGCTCGGGCGTGCGCTCCGTCGGCGCGGCGCAGGCGGCGACGACGGCGGGCCTCGGCCCGGCGTACAACGTCCTCGACGGCTTCGAGGGCCCGACGGACGACCACCACCACCGCGGGGTGCGCGGCTGGCGCGCCGACGGGCTGCCGTGGCGGCAGGGGTGACCCCGCCCACCGGGGGCGCCGACGACGCCGTCTTCCCGCTCGACCCGGCGGCCGCGGCCTCCGACGACCCGTCGGCGGGGGACGGCGCCCGTCGGCTGCGCCCCGACACCCTCGCCGTCCGTGGCGGTCTCGAGCGCTCGGGCTTCTCCGAGACGGCCGAGGCGCTGTACCTGACGTCGGGCTACGTCTACGGCTCGGCCGCCGAGGCGGAGGCGGCGTTCTCCGGGGACCTCGACCGGTTCGTGTACTCCCGCTACGGCAACCCGACGGTCGCGACGTTCGAGGAGCGGCTGCGGCTGCTCGAGGGCGCGCCCGCGTGCGTGGCGACGGCGTCCGGCATGTCCGCGGTCTTCACGGCGCTCGCGGCGCTGCTGGGGCAGGGTGACCGCGTCGTCGCCGCCCGCAGCCTCTTCGGCTCCTGCTTCGTCATCCTCGACGAGATCCTCCCGCGCTGGGGCGTCGAGACGGTCTTCGTCGACGGCGCCGACCTCGACCAGTGGGAGGCCGCGCTCGCGCAGCCGACCACGGCGGTCTTCTTCGAGACGCCGTCGAACCCCATGCAGGAGGTCGTCGACGTCCGCCGCGTCTCCGAGATGGCGCACGCGGTCGGCGCGACGGTCGTCGTCGACAACGTCTTCGCCACCCCGGTGCTGCAGAAGCCGATGGAGATGGGCGCCGACGTCGTCGTCTACTCGACGACGAAGCACATCGACGGCCAGGGCCGCACCCTCGGCGGGGCCATCCTCGGGCCGGTCGAGCTGCTCACCGGCGGCGTCGAGACGCTGATCCGGCACACGGGGCCGTCGCTGTCTCCCTTCAACGCGTGGGTGCTGACGAAGGGCCTCGAGACGCTGGCGATGCGGGTCGAGCGCCAGGTCGCCTCGGCCGAGCGGATCGCGCGGTGGCTCGAGGGGCAGCCCGGCGTGCGGTCCGTCGTCTACCCCTTCCTCGACAGCCACCCGCAGGCCGACCTCGCCCGCGCGCAGATGAGCGGCGGCGGCACGGTCGTCACGATGACGCTCGACGGCGGCAAGGACGCGGCCTTCCGGCTGCTCGACGGGCTGCGCGTCGTCGATATCTCCAACAACCTCGGCGACTCCAAGTCGCTCATCACGCACCCCGCGACGACGACGCACCGCCGGCTCGGGCCGGAGGGACGCGCGCGCGTCGGCATCACCGACGGGCTCGTGCGGCTGTCGGTGGGGCTCGAGGACGCCGACGACCTGCTCGAGGACCTGGCGCAGGCGCTGCCGGGCTGACGGCCGGGGCGCCCCGCCCGAGAGACCGGGTGGGGGGAGCGGTGCGCCGAGGACGCGGCTGACCGCGTCCTCAGCCCACGGCTGACGTCGTCGGCGCGAGAAGTCCCTCGACCGTGCGACGGGCGCCACGTAGCGTCCGCGCGTGCCCGCCTCCCCTCACCGCCATGTCGCCCTCGTCACGGGCGCCAACCACGGCATCGGCGCCGCCACCGCGCGGCGCCTGGCCGCCGACGGGTGCGCGGTCCTCCTCACCTTCCTCGCCTTCGACGACCCCGAGGCCGAGGAGGGCTCGCGGCGCGCGCACGCCTCCGACGCCGACGGCGTCGTCGCCGCGATCCGCGCCGACGGCGGCACCGCGCTGGCCGTCGCCGCCGACCTCTCCGACGCGGACGTCGTCCCGGCCCTCTTCGACCGCGCCGAGGCCGCGCTCGGGCCCGTCGACGTGCTCGTCCACAACGCCACGGCGTCGCTGCTCGACACCTTCCGCCCCCAGGCGCGCGACTGGGCGGGCCGGCCGCAGCACGGGCTCACCGTCGAGAGCTTCGACCGCCAGCTCGCCGTCGACGCGCGCGCCGGGGCGGCCCTCATCGCGGACTTCGCCGTCCGCCTGCAGGTGCGCGGCGGCACCTGGGGGCGGATCGTCACGCTGACGTCCGGTGGCGTCGAGGGGTTCCCCGGCGAGGTGTCCTACGGCGCCGCGAAGGCCGCGCTCGTCAGCCTGACGCTGTCGGCGGCGCTCGAGCTGTCGCGCTTCGGCGTCACCGCGAACGCTGTCCACCCGCCCGTCACGGACACCGGCTGGGTCACCGACGAGGTGCGCGACGCCGTCGCGGCGGACGACCGGTGGATGGGCGTGGCCGGGCCCGACGACCCGGCCCGCGTCATCGCGTGGCTCGCCTCGGAGGCGGCGGACCGGGTGACGGGGAACGTCCTCCGGATGGCCTGAGCGTCGGCGCGACGGGTCGAACGGTGCGCCGAGGGCGCGGCGCACCGCGTCCTCGGCGCACAGCTCCCATCGATCCGCGGTCCATCACGCGGAAGAGACGCCGCGGGATGGTCGTTGCCCCGGGCATGACGACGATCGGACTCATCGGGGCCGGCAACATCGGCAGCACCGTCGCGCGACTGGCCGTGGACGCCGGCTACGACGTGGTGCTCTCCAACTCGCGCGGCCCGGAGACGCTGTCCGACCTCGTCGGCGAGCTCGGCCCCCGGGCGCGGGCCGCGACGGCGACGGAGGCCGCGGAGGCGGGCGACCTCGTGGTCGTCACCGTCCCGCTGCACGCCTACCAGGCCGTCCCGGCGGCGCCGCTGGCCGCCAAGACGGTCATCGACACGAACAACTACTACCCGGACCGCGACGGGCACGTCGACGCCCTCGACCACGCCGAGGTGACGACGAGCGGCCTGCTGCAGGAGCACCTGCAGGCCTCGCACGTGGTCAAGGCCTTCAACAACATCTTCTTCGTCGCCCTCGGCCAGCTCGGGCGCCCGCAGGGCGAGGAGCGCAGCGCGCTGCCGGTCTTCGGCGACCACGCCGGCGCCAAGGGCGAGGTGACGGCTTTCCTCGACGCGATGGGCTACGACGTCGTCGACGGGGGCGGGCTCGACGACAGCTGGCGCTCGGAGAACGGCCGCCCCGTGTACGTCATGCCGTACGCGACCGACGGCGACGTCATGAAGCCCTCCCGCGGCAGCGCCGAGGACGTCCGCGAGGCCCTGGCCCGCGCCGACCGCATCAGCGAGCCCCAGCCCGCGCAGGCGGCCCCGCCCAGCTGATCGATACCCCCAGCTGATCGACACCGCCCAGCTGATCGACACCCTCTGGGCGCAGTCCCACGACGCCCCGGAGCGCCGCCACAAGCGGCGCGTCGGGGCGTCGTCATCCCCGGCCCGCAGCGGCCGGAGGGGCCTCGTCGAGCCCCTCCGGAGCCCCGCCGTGTAACGGTCGTGTAGCGCGCCGTGAACAGTGGATGGCGGGGCCTCAGGGAGGGCGCGCGGAGGGCGATGGAGGGGCTACCGTCCCGCCACCACGACGACGTGGACGACGTCCGGCGACGCACGACGCGCCGGGCGACCCTCAGCCGGAAGGAGCCCGCCGTGAGCCACATCACCACCTTCTACGAGCCGGGCTCCGATACGGGGGGCTGGCGGGGCACGCGCGTCGCCGCCGTCCAGGTCGCCCCGGTCCTGCTCGACCTCGCGGCCAACGCCGCTCGCTCGGCCGCGGCCATCACCGCCGCCGTCCTCGACGGTGCGGACGTCGTCGTGCTGCCCGAGCTCGTGACGAGCGGCTACGTGCTGGCCGACGTCCACGAGGCGCGGTCGGTGGCCATCCCCGCGACCTCCCCGGTGCTCGCCGGGTGGGCCGAGGCCGGCAGCGCCCGGCCGGGCGCCGTGGTCGTCGGGGGCTTCCTCGAGCTGGCCGAGGACGGGCGCCTGCACAACAGCGCGGCCGTCGTCGACGCGGCCGGCGTGCGCGCCGTCTACCGCAAGGTGCACCTCTGGGACGCCGAGCGGCACCTCTTCTCGCCCGGTGACGCCCCGCCGCCCGTCGTCGAGACGGCGCACGGCCGCGTCGCCGCGCTCATCTGCTACGACCTCGGCTTCCCCGAGTGGCCGCGCACGGCGGCGCTCGCCGGCGCCGACCTCATCGCCGTCCCGACGAACTGGGCGGCCGGCTACCGGCCTCCGGGGGAGCGGCCGATCGGCCAGGTCGCGGCCATGGGGGCGGCGCGCGCCAACCACGTCGTCGTCGCGTGCAGCGACCGGACCGGCGTCGAGCGCGGCGTCGAGTGGAGCGAGGGCTCCGCCGTCGTCGGCGCCGAGGGCTGGGTGCTCAGCGAGGACGTCGCGGGCGAGGGCGTCGCCTGGGCGACGGTCGACCTGCAGGCCGTCCGCGACCGCCGGCTCGGCCGGCACGGGCACCTGTGGGGCGACCGGCGCCCCGACCTCTACGGCGCGCTCATCGCGCCCCTGCTCCCGCACGCCGACGAGGCCGTGGCCGCGCACGTGCCCGCCGTCCGCGAGCCGGTCGGCCCGGAGGTCGGCGTCGAAGTCGGCGCTGCGGTCGGCTCTGCGGTCGGCGCCGAGGTCGCCGCTGCGGTGCCGGCGCCCGTCGAGTGACCGTCGGGCGGGCGCCCGTCATGCACGGCCGCCCGCCCGCCACCACCGGCCCGTCCGGCACGCCCGGCCCCTGACGAGCACGCCCTCGGACGTGACCGCCGTGGGAGCATCCGCGCCGGGCGTCCGGACGGTCCGGTCCCCGGCGGAGGAGAGCGCGTGGCCCGGACGACGAGCGCCGACGTCGCGCGCGCCAGCGGCGTCTCGCGCACCACGGTCAGCTACGTGCTCAACGGCCGCCGCGACGCCTCGATCTCCGAGGCGACCCGCGAGCGCGTCGTCGAGACGGCGCGCCGGCTCGGGTACGCGCCGTCCGCCGCGGCCCGCGCCCTGCGCACCGGTCGCAGCGACCTCGTGCTCTGCGTGCTGCCCGACTGGCCGATCGGGCCCGTCGTCGACGTCCTCCTCGAGGACCTCACCGAGGAGCTGGCCGCGCGGGGCATGGCCCTGCTCGCCCACCACGGGCGCGACCGCCGCCCCCTCGCCGACCTGTGGCGCGCCGTCGACGTCCGCGCCGTCGTCGGCCTCACCGCCTTCGCCCCCGAGGACGAGGCGGCCATGCGGCGCGCCGGCATCCAGGTCCTGACGACGGCGGCGGCCGAGGGCGGGGGCCGTGCCCCCTTCGCCGGCGACCAGGTGCGCGCCGGTCGTCTCCAGGCCGAGCACCTCGCCGCCACGGGCCGCCGCCCCCTCGGCTACGCCTACCCGGCGGACCGGCGCGTCGCGGCCTTCGCCGACCAGCGGCTCGCCGGCGTGCGCGCCGCGTGCGCGGAGCTCGACCTGCCCGCCCCGGTGGTCCGCGAGGTGGAGCTGGAGGCGACGTCGGCGGCCGCGGCCGTGCGCGCGTGGCGGTCGGCGGGCGACGCCGTGACGGGGGTGGCGGCGTACAACGACGAGGTCGCCCTCGCCGTCCTCGCGGGCGTCCGGCAGGAGGGCCTGCGGGTGCCCGACGACCTCGCCGTCGTCGGCGTCGACGACGTGCCCCTGGCCCGGCTCGCCGCGCCGCCGCTGACGACGGTCGCGCAGTCCGTCGACCGGCAGGTGGCCCACCTCGTCGCCCGGCTGGTCGCCGGCATCGACGACGGCGCTGAGGGCGGGGACGCACCCCCCGCGCCGCCAGACCTCCTGGAGCTCGTGGTGCGCGAGTCCGGCTGAGCGCGAGCGCGTCCGGGGACGCGCAGCCGTGCGGATCGCTCTCGCGAGCACGGCTGCGCGTCCCCGGACGCAGGGGCGCCGGACCTGAGGAGCCCAGGTGCTCAGGAGGTCAGCGGACGGGGAAGTCCGCGACGTACTGCGGCGTACCGGTGTTCGTGTCGTCCACCTGGCCGCCGACGCCCTCGACGACGTGGCGGATGGTGCCCGCGCCGAGGTTGACGGTGAGCAGGTGGTGCAGCTGGACGCCCGGCGTCGTCGGCGCCTCGAACCCGTTCTCCGTCACGATGCTCGGGTTGTTGCGGTTGTAGACGTACGACCCGCCGCCGTAGAGGCGGTGCGTCCGCACCGAGTCCGCCACCCGGTAGCCGGGGTAGCCGAGCGTGCCGTCGGGCTGCGTCCAGTCCGCCTGCGTCGGCGGGTCGTACGGCAGCTCGTTCTGGTAGAGCACCACGGTGCCGCGCTCGCCGTTCCAGGTGGTGTTGACCCGCTGGAAGTGCTCGACGAAGAGGCCGGTCGCGGTGACGTCGTCGCCGTTGACGACGGCGCCCTGGCGGCCGGTGTTGACGGCCCAGCGCTCGTCGTCGCCGAGGAAGCCGCCGGAGAAGTCCTCGACGCCGTGGTCACCGCGCCAGACCCACGTGTGGTCGACGAGCACGTCGTCGCTGTTGACCTCGAGCGCGGTGTCCACCTTGCCGACGTGGGGCCCGCCGACGCGGAAGAAGACGTCCGACAGGGTCGTCGGGTCGTCGGCCCCGCGGTGGGCCCGGCCCGCGTTCCCGTTCTTCGACCCCACCTGCAGCAGCACCGGCGACTCGACGGTGCCGGCGTCGATCGTGACGCCCGCGACGACGACGCCGGGGACGTCGGCGACGGTCAGGGGCACGGCGCCGCCGACCGCGGTGAGGGTGGCGTGGCCGAGGCCGAGCACGACGGTGCCGGCCCGCTTGACGGCGATGGTGCGGTCGACGTCGTAGACGCCCGGCGTGAGCAACAGGTTGCTGCCGCGCGCGAGGGCCGTGTTGATGTCCTTGACGGCGCTGCGGGGCGTGGCGACGTAGAAGGACGACAGCGGCAGGGTGCGGCCCTCCGTCACGTCCTGCTCCCAGGAGGCGCCGCGGGTGCCGCGGTGCGCCGCGGGCACGCGGACCTGGTACCGGCCCTGCCCGTCCACCCAGAGCCAGGGCTTCTCGCGGCTGAGCGGCGTCTCGTCGAGCACCGTGTACGGCGGCGTGGGGAAGCCCTCCTCGCTCGGGGCGCCCTCGACGCCGGAGAAGACCTGGTTCCAGACGCCGTTGGACCACGAGCCGATCGAGCTGTTGCGGGTGAGCCACTGCTGCTGCGAGCCGTTGACGACGTCGCCCGCGACGGTGTCGGCCATGAAGCCGCCGCTCGCGAACTGCGGCCCGTCGGTGCAGTAGTCCATCAGCGAGAGCGTGCCGCCGGTGACGTGCACGCGCCGCATCGGCGAGGCCTGCGAGACGGCGAAGAAGTTGGCCGTCGAGCGGCAGCCGTCCTGCCCGGCCGCGTTCACGGCGATGTGGAGGTTGGACACGGTGCGCCAGAAGTTGTCGAGGGCGATGCAGTTGGGGCTGCCGTCGGCGTTCGGGCGGCAGCGGTTGTAGACCTCGACCTTGCCGTTGATGGTGACGTCGTCCGGCGAGGCGCCGAGGCCGGCGACCTCGGTGTAGTAGCCGACCTTCACCTGCAGCGGCTCGGCGTCGGTGCCGTAGGTGCCGGGGCGGAAGAGCAGCGCGTAGCGCTCGGTGCCGAACTCGTTGGTGAACTGCTGGGCGTAGACCTCGTCGACCCGAGCCTGGATCTCCGCCGTCGGCATGCTCGGGTCGAAGACCGTGACGTTCGGACCGAGGTCCGACGTGGGGGGCTGCGGCGGCGCTGCGGCCGCGGGTCCGGCGCCGAGGGCGCCGGTGAGCAGGAGACCGGCGGTCAGGGCGGCGGCGCGCCGTCCCGTCCGTCCGGGTCGAGGGAGCTGGTGTCGCAACGTGGTCCTCCTCGTCGAGGGCGTCACCCGGTGACTCGTGTCACCAGCGCCCGGATCGTCGCACGACGGCGCGCTCCTGCCCAGGCCCCACCTCCGGGGCCCGGGTGGTCGGCTCAACCGCCGGCCACCCGGTCGCCCAGACCGACAGCAGGGCGAGCTTCTCGGCGTCGGGCGTGCCCGGCGTCGCGGTGAAGACGAGCAGCGCCTGGCTGCGGTCGGAGGTGTGCAGCACCTGGCAGTCGAGGTCGATCTCGCCGAGGTCGGGGTGGACGAGGACCTTCCGCTGCTCGGCGCGGACCGCGACCTCGTGCCGCGCCCACACCTCTGCGAACTCGGGGCTCACCCGCAGCACCTCCGCGACCAGGCGCTGCGCGGGCGGAGCGGCGTCGCGCCCGAGCGCGGCGCGCAGGTCGGCCGCCCAGACCCGGCCCTGGCGCTCGTGGTCGCGGGCCGCGTAGCGGGCGCGCTCCTCCTGGTCGCCCGCGAACCAGCGCCAGACGGCGCTGCGCGAGAGGCCCTTCAGCGCCGTCTGGTCCCCGAGGAGCGCTCGGGCGCCGGGGTTCTGGACGAGCGTGCGCGCGAGGTCGTCGACGACCTGCGCCGGCGTGTCGTGGAGCCGGTCGAGCACCCGCAGGAGCGCCGGGTGCACGTGCTCGGACCGGCTCGTGCGCTCGGGCGCCGGGTGCCCGGCGAGGCGGAAGAGGTGGTCGCGCTCGTCCTGGGTGAGCCGCAGGGACCGGGCGACGGCGAGCAGCACCTGGGGCGACGGCTGCGGGCCGCGCTGCTGCTCCAGCCGCGCCCAGTAGTCGCTGGAGATGCCCGCGAGGCCGGCGACGTCCTCGCGGCGCAGCCCGGGCGTCCGCCGTCGGGCCGTCGTCGCCAGCCCGACGTCGGCGGGCTGCAGGGCCTCGCGGCGCCGCCGGAGGAAGTCGGCGAGCTCGGATCGGTGCACGGGCGCAGCATCCCCCGCCCGACGGGGCACCAGCCAGGGACCGGCGGTCCCTGGACGAGCCGTCCCTTCCGCCGCCCAGACGCGGGGCGCAGGCTGCTGCGGCACAGGGGGTCCGGGCGCGGGAGGGTCCGTCGCCCCCACGGCCCGCAGCGGGCCGCACCCACCCAGGAGGAGGACCCATGAGCACCACGGCACCGGCGGGCACCGGACCCGCGACCGAGAAGATCGCCGTCATCACCGGGGCCGGTCGCGGCCTCGGCCGCAGCACCGCCGAGCACCTGCTGGCCCGGGGCACCCGGGTCATCGGCACCTACCGCAGCGACGAGGCCGCCGCCCGCTCGCTCGTCGAGGCCCACGGCGCCGACCGCGTCGAGGTGCTGCGGCTCGACACGGCCCGCACGGCCGAGTACCCGGCGTTCGTCGACGCGGTCCGCGCCGCCGCCGCCCGCTTCGGCCGCGACCGGGTCGACCACCTCGTCAACAACGCCGGCACGGCCCTGCACGCGTCCTTCGCCGAGACGACGGAAGAGCAGTTCGACGAGGTCCTCGCCGTGCACCTGCGAGCGCCGTACTTCCTCACCCAGGCGATGCTGCCCGTGCTCGCGGACGGCGGCCGGGTCCTCAACGTCTCCAGCGGGCTGGCGCACTTCGTCGTGCCGGGCTCGTCGGCCTACGCCGTGATGAAGGCCGGCGTCGAGGTGATGTCGCGCTACCAGGCGGTCGAGCTGGGGGAGCGGCGCATCCGCGTCAACACCGTCGTCCCCGGCGCCATCGCCACCGACTTCTCCGGCGGGATGGTGCGCGACGACCCGGGCGTCAACGCCGCCGTCGCGGCGAGCATCCCGCTCGGGCGGGTCGGCCGCCCCGAGGACGTCGGCGGGGCCGTCGCGCTCCTCCTCGACGACGCCTTCGGGTGGGCGAACGGGGCGACCGTCGAGCTGACGGGCGGCCAGCGGCTGTAGCCGGTGGCCCGGCGCGTCGGGCCCTGGCGCGTCGGGCGCTGGCGAGTCGGGCACCGGGGGGTCGAGGCCCCGTAGGTTCGGCTCCTCGACGAGGGGAGGTCGGCCATGGGACGCGACGAGTTCGCCGTGGCGCCGGGAGCGGCGCAGGAGCCGCTCGTGCTGGCGCTGGATGTGGGGTCGACGGCGACGCGCGGCGCGATCCACGACGCGACCGGGCGGCCGGTCGGTCGCCGGGCCAAAGTCGCCCACGCCTTCACCACGGGGGCCGACGGCACCTCGGAGATCGACGCCGACCAGGTGGTCGACGAGGTCGCCGACGTCGTCACCCGCCTCCTCGACCACCACGAGGGCCCGCCCGTGGCGGGCGTGGCGCTCGACACCTTCGCCACCTCGCTGGTCGGCGTCGACGCGGACGGGCGCGCGCTCGGGCCCTGCTCGACCTACGCCGACGCCCGCGCCGCGGCCCACGTCGCCCCGCTGCGCGCCGAGCTCGACGAGGCCGCCGTGCAGCAGCGCACGGGCACGCGCCTGCACACGAGCTACCTCGCGCCCCGGCTGCGGTGGCTGGCCGAGACCCGCGCCGACGTCGTCGCGCGCGCGAGGACGTGGATGTCGCTCGGCGAGTACGTCCACCTCCGGCTGCTCGGCGCCACCGCGGCGAGCACGCCGACGGCGGCCTGGACGGGCATGCTCGACCGCCGCACCGGTCGCTGGGACGAGGAGCTGCTCGCCGCGAGCGGCACGACGGCGCAGCGCCTCTCGCCGGTGCAGGACCCCGGCGTGCCGATCGACGGCGTCGACGCCGCACGCGTGGCCCGCCGCTGGCCGGCGCTCGCGCACGCCGCCTGGTTCCCGGCCGTCGCCGACGGCCTCTCGAGCAACCTCGGCACCGGGGCGGGCGACGCCGCGTCGATGGCGCTCGCGGCGGCCACGAGCGGGGCCGTGCGGGTGCTCGTCCCCGGCGTGCCCGAGCACGTCCCCGAGGGCCTGTGGTGCTACCGGGTCGACGCGCGGCGCAGCCTGCTCGGGGGCGCCGTCAACGACGTCGGCCGGCTCGTGGCGTGGGCGCAGGCGACCCTGCGGCTGCCCGAGGACGACGCGGCGCTCGACGCCGTCCTCGCCGCCGACCCGGACCCGCGGACGCCGGCCGTCGTGCCCTTCCTGTCCGGCGAGCGGAGCACCGGCTGGGCGGCGAGCGCCCGCGCCGTCGTCGCCGACGTCTCCGCGGGCACGACGCCCGAGGCCCTGTTCCGCGGCAGCGCCGAGGGCGTCGCGACGACGTACGCCCGCGTCGTCGAGCAGCTCGTCGAGGTGGCGGGCCGCCCCGAGCGCCTCGTCGCCTCGGGGCGCATCACGCAGGGCCTGCCGCACCTGCTGCAGCTGGTCGCCGACGCCATCGGCGCCCCCGTGCAGCGGGTCGACCTCAAGCGGATGACGCTGCGCGGCACGGCGCTGCTGGCGCTCGAGGCGCTGGCGCCCGATGTCGTCCGCGCCGACCCGCCGGTCGCGGGCGTCTTCGAGCCCCGGGCCGAGCGGGCGGAGCACTACGTCGCCGTCCGGGAGCGCTTCGACGCGCTGTACGACGTCGCGCGGGGTCGCTGAGGCTCGGCCCGACCGGGAGGCGGTGGACCTGTTCGACGCTCGTGACCGTGCACCGTCACGAGCGTCGAACAGGTGAGGCGGGGGTCAGGCGGGACGCACGGCGAGGGCCGCCACGGCGGCGACCACGACGACCGGCACGAGCACGAGCCCGCGGGCGGCGAAGCGCCACCAGTCGACGGGCACGCCGGCCTCGCGGCACGCCCGCGCCCACAGCAGCGTGGCCAGGCACGCCCACGGCGTGACGAGCGGGCCCAGGCCGACGCCGACGAGGAGGGCGACGACGCGCTCCGGGCTCCCGGCGACGGGCTCCAGGGCCAGGTAGGCGGGCAGGTTGTCGACGAGGTTGGCGCCGACGGCGCCGACGGCCGCCAGGCGCAGCAGCCCGCCGAAGCCGTCGCCGTCGCCGGCGGCGACCGCGAGGGGCGCCGTGAGGCCGTGCTCGCCGGCGGCGGCCACGAGGAGGAAGAGGCCGAGGACGCCGACGAGGAGGGGGAGGTCGGTGAGGCCGCGCAGCGAGGCGCGGCGGCGGAGGGCCGCCGCGAGCAGGACCGAGGCCGTCACGAGGGCGGGCACCTCGACGGGGACGCCGACGAGCGGCAGCACCGCCAGGGCGGGCGCGAGCAGCACGCAGACGACCGACGCGAGGACCAGCTCGCCGCGGTCCGCGACGACCGGCGGCGGCACGAGCGCCGGGTCGTAGCGGCCGCGCAGCGCCGGCCGCCCGAGCAGCGCGAGGACGGCCACGGTGACGAGCACGCCGACGACGGCGGGCGCCAGCGCGAGCCGCAGGAACTGCTCCTCCCCGCCGGGGAGCCCGGGACCGGCCACCGCGAGGAGGTTGGTGAGGTTGGCCACGGGCAGCAGCAGCGACGCGGTGCTGGCCAGCCAGACCGTCGTCATCGCGAGGAGCATCGGCGGGGTGCCGGTGCGCCGGGCCAGGACGAGCACGACCGGTGTCAGCAGCACCGCGGTCGTGTCGAGCGACAGGACGGCGGTGCACGCCGTCGCCAGGGCGACGACGGACAACCACAGCACCAAGCGCCGGCCGCCCGCGAGGACGGCGAGGCGCGCGGCCGCGGCGGCGAAGACGCCGGCGCGGTCGGCGAGCGTCGCCACCACGGTGATGCCGAGCACGAAGAGCAGCACGGGCGCCGTCCGCCCGACCACGTCGCGGGCGCCGTCCTCGCTCAGCGCGCCGCTCACCAGGGCCAGCCCGCCCGCCCCCGCGAGCAGCAGCCAGACGCCGCCGCGGGCGGACGGTCGCTGGAAGGCGGCCCTCACGTCAGCACGGGGTCTCGGGCGCAGCGGTGCACCGCTGCCGGTCCACCCCGGAGCGGCACCGCGGCCCGGCGCCGGAGACCGGCGAGAGCGTCACCGCAGGACGACGTCGAGCGCACGGCGCCTGTCCCTCGCCGGGGTGCCGAGCTCGACAGCGACCTCGTCGGCGCCCCGCACGGACGCGGCCGTGGCGTCGCGCACCAGGGGCGGCAGGGCGGTGGCGAGCAGGTCGCGCAGCTCCTCCGGCGTCGCGGGCGCCGACGGCTCGAGGGCGCAGGCCCGCGCGACGAGGCCGCGCGTGTGCTTGGCCATGTGGGAGACGACGGACCGCTTCCCGTCGCTCTCGCGCAGGACCCGCACGGACGCCGTCCGGGAGGCCGTCTCGCCGCGCGGGGTCCAGGCCGCGGCGTAGTCGGCGGAGCGGCAGTCGACGACGAGGCGGCCCGCCGCCAGGGGGTCGAGGGCCGCGCGCAGCGGCTCGCGCCACAGCGCGGCCAGCCCGCCCAGGTCGGGCAGGGCGACCCCCATGGACAGCCGGTACGGCGGCACGCGGTCGTCGAGCCGCAGGGCGCCCCACGCCGCCGAGGAGACGAGGAGCCGCTCGTCGGCGCGCTGGCGGGCGCCGTCGTCGAGGGAGGCGAGGTCGAGGGCGTCGTAGAGGACGCCGGTGTAGAGCTCGGCCACCGGGACGGCGGGCTCCGTGCGCCAGCGGGTGGTGCGCTCGGCCTCCGGGCGCAGCTGCTCGCTGCCGGCGCCGAGGGCCTCGCGGCCCGCGCGGGTGCGGCTCAGCCGGGCCGCCGCGCCGAGCACCCGGCGGCGGGTCGGCGTCAGGCCGGGGGAGGAGAGGGCGCGCAGGTCGACGGGCTCGCCCTCCGCGGCGCCGGTCTTGCCCTGGGACGGCGGGAGCAGCACGAGCACGGCCGGAGCCTACGGACCGCCGTCGCCGCTCCCGGACGCGTCGTCGCCCGCTCGCCCCCGACGCGGGCGCCTCAGGGGCGAGTCGTCGCCGGCTCGCCCCGGGGAGGGGCGCACGAGCGGCGAGTCGTCGTCGGCTCGCCCTCGGGAGGGGGCGCGCAGGTCAGGCGCCGGCCGCGTCGACGGCGACGCGCAGGCTCTCCCGCAGCGCCCGGACGCCCGGGCTCGTGGCGGCACCTCGCCGCACGGCGGTGAAGAGGCGGCGCCGCGGGCGCTCCGGAAGGCGGTGGAGGACGACCCCCGGCGTCCTCCCGGCGCGGACGAGGTCCGGCACGAGGGCCGCCGCGTGGCCGGAGGCCACGAGGTGGGCGTGCAGGAGGACGTCGCTCGTGACGATCCGCACGTCGGGCTCGAAGCCCGCCTCGCGGCAGCGGGCCAG
The DNA here is from genome assembly GCF_947499845.1 of uncultured Pseudokineococcus sp. GTDB lineage: Bacteria > Actinomycetota > Actinomycetes > Actinomycetales > Quadrisphaeraceae > Pseudokineococcus. The sequence continues at coordinate 14,275 of NZ_CANMPM010000006.1, forward strand.
CGCCCAGCGGCCCGGGTCCAGGCGCGGCGGCTCCATGACCCACGGGACGTCCGCGTGGTCCTCCAGGCGGTGGCCCCGGCCGGCCAGCGGGCCCTCGAGCGGCACGGCGAGGCGGAACTCGTCGTGGAGGAGGTCCTCGACGTCGACGCCGGGGGAGCGGACGGTCGGCGATCCCGGGTACTCCTCGCCGAGGACGAGGTCGGCGTCGTGGGCGGTGAGGGCCGACAGCGCCGGTGCGGGCTCCTGCTCGACGAGCTCGACGCGCAGGTCGGGGTGGTGCTCCGCCAGCCAGGTGAGCGCGTCGGGCACGAGCGAGAGCAGGACGGAGGCGAAGGCGGCGACCCGCAGGGTGCCGCGCGCCGTGGACCCGAGGGCGGCGAGGTCCGCCTCCGCCTGCTCGAGCTGCGCCAGGACGGCGTCCGCGTGGCCCACGAGCACCCGGCCCGCCGCGGTGAGCCGCACGCGCCGGCCGGCCGGCTCGAGCAGCTGAGCCCCGGCCTCGCGCTGCAGCTGTGAGAGCTGCTGCGAGACAGCGGACCTGCTGTACCCGAGGGCGGCGGCGACCTCGGCGAGGGTCCCGCGGCGGTCGAGCTCGTGGAGCAGGCGGAGCCGGTGGACGTCGAGCACGGTCCGCCTCCTTCGAACGGTCAGCAGAGGTGAACGGTACCGCTCGGACAGGGTCGCTGGACGGGAAGGTTGACAACGCGGACACTGGGGGCTGCGACGGCGCGCCGAGGTGGTCCACGCCCGCGTCGGCGCGTGGTGGTCGCCGTCCCGCACGCCGGGACGCCGTGCGCGGCAGTCGCTCGCGCACCCCGACGACCTCCGAGGAGGAGCCCTCGTGACCTTCACCTTCACCTTCTTCCTGCTGCTGGGCCTCACCGCCTGGGTCGTCGCCCTCGGACGCCAGGCCGTGCCGCGCCGCCTCCGCGTGCCGCTCTCCCACGCGGGCACCGGTGACCTGGCGCGCGACGCCGCCCGCGGCGCCCGCCTGCTCGCCTCGCCGGCCGGCCCGCGCCGCTGACGCGGTCCCCGGCCGGGCGGACCCCCTCCCGCCCGGCTGGGGTCGGCCGCTCGGGGGAGCGTGACGATCCGCCCGTCGGCGGACGCACCGGGCAGGTGGGGCGTCCTAGCGTCGCCAGTGCCGGGCGGCCCGTCCGGTGTCGACCGACCCGGAGGACCGGACGTGGCCCCCACCCCTCGCCGCACCGCTCGCCCCACCGCTCGTCGGGGCGCTGCCGCAGCCCTCACCGCCGCCCTGCTCACGACGACGCTGCCCTCGGCGGCGGCTGCTCCCGGCCGCGCGCCGGTGGCCGCGGCTCCCGTGGCCACCACGGACCTGACCACCGGGGACCTGAGCACCGGCGGCGTGAGCGCCCCCGTCCCCGCGCTGGACTGGCGGCCCTGCGGCGCCGGTCTCGAGCCCTTCCTCTGCGCGCGGGCCGAGGTGCCCGAGGACTACGACCGGCCCGAGGGGCCCACGAGCAGCATCGCCCTGACGAAGCTGCCGGCCTCCGACCCCGCGGGGCGCATCGGCACCCTGTTCACGAACCCCGGCGGGCCGGGGGGCTCCGGCGTCGACTTCGTCCAGCAGGCCGCGCAGGTGGCCTACTCGCCCGAGGTGCGCGCCCGCTTCGACGTCCTCGGCTTCGACCCGCGGGGCGTCGCCCGGTCGACGCCGGCGACCTGCTTCCGCACGGCGCAGGCGGAGGAGGACTTCCTCCTCGGCCTGCCGCCCATCGCCTTCCCCGTCACGGAGGCCGAGGTGGCGCCCTACCTCGGCGCGAACGCGCGCCTGTCGACGCGCTGCGGCGTGACGGCGGGCGAGCGCCTCGACTCGTCCTCGACGGCGAACGTGGCCCGCGACATGGACCTCCTGCGCCAGGCGGTCGGCGACGAGGGGCTCACCTACGCGGGCTACAGCTACGGCTCCGTCCTCGGCGCCACCTACGCGGCGCTGTTCCCGACCCGGGCGCGCGCCCTCTTCATCGACGGGACCCTCGACCCGGCGGCCTGGGTCGGCGACCCGAGCGGGCGCGACCCGCTGTCGGTCGGCGTCCGCACCGGCCAGGGCGTCGCCGCCAGCCAGACCTTCGCCGAGCTCCTGCGGCTCTGCGCCGAGGCCGGGCCCGGCTCGTGCCTGCTCGCCTCGCTGGGCGACCCGGCCGACGTCGCCGAGCAGGCCCTCGCCGGCCTGCGCGCCGAGCCGCTCGTCGTGCCCGTCCCCGGGGCCGCGCCCGTGGTCCTGGACTACGCGACCACCGTCGCGAGCCTCTTCCCCCTCCTCTACAGCTCGGCCACCTTCCCCCTCGCCGACCAGCTGCTCGCCGAGGTGGCGGTGCTGCAGCAGGTGACGACGGGGGCGACGCGCGAGCGGGCGCTCGTGCGCGCCGGCGATGTGCTCGGGGCGCTGGCGGACGCGGGTCTGCTCGCGCCCGCGGGAGCGGCGCCGGCGCCCGGAGCCCGGGTCGGCGAGGAGTACGCCTCCTTCGGCGGCAACCTGGCGAGCCTCTGCGCCGAGACGGCGCGCCCGGGCCGCCGCTCGGCCTACGCGGCGATCGCGGCGGCGCAGGAGGACGTCGCCCCCCACTTCGGGCCCTACCGCGCCTGGGTGGGCCTGCAGTGCGAGGGCCTGGGCGCCGACGACCCCGACGCCTACCTCGGGCCGTGGGAGCAGGCGACGGAGATCCCCGTGCTCGTGGCCGGGACCCGCTTCGACCCGGCGACGGCCTACGGGTTCACGGCGCCGTACGCCGCCTCCTTCCCCGACGGTCGGCTGCTCACCGTGGAGGGCGTCGGCCACACGACCCTCGGCGTCAGCTCCTGCGCGGACGCGCTGGTGACGCGGTACCTCGTCGACGTCGAGGCGCCGCCGAGCGGAGCCGTGTGCGGCCAGGACGTGCCGGCGTTCCCGCCGCCCGTGCCGGGAGCCGGCGCGCGCGCCCTGCTCGCGGACGACGGCGCCGCGGCCCGCGAGGCGCTGACGCGCACCGCGGTGCTCTCCGGCGCGCGCTGAGCCTGCGCACCACGGGGGCGCTGTGGCGCCCGTGGGGCGGGCCCGCTTGCCGGGTCCGCCCCGCGAGCGCAGCGTGGGGCCTCCGACGGGTCGGCGCTGGAGACGGCGGCGCGGCCCGTGCGCCCGTGAGGAGCACCGTGATGGCTGCGCGACGGCACGGCACCGCAGACGCCCGGCACGACGGAGGACGAGCCGGTGCCCCGGTCCCGGCGGGCCGCGACGGGGAGGTCCGACGGTGACGACCGAGCTGCTCGACCCGCGCGGGGCTGCGCCGGTCGCGACCGCCCACTTCGTCGGGACGGCGACGACCGTCCTGCGGCTCGGGCCGTTCACGGTGCTGACGGACCCCAACTTCCTCCACCGCGGCCAGCGCGCCTGGCTCGGGTACGGGCTCGTCAGCACGCGCCTGTCCGAGCCGGCGATGAGGGTGGACGAGCTGCCCGGACTCGACGGCGTCGTGCTCAGCCACCTGCACGGGGACCACTTCGACCGGGTCGCCCGGCGCGGTCTCGCGCGGGACCTGCCCGTCCTCACCACCGGGCAGGCCGCCGAGCGGCTGCAGCGCTGGGGCTTCTCGGCGGCGCGCGGGCTGGCGACGTGGGAGACGACGGTCTTGCGGCGCGACGGCTGGACGCTGCGCATCACCGCGACGCCGGGCACGCACGGGCCGGGGCCGGTGGCGCGGGTCCTGCCCGACGTCATGGGCACCGTCTACGAGCTCCTCCACGGCGAGGGCGCCGCGGAGCCGGCGCTCGTCCACCGCCTCTGGGTCAGCGGCGACACCCTCCGCCGCCCCTTCCTGCACGAGGTCGTCGAGCGCCACGGACCGCTCGACGCGGCCGTCCTCCACCTCGGCGGCACGCGCGTGCTCGGGCTGCTCGTGACGATGGACGCCCGGCAGGGCGCCGACGTCGTCCAGATGCTCGCGCCCCGCGTCACCGTCCCCGTGCACTACGACGACTACACGGTCTTCCGCTCGTCGCTCGGGCACTTCGTCGACGAGTGGCGGCGGCGCCGCCTGCCCGGCGAGCTGCGCCTCGTCCAGCGCGGGGAGACGGTCTCGCTGGTCCCCGCCGCCTGAGGCGCCGTCCGAGGGCGCGGCCTCACGCCGCCCGGTCGCCCGACGTCCGGTGGCCCGCCGTCCGCTCGCCCGTCGTCCGGTCGCTGGTCGCCCGCAGCCAGCCCCGCAGGAGGGCGGTGGCGGCGCGGTCGGGGACGGCGCGCAGGAGCGCCTCGGGCAGCACCCGGCCGGTGGGCTCCCGCCGCGACGCCTCGGAGACGAGCGCCGTGCGGGGGTGGCTCGCGCGCTCGTAGGCGCGCAGCGCCGCCGCCGGGTCGGCCGCCGCCGAGGGCCGGCGCAGCGCGCGGGCGAGGGCGGCAGCGTCCTCGAGGGCCTGGTTGGTGCCCTGCGCGAGGGCGGGCGGGACGGCGTGGGCTGCGTCCCCGAGGAGGGTGGCGCGCCCGCGGCCCCACGGCCGGTGGACCCGGTAGGTGCCGCGCTCGTAGGCGGTGAGCCGCGCCCGCGGGTCGTCCAGCAGGGCCAGGGCCGCCCGCGCCTCGGGCGCGCGCCAGCCGCCGAAGAGGCGGCGCAGCAGGTGCGCCGGCTCCTCGGGAGCGTCCAAGGGTCCGCCGCCCGCAGGCGCCTCGCCCGCGCCGGACGCCGGCTGTCGACGGACGTCCCACCACACCTGCACCAGGCCGTCGCCGCAGGGGTTGAGCCCGAGCATCCCGGCCCGCCCGACGAGCAGGAGGCACGTGTCCCCGTCGTCGACGGCGGTCCCGGTGGGCAGGGGCGGCAGCTGCCACGTCGTCGCCCCCGTGGGGCGCAGCGCGTCGCCGTGCAGCGCCGCGCGGACGGCGCTGCGGGCGCCGTCCGCGCCGACCACCACGTCCGCCTCCGCGCGCCCGCCCCCGTCGAGGAGCACCGCAGGGCGCCCCCCGCCGCCTCCGTCCTCGTCCTCGGCGCCCTCGCTGAGCCCCGCGCACCGGGTGCCGGTGCGGACGAGCGAGCGCGTCGCGCCCGCGGCGAGGGCGTCGACGAGGTGGCCGCGCGGGACGGTGACGACGGCCCCGCCGGCCGCCCGCAGGTCGAGGGACAGCAGCGGACGTCCGTCCGGCGAGCGGCGCTCCATGCGCGCGAGCCGCCGGCCCAGCCGCGCGGCGCCGACCTCGAGGTCGTCGAGGACGGCCGTCGCCCCCGGCCACAGCGTCACCGCGCCCCCGCTGGCGCGCAGGGCCGGCGCCTCCTCGAGCACGACCACGGCGTGGCCGTCACGGTGAAGGCCCCGCGCCGCGGCGAGCCCTCCGACGCCGGCGCCGACGACGACGACCTCCACCTGCCCACCGCCCTCCGCCGCCCCGGCGGCGGCCCCGGCCCATCGTGCGCGACGGCGCCCGCCGCGGCACGACCGGCCCGGCGCCGCCTCCCCGGTCAGCGGCCCGGGCACGGTCCCGGGGCGCGGTCAGCGGTCAGCGGCCGGGGCGCCGGCGCTCGTCGCGCCTCCTGCGGCCCTCGAGCCGCTGCAGCCGCACCGGGCACACCGGTGCGTGCACCAGGGCGAGCTCGCCCTCCGTCATCCCCGGGTAGCGCGCCGCGTACTCCCGCGCGCACCCGCATCCCCCCGTGTCCTCCATGCTTCAACCATCGGCCGCTCGTCCCGCTCCGACGAGCGCCCGGCGGCCCCGCGGGTGACGCCGCTCGGCCGGTCGGGTGCGCGACGGCGCGGCCGCCACCCGCCGGGTCCGCGGCCGCGAAGCCGCCTCCCGCGGGGCGCCGCACCTCCGACCGCGCTCCTGCCCGGGCCCCTGATAGCGCCCCCGACTGCGCCCCTCACGGGGCCCTCACCCGCGCTCCGGCCCCGGTGCGACCGGGCCCGCGCTCCCGGGCCCGCCCGACGCCCGGGCGGCGAGCTCCTCGCGCAGCGCGGCCACCTCCGCCCGGAGCGCGTGGACGTCGCCGCGGGTGGCGGCCTGCTGCTCCGCCTCGACGTCGCGGACGCGGTCGATGAGCCAGGAGGCGAGGGAGGCCGTCACGGTCCCGAGGAGCGCGACGCCGGCGACCATGAGGCCCACGGCGACGGCCCGCCCGCTGTCCGTCACGGGGTACAGGTCGCCGTAGCCGACGGTGGAGATCGTCGTGACCGCCCACCACACGGCGTCGGGGTAGGTCTCGATGAGCGCCCCCGGCGCGCCCCGCTCGGCGTCGAGGACGGCGAGGCCGGCCACGACGACGACGAGGACGGTGGCGCCGCCGACGTAGACCGCCACCCGCCCGCGGAGGCTGTCGGCGGCGTGGCGGTTGAGCACCTGCAGCAGGGTGATGAGGCGCAGCAGGCGCAGCGGCCGCAGCAGCGGCAGGACGACGACGGCGACGTCGAGGGGGTGTCCGCGGAGGAAGCCCCACCGGTCCTCGCTGAGCACGAGGCGCACGGCGAGGTCGACGGCGAAGACGGCCCACAGCAGCCACCCGGCGACGTGCGCCGTCGTGGCCCAGGCCGAGGCGAGGTCCGGCTCGAGGATCGGCACCGCGTAGGCGACGAGGTAGAGCAGCGCCGCCGCGGTGAGGGGCCACTCGGCCCGCCGCTCCCAGCGGCGGCGCCGCGCGTCGTCCTGCAGGCCTGCCATGGGGTGAGGCTAGGAGGTGCGCCCGACGCTGCCCGGTCGCGCTGCCCGGTCGCGCTGCCGGTCCCCGCTGCCCGGTCCGCCGGCGCGTCCGGCTGCCGGCGCCCGCCCGGCCGGGGCCTCGACGGCGCCGACGCGTCCGCGCGGATGATCTCCGGCGCCCCGGCGCCGGGTCTCCTCAAGCGGGGGAGGGACCCGGACGACGGACCACCCATGGGGGAGACCGGTGACCGGTGGATGGCGACGAGCCAGGCGAGCGCCGCCGCGGGCGCGCGGCGCGCCGGCGCCGAGGCGGCCGGCCGCGCGCTGGCGGGCCGTGCGCCGGCCCTCGTCGTCGTCCAGTCCGCCGGCCACCTCGACCACGTCGAGGTGCTCGCCGGCGTCCGCTCCGTGACGGGGGAGGCGCCCCTGCTCGGCGGCAGCGCGACGGACGCCTTCGGCGCGGAGGGGCCCGCCACGGACGTCGTCGTCACCGCCCTCGGAGGGTCGGGGCTGCGTGCGGCCACCGCCGCCAGCAGCGACCCCGACGTGCGCGCCCGGGGCGTCGAGGTCGCCCGGGCGCTCGAGCACGTCGCCGGGAGGCACCGCCTGCTCCTCCTGCTCCCCGACGGGCTGGACTACAGCCAGGACCAGCTGGTCCGCGGGGTCTACGACGTCGCCGGGCCCTCCGTGCCCGTCGTCGGCGGCGGCTCCTCGGCGGTCGTCGGGCGGGAGCGCACGGCGCTGCTGCACGGCGGCGAGGTGCGCCGCGGCGGCGTCGTGGCGGCTGTCCTCGCCTCCGACCGCCCCTTCGGCGTCGGCGCCCACCACGGCATGCGCCCCGTGGGCGACGCCCTCGTCGTCACGGGCTCGACGGGGCTGGAGGTGCAGACGCTGGACGGCGAGCCGGCGCTCGACGCCTACCTCGCCCGCCTGAGCGCGCCGTCGGCCGCCCACTACGACGCCAGCGCCTTCGCCGCCTTCGCGCAGCTGCACCCGCTGGGGCTGGCCCGCCGCCGCCGCGAGGAGGCGCGCGTCGTGGTGGGGGCGGACCTGCGGAACCGCACGCTCCAGTTCGTCACGCCCGTCCCGCAGGGCGGCCTCGTGCGGCTCATGGAGGGCGACACGGGCTCGGTGCTGGAGGCCGCCCGCACCGCGTGCGACGAGGCGGTCGGGGGCCTGGGCGACCACGCGCCGGCCGGGCTCCTCGTCTTCAGCTGCGTGGCGCGCCGGCAGCTGCTCGGCGAGGAGGGCGTCGCCGCGGAGGTCGCGTCCGTGCGGGAGGTCGGCGGCAGCGCGACGTCCGTGTCCCACAGCTTCGGGGAGATCGCCCGCACCAGCGGCTACGCGGGCTGCCACAACCAGACGCTCGTCGCGCTGGCGGTGTGACGTGCCCGCGTCCGCGACGTCCCAGGCGCAGCTCGTCGAGTTCGTCGCGGCGACGTCCTCGAGCCGCTCCGAGGCCGAGGTCGTCGGCGCGGCGGCCGAGCTGGCCGCCACCACCATCGACGCCGAGGTGGCGCTGCTGCTGGACGGCGAGGAGGTGCTCTCCTCGACGGGGTGGGCGCCGGGCGCGGACGTCGGTCCCCTGGTGCGGGCGCTGGGGACCTGCGGCTCGGCGACGGTCGACCTCCAGGACCTGGGCCCCGTCACGGCGCTCGCCATGCCCGTGCCCTCCCTCGGACCGGGCGGCCAGCTCGTGGTCGCCCGTCTCGACGACGGGTTCGAGCCGGCCGAGCGCGCGCTCGTCATGGGCATGGCGCGGCTGCTCGGCGTCTCGGTGGACGCCGCGCGCGCCCTCGAGGGCGAGCGCGACGCCCGCGCCGAGGTCGAGGCCACCGCGGGGGAGCGGCTCCGGCTGCTCGCCGCCCTGCGGGAGCGGGAGATGCTGCTGACGACCCTTCTCGAGGTCCAGCGGGCCATCTCCCACCGGCGGCCGCTGGAGGAGGTGCTCGACCTCGTCGCCCGCGGGACGAGCGCCTCGCTCGGCGACGTCCCGGTGGCGCTGGTGCTCCAGAGCGGCCCCGCCGGCGACCGGCTCGGCGTCGTCGCCTCCACGCACCCGGCCCTCACGGCCACCACCGGCGACGACCTCGTCGCGCTCGCCGCCAGGGCCGTCACCGCCCCCGGCACGAGCAGCGAGCGCGTCGGTGGCGAGGTGCGCCTCGCCGCCCCCGTCCACCTGCAGGGGCGGGCGCTGGGGGCGCTCCTGGCCCGTGTCGCGCCCGCGGACGTCGAGGCGGCCGAGGGGCTGCTCGCCGCCTTCGCCGCGCACGCGAGCATCGCCCTCGGTGACGCCGACACGGCGGCCATCACGCGGCAGGCCTTCTACGACCAGCTGACGCGCCTGCCGAACCGGGCGCTGCTGCTCGACCGGCTCGAGCGGGCGCTCGCCCGCCGGGACGCGACGGGGCGGAGCACGGCCCTGCTCTTCGTGGACCTCGACCGCTTCAAGCAGGTGAACGACCGGTACGGGCACGCCGTCGGCGACCGCGTGCTCGCGGAGTGCGCCGCCCGGGTCGAGGGCTGCCTGCGCGCGGACGACACGGCCGCCCGCCTCGGCGGTGACGAGTTCGCCGTCCTGCTCGAGGACGTGACGAGCGAGGGCCACGCCGTCGAGGTCGCCGAGCGCCTGGTGCACGCCGTCTCCGCGCCCCTGCGCTCGCTCGGCATCGAGCTCGGCGTCGGCGCGAGCGTGGGCGTGGCGCTGGCCGCGGACGGCGCGGGCGACGCCCACGCGCTGCTCGGAGAGGCCGACCTCGCCATGTACCGGGCGAAGGCCGAGGGGGGCGGGGCCGTCGTCGTCTTCCACCCGAGCATGCACGCCGAGCGCACCGACCGGCTGGCGCTCGAGGCCGACCTCGCCCGCGCCGTCGACCGCGAGGAGCTCGTGCTGCACTACCAGCCGGTCGTGGACCTGCGCGACGGGCGCGTCCTGGGCGCCGAGGCGCTCGTGCGCTGGCAGCACCCGGTGCGCGGCCTCCTCGGCCCGGACGTCTTCGTGCCGGTCGCCGAGGCGACCGGGGACATCGCGGCGGTGGGGCGGTGGGTGCTGCGCGAGGCCTGCCGGGCGGCGGTGCGCTGGCGGGTCACGGCGCCGTCGGCGACCGTCGCCGTCAACGTCTCGCCGCGCCAGGTCGCCGACCCGGGCTTCGTCGCCCTGGTGCGGGACGCCCTGCGCGACGCGCGGCTGCCGCCCGAGGCGCTGGTGCTCGAGATCACCGAGAGCATGCTCCTGCCGGGCGGGGCGCCCGTCCTCCAGCGGCTCGAGGAGCTGGCGCACGCCGACGTGTCCGTCGCCGTGGACGACTTCGGGACCGGCTACTCGTCGCTGTCGTCGCTGCGCCGGCTCCCGGTGGACGAGCTGAAGGTCGACCGCAGCTTCGTCCGCGACATGGGCGACCGCGAGGGCCTGGCCGTGGTGCGGGCCGTCCTCGACCTCGCCCGCGCCCTGGGGCTCCGCTGCGTGGCCGAGGGCGTCGAGCACGCCGAGGAGGCCGCTCTGCTGGCCAGGCTGGGGTGCGAGCGCGCGCAGGGGTACTACTTCTCGCGCCCCCTGCCCGAGGGCGCGCTGCTCGAGATGCTCGCCGAGCGCGCTGCCGCCCCGCGCCCCGCGCCGGTGCCCGTCCCGCGGCAGCCGCGCCGTCGTCCGGCCCGAGCGGAGCGGCGGGATCCCGCGGGCGCGCCCCGGGGCTGAGGGCGCTCCAGGAGCCGCGGGTCGCGCAGCGCCTGCGGCCCCGGCGCGTGGCCGGCGGCGTGGGTGCGGACGAGCCGGTCTCTACGCCGGGTTCTGTCCCCCACCGCCGTCGCCGGCGCTGGTGGGGTGGCGACCATCCATCTCCGACGTGCGTCGCCGCACGCCTCCAGCGACCTACCCGGCAGCTCGGGCGGGCCGCCCTCTGACGCTGCCTGTCTGGTCTTGCTCCGGGTGGGGTTTGCCGAGCCACCCCCGTCACCGGGGGTGCTGGTGGTCTCTTGCACCACCCTTTCACCCTTACCGGGGCCGTCCGTGGACGGTCCCGGCGGTCTCCTCTCTGTGGCACTGTCCCGCGGGTCACCCCGGGTGGGCGTTACCCACCACCCTGCCCTGCGGAGCCCGGACGTTCCTCGGCGCCGCCCCTCGCGGGGCGACGACGCGGCCGCCCGACCGACTCGTCCGCGAGCGGGAGGCTAGACCGCCGGGCGGGGCGCCCGCGAGCCCGGCGCCGCGTCGTCGGCGGTCGCCCGGCGCGGCCCCGGCACGTCGGCCAGCCCGCTGCCTGGGTGGGCGTCCCCGGCCGGTGCGGCGCTCGGGCGTCGCAGCCGGGCGGCGAGCGACGCCAGCGGCTCGGGCCGGCCGAGCGCGAAGCCCTGGAGCAGGTCGCAGCCCAGCCCGGCGAGCGCGCGGCCCTGCTCGGGCGTCTCGACGCCCTCGGCGACGACGTAGAGGCCCAGGGAGCGGCTCATCGCCGTCACCGCGCGGACCAGCCGGGCGCGCCCGGCGCAGGTGTGCGCCGTCGCGGTGAAGCCGGCGTCGAGCTCGAGGTAGGCCGCCGGCAGCCGGTCCAGGCGGCTCAGGGAGGAGTACCCGGTCCCGAAGTCGTCGACCGCCATCCGGACGCCGAGGACCCGGGCCGCCAGGTGGGTCGCGACGGCGCGCTCGTCGCCGCCCTCGACCACCGACTCCGTCACCTCGAGGACGAGCTGGGCGGCGGGCCAGCCCGTGCGGTCCAGGACGGCGGCCAGCCGCTCGACGTAGTCGTCGTCGACGAGCTCCAGCCCGGAGACGTTGACGGCCAGCACGAGGCCGCGCTCGCGCGCCTCCGGCAGGGACGCGAGGACGTGGCAGGCGCGCTCGAGGACGGCGGCGCCGAGCTCGCCGACGAAGCCGTGCGCCTCCGCGACGGCGACGAAGACGTCCGGGCTCACGGCGCCGCGCAGGGGGTGCGTCCACCGGGCCAGCGCCTCCACCCCCACGGGGGGTCCGCCGGGGGCGTCGGCGGCCACCAGCGGCTGGTAGACGGGACGGACGGCGCCGGCCGCGACCGCCGCGCGCAGGTCCGTCGCCAGGGCGACCGACGCCGTCTCCGGCCCGGCGACCTCGCACCGCGCCCGTCCGCCCCGCTTGGCGCGGTAGAGCGCGGCGTCGGCGCGGTGCAGCGCGGCCGCCGGCCCCTCGGGCGGCGCCCAGGCGGCCACGCCGGCCGACGCCGGGCGCCCGGGGTCGCGCACCAGCGGCGACAGGACGAGCGCGAGCTCGGCGGGCGGTGCCGCCAGGGCCACGGCGAACTCGTCGCCGCCCACGCGGGCGAGGAGGGCCGACCGCGGGAGCACGGCGCGCCACCGGGCCGCCGTCGCCCGCAGCAGCTCGTCGCCGGCGTCGTGCCCCGAGGCGTCGTTGACCGCCTTGAAGCCGTCGAGGTCGACGAGCGCCACGGACAGCGGCCCGCCGGAGCGGCCCGCGGCCAGCGCCAGCCGCTCGAGGGCGTCGTCGAGGCCCCGCCGGTTCGGCAGCCCGGTGAGGCCGTCGACGCTCGCGCTGGAGGCGCGGCGCGCGAGGACCCCGACGACCAGCGCGACGGCCACGAGGACGAGGTCGAGGGCCAGGGCGCTGAGCAGGCCGACGCCGCCGCGCACGAGCAGGGTCGCCGTCGTGGTGGCCAGGCACGCGGAGAGGTGGACCAGGGCGTGCAGCCGGGCGAAGAAGACGCCCGTGTCGACGGTGACGAAGACGGACACCGCGGCGACGAGGACGGCGCTGCGCGGGTCGGGGGTCACGAGGACCGCCGCGCCGATGAGACCGGTGGCCAGCGCGGCGAGCGGGTGCGTGGCGAGGCGCGGCAGGTGCGCGCGGCGTGCGGCCACGACCGCGCCGACGAGGAGCGCCGACGCGCCCAGGGCCGTCAGCACCGGGCGCCCGGGCGCCCCGGCGGAGTCGGACGCCGCCACGAGCAGCGCCACGAGGCCGCCGGCGACGTAGAAGACGCCGAAGGCGGCGCCCACCGCGCGCGGCGTCGCCACCTCCGGCTCCCGCCGCCACTCCTCCACGTCACCTTCTTCGGCCGGGGAGGGCGCGGGGCGCTGGGGGGCGTCACCCGGACGCCGGGCGTGCCAGGGTGGCGCCGTGGACGCCACCTCGGCCGCGGGCGGCGGCGGGCTCGCCGTCGCGGTCTCCGTCGTCTTCCTCCTGTTGGGGGTCGCGCTCGTCGTCACCGGCGTCCTGGGCGTCCGGCGGGCCGCGGCCGCCCGCCGTCGCGTCGCGGCCCTGCGCGAGCGGGGGGTGCGGGCGCGCGGCACGGTCGTCGACCTCCAGATCAGTACCCGCGGGCGGGGCCCGGAGGCGCGGACCACCTACCGCCCGGTCGTCACCTTCACGACGGCCGACGGCGCGGAGGTCACCACCGTGGCCGGCCCGGACGCGACGGCCGCCTGGGTCGAGCGCACCCCCGTCGTCGTCCGGCACGACCCGGCCGACCCCGAGCACGCCGAGGTGCTCGAGCCGGTCCCCGGCGCGGCGCTCGGCACCTCGACGACGGGGCCCCTGGCCGTCGGCCTCCTGCTCGCCGTCGTCGGGCTCGTCATCGGGGCGACGGCATTGGCCGGCCTCGTCACCTGAGCCCTCGCGCGGCTGCGCCGGACGGGTGAGCCGCGGCTGCGCCGGACGGGTGAGCCGCGGCTGCGCCGGACGGGTGAGCCGCGGCCGTCAGTGCGGCGGCGCGTCCCGTCGTCGGGCCACGCTGGGGCGTGCCGCCCGTCAGCCCGCTCGCCCTGCGCGCCCCGGTCGCCGCCCTGCTGGCGTCGCGGGCGCCCGCCGGGACGCCGCCCGAGGCCGTGGCCGCGCTGGTGCTGGCGCTCGCGGTGCCCGTCGTCGGTCCGGTCCTCGGCGTCGTCCTCGGCCGCTCCGCGCGGCGCCGGTGCGACGCCGAGCACCTGCCCGGCCGCGAGGTGGCCCTGGCCGCCGAGATCGTGGGGTGGTCGCTGCTCGGCGTCCTCGCCCTCGGGGTCCTCGTCGTCGCGATGCTCGTCGTCGTGCCGCTCGTCTGGCTGGCGGGCGCGGGCGGCTGAGCCCTCGACCGGGAGGGCCCCGGGCTCAGACGCTCTCGCGGGCGTGGCCGAAGAACCCGCGCGAGCGGATCATCTCGGCCACCTCCGGCGGCACCATCGGCTCCCAGGAGCCGTCGCCGGCGGCGATCCGCCGCAGCACGTCGCGGCTGAGGATGGGCAGGTAGTCCTCGCGGGCGTTGTCGAGCTCGACGAAGCTGCCGCGCCCGGCGAGGTAGTCGAAGAGCGGCTGCAGCTCCTCGTCCACGCGCAGGCCGCCGACGCGCCGCACCTCGCCGGTCGCCAGGTCGACCATCGGGTACACGAAGAGCTTGAGGTCGTTCTTCAGCAGCCGCCCGAAGCTCTCGAGGATCCCGCCGGGCAGGTGGGCGTGGTTGGCCTCGTCGAAGAGGTCCACGAGCGTGGGGACGCCCATGACGAAGCCGATGCGCCCGCGCGTGCGCTCCGCGAGGTAGGCCGCCAGCCGGTGGTGGTCGACGAAGGCCGAGATGAGCGTCGTCGCCCCGCAGGCGCCGAGGAGGTCGGCGCGGGCGAGGAAGTCGCGCCGGTCGACGTCCGCCCCGCCGGCGAGCAGGTTGCTCATCGTCAGCTCGGTGAGCCGCAGCACCTGGTCGCCGTCGACGTCCGGCTCGTCGGCGAACTTCTCGTGCGCGCACCGCAGCATGTCCATGTTGACGACCGTGGGCGGGCGGAAGCTGCCGCGCTCGACGAGCACCGGGCGCTTGCGCAGCACCTCGCTCGGCTGGAGGACGTCGCCGTCGGGGCCGAACACCGCGACGCCGGACAGGCCCAGCTGCACGAGCCGCAGCGCCATCAGCCGGTTGTCGACGTGGCGGAACTCGATGCCGCGGAAGGAGATGACGTCGATCTCGATGCGGCCGGTGGAGAGCCGGTCCAGCAGGCTCTCGACGAGGCGGTCGGGCTCGTACCGCTCGAAGAAGGCGGCGTGCAGGAGGTTGACGCCGACGATGCCCAGCGCCTCCTGCTGCAGGGACGCCTCGTCGTCGAGCATCCGCACGTGCAGCACGATCTCGCTCGGCTCGTCGTGGGGCTGGGCCTGGAAGCGCACGCCCATCCAGCCGTGGCACTCGTTGCCGCCCCGGTAGCTGCGGGCGACGACGGTGTCGGCGAAGGCGAAGAAGCACGTGTCGTCCCCGCGCGTGGGGCCGAGCCGCTCGACGTTGAGCTCGAGCTCGTGGTCGAGCATCGCCTCGAGCCGCCGGCGGGAGACGTAGCGGTCGGAGCGCCCGTAGACGGCGTCGCTGACGGCCATGTCGTAGGCCGACATCGACTTCGCGACGGTGCCCGCGGCGCCGCCGGCGCGGAAGAACCAGCGCGCCACCTCCTGGCCGGCGCCGATCTCGGCGATGGTGCCGTACCAGCGCGGCTCGAGGTTGATGCGCAGCGCCTTCTGCAGGGTGTCCGCCGCGCTGTCCACGGTCGTGCTCACGTCGTCCGCCTCCTCGCGTCCCCGGTCGCGTCCGGCGGCGCAGGAGGGCGGCCGCCGCTGGTCGCGATCATGTCGGGCCTCGGAAGCCCTGGCGAGCCCCGGTGGGCCGGTCGGGGGCCCGGTCGGGGGTGGAGCCGCGCTGTGCGGCCCGCTCGTCGCGCAGGAGCGCGAGGACGGCGGCGCCGCCCGCCAGCGACCCGGCGGCGAGCACCGCGAGCGCCGCGGACCACGACGCCCGCGCGGCCATGACCGGGACGAGCCAGACGGTGACCGCCGTCGTGAGGTAGCCCGCGGCCATCTGCACGGCGACCGCCCCGCCCACGAGGTCGGGGTCCGCGTGGCGGGTGACGAGCGCGGACAGCTGGGCCGAGTCGGCGACGACCCAGAAGCCCCAGACCGCGACGAGCGCTACCACGACGCCGAGCGGTGCGCCGCGCAGGACGGCGAGGGCCAGGGCGGCCGAGCTCGAGCCCGCGACGCACACGAGGACGACCACGGGCTGCCCCACCCGGTCGGCGAGCAGGCCGGCGGCCACGCAGCCGAGCGCCCCGGCGGCCACGCACGCCGCCGTCAGCGCGGGGACCGCCGTCGAGGGGTCCGGCAGCGCGGCCACGGCGGCGGTCCCGGCGAGCAGGGCCCCGTCCAGGCCCACATCGCGTACAGCTCCCACATGTGGCCGACGTACCCCAGGACCGCGAGCACGACGGGGCGGCGGCGCAGCGCGTCGAGCGCGGCCCGGCGGTCGAAGGCCGCCGGGGAGCGGCCGTGCGGGCCGGAGCGCCGCAGGAGCAGGGCCAGCCCGGCGCCGAGGAGGGCGCCCGCGCTCGTCACCACGACGACGAGCCGCCAGGGCGGGCCGCTCGCCCCGGTGCTCGCCCCGGCCGCGGCGACGGCGTGCGGCAGCGCGGTGCCCAGGGTCAGCGCCGCCACCATGGCACCGAGGGCCACGCCGCGGCTGCGGCGGGACCACGTCGTCGTCTCCTTCAGCGCCGAGGGGTAGACGAGCGCCAGCGCCGCACCCGTGAGCAGCCGCGAGGCGACGGCCGCCGCCGGGCCCGCGGCGAGCAGCAGCCCCGCGTTGGCGAGGGCGGCCGCGGCGGCGCCGACGGCCAGGAGGCGCCGGGCGGGGACGGCGTCGGCGAGCCCCGTGCCGGCCGAGACGAGCGCGCCGACGACGAAGCCCAGCTGCACGCCCACCGTCAGGAGCGCGGACGCGGTGGGGGAGAGGTCCCAGGCGGCGGCCAGCTGGGGCACGACCGCGGCGGCGGAGAACCACGTCCCCATCGCCAGGGCCGTGGCCGCGGCGAGGACGGCCAGCGCCGTCGCGGGGTAGCGGGGGAAGGCTGCCCGAGCCGCGCCGTCCGCCGTCACGACCCCTCCTCCCGCGCCGCCGGACCGGGTGCCGGGGCCCGTGCGGCGGACAGGCTCGCACGCGGAGCGCGCGCCCGCGGGGCCTCGGCGGAGGAGGGGGGCCCGGGAGGTGGTTCGAGAGGGGCTCCGACGAGGGGATCGGAGAGGCAGGTCACGCCCAGGTCTCGCGGGAGGGGCCTCCCGTACGGTGGACGGGTCCGGGCGGCCCGATGCGCCGCCGGGCGTCGCGGCCCCGTGGGCCGCCGGGACCGCCGAGCGGCCGCCGGGCGCGAGGGCGCCGACGCCGACCGACCCCGCGCCGCCCGCACGAGGCCACCGGCCCGTGCGCGCCCGTCCGTCGTCCCGCCCACCGGCGGGACCGCCGCGGGGTCCCGCCCACCACGGGAAGGACCCGATGACCCGCACCACCACGACCACCCGCGCCCTGGCCGCCTCCGGGGCGGCGCTCGCTCTCGCCCTCACGGCCGGCTGCGGCAGCGACGACGGCGCCTCGGCCGACGGCGGCTCCGACGGCATCACCGTGCGGACCACCGAGTTCTCCTGGGTCGCCGCCACGCTGACCAACGAGGTCGTGCGGCAGGTCGCCGCCGACCACCCCGACCTCGGCGTCGCCGACCTCGAGACCTCCCAGCTCGACCCGGCCGCCGCCTGGGCCGGCGCCGGCAACGGCGACCTGGACCTCGTCACCGAGGTGGCGCTGCCCAACCAGCAGCCGCTGCTGGACCAGACCGAGGGCTTCGAGCTCCTCGGCGAGGTCTACAGCGGGGCCGACCAGGGCTGGTACGTGCCGAGCTACGCCCTCGAGCCGGGCCAGCCGCTCGAGGGCCTGACGTCGGTCACGCAGCTGCCCGAGTACGCCGACGCGCTGGGCAGCACGCTCTACGACGCCGACCCGGGGTGGATCACCACCGAGCAGAACGAGGCGCGGCTGGCGGGCTACGACATCGGCTTCGAGCACTCGACGTCGAGCGCCGCCGCGCTCTTCGCGCAGCTGGACCGCGCGTACGAGCGCGAGGAGCCGGTGCTCGTCTACCTCTACCAGCCGCACTGGGTCTTCGCGCAGTACGACGTCACGAAGCTCGAGGAGCCCAACCCCTACGAGGAGGGCTGCTTCGCCGAGGGCGGCGCGGGCGACTGCGCCATGCCCGACTACGCCGGCGGCGTGGCCGCGAGCGACGAGCTGCAGGAGGAGGTGCCCGCCTTCACCGAGATGCTCTCCCGCATGGAGATCCCCGTCGACGACATGGACGCGATGATCGCCGAGGTCGACGTCGAGGAGCGCGACGCCGCCGACGTCGCCCAGGAGTGGGTCGAGGAGAACGACGACGCCGTGGAGAGCTGGGTCGGCTGACCCACCCGACCTCCCGCCGAGGGCGGTGCCGCGACGAGCGGCGCCGTCCTCGCGCGCGTCCCGGGCCTCGCGACACGGGAGCGGCCCGCGCCTCCGGAGGGCCCTCGCGGCCCGGCGGCTGCTCCGGGCGGGGGAGCGGAGGGCGCGGACGGCCCGCTCCCGCCCGGCTCGTGCCACGCTCGCCCCGGACGTGCGGCGGGGGCCCGTGGAGTGCGGGCAGGGGACGACGGCGGGGGCCATGACGAGCGGACCGGGGGGCGGGGCGCGGTGACCGCGCGCCTGCTGCCGGCGGACCCGGAGTTCGCCACGGCGAGCGAGCGGCTGCTCGCGACCACGCTGCGCGACCAGCTGCCGGACGACGCGGTCGTCGTGTGCGGACAGCGCTTCGCCTACCAGGGGCGGGACCTCGAGGCCGACCTCGTCGTCGCCTGGCCGGGCGTCGGCGTCGCCGTCGTGGAGGTCAAGGGCGGCAGCGTCTGGCGCAGCGACGGCCAGTGGTGGCAGGAGTGGTCGGGCGGGCCGCGCCGGGTGCACCCGGTCGACCAGGCACGGCGCTGCCGGTACGCCCTCCGTGACGTCCTCCGCCGGCACTCCCGGGTGAGCGACCTGCGCGCGGCCCACTTCGCCGCCTTCCCCACCACCGACCTGCCGGAGGGCTTCACGGCGCCGGACGCGCACCGCTGGATGCTGCTCGACCGGGCCGACGTCGCCCGGGCGGCGGACCGCATCAAGGACGGCCTCGAGCGCACGCCGGACGGGGAGGTCCCCACCCGGGAGGACGTCGAGGCTCTCGTGGCGTGCCTCACCGGCCCCTCGGTGCCCCCGCGGGAGGTTCTCGCGACGCTGCGCGAGCGCGAGGCCGCGTGCGAGCTGCTCACGCGGGAGCAGGCGCGGGTCCTCGACGGGCTGGAGGCCGCGTCCCGCGTCGAGGTCCGGGGCGGTGCGGGCACGGGCAAGACGTGGCTGGCGCTCGAGAAGGCGAGGCGCCTGGGGCGCAGCGGCCAGCGCGTCGCGCTCATGTGCTACTCGCGGGGGCTCGCCGCCTCGCTCGAGCGCGAGGTCGCGCCGTGGCCGCGGCGAGAGCGACCCGCCTACGTCGGCACCTTCCACGGCCTCGCGGCACGGTGGGGCGCCCCGCCCGGGTCGGACGACGACGGCGACTACTGGGAGCGGCGGCTGCCCGAGCAGATGGCCTCTCTCGCGACGGCCCTGCCGATCGCCGAGCGCTTCGACGCCGTCGTCGTCGACGAGGCGCAGGACTTCGACGCCGGCTGGTGGCCCGCGGTGCTCGCCGTCCTGCGGTCGCCGCAGCACGGGTGCCTGTACGTCTTCACCGACGACGGCCAGCGCGTCTTCGGGCGACGTGGCCGGCCCGCCGTCGACCTCGTGCCGTTCACCCTCACCGAGAACCTCCGCAACACCCAGCAGATCGCGCAGGTCTTCGGCAGCCTCGCGCCGGCGCAGATGCGCTACCGCGGCGGCGACGGGCCGGCCGTGAGCTTCGTGCCCTGCGCCGCGGGGGACGCGGTCGCGCGGGCCGACGAGGTGGCCGACGGCCTGCTGGACGACGGGTGGCCCGCGTCGTCCGTCGCGCTCCTGACGACGCACCACCGCCACCCCGTCCAGGTCGAGCGGCAGGCCCACGGG
The DNA here is from genome assembly GCF_947499845.1 of uncultured Pseudokineococcus sp. GTDB lineage: Bacteria > Actinomycetota > Actinomycetes > Actinomycetales > Quadrisphaeraceae > Pseudokineococcus. The sequence goes on from NZ_CANMPM010000006.1 coordinate 33,751, forward strand.
CAGGACGCCTACTGGGCGACGTTCTGGGAGGACGACGACCTCTTCTACGGGCACGTGCTCGGCTTCAAGGGCCTCGAGCGCCCGGCCGTCGTCCTGGCCGTCGACGGCTTCCGCGACCCCGCCCGCGCCCGGGAGATGCTCTACGTCGGCCTGTCACGGGCCCGCGACCTGCTCGTCGTCTGCGGGGACCCCGAGCAGATCCGTGTGGTGGGCGGCGAGGGCGTGGCGCGGCGGCTGCTGCGGCCCCACCCCGGTGAGTCGGCGGGTCAGGGCAGTGGAGCGGGGGGTATCGGGCTCTCGTAGGCCTCGGCGAAGACCTGCGCGACCTCCGGCCAGAGCCGTGCGCGACCCTCCTCGACAGAGGTGAGGTCCGCGGCGTGGTCGTCGAGCACCACGAAGTCATGGGGGATGACGCGGCCCGACCGGTCTCGGCGACCGAGGGGGTCAGGGAAGCGGAGGGCGCCGCCGACAGCGGTCGTCTGCCACAGCTCGTCGTCCATCACTGCCCCATCGAAGGCGCCTTCGTAGGCAAGGAGGGGGTCGTCGAGCCCCCCGGTGCGCAAGATGCGGAAGCCCCAGGTCCGGCCCCGCGTGGCCCACAGGAAAGTCACTCGAGGCCCCGGAGCAGCACCTTTGCTCGCTCTGCGTCCTCGAGCGCCAGCTTGAAGGCCGCCAACGTGGCCGCCGCGTACTCCTGCTTCTCGAGTGCGGTGGCGTGCACCTGCTTCAACTTTCCGCCAGCGAGGTCGGCAGCAGCCTTGGCGATGCGCGGCCCGAGTAGGCCAGCCAGCACCCCGGCAGGTCCCGGCAGCGGGAGCGGCACTCTCCGTCCTACTAGGAGACCTGCCAGACCGTCGACGTTCTCGAGCAACGCGTCGCCGACCTTGGCGGGCAACGCCTTGAGGGACGCCCACCGGGCGTGGGTCTCGAGAGGCAGGACGGCCGCCATGGGGTGGATGAGGTCGACGCCTACGCGATCGAGTACGCGGATCCGCTCGGCGTCGAACTTGGCCGAGGACAAGAGCACGAAGTCCGCCCCGAGTGCGAGGGCCTCGTCGGCCTCGACGAGCTCGCCGACCGCTCGGCGCAGTGCGTCGAGGTCGTCGCCGGCCTTCTCGATCAGGAGGTCTCGGAAGTCGTAGACGTCCATGTGGGGGAGCAGGTCGGCCTTGGAGAGCGCCATGACCCAGATGCGGGGGAAATTCGTCAAGCGTCCTTCGTCCGCGAGGAGACCGTCCTTCAAGGACAGCAGGCCGTTGCGTAGGTTCGTCATGAGGAGTTTGAGGTACTTCTCCTCCTGCCCGCTCTCCTCCACCAGGCGCTGTCCGTCGACGAGCACGAGAGCCACGTCGGCGCCAAGGAGCTGCTTGAAGGTCTCTACGCGTCGTCGCCCCTCCTCGGCGTTGACCGGAGTCTCCTCGAACCAGTCACCGGGGTAGTCGTGCCACACCAGTCGGAGGGCGTCGACGGACGCCCTCTTGCGGGAGTCGCCCTTGAATCGGGCGGAGAACGCGTAACGGGATGCGCGGAACTTGTTGGTGGGTGGCCTCTTGTCCGCGTTGCGCATGCCGAGGTAGTTCTTGTGCAGACGGATGCCCTGACTGACGTCGTCGGCTGTGACGTTGTACAGGGATGTCCGGTCGAATTCGGCTTCCTGCATGGCGCCGTAAAAGGATGACAGCAGGACCGTCTTACCGCTGCCGCTCTCCCCGAAGACGGCGATCGACTGCTCCAGCACCTTCGGTGGCTTCATGCCGCGACCCTATGCACTGCTGTTGGCCCGGCGCAGAGGAACCCGGGCGGGAACGCACCGCAGCCCCCGCCGGCGGACCGGCGAGGGGCTGCGGGAGGCCCGGACGACTCAGATGTCGAAGTACATCTCGAACTCGTGGGGGTGCGGGCGGAAGCGGATCGGGTCGATCTCGTTGGTCCGCTTGTAGTCGATCCAGGTCTCGATGAGGTCCTCGGTGAAGACCCCGCCGCGGGTGAGGTACTCGTGGTCGGCCTCGAGCGCGTCGAGGACGGCGCCGAGCGAGCCGGGCACCTGGTCGATGGCCGCGTGCTCCTCGGGCGGGAGCTCGTAGAGGTCCTTGTCGACCGGGGCCGGCGGCTCGATGCGGTTCTGGATGCCGTCGAGACCCGCCATGAGCATGGCCGCGAACGCCAGGTAGGGGTTGCTCGAGGGGTCCGGCACGCGGAACTCGATGCGCTTGGCCTTCGGGTTCGACCCCGTGATCGGGATGCGGACGCAGGCCGAGCGGTTGCGGGCCGAGTAGACGAGGTTGACCGGCGCCTCGTAGCCCGGCACCAGGCGGTGGTAGCTGTTCACCGTCGGGTTCGTGAAGGCCAGCAGCGACGGCGCGTGCTTGAGCAGGCCGCCGATGTACCAGCGGGCGACGTCGGAGAGGCCGCCGTAGCCGCGCTCGTCGAAGAAGAGCGGCGAGCCGTCCTTCCACAGCGACTGGTGCACGTGCATGCCCGAGCCGTTGTCGCCGAAGAGGGGCTTGGGCATGAAGGTCGCCGTCTTGCCGTGCTGGTGCGCCACGTTCTTGATGACGTACTTGAACAGCATGACCTTGTCGGCCGACTTGAACAGCTCGTCGAACTTGTAGTTGATCTCGGCCTGGCCGGCCGTGCCCACCTCGTGGTGGGCGCGCTCGACCTCGAGCCCGAGGGCGTCCAGGGCCAGGACCATCTGGTCGCGCAGGTCGGCGAAGTGGTCCACCGGCGGCACGGGGAAGTAGCCCCCCTTGTAGGGCGTCTTGTGCCCGAGGTTGCCGCCCTCCTCCTTGCGCCCCGTGTTCCAGGCGCCCTCGACGGAGTCGATGTGGTAGTAGCTCTCGTGCTGGTTCGTCTCGAAGCGGACGTCGTCGAAGACGTAGAACTCCGCCTCGGGGGCGAAGAACGCGGTGTCCGCGATCCCGGTCGAGCGCAGGTACTCCTCGGCGCGGCGGGCGATCTGCCGCGGGTCGCGGGAGTACGCCTCGTCGGTGAAGGGGTCGACGATGCCGAAGTTGACGACGAGCGTCTTCTCCGCCCGGAACGGGTCGACGAAGGCGGTCTCGACGTCCGGCACCAGCTTCATGTCCGACTCGTGGATCGCCTGGAAGCCACGGATCGAGGAGCCGTCGAACATCTGGCCGGTGGTGAAGAAGTCCGCGTCCACGGAGGCGGCCGGCACGGTGAAGTGCTGCATCACCCCCGGCAGGTCGCAGAACCGGACGTCGATGAACTTGACGTCGTTCTCGGCGATGTAGGCGAGCACCTCGTCGGCGTTGGTGAACATCCACTCTCCTGGCGGGGTCGGAGGTCGTCGGTGGCGGTCGGGCCGCCGGTGGTGCCTGTGGTGGTCCCTCGGTGTCGTGCTGGGTGTCGTGCGGGTGGTGCGGGCGGCGGCGGGGCCCCGCGCTGCGGGAGCGGTCCGGCGCGCCGTCTCGGGAGGGGAACCTAGGAGCGGGCGGTTGCCCGCTCGTCACGCGAGTGTTTCCGACGTGTTGCGCGGCGCGCGGTTGCGACGCGCCGCGCGGGCCAGCCGGGCGGGCGGCACCGCCCGCGGGGCGCCGGAGGGCGCCCGTCTAGCGTGGCGCCGTGGCGAGGAGCGGACCGAGCGGTGCGGAGGCGTCCTGGCCGGGGCGCCGCCTGGGCCTGCCCCGGGAGGGCTCGCGGTCCGTCGCACGGACCGGTCGGCGGCTCGCCGGCGTCGCGGTCGACTGGGCGCTGGCGCTGCTCGTCTCGAGCGCCCTGCTGGGCGGCGACCCCTGGGCGACCCTCGGCGTCTTCGCGCTCCTGCACGCCGTCGGCGTCGGCACGGTGGGCGGCAGTCCCGGGCACCTGCTCCTCCGTGTGCGGGTGCTGCGCGTGGACGGCGCATGGCCCGGTCCGTGGCGCGCGCTCGTCCGCACCCTCCTGCTGTGCCTCGTCATCCCGGCCGCCATCTGGGACGCCGACCAGCGGGGGATGCACGACCGCCTGGCCGGCACCGTCGTCGTCCGCCGCTAGGACGACCCGGGCGTCGGCGTCCGCCGGGCCCCCGCCGGGACGAGGACCGGACGCCCCGCGCGGCGCAGGCCTGCCAGCATCGTGCCGTGACCGAGCTCCCGCCGCCGACGCCCACCGCCGGACCCGCCGCGCCGCGCGTGCGACCCGCCTCCGGCGCCGGGGCGCGCGACGACGTCCTCGTCGTCGCCGCCCTGGCGGTGGAGGCCGTCCACGTGCCCGCGCACCTGCCCCTGCTGCTCACGGGGCCGGGCAAGACGGCCGCGGCCACGGCGGTCGCCGCCGTCCTGGCCGCCCGGCAGCCAGCCGATCGCCCGCTCGTCGTGGGCGTCGGCACCGCGGGCGCGCTGCGCGCGGGCGTGAGAGGCCTGCACGTGCCGCGCAGCGTGGTGCACCACGACATCTCCGCCGACGCCCTGGCCCGTCTCGGCGCGCCGACGACCACGGAGCTGGCGCTGGACGCGCTGCCGGGGGAAGCCTCGGGAGATGTGGTGCTCGCCACGGGCGACGTCTTCGTGGCCGACGAGGACGTCCGGGAGCGGCTCGCGCGGCGCGCCCACCTCGTCGACATGGAGGGCTTCGCCGTGGCGTGGGCCGCCCGGTCGCTGGGCGCGCGCGTCGTGCTCGCCAAGCACGTCAGCGACGCCGCCGACGAGGGCGCCTGGTCGTGGCCGGACGCCGTCGCCGCGAGCGCGCGGGCGCTGGGGGAGTGGCTGGCCGGCGTCCTGCCCCCGCGCTGAGGCCGCGGCGGCGGGCCCGGGCGCGCCGGTGCGAGGCCGGCGTCAGCGGCCGCGGGCCGCCTTGCGGTCGGGACGGGCGCGCATCGGGTCGACGCCCTTGGGGACGGGCATCCGCATGCCGCCGATGGCGCGCAGACGACCCTGCACCTGGCCCATCTCCGCCTTCGTCATCACGGGCTTGAGGCGCTGCACCTTGCGGGCGAGCTTCGGGAGCGGCACCTGGCCCTCGCCGGAGCCGGCCTGCAGGACGTGCACGGGGACGCTCGGCACCACGCGCGCGACCTTGCGCCGCTCGCCCTCGAGCAGCTTGGCGACGCGGTGCGGGGCGCCGTCGCCCACGAGCACGACGCCCGCGCGGCCGACGCCGCGGAAGACGGAGTCCTGCGTGCGCGGGTCGATGGCGACGGGCTCCTCGCCGATGTCCCAGCCCCGGCGGATGGAGCGCAGGGCGGCGCCCGCCGCACCCGGTCGGCCCTCGATCTGGCTGTACGCCGCGGCCTCGGCCTTGCGGGCCAGGACGACCATGGCGCCGAGCAGGGCCAGGGGCAGGCCGATGACCGTGAGGTAGATCGGGTGGCCGACGGCGAAGCCGATGACCAGGGCCACGACGAGCACGGCGGCCGCGACGCCGAGCATCCACCAGGTGACCGACGGGTCGGCCTTCCGGGTCATGTCGTAGACCTGGTGCATCTGCGCGATGCGGCCGGTGGGGCGCCCGTCGGGGCCGAACTTCGGACGGGCGCGGCGGCGGCGCAGGGCCGCGAGCGGCCCCCGCCCACCGGTCCCGTCGGCGCCCTTGCCGGCGGCGTTGGCGGGGGGCGGGGCGGGTGCGCGACGAGCCATGCCCGTCAGGATACGGGCCGTCGGCGGGCGCGCCGCCGCCCCCGCCGGAGAGGGGGCGGGGGCGGCGCGTCAGGTCGTCAGGGGCGACCGGGCGTCAGGAGCGCGGTGGGGCCGTCAGGAGCGGGCGAGCAGCGCGGACGCCTCCTGGCGGGCGGGCTGCTCGACGTCCAGGTGGCTGAGCTCGGGAGGGATGGTGGCGCCGCGGCGCTTCATCGCCCCGGCCCACAGCCGCCCCGCGCGGTAGGAGGAGCGGACGAGCGGCCCGCTCATGACGCCGGCGAAGCCCATCTCCTCGGCCGCGTCGCGCAGCTCGACGAACTCCTCGGGCTTGACCCAGCGGTCCACCGGGTGGTGGCGGGGGCTGGGGCGCAGGTACTGGGTGATGGTGACGAGGTCGCACCCGGCCTCGTGGAGGTCGCGCAGCGCCTCTACGATCTCCTCGGTGGTCTCACCCATGCCCAGGATGAGGTTGGACTTCGTCACGTGCCCGGCGCGGCGGCCCTGCGTGATGACGTCGAGGGAGCGCTCGTAGCGGAAGGCCGGGCGGATGCGCTTGAAGATGCGCGGCACCGTCTCGACGTTGTGCGCGAAGACCTGCGGGCCCGCGTCGAGCACCTGGCCGACGAGCTCGGGGACGCCGTTGAAGTCCGGCACGAGGATCTCGACGCCCGTGCCGGGGTTGAGCTCGCGGATGGCGCGGATCGTCTCGGCGTAGAGCCAGGCGCCGCCGTCCTCGAGGTCGTCGCGGGCGACGCCCGTGACGGTGGCGTAGCGCAGGCCCATGGCCTGCACGCTCTCGGCGACGCGGCGCGGCTCGTCCCGGTCCAGCGGCGACGGGCGGCCGGTGTCGATCTGGCAGAAGTCGCAGCGCCGCGAGCACTGCTCGCCGCCGATGAGGAAGGTGGCCTCGCGGTCCTCCCAGCACTCGAAGATGTTGGGGCAGCCCGCCTCCTCGCACACCGTGTGGAGGCCCTCGCGCTTCACGAGGCCCTTCAGCTCGGAGTACTCCGGACCCATCTTCGCCTTCGTGCGGATCCACGAGGGCTTCTTCTCGATGGGGGTCTCGGCGTTGCGCGCCTCGACGCGCAGCATCTTGCGTCCCTCGGGTGCGACCGTCACGCGCTCCAGCGTACGCGCGCGGGTCAGGCCCGCCAGCCGCCCTCGTCGACGCCGCCCGGCACGTCGGCGGACGGGTCGTAGGGCGTGCGCGTGAGCCGGAAGGTCGCGAGGTCGAGGTGCGAGGGGCGCCCGTCGCCGTCGCGGAGCACCCGCAGGCGCTCCCCGGCGTAGTAGGCGTCGAGGCCGACCCACGTGCCGTCGCCGGCGGGGGAGCGGCGGAAGCGGGAGGACCGGCCGGGGCGGCCCAGCCCCTCGAGGAGGAAGCCGTCGGCCTCCGAGCGCACCACGAGCGGGGAGGGGCCCCAGTACCAGGGGCCGACGAGCTCGAGCACGTCGTCGGCGACGGGGCTGGGGGACCAGGGCTCGGGCAGCCGCGGCTCGGCCTCGGCGAGGGTGTCGAGCAGGCGCAGGGGGAGGTCCCCGAAGCCGGTCGTCGAGCTCGTCATGGCGACGACGCCGTCGCCGCTCGCCACGTCGACCTGGAGCCCGGCGATGAAGCCCGGCATCGAGCCGCCGTGGCCGACGAGGCGCCGCCCGCCGAGGTTCCAGACCTGGACGCCGAGGCCGTACCCGACGCCCCACCCGGCGCCGCGGGGGTCGTCCACCGCCTGCGGCGTCGTCATGAGCCGGAGCGCCTCGTCGCTGACGACGCCGGCGGCGGTCGGCGAGCCCGCGAGGAGGGCGGCGAAGCGCGCCATGTCCGGCACGCTCGCCCACACCTGGCCCGCGGGGGCCATCGCCCCGGCGTCGTGCTCGGGCTCGGGGAGGACGACGTCGGCCCAGGGGTGGACGGCGAGCCCGGCGGCGGAGTCCTCGTCGCGCCGGAAGCCGGCGCGGTCCATGCCCAGCGGGTCGAGGACGTCGGCCCTCAGCGCCTCGTGCCACGGCCGCCCCCGCAGCCGGGCGAGGAGCTCGCCGAGGACGGCGAAGCCCGTGTTCGAGTAGTGGAAGCGCGTGCCGGGGCGGTGCCGCCGGGCGTCCGCCGTGAGCGCGGGCGCCAGGGCCGCCCAGTCGCCGCCCGGCGTGCGCTCCCACCACGGCCCGGCGCCGTCGTTCTCCGCCTGCAGGCCGGAGGCCTGGCCGAGCAGCTGCCCCACGGTGAGGGCGCCGACGTCCGCGCGGTCGGAGCCCAGCTCGGGCAGGTGCCGCCCCACCGGGTCCTCGAGGTGGAGGAGCCCCTCGTCGTGGGCGCGCATGAGCGCGGTGGCGACGAGCGGCTTGGTGATGGAGCCGATGCGGTAGCGCGTCGTGGGGGCCGGGGCCGACGGCGGCTCGCCCGGCCCGCTCGTGCTGCCGCGCGCCGCCCACCAGACGAGGTGGCCGTCGCGCACCAGGCCGGCGACCACCGACGGCAGGCGGCGGTCGACCTGCTCGCGCGCCAGCAGGTGCAGGAGGCGGTCGGTCGTGCTCTCGCGCAGGGGCGAGGGCGCGGGGGGCTCGGGCGGCTGCGGGGTCTGCGAGGGGGCGGTCACACGGGCCAGGATGGCGCCCATGGACCTCCGCGTGTTCACCGAGCCCCAGCAGGGCGCCACCTACGACGACCTCCTCGCCGTCGCGCGCACCGCCGAGGCGGCCGGCTACGACGCCTTCTTCCGCTCCGACCACTACCTCGTCATGGGCGACGGCGACGGGCTGCCGGGCCCCACGGACGCGTGGACGACGCTGGCCGGGCTCGCCCGCGAGACCTCCACCATCCGCCTCGGCACGCTCGTGTCCTCGGCCACCTTCCGCCACCCCGGGGTGCTCGCGGTGCAGGTGGCGCAGGTGGACCAGATGTCGGGCGGCCGCGTCGAGCTCGGCCTCGGCTCCGGCTGGTACGAGGAGGAGCACCGCGCCTACGGCATCCCCTTCCCGGACGTGCGCGAGCGCTTCGACCGCTACGCCGAGCAGCTCGCCGTCGTCGCCGGCCTCCTCGGCACGCCGGCGGGCGAGACCTTCTCCTTCGCGGGGGACCACTACGAGCTCGTCGACTCCCCGGCGCTGCCCAAGCCGGTGCAGGCGCGCGTGCCCGTCGTCGTCGGCGGCGGCGGCAAGCGGCGCACGCCCGCGCTGGCCGCCCGGTACGCCACCGAGTTCAACCTGCCGTTCGGGTCCGTCGAGGACGTCCGCACCCAGTTCGGCCGGGTCCGCGACGCGTGCGCTCAGGCCGGGCGCGACGCGGGCGAGCTCACGTGGTCGTCGGCGCTCGTGGCGTGCGTCGGCCGCCACGACGCCGAGGTGGCCCGCCGCGCGGCGGCCATCGGGCGCGACGTCGAGGAGCTGCGGGCCAACGGCCTGGCGGGCACGCCCGACGAGGTCGTCGAGAAGCTCGGGCGCTACGCGGCGGTCGGGTCGCGGCGCACCTACTGCCAGTTCCTCGACCTGGGCGACCTCGACCACGTCGAGCTCGTGGCCGAGCGCGTGATGCCGCAGGTCGCCGCCCTCTGAGGGCGGCCCCGGGCGGGGGCCGGGCGCCCGCTCAGACGGCCGCGGCCGCCGGGGCGGGGCGCTCGCCGGCCGGCAGGGTCGCGCCCAGGTGCCGCTCGACGACGGGCAGGGCCTCGGCGACGCGCAGCGGGCGGCCCAGCTCGGCCGTCAGCGTCGTGACGTCCGCGTCGGGGATGCCGCACGGGACGATGCCGCCGAAGCCGTCGAGGACGTTGTCGCAGTTGAGGGCGAAGCCGTGCATCGTCACGCCCTGGGCGACGCGGATGCCGATGGCGCCGACCTTGCGGTCCCGCCGGCCCGGCAGACCGGACCCGTCGCCGCGCACCCAGACGCCGCTGCGGCCCTCGACGCGCTCGGTGGGCAGGCCGAGCTCGGCGCAGGCGTCGATGAGGACCTGCTCGAGCCGCCGGACGTAGGCGACGACGTCGACGGGGTCGGGCAGCCGGGTGATCGGGTAGCCGACGAGCTGGCCCGGCCCGTGCCAGGTGATCTTCCCGCCGCGGTCGACGTCGACGACGGGCGTGCCGTCGAAGGGCCGCTCGTGGGGCAGCGTGCGCTTGCCCGCGGTGTAGACGGCCTCGTGCTCGAGGAGGAGGACGACGTCCTCGGCCCCGGTGACGACCTCGGCGTGGGCGGCGCGCTGCAGGTCCCACCCCCGGCGGTACTCCACGGCGTCGGACCCGAAGCCCACGTGCTCGAAGCGCATGGGACGACGGTACGCCGCCCGACCGGCGCCCCCGTGCGGCCGACCGCGCCGGAGGGGCAGGATCGCGCCGTGAGCACCGCCGCCCCCCGCCACCGCCCCGCCCCGCGTCGCCGGCCCCGGCAGGAGCGCCCGTGAGCGCCGCCGAGCGACCCGTGCGGGTCGGCCTCGTGGGCTACGGCAGCGCCGGGCGCGGCATCCACGCCCCGCTGCTGCGCGAGGCGGGCCTCGACGTCGCCCTCGTCGCCACGGCCTCCCCGGATCGGGCCGCGGCCGCGGCGCAGGAGGTGCCGGGCGCGCGGGTGGTCCCGGACCTCGACGCCGTGCTCGCGGCAGGGGACGGCCCGGACGGCGTCGACCTCGTCGTCCTGGCCTCGCCGACGGGCGTGCACGAGGAGCAGGTGCTCGCCTGCGTCGCGGCCGGGCGGCCGGTGCTCGTCGACAAGCCGCTGGCGGTCGACGCCGAGGGCGCGGCGCGCTGCGTGCGGGCCGCCCGCGCCGCGGGCGTGCCGCTCACCGTCTTCCAGAACCGGCGCTGGGACGACGAGCAGCGGGCGCTCGCCGCGGTGCTCGCGGCGGGCGAGCTGGGCGATGTCCTGCGCCTCGAGCGGCGCTGGGAGCGCTGGCGGCCCGTGCCCAAGGACCGCTGGCGGGAGAACGCGCCCGCGTCGGAGGGCGGCGGCATGCTGCTCGACCTGCAGTCGCACCTCGTCGACTCCGCGGTGCAGCTGCTCGGGCCGGTGGAGTCCGTCTACGCCGAGGTGTCGGCGGTCACGACCGCCGCCGAGGACACGACCTTCCTCGCGCTGCGCCACGCGGACGGGGCGCGCAGCCACCTCTCGGCGGTGAGCGCCGCCGGGGCCCCCGGGCCCCGCACCCGGGTCCTCGGCACGCGGGGCTCCTACGTCGTCGTGCCGTTCGAGGGGGAGGTCTCGGGCTTCGCCGGCGTCCTCGACGACGCGCCCGGCAGCACCGGGTGGGTCGTGCGCGGCGAGGAGCGCACGCCGGTGCCGACGCCTCCGGGCGGTCACGCCGACCTCTACCGCGCGGCGGCCGCCGCGGTGCGCGGCGACGGGCCGTGGCCGGTCGACCCGGCCGACGCGGTGGCCGTCCTCGCCGTCCTCGACGCGGCGCGCGCGAGCGCCGCGCAGGGCCGGGTCGTCCCCGTGGAGGTGCCGGACCTCGCTCCCTGAGCGGCCCAGGGCCGGGGAGTCAGGGCCAGGACGTCAGGACCGAGGGGTCAGGGCTGAGGTCAGGGCTGGGGGAGCAGCCGCGCCTCCAGGCGGGTCTCGACGGCGCGGGGCTCCGCCCCGCTCGTGTCGCGCTCGACGCGGTAGCCGGCCGCGGCCGGGCGGTCGGTGACGACCTCGACCAGCTCGGTGCCCCGGTAGACGAGGCCGGCGCCGTCGTCCGTGCAGTACGTCAGGGGCAGGTCGCCGGCGGCCACCGCGCGGTGGACGAGGGGGCGCCGCTGCTCCTCGGAGTCGTAGTGGACGCCGTTGCCGTAGGGCAGCAGCCCGAGGCCGTCGGTCACGAGCCGCAGGTCGGGCCCGAAGGAGTCGGTGGGGCCGCCGACGTGCCAGCACAGCGACCCCGCGCTCACGCCCGAGAGGACGACGCCCGCCCGCCAGGCCTCCGCCATGACCGGGCCGAGGTCGTGGAGGCGCCACAGCGCCAGCAGGCCCGCGACGCTCCCGCCGCCGACCCAGACGACGTCGGCATCGAGCAGCAGGCCGCGCACGTCGTCGTGCGAGGGCATGGGCATCAGCGCGAGGTGCTCGAGGTGCATCCCCGCGACGCGGGCGGCCTCCGAGAGCTCGGCGGCGAACCAGCGCTGGTCGCCCCCCGCGGTGCCGACGTGGACGACGCGCGGAGGCCGTCCGGTCGCGCCCGACAGGTCGACGGCGTGGTGGACGAGCCCGGAGAGCTCGAGGCGGGTGCGTCGTCCGGGGCGCAGGCCCCCGGAGGTCGCGAGGACGGTGGGGGCGTCGGCGGGCACGCTCCCATCCTGCCCCGGGGGCTCGCCCCCGCAGCGCTCCGCCGCCGGCTCGGCTCTCGTCGCAGGGTCCCGGGGGAGCCGCCTGTGGACGGCGCCTGCGGGGTCGGGCGCGAGCCGCTGCACTGACGGCGTGGTGGGACGGCACGCGGCGCGCGGTGGGCGGGAGCCCGAGGGGTCGGACGACGGCGGGCAGGGCCCGGCGTCGCGGGAGGGGCTCGGCCCCGACCGGGGCGCGGGGGAGGAGGACGACCTCGGCGGCAGCTCCGGCCCGCCGTGGTGGGAGCGGCTCGAGGACCGGGGCGCCGAGGCGGCGCCCTGGCCGCTGCGCGTCGTGCCGGCCGAGGAGCCGCTCCCGGGCCTCGACCTGCCCGTCGACTCCGGCGACGGCCCGGCGGAGGGGCCCGCCGTCGCTCCCGTCGTCCCCGGGTGGACGGTGCAGCGGCTGCTGGGTCGGGGCGGGTCCGGGGAGGTGTGGCGCGCCGTCGAGGAGGCCACCGGGGAGGCCGCCGCGCTCAAGGTGCTGCGCACGTCGGTGCCGGTGGACGAGGCCGCGCGAGCGCGTCTGAGGGACGAGGCGGCGCTGGCGGCCGCGCTGGACGGGCCCCACCTCGTGCGTCTGCAGGGGGTCACCGAGACGGCGGCCACCGCCGCGTCTCCTCCGCGGCCCGTCCTGGTCCTCGAGCACGCTCTCGGCGGCAGCCTCGGCGCGCTGGTCGCCGCTCGCGGCGCCCTCGACGCGGGCGAGGTCGTCACCCTCCTCGTCCCGCTGGCCGGGGCACTGGCGGACCTGCACGCCTCCGGCGTGGTCCACGGCGACGTCTCGCCGGGCAACGTCCTCTTCGCCGAGGACGGTCGACCGCTGCTGGCCGACCTCGGCACCGCCGGGCTCGTGGCGGCCGCACCGGCCGCGGGCGGAGGGCCGCCGCTCGTCGAGCTGACGCCGGGCTACGCGGACCCGCAGCGCCTGGCGGGCGCCTCCGCGACGCCGGCCGGGGACGTGCACGCGCTCGCCGCCTGCGCCTGGCACGCGCTCGCGGCCCTGCCGCCGGGGCCGGTGTCGCAGCGCCCGCCGCTCGTCGTGCTGCGCCCGGACCTGCCGCGGCCGCTCGTGGACCTGCTGGAGGACTGCCTGGAGGCGGACCCGGAGCGCCGGCCCGACGCGCGGGCCCTCGCCTCCCGCGCCTGGGGCTGCGCGGCGGCCGAGCCCGTCCGTCTCGTGCCGACCGACCCCGGTGCCCCGCCCGACGAGGTGGTGACGCACCGCGTCCGCGCCGCGGCGCGTCGCGGCGCGGCGTCCCCCGACGCGGCGCCGTCGGAGGGGACGGGTCGGCGGCGCCGTCGACGGTCGCGGCGGGGGGCCGCCGGAGGGCGTCGGCGCCCCTCGGCGCCGACGGCCGTCCTCGCGGCGGCGGGCGCGGCCGCGGTCGTCGCGCTCGTGGCGCTCCTGGTGCCGCTCGTCCTCCCGGACGCCGGCGCGTCGGCCGCCGGAGCGCCCGGTGCGCCCTCGTCCGCCGCGGGACCCACGGGGACGCCGACGCAGCCCGGTGGGACGGCGTCGCCGGCAGCGCGCCCCGCCCGGCCGACGGCGTCGGCGGCCGGCCCGACCGCGGAGCCTCCGGCGGACCCGGCGGTGGACCCGCCCGAGGGCCTGGTGGCGGACCCGTCGACGGACGACCCCGTGGCGGCCGTGACCGCGCTCGCGGCGCTGCGTGACCGCGGCTTCGCGACGAGGGACGCCGCCCCGCTCGAGCGGGCGTCGGCGGCCGGTTCCCCCGCCCTGGCGGCGGACATGGCCGAGCTGGAGGCGCTGACGCGCCGGGGCGAACGGCTCGCGGGGCTGGAGACCGTGGTGGTCCGCGCGGAGCGGGCGCCGGTCCCGGACGGGGCCGGGGCGAGCACGGACGACGTCCTCGTCGACGTCGTGACGCGCAGTGCCGCGCACCGGCTCGTCGCGGACGACGGCAACGTGCTCGCGGTGGTGGCGGAGGGGCAGGACGTCCCCGCGCGGCTCCGGCTGGTCCGGCGGGAGGACGGGTGGGCGGTGCAGGAGGTGCTGGCGCCGTCCTGAGCCTCAGGCCGACGGTCCGGCGACGACGAGCTCGGCGACGACGGTCGCGTCCGTGGTCGAGACCAGCCGGTAGGTGCCGGGCGCGTCCGGCGCCTGGAGGGTGATGAGCCGCTGGAGCGGGACATCGACCTCGAGGGCGCCGTCGGCGGTCGTGAGGACCTGGTCGTCCTCGGTGTGGTTCACCAGCGAGTACCAGTCACCGGGCTCCACCGGGCCCTGGACGCGGGTCGTCCCTCCGGAGCCCAGCATGACGGTCACCTCGAGGTCCCCGTGGTCGTGCGGGGTGCGTCCTCCGGCGGAGCCCGTGAGCGGTGCCGCCGCCTCGTCGGCCGCAGGTCCGGCGGCGAGGACCGTGCTGCCGTGGTGGCCGGCGACGACGGCCGGTGCGCCGCTCGGGCCGACGTCGTCGTGGGCGGTGGCGCCCACCGCCAGACCGACGAGGAGCGCGGCGGCGGTCGAGGCCGTGCCCACCTGGACGGCGCGCTGCCACCGGCGCACCACGGGTCGTCGTGCGGGGGTCATGCCTGCCTCCGTCGGCCGGACCTGCGGGGCCCGCGCGACGCCGCGCACGGGGGAGAGCGGTCGGCCCCGGCGCCGGCCGTGAGCACGGCCGGCGCCGGGGCCGGGGAGAGCCGCTGGGTCAGCCGCGCTGGCCGGCGCGACGACGCGAGTAGGCGAGGCCCGCGGCACCCGCCGCCGCCACGGCCGCGCCGCCGACGACGAGCGTGAGGGTCTGCGTGCCCGCCGCACCGCCGGCGCCGGTGTCGGCGCCGCCGCCCGGCATCGACATCGAGGCGACGTCGAGCGTGCCGCAGGCGGCCGGGTCGGTGGCCTCCTCGGGCAGCGAGGGGTCGAGGTCGGACATGACGTCGCCGTCGTAGGCGCCCGAGCCGTTGAGGTCGACGCCGTGCAGGACGACGACGCCGTCACCGTTCGCGATCTGCTGGGCCACCTCGGGCGAGACCTCGAGGGTCCGCGAGTAGGTGGGGTTGCCGACCGGGAAGCGGTCGACGGCGAGGCCGCTGTCGGGGGAGGTGTCGCCCTCGGTGGTGAGGGAGACGGCGATGGCGCCGTAGCTGCCGGCGGCGTCGGTGACCTGCAGGGCGCCGTTCGCGCCGGAGCCCTCCATGTCGTTCGACGGGCAGGAGTTCGTGCCGCCGATGTGGATGTGCTGCGCGTGGGGAGCGCCCTCGAGCAGGCCCTGGGGCGTGATGTTGATCGTCAGCTCGTCGCCGGTGATGGAACCGGTGACCTCGGCGCTGGCGCCGCTGTCGTTGAGCTGGGTGAGGCTGCCGGTGAGCTCCGTGGTGCCGCTGCTCGCCGCCATCGCGGGGGCCGCGAGGGGGAGCGTCGTGATGGCCAGGGCCGCGGAGAGGGCGAGGGTCTTCTTGATCACGGGGATGTCCTCCGGTCGTCGGGAACGGCGTCGGCGCCGTCGTCGGATCCGGCGGAGCGAGCTCCGCCGCGACCTACGAGACCACGGGAACAGGCCCCTGACCAGCGAGAACGCGTGTCGGGGGCCGAAGTCCACCGCTTCGGGTCGTCATCGGCGCGCGGACCAATCCAGAGGGTGCCGTCCCGCGAAGGGAGGGGAGGACGGGTTGGCGGCGACGACCCCAGGACGGCGCCCCGACGCGCGTCAGGCGGCGTCGGCGAGCCAGCGGGCGGCGGCGTCCGCGTCCTCGTGGGCGAAGCGGAAGCCGCTGCGCTGGAGCACGGTCGGCAGCACGCGCTGGCTGGCGAGGATCTCGTCGGCGAAGCCGCCCACGACCGCCCGCAGGGCGAGCCGCGGGACCGGGAGGAGCGTGGGCCGGCCGAAGGCCCGCCCCAGGGCTCGCGTCAGCTCCGCGTTGCGCACCGGCGCCGGCCCCGTGAGGTCGACCGGCCCCTCGACGTCGGTCTCCAGCAGGTGGACCAGGGCGGAGACCTCGTCCTCGAGGGTGATCCAGCTCCACCACTGCCGACCGTCGCCGAGAGGTCCGCCCAGGCCGAGGCGAAGCAGGGGGAGCAGCTTGCCGAAGGCGCCGGCGCCCGGGGCCATGACGAGCCCCGTGCGGGCGAAGGCGGTGCGGATCCCGGCGTCCTGCGCGGGGCGCGCGGCCGCCTCCCAGTCGAGGACGACGTCCGCCAGGAAGGTCGAGCCCGGCGCGGAGGCCTCGGTGAGGACCTCCTCGCCCCGGTGGCCGTAGACGCCGATCGCGGACCCCTGCACGAGGACCCGCGGCCGGGGCTCGAGCCGGGCGAGGGCCTCGGCGAGCGTGCGAGTGGGCTCGGTGCGCGAGGCGAGGACCTCGCGCTGGTACGCCGGGGTCCAGCGCTGGTCCCCGACGCCCGCCCCCGAGAGGTTGACGGCGGCCTCCACGCCCTCGAGGGCGCCCGCGTCGAGACGGCGACGGGCCGGGTCCCAGCGCACCTGGTCGGGACCGGAGGGCTCGCGCCGGACGAGCTGGACCACCTGGTGGCCCCGCTCGGCGAGGCGCTCGCGCAGGGCGGTGCCGATGAGGCCGGAGGCACCGCAGACGACGACCTTCATGCGCGCGACCTCCGGGGCCGGGAGGGCCCGGGAGGCGGGCCGTCGTGGTGGTGCGGGTGGTGGTGCGGGTCGACCGCCGCCGCGCCCGGGGAGGCGCGGCGGCGGCCGACTCCGACGGCGGCTGCGCCGTCGTCGTGCTCTCGCGGGGATGCCCCTACAGGCCGACCTCGGAGGCGAAGTCGCCCTCCTCGAGCCGCGCCTTCAGCGTGGACAGGAAGCGGGCCGCGTCCGCGCCGTCGACGATGCGGTGGTCGTAGGACAGGGCCAGGTACATCATCGAGCGCACCGCGATGGACTCCCCGCCGTCGCCGTCCGTGACGACGACCGGGCGCTTGACGATCGCGCCGGTGCCGAGGATGGCCACCTGCGGCTGGTTGATGATCGGGGTGTCGAAGAGCGCCCCGCGGCTGCCCGTGTTCGTGATGGTGAACGTGCCGCCGGCGAGGTCGTCGGGCGTGACCTTGTTCGTCCGCGTGCGCTCGGCGAGGTCGGCGATCCGGCGGTTGAGGCCCGCGAGGTTGAGGTCGCCCGCCTCCTTGATGACCGGCACGAGCAGGCCGCGCTCGGTGTCGACTGCGATGCCGAGGTTCTCCTGCGCGTGGTAGACGACCGAGTCGCCGTCGACGCTCGCGTTGACCTGCGGGTAGGCCTTGAGGGCCTCGCAGACGGCGAGCGCGAAGAACGGCATGAAGGACAGTCGCCCGCCCTCGCGCTGCTCGAAGGAGGACTTGGCGCGGGCCCGCAGTCGGGCGATCCGCGTCACGTCGACCTCGACGACGCTCGTCAGCTGGGCCGAGACCTGCAGCGACTCGACCATGCGCTGGGCGATGACCTTGCGCAGGCGCGACATCTTCTCCGTCGTGCCCCGCTTGGAGGCGACGGCGCGCGCCGCCTCCTCGGTGCGGCCCTTGACGGAGGGGCCGTCGGCGCGGGTGCCGGCGGAGGACTCCGCCGAGCCGGACGGGGCCTGCTGGGCCGGGGCCGCGGCGGCCGCGGGCTGCTCCTGCTCGGCGGGCTGCTGGTCCGCCTGCTGGGCCTTCTCGGCCGCGGCCAGGACGTCCTGCTTGCGCAGGCGGCCGCCCACGCCCGTCCCGGTGAGGGTCGAGAGGTCGACGCCGTGCTGCTGCGCGAGCTTGCGCACGAGCGGCGTGACGTAGCCGCTGCCCGTCGACGACGGCGACGTGGTGCTGCCGCCGCTCGCGGGCTCCGAGGCCTGCGGCTGGGCGGTGCCCGTCGGGACCTGCGGCTCGGGCGACGTGTACGACTGCGTGTCCTGCTCGGGCTCGGACTGCCCGGCGGGCGGGGCCTCCGGGTCGCCGGAGTCGTCGGCGCCCGAGCCGCGCGAGGACGTCTTGCGCTCCGCGTCCTCCTCGGCCTGCTCGCGGGAGGCCGCCTCGTCGCCGAGGTCCTCGGCGTCGTCGGACTCGCCGGGGGCCGGGGCGGGGGCCTCCTGCGCCTCGCCGGCGCCCTGGTCCTGCGCGTCGCCGCCGGAGGAGTCGCCGCCGGCGGGCTCGCCGCCGACGATCACGAGGTCCGCGCCGACCTCGACGGTCTCGTCCTCGCCCACGAGGATCTTGGTGATGGTGCCCGCCACGGGGGAGGGGACCTCGGTGTCGACCTTGTCGGTGGAGACCTCGAGCAGGGGCTCGTCGACCTCGACCGTGTCGCCCTCGCTCTTGAGCCAGCGGGTGACCGTGCCCTCGGTGACGCTCTCGCCGAGCGCCGGCATCGCGACCGTCGTCCCGGAGCCGCTGCCGCCGCCCTGCTGGGGCGAGGCCGCCTGCGGCCCCGCGGAGGAGGGCTCCTCCTGCTGCGGCTGCTCGTCCTGCGCGGGGGCCGGCTCGGGCGAGGGCTGCTCGTCCTGGGCGGCGTCCTGCGAGCCCTGGTCCGCGTCGCCGCCGTCCCCGGCCTCGCCGTCGCCGATGACGGCCAGGTCGGCGCCGACCTCGACCGTCTCGTCCTCCTCGACGAGGATCTGCTGCAGCGTCCCGGCGAAGGGCGAGGGGACCTCGGTGTCGACCTTGTCGGTCGACACCTCGAGCAGGGGCTCGTCGACCTCGACGGCGTCACCGACCTGCTTGAGCCAGCGCGTGACGGTGCCCTCCGTGACGCTCTCGCCGAGGGCGGGCATCTGCACGGACTGGGACATGGGGTCTCCTGTTCCTCTGGGGTCGGACGGCTCGGTGCGGGTGCTGGCGTCCCGCACGACGAGCGGGGCGCCCGGCCCTCAGCTGTGGCTGTGCAGCGGCTTCCCGGCGAGGGCCAGGTGGGCCTCGCCGAGGGACTCGTTCTGGGTCGGGTGCGCGTGCACCAGCGCGGCGACCTCCTCGGGGAAGGCCTCCCAGTTGACGATGAGCTGGGCCTCGCCGACCTGCTCGCCCATGCGGTCGCCGACGGCGACGAAGCCGACGACGGGGCCGTCCTTCTGCCGGACGAGCTTGACGAAGCCCTGGGTGCCGAGGATCTGGCTCTTGCCGTTGCCGCCGAGGTTGTACTCGAGCACCTCGACGCCGTCCTCGCCGTGGAGCTCGCGCGCCTGGCGCTCGGTGAGGCCGACGGAGGCGATCTCCGGCGTCGAGTAGGTGACCCGCGGGATCATCGCGTCGACGACCGGCGCCGGCTGCTGGCCGGCGATCTCCTCGGCGACGAAGATCCCCTGCGCGAAGCCGCGGTGCGCGAGCTGCAGGCCCGGGACGATGTCGCCGACGGCGTAGACGTGGCCGCCCGCGCCCGTCTCGACGCCGGTGCGGAGCCGCTCGTCGGTGATGACGAAGCCGCGGTCGAGGGTGACGCCGGCGTCCTCGTAGCCGAGGCCCTGCGTCGAGGGCCCGCGGCCCACGGCGACGAGCATGAGGTCGGCGTCGAAGGTCTTGCCGTCCTCGAGCTCGACGTGGACGCCGCTGTCGTCCTGCGTGACGCCCTTGAAGCGCACGCCGGTGGAGAAGCCGATCTTGCGCTTGCGGAAGGCGCGCTCGAGGGCCTTGGAGGCCGCCTCGTCCTCCGCCGCGACGAGGCGGGGGAGCGCCTCGACGATCGTCACGTCGACGCCGAAGGACTTCCACACGCTGGCGAACTCGCAGCCGATGACGCCGCCGCCGAGGACGATGGCCCGCTCGGGGACGTGGTCGAGCCGGATGGCCTGCTCGCTCGTGATGACGCGGCCGCCGATCTCCAGGCCGGGGAGGCTCTTGGAGTAGGAGCCGGTGGCGAGGACGACGTTCTTGCCGCGGTAGCGGGTGCCGTCGACCTCGACGGCGTCGCTGGCGACGAGGCGGCCCTCGCCCTCGACCATCGTCACCTTGTGGGCCTTCACGAGGCCCTGGAGGCCCTTGTAGAGGCGGCTGACGATGCCGTCCTTGTACTTGTTGACCCCGGCCATGTCGATGCCCTGGAGCTCGGCCTTGACGCCGAAGCCCTCGGCGTGGCGGGCGGAGTCGGCCACCTCGGCGGCGTGGAGGAGGGCCTTCGTCGGGATGCAGCCGCGGTGCAGGCAGGTGCCGCCCAGCTCGGCCTTCTCGACGAGGCAGACCGACAGGCCCAGCTCGGCGGCCCGGAAGGCCGCGGAGTACCCGCCGCTGCCACCCCCGAGCACGACGACGTCGTAGACGGTGTCTGCGGGGGACTCGGGCACGCGGGGCTCCTGGGGTGTCGCTGGGTCGCGGGACGTCTGTCCGCCCCTGCCCGCGGAGGTCGTCCGCGGCGCCGGGGCGCCGCCCATCCTGGCACTACCCCGGGCGAGCGCGGCAACCGGACGCGGCCGGGGCCCGCGGGGCGGTGGCGGGACCACGGGGACCACCGCGTGGGTCGCCCCCCACCTACGTCCGTCGAGCACGTGTTCGAGCCGCTGTCGGTGGTCGCGCCTACGGTCGTGGGTGTGGAGGACGAGGCGGTGCCGGAGGCGGGGGTGCCCGGCGCCGTGCCGGGCGCTTCTCCCTCCGAGGTCGTGCCCGGTGACGAGAACGTTGGTGCCGCGTCGCCTGCTGTCTCCTCCGGCGTGGTGGCAGGTGCTGAGGCGGTGCCGGCGCTGTTCGCGTTGCGGTCGGCTCTGGCGGCGGGGCGTGCGGCGGTGGCTGGGTTGGGGGTGTGGTCGGTGGCTACGGCGGACCTGCGGGCGGTGCTGTCCGAGCTTGAGGCCTTGGTGCGCGTCTCCCAGGCCGCGCAGGTGGTGGTGCTGGGGGAGGTCGCGGCCCGGGGTGAGGCGCTGGTGCCGGGCGGTCTGACGCCGGGCGAGCGGGCCGTCCTCGCGCGGTCGCGGGCGGGGGACGGGCGCGGTGAGCTCGCGGGGGTGCTGGGGGTGCACCCCGCGACCGCAGCCCGCCGGCAGGCCACCGTCGCCTACGTCACCGGTTCCGGGCTGCCCGCCCAGCGGGTCGCCCGCACGGGCGGGCGCGGCGCCGGGCTGGGGGAGGGCACCGCGACGGGCGCCGCGCTGGCCGCGGGGCTCCTCAGCGCTGAGGCCGCGGACGTCGTCGCGGGGACGGTGCTGGACCTGCCCGAGCACTACGGGCCGGCAGGACGCGCGGCGGTGGAGCGGGTGCTCCTCGCCCACGCCCCCGAGGTGCCGTTGACGGTGCTGCGCCACCACGCGGCGGGGTTGCTGGCCCGCGCCGAGCTGTCCGAGGCCGGCGACGACGCCCCGGTCGAGGGCGGTGACCTGCTGGGGCGGCGGGAGGAGCGCGCGCACCGGCGCCGGGAGCTGTACTGCTCGCCGGACCTGCACGGCACGTGGCACGTGCGGGGGCGCCTGGCCCCCGAGGCCGGCGCGACCCTCATGACCGCGCTGGAGGCCCTCGCTGCCCCGGAGCCGTCCGGACAGCACGGCCCGGACCTGCGTTCCGCGGCGCAGCGCCGCGCCGACGCCCTCGTGGCCCTGGCCGACAAGACCCTGTCGGCCCCGCCGGGCAGCCCCACCGGAGTCCCCTCCGAGGGCGGTGCCCGGGCCCGGGTGGTCGTGACGATGGACCTGCCCGCCCTCACCGGCGCCGTGGCCGGGGCGGGTCTGCTGGCTGACGACGCCCCGCTGTCGGCCGGTGCGGTGCGCCGGTTGGCGTGCGACGCCGAGGTCGTGCCTGCGGTCTTGGGCTCCCGCTCCGAGCCGTTGGACGTGGGCCGGGCCGCCTACACCGTCACACCCGCCCAGCGCCGCGCCCTCGCGATCCGCGACCGCGGGTGCATCGCTCCGGACTGCGACGCCCCCGTGAGCAGGACCCAGGCCCACCACGTCGTGCACTGGGCCGACGGCGGCCCCACGGACCTGTCCAACCTGGCCCTGGTGTGCGGGCACGACCACCGGCGCGTCCACACCGGCGCCCTCGTCGCCCACCTCGTCGACGGACGCCCCGTCATCACCCGCGCCGGCGACCCACCACCGGCCACCGCGCCCCCACCCTGGCGGGCGCGCCTGGAAGACCTCGCCCACGAGCTGACCGACGAGCTCCACCACCCCGACGGCACCTGCGCCGCCGACGAGTCCGAGCCCGGTCCCTCCGTCGAGCCCGGGGGTGCCGGTCCTGGCCGCCGACCCGGCCGTGATGGCGGCCTCGTGGACGACGGGTCACCGAGCGGCGACGACGGCGACGACCCCTGACCCCGGCGTGCGCCGTGCCTGTTCTCGGCGGCGTGGGTCCCCGCCCGCGGTCGCTGGTGCCCGCGGTCGCTGTTGCCGTCGGAGGCCGGTGCCCTCGGAGCCCGGTCCCTGCGAGGGGGGCCATGACCCCGGCGTCTCGTGCCGGACGGCCCCGCGCGCGCGTCGATCGGCCCGGCGCCGCCGTCGGTGGTCGGGAGGGCGACCCGCACCGGGCGCCCAGGCGGCACGGCTACCGTGGTGAGCTCGGCGGGGGCCTGCCTCGCACGGCGCACGGAGGAGGACGGCATGGCGTGGTGGTCGCGGCTCCTCGGCCGGGGCGGCGCAGCGTCGCCGGGGTCGGCGGCGGGCGCGCCGTCACCGCGCGCGGAGCGCGGTGAGTCCTCGGCGCACATGGCCGAGTTCGCGCGCACCCGCGTGGGCGTCGAGGCCTACCTCGAGCCGGCGACCAACGACACCGGACTGACGCTGCTCCTCATCGCCACCGACGGCGAGTGGACGCGGCGTCGGGTGCCCGACGTGAGGACGGCCCGGCAGTTCGCCCAGGACCTGGCCATGCCCTTCTACGACGTCAACTTCACCGGCTACCCGCAGCGCATGCGCGACTACAACGCGCGCCAGCGGGCGGAGGAGAAGGCCCGGCGCCGACGGTGAGGGGTCTCCCGCCCGCGGCGTCCCCGGGCGCCGGCGGCGCGCGACCTGTCGTGGTCTCGGCTCGGCGGGCGCGACCGTGATCGCCTTCCGCGTCGACGAGGGCTCGGGCGTGCCGCCGTACGAGCAGCTGCGGGCGCAGGTCGTGGAGGCCGTCGGCGCGGGTGACCTCGCGCCGGGGGAGAGGCTGCCGCCGGTGCGGCGCCTCGCCGAGGAGCTGGGCGTCGCGCCGGGCACCGTCGCGCGGACGTACAAGGAGCTCGAGGCCGACGGCGTCGTGGAGACCCGTGGCCGCGCCGGGACCGTGGTCGCCGCGGGCACGGACGCCGAGGCGCAGGCCGTCGCGGCCGCGACCGAGTACGCCGAGCGGGTCCGGCGCCTCGGCGTCGACGGCGACCGCGCGCTGGCGCTCGTCCGCGCAGCCCTCGGTCCTCGCTGACGCACCGCCTCCCGCCGCCGCCGAGGTCCTCTCGCCCTGAGGGGTCCTTCGACCTGACGGGCCCTTCGACCTGACGGTTCCTTCGGCGCCGCGGGTGCCATCAGGCCCGAGCCCCTCACGCGTTGGCCCTCACGCACGGGTCCTCACGCACGGGCCCACGACGCGGCGGACGCGGTCGCACGACGTCAGCACCACGAGCCGGGCCTACGAGCATCGAGCACGGGGAGCACGTCGGGCCGCAGGTCCACCCTCAGCGGTGGTCCTGCGGCCCGTCGTCGGCGCGGAAGACGCCCCAGCGTCGCGCGGTGGCGGCGGCGGGGGCGGGTGTCAGCGCTTGCCGGCGTCCTCGAGCACCTGCACGAGCGTGCGCACGGCCACGCCGGTGCCGCCCTTGCCGGTGTAGCCCCACGGCTTGCCCTCGTTGAAGGCGGGCCCAGCGATGTCGAGGTGCGCCCAGGGGATGCGGGGGCTGCCCTCGCCGCCCGTGCGGCCCACGAACTCCCGCAGGAAGAGACCGGCGACGAGCATGCCGCCGTAGCGCTCGCCCATGTTGGCGATGTCGGCCACCGGCGAGTCCAGGCTCGCGCGCAGCTCCTCCGGCAGCGGCATGGGCCAGAACTGCTCGCCCGAGCGCTCGGCGGCCGCGACGACGCGCTGGCCCACCTGCGGGTCGTCGGCCATGACGGCGGAGACCCGGCTGCCGAGGGCCACCATCTGGGCGCCGGTGAGGGTGGCGACGTCGAGGATGAGGTCGGGCTGCTGCTCGCTCGCGGAGACGAGGCCGTCGGCCAGCACGAGGCGGCCCTCGGCGTCGGTGTTGAGCACCTCGACGGTGCGGCCGCCGTACGTCGTGATGACGTCGGAGGGACGCATGGCGCCCCCGCCGGGCATGTTCTCGGCGAGGCAGAGCCAGGCGGTGACCTCGACGGGGAGCTTGAGGCGCGCGGCGGCGACGACGGCCTGCAGCACGGCGGCGGCGCCGCCCATGTCGCACTTCATCGTCTCCATCGACGCGGCGGGCTTGATGGACAGGCCGCCCGAGTCGAAGGTGATGCCCTTGCCGACGAGCGCGACCTTCGCGGCGGCGCCCCGCGGCGACCACGTGACGCTGACGAGCCGCGGCCCGCGCGCCGAGCCCTTGCCGACGCCCGTGAGGCCGCCGTAGCCGCCCTTGGCGAGCGCGACGTCGTCGAGCACCTTGACCTTGAGGCCGTGCTCCTTGCCCGCGGCGACGGCGACGTCCGCGAAGGACTCGGGGTAGAGGTCGACCGGCGGGGCGTTGACGAGGTCGCGGGCGGCGGCGACGGCGTCGGCGAGGACGCGCGCGCGCTCGACGCCGACCTTGAGCTCCTTGTCGCGCGGCGACGTCGTCAGCAGCGCGACCTCGGCGACGGGGGCCTTCTGCGCGGCAGCGGTGCGCTCCTTGTACGGCGAGTAGGCGTAGGCGCCGAGGAGGGCGCCCTCGACGGCCGCGACGGCGTCCTCGACGTCGGCCGCGGGCAGCCCGAGCGCGAGCACCTGCAGGCCCGCGCACGCGCGGGCGGCGGCGCCGGCGGCGCGGCGCAGCGCCTCACGGCCCGGGCGGTCGCCCGTGGTGCGGCCGACGCCGGCGAGGACCAGCACGCCGGCGGTGGCGCCGCCGGCCGAGGGCACCTTGACGACCTCGTCCGCCGCGCCCGTGACGCCGAGGGAGCCCAGGGCCCCGGGGAGCCACCGCAGGGCGCGCGGCAGGTCGGCGAGGAGGCGGGGGCCGTCGTCGGTGGCGGCGACGGCGAGGACGACGGCGTCGGCCGGCGCCGACGCCACGTCCTTGTTCACGAGGTTCACGGAAGTCATCTGGGCAGGCTACCCACGCACCCACGACCCGCGACCGGCGCGGACCGCCGTCGGAGGCCGCCGTCGCCGCGGGCCTGGCTAGGGTCGCCCGGGTGACCACGGGAGCAGGAGCCACGCACGACGACCCCCGCGACGCGAGCCGGGCGGGGACGGCGCAGTCCGCCGCCGCCGCGGAGGCCGAGGCCCCGGTGGTGCGCGAGGAGGCCGCCGACGACCTCGCCCCGGGCGGGGCCCTGCGGGGCCCGCTGCACGACCGCCACGTCGCCGCGGGGGCGAAGATGGCCGACTTCGGCGGCTGGTCCATGCCGCTGGAGCACGCCGGCGGCGGCGTCGTCGCCGAGCACCGGGCCGTCCGCGAGGCCGTGGGCCTCTTCGACGTCAGCCACCTCGGCAAGGTGCGGGTGCGCGGGCGCGGTGCGGCGGCCTTCGTGGACTCCTGCCTCACCAACGACCTGGGGCGCATCGCCCCCGGCCGCGCGCAGTACAGCCTGTGCTGCGCCGAGGACGGCGGGGTCGTCGACGACCTCATCGCCTACCTGCGCGGCGACGACGAGGTCTTCACGGTCCCGAACGCGGCCAACGCCGGCGAGGTGGCGGAGCGCCTGCGGGGCGCTGCGCCGGAGGGCGTCGAGGTCCTCGACGAGCACCGCGAGCACGCCGTCCTCGCCGTCCAGGGCCCGGAGGCCGACGGCGTCCTGCACGCCCTCGGCCTGCCCGTGGGCGCCGACTACATGGGCTGGGTCGACGCCTCGTGGCGCGGCCGGCCCGTCGTCGTCTGCCGGACCGGCTACACGGGGGAGCGCGGCTACGAGCTGCTGCCGCGGTGGGAGGACGCGGGCGAGCTGTGGGACGCCGCCCTCGAGCAGGTCCGCGCCCGCGACGGGCGAGCCTGCGGCCTCGGCGCCCGGGACACGCTGCGCACCGAGATGGGGTACGCGCTCCACGGCCACGAGCTGACGCGCGACATCACCCCCGTGCAGGCGCGCGTCGGCTGGGCGGTCGGGTGGGGCAAGCCCGCCTTCTGGGGGCGCGACGCCCTCCTCGCCGAGCGGGAGGCCGGCCCCGCCCGCCGCTCGTGGGGGCTCCTCGCGCAGGGCCGCGGCGTGCTCCGCGCCGGCCTCGCGGTCGAGGACTCGGAGGGCCGCCGCGTCGGCACCACGACGTCGGGCACCTTCTCCCCGACCCTGGGGGCGGGCGTCGCCCTCGCGCTGCTCGACGCGGCGGTCGAGCGGGACGACCTCGTGGCCGTGGACGTGCGCGGCCGCGCCCTCGCCTGCCGCGTCGTGCGCCCGCCCTTCGTGCCCGACCGCACGCGGGCCTGACCAGGTCCTCCCGGCACCCGCGCCACCGGCCCGCGCCAGCAGCCCGCCACCACCGGCCCGGCCCCCGGTGGGGCCCCGGGTCAGAGCCCGGCGGCCCCGCCGACGAGGCTGCCGACGGCGAAGGTCGCCGCCATCGCCAGGGCGCCGCCCACGAGCAGGCGCACGACGGCGGGCCGCACCGGCGAGGCGCCCAGGCGGGCGCTGACGGCGCCGGTGAGGGCCAGCGCCGCGAGGACGGCGAGGACGGTGACCGGCACCCGCAGCTCGGGCGGGGGCAGCAGCACGGCGAGGAGCGGCAGCAGGGCGCCGGTCGTGAACGCGACGGCGGAGGCGCCGGCCGCCTGCCACGGCCGGCTGAGCTCCTCCTCGTCGAGGCCCAGCTCGACGTCCAGGTGGGCCGCGACGGGGTCGTGCGCCGTCAGCTCCTCGGCGACCTGCCGCGCCGTCGCCGCCGACAGGCCCTTCTCCTCGTACAGCGACGCCAGCTCGGCCAGCTCCTCCTCGGGCTGGGTGGCGAGCTCCTGCCGCTCCTTCGCGATGAGCGCGGCCTCGCTGTCGCGCTGCGTGCTCACGCTGACGTACTCGCCGAGGGCCATCGACACCGCGCCGGCGACTAGCCCGGCGAGCCCGGCGGTGAGCAGCGGGCCGCGGTCGACCGTGGCCCCGGCGACGCCGACGACGAGGCCGGCGGTCGAGACGATGCCGTCGTTCGCGCCCAGCACCCCGGCGCGCAGCCAGCCCAGCCGCCCGGGGCCCCGTCCGTGCGGCTCGCCCTCGTGGGTCGCCGACGCCCGGATCCCGGCCGGGGCGACGACCTCGCCCGGCGACCGCTCGTCGACCTCGTCCACCGCTCGCTCTCCCGCTGCGTCCACGGGGAGATGCTGCGCCCGGACCGGTCGCCGCGCAGCCGAGGTGAGGCTGCGCTTCGCCGTCGCGCGCGGCGCCCGGGACCGGTTGGTCTGGGTCAGGGAGCGCTGCGCCGCCGCCGCTGCAGCGCTCGTGCCGCACCGGCGGACAGGCCCGCGGCGAGCGCCAGCGCCACCGCGACGGCTCCCGCGAGGCCGGCCGGTCCGGCGAGGAGGGAGTCCGGCCCCGGGGCGTCCGCGGCGGCGCCGTCGGCCCCTGCGGCGGCCTGCGGAGCGGGGGCGCCGAGGGCCACGTCGACCGGTCCGTCGGCCGCGCGCGCCGCGTCGGGCAGCGGGACCGCGGGCTGGCAGACGTCGGCGGGGTAGGAGTCGAGGGCGCACAGCACGCCCGACTCGGCGCGCAGGGCGGCGACGTCGTCGAGGACGACCTCGCCGGAGGAGCCCTCCGGCACCTGAGCGCAGGCGCCACGCGCGGCGGGGGGCTCCTCCTGCGCCCCCGGGGGCGCGTCGACGGGCCGGCCGTAGTCGACGACGACGCCCACGCGCACCTGCCCCTCGACGGGTGCGACGTCCTGGCACAGCTCGGCGAAGGTCGGCCGGCCGCGCGGCGGCCGCGGCCGGGCGTCGGCCGGTGCGGTCACGAAGCGCCAGCCCTCGACGGTGCCGTCC
The DNA here is from genome assembly GCF_947499845.1 of uncultured Pseudokineococcus sp. Lineage (GTDB taxonomy): Bacteria > Actinomycetota > Actinomycetes > Actinomycetales > Quadrisphaeraceae > Pseudokineococcus. The sequence goes on from NZ_CANMPM010000006.1 coordinate 61,546, forward strand.
TCGGCGGTCCGGGCGCTGGGGCCCACGGGGGCGAAGGCCCAGGCGCCGTCCTCGACGAGGAAGGAGCCCCAGTAGGCGACGGCCTCCGGTGCCGTGGCCGACGCCGCGGGCGCGACGGCGAGCAGGGCGGCGACGGCGGCGGCTCCTGCGGTGGTGCGTCGTGCCAGTGTCCTCAGCGCTCCTCGTCGGTGGGCTCCTCCTCGAGTGGGGCCCTCAGCCACGGTAGGCGCCGTCAGGCCACGTCCTGGCGAGCCCCCCGCTCGACCCCGGCCCGCACCGCCTCGAGCTGGGCCGCGACCGCGAGGCCGAGGTAGATGGCGACGGACGTCAGCTGGCCCCACAGCAGGAGCGCGACGACGACGGCCAGCGGCCCGTAGACGGTCGTGAAGCTCGACGACAGCTCGACGTACTCGACGACGCCCGCCGTCAGCGCCGACCAGAGGGCGAGGACGACGAGGCCCCCCAGCGCCAGCCACGACCAGCCGGGCTGCACCCGGCGGGGCCCGTGGCGGAACATGGCCGTCACCGAGGCCACGAGCAGCAGCGCGCCGAACGGCACGGCCACCGCCTGGACGACGTCGTCGTCACGGCCGTAGATCTCGTGCACGGCGTCGCCGGCCGGCCCGGAGCCGACGAGCAGGACGAAGCCCGCGAGCGCCGGCAGCCCCGCGACGACGGCCATGACCGCCGCGCGCGCGTACCGGCGCACGAAGGGGCGGTCGCGCTCGACGCCGTAGATGCGGTTGGCGCCGCGCTCGACCTGGGCCATCGCCGTCGTCAGCACGGCGAGGGCGGAGACGAGGCCGATCCACAGCGCCAGCCGCGCGCCGCCCGAGGAGGGATCCTCGTCCAGCGTCGCGGTCACGAGATCGCGCGAGACGCCGGGCGTGAGGGCGATGACGACGGCGCGCAGGACCTGCGCCACGTCCGGGCCGCTGACGGACCCGGCCAGCCCGACGAGCGCCACGACGAGCGGCAGGGCGGCGAGGCAGATCTGCAGCCCGAGGGCGCGCGAGTGGGAGAAGCCGTCGGCGTAGCGGAAGCGGCGGAAGGACTCCACCGCGAGGGACGGCCCGCAGCGCCGCAGCGTGTGCCACGCGTCGTCGGCCTCGAGCTCCTCCTCGTGCCGGGACGTCTCGGGCACGTGCGTGGCGCTGCTCACGCGGTGCAGCCTGGCACTTCCGGGCGACCTCTCGTGCCGCCCCCGCCCCCGTGCGCCTGGACCCCTCGGGCCATCGGCGGGCGCCCGAGGACCAGCCCCGCCGAGGCGGGCGAGGATGACCCGGTGACGCCGGAGGAGGTCGTGCGCGCCGAGGCCGCCCCGGCGCCCGTGCCGCTCGTGCCGGAGGTGGTGCTGCCCGTGGCCGCCGACGTCATGGCGGTGTGGCAGCGCGCGGAGGACCGCGCCGGCGCCCCGCAGCCACCGCCCTTCTGGGCCAGCCCGTGGGCGGGCGGCCAGGCCCTGGCGCGCACGGTGCTGGACCGGCCCGGCCTCGTGGCCGGGCGGCGGGTCGTCGACGTCGCCTGCGGGTCGGGCCTCGTGGCCGTGGCGGCGGCCCTCGCCGGCGCCGGCGACGTGCGCGCGCTCGACGTCGACCCGGCGGCGGTGGCCGCCGCCCGGTGGTCCGCCGCGCTCAACGGGGTCCACGTGGAGGTGCTGCTCGCCGACGCCCTGGCGGACGCCGGCCCGACCGGTCCGCTGGGCGGGGCGGAGGTGGTCCTCGTCGGCGACCTCTTCTACGAGCGCTCGACGGCGCTGCGGCTGCTGCCGGTGCTGCGGCGCCTGCGCGAGGGAGGCGCCGACGTCCTCGTCGGCGACCCCGGCCGCGCCCACCTGCCCCGCGCGGCCTTCGACGAGGTGGCGCGCCACGACGTGCCCGTCGTGGGAGGGCTGGAGGACCGCGCCGTCCGCTCCACGGCCGTGCTGCGCCCCCGGGGCCAGCTCCGGGTCGGAGCCGCCGGCGGCCGGGACCGGTAGGCCCCCGGTCGCTCAGGCCTCCGGCTCGTCGCTGAGCGGCGTCCGGCAGGTGCCGCGGTAGACGTACTGCGAGAGCCGCTTGCGCTGGCGGCTCGACCAGTCGATGCGCGGGCGGCGCGCCTCCTCGGGCACGTAGCCGAGGCGGTAGACGGCCATGAGCTCGAGGTCGTCCGGCACCGCCAGCATCTGCTGGATCTCGGCCCAGGCCTCGGGCACCTCCATGGGGAAGGAGACGAACTGGATGCCCATGCCGAGCTGCACCGTCGTCAGCCAGATGTTCTCCACCGCGGCGCCCATGCCGAAGACGGAGTAGAAGCCGGAGAGCTCGCCCGGGCGGTACTCCTCCTTGTCGAGCAGCACGGCGAGCAGCAGCGGGGACCCGGCGACGAGCTGGCGGTTCTGCTCGGCGAGGGTCCGCGGCACCCGGAGCCGGTTCATCATCGCCTGGCCCGCGCCGGTGAAGACCGAGCGCGTGAAGGGGCGCAGGACCGCCGGCAGCTGGTCGATGAGCATCCCGTCGCGCCGCCGCTCCATCTCCTCCTCGGAGAAGCGGAAGTAGGGCTTGTACCGCTCGAAGAAGGTGCCGTTCGAGAGCATCCGCGCCATCGAGCTCGCGCTGATGTCGGCGACGCGCTCGATGACCTCGCGCTCCTCGACCAGGACGAAGCGCCAGGGCTGGCTGTTGAAGTGCGACGGCGCGGTGCCCGCGACCGTCACGAGCAGCCGCTGGTGCTCCTCCGAGACGGGGTCGGGCAGGAAGTGGCCGTTGGTCGTGCGGCGGTTGCGGACGACGTCGAGGAACTCCACGGTCAGCGCCTCCGGGGGGCGGTCGGGGTCCGGTCCGCGGCGCGCTCGGAGGCGGCCGCGCGCAGGGCGAGCAGGTAGGCGGGCGCGGCCGAGGCCGCCAGCAGGACGTGCCCGCGCGAGGGCGCCCGCACCCGGGGGAGGACGCCGAGGGGTACCAACGCCGGGGCGAGCAGGGGGGCGGTGCGGCTGCCGGCCGCCGCGCCGAGCGCGACGGCTCCCGCCGCACCGGCCACGACGACCCCGTAGAGGGCGTGGTGGACCCAGTGCACCCGTGAGGTGTCGACCAGGCGCAGCCCCACAGCCGTCCCGAGGGCGCAGTTGGCGGCGTAGAGGGCCGCGGCCGCACCGGCGCCGGTGCGGGCCAGCCGCCGCCCGGGGCGCCGGACGGGGGAGGGCGCGGGACGCCGGCCGGGGGAGCGGCTCACGGCGCCGCCCTCAGCGCGGCTGCTCGCCGTGGCGGACCTGCGGCTTGGGCAGCCGGCTGCGGCGGATCTGCAGCGCGCGCAGGACGCCGTAGCGGACCGTGCCCGCCGGGAGGTCGTCGCCGAAGCGCGCCGCGAGGCGCTTCTTGAGGTGCCGGTTGAGGAGGAAGGAGTCCACGACGACCGCGAGGACGACGAACCACAGGGCGAGCGTCGAGTACAGCCCCCACAGGGTGTTGACCGACTGCAGCGCGAACTGGAGCACGACGAGGCCCAGGGCCGCGAAGAGGAGGTACTCCCCGACGTTGCGGCGGGCGTCGACGAGGTCGCGGGTGTAGCGGCGGGCCGGGCCCTTGTCCCGGGCGGGCAGGTAGCGCTCGTCGCCCGTCTCCATCGCCGAGCGCGTGCGCAGGCGCTCGCTGCGCAGGCGCTCGCGGGAGGCCTTCGCGGCGGCCCTGCGGTCGGTGACGACGAGGGGGCGGCGGCGCGCCGCCTCGGCCTCGTGGCGCCGCGGCGTCGGGCGCCCCTTGCCGACCGCGGGCGGGGCGGTCTCCTCCACGGGGGGCGGCGAGGTCTTCCGGCGTCCGAGCACGGGGCGAGGATAGGTGCTCGCCGTGGTGGCTCCCGGCACCGCTGCCGGGGGCGAGCCCCGAGCTCGGGGGGCGGCGTCGGACCTCCTCGGTAGCGTCGCCGCATGGCCGACCCCCGCGCGCACGAGACCAGCCCGACGCCGACGACCAGCCCACTCCACCCGACTCGCCCGACCTGTGGGAGCGACGACGGGCGCGCGTCGGAGGCCGACCCGAGGGTGCCGGCGCTGCGCGAGCGCGTGCGGGGGCTGCTGCCCGCGGCGCGGGCGGACCTCGAGGCGCTCGTGCGCATCCCCGGGGTGTCCTCCTGGCCGGACGCCGCCGCGGCGCTGGACGAGAGCGCCGCCGTCGTCGCCGACCTCCTGCGGGGCGCCGGGATGCGGGAGGTGGAGGTGCTGCGGGCGCGGTGCGCCGACGGCTCGCCGGGCGCACCGGCCGTCCTGGCCCGCCGCCCCGCCCCCGCCGGGGCGCCCACGGTCCTCCTCTACGCCCACCACGACGTCCAGCCGCCCGGGCCCGCTGCGGCCTGGACGTCGCCGGCCTTCGAGCCGGCCGAGCGGGACGGCCGGCTCTACGGCCGCGGCACCGCCGACGACAAGGCCGGCGTCATGGCCCACGTGACGGCGCTGCGCGCCCTGCTGCCGGCCTGGGGGCCGCAGGAGGGGGTCGGCGTCGTCGTGCTCGTCGAGGGGGAGGAGGAGTCGGGGTCGCCCTCGCTGCCCGACCTGCTGGCGACCCACGGGGACCGGCTCGCCGCCGACGTCGTCGTGGTCGCCGACTCCGACAACTGGTCGGTGGACCGCCCGTCGCTGACGACGAGCCTGCGGGGCCTGCTCGAGCTCGAGGTGGGCGTGCGCACGCTCGACCACCCGCTGCACTCGGGCCTCTACGGCGGCCTGGTGCCGGACGCGACGACGGCGCTGACCGTGCTGCTGGCCCGGCTCTGGGACGACGAGGGCGACCTCGCCGTCGAAGGGCTCGTGCGCGGCGAGGCGGCCGACCTGCCCCGGACGGAGGAGGAGCTGCGCGCCGACGCCGGGGTGCTCGAGGGCGTCGCGCTGGTCGGCCGCGGGAGCCTGCTGGCGCGGACGTGGTCGCGGCCGTCCGCCACGGTCGTGGCGACGGACGCCACGCCGATGGCGGACGCGAGCAACACGCTGGCCGCGTCGGCGCGGGCCAAGCTGTCGGTCCGCCTGGCGCCCGGCCAGGACGTCGACGAGGCCGAGCGGCTCGTCACCGCCCACCTGGAGACCACCACGCCCTTCGGCGCGCACCTCGAGGTGCGGCGGCTCGGCTCCGGCCGCCCCTTCGACGGCGCGAGCGCCGGCGACGCCGCCGTCCTCGCGGCGGCGGACTGGGCCCTCACGACGGCCTGGGACGGCGCGACGGTGGCCCACCAGGGGATGGGGGGCTCGATCCCGGTGGTCGCGGAGCTGCTCGACGTCCTGCCCGGCGCCACCGTCCTCGTGACGGGCGTGGAGGACCCGGACACGCGGGCCCACGGGGTCGACGAGTCGCTGTCGCTGCGCGTGCTCGAGGGCGCCTGCACGGCCGAGGCCCTCCTGCTCGCCCGCCTCGCCGGCCAGGCGTAGCGGCACCCCGCCCGCGGCGTCGGGCGCCGCTCCTCCCGGCCCCGCGCGGCGGCGTCTACCCTCGGGTCGTCGGAACAGACCGGCGACCGGCGCCGTTGGCGCCCACGTACCCGCTCTCCCGAGAGCTCGACACCCCGGCGCCGCGGCGCCCGCAGTGCGGAGGCACACATGAGCACGCAGACCTCGGAGACCACGACGCCGACCGAGCCGGCCACGGCGCCCGCGAAGACCCACGGCGTCGAGCTGAGCACGCCCGCCGTCGAGAAGGTGCGCAGCCTCCTCGACCAGGAGGGCCGCGACGACCTGCGCCTGCGCGTGGCCGTGCAGCCGGGCGGCTGCTCCGGCCTCATCTACCAGCTCTACTTCGACGAGCGCACCCTCGACGGCGACGCCGTCCGCGACTACGACGGCGTCGAGGTCGTCGTGGACCGCATGAGCGTGCCCTACCTCGACGGCGCGACGATCGACTTCGCCGACACGATCGAGAAGCAGGGCTTCACGATCGACAACCCCAACGCCGGCAGCTCCTGCGCCTGCGGCGACTCCTTCAGCTGACGCGGCGCCCCCGCGTCCCGGCGCCGTCGCGCACGTGAGGGCACCCGCCGGCGCCGGCGGCACGACCAGGGCCGCCGTCCCTCCCCGGGACGGCGGCCCTCGTCGCGCCCGGGGTCGGAGGTGAGCCCCCGACCGGCCGGGACGCCGCGGCCGGGGCGCCCCCGGGCGGGCACGGGTCCTACGACGCCCGGGCCGGCGGTGAGCGGGCCAGCAACGAGGAGTCCGGCACCGGGCACGGGCGGTCCGCGGCTGCGGTCGGGCTGGGGACCCTCCCTGGCGGCGGCCCTCGCCGGCGCGGAGCCGGGGGAGGACCTCGTGGCGACGGGGGCCGACCTCGAGCCCGCCACCCTGCTCGACGCCTACGCCCTGGGCCTCTTCCCCATGGGGCTCGGCGGCGGCGGTCGCCGTCCGATCGGCTGGTGGTCCCCCGACCCCCGCGGGGTCCTCCCCCTCGACGGCTTCCGCGAGACCCGCTCCCTGCGCCGGTCGCGACGCTCTTTCACCACCTCGGTCGACGGGGCCTTCGCCGAGGTCGTGGACGGGTGCGCCGACCCCTCGCGTCCCGGCCGCTGGATCACGGCCGAGGTGCGCGAGGCGTACCTGCGCCTGCACCGGCTGGGCCACGCCCGCAGCGTCGAGGTCCGCGACGCCTCGGGGGCGCTGGTGGGCGGCGTCTACGGCGTCGTCGTCGGCGGGCTCTTCGCCGGGGAGTCGATGTTCTCGCGGGCGACCGACGCCTCGAAGGCCGCGCTCGCGGCGCTCGTCGAGCTCCTGCGCGACGACGGCGCCGGCGGCGCAGGCCGCCTGCTCGACGTCCAGTGGCGCACCGACCACCTCGCGTCCCTCGGCGTCGTGGAGATCTCCCGCGCCGCCTACCTGGCGCGGCTGGCGCGCGCCGTGGAGCTGCCGCCACCGCCCGGCCTCGCGGAGGGCGCCGGCGGGGCGAGCGGTCCTGCGGGCGGGGCCTGAGCCGCGGCTGACCTGCCCCCGGGCAGGGCCCGAGCCGGGGCCCGGGCCGGGGCGTCGACGGCCCTGCGGGGCGGGGGCGCGCCGCGGGCGCGAGCCCGCCTCACCCGTCGGGGGGGCGGGGGGTAGCCTTCGAGCCGTCAACACCCCGCTGCTCGTCGCCGTGCCCCGAGGGCCCGGCGCCGACGGACCCGGAAGGCCGACAGTGCGCCCGACCGCCACGAAAAGCCCTCGCCGCAGGGCGCTCGCCCTGCTCGGCGGGACCGCCGCGACGGCCCTGCTCACGGCGGGGTGCTCCGCCCAGGAGCTCTCCACCGGGTGGCTCCCCAGCACGCGGGACACCACCGACGAGACCGGCCGCATCATCACGCTGTGGAACGGCTCCTGGATCGCCGCGCTCGCCGTCGGCGTGCTCGTCTGGGGCCTCACGCTGTGGGTGGTGGTCGCCTACCGCCGCCGCAAGGACGAGGTCGGCCTGCCGGCGCAGCTGCGCTACAACGTGCCGCTGGAGATCCTCTACACGGTCGTCCCGCTCATGATGGTGGGCGTCCTCTTCTACTACACCTACCGGGACCAGACCGAGATCGAGGCGCTGCCGGAGAACCCGGACGTCAACATCGGCGTCGTCGGCAAGCAGTGGGCCTGGGACTTCAACTACGCGGACGAGGACGTCTACGAGACCTCCACGCAGGTCGACCTCGACGAGCAGGGCAACCCGATCAGCGAGATCCCGACGCTGTACCTGCCCGTCGACCAGACGGTCGAGTTCACCCTCACCTCGCGCGACGTCATCCACTCGTTCTGGGTGCCGGGCTTCCTCTACAAGAAGGACATGATCCCGGGCCGGGAGAACGTCATCGCCCTGACGCCGCAGCAGACCGGCGTGTTCGAGGGCAAGTGCGCCGAGCTCTGCGGGCAGTACCACTCGGAGATGCTGTTCCGCGTCGCGGTCGTCGAGCAGGACGAGTTCGACGCGCAGATGGAGCGGCTGCGGGCGGCGGGCCAGACCGGCCAGCTCGGCAGCGACCTGGACAAGACGACTGCCGACGGCTCGGTCGAGCCCGTCGACGCCGCGGAGGGCGAGCGATGACCACCTACTACGAGGCGGCCGGTGCGGGGGAGGCCACGACCACCAGCACCCGCCAGTCGCTGGGCCGGGTCTCCGAGCGCACGCTCGGCCGCGCGGTCGTGTCCTGGATCACCTCCACCGACCACAAGACCATCGGCTACCTGTACCTGGTGACCTCGTTCTTCTGGTTCCTGGTGGCGGGGGTCATGGCGCTGATCATCCGCGCCGAGCTCTTCGAGCCGGGCATCCAGATCGTGCAGAACAAGGAGCAGTACAACCAGCTCTTCACGATGCACGGCACGATCATGCTGCTGATGTTCGCCACGCCGCTGTTCATCGGCTTCGGCAACGTCATCGTCCCGCTGCAGCTCGGGGCCCCCGACGTCGCCTTCCCGCGCCTCAACATGTTCGCCTTCTGGCTCTTCGCCTTCGGCGGCTTCATGGTCTTCCTCGGCTTCTTCGTGCCGGGCGGCGCGGCCTCCTTCGGCTGGTTCGCCTACGCACCCTTGAGCAGTCAGGTGTACTCACCCGGCGTCGGCGGGGACCTGTGGGTCTTCGGCCTCGCGCTCCAGGGCTTCGGCACCATCCTCGGTGGCGTCAACTTCATCACCACCATCATCTGCATGCGCGCCCCCGGCATGACGATGTTCCGGATGCCGCTGTTCACCTGGAACATCCTGCTGACGTCGGTGCTCGTCATCATGGCGTTCCCGCCCCTGGCCTCGGCGCTGCTGGCGCTGGGCGCCGACCGCCGGCTGGGCGCGCAGGTCTTCGAGGCCGAGAACGGCGGCGCCATCCTCTGGCAGCACCTGTTCTGGTTCTTCGGGCACCCCGAGGTCTACATCATCGCGCTGCCCTTCTTCGGGATCGTCACGGAGATCTTCCCGGTCTTCAGCCGCAAGCCGATCTTCGGGTACAAGGGCCTCGTCTTCGCGACGATCTCCATCGCCGGCCTGTCCGTCACCGTGTGGGCCCACCACATGTACGTCACCGGTGCGGTGCTGCTGCCCTTCTTCGCCTTCATGACGATGCTCATCGCGGTGCCCACCGGCGTGAAGTTCTTCAACTGGATCGGCACCATGTGGCGCGGGTCCATCACCTTCGAGACGCCGATGCTGTGGTCGATCGGCTTCCTCGTGACCTTCCTCTTCGGCGGCCTGACGGGCGTCATCCTGTCCAGCCCGCCGCTGACCTTCCACCTGTCCGACAGCTACTTCGTGGTGGCGCACTTCCACTACGTCGTCTTCGGCACCGTCGTCTTCGCGATGTTCGCCGGCTTCTACTTCTGGTGGCCCAAGTTCACCGGGACGATGCTCGACGAGAAGCTCGGCAAGATCCACTTCTGGCTGCTCTTCGTCGGCTTCCACGGCACCTTCCTCATCCAGCACTGGCTGGGGGTCATCGGGATGCCGCGCCGCTACGCCGACTACCTGGCGACCGACGGCTTCACCGGCATGAACCAGGTGTCGACGATCTTCTCGTTCATCCTCGGTGCCTCGATGCTGCCGTTCGCCTACAACGTCTACAAGACGTGGCGGACCGCGCCCCGCGTCGTCGTCGACGACCCCTGGGGCTACGCCCGTTCGCTCGAGTGGGCCACCTCGTGCCCGCCCCCGCGGCACAACTTCGTCGCCATCCCCCGGATCCGCTCGGAGTCGCCGGCGTTCGACCTCCACCACCCGGAGGTCGCCGCGGCCACGGCGACGACGCCCGACCGCACCACCCTCGACCGCCTGTACGGCGAGGCCGACCTCGCCGGTGAGCCGAAGGGGAAGAACAACGCATGAGCATCGAGACCAAGCTCTTCTTCAGCGGCGTCTTCGTCTTCGTCCCGGTCGGGATCATCTACGGCCTGTGGTCGCGGTGGGAGGCCGTCGGCACGACGGGGCTCTTCCTCACCGGCGGTCTCGCCGCCATGGTCGGCGGCTACCTCTGGCTGACCGCCCGGCGCATCGACCCCCGTCCGGAGGACGACCCGCAGGCGCACATCAGCGAGGCGGCCGGCGACCAGGGCTTCTTCAGCCCCTGGTCCTGGTGGCCCCTGCCGCTGGCCCTGTCGGCGTTCGTCATCTTCTTCGGCGTGGCCGTGGCCTGGTGGGTGGCGTACATCGGAGCCGCCATGGCCGCGCTCTCCCTCGTCGGCTTCGCCTTCGAGCACTACCGCGGTCGCTTCGCCCACTGACCCGGTACGGCCGCCCCGATCGCGCTCGGGATCGACGACGGCGCCCCACCGCACCTGCGGTGGGGCGCCGTCGTCGTCGCGACGGCTGTCCCCAGCGGCGGTCACCGGTCTCGCGGTCGGGTGGGGCGCGCAGCTCGCTGCCCGGCTCACCGGAGACCTCGTCGTCGGGCACCGGCGACCGCACGGCCCCGTGCGGCGACACGGTCCGCCGGCAGTGCGCAGCTCCGGGGAGCGGTCGGGAAGCCGTCCGCACCGGCGCCGGTGCGGGGCGCCCCGCGGGACCTGACCTGGAGCCACCCGTAGCCCGACGGCGTGCGTCGGCGGACCGCTCCCGGGCCGCAGGGCGGTGGTGCTCCCTCTGGTCGCTGTGACGACGTCCCCGGCCGGGGGGACGGCACCGTCGACGGCATCGGCGGGCCCCGTGACGGGTCTCCGGCGGCACCGTGCCGGCCTCCCGTGCCCACTCCCGTCCCTCTGGCTCGCGCTCACGTCGTCTGGGGCCCCTCGGTCGCCCTCGGACGCCGTCTCGCTGAGCTCAGCCCCGGTGTGCCCGGCCGCGTCCCACTGCGGTGCGCAGGGAGGACCGATGGGCCTCAGGCCGTCACAGCCGGTGCCGCGCAGCGCCCGCGGTCCCGGGAGGTGCGGTGGGGAGCCAGCGACGGCGCTGAAACGGGAGGGACGCCGAAAGCCCGCCGGCTCTGCGTCCACCTCCGGCCCTGAGCACCCGTCCTGCGCGCCGCTGAGCGGCTGTCGGCCATCGCGCCGCGGGCGTGAGGGCAGCGTCAGACGCCGTCGCGTGTGCCCGCAGGACGCCTCGGACGCGCTCGGCGCCAGGTCGACCCCCGGGCCGCCGCGCGGAGCGCGGTACGGGCATCGGCGTGGGGTGGAGGGGCGCTGGACGCCAGGACCCCCTGAGGAGCAGCGAGGACCCCCGCCGGACCCGGCGCACCGCCGGTCGGAAGCAGTCGCCCGACGTGGAGGACCGGTGAGCCGGCGCGCGCACCGTCCTGACCCTGCCCGTCCGCGGGCAGCGGAGCGCCTCATGGGGGCACGAGCCGCCGTCCCCGTCCCCGTCCCCGTCGTCCCCGGTCCCGTCTGGGCCGTGCGTGCGCACGTCGTGGGCGTGTCCGGCCCTCCCTCTTCCTGCCCCGCAGCACGGCCGCGTGGTGGCCGGCGGGGGCCACCCACGACGTCGAGGGACCTGGGGCCTCGGCACGAGCGTGGAGCGCGGACGTCCTGTGTCGACGTGGTGCCACGCCCAGCCCGACCGACGCCGGGTCGGGACGCCGGGTCGGGGACGCCGGGTCGGACGGCGGAGGAGACGCGACGAGGAGGTGGCCGTCCTCGTCCGGCCCCGGGAGCCCACCGGCGACGCCGGAGACGACGAGAGCGCCCCTCCCGCAGAGGAGGGGCGCTCTCGTCGCCGTGGGTCGGTGTCGCTCAGACCCGGGTAGGGGTCAGACGCTGGAGCCCAGCTCGCGCCGCTCGGCCTCGCGGCCCTCCGGCTGCTCGATGGCCTCGTGGTCGCCGTGGTGGCGAGCTGCCTCGAGCTCGCGCGGCGTGACCGGCTCGACGCGGTCCTCGAAGAAGAAGTTCGAGAGGTTGGCGCGCAGGCGCTCGTGGGCGGGCACCTTGCGGCCGTCCTCGTGCTTCTTCGGCGGGATGGCCAGGGGGCGGTACGCCTCGTGCTGGACGAGCACCCAGCGCTCGGTCTCGCTGAGCGGCTCGTGCACCTCGAAGTACTCGCCGTCCGCGGTGCGGACGACCCGGCCGGTCTCGTGCCCGTGGAGGGCCAGCTCACGGTCCTTGCGCTGCAGGGACAGGCAGATGCGCTTCGTCACCACGAACGCCACCGGGGGCAGGACGAAGAAGGCGAACCGCAGGAGCCAGGTGAGGTCGTTGATCGACAGGCCGAAGGCGATGGCCATGAGGTCGTTGCCGGCAGCGGCCCACATGACGCAGTACGACACGATCGCCATGACGCCGATACCGGTGCGGACCGGGGCGTTGCGGGGGCGGTCGAGGAGGTGGTGCTCACGCTTGTCGCCGGTCACCCACTGCTCGAGGAACGGGTAGGCGAGGAGCGCCACCACCATGAGGCCCGGCACGACCAGGGACGGCAGGAAGACGTTCAACGAGAGCGTGAACCCGGCGATCGTGAACTCCGGCTGGCCCGGCATCAGGCGCAGCAGCCCGTCGACGAAGCCGATGTACCAGTCCGGCTGCGTGCCCGCCGAGATGGGTGACGGGTCGTAGGGGCCGTAGTTCCAGATCGCGTTGATCGACACCAGCCCCGAGATGAGGATGATGACGCCGAAGACGATGAAGAAGAAGCCGCCGGCCTTCGCCGCGTAGACCGGCAGCAGCGGGAAGCCCACGACGTTGTCGTTCGTGCGGCCCGGGCCCGGGTACTGCGTGTGCTTGTGCGCCACGACCAGCGCCAGGTGCAGCGCGATGACCGCCAGGATCAGCCCCGGCAGGACGAAGACGTGGAGGATGTAGAGCCGGGGGATGATCGACTCGCCGGGGAACTCGCCGCCGAAGAGGAAGAAGACGATGTACGTCCCCACCACCGGGATGGCGAGGATGACGCCCTCGATGATCCGCAGGCCGTTGCCGGAGAGCAGGTCGTCGGGCAGCGAGTATCCGGTGAAGCCCTCGGCCAGGGCCAGCACGGCCAGGATGACGCCGAGCACCCAGTTGAACTCGCGGGGCTTGCGGAAGGCGCCCGTGAAGAAGACGCGGAGCATGTGCACGACGATGGCGGCGACGAAGATCAGGGCCGACCAGTGGTGCACCTGCCGCATGAGCAGGCCGCCGCGGATGTCGAAGGACAGGTTGAGCGAGGAGGCGTACGCCTCCGACATCGTCACGCCGTACATCGGCGCGTAAGAGCCCTCGTACTCCACCAGCGTCATGCTCGGCACGTAGAAGAGCGTGAGGAACGTGCCGGAGATGAGCAGGATGACGAAGCTGTAGAGGGCGACCTCGCCCAGCATGAAGGACCAGTGGTCCGGGAAGACCTTGCGGGCGAAGCCCTTGACGAGACGGGCGGCGCCGATGCGCTCGTCGAGGTAGTCAGCTGCGCCGGCGGACAGGCGGGCGGTGCGGCTGGTGGGCGTGTACGCGTTGGTGCCGGTGGTGCTCATCCGCGCTCCCAGTAGCTCGGTCCGGGGGGTTCGAGGAAGTCGCTCTGCGCCACGAGATAGCCCTCGTCGTCCACCGAGATCGGGAGCTGGGGCAGGGCGCGCTTGGCCGGTCCGAAGATGACCTTGCAGTGCTGCGTCAGGTCGAACGTGGACTGGTGGCAGGGGCAGAGGAGGTGGTGCGTCTGCTGCTCGTACAGGGCGACGGGGCAGCCGACGTGGGTGCAGATCTTCGAGTAGGCGTAGATGCCGTCGACGTCCCAGCCGGCGCGGTCCTCGCGGACGTCGACGACGTCCGGGTCGACGCGCATGAGGAGGACTGCGGCCTTGGCCTTCTCGTCGAGGAAGTGGTCGCTCTCGTAGAGGTTCTCCGGGATGACGTGGAAGACGGACCCGATGGTGACGTCGGAGGCGAGGATCGGCTCGGCCGAGGGGTCGAGGGCGAGCCGGACGCCCTCGTCCCAGAGGGTGTGCGCCAGCGCGCCGCCGGGGGCCGGACCGAGGTCGCGGAGGAGGACGACGGCCGGGAGCGGGGCCAGCGCCGCGGCGCCCACGAGGCCGCCGAGGATGAAGGGCCGGCGCCCGAGGCCGGACTCCTGGCCGCCCTGCACCATGATCGCGGCCGCATCGGTGCGCTCTGCCTCGGTGCCGCGCTGGGGGTGGCGCTCGTCGAACATCTCCGTGTCGGGCATGAGCGTCTTGGCGAGGTGCACCGCCGCCGTGCCGATGAAGAAGATGCCCGCGCCGAGCCCGAGCCCGAGCGAGATGTTGCTGACCTGCAGCGTCGCGAAGGTGCCGTCGAGCGGGAAGGCGAAGTAGGCGACGATGAAGAAGATCGAGCCCACCGCCGACAGGCCCAGCATCGCGAGCACCTGGCGCTCGGCGCGCTTGGCGGCGCGCGGATCGACGTCGGCCTGGCGGTGGCGGTGCGCCGGGAGGCCGGGGTTGCGGAACCGGACCGGGGTGCGACCGGCGTCCGGCTCGTCCGCCGGGGACTTCCCCGAGTTGGGGAGCTGGATGTCGCTCACGAGGACTTCGCCCCCAGCCAGACCGCGCAGCCGATGAGGAGGACCATCGCGCCCACCCAGACGAACAGGCCCTCGGTGACGGGGCCGATGGAGCCGAGCGACCAGCCACCGGGGGACGGGGTGGACTGGACGTTGTCCAGGTAGCTGATGATCTGCTGCTTCTCCTCGGGTGTGATGTTGTCGTCGTTGAAGACCGGCATGGACTGCGGGCCGGTCTGCATCGCCTCGTAGATGTGGCGGCCCTCGACGCCCTCGAGGCTCGGGGCGTACTTGCCCTGGGTCAGCGCGCCCCCCGCGCCGACGACGTTGTGGCACATGGCGCAGTTGATGCGGAAGAGCTCGCCACCGGCGGCGATGTCCTCCGGGTCGTCGAGGACCTCGACCTGGCCGGGCTCGGGGATGGCCGGGCCGGGGGCGAAGGACGCGACGTAGGCGGCGAGGTCGGCGACGTCCTGGTCGCTGAACACCCGCGGCTTCTGCGGCGCCTGGGGCGCCTGCTGGGCCAGCGGCATGCGACCCGTGGCGACCTGGAAGTCCACGGCGGCGGCGCCGACGCCGATGAGGCTCGGGCCGGCGGTCCCGCCCTGGGCCTGCAGGCCGTGGCACGTCGCGCAGTTGGCCAGGAAGAGCTCCTGCCCCCGGTCGACGTCGCCGGTGGCGCCCTCGACGGTGGGGGCGGCGGTGGCGTCCGCGCGGTCCGGCGCCAGGGCGGTGTAGGCGGCGCCCGTCACCAGCAGCGCCATGAGCAGCAGCAGCGCCGTGGCGGCGGGGTGGCGCCGGCGGGCGGCGAGGGTTCTCACGTCTGGGGCTTCCTCACGCTCGGGGTGCGATGCGGGGCCGTCGTGCCGGTGGCCCGATGGTGCGTCGTCGAAGCGGTCCGCGTCGACCTCTGCTGCGTCTTCGGTGCCACGGCGCTCACCGGATGATGTAGATGACGAAGAAGAGGCCGACCCAGACGACGTCGACGAAGTGCCAGTAGTACGACGTCACGATGGCGGCGGTGGCCTCGTGGTGGCCGAAGCGGCGGGCGGCGAAGGCCCGGGCGATGATCACGCAGAAGGCGATGAGGCCGCCCGTCACGTGGAGCCCGTGGAAGCCGGTCGCCAGGTAGAAGACCGAGCCGTAGGCCGAGCTCGAGATGGTGATGCCCTCGCTGACGAGGGTCGCGTACTCCCACACCTGGCCGGCGATGAACATCGACCCCATCACGAAGGTGACGACGTACCACTCGACCATGCCCCAGCGGGCGACGTTGAGGTGCCCGCCGAGGCGGTGCGGCTGGAAGCGCTCGGCGGCGAAGACGCCCAGCTGGCAGGTGACCGAGCTCGACACGAGGATCCCCGTGTTGATGGCGGCGAACTGCCCGTCCAGCAGGGGGGCGTCCTCCGCCCACAGGCCCGGGGCGGCGGCGCGGATCGTGAAGTACATGGCGAAGAGCCCGGCGAAGAACATCAGCTCGCTGGACAGCCACACGATCGTGCCGACCGAGGTCATGTTCGGCCGGTTGACGGTCGCGTGGCCCACGGCCGTGGGGACTGCGGTCTCGCTGCTCACGGGAGTGAGTATGGACGACGCCGGTGCGCGGCACGCGGGGGGTGCGCGCGTGTCGGCGCGCCGGTGCCCCGCGGCTAGGCTCGGCCCCGCGGTGCGGCCCCTCCCGGGGGCCCGCCCCGGCCTCGCTGCGGGGGGCCGGACCACCTGCCCGGACGGCGGCGAGGACGACGTGGACCCCGACACCGGTACGCCCGCGTGGCGCGACCTGACCGCCCGCCTGCTCGGCGGCGAGGACCTGTCCGCCCGCGACACCGCCTGGGCCATGGGCGAGGTCATGTCCGGCTCCGCGCCCGGCGTCCCGCTGGCGGGCTTCCTCGTGGCCCTGCGCGCCAAGGGCGAGTCGGTCGCGGAGCTCACGGGCCTGGCCGACGCGATGCTGGCGGCCGCCGTGCCCCTGAGCGTGCCGGGGCGCTGCCTCGACGTCGTCGGCACCGGCGGCGACCTCGCGAGCACGGTCAACCTCTCCACGATGGCGGCGCTCGTCGCCGCGGGCGCCGGCGAGCGCGTCGTCAAGCACGGCAACCGCGCGGCGTCCTCGGCCTGCGGGACGGCGGACGTCCTGGAGGAGCTCGGCGTCGCCCTCGACGTGCCGCCGGCGCGCGTCGGCGAGCTCGCGGTCGAGGTCGGCATCACCTTCTGCTTCGCCCCCGTCTTCCACCCCTCCATGCGCCACGCGGCTCCCGTCCGCCGCGAGCTGGGCGTCCCGACGGCCTTCAACCTCCTCGGGCCCCTCACCAACCCCGCGCGCCCGGCCGCCGGCGCCGTCGGCGTCGCCGACGCGCGGATGGCGCCGCTCGTGGCCGGGGTCCTCGCGGGCCGGGGCTGCGACGCCCTCGTCGTGCGCGGCGGCGACGGGCTGGACGAGCTGACGACGACGGCGCCGTCCTCGGTGTGGTGGGCCCGCCGGGGCGGCGACGACGCGGCGGGCGCCCACGAGGTCGTCCACGAGCAGGTGGACGCCGTCGACCTCGGCCTGGACCGGGCCCGGCCGGAGGACCTCCGCGGGGGCGGGCCCGCCGAGAACGCCGCCGTCGTGCGCGACCTCCTGGCCGGTCGGCGCGGTCCCGTGCGCGACGCCGTGCTCCTCAACGCGGCGGCGGCCCTCGTGGCCGCCGAGGGCGGGGGCGGCGACCTGCGCGCCCGGCTCGCCGCGGGGCTCGAGCGCGCGGCGGCGGCCGTGGACTCCGGCGCGGCGGCCGACCTCCTCGAGCGCTGGGTGCTCGCGTCCCGCTCCTGACGGCGGCGCGGGGCGCTACCCGTCGAGGCCGAGGTCGAAGGCCTGCTCGAGGTCGTGGCGGGAGTAGGTGCGGAAGGCGATGTTCGTCCGCGTCCGCACGACGCCGGGCACCTTGCTGATGCGGTCGGCGATGGCGTCCGCGAGGTCCTCGTGGCGGCGCGCGCGCACGACGACGACGAGGTCGACGTCGCCCGTGACGGAGTAGACCTCCGTGACGTCGGGGAGCTCGGCGATCTCGGCCGCCGCCTCGGGGATGCGGTCGGCGGCGGTGTCGACGAGGACGATGGCGGTGATCACGGGCGCTCCAGGGGTCGCGGTCGGTGCCGGCGGCGGCCCGGTGGGCCGTCGGCGGTGGTCGGGGGCGGCCCCGCGCCGGCCCCTCGGCGGACGGGACGGCGGGGACGCCGGCGCCCAGCCTGCTCCGTCCGCCGGGCACCGGCGCGTCACGGTGCCAGCAGGGCGGTGTCGCCGCCGGACGCGAGGCTCAACCGGTTTCGACCTCGACCAGAGGTTCAGGGTCGTCGAGCGCGCCGGCGTCGACGGCCGCCCACGTGGTGGGGGCGGGGGCGTCGTCGAGGAGGTGGTCGACCTCGTCCGTCGACGCGGGCAGCCGCAGTCGCTGCACGAGCCCGGCCGCCCCGTGCAGCGGGCTGGCCCAGGTGCCCTCGAGCTCCACGAGGCGCACGCCGTCCTGCTCCAGCCACCGGGCCACGAGCTCCGTCTCGTCGACGAGGGCGGCGGGCGCGGGGAGGGCCGGCGGCTCGACCACCTCGCCGGCCGCCCGCAGGGAGGCCACGACCGGCATGGGGTCGGTGCCCGCGGGGGCGACCGCGGTGCCGGCGAGCCGCCCGTGCCGGACGAGCACGACCTCCCAGCCGCCGCCCGCGTCGGCGGGGCGGCGACGGGCGGCCACGAGCTCGGGCGCCGCGGCGAGGGGCTCGAGCCGCGCCCGGGCGCCGGAGGCCGCGAGGTAGGCGAGCAGGCGGTCGCGGTGGGTCGACGCCTCCTCGAAGCGCTCGTCGGCCGCGGCCTCGGCGGCGCGGCGCAGGCCCGCGCCGGCGACCGCGCGGGCGTCGCCGTCCATCGCGGCGCGGACCCGTGCGACGACGCGCGCGTACTCCTCGCGCCCCTGCGCCCCCGTGCAGGGGGCGCCGCAGCGGCCCAGGTCCGCGAGCGCGCAGGCGCTGGCCCCGGGCGCCGGGCGTGCGGGCAGGCGGGCGGTGCAGCGGCGCAGCGGGTGCGCCTCGTGCAGCGCCTCGACGGCGAGCTCGGCGGCGCGGGCGCTGCGCACGGGGCCGAGGTAGGCGGCGCCGTCGTCGGCGACCCGGCGCACCACCGACAGGCGGGGGAATGCCTCGTCGGTGAGCTTGAGCCACCGGCCGCGCTCGGGCCGCGTGGACCGCCGGTTGTAGGCCGGTCGGTGCTCGGCGATGAGCCGCAGCTCGCGGACCGCCGCCTCGAGCGGCGTGGGGCAGACGACCGGGACGACGCGGGCGGCGCGGGCCACCATCTGGTCCATGCGGGCGCGCGTCTCGCCGGCGGTGAAGTAGGAGCGCACGCGGCGCCGGATGTCGCGCGAGGTGCCGACGTAGAGGACCTCGCCGAGGCCGTCGAGGAAGAGGTACACCCCGGGCGCCGAGGGGAGCCCCTCCGCGAGGTGGCGCCGCGAGCGGCGGGCCGGCTGCAGGCGGGCGCCCGCGCGCAGCTGGTCGCGCAGGTCCTCCAGGGTGCGCACGCCCACGCCGCCGAGCCGCCCGAGGAGGGCGTGGAGGACGTCGACCGTGGCGCGGGCGTCGTCCAGCGCCCGGTGGGTGGGCGTGGTGGCGGAGCCGAGGTGCGCCGCGAGCGTGCCGAGCTTGTGGTCGCGCACCTCGTCGCGCCCCAGGACGGCCCTCGAGAGGCTCACCGTGCAGACGACCTCGTTGCCGGGCCACGGCCGGCCCGAGCGGGCCCCGGCCGCCCGGAGGAACCCCGTGTCGAAGGGCGCGTTGTGGGCGACGAGGACGGCGTCGCCCACGAACTCCCAGAAGGCGGCGAGCACCTGGTCGACCGGCGGGGCCGCGGCGACCATGGCGTCGGTGATGCCCGTGAGGACGGTGATGAGCGGCGGCACGGGACCGCCCGGGTCGACGAGCGTGGACAGCTCGCCGAGGACCTCGCCGCCGCGGACCTTGACCGCGCCGATCTCCGTGATGGCGCACGTGCGCGCCGAGCCCCCGGTCGTCTCGAGGTCGACGACGACGAAGGTGACGTCGTGCAGCGGGGTGCCGAGGTCGTCCAGCGACGTCTGCACGGGGGAGCGCAGGGGGCGCGGCGCCGAGGGCCCCGGGGAGGCGGCGGCCGGTGCGCAGGGCGGTGCGACGGGTGGGGCGGCGGCCGGTGCGACGGGTGGTGCGGCGGGCATGGGGCGGACGGTAGGGGCGCCCCCCGACAGCGCCCCCGGCAGCACGCCCGGCAGCGCGCCCGGCAGCGCGCCCGGCCACCCCCCGGGGCAGTCCTCCGAGCGCCCGGGGGGCGTCGTGCGGGGCGGTCGAGGGGGCCGTCGCCCGGATGGTGCCGGGGTGTCGTCGGAGGTGTCGTCGGAGGCGTTGTCGGGGGGCGCCCCTAGCGTCCGGCGCGCCGGTCGGGGAGCTCCTCGGCCGCTGCCTGAGGGAGGGGTCACCGATGATCGTCGACTGCGACGGCTGCGCCGCCCGCGGCCCGGCCTGCTCGGACTGCGTGGTGGGCGTGCTGCTCGGCGTGCCGCGGGTCCGGGAGGGGGTCGCGCCCGCCGGGCGCGGTCCTGACGCGCCGGGCCCGGTGGGCGAGCTCGACGACGCCGAGCGCGCCGCGCTGGGCGTCCTCGCCTCGTCCGGGCTCGTCCCACCGCTGCGCCTGGTGCCCGTGGGGCCGCCGGGGCCCGCCTACGATGCCCGCCGTGGCGGAGCGACCCGGGCCGGCTGAGGCCCTCGCCCCGCGGGCGGTGCTCCTCGGCCGGCGCGTCCCGACGGGGCGCGACGAGGACGGCCGGCGCCGCCCGGGGCCGGGGAGGTCGCGGACGGGGAGGTCGCGGGCGGGGAGGGCCGGTGCCGCCGCGGCCGCCGCCGCCCTGCTCCTCGCCGGCTGCCACGGCCCGGCGGCCGAGCGACCCATCGCCGGTGCGGGGTCGTCCGCGGCGTCGTCCGTGGGGGCGCCCGCGGAGGCGGCGCCGGCGGACGAGCGCAGCACCGCCCTGCAGCGCCTGCTCGACGCCCGCGCGGCCGCGGTCCTCGCCCACGACGTCGACGGGGTCCTCGCGCTCGTGGACCCGGGTGCCGCGGCCTTCCGCGAGCGGCAGGAGCGCACCGTCCTCGGTCTGGCCCGGGTGCCGCTGGCGGCCTGGTCCTACGAGGTCGTCGGGGAGGGGCCACGGCTGGCGGAGGACCGCCGGGCCGAGCTGGGCGGGACCGCCTGGGTGGCCGACGTCCGCCTGCGCTACCGCGTCGAGGGCGTCGACGTCGTCGACCAGCAGCGGCAGCGCTCCTTCACGGTCGTCGAGCGGGGCGGCACCTGGCTCCTCGCCGACGACGTCGACGGGCCCTCGCGGCCCGACGTCTGGGACCTCGGCGCCGTCGACGTCGTGCGGGGGAGCCGCACCCTCGTGGTCGGCACGGCCCCGCGACCGGTCCTCGAGCAGCAGGCCGCGCTCGGGGACGCCGCCGCGGAGCGCGTCGACGCCGTCTGGGGCACGGCGTGGCCCCGCACGACCGTCGTCGTCGTGCCGGACGACGCCGACCAGCTCGTGCGCCTGCTCGGGCGCGAGGACGCCGCCGGGCTCGACCAGGTGGCGGCGCTCACGACGGGCGCCGACCGCTCCTCCGGCGCGCCGGGGGCGGCCGGCGCCGTGGACCGGGTGATCGTCAACCCCGCGGCGCTCGACGTCCTGGGCGAGCTCGGCCGCGAGGTCGTGCTGACGCACGAGACCACCCACGTCGCCGTCCGCGCCGGCGCCGCGGCCGACCCGCCGCCGTGGCTCTCCGAGGGCTTCGCCGAGCTCGTGGCCTACGAGGGCGCCGGCCTGGGGCCCGACGTGGCGGCGGCCGACCTGCTCTCCGAGGTGCGGGCCGGGCGCGGACCGGCGGCGCCGCCGTCCGCCGCGGACTTCGACCCCGCGGTCGGGGCGGTGGCGCCGGCCTACTCCGCCGCCTGGCTCGCCGTCCGCACGGTCGACCGGCGCCACGGGCGCGCGGCCCTGCTCGAGCTGATGCGCGCCGCGAGCGGTCGCGCCGCGGGCGCGGGCGCGGGGGACCAGACAGCGGGGGACCAAGGCGCGGGGGACCAGAGCGCGGAGGAGGGGACCGCGGAGGGCGAGGGGCTGCGGGTCGCCCCTCTGCCCCTCGCCGAGGCCGTCCCCCGGGTCCTCGGCGTCGACCTCGACGTCCTCACGGCCCAGTGGCGCGAGGACCTGGCCGCCCTCGCCGGCGTCGACGCGCCCGAGGTCCCGGCGACGTCCGGGGACGGTGGCTGAGGTGGCGGGCCGGACCCTCGTCGTGACGAACGACTTCCCGCCCCGCACGGGCGGCATCGAGTCCTTCGTCCTCGCGGTGGCCTCGCGGCTGCCCCCCGGCGAGGTGGTCGTCCACACCGCCCGCCAGCCCGGGGACCGCGAGCACGACGCCGGCCTCGCCTTCCCCGTCGTCCGCGACCCCGCGCGGCTGCTCGTGCCGACGCCGGCGGTCGTGGCCCGGGTGGCCCGGACGGCCCGGGAGCACGGCTGCGACCGCGTGTGGTTCGGGGCGGCGGCGCCGCTGGCGCTCATGGCCCCGGCGCTGCGCCGCGCGGGGGTGCGCCGCGTCGTGGCGACGACGCACGGCCACGAGACCTGGTGGGCCAGCCTGCCCGTGGCCCGGACCGCCCTGCGGGCGGTCGGGGACAGGGTCGACGTGCTCACGGCCCTGGGCCCGTGGTGCGCGGCCCGGGTGGCGCGGCCCCTGTCCGCGCGCGGCCGGTCGCGCCTGCAGCGGCTGGTGCCGGGCGTGGACGCCGAGGTCTTCCGCCCCGGCGCCGGGGGCGGTCGGGTGCGCCGCGAGCTCGGGCTCGAGGGGCGGCCGGTCGTCGTCTGCGTGTCCCGCATGGTGGCGCGCAAGGGGCAGGACGTGCTCGTCCGGGCCCTGCCCGCCGTGCTCGCCCGGGAGCCGGACGCCGTCCTCCTGCTCGTCGGCGACGGGCCGGGACGACGCCGCGTCGAGCGCCTCGTGCGCCGCCTGAGCGTGTGCTCCTCCGTCGTCCTCGCCGGCCGCGTGCCGTGGGCGCGGACCGCCGAGCACTACGCCGCGGGGGACGTCTTCGCCGTCCCCACCCGCACCCGCCTGCTCGGTCTCGAGCCGGAGGCGCTCGGCATCTGCTACCTCGAGGCGGCCGCCAGCGGGCTGCCCGTGGTGGTGGGCGACTCCGGCGGCGCCCCCGACGCGGTCCTGCCCGGCCGGACCGGCGTCGTCGTGGACGGGCGCGACGGCGCGGCCGTGGCGGACGCCCTCGTGGGGCTCCTGCGCGACCCGGCGCGCGCCCGCGCCTGGGGCGCCGAGGGGCGGCGGTGGGTGTCCGCCGCCTGGTCGTGGGAGGGCCAGGTGGAGCGGCTGCGCGTGCTGCTCGACCCGTCGGTCCCCGTCCCCGACGGGCCCGACCCGGCGCTGCGCCTGCCCCCGGCCGGGCGGGGAGGGCGGACGCGGTCGCGCCGGTGGGCTCGGCGGGCGCGGGGTCAGGACGCGTAGATCTCCTCCACGCGGTCGGCGTGGTCGCGCAGCACGGCGGCGCGCTTGAGCTTGAGCGAGGGCGTGAGGTGGCCGCTCTCCTCCGTGAGGTCGGCCGGCAGCACCGCGAAGCGGCGGATGGACTCCGCGCGGGAGACGGCCTCGTTCGCGCTGTCGACGGCGCGCTGCAGCTCGGCGCGCACCTCCGGCATCGCGGCCGCCTCGGCCGGCGTCGTCCCCTCCGGCAGGCCGTGGTTGCGCAGCCACAGCGGCAGCATGTCGGGGTCGAGGGTCAGCAGGGCCCCGACGAAGGGGCGCCCGTCGCCGACGACCATGCACTGCCCCACGAGGGGCGCGGCGCGCAGCCGGTCCTCGAGCACGGCCGGCGCGACGTTCTTGCCCGCGGCGGTGACGATGATCTCCTTCGACCGGCCGGTGATGCGCAGGTACCCGTCGTCGTCGAGGTGCCCCAGGTCCCCCGTGCGGAACCAGCCGTCGACGAAGGCCGCCCGCGTGGCCTCCTCGTCGCGCCAGTAGCCGCTCGTGATGTGGGGCCCCTTGAGCTGGACCTCGCCGTCGTCCCCGACCCGCACGGACGTCCCGGGCAGCGGGCGCCCGACCGTGCCGATGCGGAGCTCGTCGGGCACGCCGACCGCGGTGGGGGCGGTGGACTCCGTGAGGCCGTAGCCCTCGAGCACCGTGACGCCGACGCCGCGGAAGAAGTGGCCGAGCCGCTCGCCGAGCGGCGCGCCCCCCGAGACGGCGAAGTCGAGCCGGCCGCCCATGGCCGCCCGGACGCGCCCGTACACGAGGCGGTCGAAGAGGGCGTGCTGCAGGCGCAGGCCCAGCCCCGGGCCGCCCGCGTCCTGGGCCCGGCTCCAGCGCTCGGCGACGCCGGCGGCCCGGCGGAAGAGGTCCCCGCGCCCGGCGGCGTCGGCCTTCGCCTCCGCCCCGTTGTAGATCTTCTCGAACACGCGCGGCACCGAGAGCACGAAGGTCGGCCGGAAGGAGGCCAGGTCGTCGGCCAGGTGCTTGGGGTCGGACGTGTGCCCGAGCGGTGTCCGCGACACGACGGCGAGGACCTGGATGTAGCGGGCCAGCACGTGCGCGAGGGGGAGGAAGAGCAGGGTCGAGGCGTCCTCGCGCCGCACGAGGTCGCGCAGCAGGGCGGCGCCGTTCTCGGCCAGCACGAGGAAGTTGCCGTGGCTGAGGACGCAGCCGCGCGGGCGCCCGGTCGTCCCCGACGTGTAGATCAGCGTGGCGGGGGAGTCGCACGTGAGGGCGGCGCGGCGGCGGTCGAGCTCCGCCGGGTCGAGGTCGCGGCCCAGCCGCCGCAGCTCGTCGAGACCGCCGTCCTCGACGGCCCAGGTCGGCCCGTCGTCGCCCTCCGGCCGGGCGCGCTGGACGAGGCCGGCGTGGACCGCCGTCTCCACGACGACGCACCGCGCGCCGGAGTCCTCGAGCACCCAGGCCACCTGGTCGCGCGAGGAGGTCTCGTACACGGGGACGGTCACGGCGCCCGCGGTCCAGATCGCGAAGTCGACGAGGGTCCACTCGTAGCGCGTGCGCGACAGCAGGCCGACGCGGTCGCCGGGCTCGACGCCGGCGGCGACGAGGCCGCGGGCCACCGCCTCGACGTCGGCCAGGAAGGCGGCCGCGGTGACGTCTGTCCAGCCGCCGGACCCGTCGGGCCGGCGGAAGGACACGGCCTCGGGCACCTCGCGCGCGGCGTCCACGACGAGCTGCGCCAGGCTCCTGTCGTGGTCGACCTCGACGAGCGGGGGTCGGCTGGACTCGCGCACGGACGGCTCCTCGACGCTCGGGGCCCGGGCCTCGGGCCCGGCGACGCCGGTCCCGGCGCCGCCTCGGGCCGGTGGCCCCCAGCGTAGGGCCCTGCGAGGGTGGCGGCCTCGCCCGACCGGGTGCTCCGGCGCCCGCCGGGCCGCCGCCCGCGGGCCGCTAGCCTCCCCGGGCGGCACCGACCCCGTCCGGGCACCGGTGCGCCCCGCAGCCGGGGCCGGCCGCTCACCTGCCAGACGGGAGACCCATGAGCACGATCGGCGTGGACATCGGCGGCACGAAGATCGCCGCGGGCGTCGTGGACGAGAGCGGCGCCGTCCTCGCGAGGACGCGCCGGACGACGCCGGCCACGGACCCGGAGGCCATCGAGGACGCCGTCGCGGACGCCGTCGCGGAGCTGCGCGCCGAGCACGACGTCACCGGAGTCGGCGTCGCGGCCGCCGGCTACATCGACGCGTCGCGCTCGACCGTGGTCTTCGCGCCCAACCTGGCCTGGCGGCACGAGCCGCTGCGCGAGGAGGTCGAGAAGCGCGTCGACCTGCCGGTGGTGGTGGAGAACGACGCCAACGCCGCCGCGTGGGGCGAGTTCGTCCACGGCGGGGGCCGCAGCGCCCGCGACATGGTGCTGCTCACCGTGGGCACGGGCCTCGGCGGCGGGATCGTGCTCGACGGTGAGCTCGTGCGCGGCACCGGCGGCATGGCCGCCGAGGTCGGGCACCTGCGCGTCGTCCCCGACGGCCAGCAGTGCGGGTGCGGGCGGACGGGCTGCTGGGAGCAGTACGGCTCCGGGCAGGCGCTCGTGCGGTGGGCCCGCTCGCTGGCCGCCACCGACCCGGCCCGGGCGGCCCGGCTGCTCGAGCTCGCGGGGGGCGACCCGGCCGAGGTCACCGGGCCGCACGTCACCGCGGCGGCCGAGGAGGGCGACGAGGCCTCCGTCGAGCTCGTGGCCACCCTGGGCCGCTGGCTCGGCGAGGGCGCGGCCAGCCTCGCCGCCGTGCTGGACCCCGGCACGATCCTCGTCGGCGGGGGCGTCAGCTCGGCGGGGGCGCTGCTGCTGGACCCCATGCGCCGCGCCTTCGCGGGCGCCCTCACGGCGTCCCAGCACCGCGACCTGCCCCGCATCGACCGGGCGGAGCTCGGCAACGACGCGGGGATGGTCGGCGTCGCGCACCTCGCCGACCGCTCGTGAGCGCCGGCGCCGGGGACGGCCCGCGCCCGCGCCGGGGCGAGGCCGTCCCGACGCCGGCGGAGCGCCGGCGCGCGGCGCGGTCCCGCCAGCCCCTCTTCGGGGGGCGCGCCGAGGTCGACGAGGTCCGCCGGCTGCGCCGGCTCCAGGCGGGCGAGCGCCTCCGCCGCCAGGCGCGGCGCGCCATGATCGGCGACGGCCTGGCGATCGGCATCGACATCGGCGGGACGAAGGTCGCGGCGGGCGTCGTCGACGCCCAGGGCCGCGTCGTCGCGCGGGCGCGCCGGGACACCCCGACGCGCAGCCCGCAGGCGGTCGAGGACCTCATCGCCGAGCTCGTGGCCGAGCTGTCGGCCCACCACGACGTCGTGTCCGTCGGCATCGGCGCCGCGGGCTTCGTGGACGCCACCCGGTCGACCGTCGTGTTCTCCCCCCACCTCGCGTGGCGGGACGAGCCCCTGCGCGAGGCCGTGGAGATGCGCGTCCGCGCCCGGCTCGGGCGCCGCGTGGGACGCCGGACGCTCGTGGAGAACGACGCCAACGCCGCGGCGTGGGCCGAGTACCGCTTCGGCGCGGGGCGCGGCGAGCCGCGGCTCGTCGTCATCACGCTGGGGACGGGCATCGGCGGCGCCGTCGTCAACGACGGGCGCCTGCAGCGCGGTCGCCACGGCATCGCCGGCGAGTTCGGGCACATGGTGCTGGTGCCGGGCGGGCGGCGCTGCGAGTGCGGGGGCCGGGGGTGCTGGGAGCAGTACGCGTCCGGCAACTCCATCGGTCGCGACGGCCGCGAGCTCGCGCGCGGCGGGTCGCCCTTCGCGCACGCCCTCCTCGCCGGGGCGGGCGGCGACCCGGAGGCCGTCCGGGGGCCCGTCGTCACCGCCGCGGCGCTGGCGGGCGACCCGGCCGCGGTCGAGGTCGTCGAGGACACGGGGCGCTGGCTCGGCACGGGCATCGCCAACCTCGCCGCCGCGCTGGACCCGGGCACCTTCGTCATCGGCGGGGGCGTGAGCGACGCCGGCGAGCTGCTGCTCGGGCCGGCGCGCGAGGAGTTCCGGCGCACGCTCACCGGCCGCGGCCACCGCCCGGAGGCCCGCATCGTGCGCGCCCGTCTCGGCCCCGACGCGGGGCTGGTCGGCGCCGCCGACCTGTCGCGGGGCTGGGGATGACGGCGGGGCCGGGGACGACGGGGACGGGCGCCCCGGACGCGCCGGGCGTGCTGCGCGTCCTGACGTGGAACGTCCACGGGCTGCGCGCGGGGACCGACGCCGTCGCCGAGGTGCTGCGGGCCGCCGCCTGCGACGCCGTCCTCCTGCAGGAGGGGCCCCGCGGCCCCCGTGCGGTGCCGCGGTCGGCCGCCCTGGCGCGGCGCAGCGGCCTGCTGGTGGCGGCGGCCGGCCGGCCCGCCGCCGGGAGCCTCGTCCTCGTCGCCGCCCGCCTGCACGTCCACGCCGCCGCGGTCCTCGCGCTCCCGGTCCGCGGGCTGACCACCCCCGTGCGCGGCAGCGCCTCCGCGCTCGTCAGCGCCGCCGGGGGCCCGCGCCTGCTGCTCCGGGCGGCCCACCTCGGTCTCGACGAGGGCGAGCGCGCCGACCACGCGGCCCGGCTCGCCGCCGAGGACGGCACCGGCCCCGCGGTGGTGGGGGCCGACCTCAACGAGCACCCCGGCGGGCCGTCCTGGTCGGCGCTGCTACCCGGCGGCCAGGACGCCTTCGCCGCCGCGGGCACCGGGCCGGGCGGCACCTTCCCCGCCGCCCGCCGGGCGGGATCCCGCGCCCGCATCGACGCCCTCCTCGTGCGCGGCGCGCGCGTGCGCTCGGCGCAGGTGCTCGACGCGGCGGGGGCGAGCGACCACGCGCCGCTCGTCGCCGAGCTGGAGGTGCCCGCCGCCTGACGGGTCCAGCACCTGACGGGGTGCGGCCCCGACGGTCCCCATCGCCCGCCGGGGGAGTGGGCACCCGGGGGGAGAGGGGTCAGACCACCGCGCCGTCGTCGTCGTCGTGGGAGCGCGGGAGGCGTGCCACGAGGACGCCGAAGCCGCCCACGAAGGCGACCACGGCGGCCGCGACGACGAGGGCGGGGGCGTCCCGCCACACCAGGGCGCACAGCAGGAGCACCGCGGGCCCGGCCACCGCGCCCGCCCACGCGAGCCGCGTGACGAGCGGGGTCGGCGGCCCCGGCACGGGCTCCGGCGGGGTGTAGTGCTCCTCGCCGTCCCTGTCGGGGGCCCCGCGGCCCTGCCCGTCGCCCGAGCCCACCGGGGCCGAGCGCCACGGGTCGTCCTCGCCCGGCGCGCGCAGGGGCACGTCGTCCCACCCGCGCGCCACCGGACCTCCGGACGCCTGCGGGGTCGTGGGCCCGGGGTCGGGGTCGGGACGAGCGTCGGCCGCGTCCCCGACGTCGGGCCGGGGCTCGGCGGGGCCGGGCCCATCGGTGCCAGGCCGATCGGTGCCGGGCCGCTCGGTACGGGGCTGGTCCGTGCCGGGCCGGTCGGTGCGGGGCTGGTCCGGGCGGGGCCCGCCCCGCGGGTGCCCGGGCTCGGCCGCCGGCTCGCCCCAGCGGGCGACGATGTCGGCCCAGGCGGCGTCGACGTCGACCGGGTCCTCGCCGCGACCGCCCGCGGCGTCCTCCGGGCGCCCGCTCACGCCACCGCTCCGGTGGACGCCGCTCCGGTGGACGCCGCCCCGGTGGACCGAGCGACGTCGCGGGCCAGCCGCAGGGTCTCGGCGACGACCACGGGCGCGTCGTGGTCGAGCGTCGCCACGTGGCCGCTGCGCGGGAGGCGGACGTCGCGGACGTCGCGCGAGGAGGTGGCGGTGCGCACGAGGGCGGCGCTGCGCGGCGGCACGACGCGGTCGTGGGCCGAGGACGCGACGAGCAGGGGCTGCCCCACGCGGGGCAGCTCCTCGCGCACACCGGCCATGAGGCCCACGAAGGAGGACAGCGCGCGCAGGGGGACGCGGTCGTAGCCCACCTCGGTGCGGCCCTCGAGGACGATGTCGTCGGCGACCCCCGGCACGTCGCGGCGCAGCAGGCGCAGCAGCGGCAGGGCGACGAGACGAGGGTCGCCGAGGAGGACGGCGGGGTTGACGAGCGCCACCGCGTCGACGGAGGAGGCCTCGTGGACCGCGAGCCGCAGGGCGAGGGCCCCGCCCATGGACAGGCCGCCCACGACGACGACGTCGCACCGCTCCCGCACCCGCAGCAGGTCGGCCCGGGCCAGGGCGTACCAGTCGTGCCACGTCGTCCGGTCGAGGTCGGCGACGCTCGTGCCGTGGCCCGGCAGGCGGGGCACGGCCACGTGCAGCCCGGCGGCGGCGAGGGCCTCGCCCCAGGGCCGCACGGAGGCCGGGCTCCCGGTGAAGCCGTGCAGGAGCAGCACCCCGACCCGGGGGCGGTGCGCCGCGGGCGGGCCCTCCCACGGCTGCGCGCCCGCGACGACGAGCGGGTCGGGGGCGGGGTGGCGGCCGCGGCGCCGTCCGGTCCGGGGGTCGCGCAGGGGCACGTCGTGATGGTCGCACGCGGCCCGGGTCCCGGCAGCGCGCTGCTCGGAGCCGGGCGGGTCCGCCGGGGAGCCGGCGGGGACCGGCTCGGGCCGAGCCGGCCGCGGTGCGGCAGCCGCTGCAGCGCCTAGAGTCCTGCGCGCCCCCGGGTGCCGGCAGGCGCCAGCAGGAAGGGGTGCCGGCAGGCGCCAGGAGGGGAGGGTGCCGACCGGCGCCAGCAGGAGGGGGTGCCGGCAGGCGCCAGCAGGGGAGGGCGCCGACCGGCGTCGTCGGGCGAGGGAGGCCGCGGTGCTCTACTGGCTGCTCAAGCGGATGGTGCTCGGGCCCCTGCTGCTCACGCTGTACCGGCCGTGGGTCGAAGGGCGCCACCACGTGCCCGACCACGGCGGGGCGCTGCTCGTCAGCAACCACCTGTCCTTCAGCGACTCCATCTTCCTGCCGCTCGTGCTCGACCGGCGCGTCACCTTCCTCGCGAAGGACGACTACTTCACCGGCCGGGGCGTGCGAGGCCGGCTCACCGCCGGCTTCTTCCGGGGCGTCGGCCAGCTGCCGGTCGACCGCTCGGGCGGCGCGGCCGGGCTCGCGTCGCTGCGGACGGGTCTCGCCGTCCTGCGGAGCGGCGAGCTCCTCGGCATCTACCCCGAGGGCACCCGCAGCCCCGACGGGCGGCTGCACCGCGGTCGCACGGGTGCCGCGCGCCTGGCCCTGGAGAGCGGCGTCCCCGTCGTGCCCGTGGCGATGATCGGCACCGACGTCGTCCAGCCCGTCGGGCGCCTGGTGCCGTCGGTCCGTCGCGTCGGGCTGCGCTTCGGCCCCCCGGTCGACCTCTCCCGGTACGCCGGCGGGGCGGACGACCGCTTCGTCCTGCGCGCGGCGACGGACGACGTGATGCGGGCGATCATGGCGCTGTCCGGCCAGGAGTACGTCGACGTCTACGCCCTGGTGACCAAGGACGCCATGGCGCGCCGCCGCGAGGCCGCCGAGCACGGCCGCGACGTCGACCTGCCGGCCGGCGGCGGGGCCCCGGGGGGCCTGGCCCCCGACGCCCGGGCCCCGCACGCCCCGGCCCGTGACGCCTCCTCTCCCCACGGCCCGACCGCGCCGGCGTCGGATCCCTCGCCGACCGCGAGCCCGGCGGCGCCCGACCGGCGCGCCGGGAGGGTGCGGCGCCGGGACCCGCGCGGTCGGTAGCGTGCCCCCGTGCCGATGACGACCCCGCCCGACGCCCCGAGGACGCCCCCGCGACCCTTCGGCGCCGTGCTGACCGCCATGGCCACGCCCCTCGACGCCGACGGGGCCCTCGACCTCGACGGCGCCGCCCGCCTCGCGACCTCGCTGGTCGACGCCGGCTGCGACGGCCTCGTCCTCAACGGGACGACGGGGGAGTCGCCCACGACGTCCCCGGAGGAGAAGGCGCGCGTGGTGCGCGCCGTCCTCGAGGCGGTCGGCGACCGCGCCCACGTCCTCACGGGCGCGGGCTCCAACGACACGGCGGGCAGCGTGGAGGCGGCGCGGGCCGCCGAGGCCGCCGGGGCCCACGGCCTGCTCGTCGTCACGCCGTACTACTCCAAGCCGCCGCAGGAGGGCCTCCTGGCCCACTTCCGCGCGGTGGCGGACGCGACCGGCCTGCCGGTGATGGTCTACGACATCCCCGGCCGCACCGCGACGCCGGTCGAGGTGACGACCCTGCGGGCGCTCGCCGAGCACCCCCGCGTCGTCGCCGTGAAGGACTCCAAGAACGACCTGCTCGCCGCCTCCCAGGTCATGGCGAGCACCGACCTCGCCTGGTACTCCGGCGAGGACGCCCTCAACCTCGCGCACCTCGCGCAGGGCGCCGCGGGCGTCGTCAGCGTGGTCGCCCACGCGGCGGCGGGCGCCTACCGGCAGATGGTCGACGCCGTCGACGCCGGGGACCTCCCGACCGCTCGGGCGCTGCACGTCCGGCTGCTGCCGATCGTCGACGCCATGATGACGCGCACCCAGGGCGCCGCCTCGGCCTCGGCCGTCGCGCAGCTGCTCGGTGCCACCCCCCACCGCACCGTGCGGCTGCCCCTGGTCGCCCTCACCGGCGAGCAGCTGGAGCACCTGCGCGGGGCCCTGACGGAAGCAGGACTCCTGTGAGCCACCCCCACCCCGAGCTCGCCCCGCCGCCCCCGCTCGCCGACGGCGCGCTGCGCCTGACCGCGCTCGGCGGCCTCGGCGAGGTCGGGCGCAACATGACCGTCCTCGAGGTCGACGGCAAGCTGCTCGTCGTCGACTGCGGCGTCCTCTTCCCCGAGGACCACCAGCCGGGCGTCGACCTCATCCTCCCGGACTTCTCCTCCATCGCCGACCGCCTCGACGACGTCGTGGCGGTCGTCCTCACGCACGGCCACGAGGACCACATCGGCGCGGTGCCCTACCTGCTGCGCCTGCGGCCCGACATCCCCCTCGTGGGCTCGACGCTGACGCTGGCCCTCATCGAGGCCAAGCTCCGCGAGCACCGGATCCGCCCGTACACGCTCACGGTGCGCGAGGGGCAGACCGAGCAACTCGGCCCGTTCGCCACCGAGTACGTCGCCGTCAACCACTCGATCCCCGACGCGCTGGCGGTCATGGTCCGCACGGCCGCCGGCTCGGTGCTCATGACGGGCGACTTCAAGATGGACCAGCTGCCGCTCGACGGGCGCATCACCGACCTGCGTGCCTTCGCCCGGCTGGGGGAGGAGGGGGTCGACCTCTTCTGCGTCGACTCCACCAACGCCGAGGTGCCGGGCTTCACGATGTCCGAGCGCGAGATCGAGCCCTCGCTCGACCGCGTCTTCCGCACCGCCGAGCGCCGCATCATCGTGGCGTCCTTCGCCTCGCACGTGCACCGCGTGCAGATGGTGCTCGACGCCGCCGCCCGCTCCGGCCGCCGCGTCGCCCTCGTCGGCCGCTCGATGGTCCGCAACATGGGGATCGCGGCGGAGCTCGGCTACCTCACGGTGCCGGACGGCGTCCTCGTCGACGTCAAGGAGGTCGACTCCCTCCCCGACGCGCGCACCGTCCTCATGTGCACCGGCAGCCAGGGCGAGCCGATGGCGGCGCTCTCGCGGATGGCCAACAACGACCACTCCGTGCGGGTCGGGCGCGGCGACACGGTGGTCCTCGCCTCCTCGCTCATCCCCGGCAACGAGAACGCGGTGTTCCGGGTCATCAACGGCCTCACGCGCCTCGGCGCCAAGGTCGTCCACTCGGGCAACGCGCGGGTGCACGTCTCCGGCCACGCCAGCGCCGGCGAGCTCCTCTACTGCTACAACATCGTGCGGCCGAAGAACGTCATGCCGATCCACGGCGAGCACCGGCACCTGCACGCCAACGCCGACCTCGCCGTCGCCACCGGCGTGCCGCGCGAGCGCGTGGTCATCGCCGAGGACGGCGTGGTCGTCGACCTGGTCGACGGGGTCGCGTGCGTCGCCGGCGCCGTGCCGTGCGGCTACGTCTACGTCGACGGCTCGTCGGTGGGCGCCATCACGGACGCGGACCTCAAGGACCGCCGCATCCTCGGTGACGAGGGCTTCATCTCCGTCTTCGTCGCCGTCGACTCCTCCTCCGGGGCCGTCGTCGCCGGGCCGGAGATCCACGCGCGCGGCGTGGCCGAGGAGTCGGTCGTCTTCGACCAGGTGCGCGAGCAGGTGGTGCAGGCGCTCGAGCAGGCCGTCGCCAACGGCACCACGGACACCCACCAGCTGCAGCAGGTCGTGCGGCGCGTCGTCGGGCGCTTCGCCTCGGGGCGCCTGCGCCGCCGCCCGATGATCGTGCCGGTGGTCGTCAGCGCCTGAGGCGCCGCCCCGGGCGCGGAGGCTCGCCTCCGCGGGGTGAGCAGGGGGGCGCGGGAAGCACCCCGTCCCCTGCTCGCCCCGGGAGGCGCCGCGCCGCCCGGGCTCGGTCGCCCGGGCGGCCCGCCGGGCTACGGTGCGCCCATGGCGACGCGCGGCACCACCACGGCGCGCCGCTCGGGCTCCACGCGCAGCAGCGGCAGCGGCACCCGAGGCGGCTCCCCCCGGTCCTCGGGACCCGACCGCCGCGGCGGCCGCGGGGGCTCCTCGCCCGCGCCGCGGACCGGGGCGTCCCTCGCAGGCCGCGCCGCCCGCGGCGCCTGGACGGGGACCGCGCACGTCGTCGGGGGTGCCGTCCGGCGCGTCGGCGACGGCGCCCGCGACCTCGACCCGGCCCACCGCCGCGACGGCCTGGCCTTCGCCCTCCTCGGGCTCGGCATCCTCGTCGCCGCCCGGGAGTGGTGGGGCATCACCGGCACCCTCGGCACGGGGGTGCACGTCGTCGTCGCCGGGCTCTTCGGCCTGGTCGGCCTCATCGTGCCCGTGCTCCTGCTCGCCTCCGCCGTGCGCCTCATGCGCCACCCCGACAGCCCCGCCGCCCGCGGCCGGTCGTGGATCGGCGTCCTCGCGCTGCTCCTCGCCGCCTGCGGCCTCGTGCACCTCGCCGCCGTGGGCGCGCAGGCCCCCGCCACGGCGGAGTCGCTGCAGGCCGGGGGAGGGGCGCTCGGCTACGGGGCCGCGGTGCCGCTCGCGGCGGGCGCGTCGCCCGTCGTCGCCGTCCCCCTCCTCGTCCTGCTGGGCGTCTTCGGCGTGCTGGTGCTCACCGCGACCCCGGTGCACGCCGTCCCCGACCGCCTCCGCGACCTCCTCGACCGCCTGCCCGGGCGCCGGGGGGCGGCGGAGGACGAGGAGCCGGCCGAGCGCCTGCGCGACGAGGAGGACGACGTCCCCGCCGCGGGGAGGCGCCGTGGGCGCCGCTCGGCCGCCGACGACGGCTCCGGCGAGGCCGCGGGCACGGGCTCCGGGGAGGGCGCCGACGAGGCGGCGGGCGCCAGCCGCGCCCGGCGGGCGGCCGAGCGCCTGCGCGCCCGCAGCCGCGGCACCGCTCCCGACGGCGAGGCGGGCGAGGAGGCCGAGCCCCCGGGCTGGTCGCGCGGCTCCGCGGCCGGGGCCGAGCCCGGTGCGGACGGCGACCCGGCGGACGGCGGCTCCCGGCGCCGGCGCCCCGCCCCGCCGCCCGACGACGAGGCGCCGGCAGCGACGCCGCCGGCCGCCCGCCCCGCGGCCCGGTCGGGCGCCCGCACCGCCCCGGCGCCCGCGCCCGCGGCTCCGGAGGAGCTGGAGGCGCCGCCCGTCGGCCAGCTGCCGCAGCGCGTCGAGCAGCTGCTCCTCGGCGGGGACGTCACCTACAGCCTCCCGGCGTCGGACCTGCTGACCCCGGGCACGCCGCACAAGGCGCGCAGCGCGGCCAACGACCGCGTCGTCGAGGCCCTGACGACCGTCTTCGACAGCTTCGACATCGACGCCGCCGTCACCGGCTTCAGCCGCGGGCCCACGGTCACGCGCTACGAGGTCGAGCTCGGCACCGGCGTCAAGGTCGAGCGGGTCACGGCGCTGAGCAAGAACATCGCCTACGCGGTCGCCAGCGCGGACGTGCGGATCCTCTCGCCGATCCCCGGCAAGTCGGCCATCGGCATCGAGATCCCCAACGCCGACCGCGAGACCGTCTCCCTCGGCGACGTCCTGCGCAGCCAGGCCGCGCGCGCCCAGGCGCACCCGCTCGTCATGGGCGTCGGCAAGGACGTCGAGGGCGGGTACGTCGTCGCGAACCTCGCGAAGACGCCGCACCTGCTCGTCGCCGGCGCCACCGGCGCGGGCAAGTCGGGCTTCGTCAACGCGATGATCACCTCGATCCTCATGCGCGCCACGCCCGACGAGGTCCGGCTCGTGCTCGTCGACCCCAAGCGGGTCGAGCTGACGGTCTACGAGGGCATCCCGCACCTCATCACCCCGATCATCACCAACCCGAAGAAGGCCGCCGAGGCCCTCGAGTGGGTGGTGCGGGAGATGGACGCGCGCTACGACGACCTGGCGACGTACGGCTTCAAGCACGTCGACGACTTCAACGCGGCGGTGCGCGGGGGGCGGGTCCAGCCCGTGCCGGGCAGCGAGCGCGAGCTGCTGCCCTACCCGTACCTGCTCGTCGTCGTCGACGAGCTCGCCGACCTCATGATGGTGGCGCCGCGCGACGTCGAGGCGTCCATCCAGCGCATCACGCAGCTGGCCCGGGCGGCGGGCATCCACCTCGTGCTGGCGACGCAGCGCCCGAGCGTCGACGTCGTCACCGGCATCATCAAGGCCAACGTGCCCTCGCGGCTCGCCTTCGCGACGAGCTCGCTGGCCGACTCCCGCGTCGTCCTCGACCAGCCGGGCGCGGAGAAGCTCATCGGCCAGGGCGACGCGCTCTTCCTGCCGATGGGCAGCTCCAAGACGATGCGCGTCCAGGGTGCCTGGGTCACCGAGGCCGAGGTCGGCGCGGTCGTGCGGCACGTCAAGGAGCAGCTGGCGCCGGTCTACCGCGAGGACGTGGTCGTCGCGGCGCCGGCGGCGCAGGTCGACGAGGAGATCGGCGACGACCTCGAGCTGCTGCTGCAGGCGACCGAGCTCGTCGTCACGACGCAGTTCGGCTCGACGTCGATGCTCCAGCGCAAGCTGCGCGTCGGTTTCGCCAAGGCCGGCCGGCTCATGGACCTGCTCGAGTCGCGCGGCGTCGTGGGGCCGAGCGAGGGCTCGAAGGCCCGCGACGTGCTCGTGCGCCCCGACGACCTGCCCGCGACCCTCGCCGGGCTCCGCGGCGAGCCGGCGCCCGCGGGCGACGAGGCCTACGACCAGGCGGTCGCCGTCGAGCCGGCGGCGCCGCAGCAGACCGGCGGGGGCGCCCGCGGCGGGTACGGGGGCGGCTACGGGGCGCCGGCGGAGGACGACTGGGACGCCGGCCTGCCGCCCCCGCCCCAGCGGTACGACGACGACGCGGACGGCGACGAGGACGGCCACGACGCGTGGTCGCTGACGGGACGGTGAGCGGGGCATGACCGCGGTGGTGGACGAGGTCGGGCAGGACGCCGGTCCGGCGGCGGGGGAGGGCCTGGACCTCCTCGTCTGGGACGCCCCGAACATCGACATGACGCTCGCCAACGTCATCGGCGAGCGGCCCTCGCCGTCCTCGCGGCCGCGCTTCGACGCCATCGCCCGGTGGCTCGTGGGGTCGGCGGAGGACCGCGACGTCGAGGGCTGCGTCTTCACGAACATCGCCCCCTCGGCCGCGCCCAACATGCGCGGGTGGGTCGAGGCCGTGCGGTCCTTCGGCTTCGCGGTCTTCGCCCGGCCGAAGACGCACCCCGAGGACGACGTCGACGAGGCGATGCTCGACCACATCGCGCGGCGCGCCGACGAGGGCGGCCTCGCCCGCGTCGTCGTCGCCAGCGCGGACGGGCGCAACTTCCGCGAGCCGCTGGAGGAGCTGGCGCGCGCGGGCGTGGAGTGCGTCGTCATCGCCTTCTCGGAGGTGGCGGGCTACGCCCAGGAGTCCGACCTCATCACCTTCATCGACCTCGAGGACGTGCCCGGCGCCTTCACGACGCCGCTGCCGCGCATCCGCCTCGACAACCTGCCGCCCGAGGGCGCGTGGCTGCGGCCGACGCGGTCGATGCGCGCGCTGGTGGAGGCGTCCGCCTGAGGGGGCGGGCGCCGGGGGGCGCCTACAGTGGCGGGATGAGCACGACGACGGCGTCCGACGCCCCTGCGGAGCGCGCGGCGGGCCGGTCGGTCGCCCTCGTCACGCTCGGTTGCGTGCGCAACGAGGTCGACTCCTCCGAGCTCGCGGGCCGCCTCGCCGGCGCGGGCTGGGACCTCGTCGAGGACGCGGCGGACGCCGACGTCGCCGTCGTCAACACGTGCGGCTTCATCGAGTCCGCGAAGAAGGACTCCGTCGACGCCCTCCTCGAGGCGAGCGACCTCAAGGGCAGCGGCCGCACGCGCGCCGTCGTCGCCGTCGGGTGCATGGCCGAGCGCTACGGCACCGAGCTCGCCGAGCAGCTGCCCGAGGCGGACGCCGTCCTCGGCTTCGACTCCTACGCCGACCTGTCCGGCCACCTCGACGCCGTCCTGGCGGGGGAGCGCCCCGCGAGCCACGTGCCCCGCGACCGCCGCACCCTGCTGCCCCTGTCCCCGACCGCGCGGCGCGGGAGCCGGGTGGCGACGCCGGGGCACGGGAGCGGCCTCGACGAGGCGGCGGCCGACCGCCGCGCCGCCGACCTGGCCCCCGCCTCCGGACCGCCGGTGCTGCGGCGCCTGCTCGAGCCGGGCCGCCCGTGGGCGCCGCTCAAGCTGGCGTCCGGCTGCGACCGCCGCTGCACCTTCTGCGCCATCCCGGCCTTCCGCGGCGCGTACCTCTCGCGACCGCCGGAGGACGTGCTCGCCGAGGCGCGTTGGCTCGCCGAGCAGGGCGTGCGGGAGGTCCTCCTCGTCAGCGAGAACTCCACCTCCTACGGCAAGGACCTCGGCGACCTCCAGGCGCTCGAGCACCTCCTGCCGCGGCTCGCCGCGGTCGACGGCCTCGAGCGCGTGCGGGTCACCTACCTCCAGCCCGCCGAGGTCCGCCCCGGTCTCCTCGAGGCCGTCGCGGGCACCGACGGCGTGGCGGACTACTTCGACCTGTCCTTCCAGCACTCCGCGCCGGCGCTGCTGCGCCGGATGCGGCGCTTCGGCGGCACCGCAGACTTCCTCGCGCTCCTCGAGCGGGTGCGTGCGCTCGCCCCGCTCGCCGGCGTCCGGTCCAACGTCATCGTCGGCTTCCCCGGCGAGACCGAGGCCGAGCTCGAGGACCTCATGGGCTTCCTCGAGGCCGCGCGGATGGACGTCACCGGCGTCTTCGGCTACTCCGACGAGGACGGCACCGAGGCGGCGGGCCTGCCCGGCCACCTGCCCGAGGAGGTCGTGGCCGAGCGCCGCGAGCGCGTCGAGCAGCTCGTCGAGGCGCTCGTCGACGAGCGGGCGGCCGAGCGGGTCGGCGAGCGCGTGCGCGTCCTCGTGGAGGCGACCGCGGACGAGGACGACGAGCTCGCCGCCGACGTCGTCGTCGGCCGCGCGGACCACCAGGGGCCCGAGGTCGACGGGACGACGGAGGTCGTGCTCCCGCCGGGCGCCCCCCGGCCCCGCGTCGGTGACGTGGTCGAGGCGGTCGTCACCGGGTCGGCAGGTGCCGACCTCGTCGCGGAGCCGGTCCGGTGACCT
Organism: uncultured Pseudokineococcus sp.; assembly: GCF_947499845.1. Classification (GTDB taxonomy): domain Bacteria; phylum Actinomycetota; class Actinomycetes; order Actinomycetales; family Quadrisphaeraceae; genus Pseudokineococcus. The sequence goes on from NZ_CANMPM010000006.1 coordinate 99,958, forward strand.
CCTGGCTCGTGGCGCGGCGGCACGCCGACGGCACCGCGAGCGCGTGGAACCTCGCCAACGCCCTGACCCTCCTGCGCGTCCTGCTCGTGCCGCTCATGGCGGCGCTCCTGCTCGTCGACGGCGGTCAGGACGACGGCTGGCGCCTCGCGGCGGCTGCCGCCTTCGGCGTCGCGATCGCCACCGACAAGGTCGACGGCGAGGTGGCGCGCCGGCACGACCTCGTCACCGACTTCGGCAAGCTCGTCGACCCCATCGCCGACAAGGCGCTCGTGGGCACGGCGCTCGTCCTGCTCTCGGTGCTCGGCGAGCTGCCGTGGTGGGTCACGGTGCTCGTGCTGGGGCGCGAGGTCGGCGTGACGCTGCTGCGCTTCGTCGTCATCCGCTGGGGCGTCATCCCCGCCTCCCGCGGGGGCAAGCTCAAGACCGTCCTGCAGAGCCTCGCCATCGCCCTGTACCTGCTGCCGACGCCGGACGTCCTCGCGGGGTGGAAGCCGGGGCTCGCGCTGGGGGTGATGCTCCTCGCCGTCGTCGTGACCGTCGTCACGGGCGCGGACTACGTCGTGTCGGCGGTGCGCCTGCGGCGCGAGGGCCGGCGCGAGCAGGCCGCCCGCGAGCGCGCCGCGGGGCGGGCCGGCGGGCCGCTCGCCGACGAGGCGGTCGACGGGGGAGGCCCCGGCACGAGCACCGCTGCCGACGGCGCGCCGGAGGAGCCCCGCGGTGGCCCGCACGCCTGAGGCGGCCGCGGGAGGGGCCCCGGCCGACCCCTCGAGCGACACGGAGGACCTGGCCCGCCGGTGCGTCGGCGCGGCCGTCGCGGGGGAGACGACGCTCGCGGTCGCCGAGTCCCTCACCGCGGGCCTCGTCTGCGCCCGCCTCGCCGACGTCCCCGGCGCCTCCGGCGCCCTGCGGGGCGGCGTCGTCACCTACGCGACCGACCTCAAGCGGGCGCTCCTCGACGTGCCGGCGGACCTCCTGCGCCGCGAGGGCCCGGTGCACCCGGCGGTCGCGGCGGCCATGGCCGAGGGCGCGCGACGCCTGCTCGGTGCGGACGTCGGCGTCGCGACGACGGGCGTCGCCGGGCCCGGGCCCGCGGACGGGCACCCCGCCGGCACCGCCTTCGTGGCCGTGGCCGGGTCGTGGGGGACCCGCGTGGTGGCGCTCCACGTGCCCGGCGACCGCGCCGCCGTCCGGGCGGCGGTCACCCGGGAGGCGCTGCTGCTCCTCGCCGACGCGCTGACGACGCCGCCCGCACCGTCCGTGACCGCCCACGAGACCCAGCGCGCGGAGGAGCGCACCTCCTCCTGTGCAGGGCGCCCGGGGCAGGACGTCGGCGGTCGCGAGACCGCCCCGTGACGCCCGAGCCGGAACACGGCCCCCGCGTCGCCCGTTCTCCCGTCATGCACGTCTCCCGCCTCCCCACGCCGCCCGGGGCCCCCTCCGGGTACCGTGGCGGTGCACGCACCTCCCCGCCCCGTCGACCCACCCCGTCACGACGCGGCGCCCCGGCCCGGCCGGTCGCGCCGCACCCCGGCGGCCCGTCCGCCGGACCCCGCCCCGCGAGCACCGCTCCCGCTGCCCGCGCGGCCTCCGCACCGACGCCCGCCCCGAGCCCGAGAGGGGGTCAGCCCGTGGTCCTCCTGCGACGCGAGCTCGGCGACGCCCTCCGCGACCTGCGCCAGAAGCAGGGCCGGACGCTCCGCGAGGTCTCCGGCACGGCCCGGGTCAGCCTGGGGTACCTGTCCGAGGTCGAGCGCGGTCAGAAGGAGGCCTCCTCAGAGCTGCTCTCCTCGATCTGCGGGGCCCTCGGGACGCCGCTGTCGGAGGTGCTGAGCGAGGTCAGCGACCGGGTCGCCCTCGCCGAGCACCTCCTCGTCCCCGACGTCGTGCCCGACGACCTCGTCGGCGAGGACGTCCGGGGGCCCGAGGGGCTCGTCAGCGCCGCCTGAGCCCCGGGCGCGTCAGCGCCTCTTACGCGCGAGGCGCGTCAGAGGCTCGCTCCTGGCACCCCGTACGTCCGCGGACGTGCGGGGTGTCGTGCGTCGACCTCCGCACGGCCGGGTCCTCCTCCCCGGCCGGCGCCCTCAGGCGCGGGGTGAGGTGCCGCGACGGCGCGCCGGGGCTCCGCCGCGCCGGTCGTGGCCGAGCGGGGCCTGCGGGCGGCCGTCGTCCGTCGGCCGGGGTCCCGGCTGGCACACCGGGCACGAGAAGGCGCTGCGGGCGGTCGGCCCGGACCCGAGCGGGGCCACGCGCACGGTGGTGCCGCACCGCAGGCAGGGCAGTCCCGACCGGGCGTGCACGTAGCGGTTGCGGCCCGGTCGCGTGTCGCCCGTCGTCGTCTGCACCGGCTCGCGGGCGTCCGCCGCCGCCCGCATCATCCGTCGCGTGCGGGCCAGCAGCCCGGCGAGGTCGGGGACGTCGCGCACGGCGGCCCACGGGCTCACGCCGCGCAGGAACAGGGTCTCGCTCATCCAGAAGGTGCCGATGCCGGCGACGAGCCGCTGGTCGAGCAGCGCGGCCCCCACCTCGCGGTCCCCGTCCGCGACGAGGGCGGCCACCGCCGCGCCCGCGCCGCCGGTGCCCCCGCCGTCGGTGCCCCCGCCGTCGGTGCACCCGTCACCGGTGTCCCAGTCGTCGGCCAGGAGGTCGGGGCCGAGGTGCCCGACCAGGCCGTCCTCCTCCGCCGTCGGGACGAGGTCCAGCATGCCCAGGCGGTGCCCCACGGCGGTCCAGTCGTCGGTGACGAGCACGGCGCGCACCCCCTCGGCGGAGCCGCCGCGCAGCCGCGGCGTACGGCCGGCCCCCGCGCCGCCCGGGGGCGGGGTGCGCTGGACGTGCCAGGAGCCGTCCATCCGCAGGTGGCTGTGGAGGGTGGCGCCCGCGTCGGTGCGGGCGAGCAGGTGCTTGCCGCGCGCGACGACCTCGCGCACGACCTGCCCCGACAGGTCCGCGGCCGCGAGCGTCGGCCACCGCAGGTCGGTCGACCGCAGCACCCGGCCCGCCAGCGCGGCGTCCAGGCGGCGGGCCGTGCGGAGCACCGTGTCACCCTCGGGCACGCGGACCTCCTGCCCCCGGCGCTGCGCACCGACGCCCAGGTAGGTGAGGTGCTCGTCCGGGGTTCACGGCCGCAGCCGCAGGCCGCGCGGCGTCGGCGTGAAGCCCGCCCCCTCCAGGGCCGCCGCCACGCCGCCCGTCGCGGCGAGGACGGGCTCGCCGTCGGCCCGCTGGACGAGGAGCTGGCCCAGCCCGCCGTCGCGGACGGCCGTCACGAGCGCCCGGGCCGCCGCCCGCAGGTCCTCCTCGTCGTCGGTCCACGTGCGCACCGACCGTCCGCCTCGCTCGACGTAGAGGAGCAGCCGGCCCTCGCGCAGCACGACGAGCGCCCCGGCCGCGCGGGCCGGGCGCCCGCGGCCGCCGGCCGGGCGGCCCTCCTCGGGCGTGCCCGCGCCCTTCCCGCGGTCCTCGGCGCCGCCGTCCTCCGAGCCGGAGCCCGCACCCCGGTCGTCCTCGTCGCCGTCGGTCGGCGCCCCCGCGCGCGGCGGCCACGGCAGGGCGGCGCCGAAGGGGTTGGCCGGGTCGCAGGCCGAGAGGACGTCGGCCGGCACCCCGGGCTCCCCGGTGGCCGGGGCGCCGGCCGCGCTCTCCCCGAGCGGCCGGGCGACGGCCCGCAGGCGGTCGACCGCGCCGGGCCCGGCGAACTGCGAGGCGCCGAGGCCCTCGACGAAGTACCCCCGGCGCACGCGCCCGGCGTCCTCCATCGCGGCGAGGACCCGGTAGACGCCGGCGAAGCCGCCCGCCACGCGCTCGGCCGCCACGGAGCCGCGCGTGACGACGCCGTACCGGTCGAGCAGCACCTCTCCGAGGGCCGCGGCCCGCACCGTCGCGTCCTCCTCGGCGAGGGGCAGCAGGGACCAGCGCCCGGCCGCGTGCGGCGGTCCGCCGCGCACGGGCACCGGGGGACGGCCCGGGCGCGAGCGACCGGCGGCCCACCCGCGCCGGCTGCCCGCGTAGCGCGAGCGCGGCGCCGCCGGGGCGGTCCGGTGGCGGGTGCGGCCCCCGCGCAGGCGCGCCCGCAGCGGGCTGAGGGTGTCGTTCGTGAGGCGCCCGTCCCACACGAGGTCCCAGAGCACCTCGGCGAGGTGGTCGTCGTCGACGGAGCCCACGGCGTCGGCCAGCGCCCGGAAGAAGTAGGCGCCGCCGCCGTCGAGCGCGTCGAGGACGGCGCGGTGGTCGTCGGTGAGCTCGAGCGCGTCGTCGTCGCGCCCTCCGGCGGCCGCGGCCGCGACGACGTCGGACCGGGCCCCGTCGCCGGCGGCGTCCCACGCCGGACGGGGGCGCAGCGTGAGGTGGGCGGAGTCGGCGAGGTGCAGCGACACCCAGCCGTCGTCGCCGGGGAGGGAGCCGTGACCGCACCAGAGGACCTCGCCGGAGGCCGTGAGCTCGTCGAGCAGAGCGGGGGTGTAGCGCTGGAGGCGGGCGGGGAGGACGAGCGACTCGAGCGCGCTCGCGGGCAGGACGGCCCCGGAGAGCTGCTCGACGACGCGGACGAGGCCCTCGGCGCCGCGCAGGCGCGCGCCGACCCCCTGCCAGCGGGGGAGGAAGGACGCGAGGTCCTCCGGGGGCACCGGCTCGACCTCCGCGCGCAGCGCCGCGAGGGAGCGGCGCCGCAGCACGCGCAGGACCTCGGCGTCGCAGACGTGCTCCGCGTGGTCGCCCTCGCCGGCGCCGTCCTCGTCCGCGGGCCCCTCGACCAGGCGCCCGCGGACGCCGTCGGGCAGCAGGTCGCCGCGCACGAGGCGCCCGCGCTGCTCGAGGCGGCGCAGGGCGGCGTCGACGACGGCCGTGCCGAGCCCCAGGCGCCGGGCGAGCGCACCGGAGGTGAAGGGCACGTGGGTGCGCGCGTGGCGGGAGACGAGCTCGCCCACCGGGTCGGGCACCGGGGCCGTGAAGGCCTCGGGCACGCCCACGGGCAGCGGGGTGCCGAGGGCGTCGCGCAGCCGGCCGGCGTCCTCGACGGCGGCCCACCGCTCCTCCCCGGCGATGCGGACGGCGATGACGCGCCGGCTGCGCTCGAGCTGCTGCAGCCACGCCTCCACGGCGGGCACCCGTGCCGCCGCGGCGTCCTCGCGCGCCGCGGCGCCCCCGGCCGGCCCCGCCCCCGCGTCGTCGGCCCCGGTCTCCTCCTCGTCGGAGGCCCCCCCCGGCACGGCGCCCTCGTCCGCGCCGAGGACGACGGCGCCCGCCGGGGCGGCGTCCTGCGGCGGCGCGCCGACGGCATCGGGCCGGGTGCGCCGCGCGACCTCGAGCGCGCTCAGCGGCCCGAGCACGCGCAGGAGGTCGGCGACGTCCTCGGCGCCGCGCGCCCCGCGCTCGGGCAGCAGGCGCTGCAGCTCGGCGTGGGTGCGCAGCACCGCCTCGGGGTCGAGGAGGTCGGCGAGCGAGGCACCCTCGCCTCGGCCGAGGAGCTCGGCGAGCAGGCCCGGGTCCAGGGACAGGGCGGCGGCGCGGCGCTCGGCGAGCGGGGAGTCGCCCTCGTAGAGGAACTGGGCGACGTAGCCGAACATGAGGCTGCGGGCGAAGGGGGACGGCTGCTGCGTCGTCACCTCGACGACGCGCACGCTGCGTGAGCGCAGCTCGCGCAGCAGCTGCTCGAGCGCCGGGACGTCGAAGACGTCCTGGAGGCACTCGCGGACCGTCTCGAGCACGATCGGGAAGGACGGGTAGCGGCTCGCCACCTCGAGCAGCTGGGCCGCGCGCTGGCGCTGCTGCCACAGCGGCTGGCGCCGGTCGGGGCTGCGCCGGGGCAGCAGGAGCGCCCGGCCGGCGCACTCGCGGAAGCGCGCGGCGAAGAGCGCCGAGCCGCCGAGCTCGTCGGTGACGACGCCGGCCACGTCGTCGGGCTCCATGAGCAGGACGTCGGCGAGGTCGGGCAGCCCCGCCCCGCCGCCCTCGTCGTCGTCCCCGCCACCGAGCCCGCCGCCCAGCCCTCCGCCGTCGTAGCCGACGTCGGGCAGCCGCAGGACGAGGCCGTCGTCGGCGGGCATCGCCTGGACGTCGACGCCGAAGCGCTCGCGCATCCGCGCAGCGACGGCGAGGGCCCACGGCGCGTGGAGCTGCTGGCCGAAGGGGGAGTGGACGACGACGCGCCAGTCGCCGAGCTCGTCGCGGAAGCGCTCGACGACGAGGGTGCGGTCGTCGGGCAGGTGCCCGGTGGCCTCCTGCTGCTCGCGCAGGTAGCCCAGGAGGTTGTCGACGGCCCACGCGTCGAGGCCGGCGGCGCGGGCGCGGCCGCGGGCGACGTCGCCGTCCCAGCCGCCGGGCGCCGCGGCCAGCTCGCGGACGAAGGCGCCGAGCGCCCGGCCGAGCTCGGCGGGGCGGCCCAGGGCGTCGCCGTGCCAGAAGGGCAGCTTGCCGGGCTGGCCGGGGGCGGGCGTCACGAGGACCTGGTCGCGGGTGATGTCCTCGATGCGCCAGGTCGAGGCGCCGAGCGTGAAGACGTCGCCGACGCGCGACTCGTAGACCATCTCCTCGTCGAGCTCGCCCACGCGCCGTCCGGGGCCCTCCCCCGAGGCGAGGAAGACCCCGTAGAGGCCGCGGTCGGGGATGGTCCCGCCGCTCGTCACGGCGAGGCGCTGGGCGCCGGGCCGCCCGCTGAGGACGCCGGTGACCCGGTCCCACACGACGCGCGGGCGCAGCTCGGCGAACTCCTCGCTCGGGTAGCGGCCCGAGAGCATGTCGAGGACCGCCTCGAGCACCCCCCGGGACAGGTGCTCGAAGGACGCGGCGCGGCGCACGAGCGCCTCGAGGTCGTCGACCGACCAGTCGTCCATCGCCGTCATGGCGACGACCTGCTGGGCCAGGACGTCGAGGGGGGAGGAGGGGATGCGCAGCTCCTCGATGCGCCCCTCGCGCATCCGCTCGGTGACGACGGCCGTCTGGACGAGGTCGCTGCGGAACTTGGGGAACAGGACGCCGCGGCTGACCGCGCCGACCTGGTGCCCGGCGCGTCCGACCCGCTGCAGGCCGCTGGCCACGCTGGGCGGGGACTCGACCTGGACGACGAGGTCGACGGCGCCCATGTCGATGCCCAGCTCGAGGCTCGAGGTGGCGACGACGGCGGGCAGGCGCCCCGACTTGAGGTCGTCCTCGATGAGGGCGCGCTGCTCCTTGCTCACCGAGCCGTGGTGGGCGCGGGCGAGGACGGCGGGCGCCCCCGCCGAGGCGCCGGCCTGCGCCATGACCTCGGCGGGCGGCCGTCGCGGCCGCTCCGCGCGGCGGGTGCCGGACGAGGCGGCCCACTGCGGGGCGTCCTCGTCGCCCTCGTCGTCGTCCTCGCCGTGCCCGTCGTCGTCCCGGTGCTCGTCGTCGCGGACCTCGTCGTCGAGGTGCTGCCCCCCGCCCGCGCCGAAGAGACCGGGTGCGTCGCCGGGGGAGAGCCGGCGCGGCTGGCCGTCGTCCTCGTGGCCGCCCCCGTCGCCGCCGGGGGACGCGTCGAGGTCGACGACGCCGCCGGCCGCCTCGGCCTCGAGGCGCTCGGCCCACTCCTCGTTGAGGCGGGCCGTGAGGCGCTCGGCCAGCCGTCGGGAGTTGGCGAAGACGAGGGTGGAGCGCTGCTCGCCGGCGGTCGGGGCGACGAGGTCGACGATGCGCTCCTCGACCGAGGGCCAGATGGACGTCGTCCGCTGCGCGCCCGCCGCCGCACCGGTGAGGTCGTCGGTCGGCTCGCCGAGGCGGGACATGTCCTCGACGGGGACGACGACGGACAGGTCGAAGCGCTTCTCCGAGGGCGGCTGCACGACGGTGACGGGCCGGCCGCCCTCCTCGCCCCGGGGCCGCGCGCCGGCGAGGAAGCGCGCCACGGCCTCGGGCGGGCGCACGGTGGCGGACAGGCCGATGCGCTGGGCGGGGCGGGGGAGCATCGCGTCGAGCCGCTCGAGGGACAGCGCCAGGTGCGCGCCGCGCTTGGTGCCGGCCACGGCGTGCACCTCGTCGAGGACCACCGTGGTGACGCCGGCGAGCGACTCGCGGGCCTTCGACGTCAGCACGAGGAAGAGGGACTCGGGCGTCGTGATCAGCACGTCCGGCGGGCGCCGCGCCTGCAGGCGGCGGTCCGCCGCGGAGGTGTCGCCCGAGCGGATGCCGACCTGGACGTCGGGCTCGGGGAGCCCGAGCCGCACCCGTTCGTGGCCGATGCCCGTGAGCGGCGCCCGCAGGTTGCGCTGGACGTCGCTGGCCAGGGCCTTGAGGGGGGAGACGTAGAGGACGCGGCAGCGCTGCGCGGCCTCGGGGACGGGCTCGCTGACGAGCCGGTCGATCGACCACAGGAAGGCGGACAGGGTCTTGCCCGAGCCGGTGGGGGCGACGACGAGGGTGTGGTCGCCGCTGCTGATGGCGTCCCACGCCCCCGCCTGCGCGGCCGTGGGGGCGGCGAAGGCGCCGGTGAACCACCGGCGGGTGGCCTCGGAGAAGCGGTCGAGGACGTCGGCGCCCGGGCGGGCCCCCGCTCCCGCGCCGCCGGCGCGCGCGCCCGCCGCCGCGCTCGTCGTCGCCCCGCTGGTCCTCGCCACGGCGACGATCCTGCCCCGGGGGTCCGACAGCCGCGGAGCGGGGCGTCGCGCCGCGTCGGGCGCGCTGGGCCGCACGGCCCCCGGGTGGCACCCTGGTCGGGTGCGGTTGAGCGAGTTCTGGCGGCTGATGGACGACGAGCTCGGCGCCGCCTACGCGCGGTCGGTGGCCGCCACCCAGGTCATCGGGGCGCTGGACGGCCGGACGCCGGACCAGGCCCTCGAGGCCGGCACCCCGCCGCGCGAGGTGTGGACCGCGGTGTGCGAGGCCATGGACGTGCCGCCCGAGCGCCGGCTCGGGCGCGACGAGCCGGCGCGGCGGCGCTGACGGCGGTCGGCGCCGGGCGACCCCGCCGGTCAGGACGGCCGCACGAGGTGGGGGCCGACGCGCCGGGCGTGTCGCCCCGTCTCGAACGGGTGTTCGCCTACTCTGGATGCGCACAGGGCGGCCCCGCAGGTCGTCCGTCCACAGCTCCCGGGCGCGGGGGCCCCGCTGTCGGTGGGGGCTCCTAGCGTCGCCCCGACGGATGAGAAGCCACCCCGGCCGGCCGGCCGGCGCAGACCCTGAGGTGAACAGATGCCCGTGACGGCAGACCGCGGCAAGGCGCTCGAGACGGCGCTCGCGCAGATCGACCGCCAGTTCGGCAAGGGCTCGGTGATGCGCCTCGGTGACGAGGTGCGCGCGCCCATCGAGGTGATCCCCACGGGGTCCATCTCGCTCGACATCGCCCTCGGCATCGGCGGGCTGCCCCGCGGCCGCGTCGTCGAGGTCTACGGCCCGGAGTCCAGCGGCAAGACGACCGTCGCCCTGCACGCCGTGGCCAACGCCCAGCGGGCCGGCGGCATCGCCGCCTTCATCGACGCCGAGCACGCGCTCGACCCCGACTACGCCGCCAAGCTGGGCGTCGACACCGACGCGCTGCTCGTCAGCCAGCCCGACACCGGTGAGCAGGCGCTCGAGATCGCCGACATGCTCATCCGCTCCGGCGCGCTCGACATCATCGTCATCGACTCGGTGGCGGCGCTCGTGCCCCGCGCGGAGATCGAGGGCGAGATGGGCGACAGCCACGTCGGCCTCCAGGCCCGCCTCATGTCGCAGGCGCTGCGCAAGATCACCGGTGCCCTCAACAGCTCGGGCACCACGGCGATCTTCATCAACCAGCTGCGCGAGAAGATCGGCGTGATGTTCGGGTCGCCCGAGACGACGACGGGCGGCAAGGCGCTGAAGTTCTACGCGTCCGTGCGCCTCGACGTCCGCCGCATCGAGACGCTCAAGGACGGCACCGAGCCCGTCGGCAACCGCACCCGGGTCAAGGTCGTCAAGAACAAGGTCAGCCCGCCGTTCAAGCAGGCCGAGTTCGACATCCTCTACGGGCACGGCATCTCCCGTGAGGGCGGGCTCATCGACATGGGCGTCGAGCAGGGCTTCGTCCGCAAGTCGGGCGCCTGGTACACGTACGACGGCGACCAGCTCGGGCAGGGCAAGGAGAACGCTCGCGCGTTCATGCGCGACAACCCCGACCTCGCCGACGAGCTCGAGAAGAAGATCAAGGAGAAGCTCGGTATCGGGCCCCGCGTGGACGCCCCGGCCGAGCCCGCGGAGGCCGAGGTCGCGTTCTGAGCGACGAGCCCGCCCTTCCCGGCCCCGAGGGGGACGCCGGCCGGGAGCGTCCCGGCCGGCGGCGGCGGGCGGGTGGTGACGCTCGTCGCCGCTCCACCGGTCGCTCCGCACAGGGCGACGACGACGCCGGCCGACGGGGTACCGCGGCGTCCGGCTCTCCCGGCGAGGACGCCGACCCGGTCGCGGTGGCGCGGGCGGTGGCCCTGCGCCAGCTGACCATGGCGCCGCGGAGCCGCGCCGAGCTCGAGCGGAAGATGGCGACCAAGGGCGTCGAGCGCGAGGTCGCCGCCCAGGTGCTCGACCGCCTCACCGAGGTGGGCCTCGTCGACGACGAGGCCTACGCGGGGATGCTCGTCCGCTCCCGGCAGGCCACGCGCGGGCTGGCCCGCCGCGGCCTGCAGCACGAGCTGCGCAGCAAGGGCGTCGACGACGACGTGGCGCGCGCCGCGCTCGAGGAGGTCACCGACGAGGACGAGCGCGTCGCCGCCGAGCAGCTCGTGGCCCGTCGGCTGCGGTCGACCCGGGGTCTGGAGCGCAGCGTCCGCGAGCGGCGGCTCGTCGCCGTGCTCGCGCGCAAGGGCTACGCCGGCGGTCTGTCGTTCGCCGTCGTCCGAGCGGCGCTGGACACCGAGGACGAGGGGGACCCGGGCTCCGCGCCGGGTCGACGCCCCGGAGGTGGACGACGGCTCACGGACGGGTGAGCTCCCACCTGCGGTGTGCGTCGCCTCGCCGACCCGCGTCGCTGCCGCGCTAGCATCCGGCGCGACGCCGGTCACGCCGACCGGGACCGACCGCGACGGGGGAACGGTGCGCCAGGAGCTGCACGGCGAGGGGAGGTCGCGCTCGCTCGCGCGGGCCCTCGCGCCCGCGGGCCTCGTCCTGGCGCTCGTCGGCTGCAGCAGCGCCGAGGGGACCGGCACCCCCGCCCCCGTCGCGGGGGGCGGCGGCGAGGAGTCCGTGACGGTCGACGTCCCCAGCTCGCCCCCCACCACGACGGCCGCCCCAGCGCCCCAGGACCGTCGGCGACGGCGTCCGCCGGGCTGCCGACCTTCACGTCGGTGCGGCTCCTGGACGCGTCACCCGCGGACGGGGACGAGTCGGCCGTCCTCGTCGCGTACGGCGGCTTCTGGGACGACTGGATGGCGGTGGCCGCGGCACCGCGGGAGCCGGTGCCCGCCAGCGAGCACGCGGACGGCCGGGGCCAGGCGGTCCTCGACCAGCTGGCGGTCACGCTGACGCAGGCCGGCAACGGGATCGAGGGGACGATGGTGATGGACGAGCCCGTGGTGTCGTTCGACGAGGTCCGCCAGAGCGCGGCGGTCTCCTCGTGCGCCGACCAGGCGGAGCTGGAGCCCGTGCTCTTCGACGGCTCGCCGGGCGCCCCCGAGGCGCAGTCCCGTCTCCGCACCGAGGTGACGCTGGCGCGGTCCGCTGAGGGCTGGAAGGTCTCCGGGCTCGACATCACGAGCGCGCCGTGCTGAGGCGACGGGCTGCCCTCGCCGCGGCGGCGCTCGTCGCCGCGACGGGCGCCGTCGTCACGAGCGGGGCCGTCCCGGCGGAGGCGGCGGACCCGGCGTGCGGCCTCGGCTGCGTCGGCGAGGGCGACGCCGGCTGGACGGCGACCGCGTACGCCGTCAGCGTCACGGTCCGTGGCGGGGGCGGCGCGGGAGGGACGTCCGGCACGGTGCGGACGACCGTGCCGGGCCCGCCACCACCGTGCCGCTACATCTCCATGATGACGCCGACAGCCGAGTGGCCCCCGATCGCAGACTACGACCGGCGGACGTGGGCGGAGCAGGGCCTCACGCCCGAGGACCAGGGGTACGACTCGGTGACGGGCATGCCGCTCGGGCACGAGGAGAACCTGGCCAAGGACGGCCAGTACTGGGCACCGATGTGCCAGGGGGCGAGCGAAGAGGTCTCCGACGCGTGGTTCGCCGCGAACAACCTCACCTTCGTCGAGGCTGGTCAGGCTCCTCCGCCACCTCCTCCGCCGACGGCCGAGCAGCTCCTCGACATCGCCGAGCAGCACCTCGTGCCGCCGCCGCCCGAGGTGTCCCTCAACCCGGCGGCCACGGGGTACGTGGGCCTGCCCACGTGGGTCTGGACCGACCAGGCCTCCTTCGAGCAGGTGAGCGTCCTCGCCGAGGCCGGGCCCAACTGGGCCGAGGTCGTGGCCGATCCGGCGGGCATGTCCGTCGAGTCCCCCGGCGGCGCGCAGGAGGGCACCTGCGCCACGGGCGGCACGCCGTGGTCGCCCGGGGCGACGACCGACTGCACCATCGTCTTCGAGCGGGCGTCGGTGCGGACCGGCACCTGGCCGGTCACCGTCACCACGACGTGGGAGGCCTCCTACCGCCTCAGCACCGGCGAGACCGGGGGGCTCCTCAGCGAGACGGCCGGCGCCAGCGTCGACGTCCCCGTCGGAGAGGTCCAGACGCTCGCGCAGGACTGAGGCGCGCAGGACCGGGCCGCGCCGCCCTCCGGGGCGGCCACCACCGGGAGAGGGCGAGGGCGCACCGGGGAGGGCGCCTCAGCGCTCGGCGCCGGCCGCTCCGGCCCCCGCGGTCGAGGTCCCGCCCAGGAGCCGGCGCCGGAGGCTCCGCCCGGAGGCGCCGGTGGAGCTTCCTCGCCGCTCGAGGTGGACCGCGAGGCGGCCGAGCAGGAAGTTGACGGTGATGTACAGGGCCGCGGCGACCACGAACATGGGCAGCCGGGCGTCGCTGCCGAAGAACTCCGCCATCAGGCGGGAGTGCCGCAGCAGCTCCGCGTAGCCGACGATGTACCCGAGCGAGGTGTCCTTCAGCAGGACGACGAACTGGCTGACGAGGGTCGGGAGCATCGTCCGCACCGCCTGCGGCAGCAGGACGACGCTGAGGACCTGGAACCGGCTCATGCCGATGGCCTCCGCCGCCTCGCCCTGGCCGCGGGGGAGTCCCGCGATGCCCGCGCGCAGGACCTCGGCGATGACGGCCGCGTTGTAGACGACGAGCCCGAACACGACGCCCTGGAAGATGGACAGGCCGAGAGCGATGACGCCGAGGAACATGAGGAGGACGACCGGCAGGCCCCGGAAGACCTCGACGACCGCGGCGGCCAGCCAGCGCACGGGGGACAGCGAGGAGCGGCGCAGGACCGCGAGGACGAAGCCCAGCGCGGCGGCCAGGACGGCCGCCAGCGCGGCCGCGCGGAGCGTGGCGAGCAGGCCCTCGAGGAGGAACGTCCACACGTCCGGGTCCGCCAGCGGGCTCCACGCCTCCGGGGCGAGCGCCCCCTGCGAGGCGAGCCGGGCGAGCGCGGCGGCCACGAGGCCCACGACGACGACGGCGCCGACCGCCGACCACACCCGCGACCGGCGCCGGGCCGCGGGCCCCGGGACGTCGTACAGGACGGAGGTCATCGCAGCACCGCCACCTTGCGCTCGAGGACGCCGACGAGCTGGCCGGCCGGGATGGTGATGACGAGGTACGCCAGGGCCACGCCGGCCAGGAGCCAGTAGATGTCGGCGGGGTAGTCGTTGGGCAGGCGTCGGGCCACCCCGAACAGCTCGAAGACGTAGAAGCCGCCTCCGGCCACGGAGGAGTTCTTCGTCAGCGCGATGAAGACGTTGACCAGCGGGGGCAGGACGCCGCGGACGGACTGCGGCAGGACCACCGTGGTGAGCGTCTGGCCGAAGGTCATGCCGAGGGAGCGGGCCGCCTCGGCCTGGCCGACGGGGATCGCGTTGACCCCGGAGCGGATGACCTCGCAGACGAAGGGCGAGGTGTACAGCGACAGGGCGAGGACGGCCCCCGGGAGCGGGTCGAGGCCCAGCAGCACCAGCGGCATGACGAAGGTGACGCCGTAGAAGACGACCGTCAGCGGCGTGTTGCGCACCAGCTCGACGTAGGTGGTGCCGAAGGCGCGCAGGACGGGGGTGGGGCTGACGCGGCAGGCGGCGAGGACCGTCCCGAGCACGAGGGACACGAGGGCGGACGCGAGGGTCAGACCCAGGGTCGTGCGGAAGCCCTGCCAGTACAGCGGGAGGTTCTCCAGGACGGCGTCCACGCGACCCCTCTCTCGGGTCCGGACGGGTGTCGACCGCCGGCGCCTGGCCGGCGGTCGACACCCCGTTCAGCGGGTCAGTAGCGGTCGACGGCCGGCGGCTCGGGCGTCTCGAGGACGGAGCCGGCGGTGGACTCCCAGGCGGCCTCCCAGGTGCCGTCCTCGTAGCTCTCCTCGAGCGTGTCGTTGATGAAGTCGCGGAAGGCGTCGTCGCCCTTCTCCAGGCCGATGCCGTACGGCTCCTCGGTGAACTGCTCGCCGACCAGCTCGAACTCGCCGGGGTTCTGGTCGACGTAGCCCGACAGGATGACGTTGTCGGTCGTCAGGGCGGCGACGTCGCCGCTGCGCAGCGGGTCGAGGCAGTCGGAGTAGGCGGCGACGCCGGGCAGCAGCTCGGCCTCGGGGTAGTTCTCGGCGATGTTCTGGTACGGCGTCGAGCCGTCGGTCGTGCACACGACCTTCCCGGCCAGGTCCTCGGGACCCTCGATGCCCTCCGGGTTGCCCTCGACGACCATGATCTGCTGGCCCGCCTCGTAGTAGGGGCCGGCGAAGTCGACGACCTCCTTGCGCTCGTCGTTGATCGTGTACGTCGCGATGACGAGGTCGACCTGGCCCTCCTGGAGGAAGGGCTCGCGGTTCGCCGAGACCGTCTCGACCCAGGTGATGTCCTCCGGGGCGATGCCCAGGGCGCCGGCGACGATCTTGCCGATCTCGACGTCGAAGCCCTCGGGGTCGCCGCTGGGCGCCTGCAGGCCGAAGAGCGGCTGGTCGAACTTCGTCCCGATCGTGATGGTCCCGGCCTCGGCCAGCTCGGCCATGGTGGTGCCGGCCTCGAACTCGGGGGAGTCGGCGACGGTCGGCTCGGCGTCCGAGCCGCCGTCACCGCCGCACGCGGTGAGTGTGAGGGCCGCCGCGGCGACGACCGAGACGGCGAGGGTGGATCGGCGGGACGTCATGGCAGGGGCTCCTTCGGGGGACGTGCTCGTCGGGGTGGGTCGTCAGTGGCTCAGGATCTTGGAGAGGAAGTCCTTCGCCCTCTCCGTCCGGGGAGCGGTGAAGAACTGCTCGGGCTCCGCCTGCTCGACGATCTCGCCGTCGGCCATGAACATGACCCGGTCCGCGGCGCGCCGGGCGAAACCCATCTCGTGGGTCACCACGACCATCGTCATGCCGCTCGTCGCGAGGTCGGTCATGACCTCGAGCACCTCGTTGATCATCTCCGGGTCGAGGGCCGAGGTGGGCTCGTCGAAGAGCATGACCTTCGGCTCCATGGCGAGCGCCCGCGCGATGGCCACCCGCTGCTGCTGGCCGCCCGACAGCTGGGCCGGGAACTTGGCCGCCTGGTGGGCCACGCCGACGCGCTCCAGCAGCTCCATGGCGCGCGAGCGGGCCTCGGCCCGCCCGACCCCGCGCACGCGCACCGGGCCGAGGGTGACGTTCTCGAGCACCGTCTTGTGCGCGAAGAGGTTGAAGGCCTGGAAGACCATGCCGACGTCGGCGCGCAGCCGCGCGAGGGCCTTGCCCTCCTGGGGCAGGGCGCGGCCGTCGATCTCGATCGTCCCGGAGTCGATCGTCTCCAGGCGGTTGATGGTGCGGCACAGGGTCGACTTGCCGGACCCTGACGGTCCGATGACGACCACGACCTCGCCGCGGCCCACCGCGAGGTCGACGTCCTTGAGCACGTGCAGGTCGCCGAAGTGCTTGTCCACGTGCGACAGCACGACGAGCGGCTCCCGGCCGTCCCCGCTGCGCTCCTGGCTGGTGGTCACGCGGCGCAACCTAACCGCGCCGCCCCGCGCCGTGGGGACGTCGCCGGACCGTGACGGCATCGTGACCGCGGGGCCGTCGGCCCGGTCCCCGGCCGGGCCGCGGGCGGCGTCCGTGGTGGTGCCCCGCGCGGACGTACCCTGGCCGCGCCATGACTGCCACCGCTGACGCCCCCACCACGGCCCCCGCGACGGAGCCCCAGGCCGCCCCGGTGCGCACCTACGCGGTGCGGACCTTCGGCTGCCAGATGAACGTCCACGACTCCGAGCGCCTCTCCGGCTCGCTCGAGGCGGCCGGGTACGCCCCGCTCGCGGCGGGGGAGCGGCCGGAGACGGCCGACGTCGTCGTCTTCAACACGTGCGCGGTGCGCGAGAACGCCGACAACAAGCTCTACGGCAACCTCGGCCAGCTCGCGCCGGTGAAGGCGCAGCGGCCCGGCATGCAGATCGCGGTCGGCGGGTGCCTGGCGCAGAAGGACCGCTCGACGATCGTCGAGAGGGCGCCCTGGGTCGACGTCGTCTTCGGCACCCACAACATCGGGTCGCTGCCGGCGCTGCTCGAGCGGTCGGCGCACAACCGCCGCGCCGAGGTGGAGATCCTCGAGTCGCTCGAGACCTTCCCCTCCACGCTGCCCACCAAGCGCGACTCCGCGGCCTCGGGCTGGGTGTCCATCAGCGTCGGCTGCACGAACACCTGCACCTTCTGCATCGTCCCGGCGCTGCGCGGCACCGAGAAGGACCGGCGCCCCGGCGACGTCCTCGCCGAGGTGCGGGCGCTCGTCGACGACGGCGCCGTCGAGGTCACCCTCCTCGGCCAGAACGTCAACACCTACGGCATCGAGCTGGGCGACCGCGGCGCCTTCGCCAAGCTGCTGCGCGCCTGCGGGCAGGTCGACGGCCTCGAGCGCGTGCGCTTCACGAGCCCGCACCCGGCGTCCTTCACGGACGACGTCATCGCCGCCATGGCCGAGACGCCGAACGTCATGCCCCAGCTGCACATGCCGCTGCAGTCGGGCTCGGACCGGGTGCTGCGCGCGATGCGCCGCTCCTACCGCAGCACCCGCTTCCTCGGGATCCTCGAGCGCGTGCGCGCCGCCATCCCCGACGCCGCCATCTCGACCGACCTCATCGTCGGCTTCCCGGGGGAGACGGAGGACGACTTCCGGGCCACCCTCGACGTCGTCGCGGCGTCCCGCTTCGCGCAGGCCTTCACGTTCCAGTACTCCCCGCGCCCGGGCACCCCGGCGGCGACGATGGCCGACCAGGTGCCCAAGGCCGTCGTCCAGGAGCGCTTCGAGCGCCTCGTGGCGCTGCAGGAGCAGATCAGCTGGGACGAGGGGAAGGCCCAGGTGGGCCGCGAGGTCGAGGTCATGGTCTCGGTCGGCGAGGGCCGCAAGGACGACGCCACGTCCCGCATCTCGGGCCGGGCGCCCGACAACCGGCTCGTGCACGTCGCGCTGCCCGAGGGCGCCGAGGTGCCGCGACCGGGCGACATGGTGACCACGCGGATCACCTACGCCGCGCCGCACCACCTCGTCGCCGACCCCGCCGTCGGCGTCGGGCCGGAGCTGGTCGCCCAGGGCGCCCCCGCCGTGCACCGCCTGCGGCGCACCCGGGCCGGCGACGCGTGGGACCGCCGCCAGGCCGCCTCCTGCGGCGTGCCGGCGCCCGCGGGGGAGCCCCGGCCCGCCGGCGCGCCCGTCGCCCTCGGCCTGCCCGGCCTGCGCCGCTGACCCTGCCGACCCCCCGCGGGGGGCGGCCGCTCAGCCCGCGGTGATCCAGAGCCGGACGGCGAGCCCCAGCCCGGCGACGCCGATGACGGCCCGCAGCACGCCCTGGGGGAGGCGGCGGGCCACGATCGGCCCCAGCCAGCCGCCGACGAGGATCCCCACGGCGAGCGGGAGGGCGGCCAGGAGGTCGACCTCGCCGAGCACGAGGAAGAGCGCCGCGGCGACGAGGTTGCTCACCATGAGCAGGATGTTCTTCAGCGCCACGAGCCGCTGGAGCGTCGTGTCGAGGACGAAGCCGAGCAGCACGGGCACGAGCACCCCGGCGGCGGCGCCGAAGTAGCCCCCGTAGACCGCGACGAGGAACAGGCCCACGAGGGCCGGCCACGACTCGCGGACGTCGTCGCCCGGCTCGTCGACGGGAGCGGCCTCCCGGCGCAGGAGCCGGCGCAGGCGCGGCTGGGCCAGCATGAGGGCCGAGGCGCCGCCGACGAGGAACGGGACGACCCGTTCGAACACCTCCCCGGGCGTCGTCACGAGGAGGACGGCGCCGGCGAGGCCACCGACGGCGAAGACGGGCGCCAGGCGCACGAGGCGGGCCCGCTGACCCGCGAGCTCGGGGCGGCTGCTGGCCGCGGACCCGACGCCCGAGGCGACGAGGGCGACGGTGTTGGTGACGTTGGCGGTCACCGGCGGCAGCCCGGCCGCGAGGAGCGCGGGGTAGGTCACGAGCGAGGCCAGGCCGACGACCGAGCCGACGAGCCCCCCGCCGACGCCCGCGAGGACCAGCAGGGCGACCTCCAGCGGGCTCATCACCGTCGATCCAACCACCGCGCCGGCGTCCGCCCGTGCCGACGTCGCCCGCACGGCGGCCCGGCCGTCGGTCCGCGCGAGGCTCTGACGCCGGGTCCGCGGCCCGGCGGGCGGACCCGCCTGTGGCAGGGTCTGCGGGCGTGGAGGGACCGGTCGCGCAGGACGTCCGCCCCCGGCCGGGGGCGGACGAGCAGCCGCCGCTCGTCGCCGTCGTCGGCCCGACCGCCACGGGCAAGTCCGACCTCGGCGTCGCCCTGGCGCTGGCGCTCGGCGGCGAGGTCGTCAACGCCGACGCCTCCCAGCTCTACCGCGGCATGGACGTCGGCACGGCCAAGCTTCCCGTCGCCGAGCGCCGCGGCGTCCCGCACCACCAGCTCGACGTCCTCGACGTGCGCGAGGAGGCGAGCGTCGCGGCCTACCAGCGGGCCGCCCGCGCCGCCGTCGCCGACGTCCGCGCCCGCGGCCTCGTCCCCGTCCTCGTCGGCGGGAGCGGCCTCTACGTGCGGGCCGTCCTCGACGCGCTCGAGTTCCCCGGCACCGACGCGGACGTGCGGGCGCGCTGGCAGGCCGAGGCGGACCGGCTCGGCGCCCCCGCGCTGCACGCCCGGCTGGCCGAGCTCGACCCGGCGGCCGCGGCCGCCGTCCTGCCCACCAACGAGCGCCGCGTCGTCCGCGCCCTGGAGGCCATCGAGGTCAGCGGGCGGCCCTTCAGCGCGACGATGCCGCGCTACGAGCACCCGCCCGCGCTCGCGCCGGTCGTCCAGGTCGGCCTGCGCCTGCCGCGCCCGGAGCTCGACGACCGCGTGGCCCGGCGCGTGCGGGCCATGGCCGACGCCGGCCTCGTGGAGGAGGTGCGGCGGCTCGTGGACGCGGGGCTGCGCGAGGGCCGCACGGCCCCGCGGGCGCTCGGGTACGCCCAGGTCCTCGACCACCTCGACGGCAGCTGCTCGCTCGAGGAGGCCCTCGCCGCGACGACGGCGGCCACGCGGCGCTTCGCCCGGCGCCAGGAGAGCTGGTTCCGCCGCGACCCGCGCGTGCGGTGGCTGGACCTCGTCGACGACGCCGACGACCTCCTGCGACGGGCCCTCGCCGAGGTCGCCCGTGCCCCCGCGCCCGTCGACGTCCCCGTCGACGCGAGGGCCGCACCGCTGCCCGGTGCGTAGCCTCGGCACGTGACCACCGAGCCCGTGACCACCGAGCCCGTGACGACCGAGCCCGTGACCACCGAGCCCGTGACCGCCGAGCCCGAGGCGCCGACGTCCCTCAGCGGCCTGCGCTTCACCACCGGCCACGGCACGGAGAACGACTTCGTCCTGCTCACGGACCCGGACGGGCGCCTCGCCCTCGACGACGCGGCGGTCCGCCTCCTGTGCGACCGGCGCGCCGGCGTCGGCGGCGACGGCGTCATCCGGGCCGTGCGCAGCGAGGCGCTCCCCGAGGGCGCCGCCGCGCTCGCCGAGGACCCGGGCGCCACCTGGTTCATGGACTACCGCAACGCCGACGGCAGCGCCGCGCAGATGTGCGGCAACGGCGTGCGCGTCCTCGTCGCCCACCTCCTGCGCGAGGGCCTCGTCGACCCGGCGGAGCTGGCCGACGGCCGGGCCCTCGCCGTGGGCACCCGCTCGGGCGTCAAGCGCGTCACCGCCGCCGAGGACGACGAGGGCCGCCCGGGCTGGTTCGCCGTCGACATGGGCCCCTGGACGGTGCCGGGCGGGGACGCCGCGGTCGCCGACGGCTTCGACGTCACCGTCGGCGTGCGGGGCCTGGACGGCGTCCCGCGCCCGGGCCTGTCGCTCGACCTCGGCAACCCCCACGTCGTCGTGGCGCTCACCGGCCGCGAGGAGCTCGAGGCCGCCGACCTGCTCGGGGCGCCCGTCGTCGAGCCCGCGCCGGCCGACGGCGCGAACGTCGAGCTCGTCGTCCCGCTCGACGCCCCCGCCCCCGGGGTCGGCGCCCTGCTCATGCGGGTCAGCGAGCGCGGCGTGGGCGAGACGCGCTCGTGCGGCACGGGCGCCTGCGCGGCCGCCCTGGCCGTCCGCCTGTGGGCCGGCGCGGACTCCCCGGACGTCTGGCGGGTGGCCGTGCCCGGGGGGCGGCTGCGCGTGCGGGCGCTGGAGGGCGGGCGCGTCGAGCTCGCCGGCCCGGCCGTCCTCGTCGCCGACGGCGTCCTCGCCTGAGTCCGCCCCCTCCGGTCGCCTCGGGGCGCCGTCGAGCACCACGTCGTCCGTCCCCGGAGCGGTCGACGGCCGGCGGTGACCGGATCGTGACGACGGGATACCGGATCGTGATGACGTCCTGCGACCACAGGTGACTCTCGGGTGATGCACTACGGGCGGCGCGATGCGCCGGAGCCGTCGGGGGGGCCGACGGCGGACCGGAGGGACGTGGTCGACGTGACGGAGCAGGGGAGCGGCGTCGTGCTCGCCGGCGCAGCGGCGGGCCGGGCCCGCGCGGCCGGCCGGGTCGTCGCCCCGGGGCCAACGACGCAGGCGGCGCGCCGCCAGCTGGTCCGCCGCGTGACGGCCGAGGTGCCGGAGCCCCGCGAGGGCGCGGACCGGGCGGCCCGCCGCGAGGCGCTCATCCACTCGCTGGAGATGTCGCGACGTCGTCGTCGCCCCGTGCGGCGCTGAGGCCGCCGCTGCGCTCAGGCGTCTCCGTGCGTCCCGGCCGCCCCGTCCGCCGGCCGTCGGACCCGCAGGACGCGGTAGCCCTTGGCGCTGCCGGCGCGGGTCGTCTCGAGGGGCGCCGGCAGGGCCCCGCCGAGCCAGGCCTTCAGCGAGTCGGCACCGAGGTTGCGCTGGACGACGAGGTGGGCGTCGGCCCCCGGCGCCAGGCGGGGGAGCCACCGCAGGAGCAGCGCGTGGAGGGCGTCCTTGCCGACCCGGATCGGCGGGTTGGACCACAGGCCGGCGAGGACGACGTCGTCGGGGACCTCGGAGGGGAGCACGGCGCGGACGCCGGGCAGGCCCAGCCGGTCGGCGTTCCGGCGCACGAGGTCGAGCGCCCGCTCGCTGACGTCGACGGCCCACACGATCGCGCCCGGCGCCTCGGCGGCCATGGCCAGGGCCAGCGGCCCCCACCCGCAGCCGAGGTCCAGCAGGTCCCCGCCGTCCGGGGGCGTCGGCGCCTCGCGCAGCAGGACGCGCGTGCCGAGGTCGAGCCGTCCGGCGCTGAACACGCCGGGAGCCGTCTCGACCTCGACGTCGCGCCCGCGCAGGCGCACCTCGCGGACCTCGCGCTCGTCGTCGCCGGCGGGGCGGCCGGCCAGCCGACCCGTGAAGTAGTGCTCGGCGGGCGAGGGGTCGGAGGCCGGAGGGGGGCCGGACGGGGTGCTGCTCACGGCCGGTGACGCTACTCGCGCCGCCACGGGCCCCGACGCACCGGAATCCCCTCGTCACCGCGCTCGTTGACTGCCACAGTGGCACCGCCGCACCCGGCCCGCGACCAGCGGGCCGCCCGACCTCCACCGCAGGAGACCATGACGCCCACCACGTCGACCGCTCCCACCCGCCGCTCGACCGAGCCCGTCCCGCACGACAGCAGCGACGCCGTCGTCGACGAGGCCGTCCCGACCGGGCCGCCCGACGGCGCGGGGCCCGCTCGCGCGGACGCCGTCAGCCGCATCCTCGCCCGCCACGGCGCGTCGCCGTCGCCCGCGGGCACGACCTTCGACGGCGACCAGCTCGACCTCGCCGAGCGCCAGGCGCTGCGCCGCGTCGGCGGCCTCGGCAGCCACTCCTCGGAGCTGCAGGACGTCACCGAGGTCGAGTACCGCCAGCTGCGGCTCGAGCGCGTCGTCCTCGCCGGCCTGTGGACCTCGGCGAGCGTCGAGGAGGCGGAGGCGTCCCTGCGCGAGCTGGCCGCCCTGGCCGAGACCGCCGGGTCGGCCGTCCTCGACGGCGTCCTGCAGCGGCGGCCCACGCCCGACCCGGCGACCTTCCTCGGCTCCGGCAAGGCCGGGGAGCTCAAGGGGATCGTCGCCGCGACGGGCGCCGACACGGTCATCTGCGACGGCGAGCTGTCGCCGTCGCAGCGCCGCGGGCTCGAGGACATCGTCGGCGTCAAGGTCATCGACCGGACGGCGCTGATCCTCGACATCTTCGCCCAGCACGCGAAGTCCAAGGAGGGCAAGGCCCAGGTCGAGCTGGCCCAGCTCGAGTACCTGCTCCCGCGCCTGCGCGGCTGGGGCGAGTCGATGTCCCGCCAGGCCGGTGGCCGCGTGGCCGCTGGCGCCGGGATCGGGTCCCGCGGACCGGGTGAGACGAAGATCGAGCTGGACCGTCGCCGCATCCGCACGCGGATGGCGCGCCTGCGTCGGCAGATCCGCGAGATGGCACCCGCCCGCGAGACGAAGCGGTCGCGGCGCCTGGCCGGGGGCGTGCCGTCCGTGGCGATCGCCGGGTACACCAACGCCGGCAAGTCGAGCCTCCTGAACCGGCTCACGGGCGCCGGGGTCCTCGTCGAGGACGCGCTCTTCGCGACCCTCGACCCGGCCGTGCGCCGGGCCCGCACCCCCGACGGCCGCGACTACGTGCTCGCCGACACCGTGGGCTTCGTGCGCCACCTGCCGACCCAGCTCGTCGAGGCGTTCCGCTCGACGCTGGAGGAGGTCGGCGGCGCCGACCTCGTCCTCCACGTCGTCGACGCCTCGGACGTCGACCCCGAGGGCCAGGTCACCGCGGTGCGCTCGGTGCTGGCGGACGTCGGGGCGCTCGACGTGCCCGAGCTCGTGGTCCTCAACAAGTGCGACGCCGCGAGCCCCGAGGCGGTGGCCCGGCTGCGCTCGCGCCTGCCGGGGGCCGTCGTCGTGTCGGCGCGCACCGGGGAGGGGCTCGAGCACCTGCTCGACGTCGTCGCCGAGCGGCTCCCGCACCCGGAGGTCGACGTCGACGTCGTCGTGCCGTACACGCGGGGCGACCTCGTCTCCCGCGTGCACCGGGCCGGCGAGGTCCTCGAGGAGGAGCACACCGGGGAGGGCACGCGGCTGCGCGCCCGCGTCGGCGAGCACCTCGCCGCCGAGCTGCACGGCGTCGCGGTCTGACGCCGCCCCGACCGCCCGACGGCCCGTCCCCCTGCGCGGGGGGCGGGCCGTCGCCGTCCGCGGCGGCCCTCCGCCGCGCCTGTGGAGGCGTCCCGCCGGGGCGCCCGGGGCGACCTACCCTCGGCCGGTGACCTCCGCAGCCGCCGACCCCGACGTCGAGCCCGGGGTGGACGTCGCCCCGGGGGAGGCCGACGGTGCTCCCGCTGACGTCGACGCGCTGCTGTCCTCGGCCGTCGCGGCGCTCGGCGGCACCCGGCGCGAGGGGCAGCACGTCATGGCGCGGGCCGTCGACGCGGCGGTGCGCACCCGCGAGCACCTGCTCGTCCAGGCGGGCACGGGCACCGGCAAGTCGCTGGCCTACCTCGTGCCCCTGGCGCGCCGGGCCGTCGAGTCCCGGCGGCCGGTCGTCGTCTCGACCGCGACGCTGGCGCTCCAGAACCAGGTGGCGGCCCGCGACCTGCCGCGCCTGGCCGACGCCCTGGAGCCCCTGCTCGGTCGCCGCCTCACGTGGCAGGTCGTCAAGGGCCGGGCCAACCACCTCTGCGTCCACAAGCTCGACGGCGGCTTCCCCGAGGACGACGGGCTCTTCGAGGCCCCGGCGCCGCTGCCCGGCCGGTCGGTGACCGGCGGGGCGTCCAGCCGCCTGGGCCGCGAGGTGGTGCGGCTGCGCGAGTGGGCCCGGACGACGGAGACCGGCGACCGCGACGACCTCGTGCCCGGCGTCAGCGAGACCGCCTGGCGCCAGCTCGCCGTCACCGCGCGCGAGTGCCTCGGCGCGAGCCGGTGCCCGCAGGCGCAGGAGTGCTTCAGCGAGCGGGCGCGCGAGCGCGCCCGCGAGGTCGACGTCGTCGTCACCAACCACGCGCTCCTCGCGATCGACGCCTTCGAGGGGCGGTCCATCCTCCCCGAGCACGAGGTCCTCGTCGTCGACGAGGCGCACGAGCTGGCCGACCGGGTCACCTCCGTCGTCTCGGCGCAGCTGACGGCGGCCTCGGTGGCCGCGGCCGCGACCCGGGCGCGGCAGGCGGGCTCGGACACCGCCCGCCTGGACGCCGCGGCGGAGGACCTCGGCGTGGCGCTGGCCGACGTCCCCGAGGGCCGCTTCGCCCGGGGCCTGCCGGAGCTCGTCCACCTCGCCGTGGCCGGCGTCCGCGACGCCGCCCGCGAGCTCGTCGGCCAGCTCAAGCCGCCGCCGGGGGAGCGGCCCACCGAGGCGCTGGCCGGTGCGCTGGCGGTCGCGAAGGCGGCGGTCGGCGAGGTCCACGAGGTGGCGGAGCGGATGACGTCGGCGCCCCGCGACGGCACGGGGCACGACGTCCTGTGGCTGTCGGTCTCCGACCTGTCCTCGACGCCCTCCGCGGCCCGGCGCATGCTCCACGTCGCCCCGCTGCAGGTGGCGGGGCTGCTCCGCGAGGCCCTGTTCGCCGAGCGGACCGTCGTGCTCACCTCCGCGACCCTCACCACGGGCGGCACCTTCACCGGCGCGGCGCAGTCGGTGGGCCTCGCCCGCCCTCCCGCGGCGGGGGAGGACGCCGGTCCGGGGCCGAGCTGGGACGGGCTCGACGTCGGCAGCCCCTTCGACTACCCGCGCCAGGGGATCCTCTACCTGGCGCGCCACCTCCCCGTGCCGGGGCGCGAGGGCGCCGGGACGCCGGTCGTCGACGAGGTCGTCGAGCTGGCCCGCGCGGCCGGAGGGCGCACGCTCGGGCTCTTCTCCTCCCGGCGGGCCGCGGAGGCCGCCGCGGAGGTGCTGCGCGAGCGCCTGGACGTCCCGGTCCTGTGCCAGGGGGACGACGTGACGCCGACCCTCGTCCGCGAGTTCGCGGCCGACCCCAGCAGCGTCCTCGTCGGCACCCTGTCCCTGTGGCAGGGCGTCGACGTCCCCGGCCCCTCGTGCCAGCTCGTGACGATCGACCGCATCCCCTTCCCGCGGCCCGACGACCCGCTCCTGTCGGCGCGCGCCGAGGCGGTCGCGCGCGCCGGGGGCAACGGCTTCCTCGCGGTGTCGGCGCAGCACGCGGCCCTCCGGCTGGCCCAGGGCGCCGGACGGCTCGTGCGCTCGACGGCCGACCGCGGGGTCGTCGCCGTCCTCGACCCGCGGCTCGCGACCGCCCGGTACGCCGGCTTCCTGCGCGCGAGCCTGCCGCCGCTGTGGGCCACGAGCGACCGTGAGGTCGTCCTGGGGGCGCTGCGCCGGCTCGACGCCGCGGCGCGGGCCGCCGAGGGCTGAGCCGGCGGCTGCCTCCACACGTGGGGGCGCGCGGAGGAGGCGCCCGGCTCCGCGGGGCGCGTCGGGGCGAGCCGACCTAGCGTGCGGGCATGGCCGCCGCTGCCCGTCCCGACCGTCCCGGAGCTGCCGCGTGGGTGCCGGAGGACCCGGCCCTGCGCGACGTCGACCACCTGCGCGCCGCGGCGCGCGAGTGCCGCGGTTGCGAGCTGTGGGAGCCCGCGACGCAGGTCGTCTTCTCCGCCGGGGCCCCCTCGGGGCGGGTGGCCCTCGTGGGCGAGCAGCCCGGGGACCAGGAGGACCGCCGCGGCGTGCCCTTCGTCGGGCCGGCGGGACGGCTGCTCCAGGTGGCGGTCGAGGAGGCGGGCATCGCCCGCGAGGACGTCTACGTCACCAACGCCGTCAAGCACTTCCGCTTCACGCAGACCGCCCCGGGCAACCGCCGCGTCCACGCGACGCCGGACGCGGGCCACGTCACCGCCTGCCGGCCCTGGCTGGCGGCCGAGCTGGCCGCCGTCGACCCGGACGTCGTCGTGGTCCTCGGCGCGACGGCGGGCCGCGCCCTGCTCGGGCCGTCCTTCCGCGTGACGAAGGAGCGCGGCCGGGTGCTCGAGCGGGAGACGAGCCGGGGCCCCAAGCGCTTCGTGGCGACGATCCACCCGTCCGCCGTCTTGCGGACCCCGGACGACCAGCGCGAGGAGGCCCGCGCCGGCCTCGTCGCCGACCTGCGGGTGGCCGCCGAGGCGCTCGGGACGACGGCGGCCTAGCGGCCGTCACCTCGAGCGCTCCGGCGGCCGGCGGGGCCAGGCCCCGGGGCGTCGTGCCCCGACGCGGCGCTCAGACGCTCCGCAGCACCGCCACGACCCGCCCGAGGACGACGGCCTCGTCGCCGGGGATGGGCTCGTAGGCGGCGTTGCGCGGCAGCAGCCGCACGTGGCCGTCGCGCCGCTGGAACACCTTGACGGTGGCCTCGCCGTCGATCATCGCGGCCACGACCTCGCCGTTCTCGGCGACGGGCTGCTGGCGGACGACGACCCAGTCCCCGTCGCAGATGGCGGCCTCGACCATCGAGTCGCCGGCGACCTTGAGCAGGAAGAGCTGCCCGTCGCCGACGAGCTGGCGCGGCAGGGGGAAGACGTCCTCGACCGCCTGCTCGGCGAGGATCGGCCCGCCCGCCGCGATCCGTCCCACGACCGGCACGTAGGTGGCCGCGGGGCGCGCGTCGCCGGAGCCGGTCTCGTCGGGCGCGCCGGCGTCGGCCGCCGCCTCGTCGGGGACGGCGCGCAGCAGGGGCTCGCCCGCCGCCGCACCACCGCGCGAGCCCGGCACCACGACCTCGATGGCCCGGGGCCGCCGGGGGTCGCGGCGCAGGAAGCCCTTGCGCTCCAGCGCCGCCAGCTGGTGGGCGACGCTCGACGGGCTCGTCAGCCCGACGGCCTCGCCGATCTCCCGCATGCTCGGCGGGTAGCCGCGCCGCTCGACGGCCTCGCCGATGCACTCGAGCACCTTGCGCTGGCGCGCGGTGAGGCCGTCGACCGCCGGGGCGTCGGGCATCTCGACGACCGTGGCACCGGGCCCCTCGCCCGCGGGGGCCGCGCTCCCGCCCGCCTGCGCGTCGCCCTGCTGCCGGCCGTCCTTCTCCTCGTCGCCGTTGCGCCGCGCCACGTGGCCTCCCGAGCTCGGTGTCGGCGACCGCCCTCGTGCGGGACGCCGTGCCGGTCAGCGTAGGGAGCCCCCACCTCGTGATCAAACACCTGTTCGAGCGTGTCGCGGCCGGATCCAGGCGCGGCCGCGCCGCCGAGGGACCTCGGGCGCGGCGGGCGGGGCGCGGCCGTGCGGGCTCCCCGCGCGATCGCCCGACGGGCCTGCGACGGCCCTGGGGAGCCGCGGACGGAGCCCGTTGTCGGTGGTCGGTGCTGGAGTCCTGCACGTCGGCGGCTCACCCGTCCTCCTCGGAGGCCGGGCACCCGTCGCCGGGGTCCGGTCGAACACCTGTCTGGACGCCGGGCCGCCACGCTGGTACAACATCGCACAGACGTTCGACCGACAGCGCGAGCCGTGCGCCCTCCCGGGCCGCGGCGCCGCAGCCGCCCCTCGACACGCACGTCCGCGGAACCTCCGGCAGGAGGGGCCGTGGTCCTCCCGGAGGTCACCATGAGCGCACTGGTCCTGCTCCCGCCGCTGGGCGCCCCCGCGCGCAGCCCGCGCTCGAGCGCTCGACGTCGTCACCTGTCCCTCGTCCCGACGCCCCGCCGCGCACCGCGGCCCGCGCCGTCCGTGCGGCGCGCCGCGCCCGTGGTGGCGCCGGTGCCGGTCGCCGCTCTGCCCGTCGCCGAGGTGCCGGTCACGGCGACGGGATCCTGCCGGTCCCGCCGCCGCCCGGTCGCCCTCCGCGTCACCCGGCGGGGGCGCCTGGCGCTCACGGTCTCGGTGACCGTCCTGCTGGCGGCCGGGGCCGTCCTCGCCCTGTCGGCCGGCTCGCGCCCGGCGCCGGCCGCCGCCGCGCCCGCGGTCGTCGCCGCGGCGCCCGCGTCCGAGGTCCCCGCCGAGGTCGTGGTCCTGCCGGGCGACACCCTGTGGTCCATCGCCGACGAGGTGGCGGCGCCGGGCGAGGACGTCCGGGACGTCGTGCTGCGCCTGAAGGAGGCCAACGGCCTCGGCTCGGTGGCGCTCGCCGTGGGCGACAGGATCCTCGTCCCCGCCTGAGGCGCCCCCGGGTGGCGCCGTGGCGGCTCCCGCTCTGCCAGAGTGGCGCCGTCAGCGCCAGCTCCGCCGCGGCGGCGGCGGCGCCGCACCCGCGGCTCGTCCCGCGGAGGCCGCATGAGCCGCACCGACCCCGACCCGCACGCCACGACCGACGGCGTCCCTCCCGGGGGGCGGGTCGACCGCTTCTTCGGGGTGACGGCCCGGGGCTCGACCGTCGGCCGCGAGGTCCGCGGCGGCCTCGTGACGTTCGTGGCGATGGCCTACATCGTCGTGCTGAACCCGCTGATCATCGGGACGGTGCCGGACTCGACGGGCACCTACCTCGGGGGCGGCGACGCGCCCGATCTGCCAGCCGTGGCCGCCGTGACCGCCCTCGTGGCGGCGGTCATGACGATCCTCATGGGGCTCGTCGGCCGCTTCCCCCTCGGCCTGGCCGCCGGGCTCGGCCTCAACGCCTTCATCGCCTACGGCGTCGCGAGCCTGCCGGGCATGACGTGGCCCATGGCCATGGGCCTCGTCGTCCTCGAGGGCCTCGTCATCCTCGTCCTCGTCCTCACCGGCTTCCGCCGCGCCGTGCTGCGGGCGGTGCCGCGCCAGCTCAAGACGGCCATCAGCGTCGGCATCGGCCTCTTCCTCACCCTCGTCGGGCTCGTCAACGCCGGTTTCGTCCGCGCCCCCGTGGGCGGGGGGACCCCGCTCGAGCTCGGGGTCGGCGGCTCGCTGCGCGGCTGGCCCACCGTCGTCTTCGTGGTCGGGCTCCTCGTCACCGTGGTCCTCGTCGTCCGGGGCGTCCGCGGCGCCCTGCTCATCGGCGTCGTCGTCGCGACGGCCCTCGCCCTCGTCGTCCAGGCCGTGTTCGACGTGGGCGGGCAGGCGCCCGACGGCAGCAACCCCACGGGCTTCGGGCTCACCGTGCCCGAGGCGCCGGCGGCCTGGCTGGCGTGGCCCGACCTCGGGCTCCTCGGCCAGGTGAGCCTCGTCGGTGCCTTCGCCGCGGTGGGCGCCGTCACGGCCGCGCTCGTCGTCTTCACCCTCGTCGTCGCCGACTTCTTCGACACGATGGGGACGATGGTGGCGGTCGGCGCGGAGGGCGGGCTGCTGGACGAGGAGGGCAACCCGCTGGGCAGCCAGCGGATCCTCCTCGTCGACTCCCTGGCCGCCGTCGCCGGCGGGGCGGCCAGCGCTTCGAGCGCGACGAGCTTCGTCGAGTCCGCCGCGGGCGTCGGCGACGGCGCCCGCACCGGGCTGGCGAGCGTGGTGACCGGGGCGGCCTTCCTCGTCGCCGTCGTCGCCTCGCCGCTCGTCTCGCTCGTGCCCTACGAGGCGGCCAGCCCCGCCCTCGTGGTGGTCGGCTTCCTCATGATGAGCCAGGTCACCGGCATCCGGTGGGACGACCCGGGCGTCGCCCTCCCGGCGTTCCTCACCATCGTGCTCATGCCCTTCAGCTACTCCATCACCGTGGGCATCGGCGCCGGCTTCCTCACCTACGTCCTGCTCGCGGTCGTGCGCGGTCGTGCGCGGGAGGTGCACCCCCTGCTGTGGGTCGTCGCCGCGGCCTTCCTCCTGTACTTCACGGTCGGGCCGGTGCAGGACTGGCTCACCGGCGCGGCCTGACCCGAGTCACCTCGCGACTCCCTCCAGCCCCGCTCACGCCGTCGGCGCCCTCCTCGGACGCCGACGGCGTTGTCGGTGGTCGGGTGCATGGTGCTCCCGTGCGCGGTGGTGGGGTGGCCGGTGGTCGGGTGGCCGGTGGTCGGGTGGCTGGTCGCCGCACGGTCGGGGCGCAGCCGGAGCGGCAGGGCCCTGCGGCGCAGCCCACCCGAACCGGGAGGGCGGTGCCCCGACGACACGCCGGTGCTTGCGGAAGCGTGGGCCCCGGCTTAGCGTTCACCCCAACATCTAGTAGTTGCACGGCTGTCGTTCCTCCACAGGTTGTGGACGTTGGGGACAGCTCATCCACACGCTGTGGAGGAGCGCCCGCGCCCCGCAGGGGGCGGTGGTCGAGCGCCGAGGCGGGAGGGGTCGCCGTGCACTGCCCGTTCTGCCGCCACCCCGACTCCCGCGTCGTCGACTCGCGGGCGACCGACGACGGCACCGCGATCCGGCGCCGTCGTCAGTGCCCGAGCTGCCAGCGGCGCTTCACGACCATCGAGGCCGCGAGCCTCACCGTGGTCAAGCGCTCGGGCACCACCGAGCCCTTCAGCCGCGAGAAGGTGCTGTCGGGCGTGCGCAAGGCCTGCCAGGGACGGCCCGTCACCGAGGACAGGCTGGCGCTGCTGGCCCAGCAGGTCGAGGAGTCGATCCGCACGGCCGGGGCCGCGGAGGTCGAGGCCCACGACGTCGGCGTGGCGGTGCTCGCGCCCCTGCGCGACCTCGACGAGGTGGCCTACCTGCGCTTCGCCTCCGTCTACCAGGCCTTCGACACGCTCGAGGACTTCGCGGCGGCCATCGCCGTGCTGCGCGCCGAGCGCGACGCCGGCACGGGGGACACGAGCACCGGCAGCACGAGCACCGGGGACGCCACCACGGGCGTCGCCCGGGCCGAGGAGACCGTCGGCCGGACCACCTGAGGACGCCTGGCGGCCCTCCGAGGGACCCGCCTGAGCGCCTCCCCGCAGACGCACCACAGACCAGACCCACGAGACCGCACCACCTGGGCCGCGCCCGCGCGGCCGCCAGCACCGAGGACGAGCCCACCGCCCCGCGGTGGCAGGACGAGCGACGGAAGAAGGACCCATGACCGAGACGACGCCGCGCCCCCGGTCCGCCCGCAAGGGCGGAGGACGGGGCAAGGGCCTGGTGGTCGAGCGCCTGTTCACGACCGCCGGTCGCCACCCCTACGACGAGGTGGAGTGGGAGCGCCGCGACGTCGTCCAGACCAACTGGAAGACGGGCGCCACGATCTTCGAGCAGCGGGGCGTCGAGTTCCCGGCGTCCTGGAGCGCCAACGCGTCGACCATCGTCACGACGAAGTACTTCCGCGGCGCCGTGGGCAGCGACGCCCGGGAGACGTCGCTGCGCCAGCTCATCGACCGGGTGGTGCTCACCTACGGGCGCGCCGGCCGCGACAACGGGTACTTCGCCAGCGAGGCCGACGCCGAGGTCTTCGAGCACGAGCTCACCTGGATGCTGCTGCACCAGGTGTTCTCCTTCAACAGCCCCGTGTGGTTCAACGTGGGCACGTCCAGCCCGCAGCAGGTCTCGGCCTGCTTCATCCTCTCCGTCGACGACTCGATGGACTCGATCCTCAACTGGTACCGCGAGGAGGGGATGATCTTCAAGGGCGGCTCCGGCGCCGGCCTCAACCTCTCCCGGATCCGCTCCTCGAAGGAGCTCCTGCACAGCTCCGGCGGCACGGCCTCGGGGCCGGTGTCCTTCATGCGCGGGGCGGACGCCTCCGCGGGCACCATCAAGTCCGGCGGCGCCACGCGGCGCGCGGCGAAGATGGTGGTCCTCGACGTCGACCACCCCGACATCGCCGAGTTCGTCCAGACGAAGGCGCGCGAGGAGGACAAGATCCGCGCGCTGCGCGACGCCGGGTTCGACATGGACCTCGGCGGCGAGGACATCACCTCGGTGCAGTACCAGAACGCCAACAACTCGGTGCGCGTCAGCGACGAGTTCATGCGCGCCGTCGAGGACGGCACGTCCTTCGGCCTGCGGGCCCGCACTACGGGCGAGGTCGTCGAGGAGGTCGACGCCCGCGAGCTGTGGTCCTCGATCGCGAAGGCCGCGTGGGAGTGCGCCGACCCGGGCCTGCAGTACGACGACACCATCAACGACTGGCACACGACGCCGGAGTCGGGGCGCATCAACGCCTCGAACCCCTGCTCGGAGTACATGCACCTCGACAACTCGAGCTGCAACCTCGCCAGCCTCAACCTGCTCTTCTTCCTCCGCGAGGACGGGTCCTTCGACGCCGAGCGCTTCGCCCGCTCCGTCGAGCTCGTCATCACGGCGATGGACATCTCCATCTGCTTCGCCGACTTCCCCACGGAGGCCATCGGCGAGACGACCCGCGCCTACCGCCAGCTCGGCATCGGCTTCGCCAACCTCGGCGCGCTACTCATGGCGTCGGGCCTCGCCTACGACTCCGAGGGCGGGCGCTCCCTCGCGGCCTCCATCACCTCGCTCATGACCGGCGCGGCCTACAAGCGCTCGGCCGAGCTGGCCGGCGTCGTCGGCGCCTACGAGGGCTACGCCCGCAACGCCGAGGGCCACCAGCGGATCATGCGCAAGCACGCCGCGGCCAACGATGAGATCCGCACCCTCCACAGCGCCGACGCCGACGTGCACCGCCTCGCCACGCGCGTCTGGGCCGAGGGCAACGAGATCGGTGCGGCCAACGGCTGGCGCAACAGCCAGGCCAGCGTCCTGGCCCCCACGGGGACCATCGGCTTCATGATGGACTGCGACACCACCGGCATCGAGCCCGACTTCTCGCTCGTGAAGTTCAAGAAGCTCGTCGGCGGCGGCTCCATGCAGATCGTCAACCAGACGATCCCGCGCGCCCTGCGGGCCTTCGGATACGCCGAGGAGACGGTCGAGGCGATCGTCGAGCACATCGCCCAGCACGGCCACGTCGTCGACGCCCCCGGGCTGCGCCCCGAGCACTACGAGGTCTTCGACTGCGCGATCGGCGCCCGGGCCATCCGGCCCATGGGCCACATCCGCATGATGGCCGCCTGCCAGCCGTTCCTCTCCGGCGCCATCTCCAAGACGGTCAACCTGCCGGAGACGGCGACCGTCGAGGAGGTCCAGGATGCGTACTTCCAGTCGTGGAAGCTCGGCCTCAAGGCCGTCGCGCTGTACCGCGACAACTGCAAGGTCGGCCAGCCCCTCGGCGACGGCAAGGAGGCCAAGAAGGACAAGGAGGTCGAGGCCCCGGCCCCCGTCGTCGAGTACCGGCCCACCCGCACGCGTCTGCCGAAGTCGCGCCCCTCGATCACCACGTCGTTCGCGGTCGGCGGCGCCGAGGGCTACCTGACGGCGGGCTCCTACCCCGACGGCGGGCTCGGCGAGGTCTTCCTCAAGCTCGGCAAGCAGGGCTCCACGCTGGCCGGGGTCATGGACGCCTTCTCCATCGCCATCTCGGTGGCGCTGCAGTACGGGGTCCCGCTCGAGACCTACGTCGAGAAGTTCACCAACATGCGCTTCGAGCCGGCGGGCCTCACCGACGACCCGGACGTGCGCATGAGCCAGTCGGTCATGGACTACATGTTCCGCCGCCTGGCGCTCGACCACCTGCCCTTCGAGACGCGCTCGGCGCTCGGCATCCACACCGCCGAGGAGCGTGCGCGCCACCTCGAGACGGGCTCGTACACGCCGAGCGCCAGCGACGACCAGGACGACTTCGACGCGGTGTCGCAGTCCGTCGACACGGCCCCCGCGGGCCGTCCGGCGGCGTCCTCCGCGCCGGTCGCCGCGGCGCCGAGCGAGGTCGCCGAGTCCGGGGCGGGCGCCGCGACGGCGCGCAAGGCCCCCGTCGAGGTGCACTCCTCGAGCGAGCTCATGGAGTCCCTCGGCACCGCGACGGACGCGCCGATGTGCTTCACCTGCGGCACGAAGATGCGTCCCGCCGGCAGCTGCTACGTCTGCGAGGGCTGCGGCAGCACCTCCGGCTGCAGCTGACCGCTCGAGGCCCTCGAAGCGCCACTGAAAGGTGGATGACGGCGACGCTCTAGCTCGTCCGCTGACTGCCTGAACGAGTGGTCGAAAGACGCAGAGGCCCCACCGCGACGTGGTGGGGCCTCTGCGTCTTGGGCGATCGCAGGGAGACGGTGACGCGGTCGAGGGCACGACCACGCGGACGTGACCATCGCCTGTCTTCTCGATGCCTCACTTGATTTCTCAAGGCGCGACGGCCCCTGGCGTGGGACTGTGACGGCGTGAACGGACGGACTGTCGACGCTGACCCCTCGCTTCCTGGCGGCCTGGGCCTCTCCACGTTGCTAGGCCGACTGGCTGCCCGTCGACCCGTCTTCCACTCAGAAGCCGACTTCCAGTTTGAGTTCGCCCGTGAGCTGGCGGTCGAGGCGCCCGATATGCAGATCCGCCTCGAAGTCCCCTTCCGTAGTCCCGCGGACGGCACCCGCTACGTCGATCTCACCTGCAGGACGTCGGGACAACGGGCCCTGGTCGAGTTCAAGTACGTCACCCGCGCTTACACCTGGACGGCCCCCGACGGCGAGGAGTTCCGTCTCAAGAACCATGCCGCGATGGATCTCGCCCGCCTGCACTTCGTGCACGACGTCCATCGCCTCGAAAGCCTCATCGGCGACGACAGCGACACGACCGGTATCGCGCTGCTCCTCACCAACGCTGACGCGCTCTGGGGCAGCCCCGGACGTCGTGTCACCAGAGACGTCGCCTTCCGTCTGCACGAAGGGCGTAGCCCCCTCTCCGGCACTCTGACCTGGGGGCCGGACGACAACCGCTACCCCGCCAACGAGCGCGTTCTCAACGGCAATTACCCCATCAAGTGGCACGATTACACATCGGCTGACCTTTCCGCCTCGGCGGGCTACTTCCGTTGGCTCGCCTTTCAGGTCTGAGCCAGGGCAGTTCGGTCTAAGCCTCTGCTGAAGAGCAGAAGCATGGCCGGGACCTTGATAGACGACAGGCTGGGGGCTGGCCGGCGGGCCACCCGTGGAGCCGCAGCCTGGCTGCCCTCGCCGCGGTGAGGCGCCGAGGAAGCGATGACCCGCGCGGCGGCGTCGAGCGGCGCTACTCGCAGGTGCTAATCAACGTCCGCGTGGGCGGCGGGGGAGGCGGGCCCCTGCTGTCGTGATCCGGAGGGCTGTGCACCAGGGTGGGACCGTGACGAGCGGTGGCGGGCAGCGCACGGACGACGGGGCCGCGGCCCACGACCGGACGGACGGAGCGCGCGCGGTGCGGCTGGTGGCCGCGGCGCTCGTCTTCGGGCTCGTCATGGCCGGCGCCACGCTGCCGACGGCGCTGTACGGCCGCTACCAGGAGCAGCTCGGCTTCGGCCCGCTCGTGCAGACGACGCTCTTCGCCTCCTACGCCGTCGGCGTCCTCGCCGCGCTCGTCGTCCTCGGGGAGCTGTCCGACCGGGTGGGCCGGCGCCCGCTGCTGCTGCTCGGGCTCGCCGCGGCCGCGCTGAGCGCCCTGTGCTTCCTGCTCGCCGACGGCCTGCCCCTGCTCTTCGCGGGGCGTCTGCTGTCGGGTCTGTCCGCGGGCGTCTTCACCGGCACGGCGACGACCGCCGTCGTCGAGCTGGCCCCGCCGCGGTGGTCGCGGGCCGCGACGTCGACCGCCACCGCGGTCAACGTGCTCGGCCTCGGCGCCGGACCGGTCCTATCCGCCCTCGTCGCCGAGGCCTCGCTGGCGCCCCTGCGCGCGCCCTACCTCGTGCACCTCCTCCTGCTCGTGCCCGCCGCCCTCGTCACCTGGTGGCAGCCGGAGACCGCCGGGTCGCAGCGGCGCGACGGCGGCCGCCCCGCTCCGGCCTCGGCCTGGTGGCCGCACCTACTGCGCCCGACCGTCCCGGTCGAGGTCCGGCGGGCGTTCGTGCCCGCGGCCACGGCGGGGTTCGCCGGCTTCGCCGTCTTCGGGCTCTTCACCGCGGTGGCGCCCCAGCTGCTCGTCGAGCAGCTCGGGGTAGGTGACCGGGTCGTGGCCGACGCCCTCGTCGGCGTGCCGTTCCTCGCCTCGGCGGTGGCGCAGGTCGCCACCGGCGGGCTCGCCGCACCCCGCGCGCTCGTCGCGGGATGCGCCGGCCTCGCCGCCGGGGCCGCCCTGCTCGTCGCCGGCCTCGCGGCCCAGGCCCTCCCTCTGGTGGTCGTCGCGGCCACGCTGCTGGGCCTCGGCCACGGCACGGCGTTCCGGGCGGGCGTCGCCTCGGTGCGGGCCGCCAGCCCGGAGGGGCGCACGGGCGAGGTCGTCTCGACGCTCTTCGTCGTCCTCTACGTCGCCATCTCGCTGCCCGTGGTCGCGCTGGGCGCGCTGGCCGTCGCCACCGACCTCCCGACGGCCGCCGAGATCCTCGGCGTCGTCGTCGGCCTGCTGGCGCTCGCGGCCCTCGTCCTCCTCCGGCGTCGTCCCCTGGAGGGCTGAGCCCGGCTGTCGCGGTCCGGGGGAGGGCGCCTCAGAGGGGGCGGTGCATGACGTGCAGCCCGACGAGGCCGTGGGTCCGTGAGGCGAAGGCCTCGGGCACGGTGCCCACCACGGTGAAGCCGAGCGACCGCCACAGGGCTACCGCCCGCACGTTGGTCTCGACGACGGCGTTGAACTGGACGGCGCGGTAGCCCTCGGCGGCCAGGCGCGCCAGCACGGCCTCCCCGAGCGCACGGCCCACGCCGCGGCCGGACGCCTCGGGCGCCACCATGAAGCTCGCCGTCCCGACGTGCTCCCCGCGGCCCGGCCGGTTCGGGCCCGCCTTGGCCGTGCCCAGCAGGCCCTCGTCGTCGACGGCCACCAGCGCCCATCCGGGCGGCTCCTCGAGCCAGAGGTCCCGCGCGGCCTCGGACGTCAGGTCGTCGGGGTAGGCGTACGTCTCCCCGGCGCCGACCACGGCGCGGAAGACCGGTTCGATCGCGGGCCAGTCCTCGGCGGTCGCCGTCCGGATGAGCACGCGCGCACCGTAGCCGCGCCGTGAGCCGGACCGGTGCGCCCGGCGCCCGGCCCCGCGCCGTGGGTCCCACTCCGAGACCCCGGCGGCTACGCCCGCAGCACCAGCCCGGCGTGGGCGAGCTCCGGGAGGCCGACGAGGCCGACCGCCAGCGCGGGCGTGAGGTGGCCGGTGCGCGGCGGGTCCTCCACCGTGCGGGCCAGCAGGAGCCCCACCTCGGCGACCATGCGCGCCGTCGCGCGGTACCCCGGGTGGCCCGTGCCCTCGAGGAGGGCCGTCCCGCGCGCGCCCGACCGCGTGAGCGCCTCGGCGCGCACGCTCCACGTCCACCCCTCGAGCACGTCGCCGCGCGGGCCCGAGCCGCTCCCCGGGAGCGTGCGGCCGAGGGCGGCCGCGAGGCGCCGGCGCACCGGCCCCGGCAACCGGGTGAGGGCCAGCACGCCCGCCTGCAGGCCGGAGGACGCAGCGGCCGCAAGCAGCGAGAGGGCCCCGGCGGGCCCTCGCACGGCGCCCATGTCGACGCCTTCCGCGAGGGCGGCGGGGGAGTGGGGCACGCCGCGCTCGGCGGCCAGCAGCGCCGCGGTGCGGTGGAGCACCGGCGGGTCGATGAAGGCGGCCGGGACCACCGGACCCAGGACCCGGCCGTGCATCACCCGCGGGCGGAGCGCCAGGGGGCTCCGGCGGCGGACGCGTCGGGCGGCGCGGGCGTCCGGCACGAGGGCCGCCGGGTCGCCGGCGACGCGGGCGTCCTCGTCGGCGAGGACCTCGACGAGGCTCTGGAGGGTGCCGCCCGAGACGGCGTCGGACAGGCCGAGGCGGCGCCGGGGCGGCCGCGCGGTCGACGTGACCGCCACGGCGACGACGGGCCCGGCAGCGCCCGGGCCGTCCCCGAAGGGGCCCTCTGCACCGGGGCCGTCCGCCGCCTGCGCCGACGCCGGCCCTCCGACCGCGTCGGCCTCCTCGGCGCGCCGGCAGGCGAGGAGGACGGCGAGGTCGGCGGGCAGGGCCTCGTAGCCGCTGACCTGCACGACCCGGACACCGGCGCGGCGGGCGGGCCCGTGCCAGGTGCGGACCGTGCGCGCGACGGCCGGGATCTCGCCGCTGAGGTCGACGTAGGAGGCGCCGCCTCGCACGCAGGCGGCGACGACGGCGTCCGCCGTGGTCGAGTACGGGCCGGCGAGGTCGAGGACGACCCGCGTGCGACGGGCGACGCGCTCGAGCGCCGGTCCGTCGCGCAGGTCCACCACGAGGGACGGGACGTCGGGCGCACCCAGCTCGTCGAGCACGGCGGCCAGCCGGTCGGGGTCGCGTCCGGCCACGGCCCAGCGCGCGCCGGTGGCGCGCGATCGCTCGTGCAGGTGACGTGCGACGAGACGGCCCGTCAGCCCGGTGGCCCCGAGGACGACGACGTCGAGGTCCCGGCCCGCCCCCGTGGCGCTCTCCGCGGCCGTCACGACGCCGTGATGCGTCCGACGACGTCGACCCGCACCGGGACGCCGTCGACCTCGGCGGGCACCTCGGGCGCGTCGTCCTCCGCGACGACGCCCACGCGCACGCCGTACGCGGCGACGGACGTGCCCACGGCCCACCGGACGACCCCGACGCCGTTGACCCGGCGGTCACCGGCGAGCGAGGACGCCAGGCGGCTCTTGGCGGCGCGGGCGGCGTCCCGGCTGGCCCCGGGGAGACCGTCACCGGACGGCTGGCTCATCCCGGCAGTGTGCACCGCCCGGCGACGCGCCACCACGCGTCCGGTGACGGCTCCGCCCGGCCGGTCGCCTACGGCGCGAGCAGGTGCACGCCCAGCGCCTCGAGCACCGCGTCGACGGGGTTGCAGAAGGTGAGACCCGCCCCGCCGGTGCCCCCGCGCTCGCTGCCGGCGAAGAGCAGGCCCACGGCCGCCCGGGTCACCGGGTCGTAGACGAGGGAGCCGCTGTCCCCACCCGCGGAGAAGGCGCCGTCCGCGCCGGTGACCTCCACCTGGTCGTCGAAGGTGACGACCCCGCTCGGGTAGGAGACGGCCACGCCGTCGAGCTCGATGGCGGTCACCGCGCCGCGGGTCAGGCCGGTGGTCCGCCCCACCTTCTCGACGAGGAGGCCGTCGTCCGCGGCGGTGGTCGTCGTCACGGCGCCGACGGGGTAGGTCGGGTCGATCTCGACGTCGTCGTCGAGCGCCGCCAGGGCGGCGTCGACGACGTTGGGCGAGGCCAGCTGCAGCGGGACGGCGACGGAGAGCCGGCCGACGGCGTCCGCGGCCGTGCCGCCGTCGGCGCTGCCGGGCTGCAGCACCGCCGACCCGGTGGCGGCGCGGTCGGAGTCGGCGAGCACGTGGTTGTTCGACAGCAGGTAGCGCGTCGGGTCGCCGGGCCGAGCGACGAAGCCGCCCACGGTGCCCGCCGTGACGGCCCGCTGGGCGACCGACAGGCCCGGCCGCAGCGGGCGCTCGCGCCGCTGGAGCACCTCGGCCGCCCACCGGCCCGGGCGCGCCGGCGTCGGCGCGCCCGCGAGGTCGCGCTCGACGGGGGAGCGGTCGGCCGGCGGCGTCCCCGGGTCCAGCCGCTGGGGGTCGAGCCGCTGGGGATCGAGCCGCTGGGTCGAGGGCCCCCCGTCGCCGACGAGGGCCCGCACGACGCCGACGTCCAGGACGTCGGCGTCCTCGCCGGCCAGCTCGAGGGCCCGGGCGGCGACCTCGGCGCCCGCCGTGCCGTCGTGGCGCACCGCGAGCCCGTAGCGCCCGCCGCCGTAGACCCGGACGCCGACGAGGAGGCCACCGGGGCCGGCGTCGCCCGTCCGCGCCGCGGACAGGGCGGTGGCCGCCGTCCGCAGCAGCTCCTGCTTGGTCTCGCGCGCTGCCTGGATGTCCACGGGCCCTCCTCCTGCCCCGCCCTCGGTGACGGGACCTCTGCGGTGACGGTGACGGGGCGTCTGCACTGCTCACCGGTCGTGGCCGAGTGTGGACCCGACCCCTGACAGCCCGCGGCCCGGACCGAGCCGTCCCGCCCCGCTCGCCCCGCCCCGCCCCGCCGCGTCGGGGGCGGTCCGGTGCCGGTGCGGGCGGTGCCATCCGGGCGCGGCTGTCGGCGCCCCCTGCTCCACTGGGCGCGTGGACCCCCGTGCGACGCCCCCGGCCGGCTACGACCCGCTCTTCCTCGGCACGTCCGTGCCGCTGCCGCGCCGGCGCGGCGGCGGCGCCACCGACCTCGTCGAGCTGCCGAGCACCCACTTCACGGTCCTGCTCGACCGGGGGCGG
Source organism: uncultured Pseudokineococcus sp. (assembly GCF_947499845.1). Lineage (GTDB taxonomy): Bacteria > Actinomycetota > Actinomycetes > Actinomycetales > Quadrisphaeraceae > Pseudokineococcus. Next base: position 140,307 of record NZ_CANMPM010000006.1, read on the forward strand.
CGCCTGGCCGCGGCCACGGCCGTCGTCGTGGACGGCGCCCGGTTGCGCGACCTGCCCCGCTCCGGGGACTGGAGGCCCGACCCGCGGGTCGCCCCGCAGGACCAGGCGGGGGAGGAGCTCTACGCGCGCAACGACCTCGACCGCGGCCACCTCGTCCGCCGGCGCGACCCGGTGTGGGGGGAGCCCGCGGAGGCGGCGCGGGCGGAGGCCGACACCTTCACCTACCCGAACGCGGCGCCCCAGGCGTCCGCCTTCAACCAGTCGAAGGAGCTGTGGCTGGGGCTGGAGGACCACGTGCTGCAGGCCGCCGAGGCCGGTCGGCGGCGGCTCGCCGTCCTCACCGGGCCCGTCCTCGCCGACGACGACCCGCTCTACCGCGGCGTCCAGCTGCCCCGCCTCTTCTGGAAGGTCGTCGCGTGGGCCGCGCCGGCCCCGGCGGGCGAGCGCCTCGCGGCGGTCGCCCACGTGCTCGACCAGACGCCGCAGCTGGGCTCGGTGGACCTCCAGGCGGCCTCCGCCCGGGCCGCGCTCGCCGACGAGCCGCCGCCCCTGGGGCCGTTCCGCACCTTCGCCGTGCCCGTCGCCGACGTGGCCGAGCTCACCGGGCTCGACCTCGGCCCGCTCGTGGGCGCCGACGTCCTCGTCGTCCCGGCCGGCGCCGGCGACCCGGGGGGCGCCCGGTCGCGCTGGCGCGAGCTGCGCTCGCTCGACGACGTCGCGGTGGGGCGGGGGCCGGTGCCGTAGCGTGCCCGCGCCGGTCGGCCCGTCGAGGTCGCCGGCGTCCCGGTGCCGCCGCGCCGGCCATGGTCACCGACCCGCCGGGCCGACCCCGGAACCCCGACCCGACCCGCCGACCGAGGAGCCGTCCTGCGCCCGTCCCGCCGTCCGCGCCGCGACGCGCCCGGCGACCCGCCGGCGACGGCGGACGGCCTGCTGCGTCTCGTCGTCCGCCGCCAGCGGCGGCGCCTGGCCGTGGCGTGCCCGCTGCTCGGGCTGTGGGCCCTGTGCGAGGTCCTCGTGCCCGTCGTCGCGGGGTGGACCGTCGACCGGGCGGTCCTCACCGGCGACGTCACCGCGCTCGTCACCTCGGTGCTCGCCGTCGCTGCCCTCTTCCTCGTCCTGTCCCTCAGCTACCGGCACGGCATCCGGCCGCTGCTGGCCGCGCAGGAGCATGAGGGCCACGCCCTCCGGGTGGCGGTCGCGCGGCGCTCCCTCGACCCCCGGGGCGCACGCCACCACCGCGCCGACGGGGAGGTGCTGTCGGTGGCGTCCTCGGACGCCGAGCGCACCGCGGACGTCCTGGACGCCGTCGCGCTGCTCGTCTCGGCCGTCGTCTCCCTCGGTGCCGTGGCCGTCACGCTCCTCGGGCTGCACGTCCCGCTGGCCCTGGCGGTGCTCGCGGGCGCGCCCCTGGTGTCCCTGGCCCTGCGGGGTCTCGGACCGCTCGTCACCCGCCGCGCGAGCGCCCAGCAGGAGGCCGTGGCCGCGACGTCCGCCCTGGCGACCGACCTGGTGCGCGGCCTGAGGGTCCTCCACGGGCTCGGGGCCGCGCCCGCCGCGGCGGCCCGCTACCGCCGCTCGAGCGACGCCGCGCTCGCCGCCTCGCTGCGGTCCGCGGCGGCGGACGGCGCCCAGCTGGGCGCGACGACGCTGCTGAGCGGTGCCTTCCTCGCCGCCGCGGCCGGGGCGGCCGGCTTCCTCGCCCTGCGGGGCGACCTCAGCGTCGGCGAGCTCGTCGTCGTCGTGGGCCTCGCCCAGCACCTGTCCCAGCCTGTCCGGCTCGTGGGTGCGGCCATGGCGCGCCTCGCCGCCTCCCGGGCCAGCGCGGCGAGGGTCGCGGCGCTGCTGGCGGAGGAGCACGTGGCGCCCGCCGGGGGCCTGGCGCCCTCGGGGTCGCCGGCGCTGCACGTGCAGGGCCTGCGCACGGGGCGCCTGACCGGCCTGGACCTCGACGTCCGGCCGGGGGAGCTGGTCGCCCTCGTCGCGGAGGACCCGGCCGACGCCGCCGACCTCCTCGACGTCCTCGCCGGGCGCGTGCCCCCCGGCGAGGTCGGTCGTGCCGTGCGCCTCGACGGCGCCGCCTGGGCCGACCTCGACGCGTCCGCCGTGCGCGAGGTCGTCCACGTCGAGCCGCACGCGACCTCCCTCTTCGAGGGCACGCTGGCCACGAACCTCGACGTCGCGCCCGCCCGACCCCGCACGGGCGGCCCCACCCTCGCTCAGGCCCTCGCCGCCGCCGGGGCGGACGAGGTCGTCGGCCTCGACCCGCGCGGTCTCGACCGGCCGCTGCTCGACCGCGGGGCCGGCCTCTCCGGGGGCCAGCGCCAGCGCCTCGGGCTGGCGCGGGCGCTGCTGGCCGACCCGCCGCTGCTCGTCCTGCACGAGCCGACGACGGCCGTCGACGCCGTCACCGAGCAGACCGTCGCCCGCGGGCTGCGCGCCCTGCGTCACGACGCCGCCGACCCGGCGGCCCCGCGGAGCACGCTCGTCGTCACGGCCGGCCCGGCGCTGCTGGCCGTGGCCGACCGGGTCGTCCTCGTCAGCGGCGGCCGGGCCGCGGGCACGGGCCCGCACGCCGACCTCGTCCTCGCCGACCACCGCTACCGCGCGGCGGTGCTCGGGTGAGGAGGGCGGACGGCACGCGCCAGTCGGACCCGGACGCGCGCCAGAGCCAGAGCCCGGGCCAGAGTCCGGACGACCCGGGCCCCCTGCCCGAGGGACCCGACGAGGAGGCCGGCCGGGCGCTGCTGCCCGTGGCGAGCCGCCGCCGGGCGTGGGCGGCCGTGCGCGGGGAGCTGGCGCGCACGCCGTGGCGGACCGCCGCCGCCCTCGGGCTCAGCGCGGTCGCGGCGGCGCTGGGGCTCGTCGCCCCCTGGGCGCTGGGCCTGCTCGTCGACGTCGTCGCGCGCGAGCGCGGCCTGCCCGCCGCCGGCGCGGGCGGGTCGGCGGAGGGGGCGGCGGCGCTCGTCCCGGTGCTCGCGCTCCTCGTGGGGGGAGCGCTCGCGGCCGGCGTCGCCTCGGGGCTCGCGGCGGCGGCGGTCGCGCGGGCGGGGGCCCGCGCCCTGGCCGGTCTGCGCACCGCGGTGGTCGACCGCGTGCTGCGCCTGCCCACGTCCGTCCTCGAGCGGACGGGGACGGGGGACCTGCTCGCGCGGGTCGGCGACGACGTCGCGGTCGTCACCCGGGCCATCGCCGAGGTCGTCCCGCAGGTGCTCGCGTCGGCGCTCACCGTCGTCCTCACGGCGGCGGCGCTGACGGCGGTGGACTGGCGCGTCGGCGTCGGCGGCGTCATCTGCCTGCCCGTCTACGTGGGCGCCCTGCGCTGGTACCTGCCCCGCTCCGGGCCCCTCTACGCCCTGCAGCGGACCGCTCAGGGCGCGCGCTCCCAGGCGCTGCTGGGCGCTCTGCAGGGCGCCCGCACCGTGCGCGCGCTGCGGGCGGAGGAGGCGCGCGCCGCGGACGTGGAGGCCCGCTCGGCGCGCGCCCGCGACCTCGCGATCACCGTGCTGCGGCTCTTCACGCGCTTCGCCTCGGCGATGAACCTTGCCGAGGCGGTGGGCGTCGTCGCCGTCCTCGGCACGGGGTTCTGGCTCGTGCGCGGCGGCACCCTCACCGTCGGCGAGGTGACGACCGCCGTGCTGCTCTTCCTGCAGCTCTTCGGGCCCCTCGGCGTGCTCCTGACGTCCTTCGACGACGTCCAGTCGGCCGGGGCGAGCCTGGCGCGCCTGGCCGGCGTGGCGCAGATGCCCGCGGCCGCGGCGCCCGTCGCCGCGCCCGCCCCGGCGGACGCCTCCGTCCGCGTGGACGGCGTCGTGCACCGCTACGACGGCGGTCCCCCGGTGCTTCACGGGGTCGACCTCGCCCTCGCGCCGGGCGAGCACGTCGCCGTGGTCGGGGCCAGCGGCGCCGGCAAGTCGACGCTGGCGGCCCTGGTGGCGGGCGAGCTGGCCCCCGCCGTCGGGCGGGTCCTCCTCGGAGGCAGCGAGGTGGGCGCGCTGGACCCGGAGCAGCGCCGGCGGTCCGTGGTCCTCGTGAGCCAGGAGGTGCACGTCTTCTCCGGCCGCCTGCTCGACGACGTGGCGATGGCCGCCCCTCCGGGCCTCGAGGGGGCGGCGCTGGAGCGGGCGGTCACGGCGGCGCTGGAGGCCGTGGGCGCCGCCGCCTGGGTGCGGACGCTGCCTGACGGGGCGGCCACCCGGGTGGGGGAGGGCGGCGTCGCGCTGACGCCCGAGCAGGCCCAGCAGCTCGCGCTCGCCCGCCTCGTGCTCGCCGACCCCGCCGTCGCGGTGCTCGACGAGGCCACCGCCGAGGCCGGCAGCACGGGGGCCGCCGCGCTCGAGCGCGCCGCGCGGGCCGCGACCGCCGGTCGCACGACGCTGGTCGTCGCGCACCGCCTCACGCAGGCCCGGCTCGCCGACCGCGTCGTGGTCATGGCGGGCGGGAGGGTCGTCGAGGTCGGGGCCCACGACGACCTGGTGGCCGCGGCGGGGCCCTACGCCGACCTGTGGCGGGCCTGGTCGGGCGGCTGACCGGCGGCGGGCGCTCGCGCCGGCCCGGGAGCGGCTCTCCCCGGAGGCCACCCTTAAAGGTGAGGGAAGCCTTCCTGCGGCTGGCGGTAATGGGGCCAGGAAAGGGAGAAGAAAGGCTTCCCTTCGGTGCGCCGGCGCTTTCCCGGGTCTACCGTCGCCGCACGACACCGTGGCCGCGCGGCGGCCGAGACCCGGAGGAGCGCCATGTCCCTGCTCGAGATGCCCCAGGTCAGCGAGTGCGCGGTCGACGGCTGCGCCTTCAACCACGACGGCTGCCACGCCCCCGCCATCACCGTGCGCAGCGAGCACGGCACGGCCGGCTGCGGCACCTTCTTCGACATCTCCACGAAGGGCGGCCTCGACCGCGTCGTCGGCCAGGTCGGCGCCTGCGAGCGCACCGACTGCTCGTTCAACAAGGACCTCACGTGCACCGCCGGGTCGGTGCGCGTCGGCCCCGGGCACGACGTCCAGGCGAACTGCCTCACCTACACGACGGCCTGAGCCGGCGACCGCTGCGGCCGTCCGGGGGACGGCCCGGCCCGCACGTACGAGACCCCCGGCCCGCGCGGGCCGGGGGTCTCGTGCGTCCTGGAGGCGGCCCGGCGGAGGCCGTCCGCCGGGCGGTCGACTAGCGCTGGTCCAGCGCGAGCTCGAACCAGACGGCCTTGCCGCCGCCGACGAGGCGGCTGCCCCAGCGGCTGCTCAGCGCCTCGACGAGGACGAGGCCCCGCCCTCCGGAGGCGTCGAGGCGGGGGACCTGCAGCGAGGGGCTCCGCGTCGAGCGGTCGGTCACCTCGACGCGCACGAGGGGGCCGACGACCTCGACCCGGACGACGACCTCCCCGCGCGCGTGGAGGACGGCGTTCGTCGTCAGCTCGCTCGTGAGCAGCACCGCCGTCTCGACCACCGTCGACGGCGCCACCGGTGCCAGCAGCCGGGCGACGAGCGCGCGGGCCGTCGAGGCGCCGCGCGGGTGCGGCTCGATGCGCGCCTCCTCGGCCACGTGCCGGGGACGGGCGCCGGCGGCGTCCGTCGCCGCGGTGCCGGCGGACGTGCCGGGTCGGGCTCCGGGCGCGGTGGGGTCGGCCTCGCTCACCGGGGCAGCCTAGGCGTCGTCCGCCGCCCGCGGGCACCTGGAGCGGGTCCGCCGACGCGTGCCCGGACCGGCGGGGACCCCGCCGGTGGCCGACGTACCGTGGTGGCGTGCCGACGTCGCCGACGACACCGCCCGCGCCCGGGCGTCCCCTCGTCCGTCCGTCGCTGGTGCTGCGCCCGGCGCGCGCCCTGCCCGGGGAGCGGGCACCGGAGCCCGTGCGCGACCCGCAGGAGTGCGCCGTCCTGCTCGCGGAGCTGCTGGGCCGCGGGGGAGCGGTGGTCCTGTCGGGCGCCGGTCTGTCCACGGACTCCGGCATCCCCGACTACCGCGGGCCGCGGGGCTCGCTCCAGCGGCACGTGCCGATGACCTACCAGGCCTTCACCGGAGCCACCGAGGACGGCCCCGCGGCGCGGCGCCGCTACTGGGCCCGCAGCCACGTCGGGTGGCGCGTCATCGCCCGCTCGCGGCCGAACGTCGGGCACCGGGCCGTCGCCGCGCTCGAGCACGCCGGTCTGGTGCGAGGGACCATCACGCAGAACGTCGACGGCCTGCACCAGGCCGGCGGCTCGCGCGACGTGGTCGAGCTGCACGGCAGCCTCGACCGGGTCGTCTGCCTCGCCTGCCGCGACGTCTCCTCCCGCGAGCGGCTCGACGCGCGCCTGCGCGCCGCCAACCCGGGTTTCGCTCCTGAGCCGCCGGCGGGCGAGGTCAACCCGGACGGCGACGTGGACCTGCCGGAGGAGGCGGTGGCCCGCTTCGTCGTCGTGCCCTGCGAGCGCTGCGGGGCCGGTCCGCTCAAGCCGGACGTCGTCTTCTTCGGCGAGACGGTGCCGCGCCCGCGGGTCGAGGAGTGCGCGGCCCGCGTCGACGCCGCCCGCAGCCTCGTCGTCCTGGGCTCGTCCCTCACCGTCATGTCCGGCTACCGCTTCGTCCTGCGGGCGCGTCGCGCCGGTCTACCGGTGGCGGTGCTCGGCCAGGGGCCCACCCGTGCCGACGCGACGGCGACGCTGCGGCTCGACGCCCCCCTCACGCCGGTGCTCAGCGGGGTGCTGGACCGCCTGGCCTGAGGTCGTCCCGCCCGGCGACGAGGCGGACGGCGCGGGCGTCGCCGTCGAAGCGGCGCACCCCCACGACCGCCGCCTCGACGTCGGCCGCCGGGCCGAGCGCGCCGGCGCCGCCCAGCGCGGCCAGCGCCTCCGCGAGCTGCTCGCCCGTCAGGCCGCGCGCGAGGGTGACGTGCGGCGTCCACGCCCCGGGCGCCAGCAGCTCGCCGGGCTCGGGGCAGCCGCTGACCACCTCGGCGGTGCGTGCGTGCAGCGCGAGGAGCCCCGGCGTCGCCACGAGCAGGCGGGCCAGGACGTGGCGGCGGCCGCCGAGGACGACGAGGGGCCCCAGCCGCACGGCCTGGGGCAAGGGCTCCGCGGCCTCCCGCAGGGCGTCGTCGAGCGCGGCCGGCATCTGCGCCGCGGTCGCGAGGGTGACGTGGGGCCGGTTGGTGGCGCCGGTGTGGTCGGCCTGGCTCGGCAGGCCGGCGTGCTGCAGCACCTGCCACTGGCCGACGACGAGCCTCTCGGTCTCGGCGTCCAGCAGGGCCTCCACGGTCTGCACCACGCCGCAGATGCTGCCCGGTGCCCGTCGTCCCGGCGCGGCCAGGAGGGGCGGGCGGCCTCCCCGACGCCGAGGACGCGCCGGACGGCGGGTGGGCGCCGCTGACGGCGGTGCTCCGGCCGTGGTGGACTGGGGCCCGCCCGGCCCGCGCCGGGACGGTTGACGACGGGGTCGACGCGCCGAACCACGACCACGAGGGGCCCCCGCCCCGCCCCGGAGCCGCCGCGTGCCCCCGCTGACCTCGACCTCGCAGGCCCACCTGCCGGACGACCGCCCGACGACCGCCGCAGGACCGTCCGTGCCCCGGCCCCGTCGGGCTTCGCCGCCGCTGCGGCGTCCCCGGGCCCGGCACACGCTCGTGGCCCTGGCCGTCGGAGCCTTCGCGGTCGGCACGGCGGAGTTCATGATGATGGGGCTGCTGCCCCTCGTGGCCCAGGACCTCGGGGTCTCCGTGCCGGCCGCCAGCGCCACGATCACGGCCTACGCCGTGGGCGTCGTCGTCGGGGCGCCGCTGCTCACCGCTCTCGCCAGCCGCACCACGCCGCGGACCGCTCTCCTCGCCCTCATGGGTCTGTTCGTCGTCGGCGGGCTCGCGTGCGCCCTCGCGCCCGACGCGCGGGCGCTCGTCGTCGCCCGCTTCGCGACGGCCCTCGTCCACGGCGCCTTCTTCGGCACCGCCACGGTCGTCGCGCGCTCGGTGGTCCCGGCCCACCGCACGGCGCAGGCCATCGGCCTCGTCATCGCGGGTCTCGCGGTCGCCAACGTCGTGGGCGTCCCCGCGGCGACGGCCCTGGGCCAGGCCTTCGGCTGGCGCCTGCCCGTGGCGGCGGTCGCGGGCCTCGGGCTCGTGACGGCGGCGGCGGTGCTCGCCCTGGTGCCCCGCACGGCCGCCCCGCGCGTCGCCCTGCGCTCCCAGCTGTCCGCCTTCCGCGTCCCGGCGGTCTGGCTGCTGCTCGGGGTGACGCTCACGGGCTTCAGCGCCCTCTTCGCGGTGCACTCCTTCGTGGCGCCGCTCCTCACCGACCGCAGCGGCTTCGACGAGGCGCAGGTGCCCCTCGTCCTCGCCGTCTTCGGGGTCGGGTCCGTCATCGGCACGCTGGTCGGCGGGCCGCTGGCCGACCGGTTCCCCACGGGGGTGCTCGTGGGGGGCATGGCCTCGACGGCGGTCCTGCTCGTCGCCCTGACGGTGACGTCGCTGTCGCGACCGGCCGTGGTCGTGACGCTGCTGCTCCTGGGGGTGGTCACCTTCGGGGCCTCACCGGGCCTGCAGGAGCGGGTGGTGAGGGCCGGCGGCGGCAGCGGGGCCATGGTCGCGGCCGCCAACCAGAGCGCCTTCAACCTCGCCAACGCCCTCGGGGCCTCGGCGGGGGCGGCGGTCCTCACGGCCGGGCTGGGGCTGACGGCCCCCATGTGGGTCGGCGTCACGGCCTCGGTCGTGGGCCTCGGCATCCTCGCGCTCGCCGTCCGCGCCGAGCGCTCCTCGTCCGCGCCCCGGCCGCAGGCGGCCGCGACTGCGTCTGCCTCTGGGTCTGCGTCCACCGGCTGACGCGCCGCCGGTGGGGGCGGCCCGGGCGGGAGGGGCGTCCCCGCCCGCCCGGGCCGGCCCGCCGTCAGTCCTCGTCGAGCGAGGTGCCCTTGTGGACGGCCTCCTTGCCGGTCTTGTCGCTCTCGACGAGGTACTGCGGGTCGTCCTTGCTCGCGCGGACCGTGCGGCCCGCCTCCTCGGTGTCCTTCGTGATCTTCTTCTCCACGGTGCCGTGGACCTTGGTGCCGTGGGAGGACCAGGCGACGTCGTCGCCCTTCTTGAAGTCGTCTCCGGACATGGCTGCTCCTCGTGCTCGTGCGGTGGTGGGCCCGCGCCGTCGTGGCGCGCGGGGTGGTGCTCCGCCGGTCGGCGGGGACGGCGTCCGCCCCGGGGGTGTCCGGGACGGTCGGGCGGGAGCAGGGCCCTCGGGGCGGGGCCTGGCGGCCCGCCCCGTGCGCCCGGACGCTACGACGCCGCGGGGGACCCGGCGACCTCGGCGGCCAGGCGGGCCCCGAGGGCCCGCCCCGAGAGCCAGGCCTGCTCGACGCCCGGCTTCTCGCCCCACCCGTCGCCGCAGACGCCGAGGCCCAAGGAGAGCCAGGAGGTCTCCGGACGTCCTCCGGCGGGGCGGGCGAAGGTCCACCGCTGCGCGCCGGTCTCGAGGGGCGCCGGCGCGGTGCCGCCGCCGAGGAGCTCGCCGAGCTCGGCGAGGACGGGGGTGACCGCGGCCGGGGGGTCGCCGAGGTGGTCTTGGGCGAGCCCCGGCGTCGAGTGCGCGACGAGGACGGGCGCCCCGTCCCCGCGGCGGCGTCCGTCGTCGGCCACGGACTCGACCGCCGGCGAGCCGTTGACGAACGCGCCGTCCATCGCCGGCCACCAGGCCCGCTCCCACCGGGCCCAGACGGTGATGACGGGCGTCCAGGCCCGCTCGCGCAGGGGAGCGGTCTCGGCGGCGAGCCCGGGGCCCACGAGGCGCACGGCCTGGGGCTCGGGCATCGCGAGGACGACGGCGCGGCAGGGCTCGCCGTCGACGACGAGCCCCCCGTCGGCCGTGCGGTCGACGCGGCGGACGTCGTGGGAGCGCACCTCGACGCCGTCGTCGGCCAGGTCGTCGGCGAGGTCCAGGGCCAGCGACCGCAGGCCTCCGGGCGCGGCCCAGCGCGTCGGCCCCGGCTTCGCGGTCGTCGTCACGCGCCCGCCCTCGTCCCGCGCCACGGCCAGCAACGTGTCGGTCCACGGCGCGGCCAGGCCCCGCGCCTGCCAGGACCCGGCGAGGGCGGCGAAGGCGGTGTCACGGGGGACGAAGTAGGAGGCGCCGACGTCGACGACGCGCTGCGCGCCCTCCTCGCCGGTGCGCCGCAGGCCGAGACGCCCGCCGGGGCGGCGGCCGCGGTCGAGGACGACGACGTCGAGGCCCGCGTCGCGCAGGGACCTCGCGGCCGCCAGCCCCGAGATGCCCCCGCCGACGACGACGACCGCGCCCGGGGCCCAGCCGGGGCGTCGCCCGCCCGCTCCGGAGGTGGGGTCGGGGGCGGGGGCGTCCGGACGGGCCGAGGTGGGTGCGCTCACCCGCTCGACGCTAGGTGCGGCCCCGCCCTCCCGCACTGCGGCGCCCGGCGCCCCGGCCGCTCCCCGTGGTCACCGCCCTCGGACGCGCGACGACCGCCGCAGCGGTGCTGCGGCGGTCGTCGGCGGTGGCCCTGGCCTCGCCCGGGCGGGGCTCAGCTGCTCAGGCGATCAGAGGCGGACGGTCTCGTTCTCGCCGCCGCTGTAGGGCTGCCCGGTCGCGCGGCTCTTGACGTAGGACAGGAGCGTGGCGGCGCGGCCGCCCGGGGTGTCCCAGTACTCGGCGGTGTCCGCGTGGACCTTGACGAGCACGATGCCGGGGGCCTCCGGGCCGTCGGGGAACCACGCCTCGACCCCGGCGTTCCACAGCTCCTTCGCCTTCGCGACGTCGCGCACCACCTCGGCGTCCCCCGCCACGGAGACCCAGGAGTCACCGGAGGCGAAGGCCACGTTGACGTGGGCCCCGTGGCGGACCTGGTCGACCTTCGAGGAGTCCTCCTCGGCGAAGAACCACAGGTCGCCGTCGAACTCGACCTCCTGCACCGCCATCGGGCGGCTCACGAGGCGGCCGGCCGCGCCGGTCGTCGTGAGCATGCAGACCTTGACGTCCTTGATGAGCTCGGCGACCTTGGCGACGCCCTCGTCGCGGGGGGTGTCCGGGGTCTCGGGGGTGGGGCTCACGGGTGCTCCTCGGGTCGGTGGTCTCGTCGTCGTGCCGGGTCCGTCGTGCTGGGTCCGTCGTGCTGGGTCCGTCGTGCTGGGTCCGTCGTGCTGGGTCCGTCGTGCTGGTCGTCCCGGGCCGGGCGCGTCGTCCCGGTCCCGTCGTGCGCGGTCGGGTGGACCTCAGCCGCGCCCGGTCTTGTCCTGGAGCCGGTCGATCATCTCGGAGGCGTGGGCCTTGGAGATGTCCTGCGGCACCTCCTCGCCGGCCTCCTGGGCGAGGGTGCTCAGGTAGCTGCGCTGCGGGCCGGTGGCGGGCTCGCCGCCCGTCACCCAGGTCTCCGGGTCCTTCTCCGCGTCGGAGGGGGCCGTCCCCGGCTCCTGGTCGGCGGGGCGCCCGTCGCCGTGCGCGCCGCGCTGGTCCTCGGCGTCCTGCGCCTGCGCGATGGCCTGGTCCGCCTCGTCACCGGTGGGCTGCTGGCTGCTCTGCTCGGTCATGTGTTCGAGCGTAGGGCGGGGGCCCGACGGCGGCGCGTCGAGCGCGGGGCCCTCGGATCAGCCCCGCGCCCGGCGCGTGCTCGCGTCGTTGGCCCTCTGCAGCGCCTCGACCAGCTCGTCCTTGCTCATCGACGAGCGGCCGTGGACGTCGAGGCGCCGCGCCAGCTCGAGCAGGTGCTCCTTGCTCGCGTTCGCGTCGACGCCCCCGGCCGTCTCCCGGTCGGTGCCCAGGCCCCCCTCCGCCTGCGCGTCCGAGGGGCCCTTGCCGTCCTTGGGCTCCCAGTGGTCGCCGACCTTCTCGTGGGTGTGCTTGAGCGCCGACCAGGCGACGCGGTTCGCCCTCTCCCCGTCGCCGTAGGACTCCTCCGCGGACGTCTTGGCGGCCGCGTAGGTGCGCTGGGCCCGCTCGTCCGAGCGCTCGAGCGTGCTGGGCAGGTCGACGTCGGGGACGTCGTCGTGGTCCTTCGCCATGGGTCCTCCCGGGCCGGTGGTCGCGACCGGGGCGGCGCGCCCGGCCACGGCCATGCTGGGCCGACCCCGGGGCGCGCGCACCCGGCCGACGGGGCGCCCGTCGCGGGAGCGACGGCGCGCTTGCAGCGCCCCCGCCCCGGGGCCAGGGTGATCACAGCCGGCGCGACCGCCGACAGCACCACGCCCGGAGCCCCAGGAGGACCCATGGCCGACTACGCCCTGCCCGACCTGCCCTACGACTACTCCGCGCTCGAGCCCGCGATCAGCGGCGAGATCATGGAGCTGCACCACTCCAAGCACCACCAGACCTACGTGACGGGGGCCAACACCGCCCTCGAGCAGCTCGCCGAGGCCCGCTCCACGGACTCCCTCGGGCCGGTCAACCTCTTCGAGAAGAACCTGGCGTTCAACCTCGCCGGCCACGTCAACCACTCGGTCTTCTGGCCGAACATGAGCCCCGACGGCGGCGACAAGCCCGACGGCGATCTCGGCGCGGCCATCGACGAGCACTTCGGCTCCTTCGACGCCTTCCGCGCGCACTTCACGGCCAACGCCCTCGGCATCCAGGGCTCCGGCTGGTCGATCCTCGCGTGGGACTCGGTGGGCCAGAAGCTCCTCAACGTCCAGCTGTACGACCACCAGGGCAACCTCCCCGTCGGCCTGGTGCCGCTCCTCATGCTCGACATGTGGGAGCACGCGTTCTACCTGCAGTACCGCAACGTCAAGGCCGACTACGTCAAGGCGTGGTGGGACGTGGCGAACTGGGCCGACGTCACCGACCGCTTCGCGCGCGCCCGCACGCAGACCTCGGGCCTCATCACGCCGACGGCGCTCTGACCCGGCGCCGGGCTCCGTCCGGCGCACCCGCACGACCCCGCACGACCCTGCTCCCGCGAGTGAGCAGAGCGACGGCCGGCGGCCCCACCCGGGGCCGCCGGCCGTCCTGCGTCCGCCCTCGAGGAGCGGCCGCCGGCTCCGGGTGTGGGGTCGAGGGCGCCGACGTAGCGTCCCCGGCGTGGCAGGACGCGGAGGGCGCCGGGGGCGCGAGCACGAGCAGGACGAGCAGCACGAGGCGGGGGACGGTGCGGGGAGGCCCGACGACCGGAAGGAGGCCCTGGCGGCCGCGGTCGTGGAGGTCCTCGGCGAGGGAGCCGTCCTGCGGGACGCCCAGCGCCGCGCGCTCGAGGCGCTCGCGCACGCGGACACGCTCCTCGTGGCCCGCTCGGGCGCCGGCAAGACGGCGGTCTACCAGATCGCCAGCCGCCTGGCCGGAGGGCTGACGCTCGTCGTCTCCCCGCTCGTGGCGCTGCAGCGCGACCAGGCGCGGACCCTCGCCGAGGGCGGCCAGCGGGCCGGTCTCGTCAACAGCACCCTCCGACCCGCCGAGCAGGCCGAGGCGCTGCGGGCCGCCGCGGCCGGCGAGCTGGACCTGCTGCTGCTGGCCCCCGAGCAGCTCGCCCGCCCGGCGACGACCGAGGCCCTCGCCGCGGCCGACGTCCGGCTCGTCGTCGTCGACGAGGCGCACGTCGTCAGCGACTGGGGCCACGACTTCCGGCCCGACTACCTCCAGCTCGGCGCGGCCGCCCGCGCGGCCGGGGCGGAGCGGCTGCTGGCCCTCACCGCCACGGCCTCGCCCGCCGTCCGGCGCGACGTCGTCGAGCGCCTGGGCCTCGACGACCCCAAGGTCGTCGTGGACGACGTCGACCGGCCGAACATCCACCTCGCCGTCCGCGCCGCCGGCGACCGGGCGGCCCGCGACCGCGCCGTGGTCGACGAGGTCGTCGCCGCCTGCGAGGGCGGCTGCTGCGGCATCGTCTACGTGCAGACCCGGGCCGACGTCGACGCGGTCGCCGACGCGCTCGAGCGGCGCGGCCTGGCGCCGGCGCGCTACCACGGCGGCCTCTCGCCGGACGAGCGCTACGCCGTCGCGGACCTCTTCCTCGACGGCACGCTCGACCTCGTCGTGGCCACGAGCGCCTTCGGGATGGGCGTCGACCGCCCCGACGTGCGCTTCGTCGTCCACGCCGGACCGTCCGGCTCCCTCGACGCGTACTACCAGGAGGTCGGCCGGGCGGGGCGCGACGGCGAGCCCGCCTGGGCGCTGCTCGTCCACACCGGCACGGACTCCTCGCTCGGGCGCTTCCACGCCTCCGGCGGCGGACCCCGGACGGCGACGGTGCGCGCCGTCGTGCCGGCGCTGCAGCGGGCGGGGGAGGCGGGCCTGACGCGCGCCGAGCTGGCCGAGGAGGCGGACGTCTCGCCCCGCACGCTCGCGCGCGTCCTCGGCGCCCTCGTGCAGGTCGGCGTCGCGGCCCCCGCGGAGGACGGCCGCACCCGCTGGGTCGACGGCGACGCCACGGGCACCCAGGTGGCCGAGATGCTCACGGCCGAGCGGGAGCGCCGCCGTCGCCTCGACGAGTCGGCCGTGGAGATGGTGGAACGCTACGCGGGCACCGACGACTGCCGCCGGCGCCTGCTGCTGGAGCTGCTCGGCGAGGAGCACCCGCAGCGGTGCGGCGCCTGCGACAGCTGCGACGCGGGCACGGCCCGGGACGTCGAGGACGCCGCGTGGCGCAGCGGCCAGCGCGTCCACCACGGCCGCTTCGGGGACGGCGTCGTGGCGTCGGTGGACACCGACACCGTCACCGTGCTCTTCGAGGACGAGGGCTACAAGACGCTCGGCGTCCGGCTCGTCGAGGAGCACGACCTGCTCGAGAGCGCCTAAGGCGTGGGCCGTCTCGTCGACCAGGGCGAGGTCGTCGACGGCCCGCTGCGGGTGGTGGCGCTCGCCGACACCCACCTCCCGCTGCGGGCGCGCGCCCTGCCGGAGGAGGTGCACGAGGCCGTCGCCGGGGCGGACGTCGTCGTCCACGCGGGCGACTGGGTGGACGCGGCGGCCCTGGACGACCTGCTCGGGCGCAGCGCCCTCCTGCTCGCCTGCTGGGGCAACAACGACGGCGAGGAGCTGCGGGCCCGCCTGCCCGAGGTCGCGCGCGCCGTCCTCGGCGGGGTGCGCGTCGAGGTCGTCCACGAGACCGGCGGGAAGGACGGCCGCGAGCGGCGCTGCGACCAGGCGCACCCCGGGGCCGACGTCCTCGTCTTCGGGCACAGCCACATCCCCTGGGACACGACGACGCCCCGCGGCCTGCGCCTGCTCAACCCCGGCTCGCCGACCGACCGGCGGCGGATGCCCCGGTGCACCTACCTGACGGCGACGGCCGCGGACGGCGCGCTCGCCGACGTCGTCCTCCACGACCTGCCGCTGCGGACCGCGGGGCGCCGGCGGGGATGACCCGCCGGCACCCCTCGCTCTGCCCGCTCGCTCCGTCCCTGCGTCCTGTCCCTGGAGTCCCTCGTCAGGGGGCGGCCCCGCCGCCGCCGCGGGGGTGGCGGCGACGGGGCTCCCTCACCCGCCCGCGACGACCTCGGGCAGCGCCAGCTCCTCCTCGGTGAGCAGCCGGGAGCGGATGAGGAAGCGCACGCCCTCGGGCGCCTCGACGCTGAACCCGGACCCGCGGCCGGGGACGACGTCGACGGTCAGGTGCGTGTGCCGCCAGTAGCCGTACTGGGACGCCGACATCCAGAACGGCGCCCCGGCGACCTCTCCGAGCAGGACGTCGCCGGAGCCGGTGAGGAAGTCGCCCTGCAGGTAGCACATGGGCGAGGAGCCGTCGCAGCAGCCGCCGGACTGGTGGAACATCAGCGGCCCGTGCCGCCCGCGGAGGCGCTCGAGCAGCGCGGCCGCCTCCGGCGTGATGTCGACGCGCGAGGCGGGGCGCCCTTCCAGCGCCGCCGCGTCGACGACCTCGGTCCCCTCCGCCGCCGGGTCGACGGCGGAGGGGGCACCGGCGGAGGGGCCGGTCGGGGAGCCGGCCGGCATCAGAAGAACCCGAGCTTGTCGGGGGAGTAGGAGACGAGGAGGTTCTTCGTCTGCTGGTAGTGGTCGAGCATCATCTTGTGGTTCTCGCGCCCGATGCCCGAGGCCTTGTACCCGCCGAACGCCGCCCCCGCCGGGTACGCGTGGTAGTTGTTCACCCACACGCGGCCCGCCTCGATGCCGCGGCCCAGCCGGTAGGCGGCGTTGGTGTCGCGGCTCCAGACGCCGGCGCCGAGGCCGTAGAGGGTGTCGTTGGCGAGGCGCAGGGCGTCGGCGTCGTCGGAGAAGCGCGTGACCGCGAGCACCGGCCCGAAGATCTCCTCCTGGAACACCCGCATGGAGTTGCTGCCCTCGAAGATCGTCGGCTCGACGTAGTAGCCGCCCTCGTAGCCCTCGACGGTGCGCTGCGACCCGCCGGTGCGGACGGTCGCGCCCTCGTCGCGGCCGATCTGCAGGTAGCTGAGGATCTTCTCGAGCTGGTCGTTGCTCGCCTGCGCGCCGACCATCGTCGCCGGGTCGAGCGGGTCGCCCGTGACGATGGCCTCGACCCGGGCGACGGCCCTCTCCATGAAGGCGTCGTAGATCGACTCGTGGACGAGGGCGCGCGACGGGCAGGTGCACACCTCGCCCTGGTTGAGGGCGAACATCGCGAAGCCCTCGAGCGCCTTGTCGAAGAAGGCGTCGTCGGCCGCCATGACGTCGGCGCGGAAGATGTTCGGGCTCTTGCCGCCCAGCTCGAGGGTCACCGGGATGATGTTCTGGCTGGCGTACTGCATGATCAGCCGGCCCGTCGTCGTCTCGCCCGTGAAGGCGACCTTGGCGATGCCGGTGTGCTGCGCCAGCGGCTTGCCCGCCTCGACGCCGAAGCCGTTGACGACGTTGAGCACGCCGTCGGGCAGCAGGTCGGCGATGAGCTCGACGACCTTGAGGATCGACGCGGGCGTCTGCTCCGCGGGCTTGAGGACGACGCAGTTGCCGGCCGCGAGCGCCGGCGCGAGCTTCCACGCCGCCATGAGGATGGGGAAGTTCCAGGGGATGATCTGGCCGACGACGCCCAGCGGCTCGTGGAAGTGGTACGCGACCGTGTCGTGGTCGATCTCGCCGATCGAGCCCTCCTGGGCGCGGATGGCGCCGGCGAAGTAGCGGAAGTGGTCGACGGCGAGCGGCAGGTCGGCGGCCAGCGTCTCGCGCACCGGCTTGCCGTTCTCCCAGGTCTCGAGGACGGCGAGCTCCTCGAGGTGCTCCTCGATGCGGGCGGCGATCGCCAGCAGGAGGTTGGAGCGCTCGGTGACCGACGTGCGCCCCCAGACCTGCGCCGCGCCGTGGGCCGCGGAGACGGCGAGGTCGATGTCGGCGGACGTGCCGCGGGCGACCTTGACGAAGGGCTTCCCGTCGACGGGGGAGATGTCGTCGAAGTACTCGCCGTGCACGGGCGGCGTCCACTTGCCGCCGATGAAGTTCTCGTAGACCTCGGGGACCGAGATGATCGAGCCCTCGGCCCCGGGACGGGTGTAGGCCATGACGTGCCCTCCAGCGTCGTGCGCGCCCGTCGTCGGTGACGGGCGCCGTGCGGCGGACGGTAGGGCGGCGAGGTTGGCCGGAGGTTGGTCCGGAGGCCGGCCCCCACCCGGTCGGGGGAGCGGCTCAGCGCGCCTCGGGCGAGCCGAGCACGCGGCGGACGACGTGCGGGTCCGCGCCGGAGGTGGCCGCGTAGGTGAGCGCGACGCGACGGTCACGGGTCGCGAGGACGGCGTCGCGCAGCCCGGCGGACAGCTCGGCGTCCACGCGGCGCAGGAAGGGGGAGTCGGTGCCGCCCGCGCCGGCGAGCACCTCCCCGCCCCAGGCGTCGGCCGCCCCGACGGGGTCGCCGGCGCGCAGGCGCCGGCGGACGACGTCGACGTCGCTCGTGCACGGCAGCAGCAGCCGGTAGGGGCGCGAGCCGATCGCCCCGCCGAGCAGGGAGCGCAGGTGGCTGACCTCCGCCTTGAGGGTCGAGCGGCTCACGGGGGCGTCGCCGTAGACGGCGTCGTGGAGGGCGTCGGCGACCAGCCCGTCGGGGGACAGGGCGAGGACGGCGAGGACCTCCAGCTGGCGGCGGGTGAGGTGCAGCGGGCGCCCGTCGAGCTCGGCGCGCCCGGCACCGAGCAGGGAGAGCCGCAGCGCGCCGGCGGGGCGCGGGGCGCCCGCCCCGGAGCGCGCCGCCGCGGCCACCTCGTGGGACAGCAGCGCGGCCATGGCCCGCGCCGTCGTCAGGCCGAGGGGGTGCGAGCGCTCCCAGGTCGTCGACAGGTCCAGCACCCCGAGGGGGACGCCGTGCGGGTCCAGCACCGGGGCGGCCCAGCACACCCAGCCCTGCACGGCCGGGGCGTAGTGCTCGGCGGACCAGACGGTGGCCGGGCCGGCGGTGCGCAGGGCGAGGTCGAGGGCGTTGGTGCCGACGCTCGCCTCGTCCCAGCGGCCGCCGGCCACGAAGTTCACCCGTTCGGCGCGCTCGCGCATCACCCGGCCGCCGCAGGTCCACAGGATGCGGGCGCCCGGGTCCGTGACGGCGACGACGAGGTCGCCGTCGTCGGCGACGGCGCGCAGCTCCTCCTCGAGGACCCCGACGGCGCGCTGCAGGGGCGAGCTCCGCCACGCCTCCTCGGTGGCGGCCTCGTCGGACAGCGGGGCGGAGGAGAGGTCGTCGTCGACGGTGCGCAGGCTCCGCCGCCAGCTGGCGCGGATGACGTCGCGCACCGGCGTGGAGCCCGCCTCACCGGAGGCCGCCTCGACGAGGGCGCGCCCCCGCGCGCGCACGAGCTGCGCCCGGCGCTCCCGGGCGTCCGCTGCCGTGGTCATCGGCCGACCTCCGCACCCCGCGACCGTGCGGGAGCCGCACGGTACCGCCGCGTCGCCGCGCGACGGGGGCCTTCCCGGCGTCCTCCGCAGCACGTGCCCCACTTCGCCCCTGACGGCCCCGGAGCAGAGCGGACAGACCCACCATGTCGGGCACGTCGCCCTGTCAGGCACGGCGTCCGACGCCGACGAGCGACGCCCCCACCCGTCCACCCCAGGAGGAGCCCATGGCCCGCACCACGCCCGCCACCCACCGCCGCACCCGACGGGCGGGCGCCTCGCTCGCCGTGGCCGCCGCGCTCGCCGCGGGGGCGGCCGCCTCGGCGGTCCCCGCGACGTCGTCCGCGCCGCCGCGCCCCCCGGCGCTGGGAGGGCTCGACCTCGACACCGCGGGCCTCACCGAGGTGAGCGCCGCGCTGGCGGAGGGACGGACGACGTCGGCCCGCCTGGTGCGGGCCTACCTGCTGCGGATCGACGCCCTGAACAGCCGGGGGCCGGCGCTCAACGCCGTCCGCTCGGTCAGCACCGGCGCGGCGGCCCAGGCGCGCGCGCTCGACCGCGAGCGTCGGACGAGCGGGCCACGGGGTCCCCTCCACGGCGTCCCCGTGCTGCTCAAGGACAACATCGACGTGGCGGGGCTGCCCACCACCGCGGGCTCCGTGGCCCTCGCCGGCAGCACGCCCGACCGGGACGCCTTCGTGACGGCGCAGCTCGAGGCGGCCGGGGCGATCGTCCTCGGCAAGACCAACCTCACGGAGTTCGCCAACTTCATGACGACCGGGATGCCCGGCGGCTACAGCTCGCTCGGCGGGCAGGTGCTCAACCCGTACGACACCTCGGACTCGCCCAGCGGGTCGAGCGCCGGGTCGGGCTCGGCGGCAGCCGCCGGGCTGGCCGCGGCGACGGTGGGCACGGAGACGTCGGGGTCGATCCTGTCGCCCGCCCGGGCCAACAGCGTCGTGGGGATCAAGCCGACCGTCGGGCTCGTCAGCCGCAGCGGCATCGTGCCGATCTCGGCGACGCAGGACACGGCCGGTCCGATGACGCGGTCCGTCGCCGACGCCGCGGCGCTCCTCACCGGCATGACCGGCGTCGACCCGGAGGACCCCGCGACCGCGGCGAGCGCCCCCTACGCCGGCACGGACTACACCGCGGCGCTGTCCACCGACGCGCTGGAGGGCGCCCGCCTCGGCTACGTGCCGGTCACGAGCGAGGTGCCGTCCGCCGCGGACCAGGTGTACCTCGACGCCCTCGACGTGCTGCGCGAGCAGGGGGCCGAGCTCGTCGAGGTCGAGGTGGGCGGCACGAGCGCGCCGAGCATCCTCACCTACGAGTTCGAGCGGGACCTCGACGCCTACTTCTCCCGGCTGCCCGACGGGCCCGTCCGCTCCCTGGAGGACGTGATCGCCTACGACGAGGCGCATCCCCAGGAGGCCCTGAAGTTCGGGCAGCGGCTCCTCGAGGCCTCCGCCGCCGTGGACCTGTCCGACCCGGCCACCGCGGCGGCGTACGAGGCGGCCCGCGTCCAGGGGCTCGAGGAGACCCGGGCCGCCATCGACTCGGCGCTCCGGCGGCTGGACGACGACCCGTCGGACGACCTCGACGCCGTCGTGTCCGCCTCGAGGACGACCGGCGTGGGCGCCCGGGCCGGCTACCCGTCCGTCATCGTCCCCGCGGGGTACACCCGCGACGTCGGGCGCGATCCCGTGGGCCTCGTCTTCCTCGGCTCGGCCTGGGAGGAGGCGGAGCTCATCGGCCTCGCCTCGGACTTCGAGGAGGCCGCCGACGCCTGGGCGCCGCCGACGGTGGTGAACCCGGCGGCCTTCCGCTGCACGGCGGTGGACCGCTCCTCGACGTACGAGGCCTCCTGCCCGCCGTGACCAGCGACCGGGCCGGGGGTGCGCTCGTCGCCCCCGGCCCGGCTCCCGCGCCCGTCCTCAGACGACGAGCAGCCGCACCGTCTCCGGCATGGCGCGCAGGGCCTCGACGACCTCGGGCGTGACGCCGTCGGCGACGTCGGTGACGGCGTATCCGAAGGCGCCGCGCGTGGTGAGCAGCTGCCCGTCGACGTTGACGCCGTGCTCGGCGAGCACGCGGTTGACGGTCGCCAGGACGCCGGGGACGTTGCGGTGGAGGTGGGCCAGGCGGGCCGACCCGGGCACGCGGTCGAGCGCGACGGCCGGCAGGTTGACGGACAGGCTCGTGCTGCCGGTGCGCAGGTAGTCGCGCAGCTTGGTGGCGACGAAGCGGCCGATGTCCTCCTGCGCCTCCTCCGTGGACCCGCCGATGTGCGGGGTGAGGATGACGTTGGGCAGGCCGCGCAGCGGCGAGGCGAAGGCGTCGCCGCGCTTCTTGGGCTCCTCCGGGAAGACGTCGACGGCCGCCCCGGACAGGTGGCCGCTCGTCACCGCGTCGGCGAGCGCGTCGTGGTCGAGCACGAAGCCGCGCGAGAGGTTGAGGAAGACGGCGCCCTCGCGCATCTGCGCCAGCTGCTCGCGGCCGAAGAAGCCGGCGTTGCCCGACCGCCCGTCGACGTGCAGCGTCACGACGTCGCTGTGGCGCAGGAGGCTCTCGAGGTCCGGCGCCCGGCGCGCGTTGCCGAGCGCCAGCTTCTCGGCGGTGTCGTAGTAGACGACGGACATGCCGAGGGCCTCGGCGACCACCGAGAGCTGGCTGCCGATGTTGCCGTAGCCGACGATGCCGAGCGTGCGGCCGCGGACCTCGTGGCTGCCCTCCGCCGACTTGTCCCAGACGCCCGCGTGCAGCGTCGAGTCCTTGACCGTCAGGCGGCGGGTCAGCGCGATGATCTCGGCGATCGCGAGCTCGACGACGCTGCGGGTGTTGGAGAACGGCGCGTTGAAGACGGCGACGCCCCGCGCCGCCGCCGCGTCGAGGTCGATCTGGTTGGTGCCGATGCAGAAGGCGCCGACGGCCTGCAGGCCGGGGGCCCGCGCGAGGACGCGCTCGGTGACCTGGGTCTTGGAGCGGATGCCGAGCACCGCCACGCCCTGCAGCGCCTCGACGAGCTCGTCCTCGTCCATCGCGCCGCCGTGCTCGACCGGCGTGACGCCGGAGCCGGCGAGGATGGTCGAGGCCTGGGGGTGCAGGTTCTCCAGCAGGAGCGCGCGAGCCATGCGCCGATCATCGCCGAGGGCCGCGCGGGGCCGTGGCGCGGGTCCGGACGCTGGACGCGCACGCGGGCGGTCGCCCGGGGAGGTGGTCCGCTCGGGGCCGTAGCCGTGGGCCACGATGGCGCCGTCCGCTCCCACGACCTCCGGAGGTCACCGTGACCGTCACCGCCCACGCCCTGCCCACGACGACGTGAGGGGCCGCGACGTCGCCCGGTCGGGTGGCCCCGAGCTCGAGCCGTCCCTGCAGCACCCCTCCTCTGCTCCCGCGAGCCTCCCCGCCGCGCCCACCCGCCGGCGGCTGCTCGCCGGTCTCGGTGCCGGTCTGGGCGCCGCGGCGGCCGCCGGCGCCCTCGCCGCCTGCGGCGGCCGCACCTCAC
Source organism: uncultured Pseudokineococcus sp. (assembly GCF_947499845.1). Lineage (GTDB taxonomy): Bacteria > Actinomycetota > Actinomycetes > Actinomycetales > Quadrisphaeraceae > Pseudokineococcus. The sequence goes on from NZ_CANMPM010000006.1 coordinate 162,480, forward strand.
CGGTGTCCCCGGCCGCCGACCCCTCGCCCGCCGGTCCCTCAGCCCCGTCCGGCGGTGCCCTGACGATCGGCGCGATCCCGGACCAGGACCCCGAGGTCCTCCAGCGCCTCTACGGCCTCGTGGCCGACTCGATGGCGGAGGCCACCGGCCTCGCCGTCACCTACCGGCCCGTCACCGACTACGCCGCCGCGGTCTCGCTCTTCCGCACCGGCGACCTCGACCTCGTGTGGTTCGGCGGCCTCACCGGGGTGCAGGCCCGGCGCCAGACGCCGGGCGCCGTCGTCGTCGCCCAGCGCGACATCGACGAGGACTTCCGCTCCGTCTTCGTCGTCAACGAGGCCACGGGCCTCGCCCCGTCGGAGGACCTCACCGAGCTCGCCGACCTGCGCTTCACCTACGGCAGCCAGACCTCGACGTCCGGCTTCCTCATGCCCGCCTCCTTCCTCACCGAGCAGGGGGTCGACCCGCGCGGCTTCCCCGGCGGCCCCGGCTACAGCGGCTCCCACGACGCGACGCTCCAGCTCGTCGCCTCCGGGAGCTACGAGGCCGGCGTGCTCAACGAGCAGGTGTGGGTGGCGCGCTCGGAGGCCGGGGAGGTCGACCCGGCCGTGCGGCTCTTCTCGCGGACGCCGCCGTACCACGACTACCACTGGCTGCTCGGCCCGGACGCGGTGGAGCGGCTGGGGGAGGACCTGCCCGAGCGGCTGCAGGACTACTTCCTCGGGCTGTCCGCCGACGACCCCGACGACGCCCGCGTGCTCGAGCTCTTCGGCGCCGGGTCCTTCGTCGAGGCCCGCGCGTCCGACCACGCCCAGATCGAGGCGGTCGGCGAGCAGCTCGGGCTGCTCCGCTGACCGGCGTCGACCCGGGCGTGCCGGCCGTCCGGCTGCGCGACGTCGAGGTCCGCCTCGGCCGCACCCGGGCCCTCGCCGGCGTCGACCTCGTCGTCGGCGCCGGCGAGCGGGTCGCCGTCGTCGGGTCCTCCGGGGCCGGCAAGTCCACGCTTCTGCGGCTGCTCACGGGGGCCGTGCGGCCGGCGACCGGGGCCGTGGAGGTGCTGGGGCACGACCTCGCCGGGCTGCCGGCGCGCGAGCTGCGCCGCCTGCGCGCCCGCGTGGGCACCGTGCACCAGCACCTCGACCTCGTGGGCGCGCTGCGCGTGGTGCACGACGTCAACGCGGGACGCCTCGGCACGTGGCCGACGTGGCGCGCGGCCCTGTCGCTGCTGCGGCCGCAGGGCGTCCCCGAGGTCGTGGCCGCGCTCGCCGAGGTGGGGCTGGCCGACCGCCTCTACGACCGCACCGACCGGCTCTCGGGCGGGCAGCAGCAGCGGGTCGCCGTGGCGCGCGTCCTGCTCCAGCAGCCCGACCTCGTGCTCGCCGACGAGCCGGCCTCGGCGCTCGACCCCGCGCTGACCGACCGGACGATGCTGCTGCTCCGCGACGTCGTCGAGCGTCGGGGCGGGGCGCTGCTGGCCTCGCTGCACGACCCGGCGGTGGCACTGCGGCACTGCACCCGCGTGGTGGGTCTGGAGCAGGGGCGGGTCGTGCTCGACGCGCCGGTGCCGGCCCTGACGGCGGCCGACCTCGCCGCCTTCTACGGGGCGCCCCGGTGAGCGCCGGCTCGCGCGCCGGGGCCGCCGCCCCGGTCTGTGCCCCGGTCGGTGCCCCGGACGGGGCGCCGGCTGGTGGGGACGCCGGGCCGTCGGTGCCGCGGCTGCGTCGCTCGCGCGCCCGGTGGGCGTGGGGCGTCGGTGCGGGCGTCCTCCTCCTGTGGTCCCTCGCCGGAGCGGGCGTCTTCTCCGGCGAGGTCCTCAACCCCGCGGGCGCGCGCCAGCTCGCCCGCTTCGGCGCGGGCGCGCTCGCACCCGACCTCTCGCCGGACTTCCTGCGGCTCCTCCTCGGCAGCACGCTCGTCACCGTCGCCTACGCCGCCCTCGGTGCGGGGCTCGCCGTGGCGGCGGGCGCGCTCGGCGCCCCGCTGCTGACCCGCAGCTCCTGGGGGCGCCGCCGGACCGGCCGGCTGCTGGCCCGGGGCGCGGTCGCGGTGCCGCGCGGGCTGCACGAGGCGGTGTGGGGCCTGCTGCTGCTCAACGTCCTGGGCCTGGACCCCTGGGTCGGCGTCCTCGCCATCGCCGTCCCCTACGGCGCCGTGACGGCCAAGGTCTTCGCCGACCTCCTCGACGAGGCGCCCCGCGCGGCGCACGACGCGCTGGTCGCCGCCGGCGCCGGGCGCACCACGGCGCTGCTCTACGGGCTGTGGCCGCAGGCCGCCGGCGGCCTCCTCGCGTACGCCTTCTACCGCCTCGAGTGCGCGGTCCGCTCCGCCGTCGTCCTCGGCCTCATCGGGGCGGGGGGCCTGGGCTACCAGCTCTCGCTGTCCTTCACCTCGCTGCGGTGGGACCAGGTGTGGACCTGCGTCTACGCCCTGACGGCGGTGTGCGTGGCCGCCGTCGTCGCCGGTCGGGCCGTGCGCCGGCGGATCGCCGACCCCCCGGCCCCGCGGGGTGGTCGGCTGCGCCGCGACCGCGTCCTGGTGGTGGCCGGCGTCGCCGTGCCCGCCCTGGTGGCCTGGTCCGCGTGGTACCTGGCGGTCTCGCCCGCCGCGCTCGTCGACGACCGCGCCCGCGAGCAGCTGGCCCTGCTCGTCTCCGCCGCGTGGCCGCCGGACGTCTCGGGCCCCCTGCTCGTCGCGCTCGCCGGAGCGGCCGTGGTGACGGTGCAGACCTCCGTCGTGGCCGTCGCCCTGGCGACGGCGGGGGCCGTGCTCCTGGCCGGCCTCACGACCCGCCCGGCGCACCGCGTCGCGGTCCCGCGGGCCCTCGCCGGCGTCCTCGTGCGGACGGCGCTGCTCGTCCTGCGCGCGGTGCCCCCGCCGGTGTGGGCCCTCGTGCTCCTCTTCGTCCTGCGCCCCGGCGTCCTGCCGGGGGCGCTGGCGCTCGGCGTCTACACGCTCGGGGTGATGGGGCGGCTGACGGGCGAGGCCCTCGAGGAGCTGGACCGCCGGCCCGCCGACGCGCTCACCGCGCTGGGGGCCTCGGGAGCCGCCGCGCGCCTCTACGGCGTCGCGCCCCGCGCCGTCGGACCGGTGCTCGCGCTCGCGCTGTACCGCTGGGAGGTCGCCGTCCGCGACACCGTGCTCGTCGGGCTCCTCGGCGCCGGCGGCCTCGGCGCCCTGCTCGCCCTCCAGCTGGCCGTCTTCGACTGGCCGGCGGTCACCACGACGCTCGTCGTCGTCGTCGCGCTGACCCTCGCCGTGGACCTCGTCAGCGACCGCGCCCGCGCCGTCCTGCGCTGACGGGCCTCAGCGCAGCCGGCGCCGGTCGTCCGGCTGGCGCGCGGTGCGCCCGCTCGCGTCCAGCGCCTCGAGCAGCGGCAGGGCCACCCGTCGGCTCGTGCCCCAGGCCTGCCGGGCCTCGCTGGTCGTGAAGGGCGACGGCAGGGCGGCCAGCGCGGCGGCCGCCGCGTCGAGGGCGCCCGGCGCGAGGACGACGTCGCCCACGCGGACCAGGGCGCCGACCCGCACGGCCGCGCCGAGCTCGCGCGGCCCCAGCCCGAGGTCGCGCAGGCGGTGCGCCTCCGGGGCGCGGAAGGGCTCGGCGCGCAGGTCGGCCAGGACCTCCCGCACCGCGGCGGCCACCGGCGGCGGCAGCTGGTCGAGGGCCAGCTGCTCGGCGGCGGGCTGCTCGGAGGAGGTGCGCTCGGTCGGGGAGGGCGGGACGGACGAGCGCGGGGCGATGGAGCCGGGGTGGCCAGGCTTTCCGGGGGCAGGGCTTCCGGGGGCGGGGCCCGCGGGGGTGGGGCGGCCGGACGAGGGCAGGGCGGGGCGGGGGCGCGGCGTCGGGGCGGGACCGCCCGCCGGGCGCGGCGACGGCGTGGTGGGCCGCGGCCGGGCCGACGGCGCGGGGCTCGGAGCGGTCGGCGTCGGGGCAGCCGTGCTCGGCGGGGCGGGCGTCGGAGGAGCGGGCGTCGGCGGGGCGGGCGCAACGAGCCGCCCGTCGCGCTCGACGAGCACGTCCGCGGCCAGGAGCCGGACGACGTCGAGGTCTGGCACGCCCAGCCGGTGCCGGGCCGCCTCGAGCGGCGTGCCGCCTGCGAGCGGGTCGGCGGCCGCGTCCTGCGCCACCAGGGCGACGAGCCGCTGCCGCAGCTCCTCGCGCAGCCGCGGGTCGAGCACCTGCGCGCCGGTCCCGCTGCGGCGCAGCCGGTCCCGCACGAGGACGGCCGGATGCCCGGCGCGGACGAGGTCGGCGGCGGCGGCGACGCCGCGCCGGCGGACCTCGTCGTCGAGGAGCGCCTGGCGCCGGGCGCGGGCGTCGGGGGCGGCGTCGTCGACGAGGAGCGCGGCGGGGACGGCGAGGTCGGCGGCGCGGGCCCGGGCGGCCCCGCGCCGGGTGAGCGGCGGCGGGTCGACGTCGAGGACGCGGACCCCGGCGAGGACGGCCCGGCGGCCCGGGTCGCGCAGCAGCCCGAGGTCGCCCGTGCGCAGGGGCAGCGGCGTCCGCAGGCGCAGCCGGACCACCTCGGCGCCGTCGCCGCTCGCGCCGCCGCCCCCGGTGCGCCCCAGCGCACGCGGCCGCGCGCTCACCTGGGCGGCGCCGACGTGCAGGAGCGCCTCGAGGGGCAGGGCGTCGCGTCCGACACCGGCAGTGGCGGGGCCGTCGTCCGCGAGCGCCCGCGCGCGCACCGCGCCGGTGAGCACGACGTCCACCTCGCAGGTGAGCCGGGCGCTGCCGGGGGCCAGGAGGGCGCTGCCGCGGGGCACGTCACCGGCGGACGCGCCGCGCAGGTTGACCGCCACACGGGCGGGCCCGGCCACCTCCGGGCGCGGCTCCTCGAGGGACTGCAGGCCGCGGACCCGCACCGACCGGCGTTCGCCGTCGGGCGTCACGGCCTCGAGCTCGTCGCCGGTGCGCAGGACGCCCTCGGGCAGGGTGCCGGTGACGACGGTGCCGGCGCCGCGGATGGTGAACGAGCGGTCGAGCCACAGGCGCGGCGGCGCGCCGGGGTCGGCCGGGGGCAGCCCGCGCACGAGGCCCACGACGGCGGCGCGCAGCGCATCGGTCCCGGCGCCCGTGCGGGCGCTCACCACGACGGACGGGGAGCCCGCGAGCGAGGTGCCGACCAGGCGCTGCGCGACGTCGGCGGCCGTGGCCGCGGCCCCGGCCGCGTCGACGAGGTCGGCCCGGCTGACGACGACGAGGCCCGAGCGCACGCCCAGGGCGTCCAGGGCGTCGAGGTGCTCCTGCGACTGGGGCATCCACCCGCCGTCGGCCGCGACGACGAGGAGGACGGCGGGCACGGGGCCGACCCCGGCGAGCATGGTGGGGACGAAGCGCTCGTGCCCGGGCACGTCGACGAGCGCGACGCGCTCGGCGCCGCCGGCGCCGTCGTCCAGGTCGGTCCAGGCGAACCCGAGGTCGAGGGTGAGCCCGCGGCGCTGCTCCTCGGCCCAGCGGTCCGGCTCCCGGCCGGTGAGCGCGCGGACGAGGGCGGACTTGCCGTGGTCGACGTGCCCGGCGGTGGCGAGGACGTGCACCGCTCAGGCCCCCGCGGGCGCCGCGGAGCGGGTGGTCGCCAGGGCGCGCAGCGCGGCCCCGACGAGCTGCGCGTCGTCCTCGGGCGCCAGGGAGCGCAGGTCGAGCAGGCACCGTCCGGCCTCGGTGCGGGCGACCACGGGGGGCGCGCCGGCGCGCAGGGCCGCCGCGGCGCGGGCGGGCAGGCTCACGGCCGCGCTCGGCAGGGGCAGCTCGGGGGCCCCGCCCCCGCCGACGGCGGCGTCGCTGGCGACGACGACCGCGTCGTGCCCGGCGGACGCCAGCGCCTCCGCCACGGCCTCGGCGCGGGCGCGGACCTGCTCGAGCGGCGCCTCCAGCGCGGCGCGGACCGGGACGACGGGGCCGCGCAGGGTCGCCTCGAGCGCGGCGAGGACGAGCTTGTCGACGCGCAGCGCGCGGGCCAGCGGGTGGCGGCGCAGCTGGTCGACGAGCTCCGCGCGGCCCAGCAGCAGCCCCGCCTGGGGGCCGCCGAGCAGCTTGTCGCCGCTGGAGGTCACGAGGTCGGCGCCCGCGCGCAGGGCGGTCGCGGCGTCGGGCTCGTCGGGCAGGAGGGGGTGCGGCGCGAGGAGCCCCGAGCCGGTGTCGACGACCACGGGCACGCGGCGCCCGAGCCGCCCGGCGGCCTCGTCGACGACGGCGGACAGGCCCGCGACGTCGACGTCCGCGGTGAAGCCCCGGACGACGAAGTTCGACGGGTGGACCTTGAGCACCATGCCGGTCTCGGGGCCGAGGGCGTCGGCGTAGTCCCGGGGGGCGGTGCGGTTCGTCGTCCCGACCTCGCGCAGCCGCGCGCCGGTCGAGACGAGGAGGTCGGGCAGGCGGAAGCCGTCGCCGATCTCCACCATCTCGCCGCGGCTGACGACCACCTCGCGGCCGGCGGCCAGGGCCGTCGCGGCGAGCACGAGGGCGGCCGCGCCGTTGTTGACGACGTGGACGCCGCCGGCGTCGGGGACGGCCGCGGCGAGCGCCGCCGTGGCGTCGCGCCCGCGGCGACCGCGCGCCCCCGTGGCGAGGTCCAGCTCGACGTCGGTCGTCCCCGCCGCGGCGGCGAGCGCCTCGACCGCGGCGGCCGACAGGGGCGCCCGGCCGAGGTTGGTGTGGAGGATGACGCCCGTCGCGTTGAGCACGGGTCGCAGGCTCGCCGCCGTGGCGGGCAGGGCCGCGAGGACCTCGGTCACGACGTCCTCCGGCGCGACCTCACCGGTGCGCACGCGCTGCTGGACCCCCGTGACGACCTCCTTGACGAGCGCCCGCCCGAGCCGGTGCTGCGGCTCGACGAGCGCGTCGGCGGCGAGGACGACGTCGGTCCGCGGCACCCGGCGGGCGGGGGAGCGCCGGTCGGACGGTGCGGAGGTGCTCACGGGGCCGACTCTAGGTCGCGCCACGGCGGTGCTGGCGTCGGCTGCACCCGCGCTCGGGGCCCTGCCTGCTCGCCTGCCTGGTCCCGCGCCTGGCCCCCGGGGGGCGCGCGCGGCGGAGGCGGACGGGAATCGAACCCGCCAGACCGAGGTGCTCGGCCTCGTCGGTGTTGAAGACCGCGGGGCCCACCAGGAACCCAGACGCCTCCACGCGCGGGGACGAGTGTGCCGCACGCCCGCTGGTCGTGCTCACCCCCGCCGGACGCGGGGCCGGTCGCCGCACCCGGCCCGGTCGTCGCGGCGCGGTGCCCACAGGCACACTCGGACCGTGACGGCGACGCCCCAGCAGACCGGTCGGCTCACCTCCTACGCCCACGGCGGGGGGTGCGCGTGCAAGATCCCACCGGGCGAGCTGGAGGCCGTCCTCGCTGGCCTGCCCGGTCGGGGGACGGCGCCCGACGGCGCCGGGACGCTCCTCGTCGGCCTCGACGACGGCGACGACGCCGCCGTCGTCACCTCGCCGGCCACGCCCGGCGTCGGCCTCGTGGCGACCGCCGACTTCTTCACGCCCGTCGTCGACGACCCCTACGACTGGGGCCGGATCGCGGCGACCAACGCCCTGTCGGACGTCTACGCCATGGGCGGGACGCCGCTCGTCGCCGTCAACCTCCTGTGCTGGCCCCGTGACCTCCTGCCCATGGAGCTCGCCGCCGAGGTGCTCCGCGGGGGCGCCGACGTCGGCCGCCTCGCCGGGTGCCACGTGGCCGGCGGCCACAGCGTCGACGACCCCGAGCCCAAGTACGGCATGGCGGTGACCGGCCTCGTCGACGTCGAGCGCCTGCTGCGCAACGACGCCGGCGTCGCCGGCGTGCCGCTGTCGCTCACCAAGCCGCTGGGCGTCGGCGTCCTCAACAGCCGGCACAAGGCGACCGGCGAGGTCTTCCCGCAGGCGGTGGACGCGATGACGACGCTCAACGCGGAGGCCTCGCGCGCCGCCGTCGCCGCGGGCGCCCGGGCGGCCACGGACGTCACCGGGTTCGGCCTGCTCGGCCACCTGCTGAAGATGGCGCGCGCCAGCGGCGTCGACGCCGTCGTGGACGCCGCGGCGGTGCCCTACCTCGACGGCGCCCGCGACGCGCTGCGCGACGGGCACGTCTCCGGGGGGACGCGCCGCAACCTCGACTGGGTGCGCCCCCACCTCGCGAGCCGGCTGCCCGAGGACGAGCTGCTCCTGCTCGCGGACGCCCAGACCTCCGGCGGGCTCCTCGTGGCGGGCGAGGTGCCCGGCGCGCCGGTGGTCGGCGAGCTCGTGCCCCGCCGCGGCGCCGCGGTCGAGGTGCACGTGCGCTGAGCGCCCGCCGGGAGAGGACCGGGGCGGGTGGGCCCCGCCGCGTCAGGCGGCGGAGCCCACCCGACCGGCGTCCTGGCCCTCCGCGGCAGCGGCGGCCTCGGCCTCGGCCTCGGCGCGGCGACGGGCCTCGAGGCGCTCGCGCTGCGGGACCACCGTGTACTTGGGGTCGCGGGCCGACGCCATGCCCGCCTCGAAGACGCCGAAGCGCGTGAGCAGCGAGCCGGCGTTGAGCGCCACGCCCGACGCCACCCCGACGGCGCGCGAGCGGCCGGCGAAGAAGGCGCCGACGGCGCCCACGGCCGTCAGGGCCTTGGCGGCCTTGAGCCACCGACCCTGGCGTCCGATCTTGTAGGGCTCCCCGACGAGGCCGGTGCGGTGCTCCATCCGGTGGCTCAGGCCGAGCTCGAGGGCGGCCCCGGCGACGGCGGCGCGCCGTGCCGGGCCGGCCTCGTGGACGGGCGCGGCGATCATGCCGAGCCCGCCGGCGGCGGCCATGCCCGACCCGGCGAAGACGAACGGCAGCTCCGGGTACGACTCGTGCCAGGTCGGCACCGCGGTGTCGGCGATGAGCACGGCCGTGTAGGTCGCCAGCGGCGGCCCGAGGACGGCGGCGGCGACGCCGGACGCCCGGCCCACCGGCCCGACGAGCGGGAGGAGCGGCGCGAGGCGGGGGAGGCGCCCCGAGGCCAGCAGCGGGCCGCCGACCTCCGCCGCCGCGGCGACGCCGGCGAACGCGCTGTACGGCGAGAGGATCCAGCTGCCCACGCTCAGCGGCGAGGTGACCTTGAAGACGCGCAGCATGTTGAGGAAGCGGCTGGGCATGCCCAGGTCGTGGATGAGCGCCACCACGCTGCCGATGCTGCCGATCGAGCCGGCCAGGCGGGCCGTGCGCCGCAGCACCGGTCGCCCGGTCGCGTCCGCCAGCGCTCCGATCACCGAGCTCGAGCCCGCGAGCCCGCCGAGGTAGAGGTACAGCGGGACGTCGGGCACCTTCCACGTGGGCGTGTGGATGACCTGCCGGCCGTAGTACGACTGGAACTCGGCCTCGGGGACCATGAGCTCCTCGGCGCCGCGACGACGGCGACGCGAGGCCCCCGGCCGGCCGCGGTCCTGCGGGCCGCCCGTCAGCGTCCCCTGCTCGCTGGGCGTCGTCGTCAGCTGGTCCCAGCCGCGCCGCTCCCCGCTCGCCGGCGACGGACCGGCGTCCGGCGCGGGGGCCTCGCCGTCCCGCGGCTCGCCGGCGCTGGCCGGCATCCCGCGCTCCGCCTCGCGGCGCTCGGGGGCGCTCACCGGCGGGCCCCGAGGAAGGAGAGGGCGAGCGCGCCGAGCATCGTGCCCGCCGCCATGGCCGCGTGCTTCCACATGTCCGGCAGGTCGCGCGTCGTCACCACCGGGTCCGGCGGCAGGCCGTAGACCTCCGGGTCGTCGAGGAGGAGGAAGAAGGCGCCGTCGCCGCCCACGCCGTCCTCGGTGTCGTGGCCGTACAGCTGGGCCTTGGGCTCGCCCTTCTCCTGCAGGACGGCGAGCCGCTCGTCGGCCCGGCGCCGCAGCTCGTCGACGGGGCCGAACTGGATGGACTCCGTCGGGCACGCCTTGGCGCAGGCCGGGGTCATGCCCTCGCCGAGCCGGTCGTAGCAGAGCGTGCACTTGTGGGCGCGGCCCGTGGACTCGCGCTTGCCGATGACGCCGTAGGGGCAGGCCGGGATGCAGTAGCCGCAGCCGTTGCAGACGTCGTCCTGGACGACGACGGTGCCGAACTCCGTGCGGAACAGCGCGCCCGTGGGGCAGACGTCGAGGCAGGCGGCGTTGGTGCAGTGCTTGCAGACGTCGGAGGCCATGAGCCAGCGGACGCCCTCGGGCGAGCCCGAGGGGCCCTGCTCACCGGCGCCGGCGGACGGTGCGGGCAGCGAGCCCGGGTCGGTGGCCGTGCCCTCGAGGGAGGACAGGACGTCGAAGTCGCCCATGTCGGCGACCGGGGGGAGCCCGCCGGACGACGCCCCGCCGCCGGAGCCGCAGCCCCCGCCCGAGCCGCACCCGCCTCCGCCGCCGGGCGCGGCGGCCGGCGCCGGGCCCGGGCCGATGCCCGGCATCCCGAGGCCGACCGGGGCCCGCTGCGGCACCGGCTGCTCGACGAACGCGACGTGGCGCCACGTGGAGGCGCCGAGCATCGAGCTGTTGTCGTACGAGGTGCCGGTGAGGTCCATCTCCCCCGTGGCGGGGACCATGTTCCACTCCTTGCACGCCACCTCGCAGGCCTTGCAGCCGATGCAGACGCTGGTGTCCGTGAAGAAGCCCATGCGGGGCGGGTGGTCGGCGTCGTAGCCGGTGCCGTCCGCGGGTGACGGGGTGTCGAAGAACCCCTTCCGGTGCCCGCCGGTCGTGGGCCTGCTGTCCGTGCTGGCGCTCACGCCGTGCTCCCTCGGTGGTCCGTGCGGTCGTCCTTTGGGCCGTCGGACCCCGGTCGGGCCGTGCCCGAGCCGCCCGACTCCTCGTCGGCGCCTCGTGCCGGCCCACCGGGCCCGCCGCGGGCGACGGTCCCGTCCGGGTCGGCCTGAGCCCCGGCGTCCGCGGGCACGAGCGTCCCGCCCCGCGCCGAGGCGACGTCGCGGTCGTCCGGCAGGCCCGCCCGGCGCCGGAAGCTCGCCACGTGCTCGACGAGCGCCGGCCCGCGCGGACGGCGGCCGGGGCGGATGTCGCAGGTGCCGACCTTGTCCTGGATGTGGGTGTTGGCGTCCAGGGCGATCTCGACGAGCTCGTTGGCCGCGTCACCGGTCGAGATGCCGTTCGGGCCCCAGTGCCACGGCAGCCCGATCTGGTGCACGACCTCGCCGCCCACCCGCAGGGGCCGCATGCGCTCGGTGACCATGACGCGGGCCTCGATGGCGCTGCGCCCGGACGTGAGCGTGGCCCAGCCCATGTGGTCCAGGCCCTGCATCCGGGCGAGCTCGGGGGAGACCTCGCAGAACATCTCCGGCTGCAGCTCCGACAGGTACGGGAGGGTCCGGCTCATGCCGCCGGCCGTGTGGTGCTCGGTCAGCCGGTACGTCGTGAAGACGAAGGGGTAGACCCGGCTGCGGGCGGGGTTGCGCCGGTTGCCCGGCACGTCGAAGTCCTGCCGGGTCGGGCTGTAGGTGACCTGCGGGTACACCGGGTTGCCGATGGGCGACTCGGTGGGCTCGTAGTGCGAGGGCATCGGCCCGTCGGCGACCCCGGAGGGCGCGAAGAGCCAGGCCTTGCCGTCGGACTGCATGACGAACGGGTCGGTGCCCGCGAGGGCGTCCGGCCCCTTCGCGCCCGCCGGCGGCACGTAGTCGGGCCGCTTCGTGGCCTCGAAGTCGGGGACGTCGTCCCCGGTCCAGCGGCCGGCGTCCTCGTCCCACCACACGAGCTTCTTGCGCTCGCTCCACGGCTTGCCCTGGGGGTCGGCCGAGGCGCGGTTGTAGAGCACGCGGCGGTTGGCCGGCCACGCCCAGCCCCACTCGGCGGCCGTGAGGTCCTGCTCCCAGCCCGGCCTGCGCCGCGCCGTCTGGTTGACCTCGTCCGCGTAAGCGCCCGAGTAGATCCAGCAGCCGGACCGGGTGGAGCCGTCGTCCTTGAGCTCGGTGTACCCCGAGACCGCCGACCCGTCGGGCCCGGTGCCGCTGATCTCGCGCAGCACCTCCTCGGCGCTGGGCTCGGCGTGCGGGCCCTCGGTCGAGTAGTCCCACGTGAGGTCCAGGAGCGCCCGGTCGTTGGGGTCGGTCGAGCCCGCCAGGCGCTCGCGGAGGATACGACCGAGGTGGAAGTAGAACCACAGCTCGCTGCGGGCGTCGTCCGGCGGCTCGACGGCCTTGTGGTGCCACTGCAGCAGACGCTGCGTGTTGGTGAAGGTGCCGTCCTTCTCCACGTGGTTCGCCGACGGCAGGAAGAAGACCTCGGTGCCGATGTCCTCCGTCCGCAGCTCGCCCGTCTCGATCTCCGGGCCGTCCTTCCAGAACGTCGCCGTCTCGATCATCTGCATGTCGCGCACGACGAGCCACTCGATGTTCGCGAGGCCGAGGCGCTGCAGGCGGGCGTTGGCCGACCCGACGGCCGGATTCTGGCCGACGACGAAGTAGCCGGGCACCTTGCCCGCGACCTGGTCGAGGACCGTCTGGTAGGTGCCGTGGTCGCCCGTCAGGCGCGGGATGCGGTCGAAGCAGAAGTCGTTCTCCGCCGTCGCCGCGTCGCCCCACCAGCTCTTGAGCATGCTCACGAGGTAGGCGCGGCTGTTGCCCCAGAAGCCCGTCGACGTCGTGTCCTGCTCGATGTAGCTGTCGAGGTCCAGGCCGTCGCGGGCGTAGGGCATCGGCAGGTAGCCGGGCAGGTTGTTGAAGAGCGTCGGGATGTCGGTCGAGCCCTGGATGCTGGCGTGCCCGCGCAGGGCAAGGATGCCGCCGCCCGGGCGGCCGACGTTGCCGAGCAGCGTCTGGAGGATCGCCGCCGTCCGGATCATCTGGGCGCCCACGGTGTGGTGCGTCCAGCCGACGGCGTAGGCGAGCGCCGTCGTCCGCTCCCGACCGCTGTTGCGGACGAGCGCGTCGGCGACGGCCGCGAGCTGCTCCGGCGCGATGCCGCAGGTCTCCTCGACCATCTCGGGCGTGTAGCGCGAGAAGTGCCGCTTGAGCAGCTGGAAGACGCACCGCGGGTCCTGCAGCGTCTCGTCGCGCTGCTGGCGCTCGGGCACGCCGCCCGTGCTCAGCGCGTCCGCGCCGCCGGGGCCCTGCGAGCCCTGGTCGGCCGAGTCGGACGAGCCGCCCTGGGGCTGCACGCCGGCGGCCTGCTCGGGGTCGCGCTGGCCCGAGGCGGCCGTCGTCGGCCCGGACGCGTACTGCCACGACGACGGGTCGTAGCTGCGCGACTCCGCGTCGTAGCCGGAGAAGAGCCCCTCGAGGTCCTCGGTGTCACGGAAGTCCTCCGACACGATCGTCGCGGCGTTGGTGTAGGCCACGACGAACTCGCGGAACTCGTGCCCGCCGGAGAGGACGTGGTTGACGAGCCCGCCGAGGAAGGCGATGTCGCTGCCGGCCCGGATGGGCACGTGCAGGTCCGCCACCGCCGACGTCCGCGTGAAGCGGGGGTCGACGTGGATGATCGTCGCGCCCTTGCGCTTGGCCTCCATCACCCACTGGAAGCCCACGGGGTGGGCCTCCGCCATGTTGCTGCCCTCGATGAGGATGCAGTCAGCGTTGGACAGGTCCTGCTGGTGCGTGGTCGCGCCGCCGCGGCCGAACGTGGTCCCCAGACCGGGGACCGTGGAGGAGTGTCATATGCGCGCCTGGTTCTCGACCTGCACGGCGCCGAGCGCCGTGTAGACCTTCTTCATGAGGTAGTTCTCCTCGTTGTCCAGCGTCGCGCCGCCCAGGCTCGCGAAGCCGAGGGTCCGCCGCAGGTGACGGCCCGACTCGTCCGTCTCCTGCCAGCCCTTGCGGCGGGCGTCGAGGACGCGGTCGGCGATCATCTCCATCGCGACGTCGAGGTCGAGGTCCTCCCACTCCGTGCCGTGGGGGCGGCGGTACTTCACCGTCGTCACGCGGCTGGGGGAGGTGACGAGCTGCGTGCTCGCGCTGCCCTTGGGGCACAGGCGACCGCGGCTGATGGGCGACGCCGGGTCGCCCTCGACCTGGACGACCTTCTCGTCCTTGACGTAGACCTTCTGGCCGCAGCCGACCGCGCAGAACGGGCAGACCGAGTCGGCCACCCGGTCCGCCGTCGCGGTGCGCGCGACCTTCGCCTCCGTCCCGCGCGAGCGGACGGCGGCGCCCCGGCCGAGCGCGTCGCCGGCGCCGCGGCGCGCGGCCACGGCTTGGCGCAGCAGCGGCCAGGGCAGGTGCTCGATGACGGACATGGTGCTCCTCACGACCGGCTCCGCTCCGACGCGGGGCCTGCTGGGCTGGAGCCTTCCGCGGCGCCCGACGGCGTCGTGCGGCGGCTCCGGGAGCAGTGGACCCCACGCCCGCCGCGAGGGCAAGGGGGCGCGCCCGGGCGGCGCGCCCGGGCGGCGGACCCGGGCGGCGACCCGGGCGGAACACCCGGCGGCGTCGGGGTGCTGGGGCGGTGGTGGCCGCCCTAGGGCGGCCGAGGTCCACGGCGGCGTCGAGCGCCGCCCCACGCACACCAGCAGGAGGTACCCCGTGAAGGTCGTCATCGTCGGAGCGCACGGCGGCGTCGCCCGCCAGCTGACCCCCCGCCTGGTCGCCGGCGGTCACGAGGTCATGGGCGTCGTGCGAAACCCCGACCACGTCGCCGACCTCGAGCAGGACGGCGCGTCCCCCGTCGTCCTCGACATCGAGACCGCGACGTCCGCGGACCTCGCCGAGCACGTGCGCGGCGCGGACGCCGTCGTCTTCTCCGCCGGCGCCGGCGGCAAGGGCGGGGCCCAGCGCAAGATCGACGTGGACCGGGACGGCGCCCTCAAGCTCGCCGACGCCGCGTCGGTCGCGGGCGTGCGCCGCTACCTGCTCGTCTCGGCCATGGGCCTGCAGGCCGTCGTGGACGGCGCGACGCCCGACGGCGTCGAGCCCGGCTTCGTCGACTACCTGCGGGCCAAGCTCGCGGCGGAGGACGCGCTGCGCTCGCGCCCCGAGCTGGACCTCACGGTGCTGCGCCCGGGGCACCTGCTCGACGACGAGGCCACCGGCCGCGTCACGCTCTCGCGCAGCACCCTCGAGGTCGGCGGGGTGCCGCGCGCCGACGTCGCCGCCGTGCTGGCGGCGCTGCTGGCCGCGCCCGGGACGGCGGGGGAGACCCTCGAGCTCGTCTCCGGCGACGTGCCCGTCGAGGAGGCCGTGGCAGCCCTCGCCTGAGCGGTGGTCGTCTGCGGGCCCGGCACCTCACGAGGTGCCGGGCCCGCGGTGCGTCCGGGGCCGCGCGGCCGGTCCCCGGCGCGACGAGAGGTGCGACGAGGGAGCTGGCTCAGGCGCCGTCGCCGTCCACCGACCGCGCCACCCGCTCCAGCTCGGCGACGAGGGCGCGCACCGCGGGGACGCGCCGCGCCTCGGGGCGCAGGAGCACCTCGACCACGCGGTCGTCGACCCCCTCGAGCGGCCCGGTGCTCACCCCCGGGAGAGCCGCTGCGCGCAGCGCCCACACCGGCAGGAGGGCCACCCCCAGCCCCGCGGCGACGAGGCGCTGGACGGCGACGTGGTCGTCCGTCGCGAGCCGCACGTCCGGGGTGAAGCCCGCGGCCGCGGCCGCCCGGACGAGGTGCGCGCGGCACCGGGGGCACCCCGCGACCCAGCGCTCGTCGGCGAGGTCGCCGAGGCGGATCGGCCGCGGCGCGCCGGCGCGGACGACGGCGTGGACGGCGTGGCTGCTGAGGGGGCGGCGCACGAGGTCGCCGGGCACCGGCTCGGGGTCCCCGACGTGGCGGAAGACCAGGGCGACGTCGGCCCGGCCCGCCCGCACGGCGTCCTCGGCCTCGGGCGGCTCGAGCTCGGCGAGGCGGACGTCGAGGTCCGGCGCCGTCACGGCCAGCGCCGCCAGGGCCTCGGGGAGGACTAGCGCGGTGGCCGTCGGGAAGGCGGCGACCGCCACCTCGCCGCGCAGCAGGCCCGAGAGGGCCGCGAGGTCCTCCTGCGCCGCGCGGAGCACGCCCGCGAGGTCGGCGCCGCGGCGCGCCAGCAGGGCGCCCGCCTCGGTGAGGGTCGTGCCGCGGCCCTGCCGGACGACGAGCGCGGTCCCCGCCTCGGCCTCCAGCCGGGCCACCTGCTGGCTCACGGCCTGCTGCGTCGTCCCCAGCCTCCGGGCGGCGGCTGCCAGCGACCCCTCGTCGCCGACCGTCCGCAGGAGCAGCAGCCGGCGGGGGTCCACGACGCCATCGTGCCCTCGGCGCGCCGTCGCACCCAAGCAGCGCTTGGGGGAGGCCCCGGCTCTGCGCCCGTAGCGCGTGGCTCGCGCGGCGGGGGAGCGTGGCCGCCATGACCACGATCGGTGTCCTGGGCGGCATGAGCTGGGAGTCCAGCGCCCTCTACTACCGCCTGGCCAACGAGATGGTGCGCGAGCGCCGCGGCGGCCTGGCCAGCGCCGACCTGCTCCTGCGCAGCGTCGACTTCTCCGCCGTCCGCGAGATGCAGCTCGAGGACCGCTGGGACGACGCCGAGGCCCTCCTGCGCCGCGAGGGCCTGGCGCTGCAGCAGGCGGGTGCCGGCCTCGTCCTGCTGGCGACGAACTACATGCACAAGGCGGCGGGTCCGCTGGAAGAGGCCCTCGACGTCCCCTTCCTCCACCTGGCGGACGTCGTCGCGTCCGCCGCCCACCGCGAGGGGGCACGGGTCGTCGGCCTGCTGGGCGCGGGCGCGACCATGCGGGAGAGCTTCTACGCCGAGCGCCTGGCGCTCTCGGGCCTCGAGGTCGTGGTCCCCGACGCGCAGGGGATCGAGCGCGTCGACCGGGCGGTCTTCGACGAGCTCTGCCGCGGCGTGCTCTCCGACGCCACCCGGGCGGACCTGCGGGCCGTCGTCGCCGGGCTGGTCGAGCGCGGGGCGCAGGCCGTCGCCCTGTCGTGCACCGAGCTCGAGCTGCTGCTCACCCCGGACGACGCCGCCGTGCCGCTGCTGCCCTCGGCGCGCCTGCACGTCGAGGCCGCGCTCGCGGCGACGGCGGCGGGCGAGGTGGAGCCCCCGTCCGGCCAGCCGACCGCCGCCTCCGTGTGAGGCGACTCGGCGCCGTCCGAGACCAGCGTGCGTCGAGAGATGTCGTCGGGTGACCTGCGTCGGCAACGTCACCAGCGCGGCGAAGGCCAGTCCTCGGGAGGCGTCGCCGTAGGAGGCCCCTTCTCCGGGATGTCGATCCGGACAGGTCTGCTGGGACGGCGGCGGCGGATCCGCGTGCCCTCGTCGCGGCGAGCACCTCCATGGCCAGTAGGGGGTCGACAACTGGGACGCGACTTGTGTGTCCCGACTCAGTTGTCGTCTGCTCGTGCAGCACGCCTGATCCTTGGGGTGGCGACCCGGGCTGTTGGGGTGTTTGACGACGGAGGCAGGTTCTGGTTAGGCGCGGGTGGTGCGCAGTCGCAGTGCGTTGGTGATGACGCTGACCGAGGACAGGGCCATCGCGGCGGCGGCGATGACGGGGGACAGCAGCAGCCCGGTCGCGGGGTACAGGACGCCGGCGGCGATCGGGATGCCGGCGCCGTTGTAGACGAACGCGAAGACCAGGTTCTGACGGATGTTGCCCATGGTCGCCCGCGACAGCCGGCGGGCGCGGACCAGTGCGGTCAGGTCGGCCTGCAGCAGGGTGATGCCGGCGCTCTCCAGGGCGACGTCGGTGCCGGTGCCCACCGCCACGCCGACGTCGGCCGCGGCCAGGGCGGGGGCGTCGTTGACGCCGTCACCGACCATCGCCACCACGTGCCCCTGCTCGCGGAGCTCGCGGACGACCTCGTGCTTGCGCTCGGGAGTGACCTCGGCCTCGAAGCGGTCGATGCCGACCTGACCGGCGACCGCGGCGGCGGTGGCCTCGGCGTCGCCGGTGAGCATCACGACCTCGACGCCCTCGGCGCGCAGCACTGACAGTGCCTCGGCGGTGGTCTGGCGGACCGGGTCGGCGATGGCCAGCACAGCGGCGGGCGTGCCGTCGACGGCGACCAGGACGGCGGTGGCGCCGCCGGCACGCACCCCCTCGGCGAGCTCCTGGACAGGGGTCGGGTCGACGTCGTGCTCTCGCAGGTGCCTGGCGCTGCCGACCAGGACGCGGTGGCCCTCGACGAGCCCGGACACCCCACGGCCCGCCGGGGCGGTGAAGTCCTCGACCGCCGGTAGCGATCGCCCAGCACCGACGCCGCCGACGCCACCACCGGAACCGGCGTCGGCGGCGGTCACGACGGCGTGAGCCAGGGGGTGCTCGGAGGAGCGCTCGAGCGCCGCGGCCAAGACCAGCACCTGGGTGGGGTCGGCGTCGCCGTGCACCTGGACGCCGGTCAGCTGAGGGCGGCCCTGGGTGAGGGTGCCGGTCTTGTCGACGACGACGGTGTCCACCCGCTGCAGCTGCTGCATCGCCTGGGCGTCCTTGACCAGCACCCCGGCGCCGGCGGCGCGGCCGACGCCGACCATCACCGACATCGGCGTCGCCAGCCCCAACGCGCAGGGGCAGGCGATGATCAGCACGCTGACCGCCGCGACCAGGGCGTGCGCCAGGGCCGGGTCAGGGCCGACCAGCGCCCACACCACGAGGGCGGCCACGGCCACGGCGATGACGACGGGCACGAACACCGCGGCGACCTTGTCGACGGTCGCCTGGATCGGGGCGCGGGAGCGCTGCGCCGCCGAGACGAGGTCGACCACCCGGGCCAGGACGGTGTCCCCGCCGACGGCGCCGGCGCGCACCAGCAGCCCCCCACCGGCGGCCAACGTCCCTCCGATCACGGCGTCACCCTCGGACTTGGTCACCGGCATCGACTCCCCGGTGACCATCGACTCGTCCACGCTCGCGCGGCCCTGGACGACGGTCCCGTCGACCGGGACCTTCTCGCCCGGGCGCACCCGCACGAGGTCGCCCACGGCGACGTCGGCGAGGTCGACGTCGTGCTCGGACCCGTCGGCCTCGACCCGCCGTGCGGTCGGCGGCGTCAGGTCCAGCAGGGCACGCACCGCCCCGGAGGTCTGCTCCCGGGCGCGCAGCTCGAGGACCTGCCCGAGCAGCACCAGGGCGGTGATGACCGCGGCCGGTTCGAAGTAGACGTCGACCGTCCCGCCCGGACCGCGGAAGGCCGCCGGGAAGATCCCCGGCGTCAGGACCGCCACCACGCTGAAGGCCAACGCCACCCCGGTCCCGAGGGCGACGAGGGTGAACATGTTCAGGTTCCGGCTGCGGACCGAGGCCCACCCGCGCACGAAGAACGGCCACCCGGCCCACAGGACCACCGGGGTCGCCAGTGCCAGCTGCATCCACACCGACACCGCCGGCGGCACGAGGTCGTGCACCGCCGGGACCAGGTGCGAGCCCATCTCCAGGACCACCACCGGCACCGTCAGGGCCACCGCGACCCATAACCGCCGGGTCATGTCCGCCAGCTCCGGGCTCGGCCCGTCGTCGGCGCTCACCGTCACCGGCTCCAGTGCCATCCCGCAGATCGGGCACGAACCGGGCCCCTGCTGGCGCACCTCGGGATGCATCGGGCAGGTGTGCTGCACCGCGGCGCCGGTACCAGGTGACGCGCCGCGGTGGCGGCGACCGTGCGCCTGTCCCGGGCCAGGAACCAGCTGGGTGGATGACATGCCCACCACAATACCCCTGGGGGGTATGCTTGTTCCCGGCTCCTCGGTCGTCGGGCGTGCGCCTGCGCCGCGTCGTCGAAGGGCCATCGAGGGGCTTGGGGCGGATGCGGCTGGTCCGCGACGACACCGCCGTCCTCGTCGATGACCTGCGCCAGCACCTGAGGAGCGGACCGACGCACGCGCAGCCCTGGCCCGGTGGTTACCGGGGCAGGGCCCTGCCGCAGGCTGGCGGCTGGTGTGGTGCCATCGTGCTGGTCCACGGGCGCCGGCGCCGGCGCCGGCAGCCCGGGAACCCGAGACCAGGAGGAGACGGCGGTGAAGCGCGGTAGTGCCCCGGCCCTCACCACGAGGGGCGCGTGGGCCACGTGGGGCCTGCTCCTGCTGGTGCTGAGCGGTCTCCTGGCCATGCACGGCCTGTCGGCCACGCACGGTCTGAGCGCTGCGGCGGCACCCTCGAGCGGTGCTTCGTCTTCTCTCGCGGCACCCCGTGCCGCGCACAGCCCTGCGGAGCACCCGGCAGGTCAGCCAGCCCAGGGCCATCCGCCGTTCGCCGCCCGCGCAGACGACGCGGCCGCCGCCGCGGCCGACCGTCGACCTGGTCTCTCGGACCCGAGCTTGCCGGGCGCCCTCACCGAGGTGCCGGGTGCCCATGTCGTCCCTGTCGACCCGACCTCCGCGCAGGTCCTGTCTGCGGAGGAAGACCACGGGGGCGACCACCTGATGGCGGTCGGGTGCCTGCTGGCCCTGGTCGGGGCCGGCGTGGGTCTGGGCGCCCTCGCAGCGGCGCGTCTGCTGCGCACGCCGTGGTCGACCGCCGCGGCGCGGTGGCTGGCCCAGAGCCACACCCTTCCCGGAGGCACAGGCGCCCGCGGTGTGCCGTGGCGGCGCCCGCGGATCTCCTTGTGCGTGGTGCGGGTGTAGGAGCCGGCGCGGTCCCGACCAGGGACCACGAGCTGCCGCATCCCTTCCCCCGCCCGTTCCACCCGCTTCGCCGTGGCATCCCACCCGGAGCGGCTACAGGAGACCCCTCATGAAGAAGACCCACCGACTGGCCGTTGCCGTCGCCGCTTCAGCCGCCCTGTCCCTGGGGCTGGCCGCCTGCAGCACCGACGGCTCCACCGTCACGGCAGGCCCCAGCAACACCCCCAGCCCCAGCACCCCCGGCCCCAGCACCCCGAGCAGTCCCGGCTCGAGCAGTCCTGGCAGCACGGGCACGGCGACGGTCGCCGCAGAGCACAACGACGCCGACGTCGCCTTCGCCCAGCAGATGATCGTCCACCACCGCGGCGCACTGGCGATGGCGCAGATGGCTGACAGGCGGGCGCAGAGCCCGCAGGTCCAGGCCCTGGCCGAGCGCATCACCGCGGCGCAGGGCCCGGAGATCGACGCCATGAGCTCGTGGCTGCGCACCTGGGGGCAGGAGGTCCCCGACGGCATGTCCATAGACGGCATGTCCATGGACGGCATGGGAGGCATGGGGGGCATGAGCCACGGCCCCGAGATGACCGGGATGATGTCCTCGGAGCAGATGGACGAGCTCGAGGGCATGTCAGGTGCAGGGTTCGACCAGATGTGGCTGACCGGCATGGTCGCCCACCACGAAGGCGCGGTGGAGATGTCGCGCACCGAGCAGGACCAGGGAGCCAACCCGCAGGCGCTTGCCCTGGCCGAGGTCATCGCAGCCGACCAGACCGCCGAGATCGACGAGATGAACCAGCTGCTGGAGCAGCTGTGAGCGTCTCGGCGGCCCGGGGCGCTCGACGGGGCGGGAGCGCGGTCGGCGGGGTGGTGCTGGTGGCCGTCCTGGTGGCCGGGTGCAGCGCGGACGACCCGCAGGGCGAGGCCTTGCCCGACGCCCCGGGCGCCGGTGCTGGTGCCTCGGCTGGTGCAGGTGCAGGTGCAGGTGCAGGTGTTGGCAGTGGAGGCGAGGTGCAGGGCCAGGAGACCGCGGCAGCGCCGCTGCCCAGCGATCACGTGCATGGCGTGGGCATCAACCCCGCCGACGGCGTGGTCCAGCTGGCCACCCACGACGGGCTGTTCTCCTACCAGGACGGCACGCCCGTCCGGGTCGGCCCGGTCATCGACCTGATGGGGTTCACCGTCGCCGGGCCGGACCACTTCTACGCCTCCGGCCACCCCGGCCCGGGTGTCGACCTGCCACAACCCGTCGGCCTGATCGAGTCCACCGACGGGGGACGGTCGTGGTCGGCCCTCTCCCGGCAGGGCCAGTCCGACTTCCACGCCCTCAGCGCGCTGCAGGGCGCCGTGATCGGCTTCGACGGGCAGCTGCGGATGAGCGCCGACGCCCGGACCTGGACCACGACCCAGGCGCCGGTGCAGCCCTTCGCGCTGGCGTCCTCACCGCAGGGGACGACGGTGCTGGCGACCAGCCAGGACGGTCCGGCGCTCTCGCGCGACGCCGGCGCCTCGTGGTCGGTGCTGGAGCAGGCACCCCTGCTGCAGGTCGCGGCGATGGCTGACGCCACCACGATCGTGGGCATCACCCCCGACGGCACGGTCGCCGTGAGCCAGGACACCGGCGCCACCTGGGCCACACCCGGCGCCGTTCCCGGCCCGCCCCAGGCCGTGGCCGCCTCCCGCCAGGACGGTGGAGCGCTGCAGGTGATGGCCGTGACATCAGCAGCTGTGCTGTCCTCCGCCGACGGGGGAGTCAGCTTCGCCCCCCTCCAGGGGACCGACGACTCCTGACCCCGTCCGCCAGGCGGGGGTCAGCCTCAGCGGCCCAGTGGTACGGGGCCGCGCTGGTGCACGGTCCGCCG
Source organism: uncultured Pseudokineococcus sp. (assembly GCF_947499845.1). Lineage (GTDB taxonomy): Bacteria > Actinomycetota > Actinomycetes > Actinomycetales > Quadrisphaeraceae > Pseudokineococcus. Next base: position 184,760 of record NZ_CANMPM010000006.1, read on the forward strand.
GGACTACCCCGGTCGTCTCGGTGACCGGCAGCTGCACCGTCCTTCATGACCCATGGGCGGTGCAGCCTGCCGGACCACCCGGGGGGGCCGGGTGACTGGTGCAGCGTCAGCGGTGGGCGTCGCGGCAGGCAGGTGCTCTGTCAGGGCAGTGGGCCTCAGGTCTACGGCGCGATGCTCAGGTCAGTCGTCGTCCTCGTCGCGGTCTTCGACGAGCTCGCCTTCCCACGCTTCCCGGCCTTCGTGGATGGCGAAGGCGGCGATGACGAACCCGGCGACAGGGTCCAGCCACGCGGCGCCGGTCCAGGCGTAGAGGGCCAGCCCGGCCAGGGTCGAGATGGACAGCAGCACGCAGATCTTGGTCTCTGCGGCGTCGGCGAGGACGAGCTGGTCACCACCGAGCTGCTGGCCGACCCGGCGCTTGGCACGGGCCAGCAGCGGCATGATCACCACGGAGGCCAGCAGCAGCGCGATCCCGACCCGGGAGGTGTCTGGTGCCTCTCCACCGAGCAGGCCGCGGATGCCTTCGACGGTGACGTAGGTCGCCAGGACGAAGAAGGTCAGGGCAACCAGTCGCAGCGCCCGGCGTTCCTTGGCCTCGTCGGTGGCGCCGTTGCGCAGCCGGGCGGCCAGGCGCAGACCCACCAGCACTGATGCCACGGACTCGATGCCGGAGTCGAGGCCGAAGCCGACCAGGGACACCAGGCCGGCCATCAGGCCGGCGGTGATCGCGATCGCGCCCTCGGCGACGTTGTAGACGACGGTGAACTGCGCCAGGCGCAGCCCGCGTCGGGTCAGCCGCTCGACCTGGACCTCGTCCGCTCCGGCGGGCGGGGTGACCGGTCCTCCCGCAGCGGGAGTGTGCTCGCTCACCGCGCGCCCCTGACCGTGCCGGAGGTCGTCGCCTCGGCCGGCGGGCCCGGGGCCGGAAGGCTCGAGGCAGGGGTGTCAGTGGTGCTGCCGCCGGCGTCGGCGGTGCTGTCGGCGCCGTAGGTCGGGCACAGGGTCACCGCGTCACCGGTGGCAGCCAGCACCCGCTCCGCGGCCACCAGCAGCTCGAGCAGCTCGGGGCCGACGGCCAGGGAGAACAGCGAGGCGCGCCCCTGCGGGCGGGAGGTGACCAGGCCGCAGTCCCGCAGGCAGGCCAGGTGACCGGAGACCGTCGCCTGCGCGAGCCCCAGATGGGCCATCAGGTCCACCACCCGGCGCTCACCCAGGGCCAGGTGCCGCAGGATCGACAGCCGCGACGGGTCCGCCAGGGACCGGAACAGGCACGCCGCCGCCAACAGCGCCGTGCCCTCCTCGGATCCTCGAGCCGTCTGGCGCGCGACCACGCCGGGACCAGCCGTCATCGTCATAGGCCGATGTTAGCGGGATGGTGCGGGGTCTCTCTCGGGGCGACGCCCTCTCGCGCCGCGCAGCGACTGCGTGTCCACCGACGAGGACGAGGCCGTGGAAGAGACGATGAGAACGTGCGGTGGGTTCGCCACGTCGGCTTCGGCCTGCGCGCCCTCCGGCCTCGAGCGGGTCCTCGCCGTCTGCGCCGTCGACAACACCGCCTCGACGACGACGACGATCGAACGGTGCGGCGGGCAAATCGCGGCAGTCCGTCCGGCCCCGCTCACGGTTCCGCCCAGCGGTACTGCACCGCTTCGTTAGTTGAGCGAAGAGTCATGCGGGCATCCCAGTTGAGGATCGTGAGTGGCACGGCCGCGAGGGGGCGGCGGTGGCGCACCCGAGCGGCCGTCCGGACGCCGGAAGGGGGCCAGTGCTGGCATGTAAGGGCTGAGCCGGGTGGCCGCTGCTCTCGCCACCCTCTCTGGGTCGTTGACCCGGCTACGAAGCTCCGGCACCGACTTGGCTTCGCACCCACGCCTCTTGCGTGGCCAGCACGGCCCATTCGATGCGTGCGTCCCCGGAGCGGATGGAGAGGACGACGCAGTCGGGGGAGACGCCGAACCACTCCCGTGCTCGCGGTCGACGCTCTCCCTCCACGGCCTCGACGGGCAGCAGCACCGGAGGTACGCCCGGTCTGGTGCCGCGGACACCACCGGGCAGGCCTTGGCGGAAGTGGATGACCGCGTCCTCGAGGTCAGCCGACCCGTGGCGCCACTTCCCGTTCAGCCCGTCCACCTCGCCGGACAGGACTCTCAGGCCGCACTCGAGTCGTCCTCGAGCGGCGAGCCTGCGGGATCTCCGCCTCTGGATTACGGCGGTGACGAGACCTCCCAGCAGCATCCCGACCAGGGCGCCGAAGACCACGATCCAGGGCACGTCCACGTCGTCTCCTCACCGGTCGGTCCAGAGGGGTACCGACGTCGTCCCAAGTCTCGTGCAGCGGGCGAAGCGCGCGTGCGATGCGAAAGGCTGACCGCCCGCACGAGTGATCATGTCCGACCCTCTGCACACGGGGGCGACAGCGGGCCGGTGCTCACCGGGCGAAGCGACCGGATGAGGATCGTGAGTGGCACGGCCGCGAGGGGGCGGCGGTGGCGCACCCGAGCGGCCGTCCGGACGCCGGAAGGGGGCCAGTGCTGGCATGTAAGGGCTGAGCCGGGTGGCCGCTGCTCTCGCCACCCTCTCTGGGTCGTTGACCCGGCTACGAAGCTCCGGCACCGACTTGGCTTCGCACCCACGCCTCTTGCGTGGCCAGCACGGCCCATTCGATGCGTGCGTCCCCGGAGCGGATGGAGAGGACGACGCAGTCGGGGGAGACGCCGAACCACTCCCGTGCTCGCGGTCGACGCTCTCCCTCCACGGCCTCGACGGGCAGCAGCACCGGAGGTACGCCCGGTCTGGTGCCGCGGACACCACCGGGCAGGCCTTGGCGGAAGTGGATGACCGCGTCCTCGAGGTCAGCCGACCCGTGGCGCCACTTCCCGTTCAGCCCGTCCACCTCGCCGGACAGGACTCTCAGGCCGCACTCGAGTCGTCCTCGAGCGGCGAGCCTGCGGGATCTCCGCCTCTGGATTACGGCGGTGACGAGACCTCCCAGCAGCATCCCGACCAGGGCGCCGAAGACCACGATCCAGGGCACGTCCACGTCGTCTCCTCACCGGTCGGTCCAGAGGGGTACCGACGTCGTCCCAAGTCTCGTGCAGCGGGCGAAGCGCGCGTGCGATGCGAAAGGCTGACCGCCCGCACGAGTGATCATGTCCGACCCTCTGCACACGGGGGCGACAGCGGGCCGGTGCTCACCGGGCGAAGCGACCGGATGAGGATCGGCTACGGGACGACCGCGGGTGTCGGCTCATCTGTCTCTGTCGCTGGTGGTCGCGGGACTCGATGTGGCCACGGTGTCGGGTGTGATGCTGGTCAACGCGGTCCTGGTGCTGTGGGGTGGTGGTGGGCTTCGTGCCTGACGGGGGAGGGGCGTACGGCCGCCGGCTTCGCTGCGTTGTCCTCGAGCTGCCGTGGGGGTCCTGTGCTGCAGCCGCGTGATGCCAGGTCAGGTTCGCGGGTGCTGCGGCGTGCTCGTCAGGCGTTGCTGCCGTTCCCGGGGCAGGCGTTGGGCCTGTTGCTGCTGGTGGCGGTGCTCGCGGCGGCGGGGGTCTCAGCGCCGTTGATGGTCGCTTCGAGCGGTCAGGGCGTGTGGGAGCAGCGGGAGGCCCGTGGCCTGGAGGCGCTGGGTCTGACGTTGGTCTCGGGGACGGGGTCCCCGCAGGGCGGCTCGCCGGTGGAGCGCCTGGGGCTGGTGCCGGAGCTGGACGAGGCGGTCCGGGCCTCGGGGCGGCAGGTGGGCCTGGACGAGCCGGTGCTGACGACCCTTCTGGCCGGTGAGGCCGTCGCGCAGGGGCCCGACGGTGCGTCGCCGGTGCAGCTGGTCAGCCGGCCGGGGTACGCCGAGGCGGTGGAGCTGGTCGCCGGTGAGGTCACCGGCACCGGTGTGCTGGTGCCGGTGGCCTTCGCCGAGCGGACCGGGGCGGGGCCGGGGGACACGGTCAGCGTGGTGGCTCCCGGGGACGAGCTGCTGGGGACGGCGACCTCACCGGCCGTCGAGGTCGAGGTCACGGGGGTGTACGCCGACATCACGGCGCCGGCGCCGCAGTTCTGGCAGGGCATCGGTGACCTGGTCGTCCCGCGGGAGAACCCCGCGACGGGCGCGGTCGTGGTGCCCCCGCCGGTGCTGCTGGCCTCGTTGGACACGGCCCTGGAGGTCGAGCGGGGCATCGCCTCGGACGTATTCCTGCTCTGGTTCTTCCCTACCCCGGCGGGTCTGCTGGTTACGCAGGCCCGGGACTTGTCACAGGCGGGGGAGTCGCTGCAGGCGCGGCTGGTCGCCCCGGGGCAGCCGGTCGCGGACCTCGTCGACGACGCCGGGTTCACCGCGCCGCAGGCGCGCACGGCGCTGCCGGTGGTGCTGGAGGACGTCGACGCCACGGTGAGGCTGCTGTCACCGCCGGTGCGGGCGGTCGGCGTCGGTGGGGTGCTGGCGGCGTTGGCGCTGGTCGGGGCGTGGGCCGGGGCGCGGGCGCGGCGGCGGGAGGGGGAGCTGCGGGCGTTGATCGCCCGGGGCCTGTCCCCGGCACGTGGCGGCGCCGAGGCCGCCCTCGAGGCGGCCCTCCCGGTGCTGGGCGGGGTCGTGGCCGGAGGGCTGGCCGGGTGGGGCGCGGTCGCCGCGCTGGGCCCGGCGGCGCAGCTGCCGCGGCAGGTGCTGCCCGCCGTGGCCGGGGTCCTGGTCGCCGTGGGTGTCGTCGCGGTCGCCGTGGTGGCGGTCGTGACCGCCGCCGCGGTGGCCCGTCTGGGCCGGGTCGGGCAGGGGCCCGCGGCGCAGCTGGCCGGGCGGATCCCGTGGCTGCCGGTACTGGCCGCGGTGACGGTCGTGGTCGCCGCCCCGCTGGTCACCGGGGGTGGGCGGGCGCCGGCGGGCGGGGTGTCGGTGCTGGTGCTGGTGGTGCCGCTGCTGGCGGTGCTCGTGGTCGCCGGCGCCGTCGTCGCGCTGCTGCAGCGGCTGGCGCCGCGGGTCGCCGGGCGGGTGCGCCGGCTCCCGCCGGCGGGCTTCTTGGCGCTGCGGCGGGTGATGACCGGCCCCGGCGCGACGCGCCTGGTCGTGGTCACGACCGCGCTGGCGCTGGGGCTGGTGACCTACGCCGGGGCGCTGGCGGACTCCACCGCCCGCACCATCGCGGTCAAGGCGTCGGTGGCCACCGGCAGCGACGTCGTCGTCGACCTGCCCCGCGGCCGCGAGATCCCTCGAGACCTGGAGGCGGCCACCGGCGGCCGGCTGACCGCGGCGACGGTCGTGGGCCTGGACAACCGGGTCAGCGTGCTCCCCGACGCCGGTGAGGCCGACGTCCTGGTCGTCGACCCCGAAGAGCTACCGCGGGTGGTCCGCTGGAACGAGGCCCTGTCCCGGGAGCCGCTGGGTGAGCTGATGGCCGCCCTGCAGGACGGCCCCGACGGCAGCGGCGGGCGGGTGCCGGTGATCGCTGCCGGGGCCCTGCCCGTGGGCCCGGTGCAGGCGGTCGACGAGCAGGTCACCCTCGACCTGGGCGGGTACCAGGTCCCCGCCCAGGTCGTCGCCCGCACCTCGGCGTTCCCCGGGCAGTCCTCCCTGCGGCCGCTGCTGGTCGCCCCGTGGGGCGCGTACTCCGCGGCCGTGGCGGCCGCCGACCGTGACCCCGACGCCGTGATCACCCGGCAGGTGTGGTCCCGCGGGCAGGCCCCGGAGGTCCTGGCCGCTCTGAGCGCCGCCGGGATCGGACCCGACCGGCGGGACACCGGGGTGCGCACCGCCGCGGAGTTCTCCCAGCGCCCCGAGCTCGCCGCGCAGACCTGGTCGCTGGGCTACCTGCGGGCCGTCGCCCTGGCCGCCGGGCTGCTGGGCCTGCTGGGGCTGGTGCTGCACGCCGCCGCGCAGGCCCGCCAGCGCACCGTCGCGGGCCTGCTGCTGGCCCGGATGGGCCTGAGCGGGCGGGCGACCGCCACCTCGGCGGCCCTGGAGACCGGGCTGCTGGCCGCCGTCGCCGCCCTCGTCGCGGTCGCGGTCACCCTGCCCGCCGCCGCGCTGGTCCTGGGGCTGCTGGACCCCGTGCCCGACCTGCCACCGGACCCGCTGGTGGCCCTGCCGTGGGGCACCGTCGCCGTGGTCGCCGCCGGGGTCCTCGCCGTCGCCGCCACCGCCGGGGTCCTGGCCGCCCGCACCGCCGCGACCGCCCACCCCGGGCAGGTGATGCGCGATGCCGACTAACACCCCCACCACCACCACCTCGGGCGCGGGCCCCGCCGCGGCGTGCCGGGGCGTGGTGCGGATCTACTCCTCACCCACCGGGGAGGTCCACGCCCTCAAGGGCGTCGACGTCACCGTCCCGCCCGGGCGGATGACCGCCATCACCGGGCCGTCGGGGTCGGGCAAGTCCTCCCTGCTGCGGATCCTCGCCGCCCAGGACACCCCCACCGCCGGGCACGCCGAGGTCGCCGGCCACGCCTTGACCGGGCTGTCCGCCCGCGGGCTGCGGGCCCTGCGCCGCCGGCACATCGGCTACGTCTTCGCCCGCCCCACCGACAACCTGCTGCGCCACCTGACGGCTACCGAGCACCTGGCCATGGCCGCCCGGCTGCGGCACGTCCCCCGGCCGGTCGCCCGCGAGCAGGGCGAGCAGCTCCTGGAGCTGCTCGGCATCACCACCCGCGCCCACCACCTGCCCGGGCAGATGTCCGGCGGGGAGCAGCAGCGCCTGGCCTTCGCCCAAGCCGTCATCGGCTCCCCGGCCCTGGTGATCGCCGACGAACCCACCGGCGAGCTCGACACCGCCACCACCGGCGACCTGCTCGCCGCCGTCGGTGAGCTCACCCGCGCCGGCACCACCGTGCTGATGGCCACCCACGACCCCCTCGCCGCCGACGCCGCCGACCAGGTCCTGCACCTGCGCTCGGGCACCGTCGCCCACGAGGTCCGTGACGGCCGGCGCCTGGCCGTCATCGACACCGACGGGCGCCTGCAGCTGCCCGACGACGCCCTGGCCGCCCTCGCCGCGACCGGCACCACCCGCGTCGTCGTCGAGACCACCCCCGACGGCGTCCACGTCAGGAGAGCCACATGACCGGCCGCCACGCCGCACCCACCCCCGCACCACCCCGACCCGTCGACACCGGCGGGGCCGTCCTGGGCTGCCAGGACCTGCACAAGACCTACCGCCGCGGCCGCGAGCACGTCCACGCCCTGCGCGGGGTCACCCTGACCGTCCACCCCGGCGAGGTCGTCGCCCTCGTCGGACGCTCCGGCTCGGGCAAGACCACCCTGCTCAACTGCCTCCTCGGCTGGGAGACCCCCGACACCGGCACCACCACCCTCACCGACCAGACCAACGACACAGGCACCCGGTGGGAGCAGGTCGCCGTCGTCCCCCAACGCTTCGGGCTGCTCGAGGAGATCACCCTGCTCGACAACGTCGCCCTACCCGCACGCCTGGCCGGCCACCCCGACCCCACCACCGCCGCCACCGAGATGCTCACCGCCCTCGGCCTGGGCGACCTGACCGACCGCGCCCCCTCCGAGGTCTCCCTCGGCCAAGCCCAACGCACCGCCCTCGCCCGCGCCCTCGTCGTCCGACCCGCCTACCTCGTCGCCGACGAACCCACCGGCCGCCTCGACGACGAGACCACCACCCACGTCCTCGGCGTCCTGCGCGACCTCTGCGCCACCACCGGCACCGGCGCACTCATCGCCTCCCACGACACCACCACCATCACCCACGCAGACCGCGTCCTACACATGAACGACGGACGCCTCGAGGAGACACGCGCAGACGCTCGTTGAGCTCTCAGGCACACGTGTGCCAGATGACGATGGACAGCGGGACGCTGTCCGGCCAGCTATCGGCTGCGGGACGGGTCGAGAGGCCGCGCTGCTCGGCGTGGCCCCGCGGCGGCCTGGCTCTACGCCGACGAGGGCCATGGAAGACGAGCTCGTCAGTGTGAGCGCCCCGAAGTGGGCACGGGCCAGAGGTCAAGGACGACCCGTCGCGCGGGGAGCTGAGCCTGCAGGCGGCTGTGCAGACGTTCCCCTTCCTCGGCGTACCAGGCGCCCGCGCCTTGGCTGTCCCAGCCGCGGTCCCAGTGGAAGTGCTCGTCGAAGAAGCGCTGCCAGTCGAGCATCTGGGTCACCAGGCTGGGGGAGAGGCCGAGTGGCGACGGATCAGCGAGGCACCCCTCGGACGTCCACACCGGGCTCGGCGCGCTGTAGTCGCTCATCAGGCGGATCACGTCGTCGTCGAGGGCCACGTCCTCAGGTTGCACCTAAATGGTGTCCGGCCAGCGATCGACAGCGGGACGCTGTCCGGCCAGCGATCGTCAGTGGAGCAGTCTTCGGCCTCGCCGCCTCCGGCGCGGGGCGCATAGCGTCCCGGCCGTGAACGCCGACGAGCTGCTGCACGCGGTCAGTGACGCCTTCACCGCAGCCGGCGGCGACCACCTGGGTTGGGCCGATCCCCACCCTGATCGCCAGGTCGACGACGACGAGTACTCGCGCGTCAGCGACCCCGGCAAGTACCGCATCGTGACGGTACGCACTGCCGCCTGGGTGACCGCACTGACCGAGACGGGTCTGGCGACCGCCGAACCGATCCCAGCTCCGCGGGCGCCGTGGCGGGCGCCACCCTCCTCCCTGGCCGACCAAGCTCACGCGACCTGGCTGCACCCCGTCCGCACCGGTGCGGTGCCACTGCTGCTGTGCCTGAACAAGGTCGGTACCCCTGAGCACGACTACCTGTTGGTCGGCGCCGGTGACCCCGCGGTCGAGGTCGACCTGGTCCCGGACTGCGGCTGCGACGCCTGCGACTCGGGATCCGCTGGCCTGCTGGAAGAACTCGACCAGCACGTGCTGGACGTCGTCGCTGGCGACCTGGTGCACATCACCCTGCCGAGCGGCACCGTCTGCGGCCGCGGCAACGGGTGGTCAGCCCAGTGGCCTCAAGGCTCGGCGCGTAGCCGCGAGGACGTCGAGGTCCTGCTGGAGGAAGCGCGTGCTGGCAACTCTCCGTACATGGTGGTGCGCGGGCCAGCATGGTGGTGACTGCACGGCCGCACCTTCACGAGCGGCCGCAGCGGGTACGAGGCGGCACCGGTGAGGGATCCTCTGCGGGCGCGGGTACTTGCCGGAGAGGCGATGCAGCCCCGCGGCGGGTTGGGGTGCGTCGAGCCGCGTCAGCCGAGCGTGAAGGTGCCGAGCACCCACGCGCGGTCATGGGTGCCGCAGCTGCCGGCAGGTACCACCTGACCCATCTCCTGCAGGCCGCCGCTGGCTGTGATGGCCTCACCGACCAGTACCCGCTGACCGCCGGCCAGCCGGACGCCGCTGCCCTCGTCGAGAGGCTTGCTGCCACGGGGCCAGGCGACCACCACGCTGGAGACCTCGTCGGTCGTGCGCACACCCAGGCACCCGTCCACGACATCCACGACGCCGACGACCTCGCCCTCGAGGCCCGAGCGCGTCACGGGGCCGGTCGCCAGTACCCGGACGTCGTCAGGTCCCTGCAGGACCTGGGGGCGGGCGGCGAAGCCGACGACGTGCCGGGGCAGGACGCCGACGGCGACCAGGACCACGAGCACCAGCACCAAGACGACCAGGGCAGCTCCGCCCCGCAGTGCGACGTCACGTCGGCTCACTCGGCCACCCTTCCCCGTCGGCCCCCCGGCGCCACCGCACCTTCCACGCAGGCGCCGGTCGGATGCCGTCAGTGTCGACGGCGGCGACGTCAGGCGGAGGCACTTCTCAACATCACCCCGACGTGAGCGCCGCTCATCAGCTCCGCGGCTTCCGTCGAGGTGACGGGTTGGGGATCCTGAGTGGAACGGCGACGTGTGGTGGCTGGGGACGTCGCCGAGAGCGCGTGGTCGCATGGCCGGCGTCGTCGCCGGCGAACGACGAAGATCGGTCGCGAAGAGGAGCGGGCGATGGGGTCAGGCGTCCTGCGTGCTGCCGTAGCGCTGGCGTGCTGCTTCGCCGGAGGTGCCGAGCAGGGCGCCGATCGAGGACCAGGAGTACCCGTGGGCGCGTGCTCCGGCGACGGCGTCGGTGATCGAGCGCTCGGCTCGGGAGCGGGACAGGACCGCTTCCCTTAGGGCCAGGTAGCTCTGCGGGTCGCGCTCGTCGTGCTCGGAGGGTTCGTAGTCCTCGAAGCGCTGGGCGAGCTCGTCGGCGTGGGCGAGGATGTCGTGGACGGTGCGCGGCATGGTCATCACCTCAGGAACTTCGCTCGGGCCTTCATGGCATGGACGATGACGGGGGCCAGTGCGCCCTCGACCACGCCGACCTCGTAGACGATCGCGGCGCGGTTAGCGCCGATGACCATCGTGAAGCCGTCGTCTAGCTCGAAGACGCGCAGCGGGTGGGCGTAGGCGTGAAGCATGTCCTCGTCGCTGACCCCGTGCTTGCGGGCGCTGTCGGCGATGACCGGCTCGACGCCCATGGCAGCAAGTTAACTTGTGTCGAGCGGTGCCGTCGAGTCACCGTCGTCGGTGGCGGCCATCGCGCCGCTGCCGGCTCCGGTGCGAGGAGGCCCCGGGGCGGTCATCCCCTTGGAGTATCGCCATGACCGCACTGCTCGTGGGCTACGCCCGCGTGTCCACCGACGGCCAGGACCTCACCGCCCAGCGCGACGGGCTGCAGGCCCTCGGCGTGCCCGAGGCGCGGGTCTACGTCGACCACGGCCTGACCGGCACCAACCGCGACCGTCCCGGCCTGCGAGAAGCCATGGCCGCCTGCCGCGAGGGCGACACCCTCGTGGTCACCAAGCTCGACCGCCTCGCCCGGTCTCTACCGGATGCCCGCAGCATCCTCGAGGAGCTGACCGCCCGGCAGGTCCGCCTGAGCCTGGGCGGGTCGGTGCACGACCCGCTGGACCCGGTCGGGCGGCTGCTGTTCAACGTGCTGGCGATGGTCGCCGAGTTTGAGGCCGACCTGATCCGCATGCGCACCCGGGAGGGCATGCGCGTCGCCAGGGCAAAGGGTCGCCTCCATGGCCGGCAGCCGAAGCTCACCGCGAAGCAGGAGGCCCACCTGGCGGTGCTGGTCGGCACGGGGGAGTACACGACCCTGGAGGTCGCCGAGCTCTTCGGCGTCGGACGCTCCACCGTGTACCGAGCCGTCCACCGCGCCGGGGCCCGCGCCGGCGCCTCCGTCCGGTCGGACAAGGCGACCCCGACCGGCGGGGTGACGTCCAGGTGAGCTCGCGCGGCCGTCCCGCACCCGACACCCATGCGGGACGGCCGCAGCGCCGCCATCCCTCGAGCCGCCAAGAGGTCCTCGCCGTCCCAGCAGGCGGTCGTCATGTGGCTACGTCTCTTGCACGTGCCTCTCGACACCTGGGAGCCTCACGTGGTGACCGAGGCGCCGATTCCTCCCGCTCAGCACGGTGCTGTCGCGCGGTCCGGGACGAGGGTGCACTTCTGGCTCAGCGGCCCGGCCCGGGGGCCGCTGGTGGTGCTCAGCCACGGCGCGACGATGGACGCGCGGATGTTCGACCTGCAGGTCCCGGCGCTGACCGCGGCCGGGTACCGCGCTCTGGTGTGGGACTCCCGCGGCCATGGGGCCTCGCGCCCGCTCGGGACGTCACCGATCACCGTCGCCGACATGGCCGACGACCTGCTCGCCGTGCTCGACCACCTCGGCGAGCCGGGCCCGGTCCACCACGTCGGTCAGTCGCTCGGCACCTACGTCGGCCAGCGGATCCTCCTGGACCACCCCGGACGGGTCGCCTCCTTGGCCGTCATCGGCGGCACCAGCCTGACCCTGCCGCTGCCGGCGTGGCAGCGCTGGAGCCTGGCGGCCTCCCGCACGGCCTTCCGGGTCTGGCCCGAGCGGCACCTGCGCCGGCTGATGGCGAGGTCGACGGCCGTCGACCCGGCGGCGCAGCGCTACGCCCTGAAGGCCGGGGACCAGATGTCGTGGAAGGACTTCCTCGCCGTCTGGGACGCCGTCACCCGGGCACTCGAGCCCCGCGCCGACTACCGGATCGAGCACCCGCTGCTGCTCCTGGTCGGGGAGCGTGACCGCACCGGCACGGTGGCCCGCGAGGCGCCGCGCTGGGCCGCCCGGGAGCCCCGCTGCCGCTACGAGCTCGTCCCGGGAGCCGGCCACAACGCCAACCAGGACCAGCCCGGGATCGTCAACCGGCTACTGCTCGAGTTCCTCACCGAGCAAGACGGTGACCCGACGACCACGTAGCGGCCCGCCCGGCGTCCTGGTCCTCGTGCTGCGGAGCAGGGAAGCCTCCTGTCGTGTGAGCGATCGCCGCGCTCGAATCAGCGTCCCGGTCGTCGATCCCCAGTGACACAAGATCACGACCGCGAGCCCGGACCGCGCCTGGAGTCGCGAGGTGCTCCAGTAGGCGGTCGGCTTGCGGGACTTGTGGGCCCCGCCACGCGGCGCCAGCCGTCGCCTGCCGGGAGCCGTCCGCGGGGCGGTCCTGGTGGTGAGATGAGGAATGACTTATGCCGTCGTCTCCGTGCACTCACCGCGACCGGAGCACCGCCCGGCCGTCCTCGACTCCATGCAGCGCTACAGCCGTCGTGCGAGGGAGCAAGAAGGCCTCGTCTGGACGGGAGTCGTCGACGACGAGAGCGGCCGGTTCGTCGGCGTGGCCGTCTGGGAGTCGGCCGAGGCGGCGCGAGCGGCGGCGCCTGCGCTGATGGCAGAGGTGGGTGACGACCCCTTCACCACTTGGGACCAGCAGCCCATCGACGGATTGCGCGGGCCTGTCCGGTGAGCGGGGACAGCACTCCGGGGCGCCGACTCATGACGAGGGCGCGAGCGGACTCGGCGTGCCGTCCAGCGATGGGCTGCGAGACGGCCGGGGGAGGGACGCGGGCAGCGTGCTCGAGCGGCCGCTTGGCTCACTCGAAGAAGTTGAGCCCGTCAGGGTGGGGGAACTCGTTGAAGGACGTCTTGTCGCTCAGCGGGGCGAGCTCCAGCTCGCTGAGTCGGTCCTCGTCGAAGAAGAGCAGCAACAGGGCGCCGGTGGCGCTGGCCTGGAGGACTACTCGGTCGTCCATCAGCTCAGGTGTCGAGCCGTCGGCGTCCGTCAGCCCGATGGACGGGCACGTCCCGCACCCGCAGGGGCGGCCCGCGCGGGTGTGGGGTACCTGGGTCAGCCAACGTGAGCGGTCGGCGTCCGAGACGGCGATGTCGTCGTCCATGGTCACGCCGCGTTCGATCATCGCGAGGTCAAGCCCGCTGGGGTGGTGTACCTGGTGGTGCGCGTGATGCTCCGTGGGTTGGTCAGGCTGTGAGGGCCTGCAGGGGGTCGGTGCTCACCTCCTGACCGTTGCTGGTGGGCGTGGTGGTGGCGCCGCCGGGTAGGGC
>NZ_CANMPM010000007.1 GCF_947499845.1 uncultured Pseudokineococcus sp.
TGCGCTGAGGTCGCGGTGCACCGCGACCTCAGCGCACCACTCTCAGCGGGCCGGCCCCCGCGCCGCGCGCGACGCCGAGGCGACGAGGCCCTCGAGGGGCCCGCGCAGCCCGGTGAGCTGCCACAGCCCGCCGACGAGGAGCAGCCCGACGACCTGGGCGGCGTAGAGCGGGCCCTCGGGCGGCGCCGCGCCGCCGCCGTACTCGTAGAGGGCGATGACGGCGAGCGAGAAGACGTGCAGCGAGTAGAGCGTGAGCGTCATCGAGCCCATCGCGGCGAACGGCCACACGACGGGCCGGGCGACACGGGCGACGAGCAGGGCGACGCCGAGCACGGCGAGCGCGCTCCCGGCGACCCCGACCATGTCCGGCGGCGTGCCCGAGTGCGGGGCGTCGACGGCGAGCCACCACCACGACGTCGTCGGCGTCGTCCCGTAGAGGCCCGTCTCGAGTGACGTCGCCAGGTCCTCCCCGGAGAGGGGGAAGCCGAGGGGGACGTCGAGCGAGGGCATGGCGAGCGGTCGCAGGGCGGCGGAGACCGCCCACGCGCCCAGCGCGGCCGCCAGCCCGGCGAGGGCGACGGCGCCCGCGGTGGCCGACCGGCGCAGGTCCAGGCGCCCGACGCCCAGGCCGAGGAGCACGAAGCCCGCCCACGACAGGACGGGGTAGTACCCGGTGAGGAGCAGGTGCCCCAGCAGCAGGCCCGGCTCGGCCAGGGAGACGAACGACGGGCTGCTGCCCGGCGAGAGGGGGAGCGCGCCGCTGCCGACGAGCGCGTCCCGCAGCGGGTGCAGGAGGACGGGGACGACGAGCAGCCAGGCGGCGCCCAGCGGGACGAGGCGGCGCGGCCCCCAGCCGAGGACGGGCAGCACGGCGAGGAAGAGCAGGGCGTAGTTGACGAGGATGACGGCGACGGGCGCGCCGAAGGACCCGACGAGGAGCCCGACGAGCGCCACGACGCCGGCCCGCGCCGCGACCCCCCGGCGCGCCCGCGCCAGGTCGGCGCCCGCGGGCGCCCGCAGGCCGCCGTTCGCCAGCGCCAGGGACACGCCCGCCAGCACGGCGAAGAGCGCGGACGCGCGCCCCGCCGCGACGAGCGCCGTCGCGCTCGGCCCCGTGGAGAAGCCGTCGGCGTCGTAGGTCTCGAGGGACAGGACGTGGGTGGCCACCATGCCGAGCAGGGCGAGGCCGCGGGCGGCGTCGACGCCCACGAGGCGGGAGGGCCCGCGCAGCCGCGCGCCGCGCGACGGCGGGGCGGACGGCGCGGTCACGGGCGCGATGCTCGCACGGGCCGCGGCGCGCGGGGGGCCGGCCCGCCCGCCCGTAGGGTGCCGTCCATGCCCAGCGCCACCCCGAGCAGCCCCGTCCCGACCAGCCCTCCCGGCGTCGAGCCCGGCCCCGGGGCGCCGTCGGCGGGCACCCGGGGCGCGGCGGCGCCCGGCGGGGTGCTGCACCCGGGACGCGCCCCCTTCGCGGCCGTCCTCTTCGACATGGACGGCACGCTCATCGACTCCACGCCGTCGGTGGAGCGCTGCTGGACGCGCTGGGCGGCCGAGATGGGCGTGGACCCCGAGCGCCTGCTCGGCTGGCACGGCGTCCCGGCCCGCGCCATCGTCGCCGCGCTCGTGGCGCCCGAGCGCGTCGCCGAGGGCGTCGCCCTCATCGACCGGCTCGAGGTGGAGGACACCGCCGGGATCCTCCCGCTGCCCGGCGCCGCGGAGGCGCTGGGCCTCCTGCCCGCCGGGCGCGCCGCCGTCGCCACGTCGTGCACGCGCCCCCTGGCGCTGGCCCGCATCGCCGAGGCGGCGCTCGCCGTGCCCGAGGTGGTCGTGACGGCCGACGACGTCGAGCGCGGCAAGCCCGACCCCGAGCCGTTCCTCCTCGCCGCTGAGCGCCTCGGCGTCGACCCGGCCCGGTGTCTCGTCGTCGAGGACGCCCCCGCGGGTCTCGCCGCCGCCCGCGCGGCGGGGTGCGCCACGCTCGCCGTGACGACGACGACGCCCGCCGACGCCCTCGACGCCGACGTCGTCGTCCCCGACCTCGGGCACGTGCGCCTCGTCGTGGACGACGACGGCGTCCGCGTCCTCGCCGCGGGGGAGGAGCGGTGAGCGAGCGGCCCGAGCAGGAGGTCGCCCGCCAGGAGCAGGTGCAGGGCGCCCCGCCCGCGACCCCGTCGGCCCCCGCGGGCGGCGGGAGCGGCGCGGGCGGCGACGCGGTGCCCGAGCCCGTCTTCCGCAGCGACGTCGTCGTCGAGCTCGTGCGCTCCGGCGCGAGCGACGCCGACGTCCTCTTCGCCGCGCGGGTCTCGACGAAGGGCGAGGCGAGCCGCGACGACGTCGGCGCGGACGAGCAGGCGCAGCAGCGCTCCGCGGGGCTCGTCAACTACCTCATGCGGGACCGGCACGGCAGCCCCTTCGAGCACACGTCGATGACCTTCTACGTGCAGGCGCCGATCTTCGTCTTCCGCGAGTTCATGCGGCACCGCATCGCGTCCTACAACGAGGAGAGCGGCCGCTACCGCGAGCTGCGGCCCGTCTTCTACGTGCCGGGCCCGGAGCGCCGGCTCGTGCAGGAGGGCAAGCCGGGCGCCTACCGCTTCACCGCGGGGACGCCCGACCAGCACGCGCTCGTCGACGCCGAGGTCCGCGCCGCGAGCACCCGTGCCTACGAGGCCTACCGGGCCATGCTCGACGCCGGCGTCGCCCGCGAGGTCGCCCGCGTCGTCCTGCCGGTCACCACGTACTCGTCGATGTACGTGACGATGAACGCGCGCGCCCTCATGAACTTCCTCAGCCTGCGCACGCAGCGCGAGGGCTCGACCTTCCCCTCCTTCCCCCAGCGCGAGATCGAGATGTGCGCCGAGGCGATGGAGGAGGTGTGGAAGGACCTCATGCCCCTCACCCACGCCGCCTTCGAGCGCAACGGTCGCGTCGCCCCCTGAGCAGCGGCACCCGGCACGAGACCGACCGACGGCGACCGGACGAGGGGACCGGGCGACGAGGCGACGCCCACGCCGGCGGTCGGGCCGGGTGGAGGGGCGGCACGTCAGCCGAGCGTCCCCAGCGCCCGGAGGGTCGCCGGGGGCGCGGAGGCAGTGCCGCCCCTCCAGCCGGCGCGGCCGCGCCCGACCACGAGGAACGGGACCACCGGTGCGGCCCCCTGACCGCGCACCGGACGCCGCGGACGGGCTGTCGGACGGGGCGCCTACCCTGACGGCCGTGAGCACCGCACCCGCCACCCGCCTCGAGGTCCCCGGCGGCGCCGGGGACGACGTCCCCGGCCCGGCCCCGCGCTCGGCGGGGGGCCTCGACGCCCACCGCGACCTGCCGCGGGTCCAGCAGCCGGCGTGGCCGGACGCGGGAGCCCTGGAGAGCGCGGTGGCCGAGCTGTCCGCGCTGCCGCCGCTCGTCTTCGCGGGCGAGGTCGACCGCCTGCGCGGCCGGCTGGCGGAGGCGGCGCAGGGGCGGGCGTTCCTGCTCCAGGGCGGCGACTGCGCCGAGACCTTCGCGGACGCGACGGCCGACGCCATCCGGCGCCGGGTCAAGACGGTCCTGCAGATGGCCGTCGTGCTCACCTACGGCGCGAGCCTGCCGGTCGTGAAGATGGGCCGGATGGCGGGGCAGTTCGCCAAGCCGCGCAGCAGCGACAGCGAGACGCGCGACGGCGTCACGCTGCCGGCCTACCGGGGGGACGCGGTCAACGGCTTCGCGTTCACCGAGGAGGCGCGCACGCCCGACCCGCAGCGGCTCGTCAAGGCCTACCACACGGCCGCGAGCACGCTGAACCTCATCCGAGCCTTCACCTCGGGCGGCTTCGCCGACCTGCGGCAGGTGCACGAGTGGAACCGGGGCTTCGTCGGCAACAGCGCCACGTCGGCGTACGCCGACCTGGCCGGCGAGATCGACCGCGCCATGGCCTTCATGGCGGCGTGCGGCGCCGACTTCGACGCGCTCCGCTCGACGGAGATGTTCTCCAGCCACGAGGCGCTGCTCCTCGACTACGAGCGGGCGCTCACGCGGATCGACTCCCGGACGCAGCTGCCCTACGACGTGTCGGCGCACTTCCTGTGGATCGGGGAGCGCACGCGCCAGGTGGACGGCGCCCACGTCGACCTGCTGTCGCGGGTGCGCAACCCCATCGGCGTGAAGCTGGGCCCGACGACGACGCCGGAGGACGCCCTCGCCCTGGCCGACACGCTCGACCCGGAGCACGAGCCCGGTCGCCTCACCTTCGTCACGCGCATGGGCGCGGGGCGCATCCGCGAGGCGCTGCCGCCGCTCCTGCGGGCGGTGGCGGACGCCGGGCGGACGCCGCTGTGGATCTGCGACCCCATGCACGGCAACACCTTCACCACGGCCTCGGGCGTGAAGACCCGCCGCTTCGACGAGGTCGTCGACGAGGTGCGCGGCTTCTTCGAGGCGCACCGGGAGGCGGGCACCGTGCCCGGCGGCCTGCACATCGAGCTCACGGGCGACGACGTCACGGAGGTGCTCGGCGGCGTGGAGGACATCGACGACGCCGCGCTCGCGACGCGCTACGAGACGCTGTGCGACCCGCGGCTGAACCACCAGCAGTCGCTCGAGCTGGCGTTCCTGGCCGCCGACATGCTGCGGGGCCGATGAGCGTGGCGGTCACCGCGCCCGCTCCGTCGGCGTCCGGGACGGCGCCCGGCGCCGGGGCGGCCGTCGACCTCCGCTCCGACACGGTCACGCGGCCGACGGCCGCCATGCGGCGGGCGATGGCGGAGGCGCCCGTCGGGGACGACGTCTACGGGGAGGACCCGACGACCACCGCGCTGGAGCAGCGGGTGGCCGAGCTCCTCGGTCACGAGGCCGGGCTGCTGACGCCGAGCGGGTCGATGGCCAACGTCCTCGGCGTGCGGCTGCTCGTGGAGCCGGGCCAGGAGCTGCTGTGCGACAGCCTCGCGCACGTCGTGCGCGCCGAGATGGGCGCGCACGGGGCGCTCGGCGGCGTCACGACCCGCACGTGGCCCTCGGCGTCGCGGCCCGGCGCCCCGGTGGGCCTCGTCGACCCGGACGTCGTCGAGGCGCTCATGACGCCGGACGCCGGTCCCTACCTCGTCTCGACGGCGGCGGTCGCCGTCGAGAACACGCACAACTTCGGCGGCGGCACGGTCACGCCGCTGCCGGTGCTCCAGGACCTGCGCGAGCGCACGCGGGCGGCCGGTGTGGCGGTGCACCTCGACGGCGCGCGGCTGTGGAACGCCGTCGTGGCGGAGGGCACGGGCCTCGCCGGGCTCGCCGCCCACGGCGCCTGCGCCGACACGGTCTCCGTCTGCCTGTCCAAGGGGCTGGGGGCGCCCGTCGGCTCGGTGCTCGTCGGCAGCGCCGAGCGCGTCGAGCGGGCACGGGTGCTGCGCAAGCGGCTCGGCGGCGGCATGCGCCAGACGGGGGTGCTCGCGGCCGCGGGGCTGCACGCCCTCGACCACCACGTCGACCGGCTGGCGGAGGACCACCGGCGCGCCCGCGAGCTCGCCGCGGCGTGCGCCGCCGCGCGGCCGGGGTGCGTGGACCCGGCGGCGGTGCGCAGCAACATCGTGGTCCTCGACGTCCCGGGCGCGCCCGCGGTGGCCGCCGCCGCGGCGGGGCGGGGCGTGCGCACCTCCGCGCTGGGCCCGCGGGTGCTGCGGCTGGTCACCCACCTCGACGTCGACGACGACGGCGCGCGCCGGGCGGCCGGGGTGCTGCACGAGCTGCTGGCCGCCCTGCCCGACGGCGGTGAGGCGTCGGGGGCGCCCGGTGAGCCGCGGGAGCACCGGCAGCCGTGATCCGGGGCACGGGGGAGCCGTCGGAGGAGGGTCGGCCGGAGGAGCAGCCGGACCCCCTCGCCGGTGCGGCCGGCGCACCGCTCGCGGCCTACGTGGCGCCGCGGGTGCTGCCCCCGGGGCAGCAGGCCCTGCCCGACCTGCCGGTCATGCACTACGGGCGGGTGCCCCGCTTCCGCCCCGAGCGGTGGAGCCTCGTCGTCGAGGGCGCCACGCGGGACGGGGAGCGCCACCAGCTCGACTACGAGGAGTTCGGCGGGCTGCCCCGGGCGCGCGTGCGCTCGGACCTGCACTGTGCGGCGCGGTGGAGCGTGCTCGACAACGAGTGGGAGGGCGTCCCGGCCCGCGAGCTCGTCGAGCGCCACCCGCCGGCGGACGACGTCGTCGCCGCGCTCGTCTACGCCGAGTACGGCTACTCGGCCACGGTGCGCATCGAGGACCTCACCTCGCCCCGGACCCTGCTGGCCACCCACCGGGGCGGGCAGCCGCTGACGCCCGAGCACGGGTTCCCGGTCCGCCTCGTGCTGCCGCACCTGTACTCGTGGAAGGGCCCCAAGTGGTTCCGCGGCTGGGAGTACCTCACCGAGGTCAAGCGGGGCTTCTGGGAGGAGCGCGGGTACCACGCCGTCGGGGACTGCTGGCGCCAGGAGCGCTACGCCTACCAGGAGGACGAGGCGCCCGGCCGCGGCTGACCCGCCCCGCCGTCGGAGCCCGGCCCGCGCGGGGAGGAGCGCTCAGACGACGGTGAGGGTGATCGTCGTGCCCGGTCGGGCGCGCGTGCCGCCCTCGACGCTCTGGTCGCGGACCGTGCCGAAGAAGCCGCCGAGGACGCGCTCCTCCTCCACGACGAAGCCGGCGGCCTCGAGCTGCTCGCGGGCCGGGTCGAGCTGCTGCCCGACGACGTCGGGGACGTCGACGAGCTCGGGCCCGAGGGACACGACGAGCGCGACGTCGTCTCCGGCGAAGAGGGTCCCGTCCTCCGGGTCCTGGCGCAGCACCTGCCCCGCCGGCACGTCGTCGCTGTTCTCCTCGGAGACGACGGGCTCCAGGCCGGCGTCGCTGACGGCGGAGACGGCGTCCTCGCGGGAGCGGCCGACGACCCGCGGCACGTCGAGCGGCTGGCGCCCGAGCGAGCGCACGACCTCGACCACCTCCCCGCGGCGCAGCTCCTGGCCGGCGGCCGGCTGCTGGCTGAGGACGGCGCCCTCGGCCACCTCCTCGTCGTAGAGGGGCTGTCCCTCCCGCAGGACGAGCCCGAGCCCCTCGAGCTCGGCGCGCGCGCTCTCGACGGTGTCGCCCGCCAGGTCCGGGACGGCCGAGAACTCCGCACCGCGGGAGACGAAGAGGCGGACGACCTCGTCGGGCCGCGCGTCCTCGCCGGCCGCCGGGCTGCTGCCGATGACCCTCCCCGCCGCGACGGCGTCGTCGAAGCGCTCGGAGACCGTGGCGCGCAGCCCGACGTCGGACAGCGCCTGCTGGGCGGCGTCGGCGTCCAGGCCGACGGTGGCGGGGGTCGGCACGGCGGCGCCCGGGCCGAGCAGTGCCCACCACGCGCCGACGGCCAGGGCCGCGGCCACGAGGACGGCCAGCACCGCGGCGAGGACCCGCCCGCGCCGGCGGCGCCCCCGACCGTCCGCCTCCCCGTCGCCGGTCCCCACCGCGCCGCCGCTCCCGCGGGGGAGCACCGCGGTGGCCCACGGCGGTGCGCCGGCCCCCGCACCGGCACCCGTGACGTCGACCGCCGGCGGCCCCAGCGGCACGGGCGCGGCGACGTCGTGGTGAACGGGCAGGGCCGTCGTCGTGCCCGCACCCGGGGCCAGGGCGCCGAGGCCCGCGCCGCGCTCGGGGGCGCGGCCCGTGCGCCGCGGCGGGGCGTCCTGCACGGCGTCGGGCAGGTCCCGGCGCAGCGCCCGCACCTCGTGGACGAGCTCGCGGGCGTCGGAGGGGCGGTCGGCCGGGTCGCGGGCGGTCATCCACAGGACGAGGTCGTCGAGCTCGGGGGGCACGGTGGCGACGAGCTCGCTGGGCGCGGGCACGTCGCGCGTGACGTGCTGGTGGGCGACCTGGACCGCCACCTCGCCGGTGAAGGGCTGCGCCCCCGTGAGCATCTCGAAGAGGGTGATGCCCGCGGCGTAGACGTCGGCGCGCGCGTCGGCGGTGCCGTGGAGGACGAGCTCCGGCGCCAGGTAGGCCACGGTCCCCATGAGGACGCCGGTCGTGGCCCCCGTCGTCTGGGTGCTCGCGGCGCGGGCGAGCCCGAAGTCGGCCACCTTGACGCGCCCGTCGTCGGTGAGCAGGACGTTCTCGGGCTTGACGTCGCGGTGGACCACCCCGGCGCGGTGGGCGGCGGCGAGCGCCTCGAGGACGGGCTCGAGGACGGCGAGGGCGGCTCCCGCGCTGAGCAGCCCCTCGGCGGCCAGCAGGTCGCGGAGCGTGGTGCCGGGCACGTGCTCGAGCACGAGGTAGACGGCGCCGTGGGCCAGCCGGTCGTCGCGGCCCTGGTCGTGGACGGCGACGACGCTGGGCGAGGAGACGCGGGCCGCGGAGACCGCCTCCCGGTGGAAGCGGGCCACGAAGTCGGGGTCCTGCGCCAGGTGCGGGTGCATGACCTTGAGCGCGACGTCGCGGTCGAGGCGGGTGTCCGTGGCGAGGTAGACCGTCGCCATCCCGCCGCGGGCGATGCGGCGGACGACGGCGTACCGGCCGTCGACGGAGGCGCCGACGAGGGGGTCCGGGACGCCCTCCGCCCCTGCTGCCGCCATGCGCCGATCCTAGGGAGGGGCGTCCGGTGGCCCGGTGCGCCCCGCCGGGCGGCGCGCGCACCGGGCCGCACCGGGCAGGGCCGGGCCGGGCCGGTCCGGGGCGGGCCGGTCCGGGGCGGGACCGTCCCGGCGCCGGCCGGCCCGGCGCACGGGACCGCGGCCGGCCCCGTGCGCCGGCGGGTCAGCGGTACTGGCGCATGAGCGTCTGGACGCTGGCGACGTAGCGCCGGGTGTCGGCGTACATGCCGCGGCTGCGCACCGAGGCGAGGCCCTGGTAGTACCCGCCGATGGCGCTCGCCTGGTCGGGGGCGCTGCGGACGAGGGAGCGGAGGATGACGACGCCGGCCGTGACGTTGTCCTGGGGGTCGAGCAGGTCGATGTCCTGGCCCGAGAGGTCGGCCGCCCAGCGACCGGAGGACGGGATGACCTGCATGACCCCGACGGCGTTGGCGGGGGAGACGGCCCGCATGTTGAAGCCCGACTCCTGGAAGGCCACGGCCTGGGCGAGCGCCGGGTCCACGCCCCACCGCAGCGCCGTGTCCCGCACCATGCGGCGCATCTCGTCCCGGCCGGGCACGGAGCGGGCCAGGAGGGCGTCGCGGTTGGCCGTCGCCGCCTGCGTCGTCGAGCCGGGGTAGGAGCGGCCGAGGAACGTCGACGGCACGGGCGTGCTCGTGCTCGGCGCGCTCGCGCTGCCCGCGCCCGGCACCGACAGGCGCTGGCCGACGCGGATGAGGCCGTCGGCCCCGACGCCCGGGTTGACCTGGCGCAGCGCGGCGACGGTGGTGCCGTGGCGGCGGGCGATGGTGCTGAGGCTGTCGCCGGACCGGACGACGTAGCTGCCGGGCTGGCCCGGCGCCGCGGGCGTCGGCGCGGCCTTCGGCGGGGTGGCCGCCGCCGCGCCGCCCAGGCGCAGGACCTGGCCCTCGCGGATGGAGGCGCGGGCGTCGAGGCCGTTGGCGGCGATGATGTCGCGCTGGCTGGTGCCGGTGCGGGCGGCGATGCCGCTGACGGTGTCGCCGCGGCGCACGGTGTAGGTGGCGCCGCCGGCCTTCGCCGGAGCGGGCGCGGCCTTCGCCGGGGCCGGGGCGGCCGCACCGCCGCCGAGGCGCAGGACCTGGCCCTCGCGGATGGAGGCGCGGGCGTCGAGGCCGTTGGCGGCGATGATGTCGCGCTGGGGGGTGCCGGTGCGGGCGGCGATGCCGCTGACGGTGTCGCCGCGGCGCACGGTGTAGTTGGCGCCGCCGGCGCGCGCGGGGGCGGGCGCGGCCTTCGCCGCGGCGGGGGCCGCGGGGGCGCCGCCGAGGCGCAGGACCTGGCCCTCGCGGATGGAGGCGCGGGCGTCGAGGCCGTTGGCGGCGATGATGTCGCGCTGGGGGGTGCCGGTGCGGGCGGCGATGCCGCTGACGGTGTCGCCGGAGCGGACGACGTAGGTCCCGCCCGGCGACGCGGCGGCGGCGACCGCGCGGTCCAGGCGCAGGACCTGGCCGACGCGGATCGTCGCGCGCGCGTCGAGGCCGTTGGCGGCGACGACCTCCGCCTGCGTGAGGCCGCTGCTGCGGGCGATGGCGCTCACGGTGTCGCCCGGGCGCACCACGTGCGTCCGCGCCGTCGCCGCGGCGACCACCGCGACCGGGGCTGCCAGCTGGACCTCGCCCTGCGGCGCGGCCGGGGCCCGGCGGGGCGCGGTCGGGGACGACGTGCGCGCGCCGCGCTGCTCCGCGGCCGCGTCGTCCGCCGTCTCGGGGGTGCCCTGCGGCCCGGCCGCCTGCGCCGCCGCGGGCAGCAGGCCGCTCGCGCCGAGCGCGGCCGCGAGGGCGAGGGAGAGGTGGCGACGACGCCGCGGGCGGCCCGGGGCGGCCCGCCCGGTCGTCGGACGCCCGCTGGTCGACGGGCCGGTACCCGTCGGGAGGCTGCTCGTGGGGAGGGGGGCGTCGGTGCCGGCGTGGGCCAGCGCGGGGGGCGTCGACATGGCGTCCTTCGCGGTCGGTCGGCGGTGGGTCGTCGGGGACGTGCCCGGGTCGGCGGGCGTCCCGGCGAGGCCGTGTGACACCTGTGACGAACGGGACTCGTGTGACTCGTGATGCTGCTGTGACGGAACGTACCCGAGGAGTCGCGGATCACGGAGAGTTACACCGGTGGAACTCCTCCCGGAGGGTGACGGGGCCCCGGCGACCTCGGAGCAGGCGCCCTCGAGGGGCTGGTTGACGGCTCGACGCCGGACGTCGCGGGGCCGGTGCGAGATCCCGGGGCGCCGCGGAGTGCCGGGCGGCACGGCGTGGCAGGCTCGGGCGGGTGAGCACGGCACCCGGCGCCCCAGACGACCGCCCCACCACCGCACCCTCCGCCGACGACGCCTCCGACGGGGGTTCCGGCACGGCGCGCCCGACGACGGCGGAGGGCTCCGCCCTCGCCGACCTCGAGGGGCTCGTGGGGGAGTGGTGGACGCTCGCCGAGGTCGCCGAGCACCTCGACCTGTCGGTCTCCCAGGTGCGCCGGCTCGTCGCCGACCGCGACCTCGTCGCCGTCCGCCGCGGAAAGCCCCGCGCCGACTGCGTGCCGCGGGCGCTCGCCGACCCCGAGCCGCTGCGGCGCCTGCGGGGCACGGCCGTGCTGCTGGCGGACGCCGGCTACTCCGACGCCGAGGCGCTGCGGTGGCTCTTCACGCCCGACCCGTCGCTGCCGGGGACCCCGGTCGAGGCGCTGAGGGCCGAGCACCGCACCACGGAGGTGCGCCGCCGGGCGCAGGCGCTGGCCTTCTGACCCGCCCGGGAGCGACGTCCCCCCGTGTCGGACGGGCGATGTGTGGCCATGTCGCCCTCCAGACCGGAGACGGCGCTCAGGGGGACATGGCCGCACGTCGCCCTACCGGCGGCGGCTGAGGGGCGACATGGCCACACGTCGCCCTACCGGCGGCGGCTGAGGGGCGACATGGCCACACGTCGCCCCAGAGGGGCGACGTCAGGGACGGCGCCAGGCGCGCTCGTCGCGGCGCGAGCGGCGGGCCCGCGCCAGCGCGGGCAGGGCCACGCGCAGGCGCCGCGGGGCGGGCACGGAGACCCGCTGGTGGAGCACGCGGAGGTCGGCGTCCTCGACGGCGCCGAGGATGCCGCCGTAGAGCTCGTCGGCGCAGGCGATGGCGTCGCGGCTCGTCGGGTGGAGCATCCCGATGCCGGGGCGCGCGCGGGCGTAGAGCTCGCGCGTGCGGGCCACCTCGAGCTCGAGCAGCGTGCGCACGCCGGGCGTGAGCGACGCCGACCGGCGGCAGTGCCACAGCTCGTCGCGGTCGACGCCGCAGGCGTCGAGGTCCTCCTGCGGCAGGTAGACGCGCCCGCGCTCGAGGTCCTCGCCCACGTCGCGGATGAAGTTCGACATCTGGAAGGCCTCGCCGAGGGTCCGCGCGCAGCGGGCCGCCGGCTCCTCGAGCCCGGGCAGGGGCTCGAGGACGGGCAGCATCTGCAGGCCGATGACGGCGGCGGAGCCGTGCATGTAGTGCACGAGGTCGGCCCAGGTCGGGTAGCCCGTCTCGGTGATGTCCATGCGCATGGACTCGAGGAAGGCGCGCACGTGCTCGCGGGGGATCGCCCAGCGCTCCATCGTCAGCGCCATGGCGCGGCTGACGGCGTCGGGGGCCGTGCCGCCCGCGCGGGCGCCGTCGAGGCCGCGCCAGAACTCCTCCTCGAAGCGCACGAGCGCCGCCGGGTCGGGCGAGGTCAGGCTGTCGACGAACTCGTCGGCGTAGCGGGCGAAGCCGTACAGCGCCCACACCCAGGGCCGCTTGGCGGGCGGCAGCAGCGCCGTCGCCAGGTAGTAGGTGCGCCCGTGCTCGGCGTGCAGGCGCCGGCACTCCTGGAAGTCGGCGCGCAGGCCGGGGTCGGCGATGCCGGCCGCGTCGAGCGAGCGCTCGCCGAGGCGGTAGCGCCCGGGCGCTGGGGTGCGCACCGCGGCCGCGGTCGGGGCGCTCACCGGTAGGCCCGCGAGCGGTAGCCGGGCACCTTGCCGGTGATGCGCTCGGCCGCCAGGCGCCCCGAGACGAGCACCATCGGCACGCCGACGCCGGGCTGCGTGCCCGAGCCGGTGAGGACGACGTTCTCGCCCCAGAGGTTGCCCGGGCGGAACGGCCCGGTCTGGCTGAAGGCGTGCGACGCCGCGAAGGGCGCGCCCGCCTCCATGCCGCGGCGCTGCCAGTCCAGCGGCGTCGTCACGTGCTCGACCTCGATGCCGTCGGCGAAGCCGGGGAAGCCGCGCGCCTCCATCGTGCGGAGCACGTGCTCGCGGTAGTGGGGGCCGATGCGCTCCCAGTCGAGGTCGGGCGCGCTCTGCAGGTTCGGCGTCGGGAAGAGCACGTAGTAGGTGTGCCGCCCCTCGGGCGCCGCCGTGGGGTCCGAGAGCGACGGCGTCGAGATGAGCACGCTGGGGTCGCTCATGAGGCGTCCGCCGGTCAGCTCCGCGAAGACCTCCTCCCACGCGTGGCCGAAGGAGATCGTGTGGTGCGCCGCGCCCGGGTAGTGCGCCGTCGAGCCCGCGAGCATGAGGTAGCACGACGGCGAGTACGTCATCCGCCGCGAGGCCCGGCTCTCGACGCCGAGCAGGTCGCGGTAGGCCACCGGCAGGTCGGGGTTGAGGACGACGGCGTCGCACGCTATGCGCTCGCCGTCCTCCGTGATGACGGCGCTCGCGCGCCCGCCGCTGTGCTCGACGGAGGCGACCGGGGTGCTGTAGCGGACGTCGACGCCGTGGGCCTCCAGCGCCGCGGCCATGGCCTCCGGCACCGCCGCCACGCCGCCCTTCGGGAAGAAGACGCCCGCGACCGAGTCCATGTAGGCGATGACCGCGTAGAGCGCGAGGGCGTCGTAGGGCGACAGGCCGGCGTAGAGCGCCTGGAAGGAGAAGGCGCGCTGGGTGCGGGGGTCGCGCAGGTACTTCTCGACGCGCGGGGCCAGCTTGCCGAAGCCGCCGAGGGCGGCGAGCCGGGCCAGGTCGGGGGTGACCAGGTCCAGGGGCGTGTCGATGTTCGTGTCGATGAAGTCGCGCATCTCCGCGCGGTAGAGCTTCGAGACGTAGTCGACGTACCGCAGGTAGCCGCGCGCCTCCTCGTGGCCGATGACGCGCTCGACCTCGGCGGCCATGGCCCCGGGGTCGGAGTGGACGTCCATGGAGGAGCCGTCGGCGAACTGCGCCCGGTAGAGCGGCGAGACGGGCTCGAGGGTCAGCCAGTCCGCCATGTCCTCGCCGAGGGCGTCGAAGCAGTCGGCGATGAGGTCGGGCATCGTCAGGACGGTCGGGCCGGGGTCGAACCGGTAGGTGCCCGTCGGCCCGGCCAGCTCCAGGCGCCCCGCGCGGCCGCCGGGGACGGCCTCGCGCTCGAGCAGCGTGACGCGGCGCCCCGCGCCGGCGAGGCGCATCGCCGCGGACAGGCCCGCGAGGCCGGCGCCGACGACGACCACGTGGTCGCTCGGGCCGGACGTCGTGCGCAGGCGCCCGGGGGCCGCGGCCTGCGCGGCCCAGCGGGCCCAGCGGCGCGAGCGGGTGGTCAGGTCGCCGGTGCGGCCGGAGCCGGTCAGGAGCGGGCTCATGAGGTGTCCTCGCGTCGGTGCTCGTCGTGCTCGGGGGGCCGGGGGCTCGGGCCGGGGGTCGCGCGGTCCAGGTGTCGTGGGGCGGGTGCCGGGCGGGGCGGGGTGGGGCGGGGCGGGGTCAGGCGGTGCGGGCGGTGGCGATGCCCACGAGGCGCTCGAGGTCCTCGCGCGCCTCCTCGGTGACGGGCGCCGTCGCCAGCGCCGCGCGGGAGCGGGCCACGAGGTCGTCGATGAGGTCCTCGACGGCCGCGAGCGAGCCCGTGCGGCGGATGAGGTCCTGCAGCGCGGCCACCCCGGCGTCGTCGAGGTCGGGCGCGCCGAGGAGGGAGGTGAGCAGGTCGGCGTCCTCGGCGCCCGCGCCCTGCGCGGCCAGGGCGACGAGCATGGTGCGCTTGCCCTCCCGCAGGTCGTCCCCGGCCGGCTTGCCGGTGACGGCCGGGTCGCCGAAGACGCCGAGGACGTCGTCGCGCAGCTGGAAGGCCTCGCCCAGCGGCAGCCCGTAGGCGGACAGGGCCTCCCGCTGCGCCGGGTCTGCGCCCGCGAGGGCCGCGCCGATGAGCAGCGGGTGCTCGACCGTGTACTTGGCGCTCTTCCAGCGCAGCACGCGCATCGCCCGCTCGTCGGCGCCCTCGGGCGCGCCGCCCGAGGCCTGCTCGAGGACGTCGAGGTACTGGCCGGCCATGAGCTGGGTGCGCATGCGGTCGAAGACGAGGCGGGCGGAGGCCAGGCGCTCGGTCTCCGCCCCGCAGCCGGCGAGGGCCTCGTCGCTCCAGGACAGGCACAGGTCGCCGGCGAGGATGGCGGCCGCCTCCCCGAAGCGCTCGCAGGAGCCGCTCCAGCCGCTCGTGGCGTGCAGGTCGCCGAAGCGGCGGTGCAGCGCGGGCATGCCCCGGCGCGTGTCCGAGCCGTCCATGACGTCGTCGTGGATCAGCGCGGCGGCCTGGAAGAGCTCGAGGGCCGCGCCCACGCGCGCCTCGACGGCGCCGTCCTGGCCGCCAGCCGCCCGGTAGCCCGCTGTGCAGAAGGCGGGGCGCAGGCGCTTGCCGCCGGCCACGAGGTCGGCGACGGCGTCGACGAGCGGCTCGGTCTCCGGCGCCACCTCGGCGAGGACGGCGCGCTGGCGGGCCAGCACGGCGTCCAGCTCGGCCTGCACGGCGCTGCGGACCGCCTGCGCCCTCGCCCCGTGCACGTCCACCTGCGACCTCCTGCTGCGCACCGGCCCGACCCGGCCGGGCCCGGGCGGCCCGCCGTCGCAGCGGAGCCTAGGTGCCGCGTCCCGCACCGTGGGCGCCGGGTCGGGCGGCGCCCGCGCTGGCTAGCCTCGGGGCATGGTGACCCGCGGCGCCCCGCTGCGCGACGTGCTCGCGGACCTGCGCGCCGAGGGCCGGCCGTCCCTGTCCTTCGAGTTCTTCCCCCCGCGCGACGACCCCGGCGAGGCCGTGCTCTGGGAGTCGCTGCGGCGCGTGGAGGCCCTCGACCCGACCTTCGTCTCCGTGACCTACGGCGCCGGCGGCTCCACGCGCGAGCGCACGGTGCGGGCGACGCGCGAGGTCGCCCGCGAGACGACGATGCAGCCGGTGGCGCACCTCACCTGCGTCTCGGCCTCGCGCTCCGAGCTGCGCCGGGTCGTCGGGGAGTACGCCGACGCCGGCGTGTCCTCCGTGCTGGCCCTGCGCGGCGACCCGCCGGGCGGCCCGGGGACGGCGTTCGAGCGGCACCCCGGCGGGCTGCGCAACGCGCTCGAGCTCGTCGAGCTCGTGCGCTCCCTCGGCGACTTCACCGTCGGCGTCGCCGCGTTCCCCACCCCGCACCCGGAGTCGGCCGACGCCGACCAGGACGCCCGCGTCCTCGCCCTCAAGGCGCGCGCCGGCGCGTCCTTCGCCGTCACCCAGCTCTTCTACGAGGCGCGGCTGTGGAGCGAGCTCGTCGACCGCGCCGCCGGCCACGGCTGCGAGATCCCCGTCCTGCCCGGGCTCATGGCCATCACCTCGCTGCGCCAGGTGGCCACCTTCACCAAGCTCGCGGGCGCGCCCGTGCCCGCTCGCGTCGTCGAGCGGCTGGAGGAGGCCGAGCGCCGGGGCGGCGCCGCGGAGGTGCGCCGCACGGGGGTCGCGCTCACCGCCGAGCTCGGCGCCGAGCTCCTCGACGCTGGCGCCCCGGGCCTGCACCTCTACACGCTGAACCGCTCCTCCGCCTCGCTCGAGATCGTCCGCGCCCTGGGCCTGCGCGACCCGGAGCACGCCGGCGCGCCCGCCGCCGTCGCCTCCTGAGGTCCCGGGGTGGGCGCGGGTGACGCGGGGGGCGCCGTCCCCGACCGCCAGGAGCACCTGCGGCGCTGGGCCGCCCTCCACGGCGCCCCGGCGCCGACCGGGGTCGTGCGCTGGTGGCTCTCGCTCGTGCACGTGCTGTCGGCGCCGCTGGCGCGCGCGGGCGTCGCGCCGACGGCCCTCACCGCCGTGGGTCTCCTCCTGCCCGTCGCGGCCCTGCCCGCCGCCGCGGCGGGTGGCCGCTGGGCGCTGCTCGTGCCGCTGCTCGTCGCCGTGAGCGGCGTCGTCGACAGCCTCGACGGCGGCGTCGCCGTCCTGCGCGGGCGCACGAGCGCGTGGGGCGCGGTGGCGGACGCCCTCGCCGACCGCGTCGCCGACGCCCTGGCCCTGGCCGCCCTGTGGCTTCTCGGCGCGCCCGGGCCGGTCGTCGTCGCGGCCGGGGCGCTCGCCGCGCTCGCCGAGTACGCGCGGGCCCGCGGCGGCGGCGCCGGGGTGCGCGACGTCGGCGTCGTCACCGTGGGGGAGCGGCCGACGCGCGTCCTCGTCGTCGCGGCGACCGCGCTCGTGGCCGGGCTGCGTCCGCAGGACGCCGCCACGTGGGCCGCCGTGGGCGCCTGGGCGGCGCTGGTCGTCGCCGTCGTGGCCCTCGTCCAGCTGCTGCCCGTGCTCCGGCGCCAGCTGCGCGAGCTCGACGGGCGAGGGGACGGCGTCGGACGAGGGGAAGGCGTCGGACGAGGGGAAGGCGAGCGCGGGGGGCGAGGGGCGTGAGCGTCGTCGACCGCGTCCCGGAGCGGGCGCCGCGTCCCACGGCCACCCGGTGGATGGACGGCGCCCGCGTGCTCGCGATCGTCGCCGTCGTCCTCATCCACCTGCTGGCGCCGGTCGTCGAGGGCCGCGGCGTGCCGGTGGGCAGCGCCGGGTGGTGGGTGGCCAACGCGCTCGACGCCGGGACGCGCTGGTGCGTGCCGGTCTTCGTCATGATCTCCGGGGCTCTCGCGCTCGACCCGGGCCGCACGGCGCGGCCGCGCGAGTACTTCCGGCGACGGGCGGCCCGCATCGGGATCCCGCTCGTCGTGTGGACGGTGCTCTACCTCCTCTTCCGCGCGTACGTGCTCGGCGCGGACCTCACCCCGGCCGACGCGGCCGCCGACGTGGCCGCCGGGGCGCCGTTCCTCCAGCTGTACTTCCTCTACGTCCTGGCCGGGCTCGTGCTCGCCACGCCCTTCCTCAAGGTCGTCACGCGGCACGCCACCTGGCGGATGTCCCTCGGCCTCGCCGTCGTGCTCCTCGGGCTGGGCGTCCTCGACCAGGTGCTGGCCTTCGCCGGCGGGGTGGGCGAGGCCAACGCGGCCACGCGCTTCCTCCCCTTCGCGGGCTACTACGTCCTCGGCTGGTGCCTGCGCGACGTGCTCGTGCGGGGGAGGGCGCTGCTGCTGGCGCGGGTGGGCCTCTGGACCTCGCTGGCGCTCACGGCCCTCGCAGCGGGCGCCACCGGCTACGGCTCCCTCGGCCGCTACGCCTACGACTTCCTCTCCCCGACGGTCGTCGTCGCCTCGACGTGCGCCTACCTCCTCCTGCACCGCGGCCTGGACCGGGCGCCGCGGCGCGTCGGGACGGCGCTCGCGCGCTCGGCGCCGTACGCCTTCGGCGTCTTCCTCGTGCACGGCGCGCTCGTCTACGGCCTGCGCGCCCTCACGGGGCCGCCCGACTCCCTCGCCGAGGTGCTGGGCACGGTGCTGCTCCTCCTGCCGGCCCACCTCCTCGCGGCGACCGCGCTGACGTGGGTCCTCCTGCAGGTCCCGTACGTGCGGGCGGCCCTCGGCGAGCCCGCCCGCCGGCCCCCGCGCCGCGCCGCGCCGGACGCCGGCTCGCCGGGTGGGTCCCGGGAGGGCTGACCGGAGGCGCGGGGCCGTGCGGGTCGAGGTCGGTCGTCACGGCGGCGCGTCCCCGTTCGCGGGCGGCGGCGACGGCGTCACCGCCGCCGATGCGGCACACTGGGAGGACCGCGGCGCCTCCGGCGCCCCGCCGAGCCGCCCCCGCAGCTCCCGGCCGCGGCCCTCCGGGCCCGCCGACCACGCGCGGGAGGACCTCCTCGGCGCCCTGAGAACACCGGCCCGAGAGGCACCTGTGCCCGACTCCCGCACGCCCCGTCCCACCTCGTCCGCGCCCTCGGGCGCGTCCCGCAGCGCCACCTCCGGCCGCCCCGCCCGCAGCGGCGGACCCCGCCCGCCCCGCGGCGGTCGTCCCGGCGGCGGCCGCGGCGGCGCCCCCCGCGGCGGCGGCCGGCCGGCCCCGGCGCCCGCGGCCCCCGCCGACGAGCTCGCCGGCGCCGTCCTCGTCTCCGAGGACGCGCTCGTCGAGCAGACCTTCGCCGAGCTCGGCGTCCCGGCGCCGCTCGCGGCCTCGCTGGCCGACCGCGGCTTCGCGAAGCCCTTCCCCATCCAGGCCGTGACGCTGCCCCACACGCTGGCCGGTCGCGACGTCCTCGGCCGCGGGCGCACGGGCTCCGGCAAGACGCTCGCCTTCGCGCTGCCGCTGGCGGCGCGGCTCGCCGGCGAGGGCGGGACCCGCGCGGGCGGCCGCCGCCCCGCCGGTCGCCCCCGCGGTCTGGTGCTGGCGCCGACGCGCGAGCTCGCCACGCAGATCACCGCGACGCTCGAGCCGCTGGCGACCGCCGTCGGGCTCAAGGTCACGACCATCTTCGGCGGGGTGCCGCAGGGCCGTCAGGTCACCGCGCTCCAGGCGGGCGTCGACGTCGTCGTCGCCTGCCCGGGGCGACTGGAGGACCTCATCGGCCAGGGCTTCCTGCGCCTCGACGAGGTCGAGGTCACCGTCCTCGACGAGGCCGACCACATGGCGGACCTCGGCTTCCTGCCCGGCGTGAAGCGCCTGCTGGACCGGACCCCCGCGGGCGGCCAGCGGATGCTCTTCTCCGCGACGCTGGACAACGGCGTCGACGTGCTCGTGCGCCGCTACCTCGCCGACCACCTCACCTTCGCCATCGACCCGGCCACCTCGCCGGTCGTCGAGATGACCCACCACTGGCTGGCCGTGCGCGACGCCGAGACCAAGGCCGAGGTCGTCCGCACGCTCGCCTCCGGCACCGGGCGCCGGATGATGTTCCTGCGCACCAAGCACCAAGCGAAGAAGCTCGCGAAGCAGCTGACGGCGCAGGGCATCCCGGCGGTCGACCTCCAGGGCAACCTGTCGCAGAACAAGCGGCAGGAGAACCTCGCCGCCTTCTCCACGGGCGACATCAAGGTCCTCGTCGCCACCGACATCGCGGCGCGCGGCATCCACGTCGACGACGTCGAGCTCGTCGTCCACGTGGACCCGCCCACCGAGCACAAGGCGTACCTGCACCGCTCCGGGCGCACGGCGCGCGCCGGCTCGGGCGGCGACGTCGTCACGCTCGTGCTGCCCGAGCAGAACGGCGACGTGCGCACCCTCGTGCGCCTCGCGGGCATCGCACCGGCCAAGCACGACGTCGACGCCTCCTCGCCGGTGGTCGCCGACCTCACCGGGCCGGTGGCCCCGCACGTCGAGCCCGCCCCGCCCGCACCTCCGCAGCAGCCGGCCGCCGGGGGCGGGCGTCGCCGCGGCCGTGGTGGCGCCGGCGGCGGTGGCTCCCAGGGGCAGGCCCAGGGCCAGGGGCGGAGCAGTGGCGCCCGCCAGGCCTCGGGCCCCGCGGGCGGCCGCGGGCGCTCCGGCGGCGGCGCGGGTGGCGGCCGTGGTCGCGGCGGCTCCGGCTCCGGAGGGGCGCCCTCGAGCTGGTCGTCGTCCTCGCCCGGCTACGGCGGCGGCTCGTCCTCCGGCTCGGGCTCCGCGTCCCGGCCGCCGGCCCAGCGCCGCTCCGTCGTCGACGTCTCCCGCGCGGGCGGCGGACGCCGCGGCGGTCGCTGACGCCTCCTCCCTCACGCTCCACGACGCCCGGCCGCGGCCTCTTCGCGGCCGGGCGTCGTCGTCCCCGGGGCCCCGAGGTGCGGAGGGGGCGTCACCTCCACCCGGGGGAGGCCCCGAGGGGTGAAGGGGGCGTCACCTTCGCCGGGGAGGGGCCTCACGGGGTGAAGGAGGCGTCACCTTCGCCGGGGAGGGGCCTCACGGGGTGAAGGGGGCGTCGCCTTCGCCGGGGAGGGGCCTCGGACGGTGAAGGTTTCCTCCGCCCGCGGGGCGGGAGCCGCGTCAGGCGTCGCCGACGAGCCCGGCGACGACCTCCGCGGACAGGCCCACGAGCGGCAGCCCGCCGCCGGGGTGGCTGGAGCCGCCGACGCAGTACAGGCCCGGGAGCGCCGTCGCGTTGGCGGGGCGCAGGAAGGCGGCCCGGGCGCCGTTGCTCGAGCTGCCGTAGATGGACCCGCCCACGCTGCCGGTCAGGCGCTCGAGGTCGGCGGGGGTGCGGACGCCGCGCCAGAGGACCCGGTCGCGGACGTCGAGGCCGCGCTGGGCCATGACGTCGAGCACGTGGTCGGCGTAGCGCTCGGCGAGCGGCACGCCGTCGTCGCCCACGGCGTCCCAGTCGACGCCCTCGCGCGGGGCGCCGGGGCGGTGGCGGGGGGCGTTGACGAGCACGAACCAGGCCTCGGAGTCCTCGTCGGGGCGCGTCGCGGGGTCGTCGGGCGCGCTGACGTAGACGGTCGGGTCCTCCACCGGGACGGGCGCGCCGCGGTGGCGCCCCGTGCCGGAGAGGGCGTCGAACTCGGCGTCGTAGTCGGCGGGGAAGAGCACCGTGTGGTGCTGGAGGTCGGGCGTCCGGCCCGACAGGGCCAGCAGCAGCACGAAGCCGCTCGCGGACGGCTCCGCCAGCCGCAGCCGGCGGGCCCCGCGACGGCGCACCCGGCCCGGCGGCAGGAGGGCGCGCCCGCCGGTGCCGACGCCGTACAGGGCGGCGGCGTCGCCGGCCATGACGACGACGTCGGCCGCCACCTCCTCGCCGCCGACGAGCCGGACGCCCGCGGCGCGCCCGCCGTCGACGAGGACCTCCTCCACCGCGGCGCCGCAGCGCACCTCGCCGTCGAGGGCCTCGACGCGCCCGGCCATCGCGAGGGCCAGGCGGCGCAGGCCGCCGCGCACGTACCAGGAGCCGAAGGCCTGCTCGACGAAGGCCGTCGAGGCGAGGGCCGCGGGCGCGCGGCGCGGGTCGGAGCCGGAGTAGGTGGCGTAGCGGTCGAGCATCGTCCGCAGGTGCGGGTGCTCGAGGAGCTGCTCGCCGAGGCGGCGCAGCGACGTCGTCGGCGCGATCGTCGCGAGGTCGCGGCGGCGGCGGGCCAGCGGCAGCAGCGTGCGCAGACCCCGCAGCGGCGAGGTGAGGAAGGGTCCGCGGGAGAGGTCCCAGATGCGGGACCCGCGCTCCAGCAGCCGGATCCACTGGTCGCCGGCGCCGGCGCCGAGGGCGTCGTCGAGGGCTCGGCGCAGCGCGCCCCGCGAGCCGGCCGGCAGGTCGAGCACGGTGCCGTCGGCGAAGCGGTAGCGCGCCGCCGTCTCGAGCGGCACGAGGTCGAGGCACGCCTCGAGCTTCTTCCCCGTCTTGAGGAAGAGGTCCCGGTAGACGGCGGGCAGCGTGATGAGCGAGGGGCCGGTGTCGAAGCCGAAGCCCTCGTGCTCGACCCAGCCGAGCTTGCCGCCGACCTCGTCGGCCGCCTCGAGGACGAGGACGTCGTGGCGGCGGCGGGCCAGGCGCATGGCGACGGCGAGCCCGCCGGCCCCCGCGCCGACGACGACGACGCGGGCCATCAGGCCAGCCGACCGCCGATCGAGAAGTCCTGCAGCCCCGCGGAGGAGGTAACCGACAGCGTGAGGAGGTCGGCGGCGGCGGGCCCGCGCGTGTAGGTCGTCACGACGGCGCCGTCGACGGCCGGGGGCGTCGTCGCCGTGAAGCCCTGCGCCGTCAGCGCCTGCGTGTAGAAGTCGACGACCTCCTGCGGGCTGCGGGAGGTGCGCCCCGCCAGCGCGACCGAACGGCCGCCCTCGTCGCGGACGACGTTGGACAGGGCCACCTCGGCGTCGGGCAGGAGCGGCACGACGTCGAGGGGGAAGCCCTCGACGACCTCGCCGACGGCGACCTCCGACGGCGCCGGCGTGGGGGAGGCCGACGGCGAGGCGCTCTCCGAGGGGGACGCCGACGGCGTCGCGCCCGCCTCGGTCGGGGCCGTGCTGGGGCTGGGGCTCGCGCTCGGCGCCGACGCGGAGGAGGGCGCGGGGTCGGCGGAGGGCTCGCGCCCGTCGGTGCAGCCGGCCGCGCCGACGAGGGTGACGAGCAGCACCGCCGGGGCGAGCGCCCGGAGGCGGCCCGCGCGCGGGCGGGCGGGGCGACCGGTGGGCATCCCGCCACGGTAGTCGAGCGGCGCCGGGGACCCCCGTCGGGCCGTGCGCGGGGGCGGCGTCACGACGCGGGCAGCCGGCGCCCCTTCCACCGCAGGTCGCCGCGCCGGTGCCCCCGCACGGAGCGGACGACGAGCCCGGCGAGGACGACGAGCGACGCCGGGTGGGCGAGGGCGTCGGGCCAGGCCCGCCCGCCCGTCCGCCGCGCGGCCACGACGCGGGAGGCGACGCCCGCCGCGAGGCCCAGCGCCCCGGCGCGGGAGCCGGCGAGGGCGCCGACGAGCGGCCCGAGCCCGAGGACCGCGAGCCCCCCGGCGAGCGCCAGCGAGCGGCCCGGTGAGCCCGCCGCGCTCCACAGCGACTTGGCGTACCCGTCGCGGACGCCCGACCAGCCGTCGTACATGCGGCAGGTCGCGAGCGCGGTCCCGTCCGTGACGCCGCCGCGCCCGCCGGCGGCCTTGACGGCGCGGACGAGGGCGACGTCGTCGAGCACCGCGCCGCGGACGGCCCCGTGGCCGCCGACCGCCCGGTACCGGGCGGCGTCGACGACGAGGAGCTGGCCGTTCGCGGCCGAGAGCGAGGGGCGCGGCGAGCGCTCGGCGAGCCGCAGCGGGAGCGTCGCGAGCCAGGACCACTGGAGCAGCGGCTGCACGAGCCGCTCGCCCGGGGTGACCGCGCGCTGCCGGGGGTAGGGGGAGACGAGGTCGAGCCCCGTGCGGCGCAGCTGGTCGACCGAGGCCGCGACGGCGCGCGGGGCGAGGCGGACGTCGGCGTCGACGAAGACGAGGACGTCCCCGGCGGCCTGCCCGGCGAGCTGCGCGCACGCCCACGGCTTGCCCAGCCACCCCGGCGGCGTCGACGACCCGGTGAGGACCCGCACGCGCGGGTCGTCGCCCGCGCGCGCCCGGGCGGCCTCCGCCGTGCCGTCGGAGCTGGCGTCGTCGAGGACGAGCACCTCGAGGTCCACGCGCTCCTGGGCGAGGACGGCCGCGAGGCAGTCGGCGACCTGGTGCGCCTCGTCGCGCACGGGCAGCAGCACGCTCACCCGCCCGGCCGCCGTCGGGGGGTCGAGGTCGGGCCGGCGGAGCAGCAGGGCGTTGGCGCAGGTGTGGACCAGCAGGCCGACCGACAGCGCCGACGTCGCGCGCACGAGCGCCCGGGCCGCGCCGACGGCCGCCGGCGCCGCGCGGCGGGAGGAGCCGGCGCCGGACCTCACCGGCGACGCATGGACGCGGCGGCCCAGAGCCAGTGGGCCAGGGTCGGCGCGACGACGGCGCCCATGCCGACGAAGCCCCACAGCGCCACCCACGGGCGCCCGGAGAAGACGAGGGCGTCGACGGTCGAGCCGAGCCACGTCCAGCCGAGGAGGAGGCCGGGGACGGCGAGCTCGGCGCTGCCGCGCGCCCGGTCGGTGCCCGGGGCGGGCGC
The DNA here is from genome assembly GCF_947499845.1 of uncultured Pseudokineococcus sp. Lineage (GTDB taxonomy): Bacteria > Actinomycetota > Actinomycetes > Actinomycetales > Quadrisphaeraceae > Pseudokineococcus. Next base: position 24,135 of record NZ_CANMPM010000007.1, read on the forward strand.
CGGCCTCGCCGCGGGGCCGCGGGCGCCGGCGGGGCGGCCCTTCCGCGGGGGGCGCCGCGGGTCGGGCACGACGCGCTGCAGGACGGCGGAGATGACGAGCGCGACGAGGAGCCAGCCGGCGTAGTTGGTGAGCGGGATGCCCGGGACGCCCGGCAGCGCGGGCGTCGGGTCCGCCCAGGTCCAGTGGCCCTGCGCGACCATCATCGGGTCGAGGAAGAGGTCCCAGGAGGCGAGGCCCACCGCGGCGACGGGGACGGCCGTCCAGCTCCCGGGCGGGGCGAGCGTGCGCCCGGCCAGCAGCATCGGGTAGGCCATCATCGTCCAGGCCAGCGGCACGACGACGGGCACGTCGAGCACCTGCGGGCCGAGCGAGCCGGCGTAGGAGTACGCGCCGAAGGGGAACCCGGTCGCCGTCCCGACCGCCTCGGCGAGCAGGCCGATGCCCCCGGCGACGAGCAGCACGCCGCCGGCCGTCGCCGGGCCGAAGCGGCGCGCCGCGTCGGCGAGGACGGCCGCGGCGAAGAGGGCGACCGCCGCCACCGTCGTCGTGTGCAGCGCGTCGCCGGACAGCAGCGGGTGGGCCACCTGCGCCAGCACGGCGAGGACCGCGAGGAGCAGCGAGGCGACCGCGAGGGGCGAGCGCCGCCGGGCGGTCGCGGCCCGCGGGGGCGGGGAGGGCTCCGTCGTCACCACCGGCGCAAGGGTAGGCGGGTCGCTCAGGGCTCGCGCCCGTGCAGGGTCCCCTCGAGGGAGGTGACGGCGAAGCGGGCGAAGAGCTCCTCGGCGTACCAGCCCTCCCGGGGCGTGCGCTCGACGACGGCGCGGTGCGGCGCCCGTCCGTGCGCGAAGGCGGTGAGGGCGTCGCTGTCGCGCCACAGGCTCACGGTGCCCTGGAGCCCGACCGGCGCCTCGCCGACGCCGAGGGCGGCGCGCAGGCCGTCGACCCGCGCGAGGTCGCCCGAGACGGGCGGCACCGCGCGGGTGAAGGTGGCCCACGAGCGCAGGTGGACGCGGGCCCGGGTGAGGCTGACGACGGGCGCACCCGACGGCGGGCGCCGCCGCGGGTCGCCGAACGGCGCGACGCCGCCCCAGCGGCCCCGGCTCGCGACGGGCTCCATGGCCACCCGCAGGCGCTCGTCGGCCAGGCGCCCCCACCCGCGAGCGGTCGCGGAGCGCTCGAACCAGGCGGCGTCGCCGGGGGAGTCCCACGCCGCCAGCAGGGCCCAGTGCCGCGGGTCGGCGTCGCGCGCGGTGAAGGTGCGCCCCGAGCCGGTGCCGAGGAGCTTCGTCCAGCGCGCGCCGCTGCCGCGCAGCAGCGCGCGGTCGAGCGCCATCCGCCCGAGGGCTGCGGGGACGGCCGCCGCCCGGACCCCCCACACGTGGAGGGTGACGAGCGCGGGCGCGCCGTCGTCTCCTGCCCCTCCCGCTGACCGACCCATGCGACGAGGGTAGGCGGGGGCGGTGCCCGGGCTCCGGGCACCGCTCCCGCGGGCGCCTCCGGGCCTCAGCGCGCGGGCGCCTCCCCGCGCGCGCCGGCGCCCTGCAGGACGACGGTCCCACCGCTCGCCTCGACGGCCTGGAGGGTCCTCAGCTCGAGGAGCCCGGGAGAACCGGCGACGAGTCGCGCCGCGTTGGCCAGCGCCCGCGTGGCCGCGACCTCCGAGCGCGCCCGCTCGAGCGAGGCGAGGCCGAGGGCCCGGGCGGTGACGACCTCCGCGGCGGCCTGGCGCACCTCGGCCGGCGCGGCGAGGTCGCGCAGGGCCGCCCGGCGGCAGGCGGCGCCCACCTCGGCCAGGGGAGCGGCGACGAGGTCCCTCACCTCCTCGCCGAGGCCGCCGCGCGCGGCCAGCAGGTCCTCGTAGCCCCGTCGGGTCACGGCCTCCCGCAGGCCCAGCTGGAGAGCGACGTGCACGGCGTCGTCGGCGTCCTGGACCTCCTCGACCCAGCGCCGGGGGTCGACGACCGCGACGTCGGCCACGAGCGAGCACCGCACGGACAGCCCCTCGGCGGTCGCCACCTCTTGCGCGGAGAGCACGACCGACCGCGGACGGGTGTCCACGCGCTCGTAGCGGGTGCGCCACCGCGACCGCCGGTGGGCGCCCGGCCCGAGCACCTCGACCAGGGCGCCGTCGCGGTAGCGCAGCACCTGCTCCCAGGCGTGCACGACGACCCTCACGCTCTCGTCCTCCCTCTCGTCGGCGTCACGCGCCCGGTCGCGGGCGCGCGAGGTGGGACCGGCGCGGCGCGCCGTCGCGGGGGGCGCCCCGCTCGGGGACGTCGCAGGCCGCGCCGGCGCCGGGTGCCGCGCCGGTCGCACCGTGGGAGTCGAACCCGTGCGTCCTGAGCGCATCGCCTGGTGGCGGTCCGGACCGACGTGCAGGACCCGCGACGGCGACGCCGCCCGGCTGCTGCCCGGACGCCGGTGACGGTAGGTGGCCGTCGTGCTCGCGCGCACCCTCTTTCCCGCTCCTCCGCGCGCGTCGAGGAGGGAGCCGCCCGGTCGGCCCAGCGGCGGGTCCGCGGCCTCGCGGGAGACGGCTCCGCGGCGACCGGGCGCCGCGACGCGGACGCCGTCGACGGCTGCCAGGATGCGGGCATGACAGCCGACACGAGCCGCCCGACGCGCGCGCAGGTCGCCGCGATGGTCGACCACACCCTCCTCAAGCCCGAGGCGACGCCGGCGGACGTCGCCGCGCTCGTCGCCGAGGCTCGCTCGCTCGGCGTCCTCGCGGTGTGCGTGTCGCCGTCGACGCTCCCGCTGGAGGACACGGGCGACCTCGTCGTCGCCACGGTCTGCGGCTTCCCCTCGGGCAAGCACGCCAGCGAGGTCAAGGCCGCCGAGGCGGCGCGCGCCGTCGCCGACGGCGCCGACGAGGTGGACATGGTCATCGACGTCGGCGCCGCCCGGGCCGGGCTGTGGGACGCCGTGCGTGACGACGTCGCGGCCGTCCGCGCCGCGGTGCCCGCGCCGGGCGTCCTCAAGGTCATCATCGAGTCGGCGGCGCTCGAGGACGACGCCGTCGTGGCCGCCTGCCGCGCGGCCGAGGCGGCGGGCGCCGACTTCGTCAAGACGTCCACCGGCTTCCACCCCAGCGGCGGGGCCACCGAGCACGCCGTCCGGCTCATGGCGGAGACCGTCGGCGGGCGCCTGGGCGTCAAGGCGAGCGGCGGCATCCGCACGGCGGAGCAGGCGGCGGCCATGGTCGCCGCCGGCGCCACGCGTCTGGGGCTCTCCTCCTCCGCCGCGGTGCTCGAGGGGACCGAGGCGTGAGCGGCGTCGACCAGGCGGTGCTGCGGGCGATCCCGTCGCTGCCGAAGGTGCTGCTGCACGACCACCTCGACGGCGGCCTGCGCCCGCAGACCCTCCTCGACCTCGCGGAGGAGGTGGGCCACGAGCTGCCCGCGAGCACGGCCGACGCCCTCGGCCGCTGGTTCGAGGAGGCGGCGAGCTCGGGGACTCTGGTGCGCTACCTCGAGACCTTCGACCACACGACGGCGGTCATGCAGACGGCGGACGCGCTGCGCCGCGTCGCCCGCGAGAGCGCGCTCGACCTCGCCGCCGACGGCGTCGTCTACGCCGAGCAGCGGTACGCGCCCGAGCAGCACCTCGCCGGCGGGCTGACCCTCGACGAGGTCGTCGTCGCGGTGCAGGAGGGCTTCGCCGAGGGCGAGCGCGAGGCGGCCGAGCGCGGCACGCCCATCCGCACCGGCACGCTCCTGACGGCCATGCGCCACGCCGACCGGGGCGTCGAGATCGCCGAGCTCACGCTGCGCCACCTCGGGTCCGCCGCCGGCGGGTCGGTCGTCGGCTTCGACATCGCGGGCGCCGAGGACGGCTTCCCGCCGGAGCGCCACCGCGAGGCCTTCCAGCTCCTGCACGACGCCGGCGTCCCCGTCACGGTCCACGCCGGGGAGGCCGCGGGCCTGGCCTCGATCCACGGTGCGGTGCACGCCTGCTCGGCGCAGCGGATCGGCCACGGCGTGCGCCTGCTCGAGGACGTCGAGCGCGCCGGGACGCCGGACGCGCACCTCGGCCCCCTGGCCGCATGGGTCCGCGACCGCCGCATCGCCCTCGAGCTCTGCCCGAGCTCGAACCTCCAGACGGGGGCGGGGGCGTCCATCGCGGAGCACGGCATCACCGCGCTGCGCGACCTCGGTGTCGTCGTCACCGTCAACACCGACAACCGGCTGCAGTCGGCGACGTCGGTGTCGCGGGAGATGGAGCTCCTCGTGCGCGAGGCGGGCTGGACCCTCGACGACCTGGAGGCGGCCACCGTCGCCGCGGCGCGGGCGGCCTTCCTGCCGCACCCCGTGCGGGAGGTCCTCGTCGAGGAGGTCGTGCGCCCGGGCTTCGCCGCGGCGCGCGGCTGACCGGTCGCGGCCCGGGGCGCGACCCGTGGACGGGACCCTCGCCGCGACGGCGGTGCACCTCGCCGCCGCCGCGGCGTACACCGGCTTCCAGTGGACGGTGCGCGTCGTCGTCTACCCCCAGCTCGCGACGGCCGCGACGGCGGACGGGGGTGCGGAGGCCTTCCCGGCGCTAGAGGCCTCGCACAGCCGGCGGGTGTCCCGGCTCGTCGGGCCGCTGTTCCTCGCGCTCGTCGCGTCGTCCGCGTGGCTCGTCGTCGCGACGGCGGGCTCCCCCCAGGCGCTCACCGCGCTGGGCGCGGCCGCGTGCACGGCCGTCGTCCTCGCGGTGACGGCCCTCGGCGCCGCGCCGGAGCACCGCCGGCTGGGGCGGGCGTGGGACCCGGCCGCCCACCGGCGCCTCGTGCGGTGGGACGACGTCCGGGTCGCGGCGGCGACGGCGCAGCTCGTGCTGGCGCTCGTCCTCGTGTCCTGAGCGCCTCGCCCGGCCTCCTCTCAGGACGTCAGCGTGCGCAGCAGGTCAGGCGGCAGCGGGCGGTCCGCGGACAGGACGACGACGGCGCCGGGGTCGGGGCTGCGCCGGTCCGGCCCGCGCCAGGCCTCGGCGAGGCCCAGCCGCGCGATCGTCCGGCGCGACGGGGTGTTCGCCTCCGCGGCGAAGGCGGTGACGGGCAGGTCCGGCCGGACCCGCCGCGCGGCCGCCAGGCCGGCGCGACCGACCTCCTGGGCGTAGCCCCGGCCCTGGTGGGCCGGGGCCAGCCGGAAGAAGAGGTTCCAGGCGCGTCCCTCGCCGGGGAGGTCGCACCCGCCGAGGCCGATGACCTCGCCGTCGCGCCCTCCGCCGGCGGTCCCGCCGTGGTCGTCGTCGCGCCGGTCCTCGGGTGGGGGACGCAGGCGCACGACCCAGCAGCCCGCGCCGTCGCGCGCCCAGCGCTCCGCGAGCCGGGCGACGAAGCCGGGCAGCTCCTCCGGCGGCCGCCGCAGCGACGGGTCGAGAGCCCACGTGCGCGGGTCGGCGTAGACCGCCGACGCCAGCGCGGGGACGTCGGCCGCGGTCGGGGGAGCCAGCAGGAGGCGCTCGGTGAGCACCCGGCCCGACGTCGACCCGGCCGACGTCGACCCGCCGGCCCTCGACCCGCTGCCGTCAGGGGCGCCCCGGCCGCCGCTCACAGCAGCGCGCGCACGGCCGCCTCGGCGTCGGCGGGCGCGAGCGGCCGGCAGCCGAGCGACGTCCACCGCTGCCGGAGCGCCGGCTCCGCCCGCGCCAGGCCGAGCCCGCGCCGCACGAGGACGTGCGGGGGCTTGCGCGCCTCGGCGAGGTCGCGCAGCAGCCGGAAGGTGAAGGTCACCGCGGCCGGGCGCTGCAGGCAGATGGCGTCCGCGAGCAGGGAGCACTCGCGGCAGGCGGCGACGAGGTCGGCCGCGAAGATCCCCTCGGCCAGCACCACGGGCGCCGTGCCGACGGACAGGTGGACGGTGCCGGTCCGCCGGCTCGTCGGGATGTCGTAGACCGGCACGTCGGCCTCGCCCTCGCGGCACAGGCGCTCGAGGGCGTCGAGCGCCCGGCCCGCGTCCCAGCTGCCCGGGTCGTCCCAGTCGACGATGCCGAAGCGGTGCGGCAGCCCCGGCTCGTCGCCGTCGCGGTAGAAGTCGTCCAGGGCCAGCACGGGCAGCCCGAGGCGGCGGACCATCGACGTCTTGCCCGAGCCGCTCGGCCCCGTGAGGAGCACGACACGGCACGCGGGCGCCCGCCGCGCCCCGCGGGGCTCCGCGAAGAGGGCCTCCTGGCCGAGCCCCGCCGCCTCCCGCCCGTCCGAGCGCGCGTGCCGACCCTCCGCCTCCTCGGGGCTGCTCACGCCGGGAGGGCGATGGTGTCGCGCAGGCCGGCCCGGACGGCGTCCAGGCGCCGTCCGGCCTCGCGGCGGGCCGCCGCGACGGCGTCGCCGTCGGCCTTCTCGCCGCCCTCGACCGGCACGACGACCTCGCAGTAGCACTTGAGCTTGGGCTCCGTGCCGGACGGCCGGACGACGACGCGCGCTCCGTCCGCCGTGCGGAGGACGAGGCCGTCGGTCGGGGGCAGCCCGCCGTCGCCCGCGGACAGGTCAACCACCTCGACGACGTCGCTGCTCGCCAGCGCGGCGGGCGGCTCGGCGCGCAGGCGCGCCATGGCGTCGGAGATGAGGGTGAGGTCGGAGACCCGCAGCGTCAGCGGCGCCGTCGCGTGCAGCCCGTGGGCCCGCGCGAGGTCGTCGAGGACGTCGAGCAGGCCCTGCCCGCGGGCCCTCTCGGCGGCGGCGAGCTCGGTGACGAGGACGGCGGCGCTGATGCCGTCCTTGTCACGCACGGCCGCCGGGTCGGCGCAGTAGCCCAGCGCCTCCTCGTAGCCGTAGGCCAGCCCGGGCACGCGGCTGATCCACTTGAAGCCGGTGAGCGCGACGGCGCTCTCGAGCCCGTGCGCCTCGGCCACCCGGGCCAGCAGGTCGGAGGAGACGACGGACCGGGCGAGCACCGAGCCCGGGGGAAGGCCCCGCTCGGCGAGGTGGTGGCCCAGGAGGGCGCCGACCTCGTCGCCCGTCAGCTGGCGCCAGCCGGCGTCGCCGGGGTCGTCGTCGACGCCGGGCCGCAGGGGCGCCGCGACGGCGCAGCGGTCGGCGTCGGGGTCGTTGGCGACGACGAGGTCGGCGCCCACCTCGCGGGCCAGCGCCAGCGCGAGGTCGAGCGCGCCCTCCTCCTCGGGGTTCGGGAAGGCCGTCGTGGGGAAGTCCGGGTCGGGCTCGGCCTGCTCGGGCACGGTGTGCAGGTCGGTGAGACCCGCTGCCCGCAGGGCCCTCTCGACGAGGGGACCGCCGACCCCGTGGAGCGGGGTCAGGACGACGCGCAGGTCGCGAGGGCCGGTGCGGCCGGCCACCGCGGCGGCGCCCTCGACGTAGGCGTCGACGAGGTCGTCGCCCAGCGCCTCCCAGCCGGCGTCGGCCATCGGCACCTGGGCGGGGTCGGTGACGTCGCCGACGGCCGCGATGCGCGCGGCGATCTCGGCGTCGGCGGGCGGCACGATCTGCGCGCCCTCCTCGCCGGGACCGCCGAGGTAGACCTTGTACCCGTTGTCCTGCGGCGGGTTGTGGCTCGCCGTGACCATGACGCCGGCGTCCGCGCCGAGGTGGCGGACGGCGAAGGCCAGCACGGGCGTCGGCAGCGGGCGCGGCAGCAGCGACGCGCGCAGACCGGCCCCGACGACGACGGCCACGGTGTCGAGCGCGAACTGCCGCGAGCCGTGCCGGGCGTCGTAGCCCACGACGACGTGCGGCGGCGACTCCGGGCCGCCCTCGCGGTCGAGCAGGTAGCGCGACAGCCCGGCGGCGGCGCGGCGCACGACGACGCGGTTCATCCGGTTCGGGCCGGGCCCGAGGCGGCCGCGCAGCCCCGCGGTGCCGAAGGCCAGGGGCCCGGCGAAGGCGTCGTCCAGCTCGGCGAGCGCCCCCTCCTCGCCGGCGTCCGCGCGCTCGAGCAGGTCGCGCAGCGCCGCGGTCGTCGCCGGGTCCGGGTCGGCGTCGGCCCACGCCCGGGCCTCGTCCCGGCGGGCCGTGAGCGCGTCGGCCAGGGCGCGCTCGCGGTCGGCGTCCGTGGGGGCGCCGTCCCCGGCGGGGGGCGAGCCGGCGCTCACAGCCGCTCCACCACCTGCGCGAGCAGCGCGCCGATGCGCGGGCCCGCCTCGCGCCCGGCCTCGACGACCTCCTCGTGGCTCAGCGGCTGGTCGCCCACGCCGGCCGCGAGGTTCGTCACGAGCGACAGGCCGAGGACCTCGAGGCCGGCGGCGCGGGCGGCGATGGCCTCGAGGGCCGTCGACATGCCGACGAGGCTCGCGCCGAGGACGCCGGCCATGCGGACCTCGGCAGGGGTCTCGTAGTGCGGGCCGGGGAACTGCGCGTAGACGCCCTCGGCCAGGGAGGTGTCGACCTCGCGGGCGACGTCGCGCCAGCGGCGGCTGTAGAGGTCCGTCAGGTCGACGAAGGTCGCGCCCTCGAGGGGCGAGCGGCCGGTGAGGTTGAGGTGGTCGCTGATGAGGACCGGCTGGCCGGGGGAGTAGGCCGGGTCGAGGCCGCCGCAGCCGTTGGTGAGGACGACGCCGCGGCAGCCCGCCGCGGCCGCCGTCCGCACGCCGTGGGCGACGGCGCGCACGCCGCGGCCCTCGTAGAGGTGGGTGCGGCTGCCGAGGACGAGGGCCCGGCGGTCGCTCGAGCCGATCCGGACGGAGCGGAAGACGGGCACGTGGCCCGCCACCGCGGGCGCCGTGAAGCCGGGGACCTCGTCGGCCGGCACCTCCGCCAGGACCTCCATCGCCTCGACGGCGGTGCCCCAGCCCGACCCGAGGACGAGCGCGAGGTCGTGGCGCTCGGCGCCGGTGCGCTCGGCGAGCACCCGGGCGGCGGACTCGGCGGCGCGGACGGGGTCGGCGAGGACGTCGTCCGCGCCCCCCGGCGGCGCCGTCCCGGCGGGCGCGTGCGGACCGGCGACCGCCGGCGTGGTCGGCTCGCCGGGGCCCCCGGCGGGTGCGGTGCTGGCCATGCCCGCACGCTACCGGCGCCGTCGCCCCGCGCCCTCCGGCGGACTCGTGGCCTCTCGTCTCCGGGCGCCTCTAGCGCGGACTTCGTAGCCTTTCGTCGTCCCTGGGCGCCTCTGGTGCGGTCTTCGTAGCCTTCCGCCGTTCCAGGCAGCAGGTCAGGCGCCGCCGACGAGCCCGGACGGCGGGGGGCCGCCGGCCTCGGACGCGCGGCACGGCCGGGCGCGCAGCCCCGTCACGTACTCGGCGGGGGCGCCCGCGGCCTCGGCGGCGTCGGCGACCATGCCGAGGTAGCGCGCCGCGGGCAGCCCGCCCTCGTAGGCGTCGAGCACGTAGACCCAGGCGAGGACCTGGCCCGACAGCGTGTCCACGCGCACGCGGACTTTGCGGTACAGGCCCAGGCCCGCGCCCTCGAGCTCGTCGAGGGCCTTCGCGTCGGCGTCCGTGAGGTCGTAGAGGCCCACGTACACGGCGGCGTCGGCCGCGCTGTCCTGGACGACGGTCGCGAGCGCGCCCTCGAAGCCCCGGTCCTCGCCGCCGAAGGTCAGGCGCCAGCCGTGGAGCCAGCCCGTGCCCGCGAGGGGGGAGTGGGGAGCGCGCTCGGCCATGCGCGCGGGGTGCAGGTTGCTGCCGTAGGCCGCGTACTGGGGCATGCCGGGGACTGTATCCAGCCGTCGGTCGGCCCCGGCCCGGTCGCTGGGCCCGTCACGGCCGTCGGGGCGCGGGGACGCCCGGGGCGGGCCCTGCCGCTGGGGCGGCGCCGAGAGGCAGAATGGCGCCGATGTCTCCCTCCGAGCGCGACGCGAAGACCCCGGCCCCCGACCCGAGCGCCGGTGGCCCGAGCGCCGTCAGCGACGGCGCCGCGCCGTCCGACGTCCCCGCCGCGGAGGAGGGCGCCGGTGGTGCCGAGGGCATGGGTGCGCCGGCCGAGCGCGCGCCCGAGGGCAGCGCTGCCGACGGGGGCGCCCCCCGGGCGGCCGCCCGCTTCGGCGACCAGGACGCCGACCGCCGCGCCGCCGAGCCGCCCCTGCCCGTGCGCTCCGCGGTCACCGACGTCGCCAGCACGCGCGTCGTGGTCCTCGGTGGCGGCCCCGGCGGCTACGAGGCGGCGCTCGTCGCGGCGCAGCTGGGAGCCTCCGTCACGGTCGTCGAGCGCGACGGCCTGGGCGGCTCGACGGTGCTCACCGACGTCGTGCCCTCGAAGACGCTCATCGCCACCGCGGAGGTCATGGCCACCGTCACGGAGTCCGTCGAGCTCGGCCTGCGCTTCCCGGGAGCCGGTCGTGGCGACACCGACGCCGAGAGCGCCGTCACGGTGGACCTCGACAAGGTCAACACCCGCGTGCGCGGGCTCGCGAAGGCGCAGTCCGAGGACATCCGCAAGCGCCTCGAGCGCGAGGGCGTCGACGTCCTCGTCGGGCGCGGCACCGTCCTCGCCCCCGACCGGGTGCGCGTCGAGCTCGCCGACGGCGGCACGCGGGACCTGCGGGCCGACGTCCTGCTGCTCGCGACCGGCTCCCACCCGCGCGAGCTGCCCGACTCGATGCCGGACGGCGAGCGGATCCTCACGTGGAAGCAGCTCTACGACCTCACCGAGCTGCCCGAGCGCCTCGTCGTCGTCGGGTCCGGCGTCACCGGCGCCGAGTTCGCCAACGCCTACGAGGCGCTGGGCTCCGACGTCGTCCTGGTCTCGAGCCGCGACCGCGTGCTCCCGGGTGAGGACGCCGACGCCGCGCAGGTCATCGACGACGTCTTCCGCCGCCGCGGCATGACCGTCATGGCCCGCTCTCGGGCGCAGTCGGTGGTCCGCGACGGCGACGGCGTGCTGGTGACGCTCGCCGACGGGCGCGAGGTCCGCGGGTCGCACTGCCTCATGGCCGTCGGGTCGATCCCCAACACCGCCGGGCTGGGGCTGGAGGAGGCCGGCATCCGCACGTCGACGTCCGGCCACGTCGTCGTCGACCGCGTCTCGCGCACGTCGATCCGCGGGGTCTACGCCGCCGGCGACTGCACGGGCGTCCTGCCGCTCGCGTCCGTGGCGGCGATGCAGGGGCGCATCGCCATGTGGCACGCCCTCGGCGACGCCGTGTCACCGCTCAAGCTGCGGACGGTGGCGGCCAACGTCTTCACCGCCCCGGAGATCGCGACCGTCGGCTGGACCCAGGCGCAGATCGAGTCCGGCGAGGCGCAGGGGCAGGTGGTCAAGCTCCCGCTGGCCGGCAACGCCCGCGCCAAGATGCAGGGCATCCACGACGGCTTCGTGAAGCTGTTCTGCCGCACCGGGTCGGGCACCGTGATCGGCGGCGTCGTCGTCAGCCCCCGCGCCAGCGAGCTCGTCTTCCCGCTGACGCTCGCCGTCGAGCACCGCCTCACGGTCGACCAGGTGGCCCACGCCTTCAGCGTCTACCCCTCGCTGTCCGGCTCCCTCGCCGAGGCCGCCCGGCGCCTGCACACGGCGCCCGAGGTCGACTGACCCAACGTCGCCGTCGCGGGCGGCGTCGCCTCCTCCCGTCCCGGGGCCCCTCCTCGGCGGACTTCGTAGCCTTCTTCCGTCCCGAGGAGCCTCCTGGGCGGACTTCGTAGCCTTCTTCCGTCAACCGGCGGAGGTGCGCGGCCTGCTCACCGAGCGACCTCGCGCGCGCTGCTCGGCGGCGGCCGCCCGGACCAGGGCGACGACGCGACGGGGGTGCCGGAGGTCGTCGGCCGTGACGTGCACGACGGCCCACCGGGCCGCGGCGAGGCGGTTCAGGCGCTGGCGGTCCGCCGTGAGCTGCTCGCGGAGGGCGTGCCACTGCCCGTCGTACTCCACGGCGACCTGCTCCTCGACGAGCGCCAGGTCGACGCGGGCGACCTCGCGACCGTCCAGCATGACGCGGTGCTGGGGGACCACCGGCAGGCCCGAGAGCTGCAGGTGCACGCGCAGCGCGGACTCCGGTAGGGACTCGGAGCGCGGGTCGACGAGACCGACGGCTCGACGCACCCCGACGACGTCCCCGGCGCTGCTGCGCTCGACGGTCTCGAGGAGGGCCTCGGCAGAGCACAGGCCGGCACGCACGAGCGCGTCCAGGCGACCCACGGCCAGGGGCAGCGGGGCCCTGGCCGCCGCGTCGAAGGCGATGCGCGTGGGAGCCGCCAGCGTCGTCGTCGCCCACGGGGATCCGCCCAGCAGGGGCTCGGTCGACCGGCGGACCGTGACGCCGGCGCGCCGCGGGACCTGCGTGCCCTCCGGGATGACCATCTCGACGTCGTCACGGGGCCCCAGCCACCGAAGGCCCAGGACGCTCGCCGCGGAGGCGCCGGTGAGCAGGGCGCCGCCCGGGACGAGGAGACCCGCCGCCGCGCAGAAGAGGGCGTGGTCGGCGTCCGCGGCTGCGGGCGCGTACGTGCCCCGCAGCACGCGCTGGAACCGCGGGCCGAGGAGCTCGGCTCGCGTGAGGTCGCCCCAGCGCAGGGCGTCGCAGCCGCGGAAGACCTTAGGAGCCGGGGCGAGTCGCAGTCTCACGAGCACGGATGCTGGCGCGGACGGACGTCGAGTCCCGTCGTGGCCCGACCGCCTGTGGACGACGGAGCTCGTCCACAGGCAGCGCGCAGGCGACGTGCCTCCCGACGGGGTTCTGAGAGGCGACGCCGTCGCGAGCCGGTTCGCGACCGGACGGAGGAAGGCCACGAAGCCCGCCGAAGAAGACGGCTCTGGCGGAAGAAGGCTACGAAGTCCGCCTCACGAACACCCGGAAGGGGAGAAAGGCTACGAAGTCCCTCCCCTGGGTGCGGCCTCAGGAGGGGTCGACGACCTCGCAGACCACGGCGCCGGAGGCGATGGACTGCCCCACCTCGGCCTGCAGGCCCTTGACGACGCCGGCGCGGTGGGCCACCAGCGGCTGCTCCATCTTCATCGCCTCGAGCACGACGACGGTGTCGCCGGCCTCGACGGCGTCGCCCTCGGCGACCGCGACGCTGACGACCGTGGCCTGCATGGGGGAGGTGAGGGACTCACCGCTCGCGGCCGCCTTCTGGGCGCGGCCGCGGCGGGCCTTGGCCCGGCCGGGAGCCGCGGCCGGGGCGCCCGACGCGACGCCGAGCCCGGCGGGGAGCACCACCTCGAGGCGGCGACCGCCGACCTCCACGACGACGCCCTCGCGCTCGACCGGCTCCGGGCCGTCGGCGACGGGGCCGGCGTAGGGCTCGACCCGGTTGTCGAACTCCGTCTCGATCCACCGCGTGTGGACCGTGAACGGACCCTCGCCGCCGGTGACCTCCGGCGCGAAGGCCGGGTCGACGACGACGGCGCGGTGGAAGGGCAGCACGGTCGGCATGCCGTCGACGACGAACTCGCCGAGCGCGCGGCGGGCGCGCTCGAGGGCCTGGCGCCGGGTCGCGCCGGAGACGACGAGCTTGGCGAGCATGGAGTCGAAGGCCCCCGCGACGGCGTCGCCCGCCACGACGCCGGAGTCGAGCCGGACGCCCGGGCCCGACGGGGCATTGAAGCGCGTCGCGGTGCCCGGCGCGGGCAGGAAGCCGCGGCCGGCGTCCTCCGCGTTGATGCGGAACTCCAGCGAGTGGCCGCGCACCGGCGGGTCGTCGTATCCGAGCGGCTCACCGGCGGCGAGGCGGAGCTGCTCGCGGACGAGGTCGAGGCCGGTGACCTCCTCGGAGACCGGGTGCTCGACCTGCAGGCGCGTGTTGACCTCGAGGAAGGAGATGGTGCCGTCCTGCGCGACGAGGAACTCGCACGTCCCCGCTCCGACGTACCCGGCGGTGCGCAGGATCGCCTTGGACGCGCGGTACAGCTCGGCCTGCTGCTCGGCCGTGAGGTAGGGCGCCGGAGCCTCCTCGACGAGCTTCTGGTTGCGCCGCTGCAGGGAGCAGTCGCGCGTGGAGACGACGACGACGCCGCCGTGGGCGTCGGCCAGGCACTGGGTCTCCACGTGCCGGGGGCGGTCGAGGAAGCGCTCGACGAAGCACTCGCCGCGGCCGAACGCCGTCACGGCCTCGCGCACGGCGGACTCGTAGGACGCCTCGACCTCGCCGCGCTCGCGCACGACCTTGAGGCCGCGACCGCCGCCGCCGTGGGCGGCCTTGATGGCGACCGGCAGGCCGTGCTCGTCGACGAAGGCGAGCACCTCCTCGACGCCGGACACGGGGTCCTTCGTGCCCGCCACGAGCGGGGCGCCCACCTGCTCGGCGATCTTGCGCGCCGCCACCTTGTCGCCGAGGGAGCGGATCGCCGCGGGCGGGGGGCCGACCCACACGAGGCCGGCGTCGATGACGGCCTGGGCGAAGTCGGCGTTCTCCGAGAGGAACCCGTAGCCGGGGTGGACGGCGTCCGCGCCCGACCGGCGGGCGACGTCGAGGAGCAGGTCCTGGCGCAGGTAGGACTCGCCCGGCGTCGAGCCGCCCAGGGCGTGGGCCTCGTCGGCGGTGCGGACGTGGAGGGCGTCGCGGTCGGGGTCGGCGTAGACGGCGACCGAGGTCAGCCCCTCGTCGGCGCACGCCCGGGCCACCCGGACGGCGATCTCCCCGCGGTTCGCGATGAGGACCTTGGTGATCGTGCGCCCGCCGTCGTCCGCCGTCGCCATGCCTCGTCCGCCTCCTGGTGCTCGGGTGCCGTCCGTGGCGCCCGCCGGGACCGACCCGGCTCCGCGCCGCCGGGGAGCCTAGTCCGGTGCCGCGGCCCCGCCGTCCCGCCGGGCCGTCGTCCCGCCTGCGGTCCCGGAGCGAGGGACGAAGGCTACGAAGTCCGCCGAGGAGGGCCTTCAGGGCGGAAGAAGGCTACGAAGTCCGACGAGAAGGGCCGTCACGCACCGGTGGGGCGACGCAGGTCCGACCAGCGCACGCCGACCTCGCCGAGCATCCCGCGCAGGGTGGCGAGGCCGAGGCCGACGACGGCGGACGGCTCGCCCTCGACCCCGGCGACGTACGGGCCGCCGAGGCCGTCGAGGGTGAAGGCGCCGGCCACGCGCAGCGGCTCGCCGGTGGCGACGTAGGCCTCGACCTCGGCGTCGTCGACGTCGGCGAAGCGCACGGTCGTCGACGAGACGGCGCCGAGCGTGGCGCCCGTGCCGCCGTCCTCGCGCGCATCCACGAGCCAGTGGCCGGTGTGGAGGACGCCCGAGCGGCCGCGCATGCGCCGCCAGCGCGCCGCGGCCTCGGCGGCGTCGACCGGCTTGCCGTGCACCTCGCCGTCCAGCTCGAGCACCGAGTCGCAGCCGACGACGAGCAGCGGCTCGTCCTCGGCCACGTCGAGCTCGTCGAGCCGGCCGGCGACGTCCTCGGCCTTCGCGCGGGCGAGGACGAGGCAGACGTCCTCGGCGTCGGTGACGCCGTAGCGCTCGACGACGGCGGGCTCGTCGACCCCGCTGACGAGCACGAGCGGGTCGGTGCCCGCCGAGCGCAGGAGCGCGAGCCGGGCGGGGGAGGCGGAGGCGAGGACGAGGCGCACGCGAGGACCGTAGACGCGGTGGCCGCGGACGCCGCCACCCGCCCCGGCGCCGGAGGGACGGCGCGAGGGCTCGGCGCGTCGGGGACGCCGCAGGCCCGCTCCCGGCGGGGGAGCGGGCCTGCGGCGGCGGTGCCCCGCGAGCGGGGCGGGAGCGGGTCAGGCCGGGGCGCCGACCCGGGTGCCGTCGTCGGCGCCGCGACGGGCGTCGTCGGCCTCGCCGGTGCGCACGCCGGCGTCCTCGCGCTCGTCGTCGCGGGGCGCGAGCGGGTCGCGGCCGCGGGGGGCGTGGTAGGCCTCGACGTCGAGGATGCCCTCGCGCTTGGCCACGATCGCCGGGACGAGCGCCTGCCCGGCGACGTTGGTGGCCGTGCGGATCATGTCGAGGATCGGGTCGATGGCCAGGAGCAGGCCGACGCCCTCGAGCGGCAGGCCGAGCGTCGAGAGGGTCAGCGTGAGCATGACCACGGCGCCGGTGAGGCCCGCCGTGGCGGCCGAGCCGACGACCGACACGAAGGCGATGAGCAGGTAGTCGGTGATGCCGAGGTCGATCCCGAACAGCTGGGCGACCGTGATGGCCGCGAGCGCGGGGTAGATCGCGGCGCAGGAGTCCATCTTCGTCGTGGCGGCGAGCGGCACGGCGAAGGAGGCGTAGGTCCGCGGGACGCCGAGGTTCCGCTCGGCGACGCGCTGGGTCACCGGCAGCGTGCCCACCGAGCTGCGGGAGACGAAGGCCAGCGTGATGGCGGGCCAGGCGCCCGAGAGGTACTTGCGCGCGGACAGCCCGTGGAGGCGGGCGAGGAGCGGGTACACGCCGAGCATCACGATGAGCGACCCGACGTAGACGTCGGCGGTGAAGACGGCGAGCGGCGCGACGAGGTCCCAGCCGTAGGAGGCGACGGCGTTGCCGAGCAGGCCCGCGGTGCCGATCGGGGTGAGGCGGATGACCCACCAGAGCGCGGTCTGGGTCACGGCGAGCGCGGAGCGGACGACGGCGAGGAACGGCTCGGCCTTCTCGCCGGTCTTGAGGATGGCCGCGCCGATGACGAGCGCGAGCACGACGAGGGACAGGACGCCGAAGGACAGGCTCGTCGACGCCGTCGCCGAGGTGCCCGAGGGGTCGACCGCGACGTCCGTGCGCGCGCCGAGGCTGAAGATGTTGGCCGGCACGAGCTGGTCGAGGAAGTCGGTCCACCCGCCCTGCGTGCTGGAGGCCGTGGCGCCCTCCGTGCTGATGTCGGCGTTGGCGCCGGGGTTCGTCAGCAGGCCGATGCCGATGCCGATGGTCACGGCGATCAGCGAGGTGATGGCGAACCACAGCAGCGTCTGCCCGGCCAGCCGGGCGGCGTTCGTCACCTCCCGCAGGTTGGCGATCGAGACGATGATCGCCGTCACGACGAGCGGCGGGACGACGACCCGCAGGAGCTGGACGAAGGTGCTGCCGATGGTGGCGAGGGTGGTCGTCAGGGCGTTGGGGTCCTCGGAGGTGCCCCCGAGCGAGCGGGCGAGGACGCCGAGCCCGACGCCGACCACGAGGCCGATCAGGATCTGGGCGCCGAAGGGGATGCGCGCGGCGCGGCGGAGGAGAGTCACGGCGGCTCGCAACCACCGCTGGGTCCGGCGTCATTCCCGGCTATCCCGACCTCCGCGGTCGGGATAGCCGGCGAGCGGCCCGCGACCGGCTCAGGCGGCCGGCGACATCGCCGCGCGCAGCACGTCCAGCCCCACGGCGCCGAGGTCGAGCGCGCGCCGGTGGAAGGCGCGCAGGTCGAAGGCCTCGCCCTCCCGGGCGCGCACCTCCTCGCGCAGCTGCAGCCACAGGCGCTCGCCGACCTTGTACGACGGCGCCTGCCCCGGCCAGCCCAGGTAGCGCAGGTGCTCGAAGCGGCGCACCGGCTCGTCCTGGCGCGCGTGGGCCGTGAGGTAGGCCCAGACCTTGTCGGCGTCCCAGGTGCCGCCGCCGACCTCGGCGGGCGCGGCGAGGCCGCAGTGCAGGCCGATGTCGACGACCACGCGGGAGGCGCGCAGCACCGAGCCGACGAGCATCCCCATGCGGTCGCCCGGGTCGTCGAGGTGTCCCAGCTCGGCCATGAGGCGCTCGGCGTAGAGCGCCCAGCCCTCGCCGTACCCGCTGCTCCAGGCCATCGTGCGGCGCCAGCGGTTGAGGACGTCGGAGCGCACCATGGCGTGCCCGACCTGCAGGTGGTGGCCGGGGACGCCCTCGTGGAAGACGGTCGTCGTGTCCAGCCAGGTGGAGAACGAGGTCTGCCCGGGCGGCACGGAGAACCACATGCGCCCCGGCCGGCTGAGGTCCTCGCTGGGCCCCGTGTAGTAGATGGCGCCCGACGCCGACGGGGCGATGCGGCACTCGAGGCGCCGCAGCGGCGCGGGGACGTCGAAGTGCTCACGCCCCAGCTCCTCGACGGCCCAGTCGGAGAGGCGCTGCATCCAGGCGGTGAAGGCGGCGGCGTCGGGCAGCCGGCGGGCGGGGTCCGCGTCGAGGACGGCGATGGCCTCCTCGACGCCGGCTCCGGGGCGGATCCGCTCCGCGACCCGGGCCATCTCCGCCTCGATGAGCGCGACCTCCTCGAGGCCCCACGCGTAGGTCTCCTCGAGGTCGACCTCGGCGCCGAGGAAGAGGCGGCTGCGCAGCGCGTACTCCTCGCGGCCGCAGGCGTCCTCCTCGCGGGCGCGGGGGAGGACGTCCTCGACGAGCGCCCGCGCGAGGTCGGCGTAGGCGCCGCGGGCGGCGGCGGCACCGCGCTCGAGGTCGGCGGCCAGCGCGTCCCCGGGGGCCGCGCCGTCGGGGCGGGCCCCGGCGACGAGGGCGTCGAAGAAGCCGCCGGCCCCGGCGAACTCGGCGGCCTGCTCGGCGCCGGCGCGCACCTGGCGCCGCGCGGGCGCCCGGCCGCCGTCGCACGCGGCCCGCAGGGACGTCGCGTAGCCGGCGAGCGCGTCCGGCACGAGCGCCAGCCGCCGGGCGACGACGGCCCATTCGTCCGCCGTCGCCACCGGCATGAGGTCGAAGACCTCGCGGACGTCCTGCAGCGGCGTCGCGAGCACGGTGACCTCGCCCGAGCCGACGCCCGCGCCCGCCATCTCGACCTCGAGGCCGAGCCGCTCGCGCATCGCCGCGACGGTGACGGCGTCGACGTCGTCGCGCACCGCGTCGGCGGGCAGGGCCTCGAGCGCCGCGAGCGTGCGCCGGGCGAGGTCGGCGCGCGCGACGTCGCCGGCGGGTGAGTAGTCGGTCATCTCGTCGTCGTGCCCGGGCGCGCCCATGCCGGTGGCCGCGACCGGGTCGAGCGCGGCGTAGGCGTCGACGTGGGCGTCCGCGAGCTCGTCGACGGCGGAGGGCTGGCGGGGGGCGGTGGCGTCGGGCACCGCCGCACCCTAGGCGGGTGCCCGGACCTCGGACGGCGACCCCCTGATGGAGGCACCCGGGCCGCCGAGGCGGTCGACCAGGAGCACGACGTGCGGGGAGAGGAGGGACCGGGTCAGGCGCCCCCGGCCTTGAGGGCCGCCAGCCGCGCCTCGACCTCGAGGGCGTCGGAGTCGGCGTCGAGCTCCTCGAACTGCGCGTCGATCGACGACGCCGCCAGCTCGGCCCGCCCGGCAGCGCGGGCCTCCTCGCGGCGCACCTTCTCCTCGAAGCGCGAGACCTCGCTCGTGGGGTCCATGAGGTCGATGCCCTTCACCGCGTCGTGCATGCGGTTCTGGGCCTCGGCGACCTTGGCGCGGGACGCCAGCTGGTCGCGCTTGGTGCGCAGGTCGGCGAGCTTGCCGCGCATGCCGTCGAGGCCCTTCTTGAGCTTCTCGACGACCTCGGTCTGCGCCGCGATCTGCGGCTCGAAGCCGCGCAGCTCGGACTCCGCGGCCATCTGCCGCTGGAGCGCCACCTTCGCGAGGGTGTCGAAGCGGTCGGCCTCCGCGGCGGACCCGGACGCGCGCAGGTCGTCGGCGCGCCGGCTCGCGGCGAGGGCCTTGCCGCCCCACTCCGACGCCGTCTGCCGCGCCTCGGCCGCGTCCGCCTCGAGCAGGCGGAGGTTGCCGATGGTCTGCGCGACGGCGTCCTCGGCCTCCCGGATGCTCGCCGTGTAGTCGCGGACCATCTGGTCGAGCATGACCTCGGGGTCCTCCGCGGCGTCCAGCGCCGCGTTGAGGTTGGCCCGGACCAGCTGCCCGACCCGTCCGAGCAGGGACTGCTGCGCCATCGTCGATCGTCCTCTCGTCGTCACCGGTGCTGCGGCGCCGCGCGGCGCCGTGCCGGTGTGAGCCTGCCACGACGCCGCGCCCGGCGTCGGTCGTCGAGCGAGGGCAGTCACCCGGGGCGGAGAGGGGCTACGAAGTCCGCACCAGGGGCACTCCCGGACGGAGAGGGGCTACGTAGTCCGCCCCTGAGGGCCCTTCGGGCGCAGAAGGGCGACGAAGTCCGTCAACGGTGGCTCGGGTCGGACGCCTCAGAAGCGCCCGCCGCCGCCCGAGCCGCCGAAGCCGCCGCCGCCGAAGCCCCCGCCGCCGCCCGAGCCGCCGAAGCCCCCGCCCCCGCCGAAGCCGCCACCGCCGCCGAAGCCCCCTCCGCCGAAGCCACCACCGCCGCGGTGCCCGCCGCCGCCGCGGTGCCCGCCGCCGGTGAGGACGGCGCCGAGGATGCCGCCGAGCACGGCCGCCTCCACCGAGGAGCCCCGCCGGCCGCCGTACCCGCCCCCGTCGAAGGGGCCGCGGCGGTCGAGGTCGTCGTGCGCGCTGCGCTGGGCGCGCTCGGCCAGCGCGTCGGCGCGGCGCGCCTCGGCGAGCGCGGTCACGGGGTCGTCGTCCGCGGCCCGCTCGGCGCGGTCGAGGGCGCGCTCGGCGTCGCGCAGCAGGGCGCGGGCCTCCTGGCCGACGCCGCCGCGGCGCACCGCGACGACGTCGCGGGCCGCGGCGACCTCGGCGCGCGCGGCGACGAGCGCGTGGTCGAGTCCCGAGCGCGCGCGCTGCGCCCGGGCCCGGCGCTCGCGCACCGACGCGAGGGCGGCGTCGAGGGCCTCGTCCGCCTCCTCGAGGCGGCGCAGCGCCGTCAGGGGGTCCTGGCGCCCGGGCTGCTGGGCGGCCTCCGCCTCGGCGACGGCGGCGCGGGCCCGCGCGAGCAGCGGGGACAGCTCGCGGGCGTCACCCCCGGCGTCGAGCAGCGCCTGCGCCTCGGCGAGGTCCTGCTCGGTCTCCGCGCGGGCGTCGGCCAGGTGCCGCTCGGCCTCCTCGAGCTCGCGCCCCCGGGCGCCGACGGCGTCGAGCAGCCGGCGGGCGCGCGTCGTGGCCTGGTCGGCGGCGCGGGCGGCGAGGGCGGCGCGACCCGTGTCGCCGGCGGCGACG
The DNA here is from genome assembly GCF_947499845.1 of uncultured Pseudokineococcus sp. GTDB lineage: Bacteria > Actinomycetota > Actinomycetes > Actinomycetales > Quadrisphaeraceae > Pseudokineococcus. The sequence continues at coordinate 44,849 of NZ_CANMPM010000007.1, forward strand.
GCCGCCCGCCCCTCCTCGACCTCGTCCTCGGCGAGGTCGATCGAGGCGCCCGCGTCCTCCGGGGCGGTGCGCACCGCCGCGACGGCGGCGTCGGCGTACGCGCGGTGGAGGGCGGCGAGGCGCTCGTGCTCCTGCGCCACCCGCGGCCGCAGGGCGGCGACGTCGTCGGCGCGCGCGTCGAGCACGGCGCCGGCGCGGCGGCCGAGGTCGCGCAGCGCGTCGAAGGCCCCGGCCTGCTCGTCCAGCGCGGCGTCCGCCCGGCCGCAGCGCTCGAGCACCTCGGCCAGCGCCGCGCGCCGGCCCGCCTCGTCGACCTCGACGCGGTCGCCGCCCTCCCCCTCGCCGTCGGCGCGGCGCCGGGCGGCGAAGGCGGCGGCCAGGTCCTCGCGGGCCCCGGCGAGGGCGCGCTCGAAGGGGACGACGGCCTCGTCGCCGAACTCCGCCCGCGCGAACTCCACCTCGTCCGCCGACGCCATGACCGCGTCGTCGACGGCGACGAGCGCCGAGCCCGCCCGCCGCTCGAGGTCGGGGAGGGGCTCGACCGGCGCCGGGGCCGGCGCGGCGGCGCGGCGGCGCGCCCGGTCCGAGCGCTGCTCGCGGCGCCCGCGCACCAGGGCGACGACCACGGCGACGGCGACGCCGACGAGCAGGAGCACCACGAGGACCGCGAGGCCGGGCACGCCGCCCGACCCGCCGTCGGACCCGGCGCCGCCCCCCGCCCCCGAACCGTCGCTGCCGCCCGCCGAGGACGCGAGCGCGTCGGCGTAGGCCTCGACGGCACCCGCCCAGTCGTCCTGCGCCAGCCGGCTCTCGGCGGCGGCGTTCGCGGCGGGGGCGTCGACGTCCGCGTCGACGACGCTGCCGTACGCGCGGTCGCCCTTCGCCACCGCGAGGACGCCGTCGCCGTCGCCGAGCTGGGAGAGGTCACCGGTCTGCTGGGCCCACTCCTGGCCGCCCAGGCCGTCGAAGCTGTCGACGAAGACGACGAAGAGCTGGACGCCGGTCTCGGCGCGCAGGTCGGCCAGGGCCTGCTCCACCTGCTGCTCGTCGCCGGCCAGCGCGCCCACCTGGTCGGTGACCTGCTCGTCGAGCCGCAGCGGCGCGACGGCCGACGCCGGCGGTGCCCCGACGACGAGGAGGAGGGGCGCGAGCACGGCCAGCAGCACCCCCAGCACGACCGCCGGGGCGGACCGGGGCGCCGCGACCCCCCGGACGCTCACCGCCCGGCCCGCCCGCCCGCCCAGGCGCTCGTCCGCCAGGCGTCGGGGGAGGGCACCAGGACGCCGAGCCGGTCCGCCGGGTCGTCCCAGCGCGACCCGGTCGGCCCCTCGGGGGGCGGGGCGTGCGCGGCGGCGAGCCGGGCGGCGACGACGGCGACGAGGGCGGCCAGCTCGACGTCGTCCGGCGCGCCGCGGACCACCCGCAGCACCGGGGCGCCGGGCCCCTGGCCCTCGACGGCCCCGTCGCCCCCGCCGGCTCCCTCGGGCGTCCTGCTCACAGCGGGATGTTCCCGTGCTTCTTGGCGGGGAGCTGCTCGCGCTTGCCCCGCAGCGCCCGCAGCGCCTTGACCACCTCGGCGCGCGTGCGCGACGGTGGGATGACGGCGTCGACGTAGCCGCGCTCCGCCGCGATGTAGGGGTTGGCGAGCGTGTCCTCGTACTCGGCGACGAGGTCCGCGCGCAGCGCCTCGACGTCGTCGCCGGCCTCCGCGGCCTCCTTCAGGCGACCCCGGTGGAGGATGTTGGCCGCCCCCTGCGCGCCCATGACGGCGATCTGCGCCGTCGGCCACGCCAGGTTGACGTCGGCGCCGAGGTGCTTGGAGGCCATGACGTCGTAGGCGCCGCCGTAGGCCTTGCGCGTGATGACGGTGACGAGCGGCACCGTCGCCTCGGCGTAGGCGTAGATGAGCTTGGCGCCGCGCCGGATGATGCCGTTCCACTCCTGGTCGGTGCCGGGGAGGAAGCCGGGGACGTCGACGAGCGTGAGCACGGGCACGTTGAACGCGTCGCACGTGCGCACGAAGCGGGCGGCCTTCTCGCTCGCGTCGATGTCGAGGCACCCGGCCAGCTGCATCGGCTGGTTCGCGACGACGCCGACCGACCGGCCCTCGACCCGGCCGAAGCCGCAGATGACGTTGGGCGCGAAGAGCTCGGAGACCTCGAGGAAGTCGCCGTCGTCGAGCAGGTGCTCGACCACGCGGTGCATGTCGTAGGGCGCGGACGCCGCGTCGGGCACCAGCTCGTCGAGCTCGAGGTCCTCGTCCGTCGTCTCGAGGCCGCGGGGGTCCTCGGGCGCGACGACCGGCGCCTCGGAGAGGTTGTTGCTCGGCAGGTGCGCCAGGAGGTCCTTGACGTAGGCGATGGCCGCGTCCTCGTCCTCGGCGAGGTGGTGCGCGCTGCCGCTGCGCGCGTTGTGCGTGCGCGCGCCGCCCAGCTCCTCCATCGTCACGTCCTCGCCCGTGACGGTGCGGATGACTTCCGGGCCCGTGATGAACATCTGCGACGTGCCGTCGACCATGACGGTGAAGTCGGTGAGGGCGGGGGAGTAGACGTGCCCGCCGGCGGCCGCGCCGAGGATCACCGAGACCTGCGGGACGACGCCGGACAGGTGCGCGTTGCGGCGGAAGATCTCGCCGTAGAGCCCGAGGGACACGACGCCCTCCTGGATCCGGGCGCCGCCGCCCTCGACGAGGCCGACGACGGGGCAGCCCGTCTTCAGCGCGAGGTCGAGCACCTTGACGATCTTCTCGCCGTACACCTCGCCGAGGGACCCGCCGAAGACGGTGACGTCCTGGCTGAAGACGGCGACCGGGCGGCCGTCGACGGTGCCGTAGCCGGTGACGACGCCGTCGCCCGGCGGCCGGCGGCGCTCCTGCCCGAACTGCGTCGAGCGGTGGCGGGCGAGGGCGTCGAGCTCGGTGAAGGAGTCCTCGTCGAGCAGCGCCTCGAGGCGCTCGCGCGCCGTCCCCTTGCCGCGGGAGTGCTGGCGCTCGACCATCCGCGCCGAGCCCGCGTGCACGGCCTCGTCGGTGCGGGCGGCGAGGTCGGCGATCTTCGCCGCGGTGGTGTGCGGCGCGTCGTCGCGGCCGGGGGCGGCGCCGCTCTCGTCGGCTGCTGCGGGCATGGGGAGGGCCTCCGGGGGACGGGCGGCGCCGCGGCGTCCTCGGCCGGCGGCTCGGTCGGTGGTCTCGGCGCTCGGTCCTCGGCGGCGCCCCTGCGGGGAGGTCTGAGCGCGACGGTCGGCGACTCTAGTGCGCCTACGCTGCCGGGGTGAGCAGCGCCGGGCCCTGGGCGGACCTCGCCCGCCCGCCGCTGCGGGGGGCGGCGCTGCGGTCCGCCCTCGTGCGCCCGGCCGGGCCGCTCGGCCGGCTCGAGGTCGAGGCGGCCCTCGACTCGACGAGCACCGCGCTCGCCGAGCGCGCCCGCGCTGAGCCCGGCGCCTGGCCCGACCTCTCGGTGCTCGTGGCCGAGCACCAGGTGCAGGGACGGGGGCGGCGCGGCCGCACCTTCACCACCGCCCCGCGCGCGGCCCTCACCGCCTCCGTCCTCCTGCGCGCGCCCGCCGGCTCCGCCCCCTCCCTGCCGTGGCTGCCGCTGCTCACGGGCCTCGCCGTCGTCGAGGTGCTGCGTCGGCGCGCCGGGCTGCAGGCCGTGCTCAAGTGGCCCAACGACGTGCTGGTGCCCCCTCCGCCGCGCCCTCCGGCCGCAGCCACCGCCGGACCCGCCTCCGCGGGGCCCGCGAAGGTCTGCGGCGTGCTCGCCGAGGTGCTGCCGCCCGGTGCCGGGGCGCCGGACGAGGGCCCCGTCGTCGTCGTGGGGGTCGGGATCAACGTCGACGCCCGGGCGGACGAGCTGCCCGCCGCGGGCGCCACCTCGCTGCGCCTCGCCGGCGCCGCGACCACCGACCGGGACGTGCTGCTGCGGGCGCTCCTGCGCCGCCTCGCCCACCACTGGGAGCGCTGGGGCGCCGCGGCGGCCGGGGGCGGCCCGCTGCCCGCCGGCCTCACCGACCCCGTCCGCGAGGTCTGCTCCACGCTGGGCGAGCGCGTGAGGGTCGAGCTGCCGGGCGGTGCGGCGCTCGAGGGCGTGGCCGAGTCGCTGGACGCCTCGGGGGCGCTCGTCGTCCGCACGGCGGACGGGCCGCGCGCCGTCACGGCCGGCGACGTCGTGCACCTGCGCCCGGGCGACGGCGCCCCTGCGCCCGACGGCGGGCGCAGGTGAGCGGGGCCGCCCCCGCGCCCCGACCCGGACCGGACGCCCGTCCCGGCGACGGCGCGGGGGCCGGGCCGGTCGGGTCCGACGCGCTCGCCCGGGCGGCCCTGGCCGCGGAGCGGGCGCTGCTGGGCGGGGAGCCCTCGCTGTCGCGTCGCGAGGTGGCGACCGCCGCGGGGGTGCGGCTGCGGGACGCGCGGGCGCTCTGGCGGGCGCTGGGCCTGCCGAACGTCGAGTCCTCCGTGCCGGCCTTCACGCAGACCGACGTCGACGCGCTGGCGCAGGTGACCCGCCTCGTCGAGGACGTCCGGCTCGGCGAGGAGCGGGCGCTGGAGCTGGCGCGGGCCATCGGGCGGACGATGGACCGGCTGGCGTCCTGGCAGGTCCAGCTGCTGCTGGAGGAGACCGGCAGCGCCGACGAGGTGCCCGCCCGGCTGCAGGAGGTGGTCGAGGACCTGCGCCCGCTGCTGGACTACACGTGGCGCCGCCACCTCGCGCACGCGCTCGACCAGCTGGCCGCCGACCGGCTCGCCCGCGACCCGGCCATGACGGTGCAGCGCACGGTCGGCTTCGCCGACATCGTCGCGTTCACGAGCGTGGCCCGGCGGGTCTCCGAGACCGAGCTCGGCCGGCTCGTCCACCGCTTCGAGGTGACCGCGGCCGACGTCGTGGCGCGCCACGGCGGCCGGGTCATCACGATGGTCGGCGACGAGGTGCTCTTCGCCTGCGCCCCGGGGGCGGCGCCGGCCGGCATCGCCCTCGACCTCGCGGAGGCCATGGACGAGGACCCCGACCTCCCGCGCGTGCGGGTCGGGCTCGCCACCGGGCGGGTCGTCGCGCGGCTCGGCGACCTCTTCGGCACGCCCGTCAACCGCGCCTCCCGGCTCACGGCGATCGCCCGGCCCGGCACGGTCCTCCTCGACGGCCCCACCGCCCACCCCCTGGTCGGCACGCCGGGGCTGGACCTGCGGCCGCTGAGGGAGCGCGAGCTGCGCGGGCTGGGTCCCGTGCGCCCCTGGCTCCTGCGCCGCTCACCGGCGGGGGCGGGCACCGGCTCGGGCGCGGACCCGGAGGGGGCGGCGTCGCCGTCCGACGACGAGGCGCTCTGGCGCCTCGAGGGCCTCGGCGGGCCCTGAGGAGCCCTCAGCCGCGGCCCTCGCGCCGGGGCAGGCGGCGGACGAGGTCGAGGACGGCCCACCAGGTCACGCGGACGACGGCCTCGCCGACGATGGCGGGGCCCATCTTGGAGCGGCCGGCGGCGCGCTCGACGAAGGTGATGGGCACCTCGACGACCCGTGCCCCCTGGCGCACCGCGCGGAGCGTCGTCTCCACCTGGAAGCAGTAGCCCGTGGAGCGCATGCCCGCGACGCCCACGCGCTCGAGCAGCTCCGCGCGGAAGGCGCGGAAGCCCGCCGTGGCGTCGCGCACCCCGAGGCGCAGCGCCGCGCGGATGTAGGCGTTGCCCCCGCGGGAGAGCAGCTGACGGCGGCGCGGCCAGCCCCGCGTGCCGCCCCCGCGCACGTACCGCGAGCCGATCGCGAGGTCGGCGCCGCCCGGACCGACGGCGTCGAGGAGGGCCGGCAGGCGGTCGGCCGGGTGGGACAGGTCCGCGTCCATCTCGACGACGACGTCGTACCCGCGCTCCCGGGCCCAGGCGAAACCGGCGCGGTACGCGGCGCCGAGCCCGTCCTTGCCCGCGCGGCGCAGCAGGTGCACCCGCGGCTCGGGCCGGGCGGCGACGAGGTCGCCGCTGCCGTCGGGGCTCGCGTCGTCGACGACGAGGACGTCCGCGCCCGGCGCGGAGGCGAGGACGGCGTCGAGGAGCCTTCCGAGCGTGGCGGCCTCGTCGTAGACGGGCACCACGACGACGGCCCTCACGCGACGGCCCTCACGCGGCGCTGCCCGGCTCGGCCCCGCCGCGCCCGGGCCCCGGGCGGTGGAGCCCCGGCCGGTGGAGCTCCGGCCGGTGCGGCCCCGGCACGAGCAGGGCCTCCGACGGCGGGAAGGGCGGCGGCCGGTGCCCCGGGACGTCGCGGAAGACGAGCGCCCGGTAGGCGACGAAGCGGAAGGCCGTGCCGAGGACGAGGCCCACGCCGTTGGCGGACACGTTGTCCGCCAGCACGCTGGTGAGCCCGAGGACGTAGTGCGAGACGGCGAGGCACGCCAGCGCGATGCCGGTGCCGCCGGCGTTCACGGCCAGGAAGAGGAGGAGCTCGCGCCGGGTGGAGCCCGTGGTGCGGTGGCCCCAGGTCCACCACCGGTTGCCGAGCCACGTGACCGCCGTCGCGACGACGGTCGAGACGACCTTGGCGGTGAGGGGCCGGTCCTCGAGCAGCCCGAGGGCCGAGGTCCGCAGGAGGGTGAAGACGCCGACGTCGACGACGAAGCCGGCGCCGCCGACGAGGAGGAAGCGCCACACCTCCTCGCCCACGTGGCGCGGGCGGCGGCGCAGCGCGCTCCGCCGGCGGCCTCCCGCCGCGGCCCGGTCTCCTGACGCCACCGCTCTCGTCCCCTCCGGCCCGCACCCTCGACACCCCGCACGCCCCGGTGCGCGCGGCCGGGCAGCGGCCGTGGCCCGAACCTACCTGCGCCTCCCGGAGGCTCCGGACCGCCCGGTGCGGCGGTGAGCCGGCCCGGAGGGGTGAGGAGACGGGTGAGGGAACGGGTGAGGAGACGGCGTGAGGAGGACGCGTCCGCCGTCGGTAGCCTCCGCGCGTGCGCCCCTCCTGCTGCCGTCCGCACCGCCGGTCCCCGCGCGGGCCCGCCCGCCGGGGCCGTCGGTCCGCCGGGGCCCGCCCGTGAGCGCCGCGGCGACCTCCGCCGACGCCGCCCCGGCGGCGGCCGGGGCCCGCACGGGCGCGGGCCCGGGCTTCCCCGTCGTCGCGGTCGTCGGCGGCGGGCAGCTGGCGCGGATGATGCAGCCGGCCGCCGTCGAGCTCGGCGTCGGCCTGCGGGTCCTCGCGACCTCCGCGGCGGAGAGCGCCGCGCTCGCCGTCCCCGACGTGCGCCTGGGCGCCCACACCGACCTCGCCGCGCTGCGGGCCGTCGCGGACGGCGCGGCGGCGCTGACCTTCGACCACGAGCACGTGCCGACCGAGCACCTGCGCGCCCTCGAGGCCGACGGGGTCGCCGTGCGCCCGGGGCCGGCCGCGCTCGTGCACGCCCAGGACAAGCTGGTCATGCGCCGCCGCCTCACCGACCTGGGCGTCCCGTGCCCGCGGTGGGCGCCCGTCGACGACGTCGACGCGCTCGTGGCCTTCGGCGACGGCGGGGACGACGGCGAGGGGGGCTGGCCGGTCGTCCTCAAGACCCCGCGCGGCGGCTACGACGGCAAGGGGGTGCGCGTCCTCGACGACGCGGCCGCCGCCCGGGCCGCGCAGGACTGGTTCGACGCCGCCGACGGCCCCCTGCTCGTCGAGGAGGCCGTCCCCTTCGTCCGCGAGCTCGCCGTCCTCGTCGCCCGCAGCCCCAGCGGGCAGGCGTCGGCGTGGCCCGTCGTCGAGACGGTCCAGGTCGGCGGCGTCTGCAGCGAGGTGACCGCCCCGGCACCGGGTCTCGACGAGGACCTCGCCGCGGAGGTCGTCGGGACGGCGCTGCGCGTCGCCGGCGAGCTCGGCGTCACCGGCGTGCTCGCCGTCGAGTGCTTCGAGACCGCGGACGGGCGGGTCCTCGTCAACGAGCTCGCCATGCGGCCCCACAACTCGGGCCACTGGACGCAGGACGGCGCCGCGACGTCGCAGTTCGAGCAGCACCTGCGGGCGGTGCTCGACCTGCCGCTGGGCTCGCCGCGCGCGCGGGCCCGCTGGACGGTGATGGCCAACGTCCTCGGCTCCTCCCGCGCGGACCGCGCGGCGGAGGACCCGGAGGCGATGTACCGCTCCTACCTGCACGTCATGGCGCGCGACCCGGAGGTCAAGGTGCACCTGTACGGCAAGGGCCCGCGCCCCGGGCGCAAGCTCGGGCACGTCACCGCCTGGGGCGACGACCTCGAGGACGTGCGCGCCCGGGCGCGGCACGCCGCCGCCTTCGTCGCGGGGGACATCGATGAGTGAGGGCCCGCTCGGCGCCGTCGTCGGCGACGGAGACCCGCTCGTCGGCGTCGTCATGGGCTCGGAATCCGACTGGCGCGTCATGGAGGCCGTCTCGACCGCCCTGTCCGAGTTCGCCGTCCCGCACGCCGTGGACGTCGTCTCCGCCCACCGGATGCCCGAGCGGATGGTCGACTACGGCCGCTCCGCCGCCGACCGGGGGCTGCGGGTCCTCGTGGCCGGCGCCGGGGGAGCGGCGCACCTGCCGGGGATGCTGGCGGCGCTGACGCCGCTGCCCGTCGTGGGGGTGCCGGTGCCGCTGGCCCACCTCGACGGCATGGACTCGCTGCTGTCCATCGTGCAGATGCCGGCGGGCGTGCCCGTGGCCACGGTCTCCGTCGGCGGTGCGCGCAACGCCGGGCTCCTCGCCGTCCGCGTCCTGGCGGCGGGCGGCGACGAGCGCGGGGCCGACCTGCGCGCGCGGATGGCGCGCTTCCAGGACGAGCTGCGCGCCGCCGCCGAGGCGAAGGGCGCCGCGCTGCGGGAGCGGGTCGCGGGCGCCTGAGGACGTCCGGCCGCGGCCGCCTCAGACGAGGCCGAGCCGCGGCGCCTCGATCGCCGGGCAGGCGTCCATGACGACGTCGAGCCCGGCCGCGCGGGCGCGAGCCGCGGCGTCCTCGTCGACGACGCCGAGCTGCATCCACACCGCGTGCGCTCCGAGGCGGATGGCCTCGTCGACGACCGCGCCGACGCGCGAGCTGTTGACGAAGCAGTCGACGACGTCGAGCGGGCCGTGGCGGTCGGCCGTGGCGAGGTCGGGGAAGCCGTGCTCGCCGTGGACGTCGACCGCCCGCGGGTGCACCGGCACGACCTCGGCGCCGAGCCGCTCCTGGAGGAAGCGCGCGACGCCGTACGCCGGCCGGTCGGTGTTGTCGGACAGCCCGACGACCGCCCACCGGCCGGGCTCGGTGAGCAGGCGGCGGACGACGTCGGGGTCGTTGGTGTGCGACGTGGAGGTCATGCCGCCATGGTGCGTCGCCGACGGCGTCGTCGGCGTCCCGGAGGGGCTGTGGACGGACGGTCCTCGGGTGCCGAGCGCGCCCTACCCTCGGCGCATGGTGCCCACGTCGCTCCTCGTCACCGCGATGATCGGCGGCTTCGCCGTCGCGCTGACCGCCGTGCTCGCCGTCGTGGGGGTGCTCGGGAGCCGGCTGACGGACCTGCGTGCCGACATGACCGGGCGCTTCGACGGCGTGGACCGCCGCTTCGACGGCGTCGACCGTCGCGTCGAGCGGCTGGAGGAGCGCGTGGGGGGCGTCGAGGAGCAGATGACGGCGGTGCGCGCGTCGCTCGGGGCCGTCGACGCGCGGCTGACGACGCTGGAGCGCTGACGGCCCCGGCACGGCTCAGCCGCCGAGCGCAGCCGCCTGGGCGTCCGCGATGGCCCGGACCGCCTCGGTGTCGTCCGCGCGCAGCGCCGACCACAGGGCGTCCGCCTGCTCCTCGTCCCAGTCCACGACCTGCCCGGAGTTGGTGACCCGGTCCGTCGCCGCCACGGGCACGGTCATCGACACGCCGTCCGCCGACGAGGCGGCCCGCATGCCGCGGGCGAAGGTGACGAGGTCGCCCAGGCCCGTGGACTCGTCGACCGTGAGGGCGGAGCCGCCGGCCGCTGCGGTGGGGAAGGCGCGGAAGGGGTTGAGCAGGAGCCCCGGCGAGGTGCCCTCGGCGGCGATAGCCGCCATGAGCTGGCGCTGGCGGTCACCGCGCCCGAGGTCGCCGCGGGGGTCCTCGTACCGGGTGCGGGCGTAGCCCAGGGCCGTGTCGCCGTCCATGACCTGGCACCCCGCCGCGATGTCCAGGCGCGCCTTCGGGTCCTCGATCGCGGTCTCGGGGCACATCTCGACCCCGCCGACGGCGTCGACGATGTCGGCGAAGCCCGTGAAGCCCGTCTCGACGTAGTCGTCGACGTGCAGGCCGGTGGCCAGCTCGACGGTGTCGACGAGCAGGGGAGCGCCGCCGAGCGAGAAGGCGGCGTTGATCTTCGTCTCGTAGTAGCCGGGGACCTCGACGTAGGAGTCGCGGGGGATGCTGACGAGGACGCTGGGGCCGCCCCCGTCCGGGACGTGCAGCAGCAGGATGGAGTCGGTCCGGGCGCCCGGTGCGTCCCCGCCGATCGTCGTGCCCTCGCGGCTGTCGGACCCCACGAGCAGGTACGTGTCCCCGGGCGTGTCCTCCACGGCGGACGCACCGAGGGCGTCGACGCGCTGCAGGGCTCCCAGGGCCGTCAGCCCCAGCGCCACCGGGTAGGCGACGAGCGCGGCCGCCACGAGGACGGCGAGCAGGACGCCGGCGCGGCGGCGACGGACGCGGGAGGAGGGCCGACGGCGGCCGTACGTCGTCCCGGTCGGAGCCGCGGCCCGGCCGACGGGGTGGCGCCCCGCGCGGTCGGCCTCCGCGACGGGCGGCAGCGGCGGCTCGGGCGCGCGGTCACGCACGGCGCCGGCCGGGCGGGGCGAGGAGGGCGGGGGCAGCTGCTGGCGCCGCTCACCGGCGTCGGGCCGCCGCAGGCGGGGCCGGGCGCGGTAGGTCGTCGACGGGCCCCAGCGCGGCTCCTCGGTCTCCGCGGCGGGGCCCCGCCGGCGGTCGGGCTGGCTGGGCATGCGCGGGAGGATACGGGCGCCGGCCGGGGGCTCCCTGAGCGCGCGCACGGCGCGTCGCGGGCTCGGCCACCACCCGACGCGGGAGATGACCGAGCGTCACGCGATTACGGTCGTCACCGGGAGCGCAGGGCCTCCAGGTGCTCGGCGACCTGCTCGACGGTGGGCAGCAGGCCCTGCTCGCGCGCCTCGGCGAGCGTCGGCGCCGCGGTGTCCTTCTCCGACAGCAGCGGCTCGAGCGGGCGGCCGTCGCGGTCCTGCGTCGGCCACGCGACGGCCAGGTCGGGGTCGCGCGGGTCGACGCCGTGCTCGCGACCGGGGGAGTAGCCCTCCGAGCACAGGTAGACGACCGTGCTGCCCTCGGCCAGCGACATGAAGGCGTGGCCGAGCCCCTCCGCGAGGTAGACGGCGCAGCGGTCGACGTCGTCGAGGAGCACCGAGCGCCACTGCCCGAAGGTGGGCGACCCGACGCGGATGTCGACGACGACGTCGAGCACCGCCCCCGCGGGGCAGAAGACGTACTTGGCCTGTCCCGGGGGGACGTCCGCGAAGTGGATCCCCCGGACGACGCCGGCGGCCGAGACGCTGCAGTTCGCCTGCGCGAGCCGCAGCGGGTGCCCCCTCTGCTCGGCGAAGGCGGTCTCGGTGAACCACTCCATGAAGACGCCTCGGGCGTCGCGGTGCTGGGTCGGGCGCACGACGAAGGCGCCCTCGATGTCCAGGGGTTCGACGGGCATGGGGAGAGACTAGGTTGCGAGGTCGACCACCGACGGCGGCCGGGACGACGCCTCGCGTGTCGTCAGAGGCGGTACGTGGGGCTGGTCGCCCCCCAGGCGCTGGGCATGTCCGCAGTCACCACCCGCATGGCGGTGCCGCGCGGGAGGCGGACGTCAACGGCGACGTCGCCGGAGCGGTCGCTGGTCGTGCTGGCGACCCACTGCCAGCTCCGACCGTCGAACCGCTGGACGACGACGGGTCGGCCCGACCACGGCACCATGCTGCCTCGGACGCTGTGGTAGACGCGCAGGGAGGCAGTCAGTCGTGTGATGTCACCGCGCCGGGTGCCGCGGAGCCCGGCGAGCGAGTGGGCGCGGACGTCCACTGGCGTCGAGGTTTCGGCGAAGGCGCACGAGCCGTCCGAGCTGCGCCAGGCGGACGTCTTCCACTGCATGAGCCCCCAGTGCGGGAGGGCTCGGGCCTCCAGTACGACGCGCGCTCGCTGGATGTCGACCCGGCGAGCGATAGGGCCGGTGCTGGAACCTCGAGCGGCAGCACGACCACCTCGACCGATCAAGGAGACTTGGGTCCCGTCCACCGCCGCGCTCGTCGTCGTCGCCACCTCGTACACGCTCACGGGTGCTCCGACCCTCACGCGCTCCGGGGCGTCCGTGCGGTTGATCGTCATAGCCGCAGCCGCGGCTGCAGCTCGGTCACTCGCCGCGGCGGGGGCGCCTTGGCCGTGCGCTGCGGCCGCGCCACCTGTGAGGACGAGGCCAGCGAGCGTCGTGCTCACCACTGCGCTTGCGAGACGGGACTTCATCGATGTGCTCCCCACGCTGGACTGGTTCATCTCAGCCGTGTCATCGGACCACCTGTGCCGAGACGGAGTGCTTCGCTGACGGTGTCCGGTGGGCTCACTCGTCCGGCCGAGGAGCGATCGAGGGCTTATGCACCGCCTCCCTCGTCGACGGACTGACAAGATGACCGGATGACCACGCGTTGGGCCGTCGTCGGTGCCTCGGGGATGCTGGGTAGGGAGGTCGTCCGCTCCTTGCGGACCATGGGGGAGGAGGTCGTCGCCCTGTCGAGGGCCGACCTGGACGTCACAGACGTAGACGCCAGCCGTCAACTGCTCAAGGGGAACGACGTCATCATCAACGCGAGCGCGTGGACAGCCGTCGATGACGCCGAGCGCGCCGAGGCGGCGGCCTTCTCAGTCAACGCGATCGGAGCCCGGAACCTCGCAGCTGCCGCGTCGTCGACAGGCGCTCGCCTCGTCCATGTCTCCACCGACTACGTCTTCGACGGGCGCGCACGGGATCCGTACGCCGAGGCTGCACCGACCGCGCCGCGCTCCGCCTACGGGCGCACCAAACTGGCCGGCGAGTGGGCGGTCGCCGCCACATGTCCCGACCACTTGATCGTCCGCACCGCCTGGCTGTACGGGGACGGCAGGTGCTTCCCCCGCACGATCGCGCGACTGCTCGGGCAGCGGGAGACGGTGTCGGTCGTCGAGGACCAGCACGGCCAACCGACCTGGACGCGAGACGTCGGAGATCTCCTGGTCCGGTTGGTCGTCGCTGGCGCTCCGAGCGGCGTCTACCACGGCACCGCCTCCGGGAGGGGCACGTGGCGGGACCTCGCGCAGGAGGTCGCCCGGTCGATCGGCGCGGACCCCGAGCGGGTTCTCCCCACGACGTCCGACAACTTCCCGACGCCGGCCGAGCGGCCGGCGTGGAGCGTCCTGGGGCACCGGGCGCTCCTCGCGAGCGGGATCGAGCCCATCCCCGACTGGCGTGAGCGCTGGCGGCTCGCGGCGGGCGAGGTGCTGGCGCTGAGCGAGGCGTAGCCCCGCCGTCCCGACGACGGGCAGACGTCGGGACGGCGGGCGCGGTGGATCAGGCGGTGACCGCCGGCGAGGTCCGACTGAAGACCTTCGGGGTCTCCCAGGTGGTGACCCGGAAGCTGGCGCGGCCCGGGGACCGCGTGGGGACGTCGACGCATCCACCGCGGCCGGTCGTCGTGGTCGCGAGGTACTGCCAGGACCGTCCATCGCCGTCGAGCTTCTGCACCGTGACGCGGTGGCCGGCCCAGGCGACGAAGGCGTCCCGCATCCCGTTGTACTGGGTGGCGCACGCGGTGAGCTGCACCGTGGTGCCTGACCTCTTCGCCGTCAGTCTCGCTCGGGAGCCGTACTTGAGCACCGTGCTGTCGTAGACCGACTCGCTGGTCTCGCCGTCGCGGGTCCGGTAGACGCCTGGGGGCATCTCGCCCAGGACCAGCCACGACGAGACCGTCTCGTCGTCCTGGGGGAAGTACTCGAGGAAGTCGTCGAAGCCGTCGGGGCCGTAGATGTCGAAAGCCGCGTACTCGGGTGCGCAGGTGTCGACGAGGGGGACGTCGACGACCTGCCACTCGCGGTCGATGCTCACCCGTGCCGGCAGGTCCGCCTTCGTCGTGCACGACTGCGGCTCGGCGCTGGCGGGGACAGGCACCAGGACGATGCTCGCGGCGCTCAACGCAGCGACGACGGTCTTCGCTGCTCGGGTTCTGGCCATGTCGGTGGTTCTCCTCGGCAGGGCGCCGGCCGTCACGCTGCGGCCGCCGCAGCGGTGCCTCCGGGTGCCCGGACGCGCTGCCGAGCGTGGGCCGTGGGGGCCCGCGTCCGGGAGCGTTGCGACGGGACGCCACTCGATCGGAGCAACCCCGCGGCAGTGACGTCGTCCGGTCCTCACCCGGGTCTCGACGGCCGCATCCGCCGGTCCCACCGGCGGCCACCCTCCCTGCACACCCGACCGAGGCGTCGGGCAGCCCTTCGATCCGGAGGATGCGCCCACGGCGAGGGGCCCCTACCGTGCCGGCGCGGTCCAGCGCTGGCGCAGGACGCAGGTCAGACCCCCGCCAGGCCGATCTTCGCCTTCAGCGCCATCACGCGGCCGGCCGAGGCCCGCACGAGCCCCTGGAAGGTGCTGCTCCGTCGCGCGGCTGCCAGGAGGGCGTCCCGCATCTCCGGGAGGTCGCGCGTCGAGAGGGTGAGGAGCAGGTCCCCTCCTGCTTCGACGAACTGCACCGCGCGGTCCGCGGGCGGGAGGTACCTGACGGCGGCGGCGTTGCCGAGATCGTCCGACATGACGACGCCGCGGAAGCCGACCCCCCCGGCGTAGGAGGTCTCTGACGACGACGCTCGAGCGGAAGGCCTGGCGGCCAGGGTCGATGCGCGAGTAGATGGCACTGGAGACCATGATCGTGCCTGCACCGGCCAGGACGGGGGCGAACCACGGGGAGAGGGTCGACGAGCTCTTCTCGGTCACGTCGTCCGTGGCGAGGTACGTGGTGTCCGTGTTGGCCGACGTCCGCCCCAGCCCGGGGAAGTGCTTGAGCACCGACTGCATGCCCGCGCTCCGGGCCCCTCGCACCCAGGCCGCAGAGGCGGCTGCGACGCTCTGCCCGGTGGAGCCGAACTGGCGGTCGTACCGACCGATCGGGGGGTTGGACGACCGCCGGTCGTACGGTACGACGTCCGTCACGGGGGCGAGGTTGGTGGTGAAGCCGCTCCGGCGCAGCTGGCGGCTCCAGACAGCAGCGCGCCGCTCGATCTCCCCGAGCGGCTCGCGCCCTTGCCGCAGCGCGCTGGGGATGTCGGAGATGCCGGGCCCCCGCAGGCCCTGCACCGCGCCCCCCTCCTGGTCGAGGGCGATGAACGAGCCGACTCCGCCCGTCGCGGCCGCCGTGGTCTGCTGCTGGACCCTCGCGTTGTCGGACGCCAGGGCGGCTGATCCGTCGTCGCACCGGCCCGCCCAGAAGATCGTGCCAACGCCGTACCGGGCGATGAGGTCGGACGCGGTCCCGACGTCGCGGAAGGGGACGCCGACGGCGAGCATCTGACCGACGAGGTGGGGGAGATCCAGGCGGTCGGCCACGCTCGCCGCCGCCTCGACGGGGGCCGCGGACGTGGCGGCCAGGACCGGGAGGGCCATCACCTGCCTGCGCGTAAGGGTCTCTCTACGACGTTACGGCCGGTCGCGGGCCCCGGCCAGGACGGGCCGGGTGGCGGTGGGCTGCGCCTCGGCAGGGAGCCCCTAGGCTCCGGCGGTGCAACCGCCGTCCCGCGTCCTGCTCGTCAGCTCCAACGGCTCGGGGATGGGGCACCTGACCCGGCTCGTCGCCATGGGGCGGCGCGCCTCCCCCGGGACGGACGTCCACGTGCTGTCGATGTCGTCCGCGGTCCCGCTCGCCGCCGGGGACCTCCCGTACCAGTACGTCCCGAGCGCCGACGACCTCGGCATCAGGCCGCGCCGCTGGAACCCCGTGCTGCGCCGCCGCCTCGGCGAGGCGGTCGAGCGCCTGCGCCCGTCGGTGCTCGTCTTCGACGGCACGTACCCGTACCGGGCCGTCGCGGAGATGGGCGAGCGGTACCCGCGCGTGCGCCGCGTGTGGTCGCGCCGGCCCATGTGGAGGCCGGGGCTCGGGGCGGCTCAGCTGCGCCTGTCCCGTCGCTTCGACCTCGTGCTCGAGCCGGGGGAGCTGGCCGCGCGCTTGGACAGCGGGCTCACCGCGTCGCGCGGCGACGCCCTGCCGGTGCGCCCGATCACCCTCCTGGACCCGCCGGACCTCCTCGACGCCCGAGCGGCGAGGCGGGCGCTCGACCTCGAGCAGGGCGTCCCAACGGCCCTCGTCACGCTGGGTGCGGGTGGCTGGCAGGACGTCGACACGGACCTGGGGAGGGTCGTCAGCGGGCTGCGCCGACAGGTACCCGACGTCCAGGTGTGCCTCGTCCGGCCCTCCATCGCCCGGTCGGACGCCGACCCGGGGGAGGGCGTGCGCTCGGTGAGCGCCTACCCGCTGAGCCGGTACCTGCGGGCCTTCGACCTCGTCGTGACCGCCGCCGGCTACAACACCTTCCACGAGACGGTGGCCTTCGCCCGGGCCGGCGCCTTCGTGGGGGTGCGGGCCCAGCTCGACGACCAGCCCCGCCGGGCCCGGTGGGCCGAGGAGGAGGGCGTGGGCGTGGACCTCCACCCGCAGGAGCCCGCGTCCCTCGAGCGCGCCGCGAGGCTGCTCGCCGACACGGGAGCGCGCGCGAGCGCCGAGGGACGGTGCCGGATGCTCTGGCCCGGCAACGGCGCCGCTGAGGCGATGGCCGTCGTGGAGGCCCTGGGCGCCGGTGCGGCGGTCGGGGAGCTGGGGGCCGTTCGCGACGCGGTCCGCGCCGCAGCGGCGGAGGGGGTGGCGTGAGCGCGGTCGCGGTCGTCCGGGCCCACGTCGGTCGCGCCCTGGACCCCGTCGTCGCCGCCCTCGCCCGGCTCGGCGGCGGGGCGCCGCCCGGCCTCCGCCGGGGTGCCGGGGCGGCCCCGGCGGACGTGGCGGTCGTCGTCGTGCACCTGCGCGCGGGCGCCGAGGAGGACGCCGACGGCGTGCTCGCGGCCGTCACCGCGGCGCGGCGCGCGGGCGAGACCTTCACGCCCGTGCTGCTGCTCGAGCGCCCGGCCCTGGCGCCCTACCGGCGGGCGGGGTACGCCGTCGAGCTCGTCGGCCCCCAGGGGGTGGCCGCCGCGCGCGAGGAGGCGGTGAGGACCTACGCGGCCGTGGCCGTGGTCGAGGTGTCACCGTGCGACGTCGAGAGTCCCGGCGACCTCGTTGACAGACTGCTGGGCTCGGTGCCCCCGCCCTCGACGGGGCCGGTGGCCGCCGTGCGGCGCGCCGCCAGGGCGGTGGAGCGGCTGCTGCCCTGACGGCACAGCCGGCCGGCGCCGACCCGGACGGCGGGCGGACCTCAGCGGCGGCCCTCCAGCAGTCCCAGGAGGTACTCCCCGTACCCGCTCTTGCGCAAGGGCTCCGCCAGCGCGGCCAGCCGCGCGTCGTCGATCCAGCCCTCGCGCCAGGCGATCTCCTCGATGCACCCGATCTTGTAGCCCTGGCGCGCCTCGACGACCTGGACGAACTCCGAGGCCGCCATCATGTCGTCGACGGTCCCGGTGTCGAGCCACGCCGTCCCCCGCTCCAGCACGGAGACGGTGAGGTCGCCGCGCCGCAGGTAGGCGTCGTTGACGGCGGTGATCTCCAGCTCGCCGCGGGCGCTCGGCCGGATGGCGCCGGCGATGCCCACGACGTCCGCGTCGTAGAAGTACAGGCCGGGGACCGCGAACGAGCTCTTGGGCTCCTGCGGCTTCTCCTCGAGGGACAGCACGTGCCCGTCCTCGGCGAACTCGACGACGCCGTAGGCCCGGGGGTTGCTCACGTGGTAGGCGAAGACGTGCCCGCCGCGGACGTCCGTGAGGCGCTTGAGCGCCGTGCCGAGGCCCGTGCCGTAGAAGATGTTGTCGCCCAGGACGAGGGCCACGGGCTGGTCGCCGATGAAGTCGGCGCCGATGAGGAAGGCCTGGGCGAGGCCCTCCGGCCTCGGCTGGACCGCGTAGGAGATCTCCATGCCGAGCTCCGAGCCGTCTCCGAGGAGGCGGCGGAAGGAGTCGGAGTCCTCCGGCGTCGTGATGACGAGCACCTCGCGGATCCCCGCCATCATCAGCGTGGACAGCGGGTAGTAGATCATCGGCTTGTCGAACACCGGCATCAGCTGCTTGCTGATGGCGCGGGTGATGGGCCACAGGCGCGTGCCGGTGCCGCCGGCCAGGATGATCCCTCGCATGGTCGCGGACGCTACCGTGGCGCCCGCCATGAGCCAGGACGACACCGCCGCCGCGCCCGGCACCCCGGCGCCCCCGGTCTCCGTCGTCATGACGGTGCTCGACGAGGCGCGCCACCTCGAGGAGAGCGTGCGCTGCTCGCTGGGCCAGGAGTACGACGGCGAGCTGGAGGTCGTCGTGGCCGTCGGTCGAAGCGCCGACGGGACGCGCGAGGTCGCCGACCGGCTCGCGGCCTCCTCCGGGGGCCGTGTCGTCGTCGTCGACAACCCCGACCCGCGCGGCGCCACGCCCGCCGGCCTGAACGCCGCCGTGGCGGCCGCGCGGCACGACGTCCTCGTCCGCGTCGACGGCCACTCGATGCTGCCGCCGGGGTACGTGGCCACGGCTGTCGAGGCGCTGGTGGCCACGGGAGCCGACAACGTCGGAGGCCTGATGGCCGCCGAGGGGAGCACGCCCTTCGAGCGCGTCGTCGCCCGCGCCATGACGACGAAGCTCGGCGTCGGCAGCGCCCCCTTCCACACGGGGGGCTCCGCGGGACCGGCCGACTCGGTCTACCTGGGCGTCTTCCGCCGGGACGCGCTCGAGCGTGTCGGCGGCTACGACGAGCACTACCTGCGCGCCCAGGACTGGGAGCTCAACCACCGGCTGCGCGCCACGGGCGGCCTCGTGTGGTTCGACCCGCGGCTCGAGGTGGCCTACCGCCCCCGGTCGACGCCCGAGGCCCTGGCGCGGCAGTACTTCCACTACGGCCGGTGGCGCCGCGCCATCGTGCGGCGTGACGCCAGCACCGTGTCGCCGCGCTACCTCGCCCCGCCCGCCGCCGTCCTCGGAGCGGGGGCCGGTGCGCTCGTCGGGCTGCGGTGGCGTCCGGCGCTGCTCCTCCCGGGCGGGTACGTCGCCCTGCTCCTGGCCGGCGGGGCCGCCTTCGGGGCCGGCCTCGGGCTGCGCGGCCGGCTCGCCCTGGCCGGCGTCTACGGGCTCATGCACGGGGCGTGGGGGCTCGGGTTCCTCACGAGCCCTCGTGCGCTCGCCCGTCCGGACGCGCCGACCGGCTGACGTCGCTCGGGCTCCCTCCGCGACGGGTGTCCGCCCAGACCCGGAGCTGCTCCGCGAGCCGGCGCCCGTCGCGTCGCCAGTCGAGCTCCTCGAGCGCGTACCGACGTCCCGCGGTCGCGAGAGCGCGCCGCCGACCTGCGTCGTCCCGGAGCGCGCGCACCGCGGCCGCGGCGGCGGGGACGTCCTCGAAGGGCACGACAAGGCCAGCGCCGGCCGCCTCGACGAGCTCGACCGCCGCTCGGTTGGGCGTCGTGACGACGGGGAGCCCGTGCGCCATGTACTCCATGAGCTTCGTGGGTCGCGAGTGCGCGTAGTTCGGCTCGTCGTGCAGCAGCGAGAGGCCGGCGAGGGCACCGGCCAGGCCGGCGAGGGCCTCGTCGTTCGGCACGAACCCCCGCCAGCGGACGTGACCGGCCTCGTGCGCCGCGCGCAGTGCGTCGCGGACGTCGCCGTCGGCCGGCCCGACGACTTCCACCTCCAACTCGCCGGCGAGCTCGCGGCCGAGGGCCACGAGCTCCAGGCCGCCGCGAGCGCGGGTGACCCGACCGAGGTAGACGACGCGGTCCGCCCCGGGGGCGGGCACGTCGTCCAGCGGCACGAGGACGCTGTTGGGCACGACCGGGTGCGGCCGGCGGAAGCGGTCGGCGTACCCGGTCTCCGCCAGCGTGAGGTGCAGGTGCCGCTCGGCCGCGCGCTCGGCCGCCCGCACGGCGGCGGGCAGCGCCCGCCGGGCCGGACCGGGCAGCCACGCCTTCATCGACAGGGCGGCTGCGGTGTCCTCGTGGACGTCCCAGACCACGGCGGCCGAGCGAGTGGCCCGAGCGCCTGCGACAGCGGCGAGCAGCTCGGGGTCGTGGACGAGCACGACGTCGTGGCGCGGCGCCTCCCGGCGCAGGAGCGCCGTCGCGGCGCGCAGGGCGGCCAGCCGGCGGCGGCCGACCGCCCGCGGCAGGTCGAGCGGGCGCACCCCGGGCGGCGGCGTGCGGTCGTAGGCGGTGAACGGCGCCGCGTAGGTGACGGCGCACCCCGCGTCGAGCAGGGAGAGGAGCTGGCGGTGCCGGATCCGGGCGTCCTCCGGGTCGTGCACGACCGTGACGACGAGGACGCGCAAGCCGTCCGCCGGAGGCACGGCGCTCACCTGACGGACGCCTCGTAGGCCGCGACCACGTCGAGCACCGGGCCGTCCGCGCGCAGCTCGCCGTGGTCGATCCAGATGCCGCGCGTGCACGTCTCCTTGATGGTCCCCATGGAGTGGCTGACGAGGAAGACGGTGCCGGCCTCGGCGCGGAGCTCGCGGATCCGCTCCTCGCTCCGGCGGCGGAAGGCCGCGTCGCCGACCGCCAGCGCCTCGTCGACGAGCAGCACGCGGTGGGTGGCGGAGGCGGCGATGGCGAAGCGCAGCCGGGCGCCCATGCCGGCCGAGTACGTCTTCATCGGCAGGTCGACGGCCTCGCCGATGCCGGCGAATTCGACGATCTCCTGGTAGCGGCCGCGGATCTCCTCCGGCGACATCCCCAGCGCGAGGCCGCCGAGGATGACGTTGCGCTCGCCCGAGAGCTCGTTGATGAGCGCTGCGTTGACGCCGAGGAGGGCGGGGCGTCCGTCCGCGTAGACGGTGCCGCGGGTGGGCGTCGTCAGCCCGGCGATGGCGCGCAGCAGCGTGCTCTTGCCCGACCCGTTGTGGCCGATGACGCCGATGCTCTCGCCCTCGTGGGCCGTGAAGGAGACCCCCTTGAGCGCGTGGACGGTCCGCGCCTGGCGGAGCGAGGGGGCGCGCCGCAGCAGCTTGCGCTCGGACGTCGCGCGCTTGCCCGCGGCGTAGACGGTGTAGTCGACGTGGACGTCGTCGACGACGACGGTGGGCCGCGCCTCGGCCGGGGCGGCGGGGGAGGTCTGCGGCTCACTCACGGCCGTAGGCCTCCTCCGCGCGCCAGAAGAAGACGGCGCCCCCCACGAGAGCGACGACGGCCCAGCCGATCCCCAGCGCCCACAGGTGCCACCCGGCCTCCACCTCCGTGAGCAGCCCGGTGCGGACGAGCGTGATGTAGACCTGCACGGGGTTGACCTTGGCGACGGCCTCGGCGGCCGGGGGCAGCCCCACGCGCTCGATGGAGTAGAAGAGCCCGCTGATGTAGAAGAGCAGCCGCGTGACGAAGGGCAGCAGCTGCGCGACGTCGCGCACGTGCAGCGTCGCTCGGGCGGCGACGAAGGCGACGCCCTGGCAGAACATCGTCATGAGCACGAGCGCGGGCACGACGAGCAGCCAGCGCCACGTCAGCGGCTCTCCGAAGACCAGCGCCACGACGGCGGCCATGCCCATCATGGGCGCCAGCGCGTAGACCTGCTGGAGCACGACCGAGACGGGCAGCACGGCCCGCGGGAAGTGCATCGTCCGCACGAGGCCGAGGTTGCTGGTGATGGCCTTGGACCCGTCGTTGAGGCACCCGGCGAAGTACTGGAAGACGAAGATGCCGATGACGAGGAAGGGCACGAAGTTGTCCGGGCGGGTGCTGCTGGCGAGCAGGAGCCCGAAGACGACGCCGTAGACGACCGCGTTGAGCAGAGGCCGCACGAGGACCCAGCCGAGGCCCAGGCGGTTCTCCTCGTTCTGCCCGCGGAAGCGGGAGCGGCTGAGCTCGAGGAGGAAGTGCCTGCGCTGCCAGAGCTCCCGCCCGTACTCGACGAGCGCGGGGCGGCGGCCCAGCCGCTCGAGGCCCGCCTCGGCCGCGAACCGCGCCGCCGGGCTCGGCGACGTCTCGCCCGCGCTCACAGCCGCACCACACCCTCGGCCGGCTCGAGGAGCCCGCGGGTGTCGAGCACGACCGCAGCGCTCGAGCGCAGGGCGGCGACGTCGAGGTCGCGGTGGGCCTGCAGGAGCACGGCGACGTCGGCCGCCGGCCCGCCGAGCGTGTCGCGGCGGCGGACCTCGACGCCGTCGACGACGAACCGCGGTGCCAGGGCGTCGTGCTGCTCGAGGTCCGCCCCCAGCTCGCGCAGAGCCCTCGCGACGCCGAAGGCGGGGGACTCGCGCTGGTCGCTGACTCCTGCCTTGTACGTCGTCCCGACGAGGAGGACGCGCGCGCCGCGGACGGCGAGGGATCGGTCGTTGAGCAGGTCCTGCACCCGACGGGCCACGTAGGCGGGCATCGACTGGTTGATCTCCTGGGCCAGCTCGACGGAGCGGAACGGGTACCCGAGCCGGGCTCGCACCGTGTGGCTGAGGTAGGTGGGGTCGATGGGGATGCAGTGCCCGCCGACGCCGGGTCCGGGCCGGAACGCCTGGAAGCCGAAGGGCTTGGTGGAGGCGCAGCGCACGACGTCCCAGATGTCGATGCCGAGGTCGTGGCAGAACTTGGCGGTCTCGTTGACGAGCGCGATGTTGACGTGCCGGTAGGTGTTCTCGAGCAGCTTGGACATCTCGGCCTCGCGCGTGGAGCGCGCCGGCACCACCTCGTCGACGAGCCGGGCGTAGAGCGCCTCGGCGCGGCGGGAGCACGCGGGAGTCGCGCCCCCGACGACCTTCGGCGTGTTGCGGAAGCCGTGGACGGCGTTGCCCGGGTCGATGCGCTCGGGGGAGAAGGCCAGGTGGACGTCCTCGCCGACCACCAGGCCGCTCGCCTCGAGGGCCGGACGGACCAGCTCCTCCGTCGTCCCCGGGGACACGGTGGACTCGAGGACGACGAGCTGGCCGGGCCGCAGCGCGGCCGCCACGGCGTCGACCGCGCCGCGCACCGCCCGGAGGTCGGGGCCGCCCTCGTCCGACAGCGGCGTGGGGACGCAGACGACGACGGCGTCCGCGTCGCCGAGACGGGCGGCGTCCGTCGTGGGCTCGAGGCCGGCGGCCAGTGCGGCGGCGACGTCCGCGTCCGAGACGTCGTCGACGTGGGAGCGCCCGGCGGCGAGGCCGCGGACCACCGCCTCGTCGACGTCGAGGCCGAGCACGCGCAGACCGCTGCGCGCGGCCTCGCGCACGAGGGGGAGCCCTACGTAGCCGAGGCCGATGACGGCCAGGTCGAAGGTCACGGCAGTCCTCTCGGCGGCGGGGCCCGGCAGGCGGTGGTGGCGCTCGCCCTCCCGGGCAGTCCGGAAGTGTGCCACCCGACGCCCTGGGGGCCGTGCACGCCGGGCCGCCCGGTCGCGGCACCTAGCATGCCGACCCGTCGACCCCCGCCCCCCTCGTCGGCCCGAGGAGCACACCCAGTGGCCCTGCAGCGCCCCCGTCCCCACCGCCCAGGCGGCAGCGCCGGGCTCCGGCCGTGCTGACGCCGGCGCGCGTCCGGTCGGCGCTGCGGCGCAGGGCCCGGGCGAGCCGGTTGCTGCTGGCAGCAGGGCGTGCGGTGTCCGTGCCCGTCGTCTGGCGCTCGCCGCTCTTCGACCGGTCCTGGTACGAGGCGCAGGTGGGGCGGCGGCTGCCGGGGCGCACGGCAGCGGTCCTGCACTACGCGCGGCACGGCTCCCGGGCGGGCCTCAGCCCCTGCCGCCTCTTCGAGGCGGAGTGGTACCAGCCGGCGCGCTGGCGCACCGCACCCCTGGACCCCTTCGCCCACCTCCTCCTGAGAGGGCGGCCCGACGCCCAGCCGCACCCCTTCTTCGACCCCTTCGGAGCCGGCGGTGGGCGCCGGCCGGTGCCCGAGGTCGTGCGGGACTACCTGGCGGCGGCCACGCCCTCGTCGCCGCTGCCGCTGCCCCCGGAGGACGGGCGTCCGGGTGGTCCCTCGGCCGCCACGGCACCCGCCCTGGGGCTCCGGCTGCCGCCCGGTGCCCGGCCTGTCACGTGGGGTGGTCTGCGGGCCGCCCAGGACGAGGCGGTACGCCGCCACCACGAGCAGGAGCGGCTCCGGCGGGACCCGCGGCTGACCCCCGCAGCGGCCCGCGACCCCCGGCAGGACGCCACCACCGCGCGAGCCTGGGCCGACGCCCCCCTGCCGCAGCACGAGGGGCCCCTCGTCACGGTCGTCATGCCCGTGCGTGACCGCGAGGCGGTCGTCGGCCGTGCGGTGCGCTCCGTCCTGGCGCAGACGCTGACCTCCTGGGAGCTGCTCGTCGTCGACGACGGCTCGCGGGACGGGACGCGCGCCGCCGTCCTCGCCGCCGCGGACGGCGACCCGCGCGTGCACCTGCTGGACGGCCCCGCCCGGGGCGTCGCGGCGGCCCGCAACGCCGCCCTGCCCCGCGCGCGGGGGTGGTGCACCGCCTTCCTCGACTCCGACAACACGTGGGAGCCGGCCTTCCTGCGCACGGCCGTGGCCGTCATGCACGCCCGGGAGGCCCCCATGGTCCACGCGGCGGCCCGGGTCGTCCGCCCCGGCGGCGACCTCGTGCGCGACCTTGACGCGCAGGTCGAGCACCTCGCGGTCCGCAACCACGTCGACCTCAACGTCCTCGTCGTCCGCTCCGACCTGCTCGCCGAGGTGGGCGGGTTCGACGAGGAGCTCCGCCGCACGGTCGACTACGACCTCGTGTGGCGGCTCGCACGCCGCTCCCGGCTCGTCCACGTGCCGCTGGTCGGGGTCGTCTACGACGACGACCGGTCGGGAGACCGCCTGACGACCACCCAGCGCCGCTCGTGGAAGGAGGTCGTCCGCCGCCGCCACCTCGTCGACTGGGACGCCGTGGCCGCCGCGCCGCGGCCGGAGGGCGTGACGAGCGCGCTGCTCGTCGCCCGCCGAGGGTGGCAGGAGGTCTGGCGCGCGGCGACGGGGGTCCTCTCCGACGTCGCGGGCGGGGGCGCCGACCAGGTGGTCCTGGTCGACGCGGGGCTCCGGCTGTCGGTCGCCCGCCTGCTGGGTGCGCTCGCCCTGGTCGACCCCAGGGTCGTCGTCCTGCGCGCGCCGGACGACGTCGGCGTCCCGCTGGGGCTCGACCTCGCCCTGGCCGCGGCCGAGGGCGACGTCACCGTCCTGCTCGCCGAGGACGCCGAACCGGCGCCCGGGGCGCTGCGCGCGCTGCGGACGGCGGTCGACGGCGGCGCGCCCGCAGCCGGTGCCCTGCTCCTGGACCACCGGGATCTCGTGGTGGCGGCGGGGACCGGCGGGACTCCCGGCGAGCCGGAGCCGCTCCTGGCCGGTCTGCCCGCCGACGACGCCCGTCGCCTCGGGGACGTCGTGCCGGTGCCCGCCCTCCGGGGTGAGGCGCTCGCGGCGCGCACCGAGGACCTCGTCGCCGTGCGCGGCCCCGACCCCCTCCTCGCCGGCGGCGGGTGGGACCTCGACCTCTGCCGGCGCCTGGAGGGGCGCCGGGGGGCGCCCCCCGTCCTGCTCACCGGCGCGGTCGTGCGGGTGGGCGCGGCCGTCGGCACGTCGCGCCGAGCCGGCTCCGCGCCGGTCGCCGACCCCGCCGAGGTCGCCGCCGACGCCGCTGAGAACGCTCGTCGGTGGGGGGCCGCGGCCGCGGGGTGGGCGGACGTGACCGCGGCGCTGCGCCGGAGGGCCGACCCGCGGTACCGGCCGGCCGCCACGGTCGTGGCCGAGTCGCCGCCGCGGCTGCGCTGGGCCGTGCGCACCGCCGCGCTCGCCGGACCGCGGGGAGACGTGTGGGGCGACCGCTACTTCGGCCGCGCCGTCGCCGACGCCCTCGCCGCCCTCGGTCAGGAGGTCGTGGTCGACACGCGGCACTCCCTGGGCCGCAGCACGGCGCAGCTCGACGACGTCGTCCTCGCCGTCCGGGGCAAGGTGCCGCTCGCGCCGGCCGACGGCGCCGTTCGGCTGGCCTGGGTCATCAGCCACCCGGACCTCGTCGGCGCGGACGAGCTGGCCGCCTACGACCGGGTCTGGGCGGCGTCGGCGGTCTGGGCCTCCGACCCGGCGCGCGGGCGCCACGTCGGCACGCTCCTGCAGGCCACCGACCCGGCGCTGTTCCACCCCGCCGCCGAGCACGAGGACGTCGAGCGGCACGAGGTCCTCTTCGTCGGGAGCTCGCGCTCGGTGTACCGCCCGGTCGTCCGGGTGCTCGTCGAGGCGGGCCGGGACGTCGCCGTCTACGGCGGCGGCTGGGAGCGCTTTCTGCCGCCGGGCGTGCTCCGCGGCGCCGGGATCGACAACACCGCACTCTCAGCGGCCTACCGGGGCGCCGGGGTCGTCCTCAACGACCACTGGGACGACATGAGGCGGGCCGGCTTCGCGTCCAACCGGCTCTTCGACGCGGCGGCCTCGGGGGCGCGCGTCATCAGCGACCATGTCGAGGGCCTCGAGGAGGTCTTCGGCCCGCTCGTGCGCACCTACCGCGACCAGCAGGAGCTTCTCGCCCTCGTCGACGAGGGGCCGGCCGGCTTCCCGCCGGACGACGAGAGGGCTCGTCTCGGCCGCCTCGTCGGCGCCGAGCACTCCTTCGCCGCACGGGCACGGGTCCTGCTGGACGCGGCGCTCGCCGTCCGGGCCGGGCGCCCGGGTCGCTAGCACGGACCGCGCCGGGCGTCGTCGACGTCCTCGGCCGCCGCCCGGTCGGCAGCCGTGGACGCGCGGTCGTCCGCCGGCGCGTCGAGGTCGTATTGGTGCGGGACGTCGTCGGGGACCCTGAGGAGGGTCGCCCGGTCGGTCGTCACCTCGACCCGGAGGCCGGGGACGTCCTCGAGCCAGCGCGCCAGGACGTCCTTCTCCTCGGGGCGGTCGGTGTCGTCGAGGACGACGGCCGCACCGGGCGCGAGCCTGTCGACGAGGAGGGGGAGCGCCGGGCGACGGGCCATGGGCCCCGTGCCGCCGGGCGGGCCGTCGACGAAGAGCAGGTCGACGACCGGCGGCAGGCGCTCGAGGAGCGCGTCCGAGTACCAGTCGGTCGTGTGGCCCTCGGGGGAGGTGGGCCCGGGCAGGGGGGCGAGCGGCCCCACGAGCACCTCGCCGAGGTCGTCGAGCTCCGCCGCCCGCAGCGTCCGGCGCGTGGCCTCGGCGAAGCGCTCCTCGTGCTCGACCGAGACGACGCGGCCGCCGCCGCGCTCGCGGAGCGCGGCGGCGACCCACGCCGTCGACGTGCCGCTCCCCAGCTCGACCACGGCGGGGTGGCGGTCGCGGCCGAGCACCTCGCGGACGAGGAGCAGGACGGTCTCGGGCGTGGCCGCCCACCCCGCCGCTCCGCCGGGAGGGGGCAGGCGGGTCGAGCCGGGGAGCAGGTCGCGCAGCGCCAGGAGCGACCACGTGCCCACCTCGGAGGCCCGGACCCCCCGCCAGACGGCGGGCGCCACCTGGTGGGTGGCCACCCGGGAGGCGACGCGCGCGTCGACGTCCCGCACCAGCCCGGCGAGGTGGTCGAGCGCCGCCTCGGTGGACGAGCGGGCTGCGGCCGCGGCGTCGAGCTGCGCCCGCAGCGCCTCGTCCCGCCGCGCGTCCTCCGCCCTCGCGACGCGGAGCTCGGCGAGCAGGTCCTCGAGCTGGCGCCGGACGCTCAGCGCCTCGGCCCGGGCCCCTCTGGCCTCGCGCCTGGCCTCGACGACCTCGGCGCGGAGCCGACGCCACTCGGCTCCTGCGCCCGACGCGCGGGCGAGGACGACGGCGAGGGCGCGGGGCGCGGACCTGCGCGGCATGGGGCTCCTCCTGTGGGCGGGGGCGGGCGCCTCCGACGGGGAGGCTAACGACCTCCGCCCTGCGGCTCGCCGAGCCGACGCCGCCCGGGTGGTGCTCGTCCTGCGCGCTCCAGCGCGCCCGCCCACCCGTCGAACCGCAGCCATGACCTCGCGACCGACCGCCTCCACCACCCGCCGCGCCCTCGCCGCCCTCGTCGCCGTCGCGGCGACCGGGCTGGGCGGTCTCCTCGGACCGCCGTCCGGCGTGGTCGCCGCCACCGCGGCGTCGGCCGCGGGCGTCTGCCCGGCGGCCGGGGGCGCCGTGGTCCCGGCGGCCGCGGCCCCCGCCGGTGCGCCCGACGTGGTGCTCGACGGGCACGGGTGGGGCCACGGCATGGGCATGAGCCAGTACGGCGCGCGCGGCGCGGCGCTGCTCGGCTGCTCTTCGACCACCATCCTCACCACCTACTACCCGGGCCTCGTGCCCGCTCGACGGTCGGTGCGCCCGACCGTGCTCGTCGACCTCCTGACGGGTGGCGGGGCGACCTCGCGCGCCGAGGTCCGCGCCGACGACGGCCCCGTGCGCTGGAGCAGCGGCACCCAGGAGGTCGTGCAGCCGCAGGGGGCGACGTGGACGGTGCGCCGGGCCGCGGGGGACCGGCTCGAGGTCCTCGCCGGCACGGATGCCGGCGCCGTGGCGCCGCGCGGGTTCGCGCCGACCGCCGGCGCCCTCGTCCGCGCCGAGAACGGCGGCCGCGAGGTCCGCGTCTCGACGTGGGCCTCGTCCGGGGCGACGCCGCTCGTGCGCCGCTCCGACGCCGACGCCACCCGCTTCGCCCCTCGTCGCAGCGGCCTGGAGGTCCGCGCCGTCCTCGTCGACGGCGACCGGGGCTCCGCCGTCGACACCTACCTCCGCGGCCTCGCCGAGATGCCCGTCTCCTGGCCCCAGGCCGCGCAGGAGGCCCAGGTCGTGGCCGCGCGCACGTTCCTGCTCGGGAAGTACGTGGCGTCCGAGGACGCCTACGTCGTCCGTCCCACGACCGCCGACCAGGTGTGGACGGGAGCCGAGCGCCGGGCGGAGGACGCCCGCTACGGCGGTGGTCTCGCCCGCGCGGTCGCCGCGACGTCCACCAGGTCGGGCGGCACGGTGATGACGACGCCGTCCGGCGCGCTCGCGCGTGACCTCCTGTACGCGTCCTCGCACGGAGGCTGGTCGGAGACCAACACGTACGTGTGGGGTTCTGCGCCCGTCGCGCACCTGCGCCAGGTCGACGACAGCAGGTGGGAGCTCGCCTCGGGCGACCCCAACGCCTCATGGTCGGTCGGGCTGACCTGGGCCGAGGTCGCCCGGGCTTTCGGGCTCTCGACGGCGACGGACCTGCAGGTGGCGCCGCGCGGCTCGGCGGACCGCACCGAGGTCGTCGTCGTGGGCACCAGGGCGGGGGCGCCGGTGACGCTCCGCGTGACCGGCCAGCGCGCGCGCGACGCCCTGCGGGCGGTGTCGCCGTCGGTGCGCTCCAGCGGCTTCACCGTCCGCCGGAGCGCGGGACCGGTGTGCCTGCCAGGGGCGACGAACGGCTGAGCGGTGAGGCCCCTCGATGCTCGACGGGTCCAGGGGCGACTGGCCACGAGGAGAGTCGCCCCCCGCCGAACGCTAGGACGTCCGGCGCGCACCGGAGGGGCACGACCACGGCTCGGCCGGGGCGGCGGGCGAGGTACCGGCGAGGGCTGGCTGGTCGGCCCCGGGCACAGCAGGACAGCCGGCCGTCGTCGCCGTCCCGGAGACGTCCGAGTGGGTGACTGGTGGGACCGCTGCCGCGCTCGCTGGGCAGACCCCCTCGCCGTGGACGGCGGCGCTGTGCGATCACGCGGTCGAGACGGGCAACCCAGCCGGGTACGCGCTCGGGAGGTCGAGTGGGGGCGGCGCCCCCCTCGAGCACGACGTCGCCCCCCCTGCAGGCGACAGCTCCCGGCGGTCACGGGGCTCGGCGGCGTCGGTAGGACGAGCGCCTCGACCCTCCGGTCACCGCCTGGACCGACGTGCGCCCCATCGCTCCGGACTGCTGCACGGGCAGGTGAACGGCGTCACCACGAGCCCGCGGGCGAGCATGGCGAGCCACCCGTCGAGTGCGGGCTCGGGTGGCCCCACCCCCTTCAAGACGGCGTGACCGGAGTTCGAAGTTCGTGGCGGACTCGGGCTTCAGCGTCGTCACCCGCCTGACGACTACTCGAGGGTGAAGCATTCCAGTCGCCCGTCAGGAGCCCGTCCCGTGTCACGTCACCTCATCCGCCTCGGTGGGGCGCTCACGTGCGCCGTCGTCGTCACCCCACTCGGCCTCGTCACGGCACCCGCGCACGCCGTGCCGGCGGAAGTGGCCGCAGCCGCCGTGGAGAGCGCGCCCGTCGCCACCAGCACCGAGACCGTGTCCGAGGTGGGCGTCGACGCCGCCGCCCTCGCGCAGCTGCGACGGGCCGGCGACTCCGAGGCCAGACCGGCCGTGCTCACCGAGCAGGTGACCACTGACGACGCCTTCGACGTCCTCGGAGTCACGTGGTCCAGTGCCGACACCACCGTCGGTGCGGTCACCGTCAGGGTGCGCGTCCTCGAGGAGGGGGCCTGGTCGAGCTGGGAGGCGCTGCCTGTCGAGGACGCCGGCCCCGACGCCGGCTCCGAGGAGGCGGCGGCTGCGGGCGGGGTCATCGGCACCTCCCCGCTCGCCACCGACGGGGCGCGGGGCTATCAGGTGCGCGTCGACACGGCGACCGGCACGGCCCCGCGGGACGTGCGGGTCCGGGTCGTCGACGGCGGAGAGGGAGACGTCGCGCGAGTCGACGCAGCGGTGGGCCCGACGGCGGCCGCGACCGCGGCCGCGGCGCGGGGAGACGCCGTCACCGCGACGACCGCGTCCTCGCGGGGCCTGGTGACCACAGCGGCCGCTGGGGCGCCGCGGCCCGCCATCGTCACGCGCGCCCAGTGGGGAGCGGACGAGTCGCTCGCCCGCGCCACCGGTCGGAACTCGACCGTGCGGGCGATGGTCGTCCACCACACCGCCTCGTCGAACAACTACTCGACGGCGAGTCAGTCGATGAGCCAGCTGCGCGGGATCTACGCCTACCACACGAAGTCTCTGGGGTGGGCCGACATCGGGTACAACTTCGTCGTCGACAAGTTCGGCACGGTCTACGAGGGCCGACGCGGCAGCATCACCCAGACCGTCCAGGGCGCGCACGCGTCGGGCTTCAACACCGACACCATGGGTGTCTCCGCCATGGGGAACTACGAGGAGGCCGCTCCTAGCTCCGCTCTCGTCAGGAGCATCGCCGCGGTCGTCGCGTGGAAGCTCGGCGAGTACGGCGTCTCACCGACGGCGACGACGACCTTGACGTCGGCCGGCGGCAGCACCTCCCGCTACGGCCGGGGGCGCGTCGTCACCATGCCGACCGTCCTGCGGCACATGGACGTCGGCCTGACCGCCTGCCCGGGAGTCGGGCTCTCCGGGCAGATGGGCACGATCCGCGCTCGCGCGGCGCAGCTGCAGGCGTCAGCAGCTCCGACGCCGACGCCGACGCCGACGCCGACGCCGATGCCGACGCCGACGCCGACGCCGACGCCGACGCCTGTGGCGGTGCCTGGGGCGGCTCAGTCTCTGGTGGGGGACTGGGACGGTGATGGGCGGGACGAGGTCGGTCTGTTCGTCGACGGGGTCGTGTCGCTGCGGCGTGATGACGGCGCTGCCGTGCGTTACCGGTACGGCCGGGCGGGGGACGTGGCGGTGGTGGGGGACTGGGACCGGGACGGCAAGGATTCCGTCGGGGTCTACCGAAACGGCATGTGGTACTTGCGGAACAGTGCGTCGGGTGGGGCCGCGGACCGTGCGGTCGGTTTCGGTCTCGCGGGTGATCGGCCGGTCGTGGGGACGTGGGACGGCAGGAGCCTGGGGTTCGGGGTCGTCCGCAAGGGTCGGTGGCTGCTGAGGTCGTCGGTGTCCCAGGGGCCGGCGGACGTCGTGGTGGACTTCGGTCGTGCCAGTGACCGGCCACTGGTGGGGGACTGGGACGGTGACGGCAGGGACACCCCTGGGCTCCAGCGGGGTGATCTGCGCTTCGCGCTGCCCGGGTTGCGTCAGGTGCCGGTGGCGCCGGTGGGCTTCGGGAGGGCGTCGATGCAGGGCTTCGCGGGTGACTTCGACGGTGATCGTCGTGATGGTTGGGGGGCGCGCAGCGGGGACCACTTCGTGTGGCGGAACGACGTGCGCGCCGGTGTGGCCCAGGGCGACGTTAGGTTCGGCGGATGATCTCCCCCACCGGTCATCGCGGCAGCCGGACGAGGCTCCTGGTCGGACTGATGACGGCCGCTGTGGTCGCGACCATCCCCACCCCGGCGCAGGCAGCTGGGCCCGAGGTCCCCGGGACGGGCGCCTCCGTGGTGTCCGCCGACGACCTCGTGAGGCCCAGCCGGCCTGGGACGGCGAGCGCGCTGGCGGCCGCTGCGCCCGAGCCCGTCAGCCGGTACCTGTCCGCCCCGGAGGCGCTGGCGCCGTACGTGCCGCAGGTGAGTTGCGACCCGGTCGAGCGACCGGGGACGGTCAGGCTCAGAGAGCTGCTGAGGACCACCTACGGCGGGCCTGTCGGCGGCATCACGCGGCCGTGCGGCGGGGCTCGGAGCGAGCACTACGAGGGGCGCGCCTACGACTGGATGCTGGACGCCAGCGACCCGGAGGACGCTGCGAAGGCGAGCGATTTCCTCACCTGGTTGATCGGCCCGGACGCCAAGGGGGTGGCAGCTGGGAACGCGCGTCGCCTGGGCGTGATGTACGTCATCTGGGACAGGCGCATCTGGGGCTCCTACAACGGCGTCTGGAAGTCGTACACGGGAGCGAGTCCCCACACCGACCACATCCACATCTCGCTCAGCTGGGACGGCGCCATGGCGCGCACGTCCTTCTGGACGGGGACGACGGTCGCCGGCACCGACTACGGGCCTTGCGTCCGACAGGTAGGGGTTCCAGCGCCCCCGTACCGCGGCAGGAACACGCAGCCGTGCCCGACGCCGACGCCGACGCCGACGCCGACGCCTGTGGCGGTGCCTGGGGCGGCTCAGTCTCTGGTGGGGGACTGGGACGGTGATGGGCGGGACGAGGTCGGTCTGTTCGTCGACGGGGTCGTGTCGCTGCGGCGTGATGACGGCGCTGCCGTGCGTTACCGGTACGGCCGGGCGGGGGACGTGGCGGTGGTGGGGGACTGGGACCGGGACGGCAAGGATTCCGTCGGGGTCTACCGAAACGGCATGTGGTACTTGCGGAACAGTGCGTCGGGTGGGGCCGCGGACCGTGCGGTCGGTTTCGGTCTCGCGGGTGATCGGCCGGTCGTGGGGACGTGGGACGGCAGGAGCCTGGGGTTCGGGGTCGTCCGCAAGGGTCGGTGGCTGCTGAGGTCGTCGGTGTCCCAGGGGCCGGCGGACGTCGTGGTGGACTTCGGTCGTGCCAGTGACCGGCCACTGGTGGGGGACTGGGACGGTGACGGCAGGGACACCCCTGGGCTCCAGCGGGGTGATCTGCGCTTCGCGCTGCCCGGGTTGCGTCAGGTGCCGGTGGCGCCGGTGGGCTTCGGGAGGGCGTCGATGCAGGGCTTCGCGGGTGACTTCGACGGTGATCGTCGTGATGGTTGGGGGGCGCGCAGCGGGGACCACTTCGTGTGGCGGAACGACGTGCGCGCCGGTGTGGCCCAGGGCGACGTTAGGTTCGGCGGATGACCTGCGGGTGAGCAGGGTGGTCGGATGGCGACGGCAGGGCGAGCCCGTGACCGGCGGGGACTGTCTGTAGGGTCCGACTCGTCTCGGTCGGCGCAGTGCCGGCCGACGAGTCGGGCCCTCGTCAGTGGTCCCGTGGAGGAGACGAATGGCATTCGCCGCGGCGCGCAAGGTGCGGATCCTCTCCGAGGCTGTCCGGAGTTACCTGACCGACAAGGACGTCCGCAGCGGCATCGCCTTCCACGCCCGCGAGGGCCGGTGGCCCGGCGCCGCGGCGTCGTGGTCCCGGTCGGTCACGCCGACCGCTCCTGCGCCGACGGGCGCCCCCGGGGTGGCGCTGCCCGGCGGTGCCGACGAGGGCACTCCGGCCGTCCCGGTCCCGCGGGTGCGTCTCGGGGAGATCGCCCGCGGCGGCTCGACGTTCGAGCGCACGTCCCTCATGGACGCGCCGCCGCACGTCAACCTCGTCCTGCCGGGCCTCGACGTCGACCGCATCTACGCGGGCCTGCTGACGGCGATGACGGTGGGCTGGCGCCTCGCCGAGGCGCGCGGGGTGCCGCTGCGCGTGGTGCTGACGAGCGAGGCCGTCGGCGCGACCTCCACCCGCACGCTCCGCCGCTGGTTCGTCGACAACGGCTTCGACCCCGCTCGGGCGGCGACCGTCGACCTCGTCGAGCGGGCCCAGGTGCCCTCGGCGACGTTCGGCACGGGCGACGTCTGGGTGGCGACCTACTGGACGACCGCCCACGCCCTCGACCTCGCCTGCCGCCGCGGCGCCGTCGACCGCTCCCGCGTCGTCTACCTCGTGCAGGACTTCGAGCCGTCCTTCAGCGGCTGGAGCGACCAGTACGCCATCGCGGAGAGCACCTACCGCGCCGGCTTCACGCCGATGGTCAACTCGCGCTCCCTCGCCGACTACCTCGCGTGGGCGGTCGGTCTCGAGGTCGACCCGCAGGTCGTCTTCGCCCCGCACCTCGACCTCCCCGCCCTGCAGGGCGCGGCGGCGGCCTGGGAGCCGGGCGACCCCGAGCGCCCGCGCGTCTTCTTCTACGCGCGCCCGCGGCACCCCCGGAACCTCTTCCGCATCGGCATCGAAGGCGTGCAGCGCTTCGCCGTCCTCGCCGAGGCTGAGGGCCTGCGTCCGGACGTGGTCACGGCGGGTGACCTCCACCGGGACGTCGCGCTGACGCCGACGACGGTGGCCCGCAGCGCGGGCAAGCTGTCGATGGCCGACTACTACGGGCTCGTGGGCCGCACCGACCTGGCGCTGTGCCTCATGCAGAGCCCGCACCCGAGCCACATGCCCCTCGAGCTGGCGTGCAGCGGCGTGCCGACGGTCACCAACAGCCTCGGCGGCTTCCGGGGCGACTGGCACGACCGCCTCGTGCGCGCCGAGGCCGACCCCGACGCGCTCGGCGCCGCCCTCCTGGAGGCCTGGCGGACCCGGCCCGAGCAGCACGCCTTCGCGCCCCCACGCGGGCTCGGAGGCGAGCTCGACGCGGCCGTGGCCGCCGTGGCGCAGCGGGTGCCCCGCTGAGCGCCGGGGCCCTGGACGGGGCGCGACGAGTGGCCGGGAGGGCCGCCCGTCGCACGTCGCAGCGCGTCCGCGCGACCGCGGCCCTCGCGCCGCGGCACCCCACCGCCACCCGGGACGAGGCCCGCGTCCTGGCGTCGGGCCTCTTCGACGCGCGGTGGTACCTCGCCCAGGCGGCCTTCCTCGGCGACGACATCGACGAGCTGGCCGCGCTGCGCCACTACCTCACGAAGGGGCGTCGGGCGGGGCGGACGCCGCACCGCTGGTTCCTGCCCGAGTGGATCGACCCTCGCGGATGGGCGACGGCCGACGAGGACCCGCTCGTCACCTACGTCCGGCGCCCCTCGGTGCGCCGGACGTCCTCGCCGCACCCCTGCTTCGACCCGGCCGCGCACGTCGCACGGCACCCCGGTGCCGCCCGCCACCCGATGGGCCCGCTGGGGGACCTGCTGGACCGCGGCCCCGAGGCCCCGGTCGACGTCGCCGGCCCCGCTGGGACCGTCGTCACGACGCGCGGCGCGGTCGAGGCGCTGCTCGACGAGCACCTCGCGCGCTGGGCCGGGCAGGAGGCGCTGCGCACCGCGCCGCGCAAGACCGAGCGCTTCGAGGAGCCCTCGGGCGCCCGCACCCTGACGGCCGAGGAGGCCGCGCGCCTGGCCGCCACGTCGGTCTCCGTCGTCGTGCCGGTCTGGGAGCGCCAGGACCTCGTCGAGACGGCGCTCACCTCCGCCCTGGCCCAGGAGGGCCTCGACCTCGAGGTCGTCGTCGTCGACGACGGCTCCCGGGACGGCTCGGTGGCCGCGGCGCGCGCCGTGGCCGCCCGCGACCCGCGCGTCGTCGTCGTCGAGCGTCCGCACGAGGGGGTCTCGGCCGCCCGCAACGCCGGCCTCGCCGTCGCGCGCGGCGAGTACGTCGCGTTCCTCGACTCCGACAACACCTGGCGCCCCGGCTTCCTCGCGCGCATGGTCGCCGAGCTGCGGCGCAGCGGACGCGACGTCGGCTACGGCGTCGTGGCCATGGACACGGGCGAGCGCACGGTCTATCGCGCGCTGGACGCCGGACGCAGCCACCTCGAGGTCATCAACCACGTCGACCTCAACGTCCTCGTGGCCCGGGCCGACGCCGTCCGCGCCGTCGGCGGCTTCGACACCGACCTCAAGCGGGCCGTCGACTACGACCTCGTGTGGAAGCTGGCGTCCGCCGGCCCGCTGGAGTTCGTGCCCGTCGTCGGCGTGGACTACCACGCGGACGACTCCGACGTCCGCCGGATCACCGTCACGCACGGCGACAGCTGGGGCGAGGTCGTCAAGAAGCGCCGCCTCCTCGACTGGGACGCGGTCGCGGCGGCGCCCCGTACGGCGGGGACGACGTCGCTCGTCGTCGTCACGCGCGACAGCCCGCGGGCCCTCCTCACGGCGCTGCAGGGGCTGTGCGCGGGGGAGGGGGCGCCGGACGAGGTCGTCGTCGTCGACGACGGCTCGCGACTGTCCGCCTCGCTGGCCACGGCGTGCGCGGAGCTGGCTCTGCCCTCGCTGCGCGTGCTGCGCCGTCCCGTGCAGGAGTTCTTCGCCCTCGGCGCCGACACCGGCTTCGCGGTCACGCACGGTGACGTCGTCGTCCTCGCCGACGACGACGTCTCGGTGAGGCCCGGGGACGTCGGGCGCCTGGCGGCGGCCCTGCGCGAGCGGGGCGCCGCCGCCGTGCAGCCGGTGCTCGTGACCCGCCACGGCCTCGTGCAGCACGCGGGGACCGTGCTGGAGACCTCGACCTCGCTGCCCGTGCCCTTCCTCGCCGGCCACCACCCGGACGACGTCGGGGAGGAGCCCTTCGAAGTCCCGGCCCCTGCGGCCTCGTTGCTGGTCCTCGATGCGGCGCAGCACGCCGCGGTCGGCGGCTTCGACACGCGTTTCCGGAACGGCCTGCACGACACCGACCTCGGGCTGCGCCTGCGGAAAGCGGGTGGCACGGTCCTCGTGGACCCCCGGGTGCACGCGGTGCACGTCGGCCGATCGCTGAGCCGTGACGACCCCCAGGCGCACCACAACTTCCGCCACTTCGTCAGCCGCTACGGCGGGTCCCGCCCCGACCCCGCGCCGACGTACGCCGGCCGCGGGCTCGAGGTCGTCGGCTGGCAGCCGCCGCCGGTGGGGGAGCAGGGAGCGCCGTCGCGTCCTGCGGTCCCGCTCGTGCGCCGACTCCGGCCGGTCCGCGCCCGCGTCGAGGGGCACCAGGTCCCCCGCATGCACTGGGCGATCAAGACCGCGGCGCCGTTCCGCGGAGCCCAGCGCTGGGGTGACGAGCACTTCGCCGAGAGCCTCGCGCAGGGGCTGAGGCGCCTCGGCCAGCACGTCGTCGTCGACACCCGCGACACGCGCGTGCGCCCGAGCGCCCACCTCGACGACGTGGTCCTCCAGCTCCGCGGCCTCATGCCCCTGCCGCCCCAGCCGGGGGCCGTGAACCTCGCCTGGGTCATCAGCCACCCCGAGGACGTCCGGCGCGAGGAGGTGCTGGGCTACGACGGCGTCTTCGCCGCGAGCGAGACGTGGGCGGAGCAGGCCACGCGTGCCTGGGGCCTGCCGGTGCACCCGCTCCTCCAGTGCACCGACCCGGCGCGCTTCCACCCGGACGCGGCCGTGGCGGACACCGGGTACAAGTTGCTGTTCGTCGGCAACTCCCGGAACATCCGCCGCCGCGTGGTCGGCTGGGCCGTGGACGCCGACGTCCGGACCGACGTCGTCGGCCAGGGCTGGGACGGGGTCGTCCCCGCCTCATGGGTCCGTGGCTCTTACCTGCCCAACGAGGGGCTGTCGGCGGCCTACCGCGCCGCGGGCGTGGTCCTCAACGACCACTGGGACGACATGCAGCGGGACGGCTTCGTCTCCAACCGGCTGTTCGACGCCGTCGCCTCGGGCGCCCGCGTCCTCACCGACCCGGTACCGGGCCTGGAGGAGCTCTTCCAAGGGTGCGCCGTGGCCGTGCGGGACGCCGACCACCTGCGCGCGCTCGTCGACCTGCCGCGCGACCAGGTCTTCCCGCAGTCCGACGAGCGGGCCGTCATCGCCGACCAGGTACGGGTGCAGCACTCCTTCGAGGCGCGCGCGCGGACGCTGCTCACGCACGTCCTGAAGTTCAGGGGTGACCAGCCGCTGCAGGAGCCCTCCGCAGGGTGACTCCAGGTCACCGGCCGCGCTGCCGACGAGAACGAGGACCGAGTCGTCGTGCACCTGGGAGGTCCTGATGGTCGTGGCGTGGCGCCTGTCGTCCGTGGTGGTCGCTCTGGCGGTGGCCCTGGTGTGCTCGGTGCTGACTCCGGACGCAGCACGGGCTGAGGCGACGACGACGTCGAAGACCGTCGTCGTCCGGCCAGGGGAGAACATGAAGGCGGCGTTGGAGGGGCTCCGTGCAGGGGACACCCTGCTCGTCGCGCCCGGGCGGCACAGCATCGGTTACATCCGGCCCCGTCTCGCGCCGGGGACCGCTTCCCGTCCCGTCACCGTCAAGGCCCAGGTCTGGTCGGCTCCGCCCACCCTCGTGGGTGGTCTGCTCCTGACGAGCCCGGACCACTGGACCTTCCATCGGCTGCGCGTCGAGGGTACGGCGGCCCGAGCCCCGGGACTGATGGTGGACGGCGGCGTCGGCTGGCGGGTGTCGGCGAGCGAGTTCTGGGGAGCGCGAGGGTCGGACGCCTACGCCAACGTCGCCATCGCCGGCGGCAACGGCTACCCCCGCGGCTTTCTCTTCACGGAGAACTGCGTCCACGACGCGGCCCGCTCCCAGCGCGTCAAGACGGACCACAACATCTACGTCAAGATCCATGGCGGACCTCGCTCGAGCGGCACCATCTCTCGCAACGTCATCTTCGGCCACCCGAACGGCGCCGGCATCAAGCTCGGCGACGGCGGGCAGCCGGGGGCGCCTGGCCCGTGGGGGGTGGTCGTCCTCAACAACACCATCCTCGACGGCGGCCGTCAGGTGCTGATGAGCCACGACGTCAGGGACAACGCCGTGCGCGGCAACCTCCTCGGACTGTCGGTCGAGCCCTTCACCCCCCAGGACCGGCGCACGACCGGCATCTACGCCCTCATGGTCGGTGGGACGGGCAACGTCGTCGAGAACAACTACGTCTTCTCGGCCGACATGGCTGTCCGAGACCCCTTCGGCAAGGTGCGGGTGGGACAGGACACCGCCGTCCGTCCAGCACCCGCCCTCGCCAAGCGCAGCACCTGCTCGGTGACACCGACCTCCTGGCAGGCGCGCTACTACGGGACCACCAGCAGGGGGACCTACTTGGACTGGTGAGGTGAGGGACGCAGCACGCGCCTTGTCCCCGAGCGCCCGGCGGACCGGGCAGCGCGAGGACCGGGGCGACGCTGGGTAGTCTCTCGGACCCCGCCCTGACCAGCCCGACCGGAGGCACCATGAGACTGCTCGTCACCGGAGGCGCCGGCTTCATCGGCGCGAACTTCGTCCACCAGACGGTCCGGGAGCGCTCGGACGTCGAGGTCACGGTCCTCGACGCCCTCACCTACGCGGGCGACCGGGCCTCGCTGGCCGAGGTGGCCGACCGGGTGTCCTTCGTCGAGGGCGACGTCGCCGACGCCGAGCTCGTGCAGCGCCTCGTGGCGGACGCGGACGCCGTCGTCCACTTCGCCGCCGAGAGCCACAACGACAACTCGCTGCACGACCCGAGCCCCTTCCTGCGCACGAACCTCCTGGGCACCTACGCGCTGCTCGAGGCGGTGCGGGCCCACGACGTCCGCTACCACCACATCTCGACGGACGAGGTGTACGGCGACCTGGAGCTCGACGACCCCCAGCGCTTCACGGAGCAGACGCCCTACAACCCCTCGAGCCCGTACAGCTCGACGAAGGCCGGCAGCGACCTCCTCGTCCGCGCATGGGCGCGCTCCTTCGGCGTCCGCGCCACGATCTCCAACTGCTCCAACAACTACGGGCCGTACCAGCACGTCGAGAAGTTCATCCCGCGGCAGATCACGAACCTCGTCGACGGCGTGCGACCCAAGCTCTACGGGGCCGGTGAGAACGTCCGCGACTGGATCCACGTCGACGACCACAACCGCGCGGTCTGGGACATCCTCGAGCGCGGCCGGTCGGGCGAGACCTACCTCATCGGCGCCGACGGCGAGCTGAGCAACAAGCGGGTCGTCGAGCTCGTCCTCGAGGCGTTCGGGCGCCCGGCGGACGACTACGACCACGTCACCGACCGCGCGGGGCACGACCTGCGCTACGCCATCGACTCGTCCAAGCTGCGGGGCGAGCTGGGCTGGACGCCGCGGTACACCTCTTTCGAGGAGGGGCTCGCCGCCACCGTCGACTGGTACCGCCACAACGAGGACTGGTGGCGCCCGCGCAAGGCGACCACGGAGGAGCGGTACCGAGCTGCAGGGGAGGTGCGTCTCTGAGCCGAGGGCGAGTCGCGCTCGACCCACCTGTCCGGAGACGTACCCTGCACCAGTGCCCAGACCCACCCCGTTCCGGCCAGACGGCGGGGTCCTCGTCGTCGTCCCTGCGTACAACGAGGCCGCAGCGCTTCCTGCCACGCTGGCGGAGATCTCTTCCTGCGCGCCCGGGGTCGACGTCCTGGTCGTCGACGACGGGTCCACCGACGACACCCGCCTGGTCGCCCGCGGACGCGGCGTGCCAGTCCTCGTGCTGCCCTTCAACCTCGGGGTCGGGGGCGCCGTACGCGCCGGCTACCGCTACGCCCTCCGGTGCGGGTACGGAGCCGTCGTGCAGGTCGACGCCGACGGGCAGCACGACCCTGCGGACGTCGAGCGACTGGTCGCGGGCCTCGCGGAAGCGAACGTCGTGGTCGGCGCCCGGTTCGCGGATCGCGGGACCTTCGAGACGTCGAGAGCGCGGCGCCTGGCGATGACCCTCCTGGCCCGGACCATCTCCACGATCGCGCGGCACCGGCTCACCGACACCACCTCGGGCTTCAAGGCCGTCGACCGGAAGGCGTTGGCCTTCTACGCCGCCAACTTCCCCGCCGAGTACCTCGGAGACACCGTCGAGGCTCTGGTCATGGGCGCACGTGCTGGGCTGGTCATCCGGCAGGTGCCCGTCGAGATGCGCCAGCGCCGGGCCGGCACGCCGAGCCAGCGCTCGTGGAAGGCAGGCCTGTACCTGGGTCGAGCTGTCGTCGCCCTCTTCATGGCGCTGATCCGTCGTCAGCCGGCTCTCGAGACTGCGTCATGACGGTCAACGTCCTGTACATCGTCGGCGCGGCGGTGTGCTTGGGGCTCATCTTCGAGATGGTGCGCCGGCGAACGCTGAGGGAGAAGTACGCGCTCCTCTGGCTGCTCATCGGCCTGCTGGTCCTCGTCGTCGGGGTGGCCCCGCAGGTCCTCGAGGCGGTGAGCGACGCCCTGGGCGTCGCGGTCCCGGCCAACCTGCTCTTCTTCGTCGCCAGCGTGACTCTGCTCCTCGTCTCGGTGCAGCAGAGCAGCGAGCTGGGGCGGCTCGAGGAGCGGACACGGACGCTGGCGGAGGAGTGCGCGCAGCTCCGGTTGCTGGTGGAGACGGGACGGCACGAGAGCTCCGAGGCTGGTGCGGAGGACCAGACGGTCGTGCAGAGGGGCGAGGGGCTGACGCCCGGTAGCGAGGCTTGAGCGAGGCGCCGGTGGTGAAGCGCCCGTCCGTCCGGACGTTGCTCGCCTACCTCTTCGTCGGAGGGCTGAGCTACATCATCGATCTAGGGCTCTTCCTCCTGCTGGGCCGGGGACTGGGCTGGGGTGTCGTGCCGGCCGCGACCGTGGGCTACTGGACCAGCGTCATGGTCAACTTCTGCCTCAACCGGAGCGTCGTCTTCAGCTCGACGCACCGCCTGCGACGCGGTGCCGTCAGGTACGGGCTGCTGCTGCTGGCGAACTACCTGGCCACTCTCGGCATCGTGACCGGCTTGGTGAGCCTCGGCACGGCGGACGCGCTGGCCAAGACAACGGCAGTGGCCGTCATCGCGGTGTGGAACTTCTTCCTCTACCGCGCATGGGTCTTCCGATGATCGGGAAGGACCCGGGCGTGACGGGGCGCAGCCGGGACTGGCTCATCTTCCCGGTAGCCGTGGTCGTGGCGGTCATCGCTCACTGGCGCGTGCTGCTGGGGCGAGGGCTGTCGGCCGTCGACGTCCTCGGGAGGTACAGCCCTTGGGCCACGTCCTCCCCGTCCGAGGTGCAGAACCGCCTGCAGACGGACATCGCTCAGATCGCTCCCCAGACGATCGCCTTCTACGACCGTCTGCGCGCAGGGGACTTCCCCCTGTACGACCCGACGACCGCGGGTGGCATGCCGTGGGGCGTCTTCCCGCTGAACAACAACAGCGGCCTGCTGTCGCCGACGCAGTGGTCTCGCCTCGTCCTCCCGGACGCAGCGGCGGACTCCCTCAGGGTCCTCGTGCCGCTCGTCGTGGCGCAGGTGTGCCTCTTCTACCTGCTGCGTCGTCGGGGTCTCAGCCATCTGCCTGCCGCTGTAGGGGCGGTGGCCTTCGCCCTGGCCGGCAGCCTCTGGGTCTACGACTACCGCGTCGTGGCCGTCTACCTCCTGCCCATGCTCCTCCTCGGTGCGGATCGTCTCCTCGGAGGGCATGCACGGTCGGGAGGCGCCCTTCTGGCGATCGGTACAGCGACGAGTCTTCTCGAGGGGTACCCCTCGACGGCGGCCGCGAACTGCGCCGTGGTCGCGCTCTACGCCGTGGCAGGAGCACGGGCAGACCGGCGCGGCTGGCGCCCCGTGGGGGTGACAGCCCTCGCCGGTGCCCTCGGGGCGGGGATGGCGGCCCTGCACATGCTCCCGCTGCTCGAGGTCGTCCGTAACGGGAACTTCCTCTCCTTCCGCTCCTTCGGCCCCGACGCGCACCTCCCTCCGCAGTTCCTCTTCAGCACGTTCGCCTCCAGGGTGACCGGTACCGACGTCTTCGAGTACTACGGGCTGAGCGACGCTGACGCCGTGGCGGCCAACCTCCACGTGGGGTCGGTCGTGACCGGTCTCGCCGCCGCCGGGCTCGTCCTGGTCGTCGCGGGGCGTGCACCAAGCCGGATGGCCCCCCTCTGGTGGGCGGCGGTGCTGCCCGGCGGCCTCCTGCTCACGGCGACGACGATCGGTGGACCGCTGCTCACCGCCTACTACGCCGTCCCGGTCCTCGGCGACTCCACGATCCCAGCCAGTCGCCACGTCGTCGTGCTCGGTATGGCGGTCGCTGCCGCCACGGCCCTGGAGCGTGCTCGAGGTGGTGGCAGGGACGAGGTGTCCTGGTCACTGCGGGTAGCAGCTGCCGTGGCGGCGTTCCTGCCGCTCAGCGTCGTGGTGCCGGCGACGGTCTCCTTGCGGGCCGCTGTCGATCGACGCCCGGACCTGACCGAGGGGCTCGGGGTGGCGCTGTGGGTCCACGGTGCCGTCCTCCTGCTGGTGGCCGTGTCCGTCCTCTCGACCGTGGTGGCGCGCTCACTGGCTCGGGAGCGGGCGTGCAGGCGTGCGCGCCGTCTGACCTCGCGAGCCGCGCTCGGTGTCGTCCTGGTCGTGATCGTCGCGCAGGCCGTCGTGCCTTGGCACGGTTTCATCGCCGCGAACGAGGCTGACGCGTACTACCCGGTCACTGACGGCCACCGAGCTGCTCGGACCTTGCTCGGGAGCCAGGGACGCCTCTTGGGAGTCGACCTCGCCTACATGCCGAACACGAACGTCCTCTACGGCATACCGGACGTCCGGGGGCACGCCTTCCCTTTCGGTCCCTACCGTCGGCTGCTCGAGGAGGTCGTGCCGCCAGAAGGGCTCGAGAGGGTCTTCATCCAGGTCGACGCCGAGGCGCCGTTCCGTTCGCCGTCCGTGCTCGACGAGCTCGCCGTGTCCGTCGTCGCCCTCGAGGCGGGAGCTCGGCCCTACCTGGAAGACACCCCGCTGAGCGTCGTCACAGCCGACGGTCTGGGTGAGGCCGAGGGGCTCACCGCACGCGTCCCGACGGGGGCGGATGTCGCCAGGCTGGTCGTCAGCAGCCAGGGTGCGGGGTGCAGCAGCTCGCTGCTCTCACTCCGATCGGCGACCGGTGAGACGTCGCAGGTGCGCCGGCTCCGCTCGGCGGCAGAGCCGTACGCCCTCTACCTCGACACCCTCGACCTGTCCGACCGCCTAGTCCGTCTCGATCTCTCCGCGGTCGACACGGAGTGCGTCGTCCACGTGGAGGCTGCCGGCGAGCAGCAGCTCGCCATCGCCACCTACGCCTCGGACTCACGCCTACCCCTCGTGGACGCGCACGACTCGTGGCTGTACGTCCGTGAGTCGGCGTTGCCCCTGGTCGGGGCCTCGAGCCGCTGGACCTGCGTGCCAGACCAAGACGCTGCTGTCGCGACGATCGAGACGAGAGAACGTGAGGAGCGAGGTGCTGTGCTGGTCGGCAGATGCCCGGCCGGCGGAGAGGTCGACGTGGGGGTGGATGTCCTCAGCGCGAGGGTCGACGCTGGGACGGTCGACGCCCAGACGCAGTCGGAGGTCCCCCACGTCCTCGAGGTCCGGCTCAACGCCTGGCCGGGATGGCGCGCCACGGTGGACGGTGAGGAGGCCGAAGTGCTCTCGCTGAACGGCGCACAGCTAGCCGTGCGCATCCCGGCGGGCACGCACGACGTCCGCCTGGAGTACCGCCCGACGAGCTTCGCGGCAGGGCTCGCCATCTCCGGGGTGGCCGGTGCGGTGGGTC
Organism: uncultured Pseudokineococcus sp.; assembly: GCF_947499845.1. Lineage (GTDB taxonomy): Bacteria > Actinomycetota > Actinomycetes > Actinomycetales > Quadrisphaeraceae > Pseudokineococcus. Next base: position 89,645 of record NZ_CANMPM010000007.1, read on the forward strand.
TCCTCCTCCTCGTGCGCGAGGGACGTCGGCGCCGGAACGGCGGAACTACGAGGGAGAGGGCGGACGAGGCGCACCTGAGGTGGGCGCGCTCGAGCGCGTGACGGTGCCGTGCGTAGCCTCGCCCGCGTGGAGCTGCTGACGGGCGTCGTCCGGGACTACGAGTGGGGGTCGCGCACCGCGCTGCCCGAGCTGCTGGGCCTGGCGGCCGACGGCCGCCCCCAGGCCGAGCTGTGGCTCGGGGCCCACCCCGGCGCCCCGGCGTCCGTGGCGGGGGAGCCGATGGACGCCGTCGTCGGCCGCGACCCGGCGGGCGTCCTCGGCCCGCGCGTGCGCGGGCGCTTCGGCGACCGGCTGCCGTACCTGCTCAAGGTGCTCGCCGCCGGCGCGCCCCTCTCGGTGCAGGTGCACCCGAGCGAGGAGCAGGCCCGCGAGGGCTTCGCGCGCGAGGAGGAGGCCGGCGTCCCGGCCGACGCTCCGCACCGCAGCTACAAGGACCCGCACCACAAGCCCGAGATGGTCGTCGCGCTCACCCCCTTCGAGGCGCTGTGCGGGTTCCGGGACCCTGCGGTCGCGGCGGCCGCGCTGCGGCGGATGGACGTGCCCGCGGCGGCCCGGCTCGTCGAGGTGCTCTCCGGCGACGACGCCCCCGCCGCGATCCGCGAGGCGCTGTCCTACCTGCTGTCCGGCACCGAGGAGGTGGCCCAGCTCGTCGAGGACGTCTCCGCGGCCTGCGCGGAGGACGGGCCGCTTGAGGGCGACCCGGCGGACGCCGTCGAGGCGGCCGGGGAGCCCGTGCCCGGCGGTCCGGCGCCCCTGCCCGACGAGCTCGGCGGTCCGGACGGCGGCCTCGCCGGGGCCGCGGGGGAGCGCGGGCGCATGGAGGAGGTGCCGGACGAGCCCGTCGACGGCGCGGTCGACCCCGACCGCCGCACCGTCGCCGAGCTGGCCGCCCACCACCCCGGCGACCCGGGCGTGCTGGTGGCCCTGCTGCTGCACCGCGTGCGCCTCGAGCCGGGCGAGGCGGTCTGGCTGCCGGCCGGCAACGTGCACGCCTACCTGTCCGGCACGGGCGTGGAGCTCATGGCCGCCTCGGACAACGTGCTGCGCGGCGGGCTCACGACCAAGCACGTCGACGTCGCCGAGCTGCAGCGGGTCGTCGACGCGCGCCCCGTGGCCGTGCCGCGGGTGGAGCCGGTGGCCGGCGACGGGTCGCTCGTGTGGCGGCCCGGCCCCGACGAGGTGGAGCTGTGGCGCCTGGAGCCCGCGGGCGGCGAGGTCGCCGGCCCGGTCGACGGCCCGCGCGTCGTCCTGTGCACCGCGGGCGAGGTCGACCTGGCGGTGGGCGCGGGCGGCGCGCTGCGCCTCGGCCGCGGCGGCGCCGCGCTCGTGCGCGACGACGACGGACCGCTGCGGGTCGCGGGCGACGGCGTCGCCTGGGTGGCGGCCGTCCCGCGCTGACGCCCCGACCCCGGCGGACGCCGGGGACGGGGCTGCCGCAGAAGGGGCCGCGACGCTCAGGCGCGGGCGGTCGCCTGCTCCTGCGCCGCGAGGTCGTCGAGGTCGAGCCCGGCGTCGGCCGCGACGGCGACGACGGACCCGTCGCGCCGCAGCGCCCCGAGCACGAGGTCCGGGTCGAGGTCCTCGGCCGCGCCGAGGACGCGCTCGCCGGGGCGGAACTCGCTGATGCGGGCCAGGTCGTCGGCCAGCTCGAGCACGCGGCGGTCCTGCACCTGCTCGTCGACGGCGAGGACGTCGTCGCGGCCGGTGACCTCGGCGTTGTAGTCCAGCGCCCCGGGAGGGCCGCCCGCCGCGGAGCGGGAGAGGGCGGGGAGGTCGACGACGACGACGCGGCCGGCCGGGCCCACGGGGCCGTCGGCGGTCGTCACGAGGACGGCCGGCGGCTGCGGCTCGAGGTCGTCGAGCACCTCGCCCTCGTCGCCGTCCCACGACGGCTCCGCGCCGACGCACCAGGCGGCCAGGGCGATGACGGTCGTGCGCCACGACGGCGGCAGCGCCAGCGAGACGACGTCGCCGGGCTCGACGTCGCACTCGTTCGCCAGGAGGTCGGCGGTCTTGGCGACCCAGTTGACGAGCACCCGCGCGGACAGCTCGACGCGCTCGCCGCCGGCGCCGTACCAGGTGAGGCGGGGACGCCCCGGGTCGGCGTCGACGAGCGCCTCGAGGAGCGTCGGCACGTCGCGCGCGCGGGCGACGGCGGGCGGCACGGCGGCGCGGGACGGGTCGTCCTGCGGGGGCTGGGGCACGGCGGCTCTCCTCCGGGCGGGGCGGCGGGGGGCGGTGGTCCTGGAGGACCACGCGGTCCTCGACCCTACGGTCGCCGCGGCCCCGCCCGCAGAAGAGCCGCGGCCGCGCACGGGCGTCGGTCCCCGCGTCCCCGGACCTCCCGACACGCGAAGGGGGCGTCAACTTCGCGTACTGGGTCTCTCGGGGGAAAGAGGGCGTCACCTTCGCGTCCTGGGCCGTCTTCGGGGTGGAGGAGGCGTCACCTTCGCGGCCTGGGCCCCTTGGGGGGTGAAGGGGACGTCACCTTCGCGTCCTGGGCCGTCTCCGGGGTGAAGGGGGCGTCACCTTCGCGTCCTGGGCCCCCTCAGGGGTGAAGCAGGCGTCACCTTCGCGGTGGGGGGTGGTGGCGCGAGCTCGAGTCGGCCTCGCCGCGGCGGAGGCGGAGCTGTCGGGGGAGCGGGGCACACTGGCCGCGTGACCGAGCACGACCACCTGCCGCCCGGCGCCCGCGGGCTCCTCGGGGGCCGGGGCGCCGTCGCGCCGGCGCGACGGGCGCCGTCCGGCAGCCCTCCCGGGCGGTCGACCGCGGCCGCGACCCCGCGAGAGCGCATGTGGCGGCCGGGGCGGGCGCTCGACGTCACGGCCGTCCTCTCACCGCTGCGGCGCGGTGCCGGCGACCCGGCCGTCCGCCGGGGCGCCGCCGCGGGCGAGCACTGGTGGGCCACCCGCACGCCCGCCGGCACGGCGCTGCTGCACCTGCTGCCCGTCCCCGCCGAGGGCGTCGTCCGGGCCCGCGCGTGGGGCGACGGCGCCGCGCACGTGCTCGACGGCGTCCCGGCGCTCCTCGGGGACGGCGACGACGACGCCGGCTTCGTCCCGCTGCCGCAGCACGCCCGCCTCGTCGAGGCGCACCGCCGCCACCGCGGGTGGCGGGTGCCGCGGACCGGCGCCGTCCTCGAGGCGACGGCCGGCGCGGCGATCGAGCAGGTCGTCACCGGCGTCGAGGCGCACCGCGGCTGGCGGCGGCTCCTCGAGCGCTTCGGCGACCCGGCGCCCGGCCCCGCCGCGGCCCCCGGCGGCCCGGCCGCCGGCATGCGCGTCCCGCCGTCCGCGGCGGCGTGGCGCGCGGTGCCGAGCTGGGAGTGGCTCCGAGCCGGTGTCGAGCAGCGCCGCAGCCGCGTCGTGCAGACGGCCGCGCGCTCGGCCGAGGGGCTCGAGCGGACGCTGCTGCTGCCGCCGGAGCGGGTCGAGGCGGCGCTGCGGAGCCTGCCCGGGGTCGGGGTCTGGACGGCCGCCGAGGTGCGCCAGCGCGCCCACGGCGACGCCGACGCGTTCTCCTTCGCCGACTACCACGTGGCCAAGGACGTCACCTGGGCCCTCACGGGCGAGGTGCTCGACGACGACGCCTGCGCCGAGGTCATCGAGCCCTACCGCGGCCACCGCTACCGCGTGCAGCGCCTGCTCGAGATGTCCGGCGCCCGCCGTCCGCGGCGGGGGCCGCGGATGACGCTGCCCAGGCACACGCCCGCCACCGCCGGCGGCCGCTGAGGCGTCGGCGCCGGCCCGACCCGGCGGTGGTCGACCTCGTGGGGCGACGCGCCGGCGCCCGCCCCACGGGCTCCACTGCGACAGCGGTGGTGGAGCTCCTGGGACGAGCTGGGCCGGGGTCGTCAGCCGGGCGTCGCCCCGCCGGGCCCGGTGACGACGACGGCCGCGGCCGCGGCCGGTGCGCCGTCGGCGCGCGCGTCCGTCGTCCTCACCTCCGCGTCCAGCCCCTCGGCCCACAGGGCGAGCCGCACCCTCTCGGCCAGGGCGCCGACGGCGAGCGGGGCTCCGCTGACGGCGACGACCACGCCGGCCGCCGACCCCATGTCGACGGTCGGGCCGGCGGGCGGGCCGTCGAGGTCGGCGCGGGCGCCGTCCGGGGCGCCCGGGCCCGTGGCGACGGCGAGGGCGCGCCGCAGCCGCGCCCGGCCCGTGTCGGCCGCCGGGTCGACGGGCGGCGGCTCCACGGCGCCCGGCGGGGAGCCCAGCGCCGCGCGCACCGCCTCGACGTGCCCGTAGGCGAACCAGTCGCTCGGCCCCGTCCGCGTGCAGGCGGCGGCCCCGTCGCCGTCGGGACCGCCGACCTCGGCCAGCGGAGCCGCCGCTCGACCTGAGGTGGAGGTCGAGGGCGCCGACCCGCTGCGCGTCCCGAGGCCGCGGACGAGCGCCACGGGCGTCCCGGCCGCCTTGCCCTTGACGAGGTCGCCGAGGGCCGCGACCTCGTCGGCCACCGCCCGCACGGTGACCTCCATCGGCCGGCCGAAGCGGTCGACCTCCCCCCGCACGTCGTCGAGGGCGGTGAGGCCGGCGACGCCGAGCGCGAGGTCCGTGACGCCGACGCGCCACGGCCGCCCCGTCGTGTCGGAGACGACGACCGCGGGGGAGGCGCCCGTCAGCTCGGTGACGCGCGCGCGCAGGGTGCGGGCCGAGGCGTCGGGGTCGGCCGGCAGAAGCAGCACCGTGCCCGGCTCGACGTCGGAGGCGTCGACGCCGGCGGCGGCGAGGACGGGGCCGCTGCGCGACTGGACGACGCGGGTCGTCGCCCCGCCCGGCAGGCCGCGCTCGGCGACGACGCGCACCGTCTGCGCGTCTACCGCCGCGGCGCGCCCGCGCGCCCGCACCGACCGGCCCTCGGCCTTGGCGACGACCTTGCTCGCGACGACGAGGACGTCGTCGTCGCGCAGGGCGAGGGCCGCCCGCGCCACGGCGTCGACGAGCAGGGCGCCGAGGTCGTGGCCCGGGCGCACCTCGGGGACCCCCGGCAGGGCCACGGCCCGCACGGCGAAGCCGTCGGCCGGGGGCGGGGGGAGGTGCCGCCGGGGGCGTCCGCGCCCGCTGTCCGCGCCCCCACCGCCGGGGGTGGGCGCGCCCGGGCCCTCGGCACCCGGTCCGTCGGCGACGGCGCTCACGCGGCGAGCCCGGCGTGCGCGGCCGGAGCACCGACCCTCGACCTCGACCTCAGGTCGAGGTCGCGCGCCGTCTCGGCCACGTCGAGGGCGGCCGCGGCGATGCGCGCCGCGTCCGCCGGCGTCGTCATGAGCAGCGGCTCGGCGCGCACGAGCGGGTCGTCCTGCCCCTGCGACCCGTCGGCCGGCGCGTCGGAGGGGTGCACGAGCCACCCGTCGAGGACGTCGGCGTAGAGGCCGGCGACGGCGGCGGCCGTCGTCGGGACGCCGACGGCGCGCAGGCAGGCGTCGGCCATGCCGCGCACGGGCGCGCCGCCGACGACGGGGGAGACCCCGACGACGGGCGCGGTGGTCGCGCGCAGCGCCTCGCGCAGGCCCGGCACGGCGAGGACGGCGCCGAGGGAGACGACGGGGTTGCTCGGCGGCAGGAGGACGACGTCGGCGCCGGCCAGCGCCTCGAGCACGCCGGGGCCCGGCCGCGCCGCCCGCGCCCCGGCGACGGCGATGCGGCGGGCGGCCGGGGCCGCGTGGTGGCGCACCCACCACTCCTGGAAGTGCAGCGCCCGCTCGCCGGGCCTGGCGAGGCCCTCGGCCAGCGGGGAGCGGACCGAGCCGTCCTCGGGCAGGCCGGCGGCGTCGACGACGACGTGGGTCTCCACCCGGTCGTCGGTCATGGGCAGGAGCTCCACGCCCGGCCGCCACCGCTCGCACAGCCGCCGCGTGACCGCCGACAGGGGAGCGCCCTCGGCGAGCAGCCGGCTGCGCAGGACGTGCGTCGCGAGGTCGCGGTCGCCGAGCGAGAACCAGTCGGGAGGGTCGCCGTGCGCGGCGAGCTCGCGGGCGACGGCGAAGGTCTCCCCGGCGCGGCCCCAGCCGCGCTCGTCGTCCGCGCCGCCTCCGAGGGTGTACATGACGCTGTCGAGGTCGGGGCAGACCCGCAGGCCGTGGAGGGTGACGTCGTCGGCGGTGTTGCCGATGACGACCACCTCGTCGGCGGGGCTCGCGGCGTCGCCGCCGGCGCCCGCGGCGCGGCGCTCGGCGAGGGCGTCGAGCAGCCCGCGCAGGAACCGCGCCCCGCCCACGCCGCCGGACAGGGCTGTGATGCGCATGCCCCCATCCTGGCCGCCCCGACGGGCGGGTCGCGTCGGCGTCGCCACGCCCGTCATCCGCCCACGGCCCGTGAGGGGGCGTCACGGCGCGTCATCGCCGCTGGCCCCTCGGCGTGTCGCGCCGCCTACACCGGACGGGCTTGACGGCCCGCGCACGACACGCGTGTAATTCGGTCACGCGCCACGGTCCAACCGGGCGGCAAGGGAGTCATCGCGCTCCGCACGCGATCCAGAGGGGGTCCCTGTGCTCGACCGGACGCACGCACCGCACGCCCACCACGATCTCGACGGCTCCGACCGGCCCGTCTCCGACGCCCAGGTCCTCGAGGCCCGCGTCCTCGACGCCCGGGCCGCCGAGCTCGACGTCGTCGTCGGCCCCTGGCCGGCGGCCGCGCCCGACGAGGGCGCCCTCGAGCCCGCAGCGCCGCGCTCCCGGCCCGCGACGGACGGCGACCCGGGCGGCCGGCGCGGGCTGGAGCTCCTCGCGGGCCTCGAGGACGACGGCGACGAGGGCGTCCTGGGCTGGCAGGAGCGCGCCCTGTGCGCCCAGACCGACCCCGAGGCCTTCTTCCCCGAGAAGGGCGGCTCGACGCGCGAGGCCAAGCGCGTGTGCGTCTCCTGCGACGTGCGCGCCGAGTGCCTCGAGTACGCCCTCCTCCACGACGAGCGCTTCGGCATCTGGGGCGGCCTCTCCGAGCGCGAGCGCCGCAAGCTCAAGCGCCGCGCCGTCTGAGCGGCGGCCCGCCCCTGCGGCGACCCGCAGCGGCGGGACCGCCGCTCCGTGGACCGCGGCGAGGGGAGCGCCGAGATGGCAGGGGCACTCCCGCGGCTCCCGTACGGTTGAGCGCCGTGGACGACCAGCCCGAGCCCGAGCCCCCCGCCGGGGCGGCCGCCGGAGGCGTCGCCGGCGACGCGACGGGCGCCCTCGACGTCGTCGCCCCCGGTGCGGTGCAGGTCACCGCGCTGCTGCTGTGCACCGACCCCTCGCCCGAGGCGCCGGACCGGCTGCGGCGCGTGCTGGAGCGCCTGCGGGCGCAGTCGGTGGCGCCGGCCAGCGTCGTCGCCGTGGCGGCCGGGTGCGGCTCCGCCTCGCTGCAGGTGCTGCGCGACCACGGCCTCGAGCCCTACCTGCGCCGCCGGTCCACGCCCTACGAGCTCGTGCGGGCCCTCCCGGGTGCGCCCGCCTCCGGCCGCCGCCGCCCGCGCGGGGCCGACGGGCGCCGCCGCCCCACCGGCACCGCCGTGGGGGCCACGACCACCGGGCCCGAGGCCGCCCCCGCGGACGCGCCCGTCCCGTGGCTGTGGTTCCTCACCGACGACGTCGTCCCGGCCCCGGACGCGCTGCAGCGCCTCCTGGAGGCCGTCGAGCTCCGGCCGGGCGTCGCGGTCGCCGGCCCCAAGGTCCGCGACCTCGACCGACCGGGCCGCCTCCTGCAGGTCGGCTTCACCACGAGCCGCCGCGGCACCGCCCTCACGCGCGTCGGCGCGGACGAGCTCGACCAGGGCCAGGCCGACGACCGCGAGGACGTCCTCGCCGTCGGGGTCCCCGGGATGCTCGTGCGGCGCGACGTCCTCGACGAGGTCGGCGGCTTCGACCCCGCCCTGCCCGTCGACGGCGCCGACCTCGACCTGTGCCGCCGCGTGCGGATGGCCGGGCACAGCGTCGTCGTCGTCCCCGCCGCCGTGGTCGAGCGTCCCGGGCGGCGCGCCGATCGGGTGGGCGGCGCGCCGGGGGCCGCCGCGTACACGCGCCTGGTGTCCGCCTCGCCGCTCGGCCTGCCCTTCGCCCTCGTCGGGGTCCTCGTCGCCGGGGTGCTCCGCGCCCTGTGGCGGGTCCTCGTCAAGGACCCGGCGCACGCGCCCGCCGAGCTGGGGCGCGTCGCCGGCGTGGTGCTGCGGCCCGACCGGGTCCACGCCGCGCGCCGCCGCGCCTCGCGGGCGCAGGTGCGGGGCCGCTCCTCCCTCGTCCCCCTCATGGCCTCGCGGACGGAGGTGCTGCGCCACCACCGCGACCGGTGGTCGCTGCGCCGGGCCGCGGAGGACGCCGACGCCGAGGACGCCGCCGAGGCCGCCCGCCTGCGGGGGCCGCAGGGGCCGGGCGGCCTGCCCCCGCGGCGCGACCCGCTGCCGGCGCTGCTGCTCGCCGCCGCCCTCCTCGTCGTCTCGCTCCTGGCCCTGCACCGGCTCCTCGGCAGCGGGTCGGTGCAGGCGCCCGCCCTGCCGGCGGCCCCGTCGGGCTGGCGCGAGCTGTGGGACGCCGCGACGTCGTCCTGGGCCGCGCTGGCCACGGGGTCGGCCACGCCGCCGGACCCGCTGGTCGGCCTCCTCGGCGCCGCGAGCCTCGTCGTCGCGGGCTCGCCGGGCGTCCTCGTCGTCCTCCTGCTCGTCCTCGCCCTGCCGGTCTCGGCGGTCTCCGCCTGGTGGGGCGCCGGGGTCGTCGTGCGCGGGCGCCTGGCGCGCCTGGCCGCCGCCCTCGCCTGGGCGGCCGGGGCCCCGCTGCTCGCGGGGGTCGCCACCGGCCGGCTCGGCCCCGTGCTCGCCCACGCCGCCCTGCCGTGGCTGGCGCGCAGCCTCACCTCCGGCTGGCGGGTGCGCTCGGCGCGCCGCGCCTGGGCCGTGACCGGCGCGCTGGCGCTGGCGCTCGTCGTCGTCGGCGCGGGCGCCCCCGTCCTCCTCGTGCCCTCCCTCCTCGCCGTCCTCGTCGTGGGCGTCAGCCGGCGCCGCCGCCTGCCGCTGCTCGCCGCGCTCGTGCCCGTCACCGCGGTCGTCGGCCCCTGGGCCGTGGGGCTCGTGCGGCGCGCCGTCGACGGCTCCGCCGACCAGGCGCTCGGCGCGCTCCTCGGCGGGCCGCTGCCCCCCGTGGCCGCGGTGCCCGCCCCGACGTGGCAGCTGGCGCTCGGCCAGCCCCTCGAGGCCTCGGCGTGGGCGGTGCGCGGGCTCGGGCTGCGCGAGGGGTGGCCGGGGTGGCTGCTCCTCGTCCTGCCCCTGCTCGTGCCGGCCGCGGTGGCCCTCGTGGCGCTGGCCGCGGCCGTGCTGCGGCCCCGCGCCACGGGCGGCTGGGCCCTCGTGCTCGCCGGCGTCGTCCTCGCCGCTGCTGCCGCGCTCGTCGGCACGGGCGTCGTCCGCGCCGGCGGCCGGGCCGTCGTGGCGGCGGCGTGGGCCGGCCCCGGCGCCAGCCTCGCCCTCCTCGGGCTGCTCGTCGCGGCGCTGCCGCTGCTCGCCGGGCCGATCGGCGCCACGGGCCTGCGGACCGTGGCGCCGGACCGCGGGGTCGGCCGGGGCGCCCGGCTCGCCGCCGCCGCCCTCGTCGCCGTCCTCGGCGCCGCGACGACGGGGGCCTGGGCGCTGGCGCAGGGCTCGACCGGCGCCGACGCGGCCACCGCCGCCGGCCTCGTGGCCCGGGGCGGCGGTCCGGTGCTCCCCGAGGTCAGCTCGAGCAGCGCCGAGACGCCGCAGGCGCTGCGCACGCTCGTGCTGCGGCCCGCGGCGGCCGGGGACGACGAGGCCGGCGGCGCCTCGCCCGAGGCCGCGGTCGCGGAGGAGGCCGGCGACGTCGAGGACGCCGCCGGCAGCGCGCCGCGCCCGGTGTCCGCCGTCCTCGCCCGCGGCGGCGTCGACCTGTCCGACCTGTCCTCGCTCGTGGCGGCCGCCCCGGCGGCGCCCAGCGCCCAGGACGCCGACGTGGCGGCCCTGCCGGTCGCCGAGGCGGCCGCCGCCCTCGTGGGCGGGGACGCCGACGCCCGCGAGCGCCTCGCGTCGCTCGGCGCGGGCTTCGTCGTCCTGCTGCCGCCCTCGGGCGCGAGCACGGCGGCCGGCACCGACACCGCCTCCGCGGTCGACGCCGTCGCCGGCCTCCAGCGCGCCGCCGACGTCGAGGGGTCGGTGCTCTGGCGCCTCGCACCCCCCGCCGACGGCGGCGGCTCGGACGCCGCCTCCGACGACGAGGGAGCGGGCACGGCCTCCGACCTCGGCGTCCTGCGGGTGCTCGACGGCGACGGCCGGGTCGAGGAGGTCGTCGACGTCGCGGCGCTCAGCGGCTCGGCGCCCGTCCCCGCGGGCGACGCGGGGCGCGTCGTCGTGCTCGCCGAGCAGGCCGACGACGGCTGGACGGCCGCGGTGGACGGCGTCGGGCTCGTGCCCGTCGAGAGCCCGGACCCCGTCGCGCCCTGGGCGCAGGCCTTCGCCCTGCCCGCGGAGGGCGGGGCCCTCGCGGTCCGGCACGAGGGCCCGTGGTGGTCGCCGAGCGGCCCGTGGCCGTGGGTCGCGGGCGCCGGGCTGCTGCTCGCGGCGCTGCTGGCCGTCCCGCTGCCCGGGCGGAGGCGCGCGTGAGCCCGCGCTGGCCGTTCCGCGGCCGCCCGGGGCGCGGTGGGGCTCCGGCCGACGCCGCCCTCGGGGAGCAGGAGCAGGAGCAGCCGCGAGGGCACTTTGAGCACGACGAGCACGAGCAGGAGCACGGGACGCAGGAGCACGGGGAGCAGGAGCACGGGGCGCCGGTGGGTCGGCGGGAGGGAGACGCGGTGGCCGAGGAGCGCGACGGCGCGGCGCGCGGCGGGTGGACCCCGCCGCCCCCGGCCGCCGACGACGGGCCCGCGACGACCGCCGAGGAGCCGGCGGCCGCCGACGCGCCGGGAGCCGGTGCCGCCGCCGCGCCCGCTGGTGCTGCGGCGGCCGGGGACGGCACCACTGCCGACGGGACGGCGGATGACGGGCCGACCGACGACGAGGGGCGTCCTGCCGGGACGGGCTCCCGCACGCGTCCGAGCGGCCGCCGGGTCGCGGCGGCCGCCGTCGCCGTCGCGCTGGTGCTCGCCGCCGCCGGCGCCGCGGCGGCGGGCACGGCCCTGCGCGGGGACGAGGCGCGGCGCGCAGCCCCGGCCGGCGGCGTCGTCAGCGTCGGCAGCGGCGTGGCGACGTCCTCGCTCGGCTGCCCCGGGGGTCCCGTGCCGGCGGCCGCGCCGGCCGGCACCGACGGCGACTTCGCCGCTGTCGTCACGCCGCCGGACGCGCGCCTGACGGCCGTGGCCGCGGGACTGGAGGGGCCGCTGGCGGTGGCGCCCGTGACGGCGGCCGCGTCGTCGACGACCACGGGGGCCGACCCGGCCCCGGGGGGCGGGACGCCCTCGGTGGACGGGACCGTCTCCGCGGCCGGCTCGGGCGGTGCGGCCGCCGTCTCGGCGACCGGCGTCGCGGGCGAGGCCGCGCCCTCCCTCGCGGCCCTCGCGACGACGGTGACGCCCGACGGCGACCTGCAGGGCGTCGCGGCGGCGACCTGCCCGGCGCCGACGTCGGACGCCTGGCTCGTGGGCGGGGCCACCGACGCGGGCACGAGCACGCGGCTGGTCCTCGTGAACCCCGGGTCGACGGCCGCCGAGGTGGGCGTCGAGGTGCTCACCGAGGAGGGCGTCGAGCAGCCCGCCGCCGGTCAGGGCGTCGTCGTCCCGGCGGGCCAGCGGACCGAGCTGCTCGTGGAGGGCCTCGTCGGCGGGGCGGAGGCCCTGGCCGTGCACGTGACGAGCACGGGGGGCTCGGTGGCGCCCTCGCTCGTCGTCACCCGGCTCGCGGGGCTCGTGCCGCGCGGCGTCGAGGTCGTCGCCCCCGCGGCGGCCCCCGCGCTCGCCCAGGTGGTGCCGGGCGTGGCGACCGAGGGCCGCAGCACGGCGGTGCTGCGGCTCGCCGTCCCGGGCTCCGAGCCCGCCGACGTCGAGTGGGACGTCCTGGCGGACGACGCGGGCGCCGAGGCGGCCGCGGACCTCTCGGCCGGGGCGGCCGTGCCCGCGGGCACCGTCGTCGACGTGCCGCTGGGCGGGCTGCCCGCCGGCTCGGCGGCCGTCGCGGTCCGCTCGGACGTGCCGGTCGTGGCGTCCGTCGTCCTCGAGCGCCTGTCGGGCGCCGAGGAGGCCGGGCCCGCCGACCTCGCGGTGGCGCCCGCCACCGACCCGCTGTCCGTGGGGGCGGCGCTGGCGCTGCCGACCACCGCCGCGGGGCTCACCTCGGCGGTCCTCCTCACCAACGCCTCCGAGGAGCCGGCGACCCTGTCCCTGGCGGCGGTGGCGCCGGACGGCGCCCGCGCCGACGCCGTGGAGGTCGACCTCGAGCCGCGCTCGACGGCCCGGGCGCCCGCGGGCCTGCTCGAGGGGGCGGCCGGGCTGCTCGTCACCGCCGTGGACGCCTCCGGGGCGACCGCGGCCGCCGAGGGCGCGGAGGGCGAGCCGTCGGGCGGCGTGCACGCCGCGCTGGTGCTGTCCGCCGCCGAGCCCGCGGGGGCCGTCGCCGTGGCGGTGCCGTCGGCGGTGCCGGCCGCCGCGGGGAGCACGCCCGTGCTCGTCGCGGCGCCCGGTCGCTGGCCCTAGCTGCTCCTGGCCGGCTGGCCGGGGTGCGGGCGGCGGCCGGGGCGTGCGCCGCCGGCCCCGCCGTCGTCCTGGGCCGTCGTCCTCAGTCGTCCCGGTAGTGCGGGTCCAGGCGCTCGGGCTCGGTGCCGAGGGCGTGGGCGATCTGCTCGACGACGACGTGGTGCACGAGGTCCTCGAGGTCGCCGGCCTCGCTCGCGCGCGTCTCCACGGGGCGCCGGTAGACGACGACGCGCGCGGGACGACCGCGGTCGGCGGCGGAGAAGCGGCCGAGCGGCACGGCGTCGTCGTCCGCGCCGGTGGGGGCGGGCGGCACGTCCTCGACGGCGAACTCGATCTCCTGCAGCGGCGCGTCGAGCACCTGCTCGACGTCCTCCACGGCGTCGAGGACGAGGTCGTCGAAGCGCTCGCTGCGGGTGCGGGACGCCGGCAGGGCCGCCGGCAGCAGGGGGCCGCGCAGCCCGCGCCCGCGCCGGTCCCGGCGGCGCCGCGCCGGGCGGCGCCCCGGGGAGGTGGCGGTGGCGGGGGACGGCCCGGCGGAGGTCCCGGGGGCGCCCGCCGTGGGGGCGGCGTCGGCTCGCTCGTGCGCCGCGTGCGGCGCCTGGTCCTCCGGCACGCCCCCAGGCTACGGCGACCGCTGGTGCTCGCAGCCCGTCGCCGCCGCCCTCGGGGCCGGGCTCCCGCGCTCCCCGTGGACGGCACGGAGGACCGCGAGGGCGGGCGGAGGGGCGGGCGGCGTGGGGGCGCGGGGCGCCCGGCGCGGGGAGGTAGCGTCGCCGACCGTGACGTCCTCCCCGCACGCCGGCGGCGGCCCCGCGCGCGGGGCCCGGCCGTGAGCTCCTCGGCCGGCGCGCGCCCCGGCCCCCCGCCCGGCGCCCGGCGGTGCTGCCGCAGCGCCTGCCCGCGCCCCGCCGTCGCGACGCTCACCTACGTGTACGCCGACTCGACGGCCGTCCTCGGCTCGCTGTCGGCCAGCCCCGAGCCGCACACCTACGACCTGTGCGCCCCGCACGCCGAGCGGCTCACCGCGCCGCGCGGCTGGGAGGTCGTGCGTCTGGCGCCGGACGTCTCGCACGAGCGCCGCAGCGACGACGACCTCCTCGCGCTCGCCGACGCCGTCCGCGACGCCGCCCGCCCGCGCGCCTCCGACGCGCAGGGCTCGGGCGCCGGCCCGGGGGGCGCGGCGCGGGGCCCGGTCGAGCCTCCCGCCCAGGAGACCGCGCGCCGCGGCCACCTGCGGGTGCTCCGCGACGCCGGAGGCCCCCGGAGCTGAGCCCGGACGACGGGCCGGACGAGGGGGCGGGACGGGCGCCGCGCCTGTCCGGCGTCGGCCGCACCTGAGCCGTTCCGGACGGATCTGCCCGAAGGGCTCAAGGTCCTCACCCGGTCGGCCGATGGCAGGGGGGTCACGCCGCCGACGGCGGCCCGGTCGTCCTCCAGGAGCAGTCGTGCCCAGCAGCCGCGCCACCTCGTCCGCCCCCCGCCAGCGGCGCCGCGCCGAGCCCCCGCCGCCGCTGGGCTCCCTCACCCAGGCCGACGCCGTCACGGCGTCGTGCAGCAGCTGCGGGGCGGGGCGGGTCACGCGCCTGGCCATGACCCTCACCGACGGCACGCCGGCCGTCTTCACCTCCTGCACGCGCTGCGAGCACCGCGGCTGGGAGGCCGACGGCGCCGTCCTGTCCATCGACGACGTCGTGGACCGCACCCGCCGTCCCTGACCGGCTGCACCGAGCCCACCGTCCTCGCCCCCCTGGGCGCCACCTCCGGCGATGCCGAGTGACGGGGCAGGCCCGTCGGGGTGGCAGCCGCCTCCGGGCACGGCCCCCGGACGGTGCCGACGGGTAGCCTCCGCCGACGTGACCACGCCCCCGCCGCCGACCGACCTCTCGCACATCGTCAAGGCGTACGACGTCCGCGGCGTCGTCCCCGACCAGTGGGACGAGCGCACGGCGCGCGCGCTGGGCGCCGCGGTGGCCGACGTCCTCGTGCTCGAGGCGGCGCACCCCGCCGGCGGCGCCGACCGGGCCGCGCCCCGCGGCCGCCGGCTCGTCGTCGGTCACGACATGCGCCCGAGCTCGCCCGGCCTCGTCGACGCCTTCGCCGCGGGCGCGCAGGACCGGGGCGTCGACGTCGTCCTCGTCGGGCTCTGCTCGACCGACGGCCTCTACTACGCGAGCGGTGCTCTGGACGCGCCCGGCGCGATGTTCACGGCGAGCCACAACCCGGCGCAGTACAACGGCGTCAAGCTCTGCCGCGCCGGCGCGCGCCCCGTCAGCCTCGACACGGGCCTGGCCGCGGTGCGCGACCACGCCGCGGCGTCGCTGGACGCCGGCGGCCCGGAGGTCGTCGACGAGCGGGGGAGCCGCACGGAGCAGGACGTCCTGCGGGGCTACGGCGAGCACCTGCGCTCGCTCGTCGACCTGTCCGGGTCGCGGCCGCTGACCGTCGTCGTCGACGCCGGCAACGGGATGGCCGGGCTGACGGTGCCGGCGGTGCTGGGGGAGGCCGCCGGCCTCCCGGCCCTCTCGGTCGACGTGCGGCCGCTCTACTTCGAGCTCGACGGCACCTTCCCGAACCACGAGGCGAACCCGCTGGAGCCCGCCAACCTCGTCGACCTGCAGCGTGCGGTCGTCGAGCAGGGGGCCGACCTCGGCCTCGCCTTCGACGGCGACGCCGACCGCTGCTTCGTCGTCGACGAGCGCGGCGAGGCGGTCAGCCCCAGCGCCGTCACGGCCCTCGTCGCGCTGCGCGAGATCGCCCGCGAGCGGGAGGACGACCCGGAGGCCGAGGTCGTCGTCATCCACAACCTCATCACCTCGCGCGTCGTGCCCGAGCTCGTCGCGGGCGCCGGGGCCACGCCCGTGCGGACGCGCGTGGGGCACTCCTACATCAAGGAGGAGATGGCGCGCACCGGCGCCGTCTTCGGGGGCGAGCACTCGGCGCACTACTACTTCCGCGCGTTCTGGGGCGCCGACACCGGGATGCTCGCGGCGTTGCACGTCCTCGCCGCGTGCGGGGAGGACGAGCGGCCCCTGTCCGCGCTCGTCGCCGACTACGCCCCCTACGCCGCGAGCGGGGAGATCAACAGCGTGGTCGACGACGTGCTGGCGGCGGTCGAGCGCGTCCGCCAGGCCTACGCCGCGCGAGGCGCGGGCGTCGACGACCTCGACGGGATGACGGTGACGGCGCCCGTCGGCTCCGGCGACGAGGAGCAGGAGGCCCCGGCGCGGGGGCCCGGCGGGCGCGCGTGGTGGTTCAACCTGCGCGCGAGCAACACCGAGCCCCTGCTGCGGCTCAACGTCGAGGGCGTCGACGCCGCGACCACGGCGGCCGTGCGCGACGAGGTCCTCGCGCTCGTGCGGGCGGACGCGTGAGCGGCGGGGGAGCGGCCCGGCGGGGCGCGCCTCCGGAGCCGCCGGCCTGGCTGCGCGAGGTGCTGCGGTGCCCGGCGACCGGGGGGCCGCTGGAGGACCGCCGCGACGCCGACGGCCGGCTCGTGGGCCTGCTCAGCACGAGCGCCGAGCCGCCGCTGCTCTACCCCGTCGTCGACGGCGTGCCCGTGCTGCTCGTCGACGAGGGCGTCCCCCAGCCGTCGTCCGGGGGCGCGCCGTCCGGGGGCGCGCCGTCCGGGGGCGCATCGTCCGGGGGCGCGCCGACCGGGATCGCGCCGTCCGGGGTGCCGGGGGAGTCCGCGGGTGGCTGACCTCGACGAGGCGCTGCTCGACGACGCCGACCGGCTCGCGGCGGCCGACCCGGCCTCCGTGCTCCGGGCGCTCGCCGGCGCCGGCGCCCAGGTGCGCCGCGCGCTCGAGCTCGTCGAGGAGTCGCCCGCCGCCCGCTGGGGCCGGGAGGACCGCCCGCGTGCGGTCGTCGTGGCGGCGCGCGGCGGTGCGACGGTCGTGGCCGGCGCCCTCGAGGCGCTGGCCGGCCAGCGGGCCGCCGTGCCCGTCGTCGCCCGCACGGGCGCCGCGCTGCCGGCCTGGGTCGGTGCGCTCGACCTCGTCGTCGCCGTCTCCCTGTCCGGGCGCGCGGAGGCGACCGTCGCCCTCGCCGCGGAGGCGGGCCGCCGCGGTGCGCGCCTGCTGACGGTCGGCGCGGCCGGTTCTCCGCTCGAGGCCGCCTGCGCGATGGGCCGCGGCGTCCACGTGCCGCTGCCCGAGCCGGGCCGGGAGGCCACGTCGGCACCCACCTCCCGCACGGCGCTGTGGTCCCTGCTCACGCCGGCCCTGTGCGTGACGTCCTCCCTCGGCGTCCTGGCGCCGCTCGGGGACGCGTCGGCGACGGAGGCCCTCGCCGAGGTGGCCACCGCCCTCGACGCCGAGGCGGAGGCCTGCCGGCCGGGCTCGGAGACCTTCGTCAACCCCGCCAAGGCCCTGGCCCTCGACCTGGCCGCCGACGTGCCCGTCCTGCTCGGCGACGGCGACCTCGCGGGCGTCGCGGCGCGGCGGGCCGCCTCGGTGCTCGCCCGCACCGCGCGGGTGCCCGCCGTCCACGGGCGCCTGCCCGACGACGCGGGGGACGTGGTGGCCACCTTCGGCGGCCCTTTCGCGGCGGCCGCGGAGGACGACCTCTTCGACGACCCCTTCCTCGACGGGCCCTCGCGCAGCCGCCTGCGCCTGGTGCTGCTGCGGGAGGGCACGGCCGGGGCGTCCGCGGCGGTGCTGCGCCTCGCCGAGCGCTCGGGGGTGCGCACGAGCGAGGTCGTCGCCGACGCCGGGGGCCCGCTCGCCCGCTTCGCCCAGCTCGTCGCGCGCACCGACTTCGCCGCGGCCTACCTCGCCCTGGCCACCGGGCTGGACCCGGCGACCTCCCCGCACGTCGCGGAGCTGAGGGACGCCCTCGGGTGATCCGCTCACCCGGCCGGAGCAGGGGCCTCCGCTGTCCGGGTGAGCGTGGCGGCTCGTCGACCCGGACCCCTCCAGGGGAGGGGAGGGCCTGCCGAGGCCTCGACCATGGCGACGAGCGAGAGCACCCACGAGGCGGCGACGGCAGCGGCGGCGGACGCGCCCGCCGGGAGCACCCTGGCGGCCGAGCGGCCCGTCCCGCGGCAGCATGTCGCCGTGGACCCCGTCGTCGTGGACCCCGCCGCCCCGTCGCGCGCCACCGCCGAGCGCGCCGACGCCGAGCGCGCCGCGGTGGAGCACGCCTTCGAGCGCCCGGCCACGGCCGGGGCGCCCGCGCCGACGGCCTGGGTCGTCGACCTGTGCGACGACGTGCGGCCCTCGGCGGACGACGTCCGGTCGGCGGGGCCTGCCGGCGCGGCGACGCGCGGCACCGCCCTGCAGGCGATGGCGGGCTGGGGCGGCGCCCTGGTCCTCGGCGCCGCGTGCTGGGCGGGCGCGCTCACCGTGCTGACCCGCGTCCTCTGACCGGCCCCCCAGCGCGCCCCGAGGGGTGGCGGGTCGACGGGGGAGGGACGACCCGGTCTCGTCGGCAACGGCGGAGTAGGCTCGCCGGTGCCCGGCGTCGGTGGAGACCGCAGGCCCAGAGGGGCTGCGCCGGTGACCTGACCGCCCCTCCCGGAGGACTCCCGTGACGCTCACCGCGCCCGCCGCACCCGACACCACCGCCCCCACCGGCTCGACGGCCCGCGAGGACCTGCCCACCGCGGCCGTCGTCGGCGGCGTCCAGCACCTCGTCGCCGACCTCGGCCTCGCCGAGGCGGGCCGCCACCAGATCCGCCTCGCCGAGCACGAGATGCCCGGCCTCATGGCCCTGCGCGCCGAGATGGGCCCCGCCCAGCCGCTGCGCGGCGCCCGCATCACCGGCTCGCTGCACATGACGGTGCAGACGGCCGTGCTCATCGAGACCCTCACGGCGCTCGGCGCCGAGGTCCGCTGGGCCAGCTGCAACATCTTCTCCACGCAGGACGAGGCGGCGGCCGCCGTCGTCGTCGGCACCGGGACGCCCGAGGCGCCCGCCGGCGTGCCGGTCTTCGCGTGGAAGGGCGAGACCCTCGCCGAGTACTGGTGGTGCACCGACACCGCGCTCGACTGGAGCCGCGAGGGCCACGACGGCCCCAACATGCTCCTCGACGACGGCGGCGACGCCACGCTGCTCGTCCACAACGGCGTCGCGGCCGAGGCCGCGGGCGAGGTCGCCGGCCCGGAGGCCGCCGAGAACGCCGAGCACGCCGTCGTCCTCGAGACGCTGCGCCGCAGCCTCGCCGCCGACGGCCAGCGCTTCACGAAGCTCGCCGCGGGCCTCAAGGGCGTCACCGAGGAGACGACGACGGGCGTGCACCGCCTCGTCGAGATGGCCCGCGACGGCCGCCTGCTCTTCCCGGCGATCAACGTCAACGACTCGGTCACCAAGTCGAAGTTCGACAACACCTACGGCTGCCGCCACAGCCTCGTCGACGGCCTCAACCGCGCCACCGACGTCCTCATCGGCGGCAAGGTCGCGGTCGTGGCGGGCTACGGCGACGTCGGCAAGGGCTGCGCCGAGTCGCTGCGCGGCCAGGGCGCCCGCGTCGTCGTCACCGAGGTCGACCCCATCTGCGCGCTGCAGGCCGCGATGGAGGGCTACCAGGTCACGACGCTTGAGGACGTGCTGCCCACGGCCGACATCGTCGTGACGACGACCGGCTGCAAGGACGTCGTCACCGCCGACCACATGGCCGCGATGAAGGACAAGGCGATCGTCGCCAACATCGGCCACTTCGACAACGAGATCGACATGGCCGGCCTCGCCCGGGTCGAGGGCGTGCAGCGGACGGAGATCAAGCCGCAGGTCCACGAGTGGGTCTTCCCCGGCTCGGGCGAGCGCCCGGAGCACAGTGTCATCGTGCTGTCCGAGGGCCGGCTCATGAACCTCGGCAACGCGACGGGCCACCCGTCGTTCGTCATGAGCTGCTCGTTCTCCAACCAGGTGATCGCCCAGGTCGAGCTCTTCACGCGCACCGACGAGTACGCGACGGCCGTCCACGTGCTGCCGAAGCACCTCGACGAGAAGGTCGCCCGCCTGCACCTCGGCGCCCTCGGCGTGCGGCTCACCGAGCTCTCGCCCTCGCAAGCCTCCTACCTCGGCGTGCCCGTCGAGGGGCCGTTCAAGCCGGAGGCCTACCGCTACTGAGCACCGGCACCTGAGCGCCCGACGGGCGGTCGTCCCCGCGGGGGCGGCCGCCCGTCGCCGTCCGCGACCCGCGGCGTCTCGGCCCTGGGGCGTCCCCGACCCCGCACTTCGTCGTCACATCGCCCCGTCGGGGCCTCCTGAGGCGCACTTCGTCGTCACTTCGCCGCGAGACGGGCGTTGGCACGGCGAAGTGACGACGAAGTGCCGTGCCGGCCGAGTGGACCCTCAGAGGTCAGGAGAAGGGCAGGCGCTGCAGCTCGTCCGCGTCCTGGCGGCGGCGCTCCTCCTGGGCGCGCAGCCGCTCGAGGTCGCGGCGGCGGCGCTCGGCCAGCACGGCGGCGAGCACGCGCTCGGGGGACGCCGACGGCGGCGGGGGCGGGAACACCCGCGCGACGACGTCGGCCCGCAGCTCCGCGCCGAGCTGCTCCCGCGAGGTCGGGTTGAGGCGGTGCGAGCGCGCGAGCAGCTGCCGGCACGCGAGGGCCAGCCCGGCGGGCAGCGCACCGACGTCGGCGGTGGACGCCCAGCGCGCCAGCTCGGGCGGCATGAGGACCTCGCGGACCTCCTGGCGGGCGGCGCGCTCGCGGACGACGACGGTCCCCGCCAGCAGGTCGCCGATGCGCTTGCCGCGCCGGTTCGCCAGCGCCGTGATGAGCGCGGGCGCGCCCGTCAGCAGCCACAGCTCGCCGACGCCGGTGAGCGCCCGGACGACCGCGTGGCGGAAGCGCACCGGGCCGCCGTCGTCGCGCACGACCCGGGTGCCCATGACGAGGCGCCCGAGCGAGCGTCCGCGCGTCAGCGTCTCGACGGCCGTGGGGATGCCGACGACGAGCAGCACGAGCAGCACCGAGACGACCGTCGCCACCGAGGAGGTGTTGGCCCCGCCCAGGCGGGGGAGCGCGACGACGAGGACGACGAAGCCGACGACGAGCACGACGAGCGCGTCGAGCAGGCCCGAGGCGATGCGCAGGACCGCCGAGGCGCGCGGCAGCTCGAGCACCACGGCGTCGCCGGTGACGACGCCCGTCCCGAGCGCGTGGGCCAGGGCCTCGTCCTCCCAGCTCGCGCCGGCCTCCCCTCGGACCCGTGCGGCGTCCCCGGTCGTTGTCACGCCCCCATGCTGGCAGGGCCGACCCGGCGGTGTGCGCCCGTCCGGGCGCCGGGGCCGGGGGCGGCCTCGGTAGCGTGGCAGCAGCGGGCCGCGGTGGTGCCGCGGTCGGAGGGAGCCCGGTGGACGTCGACGCGTTCGTGGAGGTCCACGAGCCCACCTGGCAGCGCCTCGAGCGGCTGCTGCGCCAGGGGCGGCTTCGCGGGGAGGACGCCGACGAGCTGCTGCGGCTGTACCAGCGCACCGCCACGCACCTGTCGGTCCTGCAGGCCTCGAGCCCCGACCCGGTGCTCGTCTCGCGGCTCTCCCGGCTCGTGGCGCGCGCCCGCAGCCGCATCGGCGGGGTGCGCGAGCCGGCGTGGCGCGAGGTCGCCCGCTTCCTGCTCGTGTCCTTCCCCGTGGCGGTCTACCGGATCCGCTGGGTCGTCGTCGGCGTCGCGGCCGCCTTCCTCGTCATGGCCACCGCGGTGGCGGTCTGGACGGCGACCGACCCGGCGGTGCTGGCGTCCATGGGCGGCGAGCAGGACCTGCGGCAGTACGTCGAGCGCGACTTCGTCGACTACTACTCCCAGAACACGGCGGCGTCCTTCGCCGGCCAGGTGTGGTCCAACAACGCGCGCATCGCCGCGCTGTGCGTCGCCTTCGGCATCACGGGCGTCTTCGTCGTCTACATCGTCGCCGCCAACGCGGTGGGCGTGGGGCAGGCCGCCGGGCTGCTCTTCGCCTACGACCGCGGCGACGTCTTCTTCGCCTTCATCCTCCCGCACGGCTTCCTCGAGCTCACGGCCGTCTTCGTCGCGGCGGCGGCCGGGCTCGCGCTGTTCTGGGCCTGGGTCTCCCCGGGCGCCCGCACGCGCGCGGACGCCCTGGCCGCCGAGGGGCGGGCGCTGTTCACCATCGCCCTGGGCCTCGTCGGCGTCCTGGCGGTCAGCGGGGTGGTCGAGGGTTTCGTCACGCCGGCGCCGTGGCCCACGCCCGTGCGCGTCGGCGTCGGCTTCCTCGTCTTCGCGGGCTTCTGCGCCTACGTGGGCGTCCTCGGCCGCCGCGCGGCGGCGCTGGGGGAGACCGGCGACCTGCGCGCCGGCGACGTCGGCGACGTCGCGCCCGTCCGCGGCTGACGCCCCGAGCGGGGCCCCGGACCGGTCACCCCGGGACCGCCTCAGCGGCGCCGCAGCCCGTCTCGGCGCCCCTACGCTGGCGGTCCGTGACGGCACCTCGGAGGACCCTCGGCTGGACCCTGCACGGCGACGGGCGCACCGTCGGCCCCGGCGAGGTGGTCGGCCCCGGGGAGCGGCTCGCGTGGTGGCGGACCGGCGTCATCGGCGTCCAGCACGTCGTCGCCATGTTCGGCGCGACCTTCCTCGTGCCGCTCATCACGGGCCTGCCGCCGGCGACGACGCTCTTCTTCTCCGCCGTCGGCACGCTCCTGTTCCTCGTCGTGACCGGCGGGCGGCTGCCGAGCTACCTCGGGTCGAGCTTCGCCTTCATCGCCCCGCTCGCGGCCGCGACGGCGCAGGGCGGCGTCGCGGTGGCCCTCGGCGGCGTCCTCGTCACCGGTGTCGCGCTCGCGCTCGTCGGCGTCGTCGTCCACGTCGCCGGGCCGCGCTGGATCTCCGCAGTCATGCCGCCCCCGGTCACCGGGACGATCGTGGCGCTCATCGGCCTCAACCTGGCTCCCAGCGCGCTCGCCAACGTCGAGCAGAGCCCGGTGACCGCCGTCGTCACGCTCGGGGCGATCCTCCTGGCGACCGTGCTGTTCCGCGGTCTGCTGGGACGCCTCGGGGTGCTCGTCGGTGTCGTCGCCGGGTACGCCGTCGCGGTCGCCCGCGGGGAGGTGGACCTGGCGCCGGTCGCGGAGGCCCACTGGCGCGGTCTCCCGCCCTTCACCGCGCCGGCCTTCGACGTCGCGGTGCTCGGGCTCTTCCTGCCGGTGGTGCTCGTCCTCGTCGCCGAGAACGTCGGCCACGTCACCTCGGTGGCCGCCATGACGGGCACCGACGTCGAGCGCCTCACCGGCCGCGCCCTCGTCGCGGACGGCGCAGCGACGGCGTTGGCGGGCCTCGGCGGCGGCTCGGGCACGACGACGTACGCCGAGAACATCGGCGTCATGGCCGCGACGCGCGTCTACTCGACCGCCGCGTACCTCGTCGCCGGCCTCGCCGCGCTGGCCCTGAGCCTGTCGCCGAAGGTCGGCGCGCTCATCGCGACCGTGCCGCCGGGCGTGCTCGGCGGCGCCGCCACCGTGCTCTACGGCCTCATCGGGGTGCTGGGGGCGCGGATCTGGGTGCAGCACCGCGTCGACTTCGGCGACCCGGTGAACCTCATGACGGCCGGGACCGCGCTCGTCATCGGCATCGCCGACTACACGCTCGTCGTCGGCGACCTCACCTTCGGCGGCATCGCCCTCGGCACGGCCGCGGCGATCGGCGTCTTCCACGGGATGCGGGCCGTCCAGCGGCTGCGCGGGACGCGGCCGCAGGAGCAGCGCGCCGACGTGGTGGAGGCGGCAGAGGCGCCGTAGGCGAACAGCGCCGTCGTCCTAGAGGACGACGGACCAGGGGAGCGGGGCGAGCGACGGCGCCAGCGCCCCGCTGCTCGCAGCTCGGGCCATCAGACGCCCCTGCGCCTCGACGTGCATCTCCCCCAGCCACCGGTCGACGCCACGGCGGAAGGCCAACGGTCCACCGGGCTGGGGCGTGATCTCCCCGAAGACGGGACCCGCCTCGTCCTCGTAGAGATCGACGCGCAGGAAGGGCGTCGGGACGCACGCCGAGACCAGCGAGGCGGCCCGGAGCATCGCCTCCGCGTGCCGAGGCGTCGGGATGGACGCGTCCCGCTTCGTCGGCCCGTGGACGGCGAGGCCGAGGTCCTGCCACGAGGCGTCGAACCACCGGCACGCGCGCGGGGCCCCGGGAGGCGTCCGGATGGCGGTGATGAGCCCGACCCGACCGTAGAAGGCGAGGACCTTCCAGTCGATCGGCGCCCAACCAGGGGTCTGCGGATCGCGGACCATGCTCTCGACCAGCACCTCCTCGGAGACGGTGCCCGCTGCCGCCAGCCCGAGCAGCTCCTCCGTGACCTCCTCGGCCGTCGTGGCGGTGCCGCGACGCAGGTCTCTGAAGCCCTCCGCAGTGCGCTCGAGGAGGAACACGCCCTTGGAGGCGACGCCCTTGTCGGGCTTCACGACGAAGCGCTCCGGGAGGTCGCACCACGGGACGGTGCTGGCTGTCCTCCCCGCCGCGAGGACCTCCGCCGTGCGCAGACCGAGCTGCTGCGCCCAGCGCTGCGAGTCCTTCTTGTCGTTGACGTCGAAGACGGGATCGCGCACGCCGAGCTCCCGGCTCGTCGTCCGCACCTGCTTCAGCTCGTCGCGCTGCCTCGTGAACGACGGTCCCCCGGTGAAGAGCCTCCGGGAGGTCCGTCGATGCAGCTCTTCGACGTGGTGCTTGCCGCGCAAGGACTCGCTCGCAATCTCTCGGGTCGGTGGTGCCCTGTCCAGCGCCGCGGCACCGCCGTGGTCGGAGGTCTCGGCGAGGCGGTAGGCGTGGATGTCGTCGACGATCGGTCCCGAGCCTGTCCGGGAGGTACCCGGGCCCGGGGAGGAGGCGTCGGATGTTCGTGGCTGTCCGCTCACCGGATGGGTGGACCGTCAGCAGGGGTGCTGCTACCGCGTCTGGCGAGACCGCCCGTGCTCCATCGGGCCAGGCAGCTCAGACGAAGAAGGTCCGGTACTTCCAGCTCCCCACGCATCGGCCGATGCGGTAGCCGAGCTGCTGACCGAGCGCCGTCCGGTGCGTCCGGTAGCGGGCCACCTTGTAGACGAGCGGGAGGAGGGCCGCCCACGCCACGAGGGTCTCTCGGGGGGAGTAGGTGAGCCCGCGCCCGCGGAAGTCGCGGTAGAGCATCACGTGCTGCCGGCCCCAGATGTACATCTGCTTGACGGACTTGCGGAAGGAGTCGCGCAGGCGGTAGCTGACCACCGCCTCCGGCACCTCCACGAGCGTGTGACCGGCCAGCTGGAGGCGCCAGAAGAACTCGGTCTCGACGCCTCCCCGCGCGTAGTCCTCGTCGAACCCACCGAGCTCCTCCCAGACCGACCGCCGGAAGCCCGCGTTGGCGCCGATGGGACGGGGGAGGAAGCCGAGGGGCGTCGTCACGCCGGCGATGGGCGGCTCGCCGGGGTTGACCGCCGCGTACCGGGGGTTGAGCGCCAGCAGGTCCAGCCGCCCTCCGACCCCGTCGGCGTCCTCCAGCCCTTTCGCCATGCGCTCGAGCCACTCCTCGTGGACCTCGTCGTCGGAGTCGCAGAGGAGGATGAACTGGCCGCGCGCCTCGCGGCACCCGACGTTCCTCGCCACGTTGGACCCGGTCCTCACGCTGGCGTCGACGAGGCGGACGGCCGGCCACCTCGCGGCGTGCGCGGCCACGACGGCGGCCGTGTCGTCCGTCGAGCCGTTGTCCGCGACGAGGACCTCGAAGGAGCGGCTGGTCCGCTGGCGCTCCAGGGCCTCGAGCTGCACCGGCAGGGTCCGTGCCCCGTTGAGGGAGGGGATCACGACGGAGACCGACGGGGGCGAGAGGTGGCTTTCGGGCGGGTTCACGGTCCTGCACGTCTCCTTCGTAGTGCGTGGTCCATTGGCCGGGGCGACCGCGGGGGCCGCCGCGCTCGGGTCAGGCGTCGGTGGGTTGCTTGCGCAGAGTCCGCGCGAGGAAGGTCACCTGGCGGCGGCAGGTGGGCCAGAGGAGGACGAGTCCTGTGGCCGCCACGACGGCGGCAGCCCCGGGGACGGATAGCCGGAGGACGGCGCTCGCGTCGCCGAGAGCGACGACGACTGCTGCTGCGACGACGCCCGCCAAGGCGGACACGACAGCTGGCTGGACGGACACGGCGAGGACGTCCCGCAACGAGACGGGCGTCCCACGGCCGGCGCGGGCGATCCCCAAGGGGGTGAGGACCAGCTGCGAAGCCGCGTAGGCGATGGCGACGCCGGTGATGCCCCAGGGCAGACCGGCGAAGAAGGACGCGATGACGATGGGCCGGCTGATGAGCGCCCAGCGCGCCATGGCCCAGGCGCGGCCGGACGTCGCGTACAGCCAGCCGTTCGTGTAGCCGACCGTCTGCAGGAGCCCGGCGACCGCGAGCCAGCGGAAGACCTCGGCGGCGGGCAACCACCGCGGCCCGAGGAGGACCTCCACCGCCGGGCCGGCCAGGACGGCCAGGACGACGACCAGAGGCATGACGAGGTAGGCGAGGCCGCTCAAGGCCGAGAGGAAGTACCTGCGGTAGCGCTCCGGCTCGGGCCACAAGCTGGCCAGGGACGGTCGGACGACGTTCGAGACCGGTCCGTGGATCTGGGTGAGGGGGAGCATGAGCAGCCCGTAGGCCCGTGAGTAGAGGCCGAGCTGGTCCGCACCCAGGAAGCGACCGATGACGATGTCGTCGACGTTGCGAGAGGCGTAGTTCAACAGCGAGAAGGTCGAGATGCCGCCGCCGAACGAGAGCATGCTGCGCGTGCCGCTGCCGCGCACTGGGCGGCCCGGACGCCAGGGCACGGCCCGCCACATGAACACGACGGTGGCAGCGGCCTGGGCCAGCGAGCCGGCGACCAGCGCCCAGTAGCCCCCTCCTGCGAGGGCGACGCCGATGGAGACGACGACGTTGACGACCGTCGCGAGGAAGGTGCGGAAGGCGACGGACCGGAAATCGAGCTGACGCAGCATGAGCGCTTGGTGCTGGACCGTGAGGCCACCGAGGAGGAAGGTCGCGGAGAGCGCCAGCGTGATGCCCACCAGTTCGGGGCGGTCGTAGAAGCCGGCCAGCAGGGGGGAGGCCGCGGCGACCAGGCCCGTCAGCAGGGCCCCCACCGCCACGTTGACCCAGAACAAGGTGCTCGCCTGGGCGTGGGAGACGTGCTCCTTCTGCACGACCGCTTCGCTGAGCCCGAGGCCACCGACCGTGGCGACGAAGCCCGTGATCGCCCAGACCATGGCGACGAGGCCGTAGTCGTCTGGGGTCAGCAGTCGTGCGAGCACCACGATGCCGAGCAGCCGCACGACCTGCGAGCCCCACTGGCCCGAGAGGGTCCAAGCGACGCCCCGTGCGCTGTGGTGGGACAGGGAGGCGACGCGGCGACGCTGGAGCAGCACGGCCCCGCGTGACTCGCGCTCAGCACGGGCGCGCTTGCGGGCTGCACCCACGGCGACTCCCTCTCAGGGTCTCGGAGCCCCGGTCTCGGGGTGACGGACGAGCGGTGGTGGCGGGCGATCCTCGGCAGAGCGCCGACGTAGAGGGTGGCACGGGCGCGCAGCGCGGGACGCCACGGAGGCGAGGACCGGGCTACCGGCCCTGCGCCCTCAGCCGTGCGACGTACCACCGCTGGTAGAGGTGCACGAAGGCGGTCACCCCGAGCAGGCGCGGTCGGTCGACGGGGCGGGGGACTCGCTGTGCGGACTCTCGCCAGGTGTCCCTCAGCAGCGGCTTCAGCGAGCGGAGCGTCCCGGCGCTGTACACCGGGACCCCGGTGCTCCTCGACAGCGCGAGCGTCCCGCGAACGATCCTGCGCCGCTTGGCGAGCAGCACCTTCATCGTCGGCCGCGCTGGGTGGTCGATCACCGCTTCGGGCCCGTACACGGCGCGCACGGCGCGAGTTCGTGCGCGCTGCCCCCATTCCTTGTCCCCGCTGCTCTCCAGCGACCCGTCGAAGGGGCCGACGCGGTCGTAGTCGTCCCGGCGGACGAAGAGGTTGGCCGTGGCCGACCAGTGCAGCCGGGTGAGGTACGCGTCTTGGCGGAGGTCGTGGCCGATCTGCCACAGCTCCGCGAGCGAGGGGCGCGAGGGGCGGGAGGGGACGACCACGACACCCCCGCCGACGAAGACCCCGGGGCCCTCACGCTCCAGCAGCGCGAGGCCCGCCTCCAGCCAGGTCGGCCGCGGCAGGCAGTCCGCGTCGGTGAAGGCGAGGACGGCGCCGCGGGCGACGCCCACCCCGGTGTTGCGGGCGGCGTAGGAGCCGCGCCGGGGCTCCTCAACGACCCGGACGTCGAGCCCCTCGATCGACGCCGCCAGCGCCTCGACGTCGCCGTTGTCGCCGTTGTCGGCGACGACGACCTCGAAGGTGCGGCGGGTCCGCTGGGCGGCGAGGTGCTCGAGCGTGGACCGGAGCCCGCCGCGGTCGCCGTGCACCGGGACGATGACGGACACCTCGGGGGCCGGAGCCGTCGAGCCGGCGTGGTCGGCGGCCATGGTGGGTCTCCCTGGGTCGACGCGGCGTGCGCCGGTGAACCTACAGCCGCCCCGCGGCCTTGAGAGCCAGGTAGGCGTCAGCCAGGCGAGGGGGCAGCTCCTCCGGCGTCCCGCGGACGACGTGGACGCCGGCCCGGCCCAGGCGCTCGACGAGGCGGTCGGTCTCGAGCAGCACCCGCTCCGCGGCGGCGGCGTCGTAGACCTCGACGGCGTCGGCGCGCCGGTCCCGCAGCTCCTCGACCCGCGGGTCGGTGACGGAGGCCACCACGACCTGGTGGCGTGACGTCAGCTGCCCGAGCACCGGCAGCAGGCCCTCCTCGACGGCCGCCGGCTCGAGCGGGGTGAGCAGCACGACGAGCGCCCGTCGGGTCAGCGCCGTCCGCACCGTGCGGGCCACGAGCGTCCAGTCGGCCTCGACGAGGCGGGCCTCCAGCGGGGCCATCGCCTGGACGAGGGCGGGGAGCAGGGCCGCGCCCGTCGTCCGCTCGACGCGGGCGCGGACGCGGCGGTCGGCGGCGACGAGGTCGACGCGGTCCCCGGCCCGGGAGGCCAGCGCCGCGAGGAGGAGCGCGGCGTCCATGGCGGCGTCGAGCCGCGGCGCGTCGCCGACGCGGCCCGCTGCGGTCCGGGAGGTGTCGAGAACCAGGAGCACCCGCCGGTCGCGCTCGGGCCGCCAGGTGCGCACGACGAGCTCCTGGCGGCGGGCGGTGGCGCGCCAGTCGATCGAGCGCACGTCGTCGCCCTCGACGTAGTCGCGCAGGCTGTCGAACTCGGTGCCCTGCCCGCGGACCTGCACGGCCGAGCGGCCCTCGAGGTCGCGCAGGCGGGCGAGGCGGCTCGGCAGATGGCGGCGGGAGCGGAAGTGCGGGAGCACGCGCAGGGACGCCGGGACATCGCGCGAGCGCTGCCGGGCCGCGAGCCCCAGGGGTCCGACGGCGCGGACCGTCACGCGGTCGCCCTCGCGGTCCCCGCGGCGCGTGGGCACCAGCGGCGTCACCAGTCGGCGGCGCTCCCCGGCGGGGACGTCGACGCGGTGCCGGTCCCCGGACGGCCCCGCCGACGGGCCCCAGGCGTCGCGGACGACGCCCCGCAGGCGGCGCGGCCCGGGGTTGGTGACGAGGAGGGCGCTCTCGGCCGGCTCGCCGAGACGGACGCTCGCGGGCACCCGCCGCTCGAGCCCGAGCCGTCGGGGGGAGGCCGCGAGCGCGAGGTCGACGCCCACGGCCAGGAGGACGAGCGCGGCCCACGTGACGGGCGGCGCCCACCCCGGCAGGAGGCCGACGGGCACGGCGCCGAGGGCGACGAGCAGGACGAGGCGTCCGGTGACGTGCACGCCGGGCTCAGCGCGGGACGGCGACGCCGCCGAGGACGCTGGTGAGGACCGCGTCCACGGTCACGCCCTCGAGCTCGGCCTCGGGGCGCAGCTGGACGCGGTGGCCCAGCGTCGCGGGAGCGAGGGCCTTGACGTCGTCGGGCGTCACGTACTCGCGCCCCTGCAGCCACGCCCACGCCCGGCTCGCCGCGAGGAGCATCGTCGCGCCGCGGGGCGAGACGCCGAGGGACAGCGACGGCGCCTCGCGGGTGGCCCGGACGACGTCGACGACGTAGCCCAGGACGTCGGGGGCCACGCGCACCCCGCCGACGGCCCGGGCGCCGGCGGCCAGGTGCTCGGGCCCGGCCACGGCGCGCAGCCCGGCGGCGGCGAGGTCGCGCGGGTCGAAGCCGGTCGCGTGGCGCTGGAGCACCTCGAGCTCGGCCTCCCGGGGCGGCAGCGGGAGCCGCAGCTTGAGCAGGAACCGGTCGAGCTGCGCCTCGGGCAGGGGGTAGGTGCCCTCCTGCTCGACGGGGTTCTGCGTCGCCGCGACGACGAAGGGCCGCGGGAGCGGGCGGGGCCTGCCGTCCACCGTGACCTGGCGCTCCTCCATGGCCTCCAGCAGGGAGGCCTGCGTCTTGGGCGGCGTCCGGTTGATCTCGTCGGCCAGCAGGAGGTTGGTGAAGACAGGGCCCTCGCGGAACACGAGGTCGGAGACCCCGGCGTCGTAGACGAGGGACCCGGTGACGTCACCGGGCATGAGGTCGGGGGTGAACTGCACCCGCGCCGTGTCGAGCCGCAGCGAGGCCGCCAGCGCGCGCACGAGGAGCGTCTTCGCCGTCCCGGGCACGCCCTCGAGGAGCACGTGGCCTCGGGAGAGGAGGGCGACGACGAGCCCGGTCACGGCGACGTCCTGACCGACGACCGCCTTGGCGACCTCGGCGCGCACCGCCGTC
Source organism: uncultured Pseudokineococcus sp. (assembly GCF_947499845.1). Lineage (GTDB taxonomy): Bacteria > Actinomycetota > Actinomycetes > Actinomycetales > Quadrisphaeraceae > Pseudokineococcus. The sequence continues at coordinate 119,989 of NZ_CANMPM010000007.1, forward strand.
AGCGCCTCGCGGGCCTCCTCGGCCGAGGGCAGGTCCTGCTCGGTCGGCACGTCGGCGGCGAGGTCCGGAGCGGTGCCGGGGCCGGCGTCGGGGACGGGCGCGGGCGGCTCGTCGGGCGGCAGGGCGGGGTCGGTCACGATCGGCGGACCTCTCTCTCGAGGGCGTCGAGGGCGTCCGCGAGGCGCACGAGGCCCTCGTCGTCGCCCGGGGCGGGGGAGCGGAGCAGGGCGTCCACCTCGGCGGCGGGCCGTCCCGTCGCCGCGGCGGTGGCGGCGACGACCGCGGGGGCGCCCGCGGAGGGCGGGACCCCGAGCCGGCCGGCCAGACGGCCGAGGCACGCGGACCGGAGGACGGCGGCGGCGTGGGCGCGGTCGCCCGAGGCGCGGTAGAGCCGCCCACGGCCCTCGACCGCCTCGGAGGCGCGCACGACCACGGGCAGGCGCTCGGGCACGAGCCGGCCCAGCCGGCGCCCGCGCCAGAGCAGGAGGAGCAGCGCGGCGACGCCGAGCACCTGGGCGGCGCGCACCAGGCCGGGCGGCACGAGGGCGGACAGGGGCAGCGGCTCGTCGGACAGCGCCGGGTCCAGCGGGTCGGGCAGGTACCAGACGAGGGCGTCGCGGGCGCCCAGGGTGCTGAGGGCCAGGGCGGCGTTGCCCTCGTCGGCGACGGCCTCGTTGCGCAGCACGTCGGGCTGGCCGAGCACGACGACGCGCCCGCCGGCGGCCTCACCGGCGCCGCCGGGGGCGTCGACGACGGCGTACGGCGCTCCGCCGAAGGGGAGGCCGTAGCAGAGCGTGACGTCCGGGTCCTCGTCGTCGCGGAGCTCGACGAGCGCGCCGCCGCCGGTCGCCGGCCCGGCGGCCGTGGCGGCCGGCAGGTCGCACTGCGGCGGCACGGCGCTCGCCGCCTCGACGTCCTCGCCGAGCCGCAGCGACGGGGCCAGCACGGCGAGGTCGTCGGCCGTCGGCTGCACGAGGAGGAGGTCGGCGCCCGAGGCCGCGAGGTCCTCGAGCTGGGCGGTGCCGAGGGGGGCGGTGGGGACGACGAGCACGGCGGCGCCACCCGGTCCGGCGGCGCGCACGGCGTCGAGCGTGGCGGCGGTGCTCGTCGTGCGGGTCACGTCGACGCCGAGGTCGCCGAGCACCTGCGCGACGGCGCGGGCGCCGTCCGGCTCGGGGCTCGTCGGGTCGAGCACCCCGCGGCCCGTGCCGCGGGAGCCGACGACGAGGGCCACGAGGACGAGCACGGCGAGCAGCGCCAGGGCGACCGGACCCCGGCGCGGTCGGCGGGGGCCGCGGGGCCGGTCCCCGGCGCTCTCGGGCGGTGCGCCGGCGGCGACCGGAGCGGCGCTGCTCACGTCGGCGCCCCGGTGCTCGCGACGGACGGCCGGCTCGCGCGGACCGCGTCGTCGAGGCGGCGCAGGCGGGCGTCGTCCTCCGCGCTGCCGGGAGCGGAGCCGTAGACGACGTCGTCGAAGACCCGCGCCCCGGCCCGCAGGTCGGCGGCGACGGGCGGCAGGGCGGCCCCCAGCTCGGCGGCGGCCTCGGAGGCCGTGCGGCCCGGTCGCTCGTCGAGCAGCACCCGCTCCTCGGCCCCCCGCACGACGGCGCGGAAGCGCTCGGCGACCGCCCCCGGCCAGTCGCCCTCGCGGGCGAGCGCGTCCGCGCGGGCGCGGTGGTCCTCGGCGCTGCGGCGGGCGCCGCTGAAGACCTCGGCGGCGGCGGGCTCGGGGACGCGCCGGCGGCGCGCGACCTGGGCGCCGACCCGCAGGGCGACCAGGACGAGCACGACGAGGGCCGCGACCACGAGGGCGTCGACGGCCGGGCCGGCGTCCAGGTCGTCGGGGAGCAGCTCGAGCACGCGGTCGCGCAGCCAGGTGAGGGCCCGCTGCAGCAGCCCGGGGCGCGCCTCGGTGTACACCGAGCCGCTCAGCTCGCGGACGAGCAGGTCCTGCGCCTCGTCCCGGCCGAGGTCCACGGGGGCCGGGACGGCCGCCAGCACGGCGTCCACGGCGCCGTTCAGGACGTCGGCTCCGCGGCGGCCCGGGCCAGCTCGACGTCGAGGCCCTCCTGCCGGATGCGCAGGTCGGTGTAGAGCAGCGCCCGCACGGCGGAGACGAAGGGCTGGACGAGGACGCTGGCGACGGTCGAGAGCAGGAGGGTGATGAACAGGGCCGCGGCGTCGGCGGCGCCGCCGCTGGCGGCCACCTGGATGACGCCGGCCACGAGGCCCGCCGGGACGACGAGCACGCTCGTCGCGATGGAGGACAGGACGAAGGTCAGCAGCAGCACGCCGAGCACGCGCCAGAAGGTGCCGCGCACCAGCCGGGTGCTGCGCCCGAGGGCCGAGAGGACGCCGCGACCCTCGAGCAGGAGCGCCACGGCGGCCAGCGACCACGACACCGTCAGCCAGACGGCCGCGGCCACGCCGAGGAGCGTCCCCAGGACGATGCCGACCACCCCGGCCGACGTGCTGCCCGTGAGGAGCAGGAGGGCGCCGAGGCCCGCTCCGAGCAGGACGAGGACGGCGGGGGCGACGCTCGTGAGCAGGGCGAGCCCGACGAGGGCGAGGACCCGGCCGCGCACGCGCCGCCACAGCTCGCCCGCCGGGACCGTGCGCCCGATGACCGACGCGCTGACCGACAGGACGAGGAGCCCCGTGAGGACGGTCGTCGCCACGAGCGAGACGACGCCGGTCACGGGGTCGACCCCCGCGAAGTCCAGGGCGCCGAACTCGCCGCCCGGGCCGGCGGTGGCCTCCGCGGGCAGCGAGTCGTTGACGAAGGAGGCCAGCGCGCCGCCGAAGAGCGGTGTCAGCAGCAGGGAGATGACCGCGACGGCGCCGAAGACGACGGCGCTGACGCCGAGCATGACGCGGGGGTTGGCGCTGATGGCGCGGAAGCCGCCCTCGAGCAGCTCCAGCGCACCGAGGGGGCGCAGCGGCACGATGCCGGGCCGCTGCGGCGCGCTCCACGCGGAGCCCGCGCCGGGGGGCGGGCCCCAGCCGCCGGCGGGAGCGGGCGGCGGTGCGGACGCGTCCTGGGTGCCGGGGGCGCCCACCGACCAGCCCCCGCCCGCCGCTCCGGCCGGCGCCGCGTCGTCGTGGCGGCCGTCGGGCTCACCCGGGCGCGCCCAGCCCTGCTGCTCCGTCATGCCCGCCGCGCCCCTGTCCTCGCCGTCGTCGTCTGGGCCCGCGGGCGTCTCGCGCGCGTCCCCTCTCCCCGTGGGCGGATCTTCGCACGAGGCGCCGACGGCGGCGGCGGGCCGCGAGCGCGCGTCACCCCGTCACCCCTGGGACCTCGTCGCGTTCTGCACGCTGCGTGAGGGTGCTCACCCCTCGGAGTGAGGACGGCCGGATGTGCCGTCACTGCGTGACGGATCGGCCCGCGGCCCCTAGCCTGGGGGGGCGAGACAGCGGCGTCCGCTCCTGACCGACAGGTGTCGACGGCGTCCCCCGGGGCGCTGGTACGGAGGACGCACCCCATGGACGGACGCCCGAGCGCTGCTGCGCTCGCCCGTGTGCCGAGGCCCGCTCGCACGACCCCCGCCGACGCGGAGGCCGTCGACGGCGCTCCGTCCACGTCGCCGACCCAGCCCGCCGTGGCGTCGCCGCCCGTGGCGTCGCCCGCCCCCCGCACCCAGGACCCGCGCGACGCCGGCTGGGAGGGCCGCTACGCCCGCCGGCTGCCCCTCGTCGACGGCGCCGCCGCCCTCGTCGCGGCGCTCGTGGCCTACGCCGTGCGCTTCGGCTCGCTCGGCTCCGGGGCCTGGTGGTGGGAGATCACCCACCAGCCCGCCTGGTCGGTCCTGCTGCTGCCGGTGCTGTGGGTCGCCGCCGTCGCCGTCATGCGCGGCTACGAGACGCGCTTCCTCTTCACCGGGCCGGAGGAGGTGCGCCGCGTCGCCTTCGCGGGCGTGAGCGTCGTCGCGGCCGTCTCGACCACCGCGTACGCCTTCGACCTCCAGGTGGCGCGCGGCTACGTCGTCGTGGCGCTGCCCGCGGCGCTCCTGCTCACCCTCGTGGCGCGCTACGCCCTCCGGAAGCGCACCCACCGCCTGCGCCGCGTCGGTCGTCGGACGGCCACGACGCTCGTCGTCGGTCGCGCCGAGGGCATCCGCGACATGGTCGGCCAGCTGCAGCACGCGCCCCAGCAGGGCCTGCAGGTGGTGGGCTGCTGCACGACGTCGGCGTCGCTCGTGGGCCCCGGCGGCGTCGTCGAGGACCTGCCGGCGCCCGTCCTCGGCGGCTTCGACGACGTCGTCGACGTCGTCCGCCGCGACGGCATCCAGACCGTCGTCGTCCTGCCGTGCGCGGAGATGGACAGCCTCCGGCTGCGCCGCCTCGGCTGGCGGCTCGAGGAGACGACGGCCGACCTCGTCGTCGCCCCCGGCATCGCCGAGGTGGCCGGGCCCCGGGTGGCCATCCGCCCCGTCGCCGGCCTGCCGCTGCTGCACCTCGAGCGCCCCGAGCTGCGCGGGGTCCGCGCGCTGGTGAAGCGGGTCGTCGACGTCGCCGGCGCCGGCCTCGGCGTGGTCGCCCTCGCCCCGGTGCTCGCCGTGCTCGCCCTGCTCGTGCACCGGTCCGGCCCCGGCCCCGTCTTCTTCCGCCAGGAGCGGGTGGGGGAGGACGGCCGGCCCTTCGACATGCTGAAGTTCCGCAGCATGGTCGACCGCGCCGACGAACGGCTCGGCGAGCTCATGGCGGGCAACGAGGGCAACGGCGTCCTGTTCAAGATGAAGGGCGACCCGCGCGTCACCCCGATCGGGCGGGTCCTGCGCCGCTACTCCCTCGACGAGCTGCCCCAGCTCTTCAACGTGCTCAAGGGCGAGATGTCCCTCGTCGGGCCGCGCCCGCCGCTGGCGTCCGAGGTCGAGCGGTACGGCCAGGACATGCACCGCCGCTTCGCCGTCAAGCCCGGCATCACGGGCCTGTGGCAGGTGAGTGGCCGCTCGCACCTGTCGGCGGAGGAGTCCGAGCGCCTCGACGTGCGCTACGTCGAGAGCTGGTCGCCGGCCACCGACGCGATGATCCTGTGGAAGACCGTGGGCTCCGTCCTCCGCGGTCGTGGGGCCTACTGAGGCTGGAGCTCGGTCACTCACTCTCCGCAACCCGCGTCTGCGGAGAGTCCGGCCCCTCTGAAACGGGCTAGCTCACCGGTGACTGCACGTACGCTGTCGCGGTTTCCGCAGTCCACGAGGGGAGAGCACGTGTCCAGCGCTCAGTCGAGCGGGTCGACCGCCGTCGCACCGGCGGAAGGGGAAGAGCGCGAACTGGTCAGCCCGCTGACGGCCCTGCGGCGGCACTGGGTCGTGGGGACCGCGCTCGTCCTCGTAGGCACTGGGGTCGGGGCAGCGACGGGGGTGCTCCTCCCGGACTCCTACACCTCCGAGTCGCGAATCGCCGTCGGGAGCAATGACCTGGCTGCTCTATCCGTGCCGGGCTACTCCTTCGCCGCTCAGGAGCTCGCTGCCAGCACAGCGCGTTACGTCGACAACTCGCAGGCTCTCGGGGCGCTCGAGCCCGTCCTCGGTCGTGACTCCGAAGCGGTCACTGACGTGGCGGCGTCACCCATCCCGCAGTCGAACATCATCCGCGTCGAAGTGACCGCCGACAACGAGGCAGTCGCCACGAGAGGTGCGGCCGTCATCACTGACTACCTGCTCGAGCAGGCCAATCGCGTGAATAGCTCGAGTGACGGCGACGCGCTCCTGACCGAATATGCAGACCTGTCACAGCAGGTCGCCGAGGTCAGCGCCGCCCTGGACGACGCCGAGAGAGCCTCTGAGTCTGCGGGAGGCATCCTCCCCTCCACGGCGCCGGTTCGTGCCCAGGCGGTGGACCTGTCCGCCCAGTTGGACGTTCTCGAGCGCCGCCAGATGGCCGTCGGAGAGCAGTACGAGGACGCCGTCACGTCCGATGACCTCGCTTACCAGCTCGTGACGGTGCTGGAGGCCGCCCCCTCCTTCGACAACGCCTCGTCGCAGGTCCAGCGGTACGGCTTGCTCGGTCTGGTCGTCGGTGTGCTTGCAGCTCTCCTGTCGGCTGTGCTGCTCGAGCGCCGAGCACGACGCACCCCTCGACCCTCGACGGCCACGAGCGGTGAAGACCCCTTCCGTGGCCTCGGGCAAGCCGACGACACCAGCGACGTCGACCGCCTGAGTACGGAGCCCGCGCCCACGGGGCGTCCGTGACGAGGGGAGGGCCGGAGCGGCCCCTCTACCTGTGGCTGCTCCTCGCCACCCTGGTCCTCAACATCTTCTCCGGTGAGGGCTCCGATGCTCTCGGCCTGCCCATCAGCCCCGATCGCCTGACCCTCGCAGCGAGCTTGGGCCTGCTCGCGCTCGACCCCTGGGCTTGGCGGCGAGGCCGCTACCGCATAGTGCCGGCGCATGTGGCTATGACTGCTCTCGTGCTCCTCGCCGCCTGGTCGGCACTGACCAGCGGCACCCTCCTGACTCCTCTGGGGCTCTTCGCGCTGGCGGACCGCCTCGTCGTCCCCTTCCTCCTCTTCGCCATCGCGCCTGTCGTCTTCTCCACGCCTCAGCGGCGAGACATGCTGTTGCAGACACTCGTCCTGCTCGGTCTCTACCTGGGCACGACCGCCGTCCTCGAACGAGTGGCGCCCGGGCTGGTCTTCCCTCGGTTCATCGTGGACCCCTCCCTTGGGATCCAGGCGACACGATCTCGAGGGCCCTTCTTGGCGAGTGAGGCGCTCGGTCTCGTGCTCGTCTTCTGCGCGGCCGCGAGCGCGATGCTCGTCGCACGTCGCCGAGGTGTGTGGCGGACGATCGCCGCCTCCACCGGCGTCCTGTGCGCTGCGGGGATCCTGCTCACGCTGACCCGCTCCATCTGGCTCGGAGCGGCAGCGGGCGTCGTGCTGGCTTGCCTCCAACACCGCACCCTGCGGCGCCTTCTCCCGGTCATCGTCGTCGCCAGCACGGCTTTCGTGGTCGCAGTCCTGGTCGCCGTCCCGAGCCTCCAGGACGCCGTCAGCGAACGCGCGACGACGACTCGATCGCTCGACGACCGACGCAACGTCAACGCAGCGGCCCTCCGCATACTCGAGCGTGAGCCACTGACGGGCGTCGGATGGGCTCGCTTCCTCGACGTCAACTACGAGTACGTGCGCCAGGCCGACACGTACCCGGTCACCAACACCAACATCGAGGTCCACAACGTCGTCCTGGCTCGCGCGGCGGAGCTCGGCTATCCCGGCGCACTGCTGTGGGTCTCGACAGTGCTGCTCGGCCCTGTTCGAGCCGCTGCCCGAAAGTTGCCGGCACGGGATAAAGATGGAGCAGACCTCGAGCAGTGGCGGCTGGTGCTCACGGCGGGCGGCGTCACCTGGCTCGTCTCCACGATGCTCAGCCCCGTGCCGTACCCCTTGGCCAACTACCTCATCTTCCTCGTCGCCGGCCTGGTACTCGGCCCTTCCATCCGCCCGCGGCTGCGCAGGGAGACGGTCCGGAGCGACTCAGCAGGTCGTCTGTCGCCCGAGACGGGTGGAGCGGCGTCATGAGGGCACGTATGGGTGCTCTGAGGTCCGCGTGCGTCGTCCTGTACTTAGCGGGTGCCCGACATCTGCCCTGGTCTCCCCGTCCAGGGGGTCAGGTGAGTCGACGGATACGGGCGGCGCTGGCGGCTCGGATGCTCGACGCGTGCGGCCGCGACGTCAATGTCGAGCATGGGGCCTGGTTCGGGTCCGGACGAGGCATCCGTCTCGGCGATAGGTCGGACATTGGTATGGACGCGTTGGTCATCGGCCCGGTGCACATCGGGCGCGACGTCATGATGGGCCCGCGATGCATCCTGCTCGCGAGCAGTCACCGCATCAGCGACGTCTCCAAGCCCATGAACCAGCAGGGATTCATGCCAGAGCGACCGATAGTCATCGATGACGATGTGTGGATCGGTGCGGCTTGCATCCTCCTCCCGGGGCGACGCGTCGGTCGTGGAGCCGTTGTAGGGGCGGGGAGCGTGGTGACCCGTGATGTCCCGCCGTACACCGTCGTCGCCGGTAATCCCGCTGTCGTGGTTCGAAGGCGACTAGCGAATGACGTGGGCGGTGAGGGATTGGATGGTGACAGGCGACCAGAAGGCTTATGACGCGTCTAGATGCGGCGACATGACCGAGGCCGACGCATACACCTTTAACGTCCGCCAGTCATATACCCGGGATGGACTAGCCGCCCTAGAGCGAGTGGGGGAAGCGGTCGCCCGTCCGGGTCAGCAGGCGCGAAGTCGCCTCTGCGCATGACCGAATCCTTCTGCAGCGGGACCCGTAACGGCGGTCCCGATCTCTGCGAAGGGTTCAACATGTCTCGCCGCCGCCCCAACCGCCATCCGCGCAGCCGTCTCGCCGCTGCTGCCGCCGTCGCCGCCAGTGCGGTCGTAGCTCTCGGTGCCATGCCCGGAGCTGCCGCACAGAAGGGCGGCACGGCTGCAGCCGCTTCGACGACCTCCATCACCTCTGTGCTGGCCACCAGTCCGGACGCCGGCGTCTTCTCCGTCGGTAGCGTCTGGCGCAAGGATGTGAGCCAGGCGCCGCTCGACCCTCGCTCCGGCGAGATGGCCGCCAATCTTAAGGCGCAGGTCGACAGCCTCTACTCTGGCGTTTCCGCTTTCAACGTCTACCAGTACAACACGAGTGTCTACACCGTCCCGGCGACGCAGAAGCGCGTCACGGTGAAGTTCTCGAACTGCCAGAAGAAGTCATACACACCCAAGGAGCTCTACCAGCCCGAGGCCGGAGCGCATTTCGTCGACGTGCCCATCCCTAGCAATGCCGTCCCGGCGAAGGGCTCCGACGCGCAGCTGAGCGTCTACTCGCCGAGCTCGGACCAGCTGTGGGAGTTCTGGAAGGCCGAGAAGCGGTCAGACGGTTGGTACGCCTGCTGGGGCGGTAGGATCGACAAGGTCTCGACGAGCCACGGATTCTTCCCTGACGGCATGGGCGCCGCAGCCACGGGACTCGCCCTCACGGCCGGCTCGATCCGGATCAACGAGGTGAAGCGCGGGTACATCGACCACGCGATGTCCCTCGCCATCCCGGCGCCGAAGCACTGGAAGACCTTCAGCTGGCCTGCTCAGAGGAGCGACGGTTGGAGCACCTCGACGAGCGCCATCCCCGAGGGCACGCATCTTCGCCTGGATCCACGCGTGGACGTCTCCAAGTTGAACCTCACGCCCGTTGCCAGGATGGTGGCCAAGGCGGCCCAAAAGCACGGGTTCATCGTCACCGACAAGGCCGGCGCCGTCAGCGTCATGGCAGAGAGCGGTGCCGGCATCCAGGCCGCAACCGGCTCGGACCCCTGGAAGAGCATCCTCGGGGGCACCCCGAGCTACGCCGTCTTCAAGAACTTCCCGTGGGACAAGATCCAGGTCCTGCCGCAGGACTACGGGAAGACCGACGCCGAGAGCATCACCGTGCCTGGTACGCCCACTGGCACCTCGACGCCCGGGACCTGCACCGAGGTCTGACGGCTGCGCCCGCGCCGAAGTCCCAACAGGACTCCGGCGCGGGCGCAGCAGCGGACCGCGGCGATGTGGTCGGGCGGGGCTCTGCCCTGCCGTCAGGATCAGGTAGCCGCCTCGTGGGCGCGCTCTCGACCTCGAGCGATCTTGCGCTGTCGCAGGATGGACCACAGCCCTGGCCCGACATGAGGTCTGCGCGCGAACCAAAGAGCCTTCAGGACCATGGCTCGTCGGTCCCGGCGGTGCTGAGCGAGTCTCATGTCGTCCCAGATGACGCGGCTCAACGCGGAGTCGCGGAGGCGGACGCTCATCCAGGGCCTGGCCGCGTACTCCGACAGGATGTTCTCGAAGGATGCGCGCATGAGGTCGACATCCCGCACGGCCTGAGTGGCGTGCTCGTGGTAGACGACGGTGGGCTCCCCCCAGGCGACACCAGTCCCGACCTCCAGGACTCGAATCCACAGATCCATGTCTTGGGCCCTGGGTAGCGGGCGGAAGAGACCTGCTTCATGAAGTGCATCCCTGCGGACCACGGTCGAACTGGTGACGACGAGATCGCTGGGGACGAGCATCGAGGCGGGGGTCAGGGCGACAGCTTTCTGATACGGGCTCCCCTTCCACTTCCCTCCGCTCGCCATGGCGGCCGTCGTCGCGAGGACGTGCCCGCGCGCATGGCCGAGCACCGTCTCGAGGTGGTGGGGCAGCCACTCGTCGTCGCTGTCCAAGAAGGCGATCCACTCGGTCGTCGCCGCGCGTACGCCTGCGTTTCGCGCAGGTCCACTCCCCGACCTCTCGCCCATCTCGATGACCTCTGCGCCCGCATCGCGAGCGACCGCTGCGGTGTCATCCTCGGAGGCGTCGTCGATCACGATGACGCGAGAAGGCTGGACCGTCTGCTCCTCGATGCTCCTCAACGCACGACCGAGGAGATGGGCTCTGTTCATGGCCGGGATGACCACTGTGACGTCGACCACCCGGCGGCCGGCGCTCTCGTCGACCGGGCGAGCGTGAGGCTGCATCGGGTGTGTCTCCTGATCCGGGTCGTCGGGTGCTGCCTCACGCTACCGAGGCTGGTCGCGGAGCGCGTCTACGGGCAGCGAACCACTAGCATTCTCACGTGCAGCCCGAGAGCCGAGAGACCCAGGCGGCGCTTGTGAGGGCACGGTTCTCGGTCGTCATCCCCGCGCACCAGGAGGAGGGCGTCGTCGGTCGGTGCCTCGACGCCTTCTGGCCGGACCTCCGGGACGAGGCGCAGGTCGTCGTCGTCGCCAACGGCTGCACCGACCGGACCGCCGAGGTCGCCCGCGCCCGTGCCGGCGTCGGTGTCGTCGAGCTCGCCGAGGGCTCGAAGCGGCTCGCCCTGGACGCCGGTGACCTAGCCGTCGCCGCCTACCCCCGCATCTACCTGGACGCCGACGTGGTGGTGAGCGCTGCGGCGCTGCGCGCCGTGGCCGACGTCCTGCGCGGGCCCGGGCCCCGCGCTGCCGCCCCTCGCGTGCACTTCGTCGTCGACGGGCGCCCTTGGCTGGTCCGAGCCTTCTTCGCCGCCTACTCGAGCATCCCTTACACGACCCAGGGGCTGGTGGGCCTCGGTCTCTACGGCGTCAGCGCCGACGGCCGCGCGCGCTTCGGCTCCTTCCCCGACGTCACGAGCGACGACCTCTTCGTGCAGCGCACGTTCGGCGACGACGAGCGCGTGGTCGTCGAGGACCACCGCTTCCACGTCGAGACGCCCCGCACGATGCGCAGCCTCCTCGCCGTCCGCACGCGCACGGCCCAGGGCAACAGCGAGCTCGCCGGCAGCGGGGAGAAGGCCCACGGCCCCAGCACGGGGCGAACCGTCGGCGCCCTCGCCCGGCGGGCCCTCCGCGATCCGTCGACGCTGCCGGCGGCGCTCGTCTACACCGTCGTGGTCCTGCTCGCCCGACTCAGGGCGAGGACCACGCCGGCTTCCTGGCACCGGGACGACTCGACGCGTTGACCGCGCGCCGGCGAGCGGCCCGGTGAACGGCGTGTTAAATGTCGGTCCGGTCACGACGGATGCGCTCGCTCCGTTTGGGTGAGACGCTCCGATGCTCTTCAATGGGCTTCTGTGACCATCTCAGCGATGCGCGACACCCAGCACGGACGCCCGGGGGACGGCGGGACGGTGCGGGTCGACGGCGTGGACTTCGACGCCGTCACCGAGCGCCAGGTCGTCGAGCATGTCGTGGGAAGGATCCGCGAGGGGCGCGGCGGCATGCTGCTGACTCCCAACGTCGACATCCTCCGGCAGCTGCGTCGGCCCGACCTGCAGTCCATCGTCGAGCAGGCGGACCTGGTCGTCGCCGACGGCATGCCCATCGTCTGGGCGTCGCGGCTGATGGGGACTCCGCTGCCGGAGCGGGTCACCGGCGCCTCGCTGGCGCAGTCGCTCCCCGCAGCCCTGGCCGAGGAGGGTCGATCGGTCTACCTCCTCGGCGGGGAAGAGGGCGTCGCGGAGGCCGCAGCGGCCGCCCTCGAGCAGAGCCACGATGATCTGCGCGTCGTGGGGTGGCATTGCCCGCCCTTCGGCTTCGAGCGGGACGAGGCCCAGATGCGGGCCATGGTCGACGACCTGCAGAGGACGAAGCCCGACCTGGTCCTCGTCGGCCTGGGCTTCCCGAAGCAGGAGCACCTCATCGGCAGGTTGCGCCGGACGGTGCCTGACGCCTGGTTCATCGGCTGCGGCGGTGCCCTCACCTTCCTGGCCGGACGGGTCGCCCGTGCCCCCGAGCACCTCCAGCGCAGCGGCTTCGAGTGGGTGCACCGCCTCGCGATGGAGCCGCGACGAATGGCTCGCCGCTACCTCGTCGACGACCTGCCGTACGCCGCGGGGCTCTTCGCCCGCGCCGCCCGGCGCACGCCCGTCGACGGTCGAGCGGCTTGACGGCATCGCCGGCCCCAGTGGCGGCTCTCGCCGTGCTCGTCAGCCGGTATCCCGCTGTCTCGCACGCCTTCGTCGAGCGGGAGGTCGCGGCTCTGCGCGAGCTGGGGTGCCGCGTCGAGACCTTCACCGTCCGTTCGGCCGTAGGGGCGGACCTGCTCTCGGAGCGTGCCCGGCAGGAACACGCACGCACGAAGGCTCTCCTGGGACGCCCGGTGGCGGCCTACCTCCGTGCGCACGCCAGTCACGTACGTCGCTCCCCGGTCGGCTACGCCGGTGCCGTGAGGCGGGCGCTCTCCCGGGGTTCGGGCACCCTCCGAGCCCGCTTGTGGCAGATCTTCTACCTGGTCGAAGCAGGCGTGCTGCTGCACGAGATGCGGCGTGCCGGGCTTACGCACGTCCACGTGCACCTCGCCAACGTCGGCGCTGACGTCGCTCGCGCTGCCGTCGACCTCGGCCGCGGCACCGACCCCGCGCAAGCGTGGTCCTGGTCCCTGGGCATGCACGGACCGACCGAGTTCGAGGACGTCGCGGGGCACGACCTCCCGGCCAAGATCACCTCGGCCGCCGCGGTGGCCTGCATCAGCGACTTCTGCCGGAGCCAGGTCATGCGGCACAGCGCGCAAGATGTCTGGCCCCGACTGGGCCTCGTGCGGATGGGGGTGAACGTCGAGCAATACCCGGGCCTGGCCGAGCAGCGCCGGCGGAGAACGCCGAGCCCCCTCCGCGTCCTCTTCGTTGGTCGTCTCGTCCCCGAGAAGGGGCCAGGGGTGCTCGTCGAGGCGCTCGAGGAGGTCGTCGCAAGGGGGGTCGACGTCGAGGCGCGCGTAGTCGGCGGCGGTCCGCTCGCCGAGCAACTGCGGACTCGGCTCGCGCGCGGGCCGCTCGCCGATCGCGTCGTCCTGCTCGGCCCCGTCGGGCAGGACGACATGCCGGCCCTCCACGCGTGGGCCGACGTCTTCTGCCTGCCGAGCTTCGCCGAGGGCGTCCCCGTCGTCCTCATGGAGGCCATGGCGAGCGAGCTGCCAGTGATCACGACGCGCATCGCCGGCATCCCCGAACTCGTGGAGGAGGGCGTCAGCGGTCGGTTGCTCAACCCGGGTCGGGCCGACCTCCTCGCTGACGCCCTCACGGGCATGACCAACGCTGAACAGCGCGCTGAGCTGGGTCGCGCGGGAAGGCGCCGAGTGGTCGAGGAGTTCCAGCCGGAGTCCAACGCCAGGCGCCTGCTTGAGCTCCTTCGTCACGTAGGCGTCTTGGGCTGAGCTTTCGCGCGGACCTAGGAGGAGGTGCTGCCCGTGCATCGCGACGAGGATCGATGGGGGCCCCTGCCCTCGCGCCTGCTCGTCGCCGCCGCTGCGGCGTGCCTCGTAGGTTGCAGCCCGACGACCTCGCGCAGCGACGAAGCCCCGTCGTCGGCCGTGACCGCCGGGCCGGCAGATGCTCCGGAGCCGCTGGCCAATCCGCTGACGGCGACAGGCAACGAGGTGAGCGTCTGGCGCCAGGACGTCTCGGCTGCCCCGACGTCCCAGCGGAGCGATGAGTTCGTCAGCGAGCTCGTCGACCAGGTCGAGGACAGGTACGGCGGTGTCGCGGCTTTCAACGTGCACCAGTTCGGCATGTCCTCCTGGACCGCACCGTGGTGGGTCGATCGTGAGGACGTGCAGTTCAACGACTGCCAGGACCGCGGTTACGTCCCTGACGGCCTCTACGACGGCATGGAGCACTTCGTCGACGTGCCGATACCTCCTCACGCTGTACCCGCTGCCGGGGCCGACGGGCACCTCATCATCTACTCACCGTCGAGCGACCAGCTGTGGGAGTTCTGGAAGGCAGAGCGAGACTCGGGCGGATGGTCAGCGTGCTGGGGCGGTCGTCTGGACGGCGTCAGCCGCAGTGACGGGCGCTTCGACGGTTTCTCCGGAGCGGGTGCTGCTGGCGTGGCCATCTCGGCCGGGGCGTTGCGGTGGGAAGAGGTGCTCTCAGGGAATGTCGAGCACACCCTCTCCCTGGCCATCCCCGACGTCGCGAGAGATGAGCTCAGCTGGCCGGCCAGCCGCACGGACGGCCGGGACGACGACGCGGGGGCTATCCCGATGGGGCAGCGCTTCCGCTTGGACGCTGACGTCGACCTCGACGCCTTGGACCTCCACCCGATAGCCGAGGCTGTCGCACGCGCTGCGCAGCGGTACGGGTTCATGGTGACGGACAGTGCGGGCGCCGTGGCCGTAGCCGCGGAGGTGGGCGAGAGCGCCCAGGTCCCGCCCGGCGTCCAGGCCCCCTGGCCAGTGCTCCTGGACGGGACGCCGAGCTACGCCGTCATGGAGGGGTTCCCGTGGCGGGAACTGGAAGCACTGCCGAAGGACTGGGGCGAGCCGGGTCCGCGATAGCGCCCGAAGTCGTCCCGGTTGCTCCGAAGTCAGGCATGTCTGTCTAAGATCCGCGCGGTTCACCCGATCGGGGTGAGGTCCATCGCCGACTGCAAGGAGCCGTCCACCCATGATCTCGACGAAGTCCGGTCGACGCTCGACCAGAACTGTGGCCTCCGTGCTGCTCGCGGTGCTCCTGACGTCGGGCATCACGACCGCCAGCGCAGAGACGACGGGCCTCGGCCAAGCGCCATCGCTGGGGTCGAGCGTCGCGCCTCGCACGTCCGCCTTCGGGTCAGACGTGTCCACGGCACCTCTGGACTCCAAGAGCGCCGCCATGGTGAAGAACCTGGCTCACCAAGTGACCTCCCGCTACGACGGCGTCGCCGCCTTCAACGCGTACAAGTACAACGTCTCACTCGTCCCGGCGGACACGGAGCGGTCCGCAGACGTCCGATTCTCGGACTGCCAGGGCAAGGGGTACACGCCGAAGAGCCTCTACGGGCGGGATGGGCACTTCGAGAATGTGCCCATCCCGGCGGACGCTGTCGCTGCTTCGGGCAGTGACGCACAGCTCACCGTCTACTCCGAGAGCACGGACCAGCTCTGGGAGTTCTGGAAGGCCAAGCGGACATCCTCCGGCTGGTCGGCCTGCTGGGGTGGACGGATCGACGACGTCTCGAAGTCGGACGGCCACTTCGACGACGGGATGGGGGCGAGTGCTTCCGGTCTGGTCCTGTCTCAGGGCGCCGTGCGCATCTCCGAGTCGCGAGCCGGGCGCATCGACCATGCCATCGCCCTGACGATCCCTGAGATCGAGCACTGGAAGTCGTGGAGCTACCCAGCACAGCGCAGTGATGGGGCGGACAGGAGCTGGGACGCCATCCCCATGGGCACCCGCTTCCGGCTCGACGCCTCTGTGGACGTCGACTCCCTCGGCCTGCACCCAGTCGCGGAGGCCGTCGCACGGGCTGCCCAGAAGTACGGCTTCATAGTCAGCGACACCTCGGGTGCCGTCGCGGTGACTGCGGCGAGCGGCAACTATCTCGAGGCTCGGACGGGCACCGACCCATGGAAGGACGTCCTTTCCGGGACGCCTTCGTACGCCGTCATGGACGGCTTCCCCTGGGAGCGTCTTCAGGCCATCCGCAAGGACTGGGGCGCCCCGCGCTGACCCTCGACACACCCCGGCTGCCGCGGCACCCACGGCTCGGCAGGGGAGTCGCCGCAGCCGCCTAAGGGCGTGGCGGTCCTGGTGCTGGGGAGGCGATGGGGTGCTTGGCGTCGAGGCGCGGAGGTGGTAGGACCTCACGGCAACAGACGACCGACGGCGTGGTCGGTGCATCTTTCGGGGGAACCAGAGTCTCCCTGAGGGCAGGGCCACGTGCGCTGCTGTGACCGGCGGGTACGGTCCGAGCGCCAGGCGGCGACGCCTTGCTCACGGCGTGCGACCGAAGTCGTCGTGGCCCGGTCGAGGTGGGAGGCGCACATGACTCAGCGTGTCAGCTGGTTGGACAGTGCGCGTGGGGCTGCGATCTTCATGATCGTCTTCCACCACGTCTTGGTCTTGCTCGAACCCCTGCACCTCGTGCACTGGGGCTATGGCCTTGTCGAGGACTTGCTGGCGGCCTTCCCGATGCCGCTCTTCTTCTTGGTCTCGGGTGTGCTGGCGAGAGGCGTCCTCAACGAGTCCTGGGGTCGGCTGTGGCGGCACCGCCTCGGTCCGCTGCTCTGGCTCTACGTGGTGTGGACGGTGGTGCGCTTCCTCTGGTTCTCCGTGCTTCCACTGGCCAGCAGGCCGGAGGAGACCGACGTCGTCCGGCTGCTCTTGTCGCCGCTGTACCCGACCTCCGGGCTCTGGTACCTGCATGCTCTCGCTCTCGCCCTCGTGCTCGCGAAGGTCGCGACGAAGCGCTTACGCGTTCCATGGCAGCTGCTCGTCGCCGCAGGAGTGTCCGTGGCGTTCTTCGGGCCTCTCGACACCGGGAGCATCGGCTACCAGGGGTTGGCCCACTACCTCGTCTTCTTCTTGGTCGGCGTCAACAGCGGTCCCGCTCTGGTGCGTGCCGTCGAGAAGAGTCCGCCTGTGTCTGCGCTCGCTGCGACGACCGTCTTCACGGTTCTCGTCGTCACTGTCCGGGCTTACGACCTCGTCGACGTCCCCGGGATCGTGCTCGCGCTGAGCGTCCTCGCCGTGACCACTGGGCTCCTCTGCCTCCGCCACCTCCCGCGCCTGGCGAGAGGCTCGGGGCTCGAGGTCCTGGGACGCGCGAGCCTCATCATCTACGTCACCCACTTCGTCGTGCTCGCCGGACTGACGAAAGCGCTCCTGCTGCTCCTGGGACCGGCGCCGGCGGGTGAGGCGCTGCTTCTGGTGCAGCTCTTCGCCCTTCCTGTCATGGTCGTGCTGGCTATCGGCGCATCCCTCGGACTGGGCACGATCGCCAAGGGCACACCGCTGCAGTCGGTCTACCAGTTGCCGCGGCGCCGCATCCCGGCTTGAGGCGAGAGCGGTGGGCGAGCAGATCGACCTTCGGAACTGCTGTCGGATCAGGCGACACCTGACGAGGTGCTCGAGGACGCCGTGCAGCCGTCCTTGGCCGCGCGGGCCTCTGGCGGTCCAAGCGCACGTACTGGTGCGCGCTCCCGCCCCGCCAGCGGTAGGTGCCTTGTAGCTCCAGAGGCGGTGCGCCGTCGACGGCACCCGCGCCGTCCGCACGTGCCGGGTCTTCGAATTCTCGTGCCAATGCTTGTACCAGTAGTCGGCCGGCCCGGTCTATGTCCGCGAGGAGCAGCAAGGGCCGCACGAGGTGCGCTCGTCGACGCACCGAGACGAGCCCGGGTCCAGCTACCGCTTGAGCGCCGACGGAGCTCCCACCGCCGACGACCCACGGCTGCCCGGAACCGCGAGGGTGCCGTGCTCTGACGAGCGAGGTCGACTGTCACCCACTCATGGGGCAGCACGCCTCGACCAGGGCGACTGAGGTCGTCCGGTGGCCGCTCCGTCCTGCCCGACGGCGCAGGCGGACGCCATGATGGACAGCGACCGCGACTTCTGCCCGCTGCAGAGACGAGGACGAGAGCCGGTCAGAGTTCGAGGTGGCGGGACGCGCCCTCCACCGTTGCGACGGACGCGGACCGGTGGTGTCCGTCAGCGCGCGGCGCCGAGTCCCCGGTAGGTCCACCCCGCCTGCCGCCACGCGTCGGCGGGCAGGCAGTTGCGGGCGTCGATGACGGTGGCGCCGGGCCGGGTCAGGGCGAGGAGCTGCGTGGGGTCGGCCTGGCGGAAGACCGGCCACTCCGTGAGGACGAGGACGACGTCGGCGTCGGTGACGGCCTCCTCGGTGGAGGTGCCGTACGTCAGGGTGGGGAACATCCTGCGGCTCGTCTCGCCGGCCTCGGGGTCGTAGACGACGACCTGTGCGCCGCGCAGGTGCAGGCCGGCGGCGACGTTGAGGGCGGGGGAGTCGCGGACGTCGTCGGTGTCGGGCTTGAAGGCGGCGCCGAGGACGCCGATGCGGCGGTTGAGGACGCTGCCGCCGCAGGCCTGGACGGCCATGTCGATGACGCGCTGGCGCTGCCACATGTTGATCTCGTCGACGTCCTGCATGAGGGCGACGAGGGAGTCGGCGCCGAGCTCGCCGGCGCGGTGCATGAGGGCGCGGATGTCCTTGGGGAGGCAGCCGCCGCCGAAGCCGAGGCCGGCGTTGAGGAACTGCCGGCCGATGCGGACGTCGTGGCCGAGGGCGTCGGACAGGACGGTGACGTCGGCGCCGGCCTTGTCGCACACCTGCGAGATCGCGTTGATGAAACTGATCTTGGTGGCGAGGAAGGCGTTGGCGGAGACCTTGACGAGCTCGGCGGTCGGCAGGTCGGTGGCGATGAAGGGCGTGCCCGTGGACAGGGGGCGGGCGTAGACCTGCCGGAGGAGGTCGTCGCCCCACTGCGAGGCGCCGCCGACGACGACGCGGTCGGGGGAGAGGGTGTCGTGGACGGCCTTGCCCTCCCGGAGGAACTCGGGGTTCCACGCCAGCTCGACCCGCAGGCCCGCCGGGGCGATCTCGCGGACGCGCGCGGCCATCCGGGCGCCGGTGCCGACCGGCACGGTCGACTTGCCGACGAGCAGCGCGTCGTGGGTCAGGTGCTGGGCCAGCCCTTCGAAGGCGGCCTCGACGTAGCGCAGGTCGGCGCCGTTGGAACCCGGGCGCTGGGGGGTGCCGACGCAGACGAAGTGGACGTCGGCGAAGGCGGCGGCCTCGGCGAGGTCGGTGGTGAAGCGCAGGCGGCCGGACTCGACGCCGCGCACGAGCAGCTCGGGCAGCCCGGGCTCGTAGAAGGGGACCTTGCCGGCGGAGAGGGCCTCGACCTTGGCGGGGTCGACGTCGACGCCGATGACGTCGAAGCCGAGCTCGGCCATCGCGGCGGCGTGAGTGGCACCGAGGTAGCCGGTGCCGACGACGCTGATGCGGGGGCCGCGGGCACTGTCGGGGCTGGTGGCATCGAACTCGGTCTGAGCGGTCTGCTCGGTCATGGAAGGTCCTCACGGGGGTCGGCGGACGGACGTGCGCGCCCTCGCGCGGGGGCAGCATGCCACCTGGACCGCGGTGGAGGAGGCGTCACGCTCGGGGTGTCATGAGCGGGCCTGTCACCGACGGTCGCCCGATCGGGCGCGCCCTCGACGCGGGCGTCCGCCGGCTCGACGCGCCACGGTGCGACGATGGGTCCCATGACGAACCGCGTGCTCGTGGTCGACGACGACACCGCGCTCGCCGAGATGATCGGCATCGTGCTCCGGGGAGAGGGCATCACGCCGTCCTTCTGCGCGGACGGCTCGGGGGCGCTGGCCGCCTTCCGGGAGTCCAAGCCCGACCTCGTGCTGCTCGACCTCATGCTGCCGGGGGTGGACGGCATCGAGGTCTGCCGGCGCATCCGCGCGGAGTCCGACGTGCCGATCGTCATGCTCACCGCGCGCAGCGACACCTCCGACGTCGTCGCCGGGCTCGAGTCGGGCGCCGACGACTACGTGCCCAAGCCCTTCAAGCCGAAGGAGCTCGTCGCCCGCGTCCGCGCGCGGCTGCGCCGTCGCGAGGACGAGGTGCCCGAGACGCTGCGCGCCGGCGACCTCGTCATCGACGTCGCCGGGCACACCGTCAACCGCGGCGACCAGCACATCGCCCTGACGCCCCTGGAGTTCGACCTCCTCGCGGCGCTGGCCCGCAAGCCGTGGCAGGTCTTCACGCGCGAGGTGCTGCTCGAGCAGGTCTGGGGCTACCGCCACCAGGCCGACACGCGCCTGGTCAACGTCCACGTCCAGCGCCTGCGCAGCAAGATCGAGCACGACCCCGAGCACCCCGAGGTCGTCCTCACCGTCCGCGGCGTCGGCTACCGCGCCGGCGCTGTCGCCTCGGGCGGCTCGGCCCCGGACGGCGCGGGGCAGCAGGACGCCCCGTCCGACGAGCCCGGTCGGGCCGGCGCGGACGCCGGCTGACGCCGTGCCGGGGCGCCTGGGGCGCCGCCTGCGGGCGGCGGGGGGCCGGGCGGCGCGGCGGTGGCGCCGCTCGCTGACCGTCAGGGTGGTCGGTCTCACCGTCGTCCTGTGCGTGCTGACGATGGCGGTCGTCGGGGGCTTCCTCGCCGACGCCATCAGCGAGCGGCTCTTCGACGCCCGCCGGGACCAGGCCTTCGACGAGGCGGCCGCGGGGGCGCGGGCCTTCCAGGACCGCCTCGACCAGGCCGACGTCCCCACCGGCGTGGAGCTGCAGCAGTTCGTCCTCGACAACAGCGAGCAGCTGAGCAACGTCGGTGGCGAGGGCTCGGCGGGCTTCCTGCTCCTGCGGGTGCCGGGCAGCGACGCCCCCGTCACCATCAACGGCCTCCAGAGCAGCGGCCTGACCCCCGGGCTCCTGCCCGAGGCGCTGCGCGAGGCCGTGGAGACGGAGTCGACGCAGCAGGCCGCGCCGGTCGCCCTCCCGAGCAGCGACGGCGGCACGACGCCGGGCCTCGCGGTCGGCCAGCGGGTCGACCTGGCGCTCGCGGGTCAGTACGAGCTCTACTTCGTCATCGACCTCGGCCGCGAGCAGGAGACGCTCGACGCCGTCCAGCGCGTCCTCGTCGTCGGCGGGCTCCTGCTCGTGCTGCTGCTCGGCGGCGTCGTCTCGGTCGTCACCCGGCTCGTCGTGCGCCCCGTGCGCGAGGCGGCCGCCGCGGCCGCGCGGCTGTCGGCCGGCGACCTCGACCAGCGCGTCGACGTCCGCGGCGAGGACGACCTCGCCGCCCTCGGCCGGACGTTCAACGACATGGCCGCGTCCCTGCAGCGCCAGATCACGCAGCTGGCCGAGCTCTCCCGTCTGCAGCAGCGCTTCGTCTCCGACGTCTCGCACGAGCTGCGGACCCCGCTGACGACGATGCGGATGGCGGGGGAGGTGCTCCACGAGGCGCGCGGCGACCTCGAGCCGGCGGCCTCGCGCTCCGCCGAGCTGCTCATGACGCAGCTGGACCGCTTCGAGGCCCTGCTGGCGGACCTGCTGGAGATGAGCCGCTTCGACGCCGGCGCGGCGGCGCTGGACCCGGAGGTCGTCGACCTCGCGGCGCTGGTGGCCCGCGTCGTCGAGCACGCCGAGCCGGTGGCCTCGGCGCAGGGCGTGGAGGTGTCGGTGGTCGTGCCGGAGGGCCCGGTGACGGCCGAGGTCGAGCCGCGGCGGGTCGAGCGGGTCGTCCGCAACCTCGTGCTCAACGCGGTCGAGCACGCCGAGGGCCGCCCGGTGGAGGTCGAGCTGGCGGCCGACCCGTCGGCGGTCGCCGTCCTCGTGCGCGACCACGGCATCGGCCTGCGGCCCGAGGACGCCGAGCGGGTCTTCGACCGCTTCTGGCGCGCCGACCCGGCCCGCGCCCGCACCACGGGCGGCAGCGGGCTGGGCCTCGCCATCTCCACCGAGGACGCCGTCCTCCACGGCGGCCGCCTCGAGGTCGTCGGCCAGCTCGGCCTCGGCGCCGCCTTCCGGCTCCTGCTGCCGCGGGTGGCCGGAAGCGCGGTGGGCATGTCGCCGCTGCCCATGCCGGCGGACCTCGCCCCCGCCGCCCCGCCGGACGACCCGACCGCGCCGAGCGTCCTCGTCGAGGGCCTGCCCGGCGTCGTCCTCGTCCCCAGCGCCGCCGGCTCGCCCGGCGCGTGGGGCGACGCCGGCACCGAGGCGGCCGCCGACACCATCGCGACGGCGTCCCTGCCGGTCCTGCCGCCGCCGGCCGGCCGTGGCTGAGCGCCGCCCCGGGACGCGGCGCCCGCCCGTCGCGCTCGCGCTCCTGCTGGTCGCCGTCCTCGCCCTGCTCACCGGCTGCGTGGACCTGCCCCGCCGCGGGCCCGTCGAGGGCGGCCCCGCCCCGGCGGCGCCCGACCCGGCCCTGGGCTTCCTCGCCGAGGGCCCGCCGACGGGGGCCTCGCCCGAGACGGTCGTCGAGGGCTTCCTGCGCGCCTCGGCCGCCTTCGACGACGACTCCGCGACGGCCCGCCTCTTCCTCACCCCACGCGCGGCGCGGTCCTGGCGCCCCTCCGAGCGGGTCGTCGTCATCGCGGCGAGCGGCCTGGTCGTCGGCGGCACCGGGGCCTCGCAGCCCGCCGCCGACCCGGGGCGCCCGACGTCGACGGTGACGCAGGGCACCGTGCAGACCGTGCGGGTCACGGCACCGCTCGTCGGGGAGGTCGACCGTCGCGGCCGGTGGACGACGGCGCCGCCGCGGGCGTCCTACTCCGTCGACCTCGACGTCGTCCGGGCGGACGGCGTCTGGCGCCTCAGCGACCCGCCGGACGAGGTCGTCGTCAGCCACGACGTCTTCCGGCAGGTCTACCGCGCCTACCCGCTCACCTTCCTCGACCCGACGCGGACCGCCCTCGTGCCCGAGCTGCGCTGGTTCCCCGGGCGCTCGCCGAGCGCGACCCTCCTCGTCTCCGAGCTGCTCGCCGGCCCCTCGGAGTGGCTCGCGGGGGCGGTCACCACCGCCTTCCCCGAGGGGACGCGGCTGCTGAGCTCCCCGCCCGCCGTGCCCCTGGACCCCGGCGGCACCGCGGTGGTGGACCTCTCCGACGAGGCGCGGGCCGCCGACCCGGGCACGCGCCTGCTCATGGAGGCGCAGCTGCGCGCCACGCTGAGCCCCGTCCCCGGGGTGCGCGAGGTGCAGCTGTCGTCGGCCGGCAGCGCCCTCGGGCTGCCGGACGCCCAGCTCGGGCTCCTCGACCCGCTGGCCCCCGCCGGTCCGCCCGTCGTCCTGTCCGGAGGCCGCATCGCGCGGCTCGACGGCGACGGGGCCGAGCTGGTGCCCGGGCTGCTCGACGTGTCCTCGCTGCTGCCCAGCGACCCGGCGGTGGGGGTGGACGGGCTCTTCGCCGTGCTCGTGCAGCAGCGCGGGCGCCTGCTCGTGGGCGTTCCGGACGAGTCGGAGGAGGGGCCGGGGCTGCGCGGCGTCCTCGCCGGCGAGGAGCTCGTGGCGCCGAGCGTCGACGTCCGGGGGTGGGTCTGGACGACGCCGGCCGAGGCCGGGGGCGAGGTCCTCGCCGTCGACGCGGCGGGGGAGGTGCGCACGGTCGAGGCGCCGTGGCTGGACGGGCGGTGCGTGCGAGCGCTGCAGGTCTCCCGCGACGGCGCCCGCGTCGTCGTCGCCTCGACCGACGGTGACGGCGGGGCCCACCTCGACGTCGCCGGCGTCGTGCGCGACGGCGAGGGCGCGCCGGAGCGCCTCGACGTGCCCGACGCCCCGCCCGTCCCCGGACTGGTGTCCGTCACCGACGCCGGGTGGCAGGACGCGACGACGGTCGTGGCCGTCGGCTCCCTCGCCGACGGTCCGCCGCAGCTGCTGCGGGTGGCCGTCGACGGCTCGGACGTGCGCGCCGTCGAGGTGCCCGAGGGCGTCGAGCGGCTGACGTCGGCCGAGGCGGCCGGGCGCGTGCTCCTCGACGCCCCCGGGGGCGGGGTGCTGCAGCCCGCCGGGCTGGCCTGGGTCGTGCGGCCGGGCTCGGAGACCTCGACCGACCCGTCCTACCCGGGCTGAGCCCGGCGACGGCTGTCCGGCCCGCGCGCACAGGGGCCGCCGCCGGGGCGCCCGTCCACCGACCGCACCGCCGGCCCGCCACCGGACCGGTGGGGCCCGCAGCCTCCTCCCGTGGGCTCACCGGCGCGGCACGCGGCTCCCCCCGGGCCCTCGCGGGCGGCATGGGCGGCCTTGGGCCGCCTCGTCTGGCCGGTCGCCTGCCCCGGGTGCGGCGTCCCGGACGTGCCGTGGTGCGCGCCGTGCCGAGCCGTCCTCGCCGCGCCCCCGCTGGGCCTCGTCGAGCTGCCCGTCGCCACCGCGCCCCCCGTGCGCGCCGCGGCGCGCTACGACGGCGCCGCTCGCGGTCTGCTCCTGGCGTGGAAGGAGCGAGGGCGCCACGACCTCTCGCCGCTGCTGGCGGACGCCCTGCGCCGCGCGGGCGCAGCGGCACTGGACGCGGCGGCCGACGCAGGGGTGATGGACGCCGGGCTGGTGGACGGAGGGCCGACGGGCGCGGCGGGCGGCCCGCTCGCGCTCGTCCCGGCGCCGTCCACCCGCGCCGCCGTCCGCGCGCGCGGCGACGACCTCGTCGCCGACCTCGCCCGGCGGTGGTCGACCTCGCTCGCCCGCGGGGGGCGGGAGGTGCCCGTCCGGCGCGTCCTCGCGATGCGGCGGGGGGCGGGCGACCAGGTGGGCCGCACCGCGGCGCAGCGGACGGCGGCGCGGCGCGGGGCGCTGGTGGTCCGCGCGGCCCCGCCGCGGCGGTGCCTGCTCGTCGACGACGTCGTCACCACCGGCTCGACCCTCGCCGAGGCCGCCCGCGTCCTCGCGCTCGCCGGCTGCCGGGTCGAGGGGGCGGTGGTCGTCCTCGCCGCGCCGCCGCCGGGGGCGGGGCGCCGCCGGTCGGGCCGCACCGGCTCCCGGGACGGGCGGCCGGACGGGGGCGACCGGCGTCATGACGCGCTGTGAGCACCGACCACGGCAGGCCACCGGGGCGGTCGGGCGTGCTCGCACTCCGGCGCGACGAGAGCGCCTGCGCGGCAGTCCGAGCCGTCGTCGGCGACGCGCCGGCGTCGCCGGGCCCACCAGCCGGGCGCGGGGCACACCCGCCGGGCGCGGACGCCTCCTCGCCCGGTCGGTGGGCCGGACTGTCGCACGGCCCCCGGGGCCGCTAGCGTCCGGACATGGAGCTCGCCCGGCGGCCTCGCCCGGTGCCTGACGGCGCCGGGGCGGGGCTGCGCGGAGCGCTCCCGCGGGCCGGTCTGCGCCGCCCCGCCCCGCCCGCCGCCGCCCCGGTCGTCACCGGGGGCGGTGGCCGGCCCCCCGCCCTCCTGCCGCGGGGAGGTGGCGCCTGAGCACCGAGGACCGCCCGCCGGGACAGCTCCCGGGCCGGCGCGTCGAGACCCACCCCCCATCGCTGGAGGACCCATGGAGATCACGCTCACCACCCGCCACACCACCGTGCCGGAGCGCTTCCGCCGACACCTCGAGGACAAGCTCGCCAAGGTCGAGCAGGTCGCTCCCCGGGCCGACCGCCTCGACGTCGTGATCAGCCACGAGATGAACCCGCGCCAGCCGCAGAGCTGCGAGCGCGTGGAGCTGACGCTGCGCCACCGCCGGGAGGTCGTGCGCGCCGAGGCCTGCGCCGACGACGCGCACGGCGCCCTCGACCTCGCGGAGGAGAAGCTGCTCGAGCGCCTGCGCCGGCTGCGTGACCGCCGCAAGGTCCACCACGGCCGCCAGACGCCGCCGTCGGTGCGCCGCGGCTCGGTGCCCGAGGCGTCGTCCGTGCCATCGCTCGCGGTCGCCCCGCCCGCGGTGGGCGACGACGGCGCGTCCGGTGAGGAGGACGAGCCCGACGCGACGGTGGGCGCGCTGGGCCCGGGGGAGGACGAGCACGGGCTGGCGGACGCCGTCGGCGCCTCCCCGGTGCGGATCCGGGAGAAGACGCACCTGGCGCACCCCATGAGCGTGGACGAGGCCCTCGCCCAGATGGAGGCGCTGGGGCACGACTTCTACCTCTTCCTGTGCCGCAGCACGGGCGCGGTCAGCCTGGTCTACCGCCGCCGGGGCTGGAGCTACGGCGTCATCCGGCTCGAGGAGGCGCCCGAGGAGGCGGCCGCCGGCGCCGACGGGGCGCAGGCCCCCGCGGCGGTGAGCGCCTAGAGGGACGCGTCGCCGGCCCCGGGCGAGCGCCCGGGGCCGGCGGCCGGCCCTCTCGGGCGGGCCGGCGTCGTGCCGGCGACATCCGGCCCAACCGGTCGGCGACGGGCTCCGAACACCTCGGACGGGGAAGCGGTCCCCGGTCGGCGCGCCGGTGGCCCTCGCGGTCCCGCGGCGTGGCCCGATCGTGACGGGGCCGGTCGAGACGGGCGAGGGCAGCCGCTGGCATGCTCGCGCCGGCCCCCGGACGGGCGGAGACCCGCCGGGGTGGACGGGAGGGCGATGGACGTGCCGAGCGCGGACGCCGGAGCGGTGCGGGCAGAGGCCCAGGCCAGTGCCGACGGGAGGGGCGTCGTCGACGGGACGGTGGGTGCCGACGGGAGGGGCGCCGTCGACGGGGCGGTCGCCGTCCCCGGAGCGGTGCTGGACGCCGCGGCGGGGCCCGTCGGGCCCGGTGCGCCGGAGCGCATCCGGGTCCTCGTCGTCGACGACCACGTGCTCTACCGCCGCGGGCTCGAGCGCGTCCTCGAGCTCGACGACGACATCGTCATCGTCGGGGAGGCCGCCGACGGCACCGAGGCCATCGCGCGCGCCGAGGAGCTGCTGCCCGACGTCGTCCTCATGGACGTGCGGATGCCGCGGCGCAGCGGCATCGAGGCGTGCGCCGCCATCCGCGAGGTGGCCCCGAGCGCGCGCATCCTCATGCTGACGATGAGCGAGGACGAGTCCGACCTCTTCAGCGCCGTCCAGGCCGGGGCCAACGGGTACCTGCTCAAGGACGTGCCGGGCGAGGAGATCGCGGCGAGCCTGCGCGCCGTGCACGGCGGGCAGTCGCTCATCAGCCCGTCCATGGCGAGCCACCTGCTGGCCGAGTTCGCCGCGCTCAGCCGCAGGGGCGCCGCCCGCGAGGACGTGCCCGCGGTGCCCGCACCGCGGCTGACCGCCCGCGAGCTCGAGGTGCTGCGGCTCGTCGCGCGCGGCCGCTCCAACCGCGACATCGCCGGCGAGCTCTGGATCTCCGAGAACACGGTGAAGAACCACGTGCGGAACCTGCTCGAGAAGCTCCAGCTGCACTCGCGGATGGAGGCGGCCATGTACGCCGTCAAGGAGAAGCTGCTCGACCCGAGCCCCTGACCGCCCGACGGACGGCGGTCGGGACCGCGGGGCACCGCACCCGCTCCTCCCGGCCCGCCCGGGGGTGGCAGCATCGTCCGCCGTGGCGGACGGGCGAGCGGCAGGTCCCGGCCCCGCGCGGGGGCGGGAGGTGCTCACCGCGGCGCAGGCGCGGCGGACGGCGCTCGCGGCGCAGGGGTTCGCCGACCGGCGGCCGCCGGGGGCGCCGACGATGCGGCACGTCCAGCGCGTCCTCGACCGCGTCGGCCTGCTCCAGCTGGACTCGGTCAACGTCGTCGCGCGCAGCCACCGGCTCCCGCTGTTCAGCCGGCTGGGGCCCTACGACGACGACCTGCTGCGCCGCGCCGCCGAGCGGCCGCCGCGGCGGCTCGTGGAGTACTGGGCCCACGAGGCGAGCCTCGTGCCCCCGGCCACCCACCGGCTGCTGCGCTGGCGCATGGCCCGGGCGGCCGACGAGGCGTGGGGCCGCTACCGGCGCATCCTCGCGGAGCGGCCGCGCCTGCTCGACGAGGTCCTGGGCGCCGTGCGCGAGGGCGGGGCCATGACGGCCGCGCAGCTGACGGCGCACCTGCACCCGGGTGCGCCGCGCAGCTCGGCCGGTTCCTGGATGGTCCCGCCGACGGAGGCCGTGCTCGCGGGGCCGGCGCGCGACGTCAAGGCCGCCGCCGAGCAGCTCTTCTGGTCGGGCGAGCTCACGGCCGCCGGGCGCACCGCGCAGTTCGAGCGGCGCTACGACCTGCCCGAGCGGGTGCTGCCGCCCGAGGTGGCCGGCGCCCCGGACCCGGACGAGGCGGACGCCGTCCGCGGCCTCGTCGAGATCGCCGGGCGCTCGCTCGGCGTCGCCACCGAGGCGCACCTGCGCGACTACTTCCGCCTGCGCCCCGACGCCTCGCGCCGCGCCGTCGACGAGCTGGTCGAGGACGGCGTCCTCGCGCCCGTCACGGTGCGGGGGTGGGCGCGTCCGGCGCTGCTGCACCGCGACGCCGCCTTCCCGCGGCGCGTCGCCGGCCGGGCCCTGCTCTCGCCGTTCGACTCGCTCGTCTTCGAGCGCTCGCGCACCGAGGCGCTCTTCGGCGTCCGCCTCCGGCTGGAGATCTACGTGCCCGCCGCCCGGCGCGTGCACGGCTACTACGTGCTGCCCTTCCTCCTCGACGGCGAGCTCGTGGCGCGCGTCGACCTCAAGGCCGACCGGGCCGACGGGGTCCTGCGCGTCCAGGCCGCGTGGCCCGAGCCGTGGGCGCCCGCGCACGCCGCCGAGGAGCTCGCGGGGGAGCTGCGGTCGATGGCCGCGTGGCTCGGCCTCGACGACGTCGCCGTGACGGGCCCCGGCGACCTGGCGCCCGCCCTGCTCGAGGCCCTGCGCGCGACCTGACCACTTCTCCTCGCCCGGACGGCTGGGCGTCCCCGCACCCCTCCGCGGGGGGGACCCGGACCGGACTTCGTAGCCTTTGTCCGTCCGGGCGGCGCTCCGGGGCGGAGTTCGTAGCCTTCGTCCGTCGGAACGGCGCTCCGGGGCGGAGTTCGTAGCCTTCGTCCGTCGGAACGGCGCTCCGGGGCGGAGCTCCTAGCCCTTCTCCGTCGGGTGCTCAGGCGTCGGGCAGGTCCTGCGCCCGCAGCACGAAGCGGTCCAGCGGCGTCGGCGGGTCGTCCGGCTCCCCGCCCCCGGCGAGGTCCCAGCCGGCCGGGGCGAAGCCGGCGCGCAGCGCGACGGCGCGGCTCGCGGCGTTGCCCGGCTCGGCGCGCACGAGCACGGCCGGCAGGCCGAGCCCGCCCACCTCCGCGGGCAGCAGCGCGTGGCGCGCGACGGCCCGCACGCCCGTCGTCACGACGCCGCGCCCGCGCGCGTCGGGGTGCGCCCAGTAGCCGATCTCCGCCGGGCGGCCGCCCTGGCCCAGGGCGAAGAGGGTCACGGACGCCAGGCACCGGTCGTCGCGGGCGTCGGCGGCGCACCAGGCCACGGCGTGCGCCTCGGCCGCGTCCCGCCGCATCCCCTCGACGAAGTCCCGCGCGTCCTGCAGCTCGTAGCGCTCCGGCAGCCGCGGCAGCCAGCGCCGCGTGACGGGGTCGGTGCAGGCCTCGACGACGCGGCCCGCGTCCTCGTCGCGCCACGGCCGCAGGACGACGTCGCCGAGGTCGACGCGCGGGACGTCGAGCCACGGGGTGGCCGGCGCGGTCGGGTCGCCCGCCACCCAGGTGCCGACCCAGCAGTCGCGCAGCTCGCCGCGCGCCTTCATCAGCAGGGACGGAGCCTCGGCCCGCCGGATGGTCCCCTCGACGCGGAAGCCCGCGGCCCAGGCGGCCCGGCGGCTCGGCCAGTTCCCGGCGTGGGCGCTCCACCGGACGGCGGCGGCCCCGTGCTCGGCCGCCCACGGCAGGAGCACCCGCAGCGCCGCCGAGACGGCACCGCGGCCGCGGTGCCGGGCGTCGAGGCCGTAGCCGACGGACAGCACGCCGTCGGTGCCCGTCCGGCGCAGCGCCACGTTCCCCGCGTGCTCGCCGTCCACGTCCAGCGCCCACGTCATCGCCTCGCCCGTGGCCCAGCCCGCCGGCACGACGTCGCGGACGAAGCCCTCGGCGTCCTCGCGCCCGTAGGGCACCGGCACGGTGGTCCAGCGGGCGAACTCCGCCTCGGACGCCATCGCCAGCACGGCCTCGACGTCGTCCTCCCGGTAGGCGCGCAGCCGCACGCCCCCGCCGGCCTCGAGGTCGGGCGCCGCGGTCGGGAGGGCGGCGGCCACCGGGCGCGGCGCGACGGCGTCGATCGGTGCGGCTGACGTCATGGGCCGACCCTGCCGCCGTCGACGGCCCCGGGCAACGACGTTCCTCCCGACGCTCCGCCTCCCGCGGGCGGGGGCGGGCGCGCCGCGGCACGCTGGCCGCATGGCGGACGAGACGACGACGGTGGAGCGGCGCGGGGACGGCTACGTCCTGCTGGAGGAGGGGCGCGAGCTCGTGCAGCTCGTGGGCCGGCCGGTGGATGACGGCGTCGTCGCGCTGGTGAGCACGGGAACGGACCCGGACCGGCAGGGCGAGGGCCTCGCGGGGCGGCTCGTCGGCGCCGCGATGGACGACCTGCGGCAGCGCGGCCTGCGCGTGCGCCCCGACTGCCCCTACGTGGCCGCGTGGCTGGAGCGGCACCCCGACCAGCAGGACCTCGTCGCGGGCTGAGGCGCGTCCGACCCGGGGCTGGCCCGACGCGGCGCGACGGCCGGTGACCGCCGCGTGCGTAGCATGACGGCCGACCTGACCAGCGCCGCGGGAGCCCTCCGGGGGAGCCCGTGCGCGCGGACGACGAGGGAGTTCGCGACGTGGGGATGCTCGAGAAGCTGCTGAGGGCCGGCGAGGGCCGCGCCGTGCGGCGGCTGCAGGGCCTGGCCGACCAGGTCAACGCCCTCGAGGAGGACTTCGAGAAGCTCTCCGACGCGGAGATCCGCGAGGAGACCGACCGCTTCCGCGAGCGCGTGGCCGACGGCGAGTCGCTCGACCACCTCCTGCCCGAGGCCTTCGCCAACTGCCGTGAGGCCTCCCGCCGCAGCCTGGGGCAGCGCCACTTCGACGTCCAGGTCATGGGCGGGGCCGCGCTGCACCTCGGCAACATCGCCGAGATGAAGACGGGCGAGGGCAAGACGCTCGTCGCGACGCTGCCGGCGTACCTCAACGCGCTCACGGGCAAGGGCGTCCACGTCATCACCGTGAACGACTTCCTCGCGTCCTACCAGAGCGAGCTCATGGGACGCGTCTTCCGCTTCCTCGGGGTCACCTCCGGCTGCATCACCGACGGCATGCGCCCGGAGCAGCGGCGAGAGCAGTACGCGAACGACATCACCTACGGCACGAACACCCAGTTCGGCTTCGACTACCTGCGCGACAACATGGCCTGGCAGACGGCGGAGATGGTCCAGCGCGGCCACGCCTTCGCGATCGTCGACGAGGTCGACTCGATCCTCATCGACGAGGCGCGCACGCCGCTCATCATCTCGGGGCCCGCGCAGGGCGACGCGACGCGCTGGTACGCCGAGTTCGCGAAGGTCGCGCGGACCCTCAAGCTGGACGTGGACTACGAGGTCGACGAGAAGAAGCGCACCGTCGGCGTCCTCGAGAGCGGCATCGAGAAGGTCGAGGACCGGCTCGGCATCTCCAACCTCTACGACTCGGTGAACACCCCGTACGTCGGCTACCTCAACAACGCGGTGAAGGCGAAGGAGCTGTTCACGCGCGACAAGGACTACGTCGTCACCGACGGCGAGGTCCTCATCGTCGACGAGCACACCGGCCGCATCCTCGCGGGGCGCCGCTACAACGAGGGCATGCACCAGGCCATCGAGGCCAAGGAGGGCGTGGAGGTCAAGGCCGAGAACCAGACCCTCGCCACCATCACGCTGCAGAACTACTTCCGCATGTACGACAAGCTGTCCGGGATGACGGGCACCGCCACGACCGAGGCGGCGGAGTTCAACGGCACCTACTCCCTCGGCGTCATCCCCATCCCGACGAACCGCCCGATGCAGCGCGTGGACCAGAGCGACCTCGTCTTCAAGACCGAGGAGGCCAAGCTCGACGCGGTCGTCGAAGACATCGCCGAGCGCCACGAGAAGGGCCAGCCCGTCCTCGTCGGCACGACGAGCGTGAGCAAGAGCGAGCGCCTGTCCACCCAGCTGGCGAAGCGGGGCGTGCGCCACGAGGTGCTCAACGCCAAGCAGCACGCGCGGGAGGCGGCCATCGTCGCCATGGCTGGGCGCAAGGGCGCCGTCACGGTCGCCACGAACATGGCCGGCCGCGGCACCGACATCATGCTCGGCGGCAACGCCGAGTTCCTCGCCGTCAGCCGCATGCACGAGCGCGGCCTCGACCCGGCCGAGAAGCCCGAGGAGTACGAGGCCCTGTGGCCCGAGGTGCTCGCCGAGGCCGAGGACGCCGTCAAGGCGGGGCACGACGAGGTGACCGAGCTCGGCGGTCTCTACGTGCTCGGCACGGAGCGGCACGAGTCGCGGCGCATCGACAACCAGCTGCGGGGGCGCTCGGGTCGCCAGGGCGACCCGGGGGAGTCGCGCTTCTACCTCTCGCTGCGCGACGACCTCATGCGGCTGTTCAACTCCGGCGCCGCCGAGTCGCTCATGGCCCGCACCGGCTTCCCCGACGACATGCCGCTGGAGAGCAAGGTCGTCAGCCGCGCCATCCAGAGCGCGCAGGGCCAGGTGGAGGCCCGCAACTTCGAGATCCGCAAGAACGTCCTCAAGTACGACGACGTGCTCAACCGCCAGCGCCAGGTCATCTACGACGAGCGGCGGCGGGTGCTCGAGGGCGAGGACCTGCAGGAGCAGGTCTCGCACTTCACCACCGACGTCGTCACCGGCTACATCACGGCGGCGACGGCCGACGGCTTCGCCGAGGACTGGGACCTCGACCAGCTCGTCACGGCGCTCGGCACCCTCTACCCGATCAGCCTCACCGTGGCCGACCTCGAGGAGGAGGCCGGCGGCCGGAACCGGATCACGAAGGAGATGCTGCTCGAGGAGGTGCTCAGCGACGTGCGGCTCGCCTACGAGCGCCGCGAGGAGCAGCTCGGCGAGGAGGCGATGCGCCAGCTCGAGCGCCGCGTCGTCCTGTCGGTGCTCGACCGCAAGTGGCGTGAGCACCTCTACGAGATGGACTACCTGCAGGAGGGCATCTCGCTGCGGTCGATGGCCCAGCGCGACCCGCTCGTGGAGTACCAGCGCGAGGGCTACCTGCTCTTCACGGCGATGATGGACGCCATCAAGGAGGAGTCGGTCGGCTACCTCTTCAACCTCGAGGTGCAGGTGGCGCCGCCCGCCCCCCAGCAGGCCGCGCCGTCCGGGGCCGCCTCCGGCGCCCTGGCCGCCGGCATCGCCGCCGCCGCGCCGCAGCTCAAGGCCAAGGGCCTCGACGATCCGACGACGCCGCAGCGCCTGGCCTACAGCGCCGGGTCGGTCGACGAGGAGGGCGGCGTGGAGCAGAAGGTCGAGAACGCCGACGGCACCCGCGTCTCGGGCGACGGCAACCGCGCCCAGCGGCGGCAGGCGCGCCGCCAGGGCTGAGCACCCGCCGCACGGGCGGCGACGACGGCCGGGTCCCTTCGGGGACCCGGCCGTCGTCGTGCGTGCGACCCCGGCTCCGAGGAGAGCCGGAGGGTCGCCGGTCACCCCACCTCGACGGCGGTCGCCCGCCACCGGCGGTCCCAGCCCTCCAGCCGGAGGGCGACCGCACGGACCCGGTCGCCGTCGACGACGACCGCCGAGGCCTCGACGACCCCCTCCGCGGGGCGGCACACCCGGACGCGACGGACGACGGCGGGCCGGCCGGACCGCGCCGGGCCGGGCGCCCCCGGGCGCGGGCGGCGCAGCCGGGCGGCCAGGGCCGCCCGCCGCACGAGCCCCTCGTGCACCTCGAGGGTGGTCCAGCGGACGAGCTGGGCCGCCGGGCGGTGCCCGGACAGCACCTCGACGACGGCGCCCGCGAGGGCGGCGCACGTCGGCCCGGGGTCGCTCAGCTCGTCGTCCGCGCTGGGACGCGGCGCCACGAGCGGGTCGACGTCGGGCGCGGCGCCGGCGCAGCGGCGGGGAGGCGCGAGGACGAGCACCTGCTGGCCGGCGGGAGGGGCGGTGCACGCCCGGCGGGTGGCGAGGGCGTCGGGGCCCGTGCCGGGCAGCGGCTCCGGCTCGGTCCGCGGCGCGGGGGCGAGCCGCACGCGCGACGTCCCGGCCGCCTCGCCCGTCCGTGCGGCGGCGTCGTCGGCCGTCGACCGGGGCGCCTCGGCAGGGGAGTGACGCCGCCGGACGGACGACGTGCGGGGGCGCGGGGGCGTCGGCGGAGCGGGGACGCTCCTCGTCGCCGCGACGTCCACCGGCAGCGCGGTCACCGGAGGCCGCCGGTCGTCGCCACGGGCGGCACGAGGCGCTGTCCCGGCAGGAGCCGGTCGGGGTCGTCGCCCACGACGGCGCGGTTCGCCGCGTACCAGGCGGGCCACGCGGCAGCCACCTCGGCGTCGTCGGCGCCGGGCGGCAGGTGCCGACGGGCGATGTCCCACAGCGTGTCCCCGCGCACGACGACGACGACGCCCGCCTCGTCCGCGGTGGCGGCCTCCCGCGGCGACGGCACGAGGAGGCCGCCGGACGCCTCGACGTGCGGGGCGACCGGGCGGGGCGGGGCGGTCGGCCTCCAGGTGACGTCGGGCGCGCCGTCCGTGCCGGCCGCCGTGGCGGGCGCCGCACCGGGCGCCGCCGCGGTCGTGCTGTCGAGCGTCGGCGTCGTCGCCGGCTCGGCGGCGACGGGCGGCGCCGCGACCGGAGCGGCGGCCAGGGGTGCTGCGGTGACGGGTGCTGCGGTGACGGGGGCGACGGCGGCGGGGGCGACGGCGGCGGGGGCGGCGCTCGCCGGACCCGCGGCGAGGAGCGGCCCCGCGCCGAGGGCCGCGACGAGCACGCCGCGGAGCACGGCCGGCAGGAGGCGGGTCGCGGCGCCGGCCACGGCGTCCGCAGCGCCGGCCCCGGGCGCGAGCCGCGCCGTCGCCACCGCGCCGGCCGCCAGGCCCCACGCCGTCGCCAGCGCGCCGGCCGCGCCGGTCGCGGCCGCGACGAGGAGGTCCTGAGCCGTGGTGGCGGGGGCGAGGGGCCACGGGACCTGCCCCGTCGCCGTCCACGACCCCGTGCCCGGACCCGCGACGGCGGCCGCCAGGGCTGCCACCCCCGCGACCGCGAGGGCCGCGGCGGCGAGCAGGACGAGCAGCGCCCGGCCGCGGCCGGACGGGGTGCGGCCGGACGTCACGGGGGACGCCGGTCCCCGGGCGTCGTGGGGGTCGGGGCGGGTGGTGCTCACGGCAGCTCCTCGAGGACGTCGTCGACCGGAGGGGCCGGCCGCTGGGCCGACCGGGTGGTGCGCGGGCGTCGGGCGAGCCCGCACCTCCGGCGTGGTGGGAGCAGTCCTACCCCGACCGACTCGACGTTGACCATCGTTTGGTGCTGTTTGGTGTAGACGACCACCCATCAGTGTGGCTCGGGTTCGTTCGATCGTCGGTGGCGCTCGCCGGTACGGTGCGGTGGTGCGCTGGCAGCGGCTGTTCGAGGACCTCGAGGCCCAGCTCGAGCAGGAGGCCGCGGCCGAGCTGCGCGCCGAGGTGGCCGACCGCACGCGGGCCGAGCAGGCGGACGTCTGGCTCGCCGACCGCCTGCGGGCCGCGGGTCCCCTGGAGGTCGCGCTGCACCTGCGCGACGGCGCCGTCGTGGCGGGACGCGTGGACGACGCGGCCCCGGAGTGGGTCGTCGTGGCGGAGGCCCGCGGTCAGGCCCTCGTCCCGCTGGCCTCGGTGGCGTCCGTCGCCGGCCTGCCGCGCCGTGTCGCCCCGCCGGCGGGCGCGGTGCTGCGGCGCACCTCCTTGCGCACCGCGCTGAGGGCGCTCGCCCGCGACCGCGCCGCCGTGCGCGTGGCGGTGGCGGGCGCCGAGCTCGCGGGGACGATCGACCGGGTCGCGGGCGACCACGTCGACCTGGCCCTGCACGCCCCGGGGGAGCCGCGGCGGGCGGGGGCCGTCCTCGAGGTGCGGGCCGTCGCGATCGGGGCGCTGCTCGTGGTCCGCAGCGCCTGACGCCGAGCGCAGGGACAGCGCCCGGCGCGAGCCGACGGGGCGGCTCAGACCCGCTCAGCCGCGCTCGAGCCCCTCCGCGGCGGTGGCCTCGGCCGCCTCGTCCAGCCCGCCGCGCTCGACCAGGGCGCGCGTCTGGGAGTACATCCGCTGGATGTAGGACTCGAGCTCCGTGGTCTCGACCCGCCACTGGCCGCGGCCGCCCACCTTGATGGCCGGCAGGTCGCCGGAGCGCACGAGGGCGTAGGCCTGCGCCGAGGAGATGGAGAGTATCTCGGCGACGTCCGCCAGCGGCAGGAATCGGGCGGGCACGCGTCCTCCTCGGGTCGGGCGGGGCGCCGGCGGGCTGCTCCGCGGCGGCCGGCGGGCCCCGGAGGGGGCGCCGCGGCCGGAGTCTGGCACGCGGTCGGAGGACCTTGCGGCTCGGTCGGGTGACCCTGTGGACGACGGGGCGGAGCGCGGCGTCGGCGCTGGCACGATCGCCGCGTCGCGCTCGCCGGCCCGCCACGACGGCGCCCCGGTGGGCGGCCGCGGGGGCCGGGCGACGTGACGTGCAGGGGGACGGGTGGCGGCGGTCACGAGGGCGGAGGCCGGGGGCGCACCCGCCCGGAGGGTGGCGCTGCCGTCGTGGCGGGACCCGCGGCTGGTGGTCGGGGTCCTGCTCGTGCTGGCGGCCGTCGTCGCCGGCGCCCGGCTCGTCGCGTCGGCGGACCGCACCGTCCCGGTCTTCGCGGCGGCGGAGGCCCTCACCCCGGGCGAGCGCGTCGGGGCCGACCAGCTGCAGGTCGTGCGCCTGCGCCTCGACGGCGGAGGCGGGGCGGCGGCGTACCTGTCGGCCGCCCGCCCGCCGGACGGGGAGCTCGTGGCCCTGCGCGGCGTCGGCGCCGGTGAGCTGGTGCCCGCGGCGGCCCTCGGCGACCCCGGCGTGCTCGACGTGCGGCCCGTCGGCGTCCCCGTCGAGGGCGCGCTGCCCGCCGAGCTCGTGCCCGGCGCGCTCGTCGACGTGTGGGTCACCGCCGTGGACCTGGGCTCGCCCGGGGCGCTGCTCGAGCCGCGACGGGTCGTGGTCGCCGCCCCCGTGGCCGAGGTCGACGCCGGTCCCGGCGCCCTCGGCTCGGCCGCCACGACGACCGTGCAGGTGCTCGTGGGCACCGAGGAGCTCCCCGACGTCCTCGCCGCGCTCGCCGCCGACGCCGAGGTGCAGCTCGTGCTGTCGCCCGGGGGGCTCGACGACGGCGGCGAGGACCTCGACCCCGTCGCGTCCCGGGGCGCCGCCGGGCAGGCCGCCGCGCCCGTCCCGACGGACGCCCCCACCGCCGCGGCTCCCGCGACCCGCTCGCCCGCGGGGTCCACCGCGACCTCGCCGGAGGCGTCCCCGACGGCCGCGGCCCCCCGGGCGTCCGGCGGCGGTGACGGGGCGACGCGGCCCGCCGAGGAGCCGGCGGCGGGCTCGCCGGCGGGCGGGGGAGCGGCGCCCGAGGACGCGCCGGCCGACGGCGGCCCCGGTGCCGGGGCTCCGGACGGCGGGGCCACGGACGGCGGAGCGACGGACGGCGCGACGCCGGAGGACGGCGCCGGTGGCTGAGACCGGCGTCCTCGTCGCCGTCACCGGGGCGTGGGAGGCGCCGCTCGTCGCGGCCATCGGCGCCAGCCGCAGCCTCGTCGTGCTCCGACGCTGCGCCGACCTCCCCGAGCTGCTGGCGGTGGCGGCCACCGGTCGCGCCGGCGCCGCCCTCGTCTCCGCCGACCTGCACCGCCTCGACCGCCCCGCCGTGGTGCGGCTGCGCGAGTGCGGGCTCGTCGTCGTCGGCCTCGCCGCCCCTGCGGCCCTGCGCGAGCAGGAGCCGCGGCTGCGCGCCCTGGGGGTGGACGTCGTCGCGGCCGCCGACGTGCCCGCGGCGCGCCTCGAGGAGCTCGTCGAGGGGGCGCGGCGCCGCGCGGCCGGCGGGGGCTCCGCGGCGGCCGCGGGCGGCGCGGGCCGTCACGGCGCGGGCCCGGTCGAGGGCCCCGACGCCGACCCCGAGGCGGACGCCCGTGCTCCGAGGGGCACCGCGGCCGCCGGTGGCGCGAGCCCGGAGCCGGGCGCGGTCGGCAGCCCCGGCCCCGCCTCGGCCACGCTGCGGACCGCCGACCGGACGAGCACGTCCGACCCGGCCGACGCCCTGCCCGCGGCACCCGACGACGCGGCGGAGCTCGACCTCGCCGTCGCCCCGCCCGAGGGCGAGGGCCGGGCCGGGCGGCTGGTCGCCGTGTGGGGGCCCCCGGGGGCGCCGGGGCGCACGACGGTGGCGACGGGCCTCGCGGCCGAGCTGGCCGCCGCGGGCGAGCAGGTGCTCCTCGCGGACGCCGACACCCACGCGGCGAGCGTCGCGCAGGTCCTCGGGCTGCTCGACGAGTCGCCCGGGCTCGCCGCGGCGTGCCGCTCCGCCGCCTCCGGCGTGCTGGACGGGCGGGCGCTGGCGCGGGCGGCCGTGCGGGTCTCGCCCGGCCTCCACCTGCTCGGGGGCGTGAGCCGCAGCTCGCGCTGGCCCGAGCTCGCGCCCGCGTCGCTCGACCGCGTCTGGGAGGTGGCGCGCGCGCAGGCGGACTGGGTGGTGGTCGACCTCGGCTCCCCGCTCGAGGCCGACGAGGAGCTCAGCTACGACACGGCCGCACCCCGGCGCAACGGTGCCGCGCTCAGCGCCCTGGCGGCCGCGGACGAGGTGCTCGTCGTCGGCGCCGCCGACGCCGTGGGCCTGCAGCGCCTCGTCCGCGGGCTGGCCGACCTCGCCGAGGCGGTGCCCGGCGCGCCGACGCCGCGGGTGGTCGTCACCCGCGTGCGCGCGTCCGCGGTGGGGTCGCCGCCGGAGCGCCGCGTCCGCGACGCCCTCGCGCGCTTCGCGGGCGCCCGCGACGTGAGCCTCGTGCCGGACGACCGGGCGGCCCACGACGCGGCGCTGCTCGCCGGGCGCACGCTGGTGGAGACGGCGCCGCGCTCGCCCTCCCGCCTCGCCGTGGCCGCGCTCGCCGAGGCGCTGCGCGCGGCCCGGCCGGAGGCGTCCGTCGCCGGGGACCGCGGGGGCCCGGACGGCGGACGTGCGGCCGGGCGCCGGGCCGCGGGCGGCAGGGCGGGGGCCGCGCGGCGCGCCCGCGCGGCGGTGCGTCGCGCCCGCCCGCGGCCTCGCGCGGGCTGAGCACCGCCGCCGGGCACCACCCCGGGGCACCACCCCGGGGCGCGCCGCGGCGGTCGCCCGGGTGGGGCAGGCTGTCGGGCGTCCCGGCGACGCGCCGGTGCGGAGAGGAGCGGCGGTGCCCGAGCGGCTGAGCGCGCTGGACGCGTCCTTCCTCTACCTCGAGGGCGCCTCCACCGTCATGCACATCGGCTCGGTGATGGTGCTCGAGCCGCCGCC
This sequence comes from uncultured Pseudokineococcus sp., assembly GCF_947499845.1. Lineage (GTDB taxonomy): Bacteria > Actinomycetota > Actinomycetes > Actinomycetales > Quadrisphaeraceae > Pseudokineococcus. The sequence goes on from NZ_CANMPM010000007.1 coordinate 159,037, forward strand.
GGAGGGCTTCGACGTCGAGGACCTGGCCCGCTGGGTCGGCGCGCGCATCGCCTACATCCCCCGGTACCGCCAGCGGCTGCGCTCGGTGCCGGGCCGCCTCGCCAACCCCGTGTGGGTCGACGACGAGCGCTTCGACCTGGACCACCACGTCCGCCGCACGGCCCTGCCGCGCCCCGGCTCGCGCGACCAGCTCGCGGAGCTCGTCGCGCGCGTCCAGCCCCGGCGCCTGGACCGCACGCGCCCGCTGTGGGAGGTCTACCTCGTCGAGGGCCTGGAGGGCGGCGGCCTCGCCGTCATCACGAAGACCCACCAGGCGATGGTCGACGGCGTCGCGGCGGTCGACCTCGGCCACGTTCTGTGGGACGACGCGCCCGGCAGCGGCGCCGTCCCGGGGACGACGTGGCGCCCCGCGCCGGAGCCCACGCCCGTCGAGCTCGTGGCGGGCGCCGTCGTCGACGCGGTGCGGCGACCGCCGGAGGTGCTCGAGGCGCTGCGCTCCGGCGCGGCGGGGCTGCGGGCGTCGCTGCACCGCGCGGCGGGCACGGCCAGCGGGCTGGCGCGGGCCGCGACGACCGCGACGGGTCCGCAGGGCAGCCCCCTCGACGTCGTCGTCGGCGAGCAGCGCCGCTTCGCCGCCGTCGACACCGACCTCGACGACTACCGGGCCGTGCGGAGCGCGCTCGAGGCGCGGCCCCGCCGCCGGGCCGCCCCGCGCCCCGGAGGACCCGCAGCGGAGCAGCAGGGGCCGGGCCGTCGCGCCGAGCCGCCGCGCCTGTCCACCCGCACCGACCTGCACGACGTCGTCCTCGGCGTCCTCGCGGGCGCCCTGCGCGGCTGGATGCTCGCGCGCGGCCTGCCGGTGGGCCCCTCGACCGTGGTGCGCACCCTCGTGCCGGTGAGCGTGCGGTCCGCCGACGGGGACGCCGGCGGGGGGACGAGGGAGCCGGGGGAGGCGCCCACGGGCGCCGTCCTGCCCGCCACGAGCGTCGTCGGCCACCTCGTCGACCTCCCCGTGGGCGAGCCCGACCCGGTCGTCCGGCTGCAGCAGCTCTCCTTCGCGATGCGCGACGGGGCCGGCGGCCGCCGCGTCGGCGCTCGCCAGCTCGCCGGTCTCGCAGGCTTCGCGCCGCCCACGCTGCACTCCCTCGGCGTGCGCGTCGCCGGCTCGCTGAGCCACCGCGTGTTCAACCTCGTCGTGACGAACGCCCCGGGCCCCCAGCACCCGCTCTACGTCGGCCCGGTGCGCCTGCGGGCCGCGTACCCCGTCATCCCGCTCGCGGCGGGGCAGGGCCTGGCCGTCGGCGTCACGAGCTACGACGGCGTCGTCTCCTACGGCCTCAACGCCGACCGGGACGGCGTCCCCGACCTCGACGTCCTCGCCGCGTGCGTCACCGACGCGCTCGCCGAGCTCGTCGACGCCACCGCCTCGCCCGGTCGTTGAGCTGCTGAGCCGTTGAACCGCTGAGCCGCTGAGCCGTCGAGCCGCTCCGCCGCTCGCCCTCGCCGCGTCGCCGTCGCGCCCGCCCCGGGGCGGCAAGATGGCCCCGTGCGCGTCTACGTCCCCGCGACCCTCCCGCTGCTCGCCGCCTGGCTCGAGGCCGGCGAGGTGCCGCCCGGCCGGGCCCGCGCCGCCACGCCCGCGCTGCGCGAGTGGTACGTCGAGGGCGACGACGAGGAGCTCGAGTTCTCGGCCCTGCTCGACGCGGCCACCGACTCCCTCGCGCTCCTCGCCGACGACGCCGCGGCGCCGCGGCGTCGCCTCGTGCTTGCCGCCGACGTCCCCGACGGCGACGCGCGGCCCCTCGGCGGGCCCGGTGACGACGAGCCGCCCTCGGCCGTCGAGCTCGGCGCCCCCGTGCCGCTGCGCGCCTTGGTCAGCGCCCACTGCGACGAGGCCGCCGCGGAGGGGGCCGTGCGGGCGGCCGCGGAGGCGCTGCCCGCCGCCCGCGCGGGCGACGAGGACGCCGCCTTCGTCGTCGACGGCGCCGAGGACGGCGACCTGCTCTGGTACGACGCCGCCGAGCTGCGCGACCTCGTCGCCGGGGGCTGAGGCGCCGCGGGACCGGTCCGGCGGGCCGGACCCGATGCGCCGGGTCGCTCAGCCGGCGCGCTCGGCCAGCCAGCGGCGGCCCACGGCCTCCTCGCTGCGGATGGCCGCGCGCACGGCCGGCTCGGCGGCCTTCTCCAGCGCCCCGCCGACGAGGGGCACCGAGGCCTTGAGGTCGCCCGCCATCCGCTCGGTGCACGCGCCGTCGCCGTCGGCCTCCAGGCGCAGGTCTGCGCGCAGGACGACGGGCGCCCCGACGACCTCGATCGTCATCGTCCCCGTCCGCCCGCCGTCGGCGGACGGCGCCGTCCAGCTGTCCGTCTGGTGCAGCTCGAGGCTGTCGCCGACGAAGCGGCGGGCGACCTGCGGCACGTCGTCGGTCGGCATCACGCGGGTGCTGCGGACGACGAAGGCGCCCTCCGGCGAGCCCTCGACCCGCGCCGAGTGGGACAGGGGGTGCGTCGCCTCGTCGCGGGCGTCGACGAAGCCCGGGTCGGCGAGCATCCGCCCCACCTCGGCGGCGCTGGCGGGGTAGCGGACGTCGGCGGAGAGGCGCATGCCGGGACGGTACCGGCGGGGCCCGCAGGGGGGCCACGGGTGGCGACCGGGCGCGCCGGGCGCCCGTCGGTAGGGTCGCGGGCATGCTGCGCGGCGGGGTTGACGGGCGGGTCGAGGAGCTCCTCACGGACGTGGCGGCGCAGGCCGCCGGCTCCTCGGGCGGCCCCGGCCCCTCGGACGAGGGCGGGCCTGAGGGCGCCGGCGGCGACCTGCGCGAGCTGCTCCTGGCGTACTGGGGCCGCGCGCCGCTGGCCGACCTCGCGGAGCGCTCGCCGGAGGAGCTCGTGGGCGCCGCCCGTAGCCACGCCGAGCTGGCCGCCGGGCGCGAGCCCGGCACCACCCGCGTGCGCGCGCTGCCGGCCGGCTCGCAGTGGCGCGGCCTCCACGCGGTCGTCGAGGTCGTCACCGACGACGTGGCCCACCTCGTCGACTCCGTGCTCGCCGAGCTCGAGCGCCAGGGCCTCGGCGTCCGCGCCGTCGTGCACCCGGTGCTGCGCCCCGGCGAGGGCGCCGACCCGGTCTCGTGGATCCACGTCGAGGTCGACCCGGTCGACGAGGAGCGCCTCGACGCCGTCGTGGCCGGGGTCCGCGGCGTCGTGGCCGACGTCCGGGCCGCCGCCGCCGACACGGGCGAGGTGCTCGGGCTGCTGCGGGCCGCCGCCGACGCCATGCCCGCCGGGGCCGCGGCGCAGGAGGCCGCGCGCTACCTGCGCTGGGTCGCGGACGGCAACCTCGTCGTCCTCGGCGCGCGCGTCCTGCGACCGGGCGCGGAGCCCCGGGGCCTCGGCCTCCTGCGCCCCGACCGGGCCGACGCCCCCGGTGCGGCGGGCGGCCGGCCCGTCGACGCCCTGCCCCCGGCCCTCGCCGCGCCGCTGCGCGACGACGAGGAGCTGCGCCTGGCCCTCGGCGACGTCCGCTCGCGCGTGGCCCGGCGCGACCACGTGGACCACGTCGTGGCGGCCCTCCACGACGACTCGGGGGAGCGGGCGGGCGAGCTGCGCGTCATCGGGCTGTACGCGCCCGGGTCCTCGACCCAGTCGCTGCTCACGGTGCCGCTGCTCGACCGCCGCGCCGCCGAGGTGCTCCGCCTCGCCGACGTCCCCGCCGACAGCCACACCGGGCGCGACCTGCTCGCCGTCCTCGACACCTTCCCGCGCGAGGAGCTGCGCCTCGCGGGCGTCGAGGAGCTCGCGAGCACCGCGCTCGCCGTGCTCGGCCTGCAGAACCGCCGGGCGCCGAGCGCCTTCCTGCGGGCCGACCCGTGGGGCCGGTACGTCTCCGTGCTCGTCTACATGCCGCGCGACCGCTACACGACGGCCGTGCGCCTGCGGGTGTCCGAGCTGCTGCGCCGCGCCTTCCGCGCCGAGCAGGTCGAGTACTACGTCTGGGTCGCGAGCTCGGTCCTCTCCCGCATCCACTTCGTCGTCCGCGCCCCCGAGGGGGAGGGCGGCCTCGCCGACGTCGACGAGGCGCGCCTGGTCGACGACCTCGCCCGCGTCGTGCGCACGTGGGAGGACGACCTGGCCGTGGCGCTGGCCGCCGAGGTCGGCCAGGAGGCCGCCGGGGGACGGCTGCGCCGCTGGGGCGCGGCCTTCCCGGAGGCCTACAAGGAGGACTTCACGGCGGCCGACGCCGTCGCCGACCTCGCCCGGCTCGAGCGCGTCGAGGCGGGGGAGGCCGACACCGTCCTGCACCTGCGCACGCCCCCGGACGCGGGGCCGGACGAGCACCGCCTGTCGCTCCTGCGCCGCTCGCCGCTGCCGCTGACGAGCGTGCTGCCCGTGCTCGCCAACCTCGGCGTCGAGGTCCTCGACGAGCGGCCCTACCGCCTCGAGCCGCGCGCGCCCGGTGGCGCCGGGGCGCGCGACGGCGGGAGCGTCACCGGCGACGAGGGGACCCCCGCCGTCGCCGGCCCCCTGCGCGAGGCCCACCTGCTCGACTTCGGCCTGCGCTACACCGCCGGGGAGTGGGCGCGCGAGGCCCCGCCCGGGCGCCCGGGCGAGCTGCTCGAGGACGCCTTCTGGCAGGCGTGGCGGGGCAGCACGGAGTCCGACGGGCTGGACCGCCTCGTCCTCGCCGCCGGCCTGACGTGGCGCCAGGTCTCCGTGCTGCGCGCCTACGTCAAGTACCTGCGCCAGGCGGGGCTGCCCTTCAGCCAGACCTACGTCGAGCGGACGCTGCTCGCGCACACCGGCATCGTCCGGGGGCTGCTCGAGCTCTTCGCCGCGCGCTTCGACCCCGACCTGCCCGCCGGGGCGGGCGGCACCTCGGCAGGGGGGCCGTCGGCCGAGGAGCTCGAGGAGACCGGCGTGGACCCGGCCGCGCTCGCCGACGACGTCACGCCCGCCCGCGCCGTCGCCGCCGCCCGGGTCGCCGCGCGCGTGCGCGCCGCGCTCGGCGAGGTGGACGGCCTCGACGCCGACCGCACCCTGCGCGCCGTGCTCTCGCTCGTCCTCGCGACGACGCGGACCAACGCCTACCAGCGCGACCCCGAGGTCGACGGCCCCGAGGTCGACGGGCGGCAGGTCGACGGGCACGGGGCCGACGGGAGCACGGGCGGGGACGACCCGGAGCGCCCCGGCGCCCGGGACGGCCGGGCGGCGCTGGCCTTCAAGCTCGACCCGCGGCTCGTGCCCGAGCTGCCCCAGCCGCGCCCGGTGCACGAGATCTGGGTCTGCTCCCCGCGCGTCGAGGGCGTGCACCTGCGCTTCGGCGACGTCGCCCGCGGCGGCCTGCGCTGGAGCGACCGCCGCGAGGACTTCCGCACCGAGGTGCTCGGCCTCGTGCGCGCGCAGGTGGTGAAGAACGCCGTCATCGTGCCGACGGGCGCCAAGGGCGGCTTCGTCGCCAAGCGGCTGCTCGCCTCGTCGACGACGGGGGCGCCGGCGCCCGAGGTGGGGCGCGACGAGCGGGCCGCCGAGGGCCGGGCCTGCTACGCCGCCTTCGTGCACGGGATGCTCGACGTCACCGACGACCTGGCGCCGGCCGAGGGGGGCCGTCGCGCCGTCCGCCCGCCCGAGAGGGTCGTGCGCCACGACGCCGACGACCCCTACCTCGTCGTGGCCGCCGACAAGGGCACGGCCACGTTCTCCGACCTCGCCAACGCCGTCGCGGCCGAGCACGGCTTCTGGCTCGGCGACGCCTTCGCCTCCGGCGGGTCGGTCGGCTACGACCACAAGGCCATGGGCATCACGGCGCGCGGGGCGTGGGTGAGCGTCCGGCGCCACTTCCGCGAGCTCGGCCACGACGTGCAGGCGGAGCCCTTCACCTGCGTCGGCGTCGGCGACATGAGCGGCGACGTCTTCGGCAACGGGATGCTCCTGTCGACGCGGGCCCGCCTCGTGGCGGCCTTCGACCACCGGCACGTCTTCCTCGACCCCGACCCCGACCCCGACCGGTCGTGGGCCGAGCGCGCCCGGCTCTTCCGGCTGCCGCGCTCGTCCTGGGACGACTACGACCGCTCGCTGCTGTCCGAGGGCGGCGCGGTCGTGCCGCGCACGGCCAAGTCCGTCCCGATCACCCCGCAGGTGCGGGCGGTGCTCGGGCTGCCGGCGTCGACGACGGCGATGACGCCGCCCGAGCTCATCCGCGCCGTGCTCCAGGCGCCGGTCGACCTGCTCTGGAACGGCGGCATCGGCACCTACGTCAAGGCGTCGACCGAGACGCACGCCGACGCGGGGGACAAGGCCAACGACGCCATCCGCGTCAACGGCGCCGACCTGCGGTGCGCCGTCGTCGGCGAGGGCGGCAACCTCGGCCTCACCCAGCGCGGCCGCGTCGAGGCGGCCCTGCACGGGGTCGCGCTCAACACTGACGCGATCGACAACTCCGCCGGGGTCGACTGCTCCGACCACGAGGTGAACATCAAGGTCCTCCTCGACCAGGTCGTGGCCGCCGGGGACCTCGACCGCGCCGAGCGCGACGCGCTGCTCATGGAGATGACCGAGGACGTCGGGCGCCTGGTGCTCACCGACAACGACGAGCAGAACACCCTGCTCGGCGACGTGCGGGTGCTCGCGCCGAGCCTGCTGCCCGTGCACCACCGCTTCGTGCAGCGCCTCGAGCGCGACGGGCACCTCGACCGGGCGCTGGAGGCGCTGCCCGACGACGCGGGCTTCGCCGCCCGCGCCGACGACGGCCTGGGCCTCACCACGCCGGAGTCCAGCGTCCTGCTGGCGCTCGCCAAGACCACCCTGTCCGCCGAGGTCCTGGCGTCCGACGTCCCCGACGAGCCGTGGGCCCAGCAGATGCTGCGGGACTACTTCCCCTCGGCGCTCGTCGAGCGCTTCGGCGGGCGGCTCGAGGAGCACCCGCTGCGGCGCCAGGTGGTGACGACCTGCCTCGTCAACGACCTCGTCAACCGCGGCGGCATCACCTTCGCCTTCCGCTCGACCGAGGAGACGGGGGCGTCCTCGGCGTCGGTCGTCCGGGCCTACGCCGTCGCCCGCGCCGTCTTCGACGCCTCCGGCGTCTACGCCGCGATCCGCGCCCAGGACGGCCGCGTGCCCACCGCCGCGCAGACGCGGGCGACGCAGGAGCTGCGCCGCCTGCTCGACCGGGCCGTGCGCTGGTACGTCCACAACCGCTCGGGCGTGCTCGACGTCGCCGCCGAGGTCGCGGCCGCGGAGCCCGTCGTCGCCCGCTACCGCGGACGCGTGGGCGAGCTGCTGCGCGGCCGCGAGCGCTCCCGCTTCGACCGGCAGGCGGCCTCGCTCGTCGCGGACGGCTTCCCCGAGCCGCTGGCGGCCCACGTCGCGGGGCTGCTCGACGAGTACGACCTCCTCGACGTCGCCCGGACGGCGTCGGCCACCGGCGCCCCGGTCGACGACGTCGCAGCGGTGCACTTCGCCCTCTCCGAGCGCTACGGCGTCGACGACCTGCTGGGTCAGATCGCCTCGCTGCCGCGCGAGGACCGCTGGCAGACCCTGGCCCGCGGGGCCCTGCGCGACGACCTCTACGCGGCCCTGGACACCCTCGTCCACGCCGTCCTGGCCCACGACGCCGCGCGGCGTGCCGACGACGCCCGAGGTCAGGACGAGGCCCGGGCGCCCGGCGCCGCGGCCGCGGGCACGGCGGTCGAGCGCGCCGACGCGCGCGTCGAGGCGTGGGAGGCGGCGCACCCGGGGCCGCTGGAGCGGGCGCGCCGGGTGCTCGACGAGGTGCGGCGCCTGGAGCGCGGCGACATCGCGCCCCTGTCGGTCGCGCTGCGGCTGCTGCGGGGGGCGGTGCGCTCGAGCTCGCTGTAGCGACCGACGGCCGCCACCCGCCGGGCCGTCACCCGGCCGGGCGTCGGGCGCGCGCCGTAGGGTCGGCGCGTGCCCACGATGAGCGACCTGCTGCGCGACGCCACGGACCTCGAGCCCGTGGACGCCGAGTGGCTGCGGCTGCTCGTCGGCGACTGGCAGATGGTCTCCGACCTGGCCTTCGCCGACCTCGTCCTGTGGGTGCCCGCCTCCGGCGGCGAGGACTGGGTCGCCGTCGCGCACTGCCGCCCGTCCACCGGCCCGACGGCCTACTACGACGACCAGGTGGGCCGCCGGGTGCCGCGGGGGCGGCGCCCGCTCGTCGACGAGGCGTGGGCCACGCGGCAGGTCGTCAGCGAGGGCGAGCCCGAGCACGACGAGGACTCGGCCGTCCGGACGACCACGGCGCCGGTCCAGCGCGCGGGCCGGCGCGTCGCCGTCCTGTCCCGCCACACGACGGCCGTGTCCCTGCGGATGCCGAGCCGGCTCGAGCTCACGTACATGGCCTGCGCCGACGTGCTCATGGGCATGGTCGCCGAGGGCCGCTTCCCCAACCAGGACACCCCCAGCACGCACCGCCGCGGCTCCCCCCGCGTGGGCGACGGCCTCGTGCGCGTGGACGCCGACGGCGTCGTCCTCTACGCGAGCCCCAACGCGCAGGCCGTCTTCCACCGGCTGGGGCTCATCGGCCAGCTCGCCGGGCGGCTGCTGCCCGAGGTGACGAGCGAGCTCATCGACACGAGTGGCCCCGTGGACGAGTCGCTGCCGATCGTGCTGCTCGGCAAGGCGCCGTGGCGGGCCGACGTCGAGACGCGCGGCGCCGCCCTGTCGCTGCGCGCGGTGCCGCTCGTCGAGGACGGCGTCCGCGTCGGCGGGCTCGTCCTGTGCCGCGACGTCACCGAGCTGCGGGGCCGCGAGCTCGAGCTCATCTCCAAGGACGCCACCATCCGGGAGATCCACCACCGGGTGAAGAACAACCTGCAGACCGTCGCGGCGCTGCTGCGCCTGCAGTCGCGGCGCATCGAGTCCCCGGACGCGAAGGTGGCCCTGGCCGAGGCGATGCGGCGCGTGTCCACCATCGCCCTCGTCCACGACACGCTCTCCCAGACCCACGACGCGTCCGTCGACTTCGACGCGCTCGTCGACACCGGGCTCCTCCTCGCCGCCGAGGTGGCGACCCCCGGCGCGCGCGCGAAGGCGCGCCGCACGGGTTCCTTCGGGCTCGTGGACCCCAACGACGCGACGCCGCTGGCGCTCGTCATCACCGAGCTGGTCACCAACGCCGTCGAGCACGGGCTGGCCGACCGCGACGGGACGGTCGAGGTCCGCGCCGAGCGCGACGGCGCCCACCTCGACCTCGCGGTGTGCGACGACGGGGTGGGCCTGCCCGCCGACTTCCGCGTCGGGGCGAGGGCGCCCGGCGGCGGCGGGCTGGGCAGCCGCATCGTCCAGACGCTCGTGCGGGGCGAGCTGCGCGGCGACATCCGGTGGGAGAACCGCGACGACGGCCCGGGCACGGCGGTGCGCGTGCGCTGCCGGCTGGGCGAGGTGTCGGCGCGCTGAGCCCGCTGCTCCACCGGCGGGCTGCGGCACGACGGCGCGGCGGCGCGTGCCCGGACACGGCGAGGCCCCCGGTCCCGAGGGGGACCGGGGGCCTCGGAGCCCTCGGCGGCGGGCCGAGGGCGGCGGGAGCCGCGGAGCGTGTCAGCCGGCGCGGCGGGCTCGGGCGGCGCGGCGCTTGAGCGCGCGGCGCTCGTCCTCCGACATGCCGCCCCAGACGCCGGCGTCCTGGCCGTTCTCGATGGCCCACTGCAGGCAGGTGTCCACGACGGGGCAGCGCTTGCAGATCGCCTTGGCCTCCTCGATCTGCAGCAGGGCCGGGCCCGTGTTCCCGATGGGGAAGAAGAGCTCCGGGTCCTCGTCGAGGCAGGCGGACTTGTCGCGCCAGTCCATGGGTGGTCCTCCAGGTCGGTCGTGCGGCGGTGGTCGTGTGCGGCGGGACGGGCTCGGACCTCCCGCGCTTGTGAAGGTCTTCACGAGCGTGTCCCACGAAAAGGGGCCCCGCCGAAGCGGTGCCCCTCGTCCTGGGACGAGGATCACAGAGGGGAAGCCGTTCCTCAAGGGTTCACACGCTGGGAACTTCCTGCGTGTCGGTCCGTCTCCCGATCCGGGCCGCCCGGGGTCGGGGCGACCGGTGGCCCTCCCGACGGCGGGCCGCACCGGGGTCCTCCGGCGTCCGCTCATGGTGTATGAGGGGTGCAACGGCCGCCACCGGAGGCCTGTTCCCGGGTAGGAGGGGATCGCCGAGGCTCCCGGGGCGCCGCGGACCGGCTGGCTACCGTGGGGGCGTGGTCGGTCCCAGCGCGAACGAGCAGCGGCCCGGCGGGCCGGAGGACCGGGGAGGCTCCCGTGGCTCCGACGAGCCGGTCGGGGCCGCCGCCCCGGCCGTCCGCCTCGTGGTCGTCGGCCTCGGGGTCGAGGCGTTGCTCCTCGTGGCGGTCGCCCTCCTCTACGTCGTCGGCACGGGGGAGGGGCTCGCCGCGTCGGCCGGCCTCGCCGTCGGCACGGCGGTCCTCGCCGTCGCCCTGGCGGCCCTCCTCGGCGGCTGCGCGGTCGGCATGGCGCGGGGCCGCCGGCGCGGCCGGGCGCCGGCGCTCGTCTGGCAGCTCCTCCAGCTGCTCGTCGCCGTGCAGGTGGTGCTCGCCGAGACGAGCGGCTCGAGCACCTGGTGGGCGGCGCTCGGGGTGGCGGTCCTGGCGGCGGTCGTCGGCCTGGCCCTCGCCAGCGGTGCCGTCACGCGGGCGCTGCCGGCCGTGCGCTCGGAGGAGGACGGCACCCTGCTCTGAGGCCGCCCTGCCCCGGTGCCGGGGCAGGCCCCCGAGGCGCCCGGCCGCGCGGGGAGCCGCCGAGGCCGTGGGGGACGCGGTCGGCCGCGCCTAGTCGGCGAGGCGGTCGCGCAGCTGGGCCAGCGTGCGCGCCAGGAGGCGGGAGACGTGCATCTGCGAGATGCCGACCTCCGCCGCGATCTGGCTCTGCGACATGCCGCGGACGAAGCGCAGCGCGAGGATGCGCCGCTCGCGGGCGGGCAGCGCCTCCAGCAGAGGGCGCAGGACGGCGCGGTCCTCGACCTCCGCGAGCCCGGCGTCCTCGGCCGCCCACTGCGAGGGGGCGTCGTCGTCGAGGGGGACGGTGGCGTAGGCGCCCGCCGACTCCAGCGCGGCCAGCACGACCTCCTCGTCGAGGCCGCAGGCGCGGGCCACCTCGGCGACCGTGGGGGCGCGCCCGAGGGACTGCACGAGGGCGGCGCGCGCGTCCGCGACCGCACGACCGTGCTCCTGCAGCCGCCGCGGGACGCGCACGGCCCAGCCGCGGTCGCGGAAGTGCCGGCGGATCTCGCCGAGGACGTGGGGCACGGCGAAGGCGCCGAGGGGGACGCCGCGACCCGGGTCGAAGCGGTCGACGGCGGTGAGCAGGCCGATGGTGCCGACCTGCACGAGGTCGTCGTAGGGCTCGCCGCGCCCGGTGTAGCGGCGGGCCAGCGCCTCGACGAGGGGCAGGTGCGCCGCGACGACGCGGTCGCGGGCGAGCGCTCGCGCCGGGTCCCCGGCGTCCAGGCTCACCAGCGCGTCCACCGCCGCCTGCTGGGGGGTGGTCGACGCCGGAGCCGCCTCGAGAGGCGCCCCGTCGAGGAGAGCCGCGTCGAGGGGGGCCACGTCGACGGGGGCGGCCTCGATGGGGGGAGGCGGGGCGGGCGCGGGCACGCGGGCCGGAGCAGCGGTGGGCCGGGGGCTCCGCGGCGCGGGGGCGGGCGTCCGCGCGGCCAGCGCCGCGCTCGTCCCCGGCGCCCGGCGCCGAGGACGTCCGGCCGGCGTCACGCCGGGCCCCCGGTCACGTGCACGAGCCGGATGGCGCTGCCCTGCGGCGTGCGCTCGGTGCGCACCTCGCCGACGAGCGCCTCGAGGACGGCCCACGCGACGGCGCCCCGCTCCGGCAGGTGGCGCGCCGGGCCGCGCACCTCGACGACGAGGCGCTCGGGGGAGACGTCGAAGGAGGCCTCCAGCACCGCGTCCTCCCCGGGCGGCCGCCGGGACCGCTCCTCGGCGCGGCCCGCGTCGGCCGGGGGGAGCAGCAGCGAGGCGGCCTCGTCCACGGCGATGCGCAGGTCCTCCACGTCGTCGACGCTGAGGTCGAGGCGGGCCGCGAGGGCCGCCGCCGTGGTCCGCAGCACCGACAGGTAGGCCGGGTCGGCCGGCAGCCGGAGGTCGACGCGTCCCGGCGGCGTCACCGGAGCCGCCCCGCCCGTCGACGGGCCGGGCGCCCACCCCGTCGTGGGCCGCCCGTCGACGGGCGGCGGGCCGGAGAGGTCGACCGACGGCACCAGGGGACGCGCGGCCCCGGCTGCGTCGTGCTCGGCCCTCGCCATGGACGTCGCCCTCGCCGTCTGCTCGTGCAGGGGCGCGGTCCCACCTGCTCGAGAGACATCATCCACGCCCGAGGGTGAGGGGACCAGGGGCGAGGGGACCAGGGCTGCGCCTGCTGAGGCGACGACGGCGGGCTGACCGCACCGGGCCGCTCACGCCGGGGCGGCCGTCCCGGTCGCGCCGGGCCCTCCCGCGCGCCCGGCCAGCGCGGCGAGGGCGTCCCGGTCCAGCCGCCACGTCGTCCAGTCCTCGAGCGGGGAGGCGCCCAGGGCGGCGTAGAAGCCGCGCGCGGGCTCGTTCCAGTCGAGCACCGACCACTCGAGGCGGGCGCCGCCGCGCCGCGAGCACTCGAGCGCCAGGGCCTCCAGCAGGGCGCGCCCGTGACCGCGGCCGCGCTCGTCCGGGCGCACCACGAGGTCCTCCAGCCAGACGCCCGGTCGTCCGCGCCACGTCGAGTACGTCGTCCACCACAGGGCCATGCCGACGACCTCGCCGCCGACCTCGGCGACCAGGCACCCGGCGACGGCGCCGTCGCCGAAGAGGGCGCGCCGTAGGTCGTCCGGGGAGGCCTCGACGGCGTCCGGCTCCCGCTCGTCCAGCGCGAGCCGCCGGACGAGGCCGTCGAGGGCCGCGACGTCCTCCGGCCGGGCGGGGCGCACCACGCGACCCGCTGCCTCCGGTCGCCGGGCCGGGTCGTCCGACCCCGGCTCCGCCGCCCCTCCGGGAGGCGTCTGCCCGCCCTGCGGCGCGCCGACCTGCGGTGCCTCGCCCACGTCGTCTCCTGCTCGTCGTCACCGGCGGACGGCCCGCGGTGCTCCTCGCCGCCCGCTCCTGTCGCGGCGTGCTTCCTGCGCCCGCGGCAGCAGCGGAGGCTGCCGCGCCGCGCTCGCGCGCCCGGGCGCCCGGGGCTCCGGACGCCCGCGACCGCAGCAGACCACACGCCGGCGGCCCGGCGCCGCGGCGCGCCCGGCGCCGTGGGCCCGCGCGGGCGACGAGGGCGCCGGCGCCGGGGTCTGCGCCGTCCGCCCCGGCCGTGCGGACCGGGCCGGGGCGGGCGACCTCAGGCACCGGTCGGTGCGCCCGGCGCGCCCGCCCGAGCGCCGGCGACGGCGTCGGGCACGGCCACCTGGACGACGAGGGGGCGCCCGCGCCGCACGAGGAGGCCGCGACCGGGTGGGGCGGCCGGCCACCGGGCGCCGGGCGGCAGTCCCAGCAGGTCGCCGTCGGCCGCGCCCGGGCTGCCCAGGACCAGGCCGCTGCGCGTCCGCCGGCCGGCCGCGAGGAGCCCGCCGGCGCGCGCCCCGGCGACCGCGGTGCGGGTGGCGACGACGACGAGGTCGCCGGGCCGGAGGAGCTCCCGCGCGGGCCCGGGCGCCCCCTCCTGTCCGCCGCCGCCCTGCTCGCCGCCGTCCGTCCCGTCAAGGCCCCCGCCGTCGCCGCATCCGCCATGAGCGCCTCCGCCGTCGGCCGTCGGGTCCGCCCCCGGGTCCGCCCCCGGGTCCGCCCCCGGGTCCGCCGTCGGGCCCGCTCCGGCTCGACCGGCCGCGTCGGCCGCGCGGGCCAGCGCCCGCCCGAGCGCCGTGCCCTCGAGGAGCTCGGCGTCGTCGACGAGGAGGACGAGGGGCTCGGCGCCCGAGCGGCGCCGCAGCGCGTCCTCGAGCCGGGCGGCGGCCGCCTCGCCGCCGTCCCCGACCGCCGGGCGCAGCGCTCGGCCACCGGGGGGCGCGGTGGCCGCGCCGCCGGGGCTGAGGAGCACGCTGGCCCACCCGGCCGCCGCGGCCGAGCGCTCGAGGACCGCGAGCACCGTGGAGCGGCCGCTCCCCGGTGCGCCGAGCACCGACCACACGGGCCCGTCGAGGTCGGCTCGGACGTCGGCGAGCGGGGCACCGCCCGTGGCGCGGGGGGCGCCCAGGGCGTCCTGCGGGGCGCCCAGGCCCGCGAGGCCGAGGAGCAGCCGCGGCTCCGCACCCGTGCTCGCACCCCCTCCTGCGCCCCCGCCCGGGGAGCCGCCGGCGCCCCGGCCCGCACGGCCGCCGGCGACGCCCTCGGACCCGTCCGCCGGAGCCGGCCGGGGCACGGCGGCGCCGGGGGCCGGTCGGGGCGACGGCAGCAGCGGGCCCGAGGGTGTCGCCCGCGGCGCGGCGAGGGCGTGGAGCTCGTCCACGGTGACCCGCCGCGGCAGGGGCGGCAGGCGCGGGACGCGGCGCACGGTCCTCGCCCCCGGGACCGGGCTCGGGAGGCCCCCGCCGACCTGCCCGCCCGTCAGGGGACCCACGCGGGCGACTTGGACCTCCAGCGGCTCCGCCGCCGTGCCGCCGCGGCCGGCAACGGCCCGCACGAGGACGCCGCGCCCGGGCGGGGCCCCGGGGCCGGGGGCGCTGCGCGCGGGCAGCCCGGCGAGGACCGCGTCGACCGGGTCGGCGAGGCCCAGGACGACCCGCTCGGCGAAGGCCGCGCCGGTGCGACCGCCGAGCACCCGCGGGTCGGCGGTCATCGCGACGAGGACCCCGGCGGCCGGGCCCTCGCGCAGGAGGCGGTGCAGCAGGTCGGTGCACGCGCCGCCCTGCGCGGACTCCCACGACGACTGGACGACCTCCCACCCGTCGACGACGAGGACGACGACGGGCCCGTCCGGTCCGTGGTGCGCTCCCCGGCCCGCGGCCGCGCCCCGGCGGGCGTCGACCAGGGAGGCGAGGTGCTCGAGGACCCGCCGGGCGTGCTCCTCGTCGTCGTGGGCCACCACGGACGCGACCGCGGGCAGGTCGGCGGCGTCTGCGAGGCCACCGCCCGGGTCGACGACGTGCACGACGACGTGGCCCTCGCCCGACGCCTCGCCCGACGCCGCGCCCGCCGCCGCGGCGGCCGCCACGAGCGCCCGCGCGGCGCCCGTGCGCCCCGACCGGGGGCCGCCGACCACCAGCAGGTGGGACCGGCGCGCGAGGTCCCACGCCAGCGGCCGCTGCTCCTGCGCCGCGGGGTCGTCGAGCAGGCCCCAGCGCAGGAGGGGCCCGACCTGCCCGGGCGCCGACTCCCCGGGCGCCGCCCCGGGCAGCGCCACCTCGGTCGGGAGCGGGGGCAGCCACGGGCTCGGCGGGGCGTCGCCACCGTCGTGGCGCCACGCCGCGGCCGCCGCGACCACCAGGCGGGAGAGGTCGTCCTCGCCCTCCGCGGCGCCGCGGCCACCCGGCGGCGGCGCGGGGGCGTCCGCGGCGGCGGGACGACCGCTTCCGGCCGCGCGGACGCGGGCGGCGCGCGGCCCTGCGCCGCCCGTGGTGGCCACCTGCACCTCCTCCAGCGGACCGCCGCCGACGCGCCACAGCGACCGGCCCGGCACGTCGGGCGGCAGGTGCGCCGCCGCGCGGGACTCGACGACGTCGAGGGAGTCGTGCTCGTCGCGGACGCGCAGGGCCACGCGGAGGTTGACGTTCGCCGCCACGTCCGGCCCGACGACGCCCGCCGGGCGCTGCGTGGCGAGGACGAGGTGGATCCCCAGCGAGCGCCCGACGGCCGCCAGGCGCACGAGGCCCTCGACGAAGTCGGGCAGCTCCTCGGCGAGGACGCGGTACTCGTCGACGACGAGGACGAGCCGCCCCAGGGCCGGGTCGCCCGGGCGACGGCGCGCCCGGTAGGCGCGCAGGTCCTCCGCGCCCGCCTCCCGCAGCAGCCGCTCGCGCCGGGCCACCTCCGCCCCGAGCGAGCGCAGCGCGCGGGCGGTGAGCGCGTGGTCCAGGTCGGTCACGAGCCCGGTGACGTGCGGCAGCCCCGCGACGCCGGCGAAGGCCGCGCCGCCCTTGTAGTCGACGAGCACGAACGAGAGGTCGGCGGGGGAGTGGTGCACCGCGAGGGAGGTCACGAGGGTCCGGAGCAGCTCGCTCTTGCCCGCACCCGTCGTGCCCGCCACGAGCGCGTGGGGGCCGTCGGCGTCCAGGTCGAGGAGCCGGGGCCCGGTGGCGTCCCGCCCGACGGGCACGGCGGAAGAGCCGCCCGCGGCCGACGTGGCGCGCCAGGTCCGCGCCACGTCGTCGGGCGTCGGCGTCCGTCCGCCTCCCAGCAGGTCGACGAGGCGGGCGCCGCGCGGCGCGCCCGTGGCCCCCCCGGGCGGCTGCGCCTCCCGCAGCGGGGCCGCCGCCCGTGCCGCCCGGGCGGCCGTGGCCGCCGAGACGCCGGTCGCGGTGCCCCGCAGCAGCCCGCCGGCGGCGCTCACGCGCACCCCCGTGCCGCCCTCCCCGCCGAGCGCCACGAGCGTCGTGCACCCGTCGGGCAGCGAGCCCGTCCCGCGGGCGAGGGCCACTGCGAGCACCCCCGCGGGGGCTCCGGACCGCAGCAGCCGCACGAGGCCGGGGGTGGCGCGGACCTCGTCGTCGTCGTCGACGACGAGCAGCGTGCGGGGCGGCGTCCGACCGGCTCCGGCGGGCGTCGCCCGGTCGGCGCGGGCCTCGACGTCCGCGAGGAGCCGGGCGACGGCGTCCTCGCGCTCGTCGCGCTCGTCGAGGACGCCGGCCGGGCCGACCGAGGGGAGCCAGCGCGCCCAGCCCCAGCGGGCGTCGCCCCCCGCCTCGGAGTCGGGCGCGGTGAGCACCAGCACGCGCACGTCGGACGGCGCGTGGAGGCCGGCCACCTGCAGGACGACCCACCGCGCGGTGGCGAGCACGGCGTCCGGCGGCCCCACGACGCCCGCCGGGGCCGCGGTCAGGAGGTCGACGGCCAGCGGCACGTCGCGCAGGAGCGGGCGGTGGGTCGTCGGCTCGCGCCCGTCCTGCTCCACGACGACGCGGGTGGACGACGGCGCCTCGCCCGTGCCGAGCGCGAGGAGGACGGGGCCGCCGCGGGCTCGCTCCCACAGCCGGCCGCCGGCGCAGGACAGGGCGAGGACGACGTCCGAGGCCCCGGGAGAGCCGGCGCGGGCGACGGACTCCTCGGCGCGGACGGCCCGCTCGGCCTCCGCCCGTGCGGCCCGCGCGAGCCGGGCGGCGCGGGCCCGGGCCTCCGCGCGGCGCCGGGACCAGGCGCGCCGCTCACCGGCCGTCGTCACGACGGCCACGAGCGGTGAGGCCAGGCCCATGAGCAGCGCCCAGGGGCTCCACAGCAGGGCCATCGGCACCGCGACGACGAGGGGGACGAGCGCGGCGGCCCAGGCCGTCCGCGGGCGCTCCGGGCTGCCGGGCTCGGCGGGCACGCGGACCCGCGACCCGACGTCGCCCGCGGGGGCCCGCCCCGTCGTCGCCACCAGCCGGTGGCCGCGGCCGTCCCAGCCCCCGGCCCTCGGCGGCTCGCCGCCGAGCCGCAGCTCGAGGACGCCGGCGCCGGCGGCGACGCGGGCTCCCGTCCCGGCGGCCAGGCCGCCCGGGCCGGGGCGGACCCCGTCGACGAGCGTCCCGTTGGCCGAGCCGAGGTCCGTCACCAGCGCCCCGCGGCGGTCGACGTCCAGCCGCAGGTGGCGGCGCGACAGGCGGGGGTCGTCGAGCCGGACGTCGGCCCCGACGCCCCGGCCCAGGACGTGGCGGCCCGGGGGGAGCGGGACGACCAGGCCGGCGTCCGGGCCCGCCACGACGTGCAGGTGGAGGACGCCGGCCCCCCGACCGGGACCCGCGCGGGACGGCTCGTCCTCCCGTCCGCCCGCGCCGGGCCGCGAGCCCTCGCCCGGGCGGCGGACGAGCACGGCGCCCTGGACGAGCGGCGGCGCCCCGAGCGCGGCGGCCGGCGGCAGCGGACGGCCCTCGCACCACCACCGGCCGGTGGTGGCGGGCCCCTCCGCCTCGCCGACGGCGCCGAGGTGGGCGGCGAGCTCCTCGGCGACGTCGGCGAGGCGGAGGGGCGCGCCGGTGCCGGGCAGGTCGACGTCGACCTCGGCCCGACGGAGGGCGGTCGCGTCGTCGACGAGCGTCAGGCGCAAGGGGCCGTGGTCCACCCCGGCAGCCTGCTCGGCGCCCCGGCCGCTCGCCGGGACCGTCCACAGGCCCCGCACGCCCCGTCCGTCACGCGCTGTCACCACAACGGGGGATGTGGACCGCCCGCACGGGGACGCCTCGTCTGCCTAGCGTAACGGGGAGGGTCGCGGGGGGCCTCACGCACCCCGTCCCGCCACGCGCAGCAGCACCCGGTGCGGAGCCGGGGCGGAGGAGGGGGGTCGGGGGTGGACGCGGTCGCCATCGTCGAGGACGAGGTGCGCGAGCTGGTCCGCCGGCGAGGTGTCGACCCCGCCCGCGAGCCCGGCGTCCTGCGCTCGCTCGTCGAGGACGTGATCGCCGACTACGACGAGAGGTCCCTCCTCGGGACGCTGCCCCGCCTGCCGGAGCAGACGGGCGTCGTCAAGCGCGTGCTCGACGCCGTCGGCGGGCTGGGACCGCTGCAGGAGCACCTCGACGATCCGGAGGTCGAGGAGATCTGGATCAACGAGCCGGGCAAGGTCTTCGTCGCGCGGGGCGGGCGGCCGGAGCTGACGACGACGATCCTCACGGCCGAGAAGGTCGCCGACCTCGTGGAGCGCATGCTCAAGACCTCGGGGCGCCGGGTCGACCTCAGCTCGCCCTTCGTCGACGCGAGCCTGCCCGACGGCAGCCGCCTGCACGTCGTCATCCCCGACGTCACGCGGGAGCACTGGGCCGTCAACATCCGCAAGTTCGTCGTCCGGGCGGACCGCCTGGACGACCTCGTCGCCCTCGGGACGCTGACCGCGCGCGCCGCGGCCTTCCTCGAGGCCGCGGTGTCCGCGGGCCTCAACGTGCTCGTGTCCGGCGGCACGCGGCTAGCGACCTAGTCGCAGATATGCCGGTGACGGCGACGACGAGGAGGACGGACATGGACGGACAGCGCTGGATTGGGCTGGGGTGGGCGCTCGTCGAGGCGGCGGGGGCTCGGCCGTCATGGGAGGCCGGCGAGGAGCTCACGGAGGCGCTCGACGCGGCGGGGAGCTTGCGGGAGGCACTGAGCCTCGCCGTGGGGGCCGTCGAGACGGAGATCGGCGGAGTGGCAGATGCCGACGGGCTTCGAGGCGCCGTCGAGCGGCTCGTCGCGGCGGAGGAGAGCGGCCGGGCGGTCGACGAGGACGACGTCGCGGGGGTGGTCGCGCGTGCAGGGGAGGACGGGGACCTCGACGACGAGCTCGCGGCGGCGGGCGAGCTGCTCGACGACTACTTCGGGAGCCGCGGCGGGCGGGCGAGAGCCGCGGGTTGAGCCTCCCGGAGGCCGTAAGTCGGCGGTGACGACCGCGCCGGGGGTCGTGGGCGCCCAGACCCCCGGCGCGGCGTGCGCTACTTCGGCGTCTCTTGCTCGACGAGGCGGGCCTTCACGGACCGCGCGCGCTCGCCGCCGTTGAGGCGCTCGGCCACTCGGCGGCCGTCGACTCGGGCGGGTAGGTCCGCGGGGGTGATGCCGGCTCGGCGAGCCGCTGAGGCGACGTCGGGCTTGTCAGCGTCCAGGCCGCCGCGGACCCACAGCGACGATTGCTCGTCGGTGAAGCCGTATGGCTTCCACACTTCCCGTCGCCGCTCATCCCATCTCCGTATCGCCAGCGCGGCTTCCTTCTCGCGGCGATCGAAGAAGTCGCGGTAGACGACGGGCTGGTCTGGCGGCGGTGTGAAGAGTTGCTTCCACTGCCGCTCGCCTTCTTCGCGGCTGAGCTTGCCGCGGTACTGGCGGTGCGGTTGGCCGGCGTAGAGGTACTCGACGATGCCGCGAAGCTCCGGGTCGGCGGGTTCCGACGGCGAGGTCTGACGAGGTATCGACGGCGGTGCCTTCGTGGGCCGAGGGCCGCTGGAGGGGCGGGGAGGCTCCTTCTCCGCTGCCCAAACGGCTCGTGTGCGCTTATCGACGGCCGCGAGCGCTCGGCGCAAGCGGGCCTCAGTCTGCGGCGAGAGCATCGAGGAGGTGGAGCGGGCGGGCTCGCCCATTCCCAGGAGTAGTGCCATGACGCGGCGCGAGGTCATCTGCTCGGAACGAGCGAATTGATGCACCCGAAGCGGCAAGCGGGTCTCCTTCGAGAGGCGGTCAGGGGAATGACACGCCTGTATCTTCCTCCGGTGAAATGCCGTCGTCAACAGCAACGTCCGCATCGCACCGCGGGGTAGCCGTGCCTTCCGTCAGGCTCGACCGAGAATGGCGAGCGCCGCGGCCTCGGCCGGCGTCACCTGCTCGTGTTCGGGGGCACGGCGGGCGGCCGGCACGCGGAGGGTCGGCGTGCTCTCTCCGTAGACGCGCAAGGCCGCGCGCTCGGCGGCCGTGATGGGCCTCGACGGGCGGGCGCCAGACGTGCTCGGGCTCGGCGTCCGTGCGTTGCGCTGGCGCTCCCGGGCGCGCTCGTCGGCTTCGCGGCGGGAGGACGTCGGGCTCTCGACGATGTGCAGCTCGTGAGCCACCCTGCGGCCGCGCGCGTCTCGGGCGGTGAAGTCGCCGCCGTCGCGGGCGGGCGGCTTCGCGCTGGAGTTGCGGCGCGGCATCAGGAGCCGGCCAGCGCGCGCAGGAGGGCGCCCATTGAGGGCGAGGGCGAGGGCACGGACTGGCGGCCGGCGCCCTGGCCGGTGTCGGCCGGCGGGTCGGCGGTCGTCGAGGTGTCGGCGGGCTCGTCAGCGGGGCGGGCGGTGAGGCCCTCGACGCGGGTGTCGGCGGCGAAAGCGCGGAGGGCGTCGTTCATCGGGGAGGGCATGCGGCTTCTCTCTGTGGTGGGACGGCCGAGCCCTCCTCCGCGGGGGTGCGGAGGAGGGCTCGTCGAGCGGGTGCTGTGCAGGTCAGGCGGCGCGGCGGCCGGTCCCGAAGGGGCGCCGCACGGCGCTGCGCTTCGGGTCGGAGAGGTCGGAGGTGGCGACCTCGATCGTCACCGCCGAGGGGTCAGGCTCGGGGGTGCGCTCGACGGCGCGGTAGCCGGTGAGGGCGCCGAGGAGGTCGGTCGCGGTCTCCTGTCGGCCGCCGATGATGCGGACGGCGTAGCGGCCGGTGCGGGCGGGGAAGGAGGCGTCCGCGCGGCGGGTGAGGACGTCCTCGACGCTGGCGGTGAGGGCGAAGGCGTCGTCGACGGCGGCGGCCTGGGCCGAGGCCTCGTCGAGAAGGTCGTCGAGGCGGGCGCGGGCGGCGTCGGCCGAGGCGGAGGCCTTCTCGCGCAGCTCGTCGGCGTGCTCGCGCACCGCGGCGAGGAGGGCGAGGAAGGCGTCGGCGAGGGCGTCGGTGAGGCCGGAGACGCGGCGGTCGAGGGTCTCGGCCTGCTTCTCCCACGCGGCGAGGTGCTCGCCCTCGGCGACGTCGGCGCCGGGGTCGGCGAGGAAGGCGTCGGCGAGCGCGGCGCGGTCGGCGTCCTCGGCCATGTCGCGGGTGCCCTCGTGGGCGCTCTTGGCGGCCGAGGCGCCGCGAAGGGCCTCGACGAGGCCGGCGTACTTCGCGTGCGCCTCGGCGGTGGGGCCGTCGGCGTAGCGCGCCCAGACGGGCAGGTTCATCGCCGCGCTCGGGAGCGCGAGCGAGCCGGTCCGTCCCTGGAAGCGGGGACGCGGGCGGGCGGCCTCGGCGGCAGCTCGGGCGGCGGCGGCGCGGGGAGAGGCGTTGCGCTCGGCGGAGGTCTTGCTCATGGGTGCGGGCTCCTAGCGGGGTCGTGGCGGTGCGGGGAGGGGGCGCCGGCCCTGGCGGTGGGGCCGGGGCCGGCGCGGTGGGGCTAGGGCGTGTCTCCCTACCGGTGAGGTAGGCCGGGGCCACGCTGGCGGGGTGAGTCGCACAGCTGAGATCGACGAC
>NZ_CANMPM010000008.1 GCF_947499845.1 uncultured Pseudokineococcus sp.
TCGCCCTGGTCTACCGCGGCGGCGTCGTCCTGGCCGCCATCCTCACCTGGCTCAAGCCGTAGAGAGACACGCTCTAGATGAGTCCGCGCGAGCGGCGTCGGTCGACGGCCAGCAGGCGCCGGCGATCAGGAGTCGGCGAAGCCCGGGAGGTGGTCCTCGAGCACCTCGATGCAGGGCACCGTGCCGCCGAGCTGGCAGAGCACGCCCAGACCGCCGAGCCACACCCGGTGGATGAGGACGTACTCGCGGGGGAGGTTGAGCTTGAGGCCGACCGCCCACGCCGTCGTCCGCGGGTCGCGCACCTCCGCGAAGAGCTCCCGCAGCCAAGCCCGGTCGAAGGTGAACAGCTCGGTGTCCAGGGGGCGCAGGAACGTCGACACGTAGTCGAGGAGCGCGCGGCCGTCGAGCTCGATGCTCGGCTTGATGAACCCCTCCTCGCGCAGGCCCGCGACGACGCCGTCGGGGTCGTCCGAGAGGGCGACGCCCAGCAGGCGGCCGACCGCGGGGGGCATCCCGTCCGGGAGGCGCTTGACGGCGCCGAAGTCGAGGATGCCGAAGCGCCCGTCCCGGGTCAGGCGGAAGTTGCCCGGGTGGGGGTCGGCGTGGAGGAGACCCGTCTCGGCCGGACCGAGCAGGAGGAACTCCAGGTAGCGCCGCGACGCGAGGTCCCGCTCGTCCTGGCTGCCCTCGCGGATGACCGTCGAGAGGGGCTCCCCGTCGAGCCACTCGGAGACGATGACCTTCTCGGTGCTCTCCAGCACCTCGGGGACCGCGAAGTCGGGATCGTCGCGGAAGGCGTCGGCGAAAGTCCGTTGTGAGGCGGCCTCCACGGTGTAGTCGAGCTCCTCGACGAGGCGCTCCTTGAGCTCCGCCAGGACGGGGCCGAGGTCGAGGCCCGGCAGCCACGAGCCGGTCAGCCGGGCGACGCGCGACACCTGCGTGATGTCGGCCACGAGCGCCTGCGCCGCCCCCGGGTACTGGATCTTCACGGCGACGGGGCGGCCGTCCTGCCACGTGCCCCGGTGCACCTGCCCGATGGAGGCCGCCGCGACCGGCTCGTCGTCGAAGGCGGCGAAGCGCTCGCGCCAGCCGGGCCCCAGCTCGCGGGCGAGGACGCCGTGCACGGTGGCGGCGGGCATCGGGGGCGCCGAGTCCTGGAGCCGGGTCAGGGTGGCGCGGTAGGGCGCCGCCACCTCCTCGGGGAGCGCCGCCTCGAAGATGCTCATGGCCTGGCCCACCTTCATCGCGCCGCCCTTGAGCTGGCCGAGCACGGTGAAGAGCTGCTCGGCGGTGCGCGCCTGCATCTCGGCCGCCACGGCCTCCGCCGGCCGGCCGCCCAGCCGCTTGCCCAGGCCGACGGCCGTCCTCCCGGCGAAGCCGGCGGGCAGGCTCGCGAGGCGCACGCCCCTCTGCAGGGCTCGGCGAGGCAGCTCGTCCACCCGCCCATCATCACCCCGGGGCCCGACCGGCGCGGCCCGGCCCCCGCCCCGGGCGCCCCGCGGTCGCGTCACGGGGGCGGCCACGTGCAGCCGCAGGACGGGTGCGGCGCCCAGATCCGCCCGAGGGGCACGCCGTCCGGCAGGCGGACCTCCCACGACGCCCCTCCGGGATCCGCCCCGGTGGCGTCGTCCAGGTGGGCGAGCGCCTGCGCCACGGCCAGCGCGGAGGTGAGCCGGAGGAGGACGACGTCGGGGGCGGCGGTGGTGGCCGGCGAGGCGAGCTGGGCGGCGACGAGGGGCCACTCGGGGTCGCGGTCGGCGCGGTGGAGCTCGACGCACCGCAGGCAGGCGCCGGCGCCGGGCACGACGAGCGGGCCGACGACGGCGGACCGCTCGCGCACCACCACGGGCAGGTGGTCGACGTCGGCGCGGACGAGCCGCGCCGCTCGGGCAGGAGCGACGACGGCGTCGGCCACGAGGACCACGAGGTCGACCCCTGCGACGTGTCCCGGTGGGGGAGGGCCGGTCCCCGCTCCCCGGGGCGCCGCCCCCGGGCCCAGCACCGCGACGTCGCCGGCGCCGGCCTCCCGCAGTCCCGCGGCGACGGCGTCCGCGACACGGCCCCCGCCCTCGACGGCGACGACCCGACGCGCCCGGCCGGCGAGCACGTCCCAGCCGCTCCGGCCGTGGACGAGGGCGAGGGCGCCGGCCTCGGCCGCCGTCGCGCGCGCCGCGGCGCGGCTGCCGGGCGCGGCGGGGTGCTCGAGGACCCCGGCCGTCGCGAGGAGACCCACCAGCCGCGCCGCGTCAGCGCCGGAGACGCCCCGCGCGGCGGCCCTCGCCGGGAGGCCGCTCTCCGGCACCCCGTCGGCGAGGTCCTCCAGCAGCGCCCCCTCGCCCGCGGAGAGCCCCTCCAGGACGACGGCGTGCGCGGGGTCCAGCCCCAGCTGGAGCCGGTCGAGGCCCCGCCAGCACCGGCGCAGCCCCGGGGAGATCCTCAGCACCGCGCTCCCGTCCTCGCCCGGCGGGCGTCGCGCTCGAGGGTGCCAGCGCCCGCCGCGGCCCACGGCGGGCGTCCACAGGCCGCGCGCCTCGGGGCCGCGCCGGGGCCCAGCCGCTACCGTCCGGCCATGGACGCAGGGGGCGGCGCGGCCCGGCGGTCGTCGCGCGACGACGCCGCCGAGCGCCCGCCCGTCCAGGTCCGGCGCAGCGCGCGGCGCCGTCGCACCGTCACCGCCTTCCGCGAGGACGGCACGGTCGTCGTCTGCATCCCGGCGCGCTTCTCCCGCGCCGAGGAGGCCCAGTGGGTCGAGCGCATGGTGGCGCGACTGTCGGCGCGAGACGCCCGCCGCCACCTCGACGACGGCGAGCTGTCGGCGCGAGCCCGGTCGCTCTCCGAGCGCTACCTCGACGGGCGGGCCGTGCCGACCTCCGTCCGCTGGGTCGGCAACCAGCGGTCGCGGTGGGGCTCGACGACGCCCGCGGACGGCACGATCCGGCTGTCGTCGTCCCTGCAGGGCCTCCCGCCGTGGGTCGTGGACTACGTCCTCCTCCACGAGCTCGCGCACCTGCTCGTGCCGGGCCACGGCGACGACTTCTGGCGCCTGCTGACCGCCTACCCGCGGACGGAGCGCGCCCGGGGCTACCTCGAGGGGTGGTCCGCCGCGGACGCCCGGCGCAAGGGCGGCGACGGGGGCCCCGGTGCGGACGCGGACGGGGGCGCCGACGAGAGCGCGGACGGGGGCACCGACGTCGTCGCGGGGCCGCGCCGACCCTCGCGGGCGCCCTGACGGAGCTCCTCCGCGGCGCGCCGCAGGCGCGCCGGCAGGTCGGCGACCACGGCCGGGCCGCCGTCGGCGCCGTCCGGCAGGCGCTCGAGCGGCCACCACGCCACGGCGTCGCTCTCGACGCTCGCGGTCGTCGCCTCCGCGGGGTCCACGACGGCGAGGACGGCGACGTCGAGGTGCGACCGGCACCGCCCGAAGGCGGCGGAGAGCTCGTGGTGGTGGAGGTCGACGGGGTGGGGGCCGGCGCGCACGGCGGAGGCGGGCACGCCCGTCTCCTCGACCAGCTCGCGCAGGCCCGCGGCCACCAGCCCGGCGTCCCCCGGCTCGACGTGCCCGCCCGGCTGCACCCAGAAGCCGCCCCGGCGGTGCAGCACCAGCAGGGTCCGCTCGCCGGCGGGGTCGAGGACGAGCGCGCTCGCGGTCAGGTGGTCGGGGGTGCCGTCGCGGTCGAGCGCCCCCGGGACGCCCAGGTGCGCCAGGTAGCGCCGGCGCAGCGCGGCCTGCTCGGCGCTCGGCGCGGGAGAGGCCGCCGCCCAGGCCTCGAGCTCGGCGCGGCCCGCCGCCCGGCGCCGCGCCTCGGCGCCCGCACCCCTCACCGCGGGGCGCCGCCGCCGTCGCCGTCGCCGGGCTCGTCGTCGCCCCGGCCGTCGTCGGTGGGCTCCTCGTCCTGCCCGCCCTCGTCGCGGCGGGCCGTCCGCTCGCCGGCGGAGCGCTCGTGGCGGGCCTCGCCGAGGCCGCCGTCCAGCAGCTGCGCGAGGGCGGCGTCGACGTCCGAGGCCTGCTCGTCCGCCCGCGAGCGGCGTCCGGCGTAGCCGGCCGGGTCGTCGAGGTCCTCGGCGCCCGGGACGAGGTCGGGGTGCGACCACGCGGCGTCGCGCCCCTCGACGCCCTCGGCGGCCTCGACGGCGGCCCACAGCGCGGCCGCGTCGCGCAGCCGCCGGGGCCGCAGCTCGAGCCCGACGAGGCTGGAGAGCGTGTGCTCGGCCGGCCCGCCCGACGCCCGGCGGCGCCGGACGACCTCGCGGAGGGCGGCCGCGCTCGGCAGCGGCGCGGCCGCGGAGTCGACGACGTGGTCCACCCAGCCCTCGACGAGCGCCAGGACGGTCTCCAGCCGGCCGAGCGCCGCCTCCTGCTCGGGCGTGCGCTCCGGCTCGAGCATCCCCGAGCCGAGGGCCTGCTTGAGGGCCTCGGGGTCGGTCGGGTCGACGGACCGGACCGCCTCCTCGATGCGCTCGGTGTCGATGCGGATGCCCGCGGCGAAGGCCTCCACGATGCCGAGGACGTGCGCGCGCAGCCACGGGCGCTGCGTGAAGAGCCGGGCGTGCGCGCACTCCCGCAGCGCCAGGTAGAGGCGCACCTCCTCCAGGGGCACCTCGAGGCCCTCGGCGAAGGCGTCGACGTTCGCGGGCAGGAGGGCGGTCGTCCCCTCCGGGGCGAGAGGCAGGCCGATGTCGGTGCCCGACACGACCTCGCCGGCCAGCTCGCCGATCGCCTGGCCCACCTGCATCCCGAAGACGGCGCCGCCGACGGAGCGGACGACGCCGCTGGCCGCGGAGACCATGGCCCGCATCTCCGGCGGCGCCTGCTCGGCCATCGCCGTGGCCATCGCCTCGCCCACGGAGCGCGCCACGGGCTCGGCGAGCTGCTTCCAGACCGGGAGGGTGGCCTCCACCCACTCCGAGCGCGACCACGCGGCGCTCGTCGCGCCCGCGCTCCCGAGGGCCGTGCGCTCGTCGAGCCACAGGTCGGCCAGCCGCAGCGCCTCCGCGGCCGAGCGGCGCGCGGCGTCCGGGACGCTCGGGTCGCCGTCGGCGACGGCGCGCTGGCGGGCCACCTGGTGGGCGAGGTCCCAGTTGACGGGCCCGTCCCCGCCGCCCGCCATCATCTGCTGGACCTGGGCCATCATCCGGCCGAGCGCCGCCGGGTCGCCGGGCAGCCCCGCGGCCTGGAGGGCGGCCGGGTCGAGGCCCGCGAAGGGGTTCGCGCCGGCGGGTCCGCCGCCGGGCGGCATGCCGCCCATGAGCTGGCGCAGGAGGTCCTCGAGGGGGTTGCGGCCCTCGCCGTCGTCGGGGCGGCCGGGGGGCGGGGTCTGGCTCATGGCTCCTCCTGCGGGCGGGACGCGTGCGGGTCGCCGGCTCGTGCTCGCCGGTGGGCGCCGGTGCGGACGGGGCGGTCGGCGGGCGACGGCCCGGGGTCCGGCCCTCGCGTCGGCGCCCGTGCGGCGCCCCGGCTCTCCACGGTAGCGAGCGGCGGGGGAGGATCGCCCTCGCGCGGGCGCCGTCCGCGCAGGGCGTAGCGCCCCGCCCGCCGGGGCGCGGGGCGCAGGAGCCGTCGAGGAGGGTGCATGGGCGAGGACGTCAGCGCGGTCGACCGGTCCGACCACGACGGCGCCGCCGGGGGCGAGGGCGGTGCCGCGCGCCGCCGCGGGCCGTGGCGCTCGGCCGCCGGGGCCCTAGGCGTCTGCTTCGCGGCGTCGCTCCTGCTGCTGTCGCTCCTCGGCGCGGCCGGTACGCCGTACGCGGTGGAGGCCCCCGGCCCCGTCCTCGACGTCCTCGGCGACGGGCGCGACGGCGAGCCCCTCATCAGCGTGGTGGGGCGGGAGACCTACCCCACCGAGGGGAGCCTCGACCTGCTGACGGTGAGCACCTCCGGCGGCCCCGGCCGTGACGTCGTCCTCGCGCAGGTGGTCTCCGCGTGGCTCGACCCCGTGGAGGAGGCCCTGCCCGTCGGGCGGGTCTTCGCGCCCGACCAGACCCGCGAGGACGTCGACGAGGCGCGCCAGGCGCAGATGTCGTCCTCCCAGCAGGCGGCGACCGCGGCGGCCCTGCGCGAGCTCGACATCCCCGTCGACGTGCGCCTGCGCGTCTCCGGGGCCGCCGGCGAGGAGCTGCCGGACGGCCTGGAGCCCGGCGACGTCATCACCGCGGTCGACGGCCGCCCCGCCCCGACCGTGGACGACCTCCGCGCGAGCCTCCAGGAGGTCGAGCCCGGCGCGGAGGTGCGCCTCGGGCTCGAGCGCGACGGCGCGGACCTCGAGGTGGCCGTCACCACGTCGCGGGGCGACGACGGCCGCACCGTCCTCGGTGTCCTCCTCGACCCCGAGGTGCAGGTGCCCTTCGAGGTCGACATCAGCATCGACGACGTCGGCGGCCCGAGCGCCGGCATGGTCTTCGCCCTGGGGCTCGTCGACCTCCTGACGCCCGGCTCGCTCACCGGCGGCCTGCACGTCGCCGGGACGGGCACGGTCAGCGCCGAGGGCGCGGTCGGACCCATCGGCGGCATCCGGCAGAAGCTCGTGGGCGCCTCGCGCGCCGGGGCCGAGGTCTTCCTCGCCCCGGCGGTCAACTGCGACGAGGTCGTCGGGCACGTGCCGGACGGGATGCGCGTCGTCGCCGTCTCCTCCCTCGCCGAGGCGCGCTCGGCCCTCGAGGAGCTCGCCGACGGGGGAGGGCAGGAGCTGCCCGGCTGCCGGGAGGCGCTGGCCGCGGCCGGCTGAGCGAGCGGTCCGGCGGAGGCGGAGGCCGGCGTCAGCCGCCGGTGAGCGTGGCGCGCAGGGCCGCCGACAGGCCGGGCACGAGGTCCTCGCCGACGACGACGCGCAGGTCGTCGTCCTCGAGGCGCCGGCGCACCGCGCTGCCCGTGGACCCGTCCCGCAGCACGGCGACGGCGATGCGGACGTCCTGGCGCTCGGGGTGGGAGCGCACCGCCTCGAGGGCGGCCGCGGGGTCCTCGGGCAGCTCCACGGAGGGCGGCACGACGACGCGCTCGACGACGACCGCCGCCCCCGCCACGGCCGGCGGCCAGCCGATGCGCCCGAGGAGCTCCTCGAGGCCCTCGGCCTCGGGCAGCTCCTCCTGCTCGACCGACGTCAGGTGGTCGGGGTCGCCGAGGGCCTCGGCGACGACCTCGGCGGGCAGGACGTCCGCCAGCGACGGGTCGGTCGCGACCGCGTCGGCCGTGCGCAGGAGGGCGAAGACGCGCGGCGGCGCGTCCCAGCCGGCGACCGCCACGTGGCGCTCGACCTCGAGGGCCGCGCGCTCGAGCGCCGCGAGCGGGGGAACCGGCGGGGCGTCCCGCTCGTCGTCCGGGGAGGGACCGGGGGAGGTGTCCACGGCGCCGATCGTGCCGCACCCGGGCGCCCCGCGGCCGCCCGGCAGGGGGCCGGGGGTCGCCCGGGGGGCCGGCGGTGACCGTGGGACCCTGGGACCGCACCGTCCGCAGCCCGCAGCCGGCCGTCGCGAGACGACCACGAGAGGTTCCCCAGACGTGAGCTCCAGCACATCACCGCCGCGACGCCGCGGCGCGCTCCTGCCCGCCGTCGTCGTCGTCGTGGTCCTCGTCGGCCTGGTCGTGGCCGCGAGCCAGGTCGTCACCGAGTACGGGTGGTTCTCCCAGCTCGGCTTCGCCGAGGTCTACACCACGAGGCTGCTCACCCAGGGCGCGCTCTTCGCCGTCGGCGGCCTCCTCATGGCCGTCGCCGTCCTCGTCAGCCTCCGCGTGGCCTACCGCTCGCGCCCGGTGTACGCGCCGGTCGACGCCGAGTCGGCGAACCTCGACCGCTACCGCGAGAGCCTCGAGCCGCTGCGCCGCCTCCTCTCGGTGGCCGTGCCGGTCGTCCTCGGCCTCTTCGCGGGGTCGGCGGCGTCGGCCCAGTGGGAGCAGGTGCTGCTCTTCCTCAACGCGGAGCCCTTCGGCGCCGAGGACCCGATCTTCGGCACCGACGTCGGCTTCTGGGTCTTCACGCTGCCGTTCCTCGGGTTCCTCATCTCCTTCCTCACGGCGGTCGTGCTCCTGGCCGGCATCGGCGCGGCCCTCGTGCACTACCTCTACGGCGGCCTGCGGCTGCAGGGCCAGGGCCCCCGGACGACGCCGACGGCCCGCGTGCAGCTGTCGGTGAGCGCCGGGCTCCTCGTGCTCCTGCAGGCCGGCTCCTACTGGCTCGACCGGTACAGCACGCTGACCGACGGCAGCGGCCGCTTCCTCGGCGCCACCTACACGGGCGTCAACGCCGAGATCCCGGGTCGCACGATCCTCGCGGTCATCGCGCTGCTCGTGGCCGTGCTCTTCGTCGTCACGGCCTTCCGCGGCAGCTGGCGGCTGCCCGCGCTCGGCGTCGTCGTCATGCTCGCCTCCGCGGTCGTCGTGGGCGGCGTGTACCCCTACGTCGTCCAGCGCTTCCAGGTGGACCCGAGCGCCCAGACCCGCGAGGCGCCGTACCTGCAGCACAACATCGACGCGACCCGCGCCGCCTTCGACGTGGACACCACCGAGGTGACCAACTACCAGGCGAGCACGCAGGCCGAGGCGGGCGCGCTGCGCGACGACGCCGAGACCACCGCGAACATCCGCGTGCTCGACCCGGCGATCGTCCAGCCGGCGTTCCAGCAGGACCAGCGGCAGCGGCAGTACTACACGTTCTCCGACCCGCTGGACGTCGACCGCTACGAGATCGACGGGCAGGTCGAGGACGCCGTCATCGGCGTGCGCGAGCTCGACCTCTCCGGCCTGTCGGGCGGCCAGCAGAACTGGGTGAGCACCGCCACGATCTTCACGCACGGGTACGGCGTGGTGGCGGCCTACGGCAACCAGCGCGGCGAGGGCGGCCTGCCCGCCTACTTCCAGTCCGGCATCAACACGCCGGGCGCGCTCGGCGACTTCGAGCCGCGCATCTACTTCGGGCAGAACTCGCCGGAGTACTCGATCGTCGGCGCGCCCGAGGGCACCGAGCCCCGCGAGGTGGACTACCCGACCGACGACGAGGGCGGCGACGGCGTCGCCAACAACACCTACTCCGGCGACGGCGGCCCGTCGGTCGGCTCGTGGTGGCAGCGGCTCCTCTACGCCGTGAAGTTCCAGGAGCAGAACATCCTCCTGTCGGACGCCCTCAACAGCGAGAGCCAGATCCTCTACGACCGCGACCCGCGCGAGCGCGTCGGCAAGGTCGCCCCCTTCCTCACCCTCGACGGCGACCCGTACCCGGCCGTCGTCGACGAGCGCGTCGTCTGGATCGTCGACGGCTACACGACGAGCAACGAGTACCCCTACTCCCAGCGGCAGACGCTGCAGGACGTCACGGTGGACAGCCAGACCGCCGGCCTCACCGGCTCGGCCGCGGCGGCGGGGCAGGGGGCGCAGACCCTCACGGCGCTCCCGCCCGAGGAGGTCAACTACATCCGCAACTCGGTCAAGGCGACCGTGGACGCCTACTCGGGCGAGGTCGTGCTGTACGCCTGGGACGAGCAGGACCCGGTGCTGCGGGCGTGGGAGTCGGTCTTCCCCGACGCCCTCACGCCGGTGTCGGAGATGAGCGAGGACCTCCTCGACCACGTGCGCTACCCCGACGACCTGTTCAAGGTGCAGCGCAGCGTCCTCGGGGCCTACCACGTGACCAACCCGGCGGTGTTCTTCCAGAACAGCGACCGCTGGCAGATCCCGGACGACCCGACGGCCGACGTGCCCGAGGGCGTGCGGCCGCCCCTGCAGCCCGCCTACTACCTGACGCTGCAGATGCCCGGGCAGGAGGACCCGGCGTTCTCGCTGACGTCGTCCTACATCCCGAGCTCGGACGCGGACGCCAGCAACATCCTCACGGGCTTCCTCGCGGTGGACGGCGACGCCGGGGGCGGCGGGGCCGGGCAGGTGGCCGAGGGGTACGGGCAGCTGCGGCTGCTGCAGCTGCCGCGCAACCTCGTCATCAACGGGCCGGGGCAGGTGCAGAACGACTTCGACGCCGACCCGACCATCTCCACCGAGCTCAACCTGCTGAGCCAGAACAACACCGACGTGGCGTTCGGCAACCTCCTCACCCTCCCGGTGGGCGGCGGGCTCCTCTACGTGCAGCCGGTCTACGTGCAGAGCTCCGGCGGCACGCAGATCCCGCGCCTGCAGTACGCGCTCGTGTCCTTCGGCAGCGAGATCGGCTTCGCCCAGACCCTCGACGAGGCGCTCAACCAGGTCTTCGGCGGCGACTCGGGCGCGACCGCGGGTGACGCCGGCGCCGGCGGGGACGCCCCGGTCACCCCGCCGGCGGAGGGCGGGGGCGGCACGCCCGCTCCGTCCGGCGCCCAGGAGCAGCTGGCCCAGGCCCTGCAGGACGCGCAGGCGGCGCTGCAGGCCGGCCAGCAGGCGCTCGCCGACGGCGACTTCGCCACCTACGGCGAGCAGCAGGACGCCCTGTCCGAGGCCGTCACTCGAGCCCTGCAGGCGCAGGGGCAGGTCGACGCCGCCACCGGTGCCGACGCGACGGCGCAGGACGGCTCCACCCCGGCGCCGACGGCGACGGCGACGGCCACCGCGCCGGCCGAGGGCACCGCGGGCGGGTGACGGGAGCGGTCGGCGGTCGCCCGAGCGGTGACCGCCGACCGCGTCGCCGGGTCACCGGCGCGCGGATTTGGCGACGCGGGGGACCCCGCGTAGTGTTCCTCGTGCGACGCGGGGTGGAGCAGTTCGGTAGCTCGCTGGGCTCATAACCCAGAGGTCGCAGGTTCAAATCCTGCCCCCGCTACCACGAGGCGAAGGGCCCCGGACCGACAGGTCCGGGGCCCTTCGTCGTCCGCGGTGCAGGTCGCACGGGTCGGCACGACCACGGCCGCCGGTGGTTTGGCCTGCGGCCGGTCATGACGTACCGTCGCTGCCACGACGCGGGGTGGAGCAGCTCGGTAGCTCGCTGGGCTCATAACCCAGAGGTCGCAGGTTCAAATCCTGCCCCCGCTACCACGAGGCGGAGGCCCCGGACCGACAGGTCCGGGGCCTCCGTCGTCCCGGGGCGCGGCGGCTCGCGACCGGCTCTAGCGTCGAGGGCATGTCCGACGCCACGACGCCCCCGCCCACCGTCTTCGTCCTCTACGGCGCCACGGGCGACCTCGCCCGGCGCATGGTGCTGCCGGCCTTCTACGACCTGGCGTGCCGCGGGCTCATGCCGGAGGACTGGCGCCTCGTCGGCAACGGCCGCGGCGACGTGGCGCACGAGGACTTCCGCGGCCACGTCCGCGAGGTCCTCGAGGAGTTCGGCCCGCACCCGGACGAGGGCCCGTGGGACGAGTTCTCCTCGCGCCTGCTGTTCGCCGGCGGCGGCTTCAAGACCGACGACCCGGGGAGCCTCCTCGACGTCATCGCGCACGCCCGGTCGGACATGCGCGGGGACACGGGGGAGCGGGCCAACCTCGTGCACTACCTGGCGATCCCGCCGAAGGCCTTCCCCGAGACCACCCGCGCCATCGGCGAGCACGACCTCGCCGACGGCGCCACCGTCGTCTACGAGAAGCCCTTCGGCACCTCCCCGGACGACTTCGCCGAGCTCGACCACCTCGTGCACGAGGTGCTCGACGAGCAGCAGGTCTTCCGCATCGACCACTTCCTCGGCAAGGAGGGCACGCAGGACCTGCACGTCCTGCGCTTCGGCAACGCGCTGTTCGGCTCGGCGTGGAGCCGGGACGTCGTCGAGCAGGTGCAGGTCGACGTGCCCGAGTCGCTCGACGTCGCCGACCGCGCCGAGTTCTACGACGCCACGGGCGCCGTGCTCGACATGCTCGTGACCCACCTGTTCCAGGTGACGGCGGAGGTGGCCATGGAGCCGCCCGCGTCGAGCTCCGCGGAGGACCTGCAGGCGGCCCGCGAGGAGGTCCTGGCGGCGGTGCGCCCGCTGTCGAAGGACGACGTCGTCCTCGGGCAGTTCGAGGGCTACCGCGACATCGAGGGCGTCGACGACGACTCCACCACGGACACCTTCGTGGCGGCGCGGGTGTGGGTGGACACCGACCGCTGGCACGGCGTCCCGTTCCTCCTGCGCACCGGCAAGCGCATGGGCGGCGACGCCCAGCGCGTCAGCCTCGTGCTGCGCCGCCCGGACCCGACGCCGCTCACCCACCTGCCCGAGGGCGGGGACGTGCTGACCTTCGACCTGGCCGGGCCGGGGGCCCTCGACGTCGGTCTCGTGCTCAAGAAGCCGGGGCCGGAGATGGCCCTCACCGCGACGTCGGCGCACCTCTCGCTCACCGACGTCGAGGGCGGGCACCTGCTGCCCCCCTACGCGGCGCTGCTGCTCGACGTGCTGCGGGGCGACCGCTCGCTGTTCACCAGCTCCGAGGGGCTCGCGAGCGCCTGGTCGCGCGTCCGGCCGCTCCTGGAGGACCGCCCCGAGGTGCAGCCCTACGCGCCCGGCTCGTGGGGCCCGGCGGCGGCCGACGAGCTCGCGGGTCCGCGCGGCTGGCTCGTCGGCGCCGACGAGCGGCGGGGCGAGCACGGCGAGGACGACGCCGGCTCCTGACGCCCAGACGTCGGAGACCAGACGCACGACGGCCCGGCCCCTCGCGGGGGCCGGGCCGTCGTGCGTCGTGGTGCGTGCCGGTCAGCGCGGCGAGACCGCTCAGCTGGGCCAGGCGGCGCGCACGAGCAGGAAGAGGACGAAGAGGAAGACCAGCGCCACGATGGCGATCGGGATGGCCTTGTTGACGGCGCCGGAGGGCTCCTTCGCCTCGTGCGCCGAGAGCCCCGACGTCCCGGCCTCCGAGGGCGGCGTGTCGCCCGGGCGGACGCCGTTCCCCTCCTCGAGGCCGGGGGTGTCCGACGGGTCCGGGTCTGCGCTGGGTGTGGTCACCCGCCCAGTCTGCGCAGCCGGGCGGCTCAGCGCGCGGCGGGGTCCGGCGTCGTCGTCGCCCCCGCGGGCCGGGGCGCCAGGGCCGCGAGGACCCGGTCGTGCAGCAGCCCGTTGGTGGCGACGGCGCTGCCGCCGTGCGGCCCGTCCTCGCCCGTGAGCGAGGTGAAGCGGCCCCCAGCCTCGGTGACGACCGGCACGAGGGCCGCCATGTCGTGCAGCGCCAGCTCGGGCTCGCAGGAGACGTCGACGGCCCCCTCGGCGACGAGCACGTGCGACCAGAAGTCGCCGTAGGCGCGGGTGCGCCAGACGGTGCGGGTGAGGTCGAGGACGGGCTCGAGGAGGTCGCGCTCCTCCCACCCGCCGAGGCTCGAGTAGGAGAGCGAGGCGTCGGCGAGGTCGTCGACGGCCGAGACGTGCAGCGCCCGGGCCGACGAGAGCGACCGGCCCGTCCACGCGCCCGTGCCGGTGCCGGCCCACCAGCGGCGGCCCAGCGCCGGCGCCGACACGACGCCCACGACGGGCTCGCCGTCGACGAGCAGCGCCAGCAGGGTCGCCCACACGGGCACGCCGCGGACGAAGTTCTTCGTGCCGTCGATGGGGTCGACGACCCACTGCCGCGAGCCGCTGCCGGTGGCGCCGCCCTCCTCGCCGAGCACGGCGTCGCGGGGGCGGGTGCGGGCCAGCTGCGCGCGCACCAGCTCCTCGGCGCTGCGGTCGGCGTCGGTGACGGGGGTCAGGTCGGGCTTGGCCTCGACGGCGAGGTCGAGGGCCCCGAAGCGGGACGTCGTCAGGGCGTCGACGGCGTCGACGACGACGTGCGCGAGGCGGAGGTCGTCGTCGACCCCGCGGGCGCGGCGCAGGCTCTCGGCCGAGGTGGGGCTCACGGGCCGGACGCTACCGGGGGCGCGCCGGGGTGCTCCGGCGGCTCGCGCCGCCGCTCGCGGGCCGCGGCGTCGCGCGCCGCCCCGGCGGCCGCCTCCTCGCCGCTGCGGCTGCGCAGGAGGCGGCGCAGCGACGCCAGGCGGGCGGGGCCGGCCTCCCCGGCGGCGCCGGAGGCGGCCCAGGCGTCGAGCGCGCACTCGGGCTCGTCGTGGGTGCAGCCCCGGGGGCAGTCGTCGCTGCCGGGCTCGAGGTCCGGGAAGGCCGCCAGCAGCGAGCCGGGGCGCACGTGCGCGAGGCCGAAGGAGCGGACGCCCGGCGTGTCGACGACCCAGCCCTCGGGCGGTCCGCCCGCGGGACCGGGCAGCCGCAGCGCCAGCGCGGAGGAGGACGTGTGCCGGCCCCGCCCCGTGACGTCGTTGACGCGCCCCGTCGCGCGGCCCGCGTCGGGCACGAGAGCGTTGACGAGGGTCGACTTCCCGACGCCCGAGTGCCCCACGAGGACGGTGGTGCGGCCTCGCAGCCGCTCGCGGAGCTCGGCCAGGCCGGCGGCGTCGTGGCGCGGGGGCGCGTCGCCCTCCGTGCCCCTCCTGCCGTCCGTGACCCCCGTGCCGCCGGTCGCGGCGCGGCGCAGCACGACGGCCGGCGTGTCCAGGGCGGCGTAGGCCTCCAGGAGCGTCGCGGGGTCGGCGAGGTCGCCCTTGGTGACGACGAGGAGGGCGTCCATGCCGGCGTCGAGGGCGGCCACGAGGCAGCGGTCGACCAGGCCCGTCCGCGGCGCCGGGTCGGCCGCGGCGACGACGACCGCCAGCTGGTCGGCGCCCGCGACGAGGACCCGCTCCACGGGGTCGTCGTCGTCGGCCGAGCGGCGCAGGACCGTGCGGCGCTCGTCGACCCGCACGACCCGGGCCAGGGTGTCCGGCGCGCCGCTCGTGTCGCCGACGAGGTGCACCCGGTCCCCGACGACCACGCCGGCCCGTCCGAGCTCGCGCGCCTTGACGGCGGTGACCTCGACCTCCTGGGCGGTGTCCTCGCCGACGAGGACGGTGGAGCGGCCGCGGTCGACGGTGAGCACCCGGCCGGGGACGGCGTCCGCGTGGCGGGGCCGCTCCTTCGTGCGCGGCCGCGAGCCGCGGGGGTTCGGCCGCGTCCGGACGTCGTCCTCGTCCGGCACCCGGCGGCTCACCGGGCGGCCGCCCCGCTCGCGGTCCCGCCCGCTCCGCCCGGTCCGGTGCCGTCGAGCATGCCGGTCCACAGGTCGACGAAGCCGGGGAGCGTCTTCGCCGTCGTCTCCACGTCCTCGACGACGAGGTCCGGGACGCGCAGGCCGAGGACGGCGGCGGCCTGGGCGATGCGGTGGTCGGCGTAGGTGCGCACGAGGTCGCCGTGCAGCGGCCGCGGACGGACGACGAGGCCGTCCTCGGTCTCCTCGGCGCGCCCTCCGAGCCGCTCGACCTCGCGCACGAGCGCGGCCAGGCGGTCCGTCTCGTGCCCGCGCAGGTGGGCGACCCCGCGGATGCGCGTGGGCGTCGAGGCCAGGGCGGCCAGCGCGACGACGACGGGCACGAGCTCGCCGGCCTCGTGCAGGTCCACGTCGACGCCGAAGAGCTCACCGCCGCGGACGACGAGGCCCTCGCGGTCGAGGGACACCTCGGCGCCCATCTCGTCGAGGAGGTCGCGCAGGGCGTCGCCGGCCTGCGTCGTGTGCTGCGGCCAGCCGAGGACGCGCACGCGCCCGCCGGTGACCGCGGCGGCGGCGAGGAAGGGCGCCGCGCTGGACAGGTCGGGCTCGACCTGGACGTCGAGGGCGGCCACCGGGCCCGGCCGCACCGCCCACGTGTCGGGCTCGGAGTCGTCGACGTCGACGCCGACGTCGCGGAGCGTCTCGACCGTCATGGCCACGTGCGGCTGGCTGGGCAGCGGCGGGCCGGCGTGCCGGACGACGAGCCCCTCGGCGTAGCGCGGGGCGGCGAGCAGGAGGCCGGAGACGAACTGGCTGGAGGCGCCGGCGTCGATGGTGACCGCGCCGCCGCGGACGGCGCCGCGGCCGTGGACGACCATCGGCAGGGCGCCGCCCGGCGCGTCCTCGACGTCGACGCCCAGGGCGCGCAGCGCGTCGACGACGGGCGCCATGGGGCGCTCCCGGGCGCGGGGGTCGCCGTCGAGGCGGACGTCGCCGTCGGCGAGGGCGGCGAGCGGCGGCACGAAGCGCATGACGGTGCCCGCGAGGCCCACGTCGACGGCGCCGCCGCGCAGCCGCTCGGCCGGCTCGACGACCCAGTCGACGCTCCCGGCGCCGGCCGCCCCCTCCACCTCGCGCACGCGGGCGCCGAGGGCTTCCAGCGCACCCGCCATGAGGCGGGTGTCGCGCGAGACGAGGGGGGAGCGCAGCCGCGAGGGGCGGTCGGCGAGCGCCGCGACGACGAGGTAGCGGTTCGTCAGCGACTTCGACCCGGGGAGTGACACGACGGCGTCGACGGGGCCGGGCGCGGTCGGGGCGGGCCACCGGGAGAGCTCCATGCCCGCCAGCGTAGGGAAGGACGGGGCGGGGACCGCCTCCGGTGACGGCCGTGAGCAGGGGCGGACGGCGCCGCGGTGGTCGCCGGGCGGCGGACGGTCACGCCGGCGGCGTCGTCGCGGCCCTCCCGGGACGCCGACGGCCCGGCCCCCGAGGGGGACCGGGCCGTCGGCGGGCGGGAGCGGTGGGTCAGACGCCGACCTTGGAGCCGACGCGGTGACCGGCGAGGCGCGCCTCGCGGTCCACGGTGTGCGCGGCGTGCCGGGCCTCGCGGCGGGCGAGCTTCGCCGCGCCGCGGGAGGCGCGCGAGGCGTCCTTGGCGGCCCGCCTGCCGCGCCACCCGAGGCCGGGGCGGCCCTCGGTGTCGACGACCGAGACGAGCGCGGCGCCGACGAGGCCGAGGTCCTTGAGGAAGAGGGTGCGCTGGGCCTTGCGCTCCTCGCCCTGCACCTTCCAGAAGGCGTGCTCGGCGACGGTCGAGGGCGCCATGCTCACGGCCATCACGAGGGCGGAGGCGCGCGGCAGTCGCCCGAGGCCGAACAGGAGGCCGGACACGGCCATGGCGGCGCCGTCGACGCGGACGACGGTGGCGACGTCGCGGTCGCCGAGCGAGAGGGGCTCGCGGACGCGATCGACGACGGGCGACCAGGCCGCGGCGCGCTCGGGCGCCTTGCGGGCGAGCTGGACACCCTGGTCGACGAAGGCGGCGGCGAGCAGCGGTCGGGCGAGTCGTCGCATGATCGTCATGGGCGGTGGTCTACCGCATGACGGCTCCCCGGGCCACGCGGGAGCGAGCGCCCCCGGCGAGGCGGCAGGGCGGTGCGGGGGCCGCCGGCGGGGAACGGCCGGGGCGGGCGTCGGGGGAGCGGCCCGGGGGAGCGGCCCGGGGGAGCGGCCCGGGGGAGCGGCCCGGGGGAACACCGGCGGGCCCGACGCGTGTTGTGCCTCCCAGCAGCGACGGGCCGGCCCGCGGGAGCGGGCGGGGCGCGTCGAGCACGCACGCGGCCGAGGAGGAGGGGCATGCTGGTCGTCCTGGACACGCAGAGCCGGCGGGAGGCGCCGCTGCGGCCCGCCGCCGCGGGCGGCGTCCCGCGCGCGGGACTACGCTCGCGCGAGATGGCAGACGAGCGCACGGCACAGGTCACGGAGCCGACCGCGGCGGACCGCGCCGCGGACGGCGGGGGCGAGGACGTCCAGCCCCAGGTCGAGGTGGGGGAGGGCGTCGGCGAGCGCTCCTCGCGCGTGTCCGACGAGGAGACGCAGGCGCAGCGCGTGGCCCGCTTCGAAGCGGAGGCGCTGCAGCACCTGGACCAGCTGTACTCGGCGGCGATGCGCATGACGCGCAACCCCGCCGACGCTGAGGACCTCGTGCAGGAGGCCTTCACCAAGGCCTTCGCGTCCTTCCACCAGTACCGGCCGGGCACGAACCTCAAGGCCTGGCTGTACCGGATCCTCACCAACACCTACATCAACACCTACCGCAAGAAGCAGCGGCAGCCGCAGCAGTCGCACTCGGAGGACGTGGAGGACTGGCAGCTCGCGCGCGCCGAGTCGCACACGTCCAGCGGCCTGCGCTCGGCGGAGACGGATGCCCTGGACCACCTGCCGGACTCCGACGTCAAGGAGGCCCTGCAGCAGATCCCCGAGGACTTCCGCATCGCGGTGTACCTCGCCGACGTCGAGGGCTTCGCCTACAAGGAGATCGCGGAGATCATGGGCACGCCCATCGGCACCGTGATGTCGCGCCTCCACCGGGGGCGCCGCCAGCTGCGCGACCTGCTCTCCGACTACGCCCGCGACCGCGGCGTGTCGGCGGCCCGCCAGGGGGCCGACGCATGAGCGCCGTGGACGGGCCGTCCTCGCAGCCGCGGGAGACCGACTGCGACGAGGTCATCGACCGGCTCTACGCCTTCCTCGACCACGAGCTGTCCACCGAGGACGAGGTCGACGTGGGCCGCATCCAGCGCCACCTCGACGAGTGCGCGCCGTGCCTGCGAGAGCGCGACGTGGAGGTCGTCGTGCGCCAGGTCGTCAAGCGCGCCTGCGCGAGCGACTGCGCGCCCGAGACGCTGCGCGTCAAGATCCTCACCCAGATCACGCAGGTGCGCTCCAGCTAGGGGCGCCGAGCCGCACGACGGCGGCCCACCACGACGACGACGGGCCCGCACCACCGCGAGGTGGTGCGGGCCCGTCGTCGTGCTGCGGCCGTCCCGGGCGGGCGCGGCCCACCGGGGTGGGCCGTGCTCAGCTGTTGGGGCGGTTGCCGTGGTTCGCGCTGCTCTTCTTGCGCGAGCGGCGCTTGCGGGCGCGCTTGCTCATGCCGCCTCCTCGTCCGTCGGAAGACCCGCGGTCGCGGGCGGGCACGATCGTCCCACAGCGCAGTGAGGCGCCGCGTCGACCACGGGCACCGGCGCGGAGGCGGGTGGTCGTGCACCTACCGCGGGTGGTGAGGTGCCGACCGCAGGTGGTGGTGCGGGCGCGGAGAGCACGTCAGGCCGGCGCCCGGACCCCCGCGGGCGGTGACCACGGCGCGCCGAGCCAGTGCCGGAGCGCGATCGCAGGTGGGGGCCGCGCCCACCTCGGGTGGTGGTGCGGGCGCGGAGAGCACGTCGGGCCGGCGCCCGGACCCCCGCGGGCGGTGACCACGGCGCGCCGAGCCAGTGCCGGAGCGCGATCGCAGGTGGGGGCCGCGCCCACCTCGGGTGGTGGTGCGGGCGCGGAGAGCACGTCGGGCCGGCGCCCGGACCCCCGCGGGCGGTGACCACGGCGCGCCGAGCCAGTGCCGGAGCGCGCGCGCCACCACCCGCCCGCCCCGCCCGCTCCGCGACCACGACCCGCCACGCGATCACGCCCGCCCCCCGCCTCCACCCGGCCCCGCCTCGCCGGGTCCGGCCCCGGGCGTGGTTCGATCGGCGCCGTGGAGAGCGTCCGGGCGGAGATGGTGGCGGGGGTCCTCAGCATCGCGGTGGACGTCGGCGAGGTGGTCGAGGCCGGCCAGACGCTGCTGCTGCTGGAGTCGATGAAGATGGAGATCCCCGTGGTCCCCGAGGGGCGCGGGCGCGTCGCGCGGGTGACGGTGAGCCCGGGCGACGTCGTCCAGGAGGGCGACCTGCTCGTGGTCCTCGAGGCGGCACCGGCCCCCTGAGGCGCTCGCGCCGCTAGCGTGCCCCCGCGGCGGGGTCGGCGGACGGGCGGAGCGGGCGTGGACGAGCAGGTGGCGCGGGAGCCGCGACCGGTGACGGGGCGGGTGCCGCAGCCGGTCGCCGCGGCCGCGGACGACCTCCTGGCGGGCCTGGCGCCGGAGCGCCGCGAGCTGTTCCACCTGCGCGTCGAGCGCTGGTGG
Source organism: uncultured Pseudokineococcus sp. (assembly GCF_947499845.1). Classification (GTDB taxonomy): domain Bacteria; phylum Actinomycetota; class Actinomycetes; order Actinomycetales; family Quadrisphaeraceae; genus Pseudokineococcus. The sequence continues at coordinate 19,562 of NZ_CANMPM010000008.1, forward strand.
CCCGACGTGCGTGAGGGGCTCGCGGCCGTCCACGGGAGCGAGGCGGCCGCGCGCCTGGAGGTGCGGCTCCTGCGGGCCGCCGCCACCTCCTACGCCCGTCGCGACGAGGAGCTCCACCGCCTCGACCAGGCCCGGACGCTGGCGCCCGACTGGTTCCAGCGCCCGGGGATGCTCGGCTACGCGGCCTACGCCGACCGCTTCGCCGGCACCCTCGCGGGGGTCCGCGACCGGCTGCCCCTGCTGGAGGAGCTCGGCGTCACGTACCTGCACCTCATGCCCCTCCTGCTGCCGCGGGAGGGTGACAGCGACGGCGGGTACGCCGTGGCCGACTACCGCCGCGTGCGCCCGGACCTCGGCACCACCGAGGACCTGCGGGAGCTGGCGACCACCCTGCGCGGCCGCGGCGTGAGCCTGGTGCTCGACCTCGTGCTCAACCACGTGGCGCGCGAGCACCCGTGGGCCGAGCTGGCGCGGCGCGGCACTCCCGAGGAGAGGGCGCGCTACCGGGGCTACTTCCACGTCTTCGGCGACCGCGAGGGGCCCGACGCCTTCGAGCGGACGCTGCCGGAGGTCTTCCCGGACACCTCGCCCGGCAGCTTCACGTGGGACGACGAGCTGGGCGCCTGGGTCTGGACGACCTTCAACAGCTTCCAGTGGGACCTCGACTGGTCCTCGCCCGAGGTCCTCGCCGAGATGGTCGACGTCGTCCTCCACCTCGCCGACCTCGGCGTCGAGGTGCTGCGCCTGGACGCCGTGGCCTTCCTCTGGAAGCGCCTGGGCACGAGCTGCCAGAACCAGCCCGAGGTCCACGACCTCGTCCAGGTGCTCCGCGGCGTCACCCGGGTGGCCTGCCCGGGCCTGCTGCTCAAGGCCGAGGCGATCGTCGCGCCCGACGACCTGGTGCCCTACCTCGGCACCGGTGCGCACGCCGGGCGCGTCAGCGACCTCGCCTACCACAACAGCCTCATGGTCCAGGTGTGGTCGATGCTCGCGACGGGCGACGTCGTGCTGGCGACGCGCGCCCTGCAGCGCATCCCGCCCGCCCCCTCGTCCACCGCGTGGATCACGTACGTGCGCTGCCACGACGACATCGGCTGGGCGGTCTCCGACGAGGACGCCGCCGCCGTCGGCCTCTCCGGCCACGGGCACCGGTCGTTCCTCGCGGACTGGTACTCCGGCGCCTTCCCCGGCTCCCCGGCCACGGGGCTGGTCTTCCAGGAGGACCCGGCGACGGGCGACCGGCGCACGAGCGGCGCCACGGCGGCGCTCACCGGGCTGGAGGCGGCGCTCGCGCGGGGCGGGCGGCCGGGGGACGCGGACGTCGACCTCGCCGTGCGGCGCCTCCTCCTGGCCCACGCGGTCGTCCTCGCGTGGGGCGGCGTCCCCGTGCTGTGGTCCGGCGACGAGGTCGGCCAGCCCGGCGACCCCGGCTGGGCGGGCGAGCCCGGCCACGAGGCCGACAACCGCTGGGTCCACCGCCCCCGCGCCTCGGAGGTCCTCCTCGCCGAGCGCCACGACCCCTCGACCGTCGCGGGCACCGTCTTCGCGGGCGTCCGCCACCTCGCCCGCACGCGCGCGTCGCTGCCGCACCTTCACGCCGCGACGCCGGCGCAGGTGCTCGACCCGAGCGACCCGGGGGTCCTCGTCGTCCTGCGCCGCCACCCGGAGGGGGATCTGCTGCTGCTCGCCAACGTCACGGGCTCCTGGCGGCCGTTCCCGGGCGAGCGCCTCGACGCCGCGGGCCTCGGCGGCGCCCCCGACGCCCTCACCGGGCGGGTGCCCGAGCGCGGCGGCGACGGGGCGCTGTGGCTCTCGCCCTACGACGTCGTCTGGCTCGTCGGCTCGCGCTGAGCGAGGCCCGGGCTCGTGGTCCGGGTGCATGGCCCGGGCTCACGGTCCGGGCTCACGGTCCGGGCTCAGGGTGCGGGCGGGACGTGCCGATGGGACGGCGTGACCACTGCGCCCGCGACGTCCACGCCGCCGGAGACGCCCGCCGAGGAGCTGTCCGTCTGGCCCTTCCTGCGGGCGCTGTGCGACCTGCAGGGCTCGGACCTGCACTGCAAGGTCGGCTCGCCGCCGCGGGTGCGCATCGACGGTCGCCTGCGGCGCCTGCAGTTCCGCGACCTCACCTTCGCGGACACCGAGGGCCTGCTGCGGCAGGTCATGCGCGAGGACGCGCGGGAGCGCTTCGCGCAGACCCTCGAGGCCGACTTCGCCTACTCCGTCCCCGGCATGGGGCGCTTCCGCGTCAACGCCTTCCGAGCGCGCGGGTCGGTGGGCCTCGTCATCCGCCGGGTGGCCGTGGGCGCGGTCCCGCTCTCCGACCTCGGCCTGCCCGCGGTCGTCGGGACCCTGGCTCTCGAGCCGCGGGGCCTCGTCCTCGTCACCGGGCCCACCGGCTCGGGCAAGACGACGACGCTCGCCGGGATGGTCGACCACATCAACAGCAACCGGGAGGTCCACCTGCTCACGGTCGAGGACCCCATCGAGGTCCTCCACCAGGACAAGCTCGCCATGATCAACCAGCGCGAGCTGGGGCTCGACACCGCCAGCTTCGGCAGCGCCCTGCGGGCGGCGATGCGCCAGGACCCCGACGTCGTCCTCGTCGGCGAGATGCGCGACGCCGACACCGTGCGGGCCGCGCTCGCGGCGGCCGAGACCGGCCACTTCGTCATGAGCACGCTCCACACGACGGACGCGACGGAGACGGTGGCGCGGATCATCGACTTCTTCCCCCACCACGAGCAGCAGCAGGTGCGCCTGTCCCTCGCCGGCTCGCTGCGGGGCATCGTCTGCCAGCGCCTCGTGCCCCGCGCCGACGGCCAGGGCCGCGCCGTCACCGTGGAGGTGTGCGTGGGCACGGGGCGGGTGGCGGACGCCGTCGCCGACCCCGAGAAGACGGCCACCATCGCCGACCTCGTCGCCGACGGCGCCTTCTACGGCATGCAGACCTTCGACCAGCACCTCGTGCAGCTCTACCGCGACGGCGTGGTCGGCCTCGACGACGCCATGGCCGCCGCCACGCGCCCGCACGACCTCGCCGTGGAGATGCGCCGGCTCGGGCTCGTGGCCTGAGCGCACCGTCGGTCGGCGGTCGGAGGGCCGCGGCGTGCGAGGCTGGGGCGTGCCCCTCGCGCCGTCCCGCCCGCCCGAGCGCAGGCTGACCCGGCGCGAGGTCCTGCGGCGGCTGCCCGGGCCCACGCGGCAGCTCCTGCGGCGCCGCGAGCTCCCGCTGACCGCCGCGGGCCTCACCTTCTACGGGGCTCTCGCGGCGGTGCCCTCGGTCCTCATCGCCGTCCGCGTCGCGGGCTGGCTCGTCGGCGAGGACCGGGTGCTCGCCCTCGGCGCGTCCCTGCAGGCCGCGCTGCCCTCGGCGATGTCCGCCGACGTCGTCGCCCGGTCCGTCGTCGTCTACGGGCTCGGCGTCGCCTGGCCCGTCGTCATCTTCAGCCTCTTCCCCGCGAGCCTGTACGGGGAGGGGCTGCGCCGCGCCTACACGGCCCTGGGGGGAGGGGCGTCCTCCGAGGCGACCCACCCCGGCGACGGCGGGGCCCAGCGGTGGGCTCGCGTCCTCGGCTCCGGCTGGCGGGCCCGCGCGTCGGTGCTGCCCGTCCTGGCGGCGGCGCCGCTGCTGCTGCTCGTCGTCCTCGGCGTGACCCCGCTCGTGGCCGACCTGTTCTCCCAGGGCGCGCGGGGGACGGCCCTCGGCGTCTACGTCGCCCTCAACGTCGACTGGGTCGTCATCTCCCTGCCGCTCGCGTGGACCTTCCGCACCGTCGCGCCGCAGCACCTGTCCTGGCGCGCGGCCCTGGCCGGGGGCTTCGCCACGGGCGCCTTCGTCGCCGGCTTCGTGCAGGGGATCGTGCTCTTCGTGGCCCTGCCGGTCGACATCGGGGCGCCCTTCGGCGGTTCCGCACCCGTGGGCGGCGTGATCGCGGCCCTGCTGTGGCTCTGGCTGCTCCACGTCGTCGTGCTCGTGGGCTTCGCCGCCACCCTCTCGGCCGTGCGCCTGCGCCGCGAGGGCTGAGCCCCGCGAGCGGGGGCCCGCGGGGCTCGGACGGTCGAGGTGATGGCTGCGGCTCAGGGGGCGGCGAGCGTCGTCCCGTCGTCCGGCGCCGGACCGGCGTCCGCCGGGACGGGGCCGGCGGACGCGGCGGTCGTCGTGCCGCCGCGCCGCGGCGCGGGCACGGGGGAGCGGCGCCCCTCCACCCACCCGAGCATGCGGTCGGGGCGGTTGGTGATGACGCCGTCCGCTCCGGCCTCCTCCAGCTGCGCCCACCGGGCGGCGTCGTCGACCGTCCACACCCACACGGCCACGCCGAGGTCGTGGAGGGCGCCGACGACCTCGGGTGCGCCCACCACGAGGCGCGCACCGGGGTTCACGGCCGAGAGGCGGTGCTCCGCGACGAGGCGGCGCACCTCCTCGGACACGCGCGGAGGACCGCCCGTCGCGTCGTGCCCCGGCCCGTCCGGCGTCCCCCCGCCGGCCTCGAGGAGGGGGACCCCGCCACCCTCGCGCAGCAGCAGGCCGAGCGCGAGGTCCGGCGCCGCGTGGGCGCACGCGGCCACGGTGCCCGCGTCGAAGGACTGGAGCACGACCCGCTCGGCGAGCCCCCGGGCGCGGACGGCCGCGACCACGGGCGCCACCTCGGCCGGCGTCCACGAGCCCTTGAGCTCGAGCAGGAGGTGCGGCTCGTCGTGGGCGGCCGCCCAGTCCAGGAGCTCGTCGAGCAGCGGGACGCGGGCGCCGCCGAAGCCGGGGGCGAACCAGGAGCCGGCGTCGAGGGCGGCCACCTCGGCGGCGGTGAGGCCGGCGAGGTCCCCGGCGCCGTCGGTGGTGCGCTCCATCCGCGGGTCGTGGAGGACGACGGCGACGCCGTCCCGCGTGCGGCGCAGGTCCGTCTCGACCCACGGCGCACCGGCGCGGCGCGCGGCCTCGAAGGCGGCCAGGGTGTTCTCGGGGGCCGTCGAGGAGCTCCCGCGGTGGGCCACGACGGCGGGCGGCGCCCCGGGCGCGCGCCGCAGCAGCGGCCGGGGGCCGCGGCGCACCGCGGCGCCGGCGTCCGGGGGGTCCGCGGGCGGTGCGCCCGGGTCCTCGGTCGGCGGTCCCGCAGCCGCGCCGGGCGCTGCGGGCGGGGGCGTCGAGGGGGTGGGCGCTGGTGCGGGGACGCGACGCGTCGTCGTCATGGGGGCTCCCGGGCGGGGTCACCCGGGCGGGCCCGGGTGCTGACGAGGACGACGCTACGTCGGCCCGGTGCCGCCGCGCACGACCGACGCCCCCGTCGGCGCGGGTCTCCGCGGAGATTTCACCGTCCCGCCACCGGGCGGCTCCCCGGCGGTCGCCGGGCGGGTGGGGACGCCGCCTGCGGCGGTCGGCACGGCGCGGCACGATGGCGACCGCCCGACCCGTCCACGACCAGGACCACGAGGGGCGGCCCGCCCGGACCCCGGAGGGCCGTACCGGCGCCGAGGAGGCCCCCATGAGCACCCGCACCGACCGCGAGGACCTCTCCGCGCAGGAGGCCGCCGTCGCCGCCGCCCGCGACGGTCTTCGCGACGCCGTCGAGGACCTCGCCCGCGCCAGCGACGAGGAGGCCCGGCCCCGCGGGGCGGGCGGTCGGCCGGGCACGGGCACGGGCACGGGCAGCAACGGGGGCACGGGCACGGACCCGTCCCTGGCCGCGGTGGCGGCCGAGGCGCGCGACCTGGCGCGGGCGCTGCGCTCGCGGGCCCGCCGTCCGCCCGCCGCCGACACGGCGCCGCTGGCCGGCGCCGTCTCGGCCGCCCAGCGCGAGGCGGCACGCTCCGACGCCTGGGACGACGCCGCGCGCGCCGTGCGCGAGGCCGAGTCCGCGCTCGACGCGGCGGTCGTCGACCTCGCGTCCGCGCGCGGGGAGGACGTCTGACGCCGGGCTGCGGGCGGGCGCGCGGCGGGCGGGGGGCCTAGCGTCGCGGGGGTGCTGGCCGCCTCCGTGACGCAGACGTCCCCCACCGACCCGCTGTCCGCGCTGGAGGTGGGGGAGCGCCCCGCCCCCGAGGCCCCCGACGGCTGGGTGCGGGTCCGCCTCGAGGCGGCGAGCCTCAACCACCACGACCTGTGGAGCCTGCGGGGCGTCGGGCTGCCCGACGAGCGGCTGCCGATGGTGCTCGGCTGCGACGGCGCCGGCACCGACGAGGACGGCCGGGACGTGCTCGTCCACGCCGTCGTGACGAGCCCGGGCTGGACGGGGGACGACACGCTCGACCCGGGGCGCTCGCTGCTGTCGGAGCGCCACCAGGGCACGCTCGCCGAGGAGGTCGTCGTCCCGGCGCGCAACGTCGTCCCGCGGCCGCCGGAGCTGTCCGCGGCCGAGGCCGCCTGCCTGCCGACGGCGTGGCTGACGGCCTACCGGATGCTCTTCACGCAGTCGGGCGCCGCCCCCGGCTCGACCGTGCTCGTGCAGGGGGCGGGCGGAGGCGTCGCGACCGCCCTCGTCGTCCTGGGGCGCGCCGCCGGGTACCGCGTGTGGGTCACCTCGCGCAGCGAGGAGAAGCGGGAGCGGGCGCTCGCCCTCGGCGCGCACGCCGCCTTCGCGACGGGGGAGCGGCTCCCCGGCCGGGTGGACGCCGTCATGGAGACCGTCGGCGAGGCGACGTGGGCGCACTCGCTGCGGTCGCTGCGCCCGGGCGGCACGGTCGTCGTCGCCGGCGCGACCTCCGGCCCGGCCCCGAGCGCCGAGCTGCAGCGCGTCTTCTTCCTCGGCCTGCGCGTCGTCGGGTCGACCATGGGCACCCGCGAGGAGCTCGTGCGCCTGCTCGACCTCCTCGTCGCGACCGGGGCCCGGCCCGTCGTCGACCGCGAGCTGCCGCTCGCGCGCGCCGCGGAGGGGTTCGCCGCCATGGCGGCGGGGGAGCTCTTCGGCAAGGTCGTCCTGCGCACCCGCTGACCGCTGCCGCGGACCGGCGCCGGAGGCACCGCGGCCCCCGTCACCGGCGAGGTGGCGGGGGCCGCGGCGCCCGGGCGGACGAGGGGCGGGGCGAGGAGGCCGGTCAGCCCTCGTCGGGCAGGCCGAGCCAGGGGCGCCAGCCCCCGTGGAGGACCAGCCAGGCGAGCAGGCCGTAGCCGGCCTGGCCGGGGTGCACGCCGTCGCCGGCGGCGAGGTCGGCGTGCCACTGCTCGTGGTGGACGAGCGGGTCGAAGCAGTCCACGTAGCGCACCGCGCGACGTGCGCAGACGTCGGCGAAGGCGTCGGCCAGCTCGGCGACGTCGTCGTTGCGGTCGGCGTCCAGGCCCGGCGCGGGCCCGACGACGAGGACCGGCAGGCCGCGGGAGGCGGCCTCGTCGAGGACGTTGGCGAGGTTGAGGCGGCTGCGCGCCATCGTCAGCCCGGCCTCGAGGTCGGCGCTGCCCAGCCCCACCACGAGCCGGTTGTCGGCGCCGGGGGCGAAGCGGCGCGAGGTCTCGTCGACCCAGCGCTCGAGCAGCCCGGCCGTGCCCTCGCCGGGCACCCCCAGGGGGAAGACGGTCGTGGGGCCGTCGTCGTCGGGGGTCCGGGCCGCGACGCGCCCGGTCCACCCCATGGCCCGGGGGTCGCCGACGCCGGCGGCCAGGGCGTCGCCGAGGACGCAGACGCGGCGGCCCGGGGCGGCCTGGGGGTCGGGGGCTGTGGTGCTCACGCGTCCTCGCTGTCGTCGCTGTCGTCGTCGAGGCGGGCCAGCCAGGTGGCCAGCCGCTCGACCGGGGTCTCGTGCTCGGGGTGGACGTCCACGAACGTCCTCAGCTGCTCGGCGAGCCAGGCGAGGGTGACCTCCTCCTCGCCGCGCCGCGCCTCCAGCTCCTCGATGCCGCGGTCGGTGAAGTACATGGGCCCATCGAAGCCCATGGGCGCACCCGACCGCACCACCCCCGCCGCGGAGGTGGCCGCGGGGGTGGTACCGCGGCCCCGCCCGCCCCGCGAGCAGCGGGTGCGGGCGGGACCGCGGTCAGCGGGCGAAGGCCCGCTCGACGAGGTCGGCCTGCTCGGCGGCGTGCTTGCGGCTGGACCCGGTGGCGGGGGCCGCCGACGCCGGGCGGGTCACCGGGCGGATGCTGCGGCCCAGGCGGGGGGCCACCTCGAGCGCCACGAAGGGCCACGCCCCCTGGTTGGCCGGCTCCTCCTGGACCCACACGAGCTCGGCGTCGCCATAGGGCTCGAGCGCCGCGCGGAAGCCGTCCTCGTCCACCGGGTGCCACTGCTCGACGCGGACGATCGCCGTCCGGTCGTCCTCGCGCTTGGCGCGCGCGGCCTCGAGGTCCCAGGAGACCTTGCCCGAGCAGAGGAGCACCCGGTCGACCCGGCCGGGCTCGCCGCGCAGCGCCCGGTCGGGCACGACCGGCTCGAAGGCGCCGCTGGTGAAGGCCTCCACGCCGCTGGCGGCCGCCTTGAGGCGCAGCATCGACTTCGGGGTGAAGACGACGAGCGGGCGGCGGGGCCGCGCGTACGCCTGGCGGCGCAGCAGGTGGAAGTAGGACGCCGGGGTCGAGGGCATCGCCACCGTCATGTTGTCCTCGGCGCACATCTGCAGGAACCGCTCGATGCGGCCGGAGGAGTGGTCCGGCCCCTGGCCCTCGTAGCCGTGCGGCAGCAGGAGCACGACGGAGGAGCGCTGCCCCCACTTCTGCTCCGAGCAGGAGATGAACTCGTCGACGATCGACTGGGCGCCGTTGGCGAAGTCGCCGAACTGGGCCTCCCACAGGACGAGCGCGTCGGGCCGCTCCACCGAGTAGCCGTACTCGAAGCCCATGGCGGCGAACTCCGACAGCAGGGAGTCGTAGACCCAGAAGCGCGCCTGGTCCTCGGTGAGGTTCTGCAGCGGCGTCCACTCGCGCCCGGTCTGCCGGTCGTGGAGGACGGCGTGGCGCTGGGTGAAGGTACCGCGGCGCGAGTCCTGACCGGCCAGGCGGACGGGCACGCCCTCCATGAGCAGGGAGCCGAAGGCGAGCAGCTCGCCGTAGCCCCAGTCGACGCCGCCCTCGCGGGACATCTGCTCGCGCTTCTCGAGCAGGGCGCGCAGCTTGGGATGGACGGCGAAATCCTCGGGCGGGCTCGTGTGGGCCTCGCCGATGCGCTGCAGCACGGCCGGGTCGACGCCGGTCGCACCGGTGCGCACGACGCGGTCGTCCTGCTGGGCGGCGGGCCGCTCGAGCCCGCCGGGGCCGTCGTGCCCGTCGTCGGCGCGGCTGCCGCCCTCGGACGGCGTCTCCCGCGTCTCGGCGAAGGCCCGCTCCAGCTCGCCCTGGTAGTCGCGCAGGGCCTGCTCGGCCTCCTCGACGGTGATGTCGCCGCGGCCGATGAGCGCCTCGGTGTAGAGCTTGCGGACGCTGCGCTTGGCCTCGATGAGGCTGTACATGAGCGGCTGGGTCATCGAGGGGTCGTCGCCCTCGTTGTGGCCCCGCCGCCGGTAGCAGACCATGTCGATGACGACGTCCTTCTCGAACTCCTCGCGGAAGGCGAAGGCGAGCCGGGCGGCGCGGACGACGGCCTCGGGGTCGTCGCCGTTCACGTGGAGGATCGGCGCCTGGATCATGCGGCCGACGTCGGTCGAGTAGTACGAGGAGCGCGAGCTGGCCGGCGCCGTCGTGAAGCCGACCTGGTTGTTGATGACGACGTGGACGGTGCCGCCGGTGCGGTACCCGCGCAGCTGCGACAGGTTGAGCGTCTCGGCGACGACGCCCTGGCCCGCGAAGGCCGCGTCGCCGTGCAGCAGGACGGGGAGGACGGGGAAGGCCTTGCCGCCCAGGTCGATCCGGTCCTGCTTGGCGCGGACGATGCCCTCCAGCACCGGGTCGACGGCCTCGAGGTGGGAGGGGTTGGCCGCGAGGTAGACCTTCGTCGAGGCGCCCGTCGCGGCGGTGAAGCGGCCCTCGGTGCCGAGGTGGTACTTCACGTCGCCCGAGCCCTGGACGCTGCCCGGGACGGCGCTGCCCTCGAACTCGCGGAAGACCTGGCCGTAGCTCTTGCCGGCGATGTTCGTCAGGACGTTGAGGCGGCCGCGGTGCGCCATGCCGATGGCGACCTCGTCGTGGCCCGCCTCGGCGGCCTCCGACAGCAGCGCGTCGAGCAGCGGGATGACGGACTCGCCGCCCTCCAGGCTGAAGCGCTTCTGCCCGACGAACTTCGTCTGCAGGAAGGTCTCGAACGCCTCGGCCGCGTTGAGCCGGTTGAGGATCCGCAGCTGCTCGTCCCGGTCGGGCTTGGTGTACGGCTTCTCGACGTGGTCCTGGATCCAGGCGCGCTGCTCCGGGTCCTGGATGTGCATGTACTCGATGCCCGTGGTGCGGCAGTAGGAGTCGCGCAGGACGCCGAGGATGTGGCGCAGCTTCATCGGCCCGCCGTCGCCGAAGCCGCCCGTGGGGAACTCGCGGTCGAGGTCCCACAGCGTGAGCCCGTGCGTCTGGACGTCGAGGTCGGGGTGGCGGCGCTGGCGGTACTCCAGCGGGTCGGTGTCGGCCATCAGGTGGCCGCGCACGCGGTAGGCGTGGATGAGCTCCACCACCCGGCTCACGCGCCCCACGTCCACCTGCCCGCGGATGCTCGTGTCCTGCACCCAGCGGACCGGCTCGTAGGGGATGTGCAGGGCGGAGAAGACGCGGTCGTAGAACCCGTCGAGCCCGAGCAGCTTCTGGTGGACCACGCGCAGGAACTCGCCCGACTGGGCGCCCTGGATGATGCGGTGGTCGTAGGTCGACGTCAGCGTCATGACCTTGCTGACGCCGAGCTTGGCGATGGTGTCCTCGGCCGCGCCCTGGTACTCGGCCGGGTAGTCCATGGCGCCGACACCGATGATCGCGCCCTGGCCCTTGACCAGCCGCGGCACCGAGTGGACCGTGCCGATGGTGCCCGGGTTGGTGAGGGTCATCGTCACGCCGGCGAAGTCCTGCACGCCCAGCTTGCCCTGGCGCGCGCGCCGCACGACGTCCTCGTAGGCCGCCCAGAACTGCGCGAAGTCCATGGTCTCCGCGGGCTTGACCGCCGGGACCATGAGCTGGCGGGTGCCGTCGTCCTTCGGCAGGTCGATGGCGATGCCGAGGCCTACGTGCGCGGGGCTGACGACCGCGGGCTTGCCGCCGTCGGTGGTGTACGCGGCGTTCATCGAGGGCATCTCGGCGAGGGCCTCGACGAGCGCGTAGCCGATGAGGTGGGTGAAGGAGACCTTGCCGCCGCGCGCGCGGGCCAGGTTGGAGTTGATGACGATGCGGTTGTCGATGAGGGCCTTGGCCGGCACCGCGCGCACGCTCGTGGCGGTGGGGACCTCGAGGCTCGCCTCCATGTTGGTGACGACGCGGGCGGCGGGGCCGCGCAGGCGCACCACCTCGTCCTCGCGCTCGGCGTCCTGGCCGCCCCCGGAGGGCCGGGGCGCCAGCGCCGACGCCGGTGCGCCGCGGCCGTCGCGGGTGCCCGCCGAGGACGGCGTCGTGCCCGGCTCGGAGGCCGGCCGCGCCGCGCGCGGCGCCGAGCCGCTCGCGGGGGCCTGCTCGGCCGCCCGCTCGGGCGCGGCGGGGGTGCGGGGCGCGGGGGCCGCGCCGGCGGCGGCCGACGCGCCCGGCGTGGCGGGGGCGGGGGCCGGCGCGTCGGCGCCGGCCGCCTCCTGCGCGGCGGAGGGGGCGCGGCTCGGGGCGGGCGCGGGCGCCGCCGAGGGCGAGGAGCCGGCCGCGTCGACGCCGTCCGCGGGCGCGGGGGCGGACCCCTGCGTCGTCGCCGCCGCGCTCCCGGTCGTCGCGGTGCCCGCGTCGGCGCCGGAGGTGCCGGAGCCCTCGGGCGCGTCCTCCTGGGGGGCGCCGTCGCCCGGGGTGTAGTCCTCGAAGAACTCCCACCAGGCCGGGTCCACGGACTCGCGGTCCTCGAGGTAGCGCTCGTGCAGCTCGTCGACGAGCCACGCGTTGGGGCCGAAGCCGGACGCCGTGCCCGGGATCGCGTCGGGCCCCTCGTCCGCGGGGCCGGAGGAGCCCCGTCCTGCGCTGGTGGTCTCCTGCTGGGACACGGTGGCGATCGCCCTCTTCCACGGGTCGGTGCGCGAGATGCGCCCGGCGCCGGGACCCCCGGTACCGCGCGGACCTGCGTGTGCGTCGGCCCGGCCAGACTAGTGCCTGGGCGCCGTCGCGCCGCCCGTCGGCGCGCGGTGGCGGGGCCGGACGGGGGCGGGACGGCCTACCCTGGCGCCCCGTGCGCTTCCTCGACGGCTCGGCCCCCGGTCACGACCTCACCTACAGCGACGTCTTCCTCGTGCCGGGCCGCTCCGGCGTGGCCTCGCGGACCGAGGTGGACCTGCGGACCGACGACGGCACGGGGGCCACCGTGCCCGTCGTCGTCGCCAACATGACGGCGGTCGCCGGCCGGCGCATGGCCGAGACCGTCGCCCGCCGCGGCGGGCTCGCCGTCATCCCGCAGGACGTGCCGCTCGACGTCGTGGCCGAGGTCGTCGCCTGGGTGAAGGCGCGCAGCACCGTCCTCGAGACCCCCATCGTCGCGGCGCCGGAGGACCGGGTCGTCGACGCCCTGCACCTGCTGCCCAAGCGCGCGCACGGCGCCCTCGTCGTCGTCGATGCCGAGCGCCGCCCCCTGGGGGTCGTCACCGCCTCGGACTGCGAGGGCGTGGACCGCTTCACCTCCCTGGCCTCCGTCATGAGCACCTCGCCGCTCGTCCTGGACGCCGCGGACGTCGAGGCGCAGGGGGGCCTGGACCGGGCGTTCTCCGTGCTCGACGGCGCGCGGCGCTCCTTCGCGCCCGTCGTGCGCGACGGCGTCCTCGCCGGGGCGATGACCCGCCTCGGCTGCGTCCGCTCGGCCCTGTACGCGCCGGCGGTGGACGCCGCGGGCCGCCTGCGCGTGGGCGCGGCCGTCGGCGTCACCGGGGACGTGGCCGGCAGCGCGGCCGCGCTGCTCGACGCCGGTGTCGACGTCCTCGTCGTCGACACCGCCCACGGCCACCAGGAGCGCATGGTCGACGCGCTGCGCGCCGTCCGGGCCCTGGACCCGCAGGTGCCCGTCGTCGCCGGCAACGTCGTCACCGCCGAGGGGGTGCGTGACCTCGTGGGCGCGGGCGCCGACGTGGTCAAGGTCGGCGTCGGCCCGGGCGCCATGTGCACCACGAGGATGATGACGGGGGTCGGGCGGCCGCAGTTCTCCGCCGTCCTCGAGTGCGCCGCCGCCGCCCGCGAGCTCGGCGCCTCGGTGTGGGCCGACGGCGGCGTGCGCCACCCGCGCGACCTCGCGCTGGCGCTCGCCGCGGGCGCCAGCTCGGTCATGGTCGGCTCCTGGTTCGCGGGGACGCACGAGAGCCCGGGCGACCTGCTCGTCGACGAGCGCGGCCGCAGCTACAAGGAGAGCTTCGGCATGGCCTCCAAGCGGGCCGTCGCCCACCGCACCCGCGAGGAGTCGCCGCTGGAGCGCGCGCGCAAGGCGCTCTTCGAGGAGGGCATCTCCAGCTCGCGGATGATGCTCGACCCGGCGCGCCCGGGCGTCGAGGACCTCCTCGACTCCATCACCTCGGGCATCCGCAGCGCCTGCACCTACGCGGGCGCCCGGACGCTGCCCGAGCTCCACGAGCGCGCCGTCGTCGGCGTCCAGTCGCCGTCGGGGTACGAGGAGGGCCGCCCGCTGCCGTCGGGCTGGTGAGGCCGGCGCGTCAGGAGGGCCGTCGCGTCAGAGGGGCCATCGCGTCAGAGGGGCGGGGCTCGTGGGGTAGTGTCTGCGCCGTCCCAAGGGCCCACCGGCCCCCGTAGCTCAGGGGATAGAGCACCGCCCTCCGGAGGCGGGGGCGCAGGTTCGAATCCTGCCGGGGGCACCACGCAGCACCTCTCGAGCGCCGTCACCGCCACCGCGGGCGGCGCTCGTCGCGTGCCGGGGCCGACGGGGCGCCGGGCCGTCCGTGGACGCCCGCCCGGAACCCTCCCCGCGCCCTCCTAGACTGCTGGGCCGTGACTCCCGCCGAGCTCTCCGCCGCGATCCGCCGCTGCCTCGTCGAGGCGGTCGAGGCCCGGGAGCCGGCCGCGGGCTCCCTCGCCGTCGACGACCTGCCCGCGGAGGTGCGCGTCGAGCGCCCCCGCAGCCGCGAGCACGGCGACTGGGCGACCAACGTCGCCCTGCAGCTCGGCAAGCGGGCCGGTGTAGCCCCGCGCGACCTCGCGACCGCGCTCGCGGCCCGGCTGGGGGCCGTCGACGGCGTCGAGCGGGTCGACGTCGCCGGCCCGGGCTTCCTCAACGTCGTCCTGCAGGCCTCGGCGGCCGGCGAGCTGGCGCGCACCGTCGTCGAGGCGGGCGCCGCGTACGGCACGAGCGACAGGCGCGCGGGCACCTGCATCAACCTCGAGTTCATCTCGGCCAACCCCACCGGCCCCGTCCACCTCGGCGGTGCGCGCTGGGGCGCCGTGGGCGACGCCCTGGCCCGCGTGCTGGCCGCCACGGGCGCCGAGGTGGTGCGCGAGTACTACTTCAACGACCACGGCGCCCAGATCGACCGCTTCGCCCGGTCGCTGCTGGCGCGGGCCCACGGGCGCCCGGCGCCCGAGGACGGCTACGGCGGCGCCTACGTCGGCGACATCGCCGCTCGCGTCGTCGCCGACGCCTCCGCCCGCGGCGAGGACCTCCTGGCGATGCCCGAGGACGCCGCCCAGGAGGTCTTCCGCCGTGACGGCGTCGCGCTGATGTTCGACGAGGTCAAGCGCGACCTCCACGACTTCGGCGTCGACTTCGACGTGTGGTTCCACGAGGACTCGCTGCACGCCTCCGGGGCGGTGGACGCCGCCGTGGAGCACCTCAAGGCCTCGGGCAGCCTCTACGAGGCCGACGGCGCCTGGTGGCTGCGCTCGACCGACCACGGCGACGACAAGGACCGCGTCGTCATCAAGTCCGACGGGCAGCCGGCCTACATCGCCGGCGACCTCGCGTACCTGCGCGACAAGCGGGCCCGCGGGGCCGACCTGTGCATCTACATGCTCGGCGCCGACCACCACGGCTACATCAGCCGGCTCAAGGCGGCGGCCGCGGCCTTCGGGGACGACCCGGCCGTCGTCGAGGTGCTCATCGGGCAGATGGTCAACCTCGTGCGCGACGGCCAGCCGGTCCGGATGAGCAAGCGCAACGGCACGGTGGTCTCGCTCGAGGACCTCGTCGAGGCCGTCGGCGTCGACGCCGCGCGCTACTCCCTCAGCCGGAGCTCGGTCGACTCGACCATCGACATCGACCTCGACGTGCTGACCCGCCGGACCAACGAGAACCCCGTCTTCTACGTCCAGTACGCGCACGCCCGCACGTGCGGCGTGGCCCGCAACGCGGAGGCCGCCGGGGTGCGCCGGGAGGACGGCTTCGACCCCTCGCTGCTCACCCACCCCACCGAGTCGGCCGTGCTGGCCGCGCTCGGCGAGCACCCGCGCGTGGTCGAGCAGGCCGCCGAGCTGCGCGAGCCGCACCGCGTGGCCCGCCACCTCGAGGTGCTCGCCGGCGCCTTCCACAAGTGGTACGACGAGTGCCGCGTGACGCCGATCGGCGAGGCCCCGGTCGAGGACGTGCACCGCACGCGCCTGTGGCTCGCCGAGGCCGTCCGCACGGTCCTCGCCTCCGGGCTCGGCCTGCTCGGCGTCTCGGCCCCGGAGCGCATGTGAGCCCGCGCCTGCACGCCCACGAGGCCGGCTCGCTGCACGCCGAGGGCTACGGCGGGCCGGGCTGGCTCGCGGTGCCGGACGACGTCAACGCCCTCGTGACGCCGCTGTGGGCGCGGACGGTGCGGCGCGGCGGCGACGGCGCGCTCGAGGTGGGCGGCGTGCCCGTCACCCGGCTGGCCGCCGAGCACGGGACCCCGGCGTACGTCCTCGACGAGGACGACCTGCGCGCCCGGGCGCGCGGCTTCGTCGAGGCCTTCGACGAGGCCTTCGCCGACCTGTGCGGCGGCGCCGACGTCTACTACGCCGGCAAGGCCTTCCTCTGCACGGCGGTCGCCCGCTGGGTCGCCGAGGAGGGCATGCTCCTCGAGACCTGCACGGGCGGTGAGATGGCGGTCGGGCTGCGCGCCGGCGTCGACCCGGCGCGGATGGCCCTGCACGGCAACAACAAGTCCGACGCCGAGGTCGAGCGGGCGCTGCGGGCGGGGCTGGGGCGCCTCGTCGTCGACTCGCTGCCGGAGGTCGACCGGGTGGCCGACGTGGCCGCCCGCCTGGGCGTGCGCGCGCCGGTGCTCGTCCGCGTCACCGTCGGCGTCGAGGCGCACACGCACTCCTACATCGCGACGGCCCACGAGGACCAGAAGTTCGGGCTCCCCCTCTCGACGGGGGAGGCGGCGCGGGCCGCGGCCGCGGTGCTGGCGCGCCCGGAGCTCGACCTGCGGGGGCTGCACTCCCACATCGGGTCGCAGATCTTCGACGTCGAGGGCTTCGAGGTCGCCGCCCGGCGGCTCGTCCGTCTGCACGCCCAGGTCCAGCGCGAGCACGACGTCGTCCTGCCCGAGATGGACCTCGGCGGCGGCTTCGGCATGGCCTACACGACCCAGCACCAGCCGCTCCCTCCGCGCGAGCTGGCCCAGGGGATGGCCCGCGTGGTCGCCGCCGCGTGCGCCGCCGAGGGCGTCGACGTGCCCCGCGTGTCGGTGGAGCCGGGGCGGGCCGTCGTCGGGCCGAGCACCTTCACGCTCTACACCGCCGGCACGACGAAGGACGTCGTCCTCGACGGCGGGCAGACCCGCCGCTACGTCGCCGTCGACGGCGGCATGAGCGACAACGTGCGCACGGCCCTGTACTCGGCCGACTACTCGGCGACGCTGGCCTCGCGGCGCTCGGACGCCCCGCCGGTGCTCACCCGCGTCGTCGGGAAGCACTGCGAGAGCGGGGACATCGTCGTCATGGACGAGTTCATGGCCGGCGACCTCGGCCCCGGCGACCTCGTGGCCGTGCCCGGCACGGGCGCCTACTGCCGCGCCCTCGCCAGCCAGTACAACCACGTCCCGCGCCCGCCCGTCGTGGCGGTCTCGGGCGGGGTCTCGCGGGTGCTCGTGCGCCGCGAGACCGAGGAGGACCTGCTCGCCCTCGACCTCGGCTGACCCTGCGGCGTCGCCGCCCACCGCGTGCGCCGCGCCGACCGGACGACCCTGGAGCGCCACCAGCCCATGACCGCCGACCCGCGAACGACCACCGACGCCGGGACCGACGACAGCACCGCGCGCCCTGCCGACGAGGGCGCCGCCCGCGCTGCCGACGAGGACGCGGCCCGCGCTGCCGACGAGGGCGCGGCCCGCGCCGAGCAGGTCGCCGCCGAGCAGGGCGCCGTCGACACCCGCTACGCGCGCCTGGACGACCTGCGCCGGCGCACCGCCGCCGAGCTCGCGGCCGTGCGCCGCTCGGAGACCACCGGCACGCACCAGAACCGCTCCGAGCGCGACTCCTTCGCGGCGCTGCACGAGGGGCGCCTCGCGCAGCTGGACGCCGTCGAGGACCGCCTCGTCTTCGGCCGCCTCGACCTCTCCGACGGCGAGACGCGCTACGTCGGGCGGCTCGGCCTCGCCGACGAGGCGCAGCAGCGGCTGCTCGTCGACTGGCGCGCGCCGGCCTCCGAGCCCTTCTACCAGGCGACGGCGGCACGGCCCGCGGGCGTGGCGCGGCGCCGGCACCTCGCGCTGCGGGGCCGCTCGGTGCAGGGCCTGGAGGACGACGTCCTCGACGCCGACGGCCTCGCGGCGCGCGGCCTCGAGGCCCTGGGCGGCGAGGGCGCGCTCATGGCCGCGCTGGGTGCGCAGCGCACGGGCCGCATGGGCGACATCGTCGCGACCATCCAGGCCGAGCAGGACGCGATCATCCGCTCCGACGCCAAGGGCGTCCTCGTCGTCCAGGGCGGGCCGGGCACGGGCAAGACCGCGGTGGCGCTGCATCGCGCCGCCTACCTGCTGTACGCCCACCGCGAGCGGCTGGCGCGCAGCGGCGTCCTCGTCGTCGGGCCGAGCCCGGTCTTCCTGCGCTACATCGAGCAGGTGCTGCCCTCGCTGGGCGAGAGCGGCGTGCTCACGTCCACGGCGGGCCAGCTCTTTCCCGGGGTCGACGCCCGCGCCGCCGACCGGCCGGCGGTGGCGCGGCTCAAGGGCGACGAGCGCTGGCTCGAGGTGCTGTCCCGGTCCGTAGCCGCCCGCCAGCGCGTGCCGGCGGGCCCGCAGCGCCTGGACGTCGAGGGCACGACCGTCGTCCTGCAGCCACGGGCCGTCGCGCGGGCCCGCGAGCGCGCCCGGGCCACGGGGCAGCCGCACCTGGAGGCGCGCAGCGGCTTCGTGCGCGACCTCCTGCTGCACCTCGCCGACCTCGTCGCCCGTGCGCAGGGCTCGCGCCTGGAGCCGGAGGACCGGCCGGGCGTCGTCGCCGACCTGCGCGGCTCGCGGGACGTGCGCGTGGCGCTCAACCTCGCGTGGATGCCCATGACGCCGCAGAAGCTCGTCGGCGACCTGCTCACCCGCCCGCACCGGCTCGCCGAGGCGGCGGACGGGCTCTTCTCCCCCGAGGAGCAGGCGCTGCTCCTGCGCCGCGCGGAGGACCCCTGGACGGTCGACGACGTCCCCCTGCTCGACGAGGCGGCCGAGCTGCTCGGGGAGGACGAGACAGGGGCGGCCGGCCAGGGCGCCCGGGAGGAGGCGCGCCGGCGCGAGGAGGCGCTCTCGCTCGCGCGCGAGGTGCTCGACTCCGGTGCGGGGGAGACGGCGGTCGAGGGCTTCACCGCCTCGGCCGAGGACCTGGCGGCCCGCCAGTCCGACCTCGGCGGCCCGACGCTGACCGTCGCCGAGCGGGCGGCGGGGGACCGCACGTGGGTCTTCGGGCACGTCGTCGTCGACGAGGCGCAGGAGCTCTCGCCGATGATGTGGCGGCTGCTCGTGCGGCGCTGCCCGAGCCGGTCCATGACCGTGGTCGGCGACCTGGCCCAGACGCGCTCCGCCGCAGGGGCGTCCGTGTGGGCCGAGGTGCTCGACCCCTTCGCGGAGGGCCGCTGGCGGTTGGAGGAGCTGACGGTCAACTACCGCACCCCGCGCCAGGTCATGGACGCGGCCGCGGCCGTCCTCGGGCTCACGGGGGCACCGGGGCGGACGCCGACCTCGGTCCGCGAGGGGGAGGGCCCTCCGTCGCTCACCGAGGTGCCGGCCGACGGCGACGCCCGCGAGGAGGCGCTGCGCGGCGTCGTCGCCGACGAGGCCCGACGGGTGGCGGGCGGTCGCCTCGCGGTGCTCTGCCCGCCGGAGCGCCTCGCGGGGACCTCCGCCGCCCTCGTCGGGCGGCTGCGCGGGCCCGGGGGGGCGGACCTGCCCGTCGCCACGGGCCCCGGGGCACTGGACAGCCCCGTCTCCGTCATGACCGTCGCCGACTCCAAGGGGCTGGAGTTCGACGCGGTGGTGCTCGTCGAGCCCGCGGAGGTCCTCGGCGGGCCGGACGACGAGGACCCCCGCGCCGGGGCGCACGACCTCTACGTCGCCATGACGCGGCCGACGCAGCGGCTGCACGTCCTGGCGTCCCCGGGGCTCGACCCCGCGCTCGCGAGGGCGCTCGTCGGGCGCTGACCGCCGCCGTCAGCCCTCGGCCGGCAGCTCGTCGGCGACCTTGACCCCCGCCGCGCGCATCTCCTCGAGCGCGGCGCGGGATCTCTCGGGCGCCGTGCCGGCGACGAGCGGCAGCAGCACCCGCACGCGGAAGCCGGCGCGGGCGGCGTCCAGCGCCGTGGCGCGCACGCAGTGGTCGGTGGCGATGCCGACGACGTCGAGGTCCGTGACGGCCTTGCGGCGCAGCCACTCCTCGAGCCGGTCGCCGTCCTCGGCCTCGCCCTCGAAGCCGGAGTAGCCGTCGGAGTACTGCCCCTTGCGGAAGACGGCCTGCGCGAGGTCGACGTCGAAGCCCGGCTGGGGCGCGGCCCCGGGGGTGCCCGCGACGCAGTGGACGGGCCAGCTGGTGACGAAGTCCGGGTGGTCGCTGAAGTGGCCCCCCGGGTCGACGTGCCAGTCCTGGGTCGCGACGACGGCGGCGTAGTCGTCGGCGCGCTCGCGGGCGTGCCGGGTGACGGCGGTGGCGACCGCGGCGCCGCCCTCGACGGCGAGGGACCCGCCCTCGCAGAAGTCGACCTGCACGTCGACGACGACGAGCGCCCGCGCGTGGGCGCTCGTCCCCGCGGTCGGCTCGGGCTGGGGGCTGGTGCTCACGTCGGCTCCGCTGGTCGGTGGGCGTCCGGACTGGCCCCAGGCTCTCCCCGCTCGCCGTGCCGGGCCACCGCGGGCGCCCGGCCCGGCGACGCGACGTCAGCCGGCAGCCGTCGCGGGCCACGGCTCCGCGCCAGGCCCCTGCTCCTGCGGGTAGCCCTCGTCGTCGAGGCGGCGCTGGACCTGCTGCTCCTGCTCGACCCAGCGTCGTCGCGCGTCCAGGGACCCGTGCCGGACGGCGAGCCGGATGACCCAGGAGGCCGCGAAGAGCCCCAGCGCGATGACGGCGAGGTAGAGGATCACCCCGAGGAGCAGGAAGGGGACCTCAGGCACGGACATGCACCCCGCGCTGGAGCGAGCCACCACCTGGCGTCAGGCGGTGACGTCAGGGCTGGTCCTCGCGGAGGCGGTCGACGGCGACCGGGCGCACCTCCCCGGCGACCTCCAGGGCCATGAGGGCGGCGCCGAGGATGGCGTCGCCCGCGGGCGGGACGAGGAGCGTCGGGTCCGCGCCGGGCACGACGAGGGCCTCGCGCAGGCGCTCGCGGAAGGCCGGGTCGCTCGCCACCCCGCCGGTGGTGCTGACGCGCACCGGTCCTCGTCCGACGAGGGGCGCGAGGAGCAGGACGCCGCGGGCCGTGCGCTCGGCCAGGGCGCGCACGGCCCGGTCCGCCAGCGGGCTGGTGCTCGCGGCCGCCGTGACGAGGGGGGCGAGACCGCCGTAGCGACGGGTGACCGCGTGCCGTCCTGCCCGGTCGACCTCCAGCGCGGCGGTGCGCAGCCCCGCGGCGTCGGCGGCGCCCCAGGCCGCGAGCAGCGCCGCGACGAGGTCGGCGTCGTCCGGTCCGGCGGCGCCGACGAGCACCTGCTGCACGGCCTCGAAGGCGAGGTGCCGGGCGCCGCCGGCGTAGTGGGCCAGCTGCCCGTTCTCGACCTCGGAGCCGTCGTCGGTGATGGCGAGGACCATCGAGCCGGTCCCGGCGACCACGACGACGCCGGGCTCGCCGGCCAGCGCGCCCCGGTGGGCGGTCACCGCGTCGTTCACGACGACCTGCGGGCACGCCAGCTCCGGGAGGGCGTAGGCGGAGCGCGCCCACTCCAGGCTGCGGTCCCCGTGGTCGCCGCCGCGCCGGCTCACGCCCGCCACCCCGGCCACGAGGGCGCGCGCGTCCTCGCGCGCGAGGTCGCCGGACCGCAGCGCCTCGAGGACGGTCTCCTGCAGGTGCGCGACGGCGTCGTCGTCGTGGTGCCAGGCGCCCGCGGGTCCCGTGGCGCCGCTCAGCCGCCGCCCCTCCAGGTCGACGCACGCGACGCGCGTGCGCGTCCCGCCCGCGTCCACCGCGACGACGTAGGGGCGGCCCGGGCGCGTCGTCGGCACGCCGCGACGCTAGGGCACGGCGGTCCCGCTCGTCGGGGACCCGCGGCCCTCGTCAGCCGCCGCCCTCGCCGGCCACGAGCCAGGGGCCCCCGTCGTCGCGGACGAGCAGGAAGGACCAGACCGTCGGGCCGTCGGGCAGGGACGCGTCCCCGCCGCCCAGCACGAAGGTGGTGCGCACGTCGACCGTCTCGTCGTGACCACCGGCGGGGCTCTCGCCGGTGGAGGCGTCCTCGTCGGTGGGCCGCTCCTCGGCCGGCTCGACGAGGAGCTCGCGGACGCTCACGGCGGGCCCCGCCGCGAGGCCGGAGCCGGACTCCTCGTGCTCCGGGGTGGACAGCGACCGTGCGGCGTCCTCGTCGCCCGCCTGGACCGCGGCGAGGTAGGTCGCGACGACGACCTCGGGCGGGCTGCCCGCGGCGAGGGTCGGCACCCGCGGGCCGCCGCAGCCGGCGACGGCGAGCAGGGGGAGTAGGGGGAGCAGGGGGAGGACCGGCAGGAGCCGCGCAGCGCGCACGGCGTGATCCTGGTGCGCCGCGGCCGGGCGCGACGGCGGTTCCGGTGCACCTGCGCCGGCTGCGCCCCGCTGGAGCAGCCGCGGCCCTCGCGCCACGGGCGTGCGCGACGATGCGCCGGTGACGAGCGCCGAGCAGCCCCTGGGCGACCTGGACCGCACGGCTCTGGTCGTCGTCGACGTCCAGCGCGGCTTCGAGGACCCCTCCTGGGGCGTGCCCGGGCCGGAGCACCTCGGCCACGTGCTCGCGCTGCTCGACGCCTGGCGGGCGGCCGGGCGCCCCGTGGTGCTCGTGCGCCACGACTCGACGACGCCGGGCTCGCCGCTGGCCCCGGGCCAGCCCGGCAACGACCTCGTCGACGGCGTCGACGGGCCGCACGACCTGCTCGTCGTGAAGTCGGTGAACAGCGCCTTCCACGGCGAGCCGGACCTCGACGCGTGGCTGCGCGCCGAGGCGGTCGACGGCCTCGTCGTCTGCGGCACCACGACCAACCACTGCTGCGAGACCACCGCCCGCGTGGGCGGGAACCTCGGGCACCGCGTCCTCTTCGCCCTCGACGCGACGTCGACCTTCGCCCGCACCGCTCCCGACGGGACCGTGCTCACCGCCGAGGAGCTCATGCGCGCGACCGCCACGAACCTCCACGGCGAGTTCGCGACCGTCGTCAGCACCGCGCAGCTGCTCGGGCGCTGACGCCCGTGCGCCGGCCCGTCGACCGCGCCGCCCGCGTGACCGGTCGGCTGGGGTGCGGTCTCACCCGGGCGGGGGCGGTCGGAGGACCAGGTCCCCCGGCGCCGGTGAGGTCTCGGCGAGGACGTCGGCCGGCGTGGCGCGGACGCGGACGTCGACGCGCCAGCCGGGCCCGGCGTCGCCGAGGAGCTCGCGACGCACGGCCACCTCCAGCGGCGCTCCGGGGGGCAGCCGGCGCGAGACCAGGTCCGCCCGCCCGGGCACGGGAGCGGTGCTCTCCACCGCGAGCGCGACCAGGTCCCAGGCGTCCAGCGCGGGATGGGGGCGGCGCCGGGCGACGGTGCCGGTGACCCGGGTCAGGTTCGGGGCCGGCGCGACCACGCCCGCACCCCGTCCGTCGCGCCCCCTCCCGCCGCCGACGGGTCCTCCCCACCCAGGGCTGCGGCCGCCCGCGCGACCACCTGCTGCAGACGGCCCAGCTCCTCCTCGACCCGGGCGAGGCGCGCGGCCACGTCACCTCCGCCGCCGTCGCCTCCGCCGCCGTCGCCTCCGCCGCCGTCGAGGTCGACGTGCACCCGCATGGCGTCGGAGGAGTCGGGGACGCGGGTGACGGCGACCCGGCTGTCCTGGCCGGCGTGGGTGGTCGTCGCGGGGTTCGAGGTGGCGTCCAGGGTGCGGTTGCCCGTCCACCCGGGGTAGGGGTCGCCGCCGTCGCCGCGGTTGGCGGCGCGCTCGAGGTCCTGCGAGCCGTCGGCCTGCAGGAGACCCACGAGGTAGCGGCTCTCGTCGCTGTTGTCGGGCTGCTCCTCGTCGACGTGCCAGACCAGCAGCCCGTCGCCGGGCAGCTCGCGGTCGAACCCGCGCAGGCGCCGGTTCTCCAGCAGGAAGTGCTCCGGTCCCGCCGCGCCGACCACGGGCACGCGGTGGACGGTCCGGCTGGCGGCGACGTCGACGACCTCGACGTCTCCGGTGGCGGTGACGTCCTGCACCGCGACCCACCCCTGGTCGGCCTTGCACCAGGCCGACGGGTGGGCTGGCATGTCGCCGCCGCCGTTCCACGAGCCGCCGCCCATGAGGCACCAGTTCCCCACGCCCTCCGAGGTGCCGTCGACGTCGTACAGGTCCGGCCAGCCCAGCAGCAGGTGGCCCAGCTCGTGCGCGCTCACCCCGAGCCTCGCGTCCTCGGGGATGGTCAGGTAGGCGTACACGCGGGTGCCGTCGACCGCTCGCTCGGCGGGCAGCACCCACTTGTGCGACCAGAGGTCGCCCGGGTCGCCGGTCTCCTCCCCGCCCCGACCGGCGTGCACGACGACGAAGGCGTCCACGTAGCCGTCGCCGTCGTTGTCGTAGGGCGTGAGGTCGACCTCCGCGTCGGCGGCGGCCGCGGCGTCGTCGGCCATGACGTTCGCGCGGGGCTCCCCGCTGGGGCGACCGATGCCGAAGCCGCCGTTGGCGTACCACTCCAGCGTCCGCGGCAGCGTGAGCGGCCCGACGACCTCCCCGACGACGTCGAGGAGCCCGCCGGAGACCTCGGTGAAGTAGTCGTTGACGCTGCCGGTGCTCGACGAGCCGCGGGAGAAGAACAGCTCCTCGTACTCCGCCGGCGACCTGCCGAGGGAGCGGTCGGGGAACTCCACGAGGACGACGACGACGCGCACCCGCCCGCGCAGCGGCGCCCGTGCCGCCGCGGCCCGGCGGACCTGCGCCGCGGTGGCGCCGGGCGGGAAGCGGTCGGGCGGGACGATGACGCCGTCGTCGAGCCCGAAGTACCGCCGCTGTCCGGCGAGGGCGGACGCCAGGGCGTCCGCGCCCCGCGCCTCGTCGGCGCGCTCCAGCAGGCGGCGCCGCAGGTCGGGGCTGGGAGCCACGGCGCAGAAGCCGGAGGAGGACCCCTCCCGGGCCCGGTGCTCGTCCACAGCCTGGTACCCGTCCACGGACCACCTCCGGGCCCGCGGGGCGCCGGGCCCGGTGCTGGGCGCGGGGGCGGGAGCGCACGAAGGAGTACTCCGGCGGACCGGACGCGTCAAGGGTCCGGGCGTCCGGGGTCGGGGGGCCGGCGGGCGGGGGACGCCGCCGTCAGCCGCCCGCGCCCACCAGGCGCGTCGGCAGGCAGGCCTCGCCGCGCGCCAGCCGCCGCGCCGAGGCGGGCAGCTCGGCGCGGGCGTCGTCGTGCCGGTGGGCCGCCGCGCGGACGCCCTCGGCGCCGGTGGCCCCCTCCGCGACGACGCGCCCGCCCTCGACCAGCGGCACCTGCAGCGGGCGGGCCCCGGGCACCGGGGCGGTGGCCCCGTCGGCGTGCTCGACGACGAGCACCTCGGCGCTCGCCACGCCGGAGGAGAGCTCGCGCCACGCGCGCTTCGCCCCGGCGACGCCCTGCTTGTGCTGGCTCGCCTTGGCCACGCCCTGCAGGCGCCCGTCCCGGCCCTCCCGGGCGACCATCTTGTAGACGAGGCCCGCCGTCGGCTGGCCGCTGCCGGTGACGAGGCTCGTGCCGACGCCGTAGCTGTCGACCGGCGCGGCGGCGAGGGCGGCGATGGCGTGCTCGTCGAGGTCGCTCGTCACGGTGATCTTCGTCCGGGTCGCGCCGAGCCCGTCGAGGCGGCGGCGGACGTCGTGGGCCAGCTCCGCGAGGTCGCCCGAGTCGAGCCGGACGGCGCCGAGCTCGGGGCCGGCGAGGGCCACGGCGCGCTCGACGGCGGCGGCCACGTCGTAGGTGTCGACGAGCAGCGTCGTCGACGGGCCGAGGGCGGCCACCTGGGCGGCGAAGGCGGCGTCCTCGTCGTCGTGCAGCAGCGTGAAGGCGTGCGCCGACGTGCCGATGGTCGGCAGGCCGTAGCGGCGGCCCGCCGCGAGGTTCGACGTCCCGGAGAAGCCCGCCACCGCCGCGGCCCGGGCGGCCGCCACGGCGGCCTCCTCGTGCGTGCGTCGGGAGCCCATCTCCAGGCAGGGGCGGCCGTCGGCGGCGGCCGTCATGCGCGAGGCCGCCGACGCGACGGCGCTGTCGTGGTTGAGCACCGACAGGACGAGGGTCTCGAGGACGACGGCCTCGGCGAAGGTGCCCCGCACCGTCAGCAGGGGGGAGCCGGGCAGGTAGACCTCCCCCTCGGGGTAGCCCTCGACGTCACCGCGGAAGCTCCAGGACGCCAGGTGCTCGACCGTCCGGGCGTCGACGACCCCCTCGCGCTCGAGCCAGGCGAGGTCGTCGTCGGAGAACCGCAGGTCGGGCAGCACCTCGAGCAGCCGCCCGGTGCCCGCCACGACGCCGTAGCGGCGCCCGTGGGGCAGCCGGCGGGCGAAGACCTCGAAGACGCACCGCCGCCCGGCGGTGCCGTCGGCCAGCGCGGCCTGCAGCATCGTCAGCTCGTAGCGGTCGGTCAGCAGCGCCGAGGTGCCCACGCGGGCGACCGTAGCCCCCCGACCCTCCGTCCTAGGGTGGCCCTGTGAGCGCGACCACCTGGCCGGCAGCGGCGGCGCCGGCCGCCCGTCCGTCGGCGTCCCCGGTGGTCGTCGGGGCGGCGCCCGTGGTGGCGTCCGTGGCGCCGGCCGAGGCCGAGGAGGCCGTCGCCGCCGAGGCGCCGAGCACGGAGCGGCCCTGGGTGACCATCGTGTGGAACGACCCGGTCAACCTCATGTCCTACGTGACCTACGTGTTCCAGAGCTACTTCGGCTACTCGCGCGCCAAGGCCGAGCGCCTCATGCGCGACGTCCACGACGAGGGCCGCGCGGTCGTGTCGTCGGGCTCGCTGGAGGAGATGGAGCGCGACGTCGAGGCGATGCACGGCTTCGGCCTCTGGGCGACCTTCTCGCACGACAGCTGACCCTCCTCGGGCCGCCCCGAGGAGGACGAAGGAGGACCCGTGGCCCGCCGCTTCCGCCGCACCCGCAAGGGCATCACCGCGGGCTTCGAGCCCCAGGAGGCCGAGCTCGTCGCCGGCCTGCTCGACGACGTGGCGCGGCTGCTCGACGGCGCCGCCGGCGAGGCCGGGGCGGACGCCGGGCGCGAGGGGGAGGACCCCCTGGAGGCACTGGCCCGCCAGCTCGACGCGGCGCCCGCCGACGCCCCCGAGGACCCGGCGCTCGCCCGCCTCCTGCCGGCCGCCAGCCGGGACGACGACGAGGCCGCCGCGGAGTTCCGCCGCTTCACGCAGGAGGGGCTGGCCGACCGCAAGCGCGCCGCGCTGCTGACGGCGTCCGCCACGCTGCGACGCCCGCCGCCGCTCCTGCTCACCGACGACGAGGCGCGGGCGTGGGTGACCGCCCTCACCGACCTGCGGCTCGTGCTGGCCCAGCGCCTCGGCCTGGAGACCGACGACGACGCCGCTCTCGTCGCGCTGCGGGCCGCCGAGGCCGACGAGGACGACCCGACGTCGTGGACGGCGAGCATCTACGACTTCCTCACCTGGCTGCAGGAGGGCCTGGCCGAGGTGCTGCTGCGCGACCTGCCGGCCGCCGGAGGGCCGCCCCGGCGCTGACGGCCGCCCGGCGCCACCGGCGGGCACGGCCGTCGTCCGCACCGGCGCGGCCCGGCGCGGCCCGGGCGCGACGTCGGCCGCCCGGCCTACCCTGCCCCCGTGGCGGACGACCCGATCGGCATCTTCGACTCCGGGTTCGGCGGCCTCACGGTCGCCCGGGCCGTGCTCGACCAGCTGCCCGACGAGCCCGTGCTCTACGTCGGCGACACCGCGCGCCAGCCCTACGGCCCGCGGCGGATCGCCGAGGTGCGGCGGTACGCCCTGGAGTGCCTCGACGAGATGGTCGACCGCGGGGTCAAGCTCCTCGTCATCGCCTGCAACTCGGCCAGCGCCGCCGTGCTCCACGACGCGCGGGAGCGCTACGACGTCCCCGTCGTCGAGGTCATCCGCCCGGCCGTGCGCCGGGCGTCCGCGGTCACGCGGTCGGGCCGCGTCGGCGTCATCTGCACGCAGGCGACGGCGACGTCGCGCGCCTACGAGGACGCCTTCGCCGCGGCGCCCCTCCTGCAGGTGACGACGCGCGCCGTCCCGCGCTTCGTCGAGTTCGTCGAGGCCGGCGTCACCACGGGGCCCGAGCTCATGGCCGAGGCCCGGCGCGCGCTCGCGCCCCTGCAGGAGGCCGGCGTCGACGTCCTCGTCCTCGGGTGCACCCACTACCCGCTGCTCACCGGCGTCCTGTCGCTCGTCATGGGCCCCGCCGTCAGCCTCGTCAGCAGCGCCGAGGAGACGGCCCAGGAGGTCTACCGCGCGCTCGTCGAGAACGGCCTCGAGCGGCCCCCGGGGAGCCCGTCACCGGAGCACCGCTTCCTCACCACCGGGGACCCGGACGCCTTCACGGCCCTGGCCCGGCGCTTCCTCGGCCCCGAGGTGGCGCTCGCGGAGAGCGCCGGGCTCCTCACCACCGGCGCGGGCCGGTGAGGGCGTGAGCGGCGGCCGGCCGTGCGCCTGACGGTCGTCGGCTGCTCCGGCTCGCTGCCCGGGCCCGGCGGCGCCGCCTCCTGCTACCTCCTCGAGGCGGACGAGGGGCCGGGGCGCCGGTGGCGGGTGCTGCTCGACCTGGGGAGCGGGGCCCTCGGCCCGCTGCAGCGCCTCGTGGACCTCCACGCGCTCGACGCCGTCCTGCTCTCCCACCTCCACGCCGACCACTGCCTCGACCTCTGCGGGCTGCACGTGGCGCGCACGTACGACCCGGCGCTGCGCGAGCGCCCCGCCGGACGAGCGGAGCCGCTGACGGTCCTCGGACCCGCGGGCACGGCCGAGCACCTCGCGGCCGCCTACGGGCCCGGGGCCGCCCCCGAGCTGGCCGCCAGCTTCGCCGTCCGCACGTGGCGGGCGTGGACGCCCCTCGCCCTCGGCCCGTGGGACGTGCTCGTCGACCGGGTCGACCACCCCGTCGAGGCCTACGGGATCCGTCTGCGCGAGCGCGCCACCGGCGCCGTCCTCACGTACACGGGGGACACCGACGCCTGCCCCGCCGTGGTCGACCTCGCCCGGGACGCCGACCTGCTCCTCGCCGAGGCCGCCTTCCACGAGGGCCGCGACGCCCAGCGCGGCGTCCACCTCACGGGACGACGCGCCGCCGAGGTGGCGCGCGACGCCGGGGCGCGGTCCCTGCTGCTCACGCACCTGCCGCCGTGGAACGACCCCGCGCGCACCCTCGGGGAGGCCGGCGGGGCCGGCTACGCGGGGGCGGTGGCGCTCGCGGAGCCGGGCCTCGTCGTCGACGTGGGGCCCCCGCCCCGGCGGTGAGCGGCGGGCCGGGTGCGCGGGGAGAGGCCACGGGGAGGTCGGCCCCCGCGAGCAGGGTCGCGCGCAGGGCCCTGCGTACTGTCTGGACCCATGACGAGCCCCACCGGCCAGCCCGCCCGCCACGACGGCCGCGCGTCCGACGCGCTGCGCCCCGTCCGCCTCACCCGGCGCTGGCAGCAGGCCGGTGAGGGCAGCGTCCTCGTCGAGTTCGGCCAGACCCGGGTGCTGTGCACGGCCTCCCTCACCGAGGGGGTGCCCCGCTGGCGCAAGGGCTCCGGGCAGGGCTGGGTGACCGCGGAGTACGCCATGCTCCCGCGGGCCACGAGCAGCCGCAGC
Organism: uncultured Pseudokineococcus sp.; assembly: GCF_947499845.1. GTDB lineage: Bacteria > Actinomycetota > Actinomycetes > Actinomycetales > Quadrisphaeraceae > Pseudokineococcus. Next base: position 48,862 of record NZ_CANMPM010000008.1, read on the forward strand.
GACCGGGAGTCGGTGCGCGGCAAGGTCGGTGGGCGCACGCACGAGATCTCCCGGCTCGTCGGCCGGGCGCTGCGCGCGGTCGTCGACACGAGGGCGCTGGGGGAGAACACCCTCGTCCTCGACTGCGACGTCCTCCAGGCCGACGGCGGCACCCGCACCGCGGCCGTCACGGGCGCCTGGACGGCGCTGGCCGAGGCCGTCCAGTGGGCCCGCGGCGAGGGCCTCGTGAAGCGGGACCCGCTGCGCGGCAGCGTCTCCGCCGTCAGCGTCGGCGTCAGCGACGGCCGCCCCGTGCTCGACCTGGACTACGTCGAGGACTCCGCCGCCGACACGGACATGAACGTCGTCGCCACGGGCGACGGGCGCTTCGTCGAGGTCCAGGGCACCGCCGAGGGAGCGCCGTTCGACCGGGCCGAGCTCGACGCCCTGCTCGAGCTGGCCCTCGGCGGGTGCGCCACGCTCGCGCGCCTGCAGCAGGCGGCGCTCGCGGCGGCGCCGGGCACCACGGTCACGGCCGCCGACCTCGACGGCGGGGCCACGGGCGGCGCGGCGTGACCCCGGTGCGGGCGGTGCTGGCCACGCGCAACGCCCACAAGGTCGAGGAGATCGCGGTGCTCCTCGCGGGCCCGCTGCCCGCGCTCGAGCTGCTGCCCCTCGACGGGCCCGGGCTGCCGGCCGTCCCCGACGTCGTCGAGAGCGGCACCACCTTCGCCGCCAACGCGCTGCTCAAGGCCCGCGCCGCGTGCGCGGCCACCGGGCTGCCCGCGCTGGCCGACGACTCCGGCCTCTGCGTCGACGTCCTCGGGGGCGCGCCGGGCGTCTTCAGCGCCCGCTGGGCCGGCCGCCACGGCGACGACGCGGCCAACCTCGCCCTCCTCCTCGCCCAGCTGGCCGACGTCCCCGACGCCGAGCGCGGCGCGGCGTTCGTCTGCGCGGCCGCGCTCGTGCTCCCGGGCGGGGGCGAGGTCGTCCACCACGGGCGGCTCGGGGGCGTCCTCGCGCGGGCGCCGCGGGGGGCGGGCGGCTTCGGCTACGACCCGGCCGTGGTGCCCGAGGGGGAGACGCGCACGCTGGGGGAGATGAGCGCGGAGGAGAAGAACGCCGTCTCCCACCGCGCCCGGGCCTTCGGCGCCCTGGCGCAGGAGATGCCCGCGCTGCTGGGCTGACGAGGCGTCCGGGTGGCATCCGACCGGGCGGCGGGGCCGAACATGGGGCATGACCACCAGCGCCCCTCCCCAGCCCGTCCCCCGGCCCGGTGACGCCGGCCGCCGGCCCCGACGCCGCGGGACCACGGCCCTCGCGGCGCTGGCGGGCCTGCTCGCGGCGGCGCTGACGCTCGGCGTGGCCGAGGTCGTCGCGGCGGTGGTCGCCCCCTCGGCGGCCCCCGTCCTCGCGGTGGGGGACGCCTTCGTCGACCTCACGCCCGGGTGGCTCAAGGACTTCGCCATCTCCACGTTCGGCACGAACGACAAGCTGGCCCTGCTCGTGGGCATCGGCCTCGTGCTCGTCGTCCTCGCCTCGCTCGCCGGCGTGCTCGGGCGCCGCCGGCGCGTCCTCGGCGACGTCCTGGTCATCGCCCTCGGCGTCGTCGGCGCCGTGGCGGCGGCCAGCCGCCCGGACGCGGTGACCCTCTCGCCGCTGCCCAGCCTCGTCGGCGCGGTCGGCGGCCTCCTCGCGCTGCACTGGCTCCTCGACCGCCTGCCGCGCCGGGGTGCGGCCCAGGACGACGGAACCTCGCGACGGGGGTTCCTCGTCGCCGCCGGCGCGACGGGGGGGCTCGCCGTCCTGTCCTTCGTCGGCGGCCGCGCCCTCGGGGCGGCGAGCCGCGGCGTCGCCTCCGTGCGCTCGGCCCTGCGCCTGCCGGCGCCGGCCGTGACCGCTCCGCCGGTGCCGGAGGGCGTGGACGTCGGGGGGGACGGCGTCGTCCCGTGGCAGACCCCCAACCCGGACTTCTACCGCATCGACACCGCGCTGACGGTGCCGCGCGTGGACCCCTCGACGTGGACGCTGCGCGTGCACGGCATGGTCGAGGAGGAGGTCGAGATCGACTTCGCGGAGCTGCTCGACTCGGAGCTGCTCGAGACCTGGGTCACGCTCACGTGCGTCTCGAACGAGGTCGGCGGCGACCTCATCAGCAACGCCCGCTGGCTGGGCCTGCCGGTCCGCGAGCTGCTGGCGCGCGCCCGTCCGACCGCGGACGCGGACATGGTGCTGTCGACGAGCGTCGACGGCTGGACGGCGTCCACGCCGCTCGAGGCGCTCGTCGACGACGACGTGGACGCGATCCTCGCGGTCGCCATGAACGGCGAGCCGCTGCCCACGGAGCACGGCTTCCCCGTCCGCATGGTCGTCCCCGGCCTCTACGGCTTCGTCTCGGCGACCAAGTGGGTCGTGGACCTCGAGGTCACCCGCTACGACCGGGCGACGGCGTACTGGACCGACCGCGGCTGGGCCGAGCGAGGGCCGATCAAGACGCAGAGCCGCATCGAGGTGCCGGAGCCGCTCTCGCGCCAGCCGGTCGGGCAGGCCGTGGCCGCCGGGACGGCGTGGGCGCAGGGCCGTGGCGTCGCGCGCGTCGAGCTGCAGCTGGACGACGGGGAGTGGCAGGAGGCCGAGCTCGCCGCCGCCTACAACGACCAGACGTGGGTGCAGTGGCGCTTCCCCTACGACCTGCCCGAGGGGTCGCACACCCTGACCGTCCGGGCGACGGACGAGACGGGCGCGACCCAGGTGCAGGAGCGGGTGCCGCCCATCCCGGACGGCGCGTCCGGCTGGCACTCGATCACCGTGACCGGCACGTCCGACGCCTGACCCGGTCGGGTGGGCGCAGGCGGCGCGGGCCGTCTCGAGATGCGCGCAGACCCGTTGTGCCGCACGGTACCCCGCCTCCGCCGGGCGCGTCACGAGCGGGTCACGATGCGGCGCAGGCCAATCCGCCGGCGGCCCGGTGACCGAAGACCTCACGACAGCACCACGGACGACCAGTGAAAGAGAGACCTCCCATGAAGCGCTCGACCAGCCTCGTCGCCGCCGGCGCCGCCGCCTTCGTCCTCACGCTCTCCGCCTGCGGCGGCGAGGAGCCCGCGGGCGGCACGGCCGACACCACGCCCGACTCGTCCATGGAGTCGCCGATGGCCAGCCCCACCGAGGACATGGGCGGGGACATGTCGACCCCCACCGACAGCATGACCGGGGGCACGGACATGGCGTCGATGCTCGTCGGCCCGGGCTGCGCCGGCTACGCCGAGGCCAACCCCGACGGCGCCGGCTCCGTCGACGGCATGGCCCAGGACCCGGTGGCCACGGCGGCGAGCAACAACCCGCTGCTGACCCAGCTCACGGCGGCCGTCTCCGGCCAGCTCAACCCCGACGTGAACCTCGTGGACGACCTCAACGGCGCCGAGGACATCACCGTCTTCGCGCCGGTCGACGAGGCCTTCGCGGCCCTCGACCAGGCCACGCTCGACATGCTGAGCTCGCCCGAGGGCGCGCAGACCCTCACCGACGTGCTCACCTACCACGTCGTCACGACGCCCGTGGACCCGCAGTCGCCCGACGGCGACTACGACACCCTCCTCGGCGAGCAGCTGTCCGTCAGCGGCAGCGGCGACGACATCATGGTCAACGCCGACAGCGACAACCCGGCGTCGGTCATCTGCGGCGGGGTCCAGACGGCCAACGCGACCGTCTACCTCATCGACGCGGTCCTCATGCCGCCGGCGATGTGACCTGAGCACCAGCACGGCCAGCACCGCCCGACGCCAGGAGGCGCCGCCCCTCGGGGCGGCGCCTCCTGGCGCGCTCGGTGCGGACGGCGGGGGTCGAACCCGCACACCCCTCCCGGGGCACGAGGACCTAAACCTCGCGTGTCTGCCAGTTCCACCACGTCCGCGCGCCCCTCCTCGCCCCCTGCAGCGCGGCAGGGCGCGGGCGGGAGAGCGGCCGCGAGCCTACGGCGTCAGGCGTCCACGCCGAGGGCCCGTCGCAGGCGCGCCACGTGGTCCTTGGCCTTCACGCCGTACGAGGCGTGGACGACCCTGCCGTCGGGCCCGACGACGACGGTCGAGCGGAGGACGCCGAGGGACAGGCGCCCGTAGGTCGACTTCTCGCCCCAGGCGCCGTAGGCCTCGAGGACGGCGTGGTCGACGTCGGAGGCCAGCGGGAAGGTCAGGCCCTCCTTCTCGGCGAAGCGGACCAGCCGCTCCGGCGCGTCGGGGGAGACGCCGACGACGTCGAAGCCCGCCCCCCGCAACTCCTCGAGGCTGTCGCGGAAGTCGACGGCCTGCGTCGTGCAGCCCGGCGTCATGGCGGAGGGGTAGAAGTACACGACGACGGAGCGGCCGGCGTAGGAGGCCAGGGACACCTCGCCGCCACCGGCCGTCGGCAGCGTGAACGCGGGGGCGACGTCGCCCTCCTGCAGGCGCCGCCCCGTCGAGGTCGTCGTGGGGGCGGGGGTCGTCGCCGAGACCGGCGGGGGAGTGGGGCCGGGGGCCGCGTCGGCGGGCTCCGCGCCCGTGGTGGGCTCGCTCATGGGGCGGAGGCTAGCCAGCGCCGGTGACGCCGCGGTCCGCGCGCCCGTCGCGCACCTCTCGTCCTGACCTGCCGCCCGCGGGTCCCCGCGATAGCGTCGCCGCCGAGATCTGCACGGCGCCTGCGGTGCCGCGCGCCACCGCACGCACCGACGCCAGCACCCCTCCAGGAGGACCCATGAGCACGCCCACCGGGCAGGCCCAGCAGCAGGGGCAGCGCACCGCGCCGCTGCCCTCCGACCCGGCGGAGCTGGAGAAGCTCAGCCGGGCCCAGCAGAACCAGCTCGCCTCGAGCGTCGCCGCGCTCAAGGACCGCGTGGCGCCCAAGAACGTCGCGCAGCGCACGGTGGCGGACGTCAAGGAGAAGGCCCGGGGCGCCGTCCTCACGCCCGAGGGCCAGCCCCGCACCGAGCGCATCGCCGCCATCGGCGCCGGTGTCGCCGGCCTCGTCGCGCTGCTCGCCCTGCGCGGCGCGCGCCGCCGCAAGCGCCGCGGCCGCCGCGAGGTCGAGAAGGCCGCCGAGCGGGGCCGCAAGCGCTCCTGAGCGCCTTCGCCGACGCACCAGCACGTGAGCCCTGCGGCCCGTCCGGGCGGCGGGGCTCACGTGCGTCCGGAGCCCGGGCGGCTCGGGGGAGGGCGGGTGCCGTCGACGGTCGCCGGTAGCGTCGGGGGGTGAGCCCAGCGGACACCCCAGCGCACAGCACCACCGAGCGCATGCCCGCGGCGCCCGCCCCGGGCCGCCCCGGTCCGGGCGAGCTCGGCCTGCGGATGCTGCACGACCGCGTGCTCGTCTCGACGGCCGAGGCCGGCGGGGAGCGCCGGTCGAGCGCCGGCATCGTCATCCCCGCCACGGCGGCCGTCGGCAAGCGGCTCACGTGGGCCGTCGTCATGGCGGTGGGCCAGCACGTGCGCCAGGTGCGCCTGGGCGACCGCGTCCTGTTCGACCCCGAGGCCCGCGGCGAGGTCGAGCTCGGCGGGCGCGAGTACCTCCTGCTGCGCGAGCGCGACCTCCACGCCGTCGCGGAGGCCGGGTCCGAGCAGGGCCGGACGGGGCTGTACCTCTGAGCGCCGCGCCCGCCCCGCCACCGGTGGCGCCGCCCGCGGCGCCGCGGAGGAACGCCCGCTACACGCCCGTGGAGGCCGACGGCCCGCTGCCGTGGCACATGGTCGCCGCGGTCCCGCGGATCCGCGCCGACCCCCTGGCCTTCCTCGCGTCGGTGCAGGCGCGCTGGGGCGACCTCGTCGCCTTCCCGATGCCGCGACTCCCCGTCGTCCTCGTCAGCTCTCCTGCGGCGGCCCGACGCGTGCTCGTGGACAACCACCGCGGCTGGTCGAAAAGGACGGCCCAGTACGGCGCGCTGTCCGCCGTCACCGGCTCGGGCCTGCTCACGAGCGACGGCGAGGTGTGGCGCGAGCGGCGCCGCACCGCCCAGGCCGCCTTCCACCCCGGCGGGCTCACCGCCGTGGCCGAGCAGTCGGTGGCCGCCGCCGCGCGGATGCGAGCCACGTGGCCGGCCGGAGGGGGCGTCGTCGACGTCGACGCCGGCGCCCTGCAGGCGACGCTGGAGGTCGTGGGGCGCACCCTCTTCGGCGCCGACGTCGCCGAGGACGGCGAGCGCCTCGTCCGCGCGGTCCTCGAGGCGCTCGAGGTCGTCGTCGGGCGGGTGCGGACGCCGCTGCCCGGCTGGCTGCCCACGCCGGCGCGCCGCAGGCTCCGTCGCGCCGTGGCCGAGCTCGACGCGGCGAGCGCCGCCGTCGTCGCGCGCCGCCGTGCGCAGGGGGCGGCCGGCGAGGACCTGCTGGGCCTGCTGCTGCGGGCCGTGGACAGCGGCGACCTGGCGCCCGAGGGCCTGCGGGACGAGCTGGTGACGATGGTCATCGCCGGGCACGAGACGGTCGCGTCGGCGCTGACGTGGACGCTGCACCTCCTCGCCCAGGAGCAGGGCGCCCAGCGCCGCGTCGCCGAGGAGCTCGACGCGGTCCTCGGCGGCGGGGACGAGCGGGGCGGGCGGGCGCCCGCGTGGGAGGACCTGCGCGCCCTCGTGCGCACGCGCGCCGCCGTCGAGGAGTCGCTGCGGCTCTTCCCGCCCGCGTGGGTGGTGAGCCGGCGCGCCGTCGCCGAGGACGTGCTCGACGGCGTCACCGTGCCGACGGGGACGACGGCGATCATCAGCCCGTGGCTGCTGCACCGGCGCCCCGAGCTCTTCCCCGAGCCGGAGGCCTACCGCCCGGAGCGCTTCGAGGAGGGCCTCTCCCGCGGGGCCCGGACCGCCTACACGCCCTTCGGCGCCGGACCCCGGCTGTGCATCGGGCGGGACTTCGCGCTCGTCGAGACGACCCTCGTGCTCGCCGAGCTGCTGCGCGGGGCGTCGGTGCACCCGGCGCCGGGGGCGCGGGTGCGCGTCGACGCCCTCGTGACGATGCGCCCCCGCGACGGCCTGCGGGTGGAGGTGCGGCCGCGCTGACCGCGAGGGCGCCGTCGTCGTCGGCGGCGCTCGGGGAGCGCGGTCAGGAGGAGGCGTCGACGAGCGGGGCGCCGTCGGCGGGCTGCAGGCGCACGCCGCGGGGGTCGTCGAGGTCGGTGGCGGCGACGAAGACGACGTCGCCCTCGTCGCCCGGGCCCACGACGCCCGTGAGGCCCGCCGTCAGCTCGACGGCGCGCACGGCCGCGTCGTCGTCGTCCGCCCGGCGGTCCGCCCAGCCGGACAGCGCGTCGGAGGCGCGCTCCAGGCGCACCTGCCGCCCGTCCGCGGTGACGACCTCGACGCGCGGCAGGTCGACCACCTGGTCGCCCTCGGTGTTGTCGACGCGGACGACCACCCAGCAGACCGGGCCGGCGTCGGCGTCCTCCCGGTAGTCCTCGAGCTCCTCGACCGCGTCGTCGTCGTCCTCGGCGGGCACGACGACGACCATCTCAGCGCCGCCGGCCGAGAGCTCGAGCTCGCGGGCGTCGTCGGGGTCGCCGCAGTCCTCCAGCTCCTCGCGCGCCTCCTCGGCGCGCTCGTCCGCGGCCTCCTGCGCGTCCTGGCGGGCGTCCTCCCGGGCGTCGGCCCGGTCGTCGAGCCGGTCCGCGGCGTCCGGCTCGAGGGCGGCGACGCGGTCGGCGGCGTCCCCGGTCTCGTTCCACGGGCTCATGTCGATGGCGTCGCGCGGCAGGTCGCGGGCGCCGGAGCAGCCGGCGAGCACGGCGCTCGAGAGCACGAGCGCGAGGACGGGGGCGGGGCGGCGGCGCACGGCGTCTCCTGTCGGCGGGGGCGGGTGGGCGCGACGCTACGGCGGGCGCCCCGGCCCCGCCCGTCCACGGCCCGGGGACGCCGGGCCGTGGACGGTCGCCGCCGTCAGCCCGCCAGGGGGAGCCGGACGGTGACGAAGCTGTGCGCGGGCACGTGCACGCGGAGCACCGAGCCGTCCACCGACGCCTCGTGCGCAGCGGGTGTGACGGCGTCCGGCTGCTCCACGGTGTTGTGGGCCGAGGTCGAGGCGGCCGTGAGCACGGTGGCCTCCGGCGCGCCGACGGCGCCCCCGCGCAGGTCGAGATCGACGTCCACCCCGCCGCCCGTCTCGAGGTTGGTCAGCGAGACCAGGACGGCGCCGTCCTTCGTGCTGGCGGTCGCCGTCAGCGTCGTGAGGTCCGTCCCGCCGACGGAGCGCACCGGCTCCGCGGTGCGCCACGCGAGCGGCAGGCGGGCGGCGTCGTGGTGCCCGCGGTTCATCGTGAAGGCGTGGTACGTCGGCGTGAGGACCATGGCCTCGCCGTCGGTGAGCACCATGGACTGCAGCACGTTGACCGTCTGGGCGATGTTGGCCATGACGAGCCGCTCCGCGTGGCGGTGGAAGGCGTCGAAGTGCAGGCCGGCCAGGAGCGCGTCGCGGAGGCTGTTCTGCTGGAACAGGAAGCCCGGGTTCGTGCCCGGCTCGACGTCGTACCAGGCGCCCCACTCGTCGAGGACGAGCCCGACCCGGCGCTCGGGGTCGTAGGCGTCCATGACGGCGGCGTGGCCGGACAGGATCCCCTCGAGCTTCTGCGCCTCGACCATCGTGCGGAAGTACTCGTCCTCGTCGAAGTCGGTGGCGCTGCCCTTGTGCTCCCAGGGCCCCGGCACCGTGTAGTAGTGGAACGAGACGGCCTGGTAGGTGCCCGTGCCGTGGCCGGTCCGTCGCGTCCCGCCGATCTCGTGGCCGAGGGCCTTCATGAGGACCTCGGTCCAGCGGTAGTCGGCCTCGGCCGCCCCCGCCGCGATCCGGTAGAGCTCGTTGCCCCCGTGGTCGCGGCTGTAGGTGCCGAAGGTCCGCGCCAGGTCGGCGTAGGCCTCGGCGCGCATGCCGCCGCCGCAGCCCCACGGCTCGTTGCCGAGGCCCCAGAAGCGCACGGGCCAGGGCTCGTCGCGCCCGTTGGCCCGGCGCAGCGCGGCCATGGGGCTGTCGTCGGCGCGGGTGAGGTACTCGACCCAGTCCGCGTTCTCGTGCACCGTGCCGGAGCCGACGTTGGCCGAGACGTACGGCTCGGCCCCGAGGAGCTCGCACAGCGCCATGAACTCGTGGGTGCCGAAGCTGTTGTCCTCCACCACGTCGCCCCAGTGGCTGTTGACCATGCGGGGGCGCTCCTCGCGCGGGCCGACGCCGTCGCGCCAGTGGTACTCGTCGGCGAAGCAGCCGCCCGGCCAGCGCAGGTTGGGGATGCCGGCGGCGCGCAGGGCCTCGACGACGTCGAGGCGGATGCCGCCCTCGTTGGGGACGTCGGAGTCCTCCCCGACGAAGAAGCCGTCGTAGATGCAGCGGCCGAGGTGCTCGGCGAAGTGGCCGTAGAGGTGGCGGCTGATGGTGGGGCCCGGCAGGTCGAGGTCGACGACGCCGGAGGCGCGCGCGGCGGCCGTCGGGCTCGCGTCCGTCGTCTCGGGGGAGCGGTCGGTGGTCATCGCGGTCTCCTCGGGTGGGGCGGGCGCCGGTCCTCGTCGCCCGGCTCGCCGCCTGTTGTATCGATAAACTCGGCGGCTGTCCACGCCCCGCCGGGCGTGGTGGCGCTGCTAGCGTCGCCGTCCGTCCGCCGCCCGCGGCACGAGCGCTGGAGGTCCGACGTGGTCACCATGCGTGACGTCGCGACCGCCGCCGGCGTCTCCCCGATGACGGTCTCCAACGTCCTCACGGGGCGCCGGGCGACGAGCCCCGAGGTGCGCCGAGCCGTGCTGGAGGCCAGCGAGAGGCTCGGCTACCGCCTCAACGTGGCCGCCCGCAGCCTGCGGCGCGGGCGCACCGGGGTCGTGGGCCTGGCCGTCCCGTCCCTGGACGCGCCGTACTTCGGCCAGCTCGCGGGGCGCCTGGCCGCGCGGCTCGCGCGCGAGGGGCTGCGCCTGGTCGTCGAGCAGACCGGCGCCAGCCCCGAGGGGGAGGCGGCGGCGGTGCGGGACTCGCGCGGCGGCGCCTACGACGGCCTCGTGCTGTCCGCCGTGGGGCTGGGCGGTGACGTCCGCGCCCTCGCGGGCGACCTGCCGGTCGTCGCGCTGGGCGAGCGCCAGGACCTCCGGCGGGTGGACCACGTCGGCATGGCGAACAGCGAGGGCGCCCGTGCGGCGGCCGCGCTGCTGCTCGAGCGGGGGTGCCGGCGGCTCGCCGTCGTCGGCAGCCCCCCGTGGGAGCAGCTCGACGAGCCCGGGGGGCACGACGGCGACGCCTTCCGGCTGCGGGCGCGGGGCGTCCGCGACGCCGTCCGCGCGGTGCCCGGGGCGCGGGCCCGCGCGGTGACGTTCGGCACGGCGCTGGAGGACGGCGTCCGCTGCGGTCGCGCGCTGGCCGCGGGGGAGCCGGTGGACGGGGTGGTCGCCCTCACCGACACCCTCGCCCTCGGGGTGCTGCGGGGCCTCGCCGACGGCGGGCTGCGGGTGCCCGACGACGTGCTCGTCGTCGGCTTCGACGACGTCCGCGAGGCCGCCACGAGCGTGCCGTCGCTGTCGAGCGTGGCGCCCGGGCACGACGCGATGGTCGAGGAGGTGGTCCGCCTCCTGCTGCGCCGCATGGCCGACCCGGCGGCGGCCGAGGAGGACGTCGTCGCGCCCTTCGCGGTCGTCGAGCGGGAGTCGACGGGCCGGGGCGCGGTCGGCCGCGGCTGAGGCGCCCGACCGCCGTGGCGGCCGGGCGCCTCGTCGTCCTCAGGCGGCGCTGCGACGCCGCACGAGGACGAGGCCGCCGACGCCGGCAGCGGCGAGCAGCCCTCCCGACGCGAGGAGGGCGCCGACGTCGCCCGCGGTGCCCCCGGCGCCCGCGTCGACGCCGCCGGAGGGCATGGCCATACCCCCCTCGCCGCCGTCGGTGCTACCGCTCGCGCTGCTGCCGTAGTCGTAGTCCTCGCACGCCTGCTGGTCGTCGTCGCGGTCGAGGCCGGACGGGTCGCCGGGGACGCGGTCGAACTCCGCCTGGGCCTCGGCCTGGCTGCCGAAGTCCTTGCAGTCGTAGGGGTCTGCCGCGAGGGCCGGGGAGCCGGCGAGGCCGACGACGCCGGCGGCCAGGGCGACGGACAGGACGGTGCGGTGAGTGCGCATGTGTGGTCGTTCCCCCGTGTGAGACGTCTTCCATGGGTGGAGCGCGCCCGACGCTAAGTGCGCACTTCGCGCCACGTGCGGCTTTCGGGAGACCCGATCGGGTGACGTTGAACGGGCAGGGGGACGACGACGGTCTTGCAGCGGCGGCTCGACAGGGACGCGACCTGACGCGCGTCTCAGCGGTCACTCGACTCGCGCGCCCGGATGCGCAGCTGTCGCGCCGTGACGACGGCGAGCGCGAGGAAGCCGACGACGGAGACGGCGCGGACCACCTGCAGGCCGGTGTGCGAGTCGTCCTCGGTGAAGGAGACCAGTGCCTGGACCGCCGCGTTGAAGATCCACACCACGAACGACGTCGTCAGCAACCACCTCGGTCGCCGCCGTGGCCTCGCGCCGGTGTGGCTGGGGACAGCCGACTCCTCGGCGTCGCGCGTCACGGGCGAGGGCGCCCGGCGAGGAGCGGGGCGTCGGAGTCGAAGGCTCGTCTCCCGGCGAGCGCGGGGACGACCACCGTGGCCATGGGGCGGAAGCGCACGTCGCTGCTGCGAGGGTCAGGAGGGAAGGAGCCAGAGAAGCCGCTCCAGCGCCCGTCCGAGCAGGTCGAGCACCCGAGTGCGGCGTGGAGGCGGGGCTGCGTGCCGGCCGCGCGCCCGACGTCGGCGGAGGGGAGCGGCCACGGGCCGGAGCGTAGGCGCGCGCCCCGTGCGCCGTTCAGAGTGCCGGCCCCGTCCGACGACGACGGCCCCCGCCCGACGGAGTCGGACGAGGGCCGTGAGGTGGTGCGCCGCCTGGGACTCGAACCCAGAACCCACTGATTAAGAGTCAGTTGCTCTGCCAATTGAGCTAGCAGCGCGTGCGTCGACGAGGTTAGCAGCGCCCCGCCGACGTCGTGAAATCGTGCGGGACGGTCAGCGCTCAGAGCCGGCGTCGGACGCCGAGCCGTCGCCCTCGCCGAGGTCCCACCAGCTGTCCTCGGGCAGGCCCTCGTCGTCGTGGATCGTGACGCTGTCCGGCCCGGTGGGGGACGTGAGGTCCATGAGCAGGGAGAGCGGGACGTGCTCGCCGAGCATGTCCATCACGTGCTCGCTGCCGCTGGTGCTCGACTCGTCCGACGGGGTCGAGCCCTCGGCGGGCTCGGGGGACGTCGGGGTCGGGGACGTCGTCATGGTGCCTCCTCCTGCGACCGCCCCAGTCCTCGAGGTCGGTGTGGGGCGAGTGTGGCAGAACGTCCGCCTCGAGGAGCCACAGCGCCGCGGCCGGGGGAGGGGGATGACTCGATCGGACCCGTCCCCCCGGGCGAGCCGGGGGGACGGGATCGGGGTGAGTGACGGGGCTCGAACCCGCGGCCACCGCGACCACAACGCGGTGCTCTACCAGCTGAGCTACACCCACCAGGGCCCGTGCCGGGCCCCGCCGTCACCGCGCGGAGCCCCTCTGGGCGGTGACCACTGTACCGGCTGGGGTCAGGTGCCCGTGACCCGAGCGGCGACGGCGCGAGCGGTGGCCGAGTCGGGGCCCGGCTGCGGCACGAAGACCGCCTCCCGGTAGTACCGGAGCTCCTCGATGCTCTCCCGGATGTCGGCGAGGGCGCGGTGGCCGCCGGCCTTCTCCGGGGAGGCGAAGTACGCCCGCGGGTACCAGCGGCGGGCGAGCTCCTTGACGGAGGAGACGTCGATGATCCGGTAGTGCAGGTGCTCGACGAGGTCGGGCATGTCCCGGGCGAGGAAGCCGCGGTCCGTGCCCACCGAGTTGCCCGCGAGGGGCGCCTTGCGCGCCTCGGGGACGAGCGCGCGCACGTGCTCGAGGACCTGCCGCTGGGCGTCCTCGAGCGTCGTCCCGGCCGCGAGCTCCTCCAGCAGGCCCGAGGAGGTGTGCATGTCGCGGACGACGTCGCGCATCTGCTCCAGCGCCTCCGGCGGCGGGGCGATGACGACGTCGAGGCCCTCGCCGACGACCTCCAGCTCGGAGTCGGTGACGAGGACGGCCACCTCGACGAGGGCGTCCCGCTCGAGGTCGAGGCCCGTCATCTCGCAGTCGATCCAGACGATGCGCTGGGAGGAGGTCGAGGAAGCCACACGCGGACTCTAGGTCGAGCGGCCACGGGGCGGGACCCGGCTCGGGACGGTCACCCCTCCCGGGGGCGCCGTGGCCGTCAGGCGGTGGGCGGGGCCGGCGCCCGCGGACGGCGTCGGCGCGGACGCGTGCCCAGGGCTAGCGTGCGCGCCATGACGCGAGCAGGGCCGTCGCCGGCCGTCGGAGGGGTCCCGCCCGCGGCTCTGCCCCCCGGGGGGTGGCCCGCCGCGCTGCCGGTGCGGCGCCCGGCCCGCCGCACGCGGGCCCGCGACGTCCTCGTCGCCGCGCTGCTCGCCCTCGTCATGGTCGCCGGGCTCCTGCGCGTGCTCGGCATCGTCCTCGTCGAGAACGGCCCGTCGGCGGTCGCCGTCGGCCTGGCCCTCGCGCTGCTGCCCGTCCTGCTCGTCGGGGCGGCCTTCCTGTGGCTGGACCGCTACGAGGCCGAGCCGCCGGGCCTCCTGCTCGTCGCCCTCGGGTGGGGCGGGGGCGTCGCGACGGCGATCGCGCTCGCCGTCAACACGCAGGCGTCCGTGCTGCTCGACGCCTCGGGCGAGCCCGGCCCGGTGTCGCTCGGCGTCGTGGCGCCGCTCACCGAGGAGATCGCGAAGGCGCTGGGCGTCGTCGCCGTCCTCCTCCTGCGGCGTCGCGAGTTCGACGGCGTCGTCGACGGCGTCGTCTACGCCGGGATGGTCGGCATCGGTTTCGCCTTCGTCGAGAACGTCCTCTACTTCAGCGGCGCCCTCGTCGCCGGCGGCACGCAGCAGCTGGCCGTGACCTTCGTCCTGCGCGCGGTCGTCTCCCCCTTCGCGCACCCCCTCTTCACCGTGGTCGTCGGCGCCGCGATCGGCGCGGCTGTCGCCCGCCGCGGGCGCGCGCGCTGGCTGCTGCCGGTCGGGGGGCTCGCGGTGGCGGTGCTCCTCCACGGTGCCTGGAACCTCTCGACCTTCGCGCCGCTGGGCTTCCCCGTCGTCTACCTCGCGCTGCAGGTGCCCGTCTTCGCGGGCGTCGTCGTCCTCGTCGTCCTGGCCCGCCGCCGCGAGGGGCGGGTGCTGCGCCAGCACCTCGCCGCCTACGCCGACGCCGGGTGGCTGACGCCGGCCGAGGCGCGCATGGCGGCCTCCCTGCCCGAGCGGCGACGCGCGCGGCGCTGGGCGCGCTCGACCGGCGGCCGGGAGGGCGCCGAGGCGATGGCCGACTTCCAGCACCTCGCGGGCGAGCTGGCGCTCCTGCGCGAGCGCCGCGTCCGCGGCACGGCCCACCGCGGGGCTGCGCAGGACGAGCGCGACCTCGTCCGCAGCCTGTGGGTGCTCCGCGAGCGCGTGCTCGCGGCGTCCGCCCTGCCGACGCCCCCCGCGGTCCGCGTCGTGGCCACCGGAGCGGCGGCGTGAACGGCCGGCTGCGCGCCGTCCTCGAGGACGAGCGCGCCGGCGGGCTCCTGCTCATCCTCGGCGCCCTGCTGGCGGTCGTCTGGGCCAACTCGCCGTGGCGCGAGGCGTACACCGAGCTCTCCGAGACGGTCGTCGGCCCGGCCGCGCTGCACCTCGACCTCTCCCTGGCGACGTGGGCGGCCGACGGCGTCCTCGCCGTCTTCTTCTTCGTCGTCGGCCTGGAGATCACCCACGAGGTCCGCGGCGGCAGCCTGCGCGACCCGCGCCGCGCCGCGATGCCCGCGCTCGCCGCCCTCGGCGGCATGCTCATGCCCGCGGCCTTCTACACCGTCGTCGTCCTCGAAAGCGGCAGCGACGGCCTGCGCGGATGGGCGGTGCCGACGGCGACGGACATCGCCTTCGCGGTGGCGGTCCTCGTCGTCTTCGGCCGGGGCCTGCCGGGCAGCGTCCGCACCTTCCTGCTGACGCTCGCCGTCGTCGACGACCTCCTCGCCATCACGGTGATCGCGATCTTCTACACCGACGACCTCGCCCTGCCGTGGTTCGGCGCCGCCCTCGTGCCCCTGGCCGCCTTCGCGTGGCTCGTGCGACGCCGGCCGTCGTCCGTCGGGGCGCACCGGGCGCTGATCGCCGGGGCGATCGTGCTGGCCGTCGTCACGTGGACCCTCGTGCACGCCTCCGGCGTCCACGCCACCGTCGCCGGCGTCCTCCTCGGCGCCGCCGTGCCCGCCCTCTCGCGGCGGGGGGAGGACGAGGCGGTCGGCCAGCGGGTCAACCGCGTGGTCAACCCGCTGTCGTCCGGCCTCGCGCTGCCCGTCTTCGCCTTCTTCGCCGCCGGCGTCACCGTCGTGGGCACGGGCGGGCTCGGGCAGGTGTTCTCCCACCCGGTGGCCATCGGCGTCATCCTCGGTCTCGTCGGCGGCAAGCCGATCGGCGTGCTCCTCACCGTGACGGTGCTCGAGCGCTTCACGCCCCTGCGGCTCGCCGAGGACCAGGCGCCACGCGACCTGTTCGGCGTCGCCGTCCTCGCGGGCATCGGCTTCACCGTGTCCCTCCTCGTCTGCGAGCTCGCCTTCCCGCCGGGCGAGCTGCGCGAGGCGGCGAAGGTGGCGGTGCTGGGGGCGTCCGTCGTGTCGGCGACGCTGGGCGCCGTGGCGCTCCAGGTGCAGAAGCGCCGCATCGGCATGGACCCCGCGGAGCCCGCCGCCATCGGCTGACCGGCGGCCCTCCGCTCAGGACCGCCGCGGCAGCGGGGCGCGGGGCAGGGGCCGCCGGTAGCCTCGCCGCACGCGCCCGCGGGGGCGCTCGCCCCCGTAGCTCAGCGGACAGAGCGGCAGACTTCTAATCTGACGGTCGCAGGTTCGATCCCTGCCGGGGGCGCCTTCGCTGGGCCCTCGGGTGGTGGACGTCTCATCTGACGGTCGCAGGTTTCGATCCCTGCCGGGCCTGCTGGAGCTCTGGCTGCCGGGCGACCTGCACAAGCGGGCCCTCGTCACGAGCCCGGCCTCTCGACCTGCGGAGACGCTGGGTGATCGGGCCTTGCGCAGGTCGCTGTGCGCGGACGAGCAGCGTCGGCGCTCCGAGCGCCTGGCAGGCTGGGGCCCGTGAGCGGCGCGGGTGACGGCGGCAGCCTCCTGGAGGCCCTCGAGCGCCTGCGCGAGGAGCTCGCCGGCCTGCGGCTGCCGCTCGACCTGCCCGACGCCCAGCGCGGCCGCGCCGGCGCCGCGGCGGCCCGCGACCAGCTCGACGACTACCTCCTGCCGCGGCTGCGCCAGGTCGACGCGCCGCTGCTCGCCGTCGTCGGCGGGTCCACGGGCGCGGGCAAGTCCACGCTCGTCAACTCGCTCCTGCGCGAGCGGGTGACCCGGGCGGGCGCGCTGCGCCCGACGACCCGCGCGCCCGTCCTCGCCCACCACCCCGACGACGCCGCGTGGTTCATCGGCGACCGGGTGCTGCCGGCGCTCGCGCGCACGACGGGCGCCGAGGAGCCGACCGGGCCCGCGCGCGCCGACGCGCCCGCCGCGACGTCGCTGCAGCTCGTCGCGTCCCCCGGCGTGCCGGCAGGGCTCGCGCTGCTCGACGCCCCCGACGTCGACTCCGTGGTCGACGCCAACCGCGCGCTCGCGGCCCAGCTGCTCGGCGCCGCCGACCTCTGGGTCTTCGTCACCACCGCGGCCCGCTACGCCGACGCCGTGCCGTGGGACCTCCTGTCCGGCGCCGCCCGCCGGGGGGCGTCCGTCGCCGTCGTCCTCGACCGCGTCCCCGCCGGCCCCGGCGACGACGCCGTGCTGCGCGAGGTGCGCGCCGACCTCGCCGGCATGCTCCGCGACGGCGGGCTCGGCGCGGCGCCGCTGTTCTCCGTGCTCGAGACGGCGCCCGGCGCCGACGTCGACGGGCTGCTGCCCGCGGAGGCCGTCGAGCCGCTGCGGCGCTGGCTCGCGGGCCTGGCGGGCGACGCCCGGCAGCGGGCCCTCGTCGTCCGCCGCACCCTCACCGGCGCGCTCGAGGCGCTGCCGAGCGGCCTCGCGCCCGTCGCCGGGGCGGCGGCCGCGCAGGCCGCGGCCGTGGCGGCGCTGCGCGACGACGTCGTCACCTCTTTCGCGCAGGGCCGCGAGGAGCTCGAGACCGAGCTCACCGACGGCACGCTCCTGCGCGGCGAGGTGCTCGCGCGCTGGCAGGAGTTCGTCGGCACCGGCGAGTTCTTCCGCTCCTTCGACGCCGCCGTCGGCCGCCTGCGCGACCGCCTCGGCGCGCTCGTCCGCGGGCGCCCCGCGCCGAGCGCCGAGCCCGTCGGCCAGGCCGTGCGCTCGGGCGTCGCCGCCCTCGTGCGCGCGCGCGTCGCCGGGGCGCTCGACCGCACGCGCGACCGCTGGCTCGCCCGGCCGGCCGGGGCGCAGGCGGTCGCCGTCGCCGGGCCCGTCCTCGACCTCCCGCCGGACTTCGACGAGCGCGTGGCCCGCCTCGTGCGCGACTGGCAGCGCGGCGTCCTCGACCTCGTCCGCGCCGAGGGGGAGGGCCGGCGCACCCGCGCCCGGGTGCTGTCCTTCGGCGTCAACGCGCTCGGGGTCGCGCTCATGGTCGTCGTCTTCGCCAGCACCGCCTTCATCCCCACCGGCGCGGAGGTCGGCGTCGGCGTCGGCGCGGCGGCCGTGGGCCAGCGGGTGCTCGAGGCCGTCTTCGGCGACGCCGCCGTCCGCGCGCTCGCCGCCCGGGCCCGGGCCGACCTCCTGCGCCGCGTCGACGAGCTCGTCGACGGCCCCCGCCTCCGCCTGCTCGAGGTGCTCGACTCCACCGGGGTCGACGCCGGTGCGGCGGGTCGCCTGGAGCGCGTCCTCGCCGACGTCGCCGCCGCCCGCGGGGAGGCCGCGTGAGCCCCCGCACGCCCCTGGTCGGACGCCGCCGCGACGGGGCGGCCGACGGGGCGCCGGTCGACGGCGCCGCCCTCGTGGCGCGCGTGCAGCACCTGCGCGACGCCGTCGCCGCGGGCGGGGACCGCCTCGAGCCGGACGCCGTCGACCGGGCCCGGCCGGTGCTGCAGCGCGCGCAGGAGCGGCTGCGCCTCGGCAGCGGGCGCACCGTCGTCGCGCTCGCGGGGGCGACGGGCAGCGGCAAGTCGAGCCTCTTCAACGCCGTCGCCGGCCTGCCGCTGGCCCAGGTCGGCGCCCGGCGGCCGACGACGTCCCGCCCGACCGCGAGCGTGTGGGGCCCCGAGCCCGCCGAGGAGCTCCTCGACTGGCTCGAGGTGCCGCAGCGCCACCGGACGACCCGGGAGAGCGCGCTCGACGCCCGCGACGAGGAGGACCTCCACGGGCTCGTGCTCCTCGACCTGCCCGACCACGACTCGACGACGCTCGCGCACCGGCTCGAGGTCGACCGCCTCGTCGGGCTCGTCGACCTCCTCGTCTGGGTCGTCGACCCGCAGAAGTACGCCGACGACGCCCTCCACGCCCGGTACCTGCGGCGCCTGGCGGGCCACGAGGACGTCGTCCTGCTCGCGCTCAACCAGGTCGACCGCCTCGGCGCCGACGACGCCCGCGCCACCGAGGCCGACCTGCGGCGGCTGCTCGCCGAGGACGGGCTCTCCCGCGCCGACGTGCTGCCCGTCTCCGCGCGGACGGGTGCCGGGCTGCCCGACCTGCGGGCGCGGCTGGCCGACGCCGTCGCCGCCCGCGCCGTCGCGCTGCGGCGCACCGAGGCCGACCTCGAGGCCGTGCGCGCCGACCTCGCCCGGGGGACGGCGGCCGACCCCGTGCCGGCGCCGGCGCCCGAGGACGTCGCCGGCGCCGACGAGCTCGTCCGCGCGCTGGGGGCGGCCGCGGGCGTGCCGGCCGTCGTCGACGCCGTCGAGGCCGACCACCGCCGCCGCGCCGAGCGCTCCACCGGGTGGGTGCCGCTGCGCTGGACCACCCGCCTGCGCCGGGAGCCCCTGCGCCGCCTGGGCCTGGAGCCCCGTCGGGGGCGCGACGAGGAGGGGCTGGGCGAGGACGGACGGGGCGAGGACCTCGTCGTCTCCTCCGTGCCCGCCCCCACGCCGTCCCAGCGCGCCGCCGTCGACCTCGCCGGCCGCCGGGTCGGCGCTGAGGCGTCCGCGGGGCTGCCGCCGCGGTGGGCGGCCTCGGTCCGCGCGGCGGCCGCGCCCCCGGGCCCGGACGTCGTCGACGCCCTCGACCGCGCCGTCGTCGGCGTCGAGCTGCCGCGGACGACGCCGCGCTGGTGGGCGGCCGTCGGGGCTGCGCAGGCGGTGCTCGCCGTCGCCGCGCTCGTCGGCCTCGTGTGGCTGGTGGCCCTCGGCGTCGCCACGTGGCTGCAGCTGCCGCCGCTGTCGGTGCCGGCCGTGGGGCCCGAGCGCACGGACGGGACCCGCCTCCTGCCGGTGCCCACGGTGCTCCTCGTCGGCGGGCTGCTCCTCGGGCTGCTGCTCGCGGCGGCGTCCGCGCGTCTCGCCGCCCGGGGAGCCCGTCGGGCGCGGCGCGCGGCGCAGGAGCGGCTCGACGGGGCCGTGCGCGGGGTGGCGGCCGACGCCGTCCTCGCCCCCGTCGCGGGCGTGCTGGCCGACCACGCGGCCGTGCGCGACGCGCTGTCGCCGGGGGGCCCCGCGGGCGGCGCCCGCCCCGCCCGGTCACGGCCGTCCGGAGCGTCCCCCGCACGGTCCGCTGCACCGTCTGGGAGGCGGCGCCGAGGCCACTAGCCTGAAGGCATGGCCGAGTTCATCTACACCATGACCAAGGCGCGCAAGGCGCACGGCGACAAGGTCATCCTCGACGACGTCAGCATGTCCTTCTACCCCGGCGCCAAGATCGGGGTGGTCGGCCCCAACGGCGCCGGGAAGTCGACCATCCTCAAGATCATGGCGGGGCTCGACCAGCCGTCCAACGGCGAGGCGCGGCTCTCGCCCGGCTACAGCGTCGGCATCCTCGAGCAGGAGCCCCAGCTCGACCCCGACAAGGACGTCCTCGGCAACGTCAAGGACGGCCTCGGCGACATCGTCCGCAAGAAGGAGCGCTTCGACGCCATCGGCGTCGAGATGGCCGAGCCCGACGCGGACTTCGACGCCCTCATGAGCGAGATGGGCGCCCTGCAGGAGGAGATCGACGCCGCCGACGCCTGGGACCTCGACTCCCAGCTGGAGCAGGCGATGGACGCGCTGCGCTGCCCGCCGGGGGAGGCCGACGTCACGGTGCTCTCCGGCGGGGAGAAGCGCCGCGTGGCGCTGTGCAAGCTGCTGCTGAGCAAGCCCGACCTCCTGCTGCTCGACGAGCCGACCAACCACCTCGACGCCGAGAGCGTGACGTGGCTGGAGCAGCACCTCGCCGCCTACCCGGGCGCCGTCCTCGCCGTCACGCACGACAGGTACTTCCTCGACAACGTGGCCGGCTGGATCGCCGAGGTCGACCGCGGGCGCCTCTACCCCTACGAGGGCAACTACTCCACCTACCTGGAGAAGAAGCAGGCCCGCCTGCAGGTGCAGGGCAAGAAGGACGCCAAGATGGCGAAGCGCCTCGCCGACGAGCTCGAGTGGGTGCGCAGCAACGCCAAGGGCCGCCAGACCAAGTCGAAGGCCCGCCTCGCCCGGTACGAGGAGATGGCGGCCGAGGCCGAGCGCACGCGGAAGCTCGACTTCGAGGAGATCCAGATCCCGCCGGGCCCGCGCCTGGGCTCGCAGGTGATCGAGGTCTCCGGGCTGCGCAAGGGCTTCGGCGACCGGGTCCTCATCGACGACCTGTCGTTCACGCTGCCCCGCAACGGCATCGTCGGCGTCATCGGCCCGAACGGCGTCGGCAAGACGACGCTCTTCAAGACGATCGTCGGCCTCGAGGAGCCGGACGCCGGCACCGTCAAGGTCGGCGACACGGTGAAGATCTCCTACGTCGACCAGGGCCGCCAGGGCCTCGACCACGGGAAGACGCTGTGGGAGACCGTCTCCGACGGCCTCGACTACATCCACGTGGGCAACGTCGAGATGCCCTCGCGCGCCTACGTCTCGGCGTTCGGCTTCAAGGGCCCCGACCAGCAGAAGCCGGCCGACGTGCTCTCCGGCGGTGAGCGCAACCGCCTCAACCTGGCGATGACGCTCAAGGAGGGCGGCAACCTGCTGCTCCTCGACGAGCCGACGAACGACCTCGACGTCGAGACGCTCGGCAGCCTCGAGAACGCGCTGCTCGACTTCCCGGGCTGCGCCGTGGTCATCTCCCACGACCGGTGGTTCCTGGACCGGGTGTGCACCCACATCCTCGCCTACGAGGGCACCCCGGAGAACCCGTCGACGTGGTACTGGTTCGAGGGCAACTTCGAGTCCTACGAGCAGAACAAGGTCGAGCGCCTCGGGCCCGACGCCACGCGCCCGCACCGCGTGACCTACCGGCGCCTCACGCGCGACTGACGCGCTCACGGCGCAGCGACGACGACGGCCCCTCCCGCACGCGGGAGGGGCCGTCGTCGTCCGTGCGCAGGAGGACGGACCCCTCTGCCCGACGAGTCCGCTGGCCGACCAGCCCGCTACCCGACGAGCCCGGCGCCCGCGCCCGGTCGGGGCGGGCGCACGAGCCCCTCCTGGGCGACGGAGGCGACGAGGACGCCGTCGCGGGAGAACACCTGGCCGGTGGCGAGCCCGCGGGCGCCGACGGCGGTGGGGGAGGCCTGGCGGTAGAGCAGCCACTCGTCGAGGCGCGCCGGGCGGTGCCACCAGAGGGCGTGGTCCAGGCTGGCGACCCGCAGCCCGCGCGAGGCCCACGTCAGGCCGTGGGTGGTGAGCACGGGCTCGAGGAGCGAGTCGTCGCTCGCGAAGGCCAGCACCGCCCGGTGGAGGGCGTCGTCGTCGGGGAGCGGCGCCGTGGTCCGCAGCCACACCGCCTGCCCGCTGCCCGGCGGCAGCACGCCCTCGGGCACGTGGCGCAGGTCGAGCGGCCGCGAGCTGGCCCAGCGCTGGGCCCAGGCGCGGGCGGCGTCGTCGAGCGAGCCGGGCACGCGCCAGGGCGGGGGCGCGTCCGGCGTGCCGAGCAGCTCGACGGTGGGCCGCAGCTCCTCGGGCCCCGGCACGTCGGGCGCCGCGACCTGGTGGTCGACGCCGTCCGCCGGCGCCTGGAACGAGGCGATCATCGACAGGATCGGCCGGTCGTGCTGCAGGGCGTGCACCCTGCGGGCGCTGAAGGAGCGCCCGTCGCGCAGCCGCTCGACGGCGAAGGTGATGGGCAGCGAGGAGTCCCCGGCGCGCAGGAAGTAGCCGTGCATCGAGTGGACGGGCCGGGTGGCGCCCTCGCCCGGCGGCGGCGGGTCACCGGGGGCAACCTCGCCGGCGCGGCCGTCGCCCACGGTGCGGGTGGCGGCGACCACGGCCTGCGCCACGACCTGCCCGCCGAAGACGCGGCCGTGCGGCTGCGGGAGGCTCTCGCCCGCGAAGAGGTCCTGGCCCCGCTCGTCGACGCCGCGCTCCTCCAGCGCCAGGACGTCGAGGAGCCGCTGCAGCAGGCGGTCACCGGCGCTGCCGGTGCCGCCGTCCCGGGCGGGCGGGGCGTCGGGCCAGGCGGGCAGGCTCCCGGTGCCGCGTCCGTCCGCTCCGACGTCCTCGGGTCGGGCGTCCTGGGGCTGGGCGTCGTCAGGTGAGTCGACCACGGGCGCGACCGTACCGGCGACGCCGCGGGCCGCTGCGCCGTGCGAGGGGAGGGCGCGGGCCTGCGACGATGCCGCCATGCCCGCTCGTGAGGTCCTCGTCCCGCTGCGCTGGTCCGACATGGACGCCTACGGCCACGTGAACAACGTGCAGTACGTGCGCCTGCTGGAGGACGCCCGCATCCTCGCCTTCCGCACCCCCCACGGGGAGGCGACGTCGGAGTCGCCCGTGCGCACCGGCACCATCATCGCCCGCAACGAGGTCGAGTACCTCGTGCCGCTGAAGTACCAGTACGAGCCCGTCACCGTGCGCCTGTGGGTCAGCCGCACCTCGGGCGCCAGCTTCGACCTGGGCTACGAGGTCCGCGGCCGCGCCGAGGACGCGCCCGACGAGCTGACGGGCGACGCCGAGGGCTGGGTCGTCTACGCCCGCGCCGAGTCGACCGTCGTTCTCTTCGACATGGACGCCGGCCGCCCCCGCCGCATCACGCCGGGCGAGAGCGCGATGTTCGCCGAGATGACCGGCCCCCCGGTCGAGCTCCGGCGGCGCGCCCGCGAGCGCGCGGCCGCCGCGGCGGCCTCCTAGCCGCCCGGCGGGGACGCGGCGCCGCCGCGAGACTCGTCAGCGCGCGCCTCGTCCCCCGCCGTCGCCGGAGCCCCCGCCGTCCCCGGAGTCCTCGCCGTCGCCGGAGTCCTCGCCGTCGGGGAGCTCCTCCGCGCCCGCGCCGTGGTCGCCCCCGGGCAGCTCCTCGGGCGGCAGCTGGAGCAGCGCGTCGGCCAGCTCGGCGTCGGCCACGAGCGTCGTCATCCAGCCGGTGCGGACGGCCGCCAGGACCGCCGCCGTCCGCTCCGCCCCGTAGGCGACGGCGACGACCTCGCCGACGTCCTCGAGCTGGGACAGCTCGAGGGCCATCACCCGGTCGTCGAAGGCGCTCGGCACGCGGCGGCCGTCGGCGTCGAGGAGGCGGCCGCTGATCTCGGCGACCGCGCCGGCGCGCCGCCCGGCCTCGCGCTCGTGCGGCGCGACGGCCGGCCAGATGGTCGACAGGCCCTCGCCCCACCCGCCGACGGCGACGACCGCCGTCGTCAGGTCGTCGACGCGCCGCAGGGCGGCCCGGATGCCCGGGTCGCGGCGCAGCGCCGTCGCCGTCTCCGCGTCGGCCGTGACGAGCGGGGCGTACACGGGCAGCGCGCGACCGCGGGAGACGGCGGCGACGCGGCGCACGAGCTCGACCGTGCCGGAGCCCGCGTCGTGCAGCGCGCCCGCGAGCTGCACCACGGTGCACGGCGGCAGCCGCTCGAGCGCCTGCGCGGCGTGGGCCAGCGTGCGGCTCCACGTGAGTCCGAGGACCTCGCCGTCGACGAGCAGCTCCTCGAGCAGCGCGGCGACGGCCTGGCCGAGGTGCTCGCGGACGACGACGTCGTCCCCGGTCGGCACCTCGACGACGACGGCCCGCTCGAGCCCCAGCGCCGCGGCCAGCGCCACCGAGCGCTCGGGGTCCGTGCCGCCGGGGACGACGACGCTGACCCGCACGACCCCGCGCTCGGCCGCCTCCTCGAGCAGCCGCGCCACCTTGAAGCGGCTGATGCCGAGGTCGGCCGCGATGGCGACCTTGCTGTCGCCGACGACGTGGAAGCGGCGGGCGACCTCGCCGAGGAGCACGAGCCCGGTCGGCCCCGGCGGGTGGCCGCCGGGCCGCGGCGCGCTGCTCGTGCTCGTCCCGGCCCGGGGCGGCCGTCCGGTCGACCCGTCGCGGGCCGGGGTGCGCGAGGTCCTCTCGTCCACGGTGACGACTCCTCATCTACGAGGTGTTGGCGCTCAGGTGAGCACGCGCACTGTAGCGAGCGGGGCGCGGCCGACGCTCACCGCCGGCCGCGCCCCGCTCGTCGTCCGGGCTCTCGCCCCGGGCGCTCGACTCAGGCGCTCGCGGGGGACTCCTCGCGCAGCCACGCCGTCGTCATCGGCGGCAGCAGACGCGCCTCGGCGTCGCGCTGCAGGTCACCGCTGACGAGGAGGACCTCGGCGCCGGCCGGGAGCGCCACGGGCTGCTCGCCGAGGTTGGCGACCACGAGGGCGCCCGCGCTGCGGAAGGCGAGGACGCCGTGCTCCTCGCCCCGGACCTGCCCGTCCGGGCCCTCGAGCGCGCGCCACGACAGCCCGGTGGAGGAGCCGAGCGCCAGCTCGCGGCGCAGGCGCAGCGCCGCCCGGTACATCTCGTACGTCGAGCCGGGGACGTCGCGCTGCCGGTCGAGCGCGAGCTCGCCGTAGACGGCGGGCTGCGGCAGCCACGAGGCCGCCGTGGGGCCGAAGCCGAAGGACGGCGCGTCGCCCTCCCACGGGATCGGGACGCGGCAGCCGTCACGGCCGTTCGTCTCGCGGCCCGTGCGCTCCCACGACGGGTCCTGGCGGGCCTCGTCCGGCACGACCGCGTCGGGCAGGCCCAGCTCCTCGCCCTGGTAGACGTAGGCGCTGCCCGGCAGCGCGAGCATGAGCAGCGTCGCCGCGCGGGCGCGCTGCAGGCCCACGGCCGGGTCCGGCTGCTCGTCGTCGGCGCCGAGGCCGTCGGGGTTGCCCCCGGCCAGGTCGAGCCCGAAGCGCGTGGTGTGGCGGACGACGTCGTGGTTGCTCAGCACCCAGGTGGGCGGGGCGCCGACGGCAGACATGGCGGCCGCCGTCTCCTCCACCTGGGCGCGCAGCGCCGCGGCGTCCAGCGGCGCCACGAGGTAGGCGAAGTTGAAGGCCTGCTGCATCTCGTCGTCGCGGACGTAGCGGGCGAGCCGCTCGACCGGGTCGACCCACGCCTCGGCGACGAGCATGCGGTCGCCCTCGTACTCCTCGAGGACGGCGCGCCACCGGCGGTAGACCTCGTGGACGCCCTCCTGGTCCCACATCGGCGGGGGCGTGCGCGACTCCCCGTTCATCCCCGCGAGCGTCCCCGTGATCATCTCCGTCGCGGCGTCCCACTCGGGCAGGCCGTCGGCCTTGACGAGGCCGTGGGCGACGTCGACGCGGAAGCCGTCGACGCCCCGGTCGAGCCAGAAGCGCAGGACGTCCTGGAACTCCTCCACGACCTCGGGGTTGGTCCAGTCCAGGTCGGGCTGGGAGACGTCGAAGAGGTGCAGGTACCACTGGCCGGGGCGCCCGTCGGCCTCGGTCACGCGCTCCCACGCCGGGCCGCCGAAGACCGACCGCCAGCTCGTCGGCGCGATCTCGCCGTCGACGCCGCGACCGTCGCGGAAGAGGTAGCGCGCCCGCTCCGGGCTGCCCGGACCGGCGGCGAGCGCCGCGCGGAACCACGCGTGGTCCCACGACGTGTGGTTGGGCACGAGGTCGACGACGACGCGCAGGCCCAGCTCGTGGGCGCGGGCGACGAGGGCGTCGGCGTCGGCGAGCGTGCCGAAGCGCGGGTCGACGTCGCGGTAGTCGGCGACGTCGTAGCCCGCGTCGTGCTGGGGCGAGGTGTAGAAGGGCGACAGCCACAGGGCGTCGACGCCGAGCTCGGCGAGGTGGGGGAGGCGGGCGGTGATGCCCGGCAGGTCGCCCATGCCGTCGCCGTCGGAGTCGGCGAAGGACCGCGGGTAGACCTGGTAGACCACCGCCGAGCGCCACCACTCGCCGCGGCCACCGGCGATGCTCACGCCCTCCGGGGCGCCGCCGGGGGCGCTGCTGGGGGCCTCGTCGGGCGTCGGGTCGGCGGCGGGCGCGGGGGCGGCGTCGGTCGTCGTCACGCGGGGTGAGGCTACCGGCGCCGGAGGGGGAGCCCGGCACGCGCCCGGGCTCCGGACGGGCCCGGAGCGTCGGCCCGCCCGACCCTGAGCCGGGGCCTCCCGCGGCTCAGCGCCCGGCCACCTCGAGGAGCCGGTCGAGCGCCGCGGGCAGGGCCGTGAGCACGGAGACGTGGCCGTCGCGGGGTCGGGTCCACAGCTCTCCCCGCGGGAGCTGCTCGACGAGCCGGCGGCTGTGCGCCGGCGGCACGACGCGGTCCCGGTCGCCGTGGACGCAGAGCACCGGGACGCGGACGCCGGTGAGGTCGACGCCCCAGTCGTGGGCGAAGGCGACGTCGTCGTCGACGAGGCCGCCCGGCCCCGCCGCACCGGCGCGCTGGGCGTCCTCCCCGAGGTCGGCCCAGGGGCCCGCGAGGGCCTCCCAGTCGACGTCGACGAAGGACGTCGGGTCGAACGCGTCGTGCTCGGCGTGGGCCAGCCGGGCGTCCCGTCCCCGCGCCGCCGCCCGCAGCGCGGCCTCGTCCGCCATGCCGTCGAACCACCAGCGCTCGTCCCGGAAGGGCGCGAGGCCGGCGAGGACGACGGCGCCGACGACGCGGTCGGCCAGCAGCGCCGCGCAGGCGAGGGCGTGGGGCCCGCCGCCGGACGCGCCCACGACGACGAGGCGGCCGAGGCCGAGGGCGTCCGCGACCCCCGCGACGTCCTCCGCCGCGGACGCGACGTCGCGCCCCGGCCTCGAGGTGGACCCGCCGTAGCCGGGCCGCCCGTAGGAGACGACGCGCAGTCCCCGCGGCGCCGCGGCCGCCAGCACGGGCTCCAGCAGCGCGCCCGTCTGCGGGGAGCCGTGGTGCCAGACGAGCGTCACGCCGTCGGCGCGCCGCGGTGCGCCGGGCGGGCCGCTGTCGTGGACGCGCAGCACCCGGCCGTCCGCGACGTCGACGTCGCGCCCGCTGCTCATGCGCGGAGGCTAGGGCGGGCGACGGCGTCGCGGGCCCCTCCGCCGCGGCCGCAGCGGTCAGCCGTCGAAGGTGTTGAGCATGCTGTGCGCCGCGCGCTCGAGGTAGTCCCACAGCTCGGCGTGCAGCAGCGGCGGCAGGTCGAGGGAGTCCACCGCCGCCCGCATGTGGAGCAGCCACCGGTCGCGGGCCACCGGGCCCACGGCGAAGGGCGCGTGCCGCATGCGCAGGCGGGGGTGGCCGCGCTCCTCGGAGTACGTCGTCGGGCCGCCCCAGTACTGCTCGAGGAACATCCGCAGCCGCACCCGCGCCGCCTCGAGGTCCTCCTCGGGGTACATGGGCCGCAGGACGTCGTCGCCCGCGACGCCGTCGTAGAACCGGTCGACGAGCGTCACGAAGGTGTCGTGCCCGCCGACGGCGTCGTAGAAGGTGCCCTGGCCGCCCGGTCCCTGGATGCGCACGTGCCCCAGTCTCCCGCACCACCTCGGCCGCCCCCGCCGCCCCGCCCCGCGGGGCGATGTGTGGCCATGTCGCCCTGCGAGTGCGTGCCCCGGCGGCGATGCGTGGCCATGTCGCCCCCCGCTGCGGCGCCGGGGCGACATGGCCACACATCGCCCCCGCGGGGCAGGTGAGGGGGCGACATGGCCACACATCGCCTTCTGCGGGGGCGACGGGGGGCGACATGGCCACACATCGCCCCCGGAGGGGGCGTCGGGCTCAGGCGGCGCTCGCCGTCCGCCCCTCTGCGGCGGCCTGGTCGCGCAGGAGCGCGCCGGCGTCGGGGTTGCGCCGGTAGGCGTCCTCGGCGGCGCGGGCGACGTTGCGCTGCATGCCGCCGAAGACGACCGCGTGGAAGGGCACGATGCCCGTCCAGTAGAGGCGCCCGGGCAGCCCGCGGGGGTGGAACAGCGCGCGCTGGTGGAAGACGACGGCGTCGTCCGCCACCTCCCGGCCGATGCGCCCGGCCTCCTTCGCCTCGGCGCCCGTCTCCACGGACAGGTCGAGCCACGCCAGCCCGGGCAGGCGCATCTCGGCGCGCAGCCGCACGAGCCGCCCGGGCTCGATGGCCTCGACCCGCCACCAGTCGAGGGCGTCGCCGACCGACAGGTGCAGCGGGTCGCGCCGGCCGCGGCGCAGGCCGGGGCCGCCGAAGACCTGGTCGAGCACCCCGCGCGTCCACCACCCGAGCTGGAAGGAGTACCAGCCGTTGTCGCCGCCGATGCCCTGGAGCACCGCCCACAGGTGCTCGGCCGGCGCGTCGACGGTCGTGCTCCGGTCGTCGACGTAGAGGCGGCCGCCCGCCCAGTCGGGGTCGGTGGGCAGGGGCTCGCTGGGCGCACCGCGCAGGCTCGCCGAGCGCCACGACGTCTCGACCTCGTAGTCGCGGATCCTCGTCAGCGCCAGCCGCACGGACTCGTCGAAGCCGATGAGGCCGCCCTCGGGGTCGGGCACCCACTGCTTGATGTCGTCCTCCTTGCAGACGACGTCGTGCACGAGGCTGCCGATGAGCGGGCGGGCGATCTTCTTGGGGACCGGCGTGACCATGCCCGTCCAGTGCGACGCCAGGCCCGGGGTGAGCACGGGCAGCGGCACGATGACGCGCGGCTTGAGGCCCGCCACCGCGGCGTAGCGCTGCATCATCTGCCGGTAGGTGAGGACGTCGGGGCCACCGATGTCGAAGCCGCGGTTCGTGCCCTCCGGCAGGCGCGCCGCGCCCACGAGGTAGCGCAGGACGTCGCGCACCGCGATGGGCTGGATCTTGGAGGTGACCCACTTCGGCGTCACCATCGCCGGCAGCAGGTCGGTGAGGTTGCGCATCATCTCGAACGACGCCGACCCCGAGCCGATGATGACGGCCGCCTTGAGCACGACCGAGTCGACGCCGGAGGCCAGGAAGATGTCGCCGACCTCCTTGCGCGACCCGAGGTGCTCCGAGAGGTGCTCGCCCTCCGGGTACAGACCGCCGAGGTAGACGACGCGCCCGACGCCGACGTCGCGCGCGGCCGTGACGAAGGTGCGCGCGGTGTACCGGTCGAGCTGCTCGAAGTCCTTGCCCGAGCCGAGCGAGTGGATGAGGTAGTAGGCGACGTCGACCCCGCGGAGGGCGTCCTTGACCTGGTCGATGTCGTTGGCGTCCGCGTCGACGAGCTCGACGTCGTCGTACCAGGGGCGGTCCTGCAGGCGCTCGGGGCGCCGCGCCATCGCGCGCACGCGGTAGCCGGCCGTGAGCAGCTGGGGCACCAGCCGCCCGCCGATGTACCCGGTGACGCCGGTGACGAGGACGAGCGGGGCCCCGCCGTCGCCGCCCTCGGCCGCGACGACGGGGTCGACCGCCGTCGCGTCGGGGGAGACGTCCGCCCCGCGGTTCTCGCTGCCCCCGAGGTCGCCGTCCCCCGGCCCCTGGACGCCCCGCCCGGCCCCGGACGTGCCCGCCGCCTGCTCCGCGCTGCTCGTCATGCCCGCCATGGTCGCCCCGGGAAGGGAGGAGCGCGCGGCGGTCGGGGTGTCACCCGGTCGGGTGGCGTCCGGTCCTCGACGCGGCGCCTTCGCGAGCCCGCGCCATGATCGCGGTCGTGGCACGAGGGAGGCGGGGCGACGACGAGCCGTCCGTCGTCGTCGACCTCGAGGGGCTGCCGCGGATGTGGCGGTCCTGGCAGTCGCGGTGGTGGCCGTGGCTGTGGGCGACCCTCGCCGTGCTCTGGGCGGTCGGTCTGGTGATGGCGATCGCCGATGACGAGGGCGCTCGACAGGTCGTCCTGTCCGTCCTGCAGGTGGCCGTCAACTCGATGCTCGCCGTCTACTGGTCGACCTTCGCGGTTCGGCTGGAGCCGACCGGCTACCGCGTCGGCGGGGCGCCGGGGCGCGGGGAGCTGCGGCCGTGGTCGACCGTCGCCGAGGTCCGCGGTCCCAGCCGGTACACCCGGCGTGCGGAGATCCGCGGCACCACCGCGGCCGACACCGCCGTCCCGGTCGGCGGGATGACGGCCGAGCAGGCCGACGACCTGCAGCGCCGGCTCGTCGAGGCCCGGGCCAGAGCGGCGCAGACGACGTGACGGAGCCCGCCGACGAGGAGGCCGCCCCGCCGCTGCTCGTCGACGTCGGCGGTCTGCCGCAGCGCTTCCAGGACCCGCAGCAGCAGGTCGGGAGGCGATGGCTGCAGGCTCTCGTCGTCATCGGCGGCGCCGCCCTGCTGGTGTCCTTCGTGCTCGACCTCTCGGCGAGCTTCCCGAAGGTGCTCGGAGCCATGTGGCTCCTCCAGGGCGGTCTGGGCCTCCTGGTCGCGGCGCGCGTGCACGTCCGCCTCGAGCCCGAGGGCGTGCGCCGCGTCGGCCTGGTCGGCCGCGGCAGCGTCGTCCCGTGGTCGGCCGTGGCCGAGGTGCGGCCGCCGGACACCTTCCACCCGTCGTCCCACCTGCGGGGACCGGGCGGCCGCTTCGCCGAGACGACGGACCTGCCGGGGCTCGCCGCGGACGACGCCCGCGAGCTCGGGCGACGGCTGGACGACGCCCGGGCGCGCGCGCAGGAGGAGGCGTGACCGACCCGGTCGACGGCGAGGCGGCCTCCCTGCGCGTGGACGTCGACGGGCTGCCGCAGCGCATCGACCTGCCGACGACGAAGGCGCAGCGGCGCAGCTCGTGGGCCTACCTCGTGCTCGGGGTCGTCTACCTGGGCCTCCAACTCCTCTTCGGGGAGCTGCACGTGGCCTTCGTGGTGCTCGGCGTGGGTTGGGTCCTCCTAGGTGTGCTCGGGCTCGTGGTCCTGTCCCGCGCGCACCTCGTGCTCGAGCCGGAGGGAGTCCGCCACGTCGGCCTCCTAGGACGCACGCGTCTCAGGCCGTGGTCGGCCGTGGCCGAGGTGCGCCCGCCGGGCGCCTTCCACCCGTCGTCGTACCTCCGCCTCCCCGGCGGCCGTTTCGCGGAGACCATCGACCTGCCCGGCGTCTCCGCCGACGACGCCCGCGAGCTGCAGCGCCGCCTCGAGGCGGCGCGCACGGCCCCCGAGGAGGCGGAGCGGCCGCAGGCGTGAGGACCCGCGACCGGGGACGCGGAGCCGTGCGGACCGGGCCGGTCCGCACGGCTCCGCGTCCCCGGTCGACGTCGGCGAGCTGTCAGCGCGGGCTCACGGCACCCGCGCGACGTCCAGCCCGAGGTGGTGGCCGAGGAAGGCGAGCACGTCCGCGGTGAGCCCCGTCGAGCGGCTCAGCGAGCGAGCTCCGTGGCCGACGTCGGCCTCGCGGCGCAGGAGGACGGGCGCCTCGTCGACCGGGCGCGACGTCGCCACCTGCAGCGCCGCGCACGTCTTGCGGGCGTGGAGGGGGTCGACGCGGGAGTCGCCGTCGAAGACGGTGAAGAGCGTCGCCGGGTACGGCTGGTCGGCGCGCACGTGGTGGTACGGCGAGTGCGCCAGCAGCCAGCCCAGCTGCTCGGGGTCCTCCGCGTCGCCGTACTCCCCGGCCCACGTCCGGCCGAGGCCGTGGAGCTGGTAGCGGACCATGTCGAGCAGCGGCGCCGAGCACACGACGGCGCGGTAGCCGTCCGGACGGCGGGTGAGCGCCGCCCCGACGAGCAGGCCGCCGTTCGAGCCGCCGTAGATCCCCAGGCGCTCGCGCGTCGTCCACCCGCGGTCGACGAGGGCGTCGGCGGCCGCCTCGAGGTCCTCGTAGACGCGCGGCTTCTCGGGGCCCATGCCGGCGCGGTGCCACTCCTCGCCCTCCTCGCCGCCGCCGCGCAGGCCCGCCTCGGCCCACACGCCGCCCGAGCGCACCCACGCGAGCGTCGTCGCGGACCACGTCGGGCGCAGCGAGACGCCGAAGCCGCCGTAGCCGTAGAGGACGAGCGGGGCGCTCGCGAGGGGCGCGCCGGCGTCGTCCAGCGCGTCCGCGCGGGCGGTGACGAGGACCCGCACGGTCGTGCCGTCCGCGCTCGTGACCTCGAGCTGCTGCGTCGTCGTCGGCACGTCGGGCTCGGCGGCGTCGAGGGCCCCGGGCGGGCCCTCGACGACCTCGACCTCGCCCGTGCGCGCGTCGAAGCGGTGCACGTGCGGCAGCGTCGTCGGGTCGGTGAAGGTGAACCACGCCTCGTGGCCGCCCTCCGGGCGGGAGACGAGCCCGCCGACGCTCCCCGTGCCGGGCAGCACGACCTCCGCGCGCAGGGCGCCGTCGGCCAGGTCGTGGACGGTCACGCGGCTGACGGCGTGCGTCGTCCAGGCCGCCAGCAGCACGGGCGCGTCGCCGAGCTCGGGGCCGTCGAGCACCGTCCAGCCCTCGAGGACGGCGTCGTCGCGCTCGGCGAGCAGGTCCCGCCACCCGTCCGGGCCGGGCTCGTGCGGGTCGGCGACGGCGAGGCGGCCGCGCGGCGCGCCCAGGTCGGTGCCCACGTACAGGCGCCCGTCGCGGCCGACCCGCGCGGAGGTGCTCGCGTCCTCGCCCACGACCACCTCGCGCAGCGGGGGAGCGGCCGCGGCGGCGGACCCCTCGCCGAGGTCGGCGAGCCACACGTCGCTGCGGGGGTCCGTGCCGATCGCCGCGGTGACCGACAGCCACCGCCCGTCGCGGGAGACCGAGGCGCCGTAGTAGGTGCGCAGGTCGCGCCCCGCGCCGAAGACCTCGACCTCCTCGGACTCCGGGGCGCCGACGGTGTGCAGGACGACGCGGCGGTGGAACTGCTCCTCGCCCTCCGGCACGAGCTCGGGGGCGAGCCGCCGCACGCAGTAGTAGGCGCTCCCGCCGGGGAGCCAGGCGACGGGGGAGTACCGGGCGCGGTCGACCGGCCCGTCGACGACCTCGCCGGTCGCCACGTCGAGCACGCGCAGGACGCTCTCCTCCGAGCCGCCCTCGGAGAGCTGGTAGGCCAGGAGGTCGCCCTCGAGGCTCGGCTGCCAGGCGTCGAGCGTCGTCAGCCCGCTCGGGTCGAGCGCCGCCGGGTCGAGCAGGACCCGCTCGACCTCGGCGCCGTCGGTCCCCGGCTCGCGCACGAGGAGGACCGCGTGCTCGCCGCCGGGCTCGCGGCGGGTGGAGAAGCGGCGCTCGCCGCGCCACACCGGGACACCGACGGAGCCCGCGCCGAGCAGCCCGCGCAGCCGCTCCTCGGCCTCGTCGCGGCCGGCCCAGCGGGCGCGGTGCTCGGCGAGGAGGGCGTCCTGCGCCGCGGACCACGCCCGGGCGTCCTCGCCCGCGGCGTCCTCGAGCCAGCGGTAGGGGTCCGCCACCCGCGCGACCGGGTCCGCCGCCGGGAGCGCCTCGACGACGTCGTCGCGCCGGGCCGGCGGGTACGGCCGGGGCGAGGCCGAGGCCTCGGGGCCGTGCAGGGGCAGGTCGGCGCCGGGAGAGGTCACGAGCGGCACCGTACGGGCGCCCGGCGAGCCGTCGTCATCGGCGTCGTCCGCGCAGCGACCTGCACACGGGCCGGTCGCGCGGCGTCACCGCAGGTCAGGCGCGTGCGGTGCGCGTCCGTGGTCCGTCGTGCAGGTCGCCCGTGCGGGAGTCGCCGTCTGCCTGGGGTCAGGAGCGGTACAGGCCCTGGGCGTAGGAGGGCCCGTAGTAGCGCTCGAGCTCCTCGAGCGAGGCCTCGGGGCGCTCCAGCGCGCGGGCGATGCGGGGGCGGGCGGGGACGGCGTCCGGGTCCCACGTCTCCGGGTCCCACAGGTGCGAGCGCAGGAAGGCCTTGGAGCAGTGGTGGAAGACCTGCTCCACCTCGACGAGCAGCGCGAGCACGGGCCGGTGGCCCTCGACCACGAGGTCGTCGAACCAGGGGGCGTCGCGCACGAGCCGGGCGCGCCCGTTGACCCGCAGGGTGTCGCCGCGGCCCGGCACGAGGAAGAGGAGGCCGACGTGCGGGTTGGCGAGGACGTTGCGGAAGCCGTCCACCCGCCGGTTGCCCGGGCGCTCGGCCAGGGCGACCGTCCGGTCGTCGAGGACGAGGACGGAGCCTGCCGGGTCGCCCTTCGGGGAGACGTCGCACGTGCCGTCGGCACCGGCGGTCGCGAGCAGCCAGAACGGCGACGCCGCGAGCCAGGCCCGGTCGAGGTCGTGCAGGCGGTTCCGCTCCTTGCGGACGGCGCCCGCCGACGGCTCACCGACGAGCGCCCTCAGCTCGGCCTCGTCGGCCACGTCGACGACACCTCGCTCGTGCCCCCGCTGGTCCTGCTGCGCGTCCACGGGGGCGATCCTCCACCCGCAGGAGGGCCGACGGGGCGGTGGTGCGGCCCCCTGCGCCGCACCACCGCCCCCTGTCCCGAGAGCCCCGCCCCCCGGAGCCGCGCCCCGTGGGGCGGGGCTCTGAGGGTCGGAGCCTCAGCCGGCCATGGCCGCCACGGGCGGCACGGCGGCGGCTCGTCGGGCCGGCAGCAGCGAGGCGACCATCCCGGCGAGCGTCGCCACGGCGACGACGGCGGCGACCTGCAGCCAGGGGACGTCGAGGACGACCGGCGCGGCGGAGGCGAGGACGGCCGACGTGCCGGCCAGGCCGAAGGCGACGCCCAGCCCGACGCCGAGCAGGGAGGCGACCCCGGCGACGAGCCCGGCCTCCCACAGCAGGGTCCTGCGGACGTCGCGGGCCGGCTGCCCGAGCGCGCGCAGGAGGCCCAGCTCCTGGCGCCGCTCGACGACGGACAGCGCGAGCGTGTTGCCCACGCCGACGAGCGCGATGACGACGGCGACGCCGAGCAGCGCGGTGACGACGAGGAGCAGGACGTCGAGGACCTGGTCGAGGCCCTGCCGCACGAGCACGGCCCCGGCGACGTAGGAGTCCGGCGCGGCGGACGACACCGTCGTGGTCAGGGCGTCGACCGTCTCGCCGGCGCCGCGACCCTCGGGGTCCGCGACGGCGGCCCAGACCTCCGCCACGGGCGCCGCGGCGGCGAGCCGCTCCAGGTCGGCCTCCGCGACCACCGGGAGGTCGTTGCGGCCGCCGACGCGGACGACGAGGTCGGCCGTCCCCGTCGGGCCCGTGGCGGTGAGGACGTCGCCGTCCGCGAGGCCGTTGACGAAGGCGTAGCCGGGCCCCACGCGCACCTCCCCCGCCGCCGGGGCGCCGGCCGTCGACGAGCGCACCACGCCGTCGACGTCCGCGGGCAGGCCGAGCAGGGGCTGCTCCGTCACGTCGCCCAGGTCGACGAGCGCCCCGCGCACCGCGGCCGCCCCGGTGACCCCGGGCGTGCCCGCCACCGCGGGGAGCAGGTCCTCCGGGAGGCCCGGCCCGTCGAAGTACCCCGCGTCGACCACCTGCACGTCGGCCGGGTACTGGGCCTCCAGCTCCGTCGTCGTCGTCGCCCGCACCGAGGCGGCGCCGACGACGAAGGTGCTCACGAGGGTGACGCCCACGAGCAGGGCCGTGGCGGTGGCCGCCGTGCGCCGCGGCACGCGGACGGAGTTGCGGGCGGCCAGGCGGCCGGGCACGCCGCCGACGCGCGCCAGGAGCCGCCCGACGAGGCCGACGGCGGCGGGCACGCCGCGCTGGCACAGGAGGACGACGCCCAGGAAGGTCGGGACGCCGGCCGCCAGGGCCAGCAGCAGCTCGCCGCGCAGCGAGGTCCAGGTCAGCGCGACGGCCCCCGGCACGGCGAGGAGCAGGCCGGCGACGAGCCGCGCCACCCCGCCGCGCGAGCGCAGCGGCGCCACGTCCAGCGGGCGCAGGGCCGCGAGGGGGGCGACGCGCGTGGCGGCGCGCGCCGGGCTCGTCGCGGCGACGACGGTGACGAGGGTGCCGAGCACGAGCCCGACGACCACGGCCCACCACGGCACCGACAGC
This sequence comes from uncultured Pseudokineococcus sp., assembly GCF_947499845.1. Taxonomy (GTDB): domain Bacteria; phylum Actinomycetota; class Actinomycetes; order Actinomycetales; family Quadrisphaeraceae; genus Pseudokineococcus. The sequence goes on from NZ_CANMPM010000008.1 coordinate 84,920, forward strand.
CCCTGCAGGGGGATCGGCGCGTCGGTGCGGGCGACCACCGCCGAGCCGGCCGCCGTGATCGCGATGCCCAGCGCCGTCCCGAGCGCCGAGGCGGCGAGCCCCGTGGCCAGGGCCTCGAGGAGGACGCCACGGCGCAGCTGGGCGCGCGAGGCGCCGACGCAGCGCAGGAGCGCGAGCTCGCGGGTCCGCTGCGCGAGGAGCACGGCGAACGTGTTGGCGATCACCAGGCCCGCGACGAGGACCGAGACGACGGCGAAGGCCAGCAGCACCGAGACCAGCTGCAGGGCGCCGCCCGTCGTCTCGGAGACGACCGCGTCGGTGGCGTCGTCCGCCGTCTGCGCGGCCACGGGGACCCCGAGGGCGTCGGTGGCCGCGGCCGCGACGGCGGACGCCAGCGCCTGGGCGTCGGTGCCCGGCGCGGCCGCCACCCGCAGCTCCTCGGACGAGGTGGACGAGCCCCATGCCGCCACCTGGTCGGCCGTCACGGCGAGCCGCGGGGTGACGGAGGCCGTGGGGTCACCTCCGGTGTCGAGGACGCCGACGACCTCCAGCCGCTGCGGCGCCGGCGCGGCCGGCTCCTCGTCCTCGGCCGTCGCGAGGGGCGGCTCGGGCTGGACGGTGACGACGTCGCCCGGGACGGCGCCCACCCGCTCGGTGACGGCGACCTCGCCGGGGCGCTCGGGGAGGCGGCCGTCGCCCACCTGCTGCCAGCGCAGGGGCGAGCCGACGGGCTGGACGGGCACGAACTGCGCGGTCGTGGCGGCGCCGTCCTCGCCCTCGGAGCCGCCGGTCGACACGGAGGCGTAGGTGGTGGTGTCGAGGGCCACGTCCGTGACGCCGTCGACGGCGCGCACGGCGTCCACGGCCCCCGCGAGGGACGGCGGGACGGCGAAGGGGTCGTCGGCGTCGGCGGGCGGCACGTCGGTCGGGGCCTCGACGACGGCCGCCGCGGGCAGGTACGGCGCCGCGAGCGCGGCGCGCACGGTGGCGGCGGCGGTCGAGCCGCCGACGAGGGTGACGACGACGAAGGCGACCGCGATGACGACGGCGGTGGCGCTCGCGAGCAGACGGCCCGCGTGGTGGCGGACCTGGGCGAGGGTGAGGCGCAGCACGGCTCAGCCCCCGAGCGCCGCGAGGGCGGAGAGGACGGACTCGGCCGTGGGGGCGTGCACCTCGCCCGCGAGGCGGCCGTCGGCGAGGAGCACGACGCGCTCGGCGTAGGACGCGGCGACCGGGTCGTGGGTGACCATGACGACGGTCTGGCCCGTCTCGCGGACGGCGCTGCGGAGCAGCGAGAGCACCTCGGCGCCCGCGCGGGAGTCGAGGTTGCCGGTCGGCTCGTCGGCGAAGACGACGTCGGGGCGCGGCAGGAGGGCGCGGGCGACGGCGACGCGCTGCTGCTGCCCGCCGGACATCTCGGACGGCCGGTGGTGCAGGCGCTGCCCCAGCCCGAGGCGGCCGACCACCTCGTCGAACCAGGCCGGGTCCGGCTGCCTCCCGGCGAGGGCGAGGGGGAGCACGGCGTTCTCGTGCGCCGTCAGCACCGGCACGAGGTTGAAGGACTGGAAGACGAAGCCGATGCGGTCGCGCCGCAGGCGGGTGAGCTGCTTCTCCCTCAGGCCGGTGATCTCGGTCGAGCCCACCCACGCGCGGCCGCTCGTCGCCGTGTCGAGGCCGGCGAGGCAGTGCAGCAGCGTGGACTTGCCCGAGCCGGAGGGCCCCATGACGGCGGTGAAGGTGCCGCGGCCCACGCAGACGTCGACGCCGTCGAGCGCGGTGACGGCCGCGTCGCCGCGGCCGTGGACCTTGGTGAGCCCCTCGGCCCGCACGGCGGCGGTCGTGGCGTCGGGCCGCGAGCCCGCGGGGCGCGCGGCGGCGGTCGGTCCGGTCATCGGGGCGGACGGGGCGGGGTGCACGGGGCCTCCTGGCGGCGAGCGGGCGGCGGCCGGGAACGGCTGCCGCAGCGGACGTCCGGACGCTAGGGACGCGGCCGTGCGCCCCGCGTCGGCCGCAGGTCTGCTCCTCGCGCGGCCGCACGTCGGCCCCAGCGGGGACGTCCTCCGCCGGTGCGTCCCGTCCGGGGCGCCGCGGGTCAGACCCTGGTGGGACGCCGAGGTGCGCGGTGCGGCCGGACGGGCGGGTCGTCAGCCCTCGGCGTCGCGCAGGAGGTCCTCGGGCCGCACGAGCCCGCAGCGGTAGGCCAGGACGACCGCCTGCACGCGGTCGCGCGAGCCCGTCTTGGCCAGCACGCGGCCGACGTGGGTCTTCACCGTGGCCTCGGAGACGAAGAGGCGCGCCATGAGGTCGGTGTTGCTGGCGCCGCGCGCCATGAGCTCGAGCACCTCGCGCTCGCGGGGCGTCAGCGCCTCGAGCGCGGCGGCGTCCGCGGCCCGGGCGGGGGCCGGTGCCCCCGCGGGGGCGGCGCCCGCTCCCCCCGGGGCGGCCGGCGCGGCGGCGCCGTCGTGCTCGTCGGCGAGCAGGGGCCCGACGTGCTGCAGCAGGGCCCGGGTGGCGCGCGCGGCGATGACGGCGTCGCCGGCGTGCACCGTGCGGACGGCGGCCAGGAGCTCCTCCGGCTCGGCGTCCTTGAGGAGGAAGCCGCTCGCGCCGGCGCCGATGGCGCTGACGACGTACTCGTCGAGGTCGAAGGTCGTCAGGACGACGACCCGGGGGGCGCCGTCACCGGAGGTGAGCCGGCGCGTGGCCTCGATGCCGTCCATGCGGGGCATCCGGACGTCCATGAGGACGACGTCGGCCTCGACCTCCGCCAGCAGGGCGAGCGCGGCGGCGCCGTCGCCGGCCTGGCCGACGACCGCGAGGTCGGGCTGGCTGTCGATGACCATGGCGAAGCCCGTGCGCACGAGCGGCTGGTCGTCGACGAGGACGACGCGGACGGCGTCGGCCGCGCTCACCGACGGGCCTCTGCGCGGGCGGTCGCCGCGGCACCGGCCCGGTCGGCCGCCGGCGGCTCGTCCGGCACGAGCGCGCGCACGCGCCAGCCGCCGCCCGGGGCCGGGCCCGCCTCCACCGACCCGCCGGTGAGCGCGGCCCTCTCGCGCATGCCGACGAGGCCCTGCCCGCCGGGCGGGGCGGGCGCGGCGCCCGCCCCGCGCCCGTCGTCGAGGACCTCCAGCGCCACGGCGCCCTCGAGCCAGCGCACGCGCACGACGGCGCTCGCCCGCGGGCCGGCGTGCTTGAGGACGTTGGTCAGCGACTCCTGCGCGATGCGGTGGACGGCGAGCCCCGGGCTCGGCGGCAGGGGGCGTCGCTCGCCGTGCTCCTCCAGGCGGACGTCGAGGCCGCCCGCGCGCAGGTCCTCCACGAGGTCCGCGAGGTCGCCCGCCCCCGGCTGCGGCGTCCGGCGGGCGGCCCCGTCCTCGCGCAGGACGCCGAGGAGCCCGCGCATGTCCGCCAGCGCCTGCCGACCCGTGCCCGCGATGGTCTCGAGCGCACGGACCGCGGCGGCCGGGTCGGCGCGAGCGGCGTAGCGCCCGCCGTCGGCCTGCGCCACGACGACGGCGAGGGAGTGGGCGACGACGTCGTGCATCTCGCGGGCGATGCGCGCCCGCTCGGCGGCCGCCGCGATGACCGCCTGCTGGTCGCGCTCCGCCTCGAGGAGGCGCGCGCGCTCGGTGAGGGCCGCCTCGTGCGACACGCGCACCCGCGAGAGCTGGCCGATGGACCACGCGGCGACGACGAGGAGCGAGAGGGCGCTCCCGGCGGCGGCCGCGGCGACGAGGTCCCCGGAGGGGAGGGCCACGAAGCGCGCCGTGGCCGCTCCCGCGGCCAGGACCCCGACCACGAGGACGGCCCGCCCGTCGCGCCGCGTGCCGTAGGCGGTGACGGAGTGGACCGTGACGAGGACGGCCACGAGGCCGGGGTTGGCGGAGTCCCCGACGAGGAGGACGAGCAGACCCGCCGCCACGACGAGGCCGAAGGTCAGCCGCGGCGCCGTGCGGCGCCACACCAGGGGCGCCACGAGGAGCAGCGACAGCAGCCACGTCTGCGGGCCGGCGCCGGGCGAGGCGTTCGCGGGGACCACGAGGAAGAGCGCGAGCAGGGCGGTCGTGCCGACGTCCACGGCGCGCCGGTGGCGCCGCGACCAGGCGGCCGCCCGCTCGATCGCGGAGGGCGGCTCGACGGTCCGCGGGCCGGTCCGGGGGTCTCGGTCGACGTCCGGGGCGACGTCACGGTCGAGGGCCTGCTCCGCGGGGCGGCGAGCGCCGGGGCCGGCCTCCGGACCGGCGCCCCGCCGGCGTCCGGCCTCGGCGCCCGCGTACCGCTCGGGGGCGTCCTGGGGGCTCACCCGGCGACCGTAGCCGCGGGCGGCGGACGGGGTCGTCAGCCTCTGGTCGGAGGTCGCGCGCCCTCCGCGGCCGCCCGCGGGGCCGGCGGGCGCCGTCGCGGAGGCCGTCGCCACCGGGCCGACCCGGGGCCGCTCTGGCAGGATCCGAGCCGCCCTCGCGCCCCCGCGGCGACCACCCCGCGGCCGGTCCGACCCGCCCCCCGCGCACCCCGGACGGAGCACCATGCCCGACGCCACCGCCACCGCCGACGGGGCGCTGCCCTCGCCGGCCCTCAAGGAGCTCGCCGGCCGCTACGGCGTCGCCGTCGAGTACGACGACTGGCAGGGGAACCACCTCGACGTGCCCGCGAGCACGGTCGTCGCCGTCCTCGCGGCCCTCGACGTCGACGCGGACGGCGAGGACGCCGTGGAGGCCGCCCTCGCCGAGGTCGACCTCGCCCCCTGGCGCGCCGTGCTGCCGCCCGTCGTCGTGCTCCGCGACGGGCGCGTCGGCGAGGTGGCCGTCCACGTGCCCCACGGGCAGCCGGTCGCCTGCGAGGCGGTGCTGGAGGACGGCCGCTCGGTGCCGCTGGCCCAGCTGGACCGCTGGACCGACCCGCGCGAGGTCGACGGCGCCCTCGTCGGCCGCGCGACCTTCGCCGTCCCCGCCGACACCCCGCTCGGCTGGCACGAGCTGCGGGTGCGGGTCGGCGCCGTCCCGGGCGGCGCGGAGCCCACCGCGACGGCGCCGCTCGTCGTGACGCCGTCGGTGCTCGAGCTGCCCGCGGGGGTGCGCGACGGGCAGCACTGGGGCCTCATGGTGCAGCTGTACTCGGTGCGTTCCCGGCTCTCCTGGGGGCTGGGGGACGCCGCCGACCTCGCGGAGCTGGCGAGCTGGAGCGGCGGCGAGCACGGCGCGGACTTCGTGCTCGTCAACCCCCTGCACGCCGCGGAGCCCGTGGCGCCGATGGAGCCCTCGCCGTACCTGCCGACGACGCGCCGCTTCGTCAACCCGGTCTACATCCGGGTCGAGGACGTCCGCGAGACGGCGTACCTGCCGTCCGCGGACCGCGCGCTGCTGGAGTGGGCGGCCGAGGAGCAGCGGGCCGCCTCGGCCGCCGGCGCGCTCGTGGACCGGGACGCCGTCTGGGCCGCCAAGCGCTCGGCGCTGCGCACCGTCTTCGACGCCGGCCGCACCGCGGCCCGCGCGGCCGACTTCGCCGCCTTCCGCGAGCGGGAGGGGAAGGGCCTCACCGACTTCGCGACGTGGTGCGCCCTGGCCGACCGCCACGGGCTGCCGTCCTCGCAGTGGCCGGAGGGGGCGCACGACCACGGCAGCCGCGAGCAGGAGCGGCTCGTCACCGAGGTGGCCGACGACGTCCGGTTCCACGAGTGGCTGCAGTGGGTCGTCGACGAGCAGCTGGACGCCGCGCAGCGCACCGCCACGCGCGCCGGCATGGCGCTCGGGGTCGTCCACGACCTGGCCGTGGGCGTGCACCCGACGGGGGCCGACACGTGGACCCTCGGGCCCGCGCTCGCCCGCGGCATCACGGTCGGCGCCCCGCCGGACGCCTTCAACCAGCAGGGGCAGGACTGGAGCCAGCCGCCGTGGCGGCCCGACGGCCTGGCCCGGCTCGGCTACGCGCCCTACCGGGACATGATCCGGACCGTCCTGCGCCACGCGGGCGGCGTCCGCGTCGACCACGTCATGGGCCTCTTCCGGCTGTGGTGGGTGCCCGCGGGCCTCGGCCCGGAGGCCGGCACCTACGTGCGATACGACCACGAGGCGATGGTCGGCATCCTCGCGCTGGAGGCACAGCGCGCCGGTGCCGTCGTCGTCGGGGAGGACCTCGGCGTCGTCGAGCCGTGGGTGCGCGACCACCTGCGCGAGCGCGGCGTGCTGGGCACGTCCGTGCTGTGGTTCGAGCGGGACGGCGACGGCGCGCCCCTGCCGCCCGAGCGGTGGCGCGAGCTGTGCATGGCCACCGTGACGACGCACGACCTCCCGCCCACGGCGGGCTACCTGGCGGGCGAGCACATCGACCTGCGCGACCGGCTGGGCCTGCTCACCCGCGACGTCGAGGAGGAGCGCCGCGTCGACGAGCGCGACCGCGCGTCGGTGCTCGCCCAGCTGTCCGAGCGCGGGCTCGTGCCGGAGGACCCGACGGAGCGCCAGCTCGTCGACGGCCTCCACCGGCTGCTGCGGGCGGCGCCCAGCCGCCTGCTCGGCGTCTCGCTGCCGGACGCGGTGGGCGAGAGGCGCACCCAGAACCAGCCGGGGACCTACGACCAGTACCCCAACTGGCGGGTGCCGCTGGGCGACTCCTCCGGCGACCCGGTGCTGCTGGAGGACCTGCCCGGCCTGCCGCGCGTGCGCTCGCTGCTGCGGGCCCTGCTCAGCGACGACCCGCCGCGCTGAGGCGGCAGGCCTCCGCCCAGCGGTCCGGGGCGGGGGCCGCCGCGGGGTCCCTGTCGCCGCGCACGAGCGCGACGGCGTCCACGAGCAGGTCGTGCAGGAGCGCGTCGGCGTCGACGCCGCAGGCCCCGGCGACGCCGGCGACCGACAGGCTGACGGCGGACGGCGCCCCGTGGCGCAGGTACCCGCGCACCCACCGGTCCGCCGCGCCGCCGCCCCGGTGACCGGCCCGCGCCCGAGGCCCGGTGGTCTCGGTGAAGCGCCGGGCCCACGCCGCGGCGCCCGGCACCCGGGCGAGCGCCGCGCGCGCCGCCTCGGAGGGCTCGCCGCCGGACCGCCCCTCGAGGTGCGCGAGGACCTCCTCGCCGGCCAGCAGCGCCACCGCCAGGGCGTGCTGGCGCTCCATCGCGGACACGGGCAGCGCCGCCGCGGTGCACAGCAGGGCCAGGCGCACGTCCGTGGCCGGGTCGTCGTCGTGCAGGCCCACGACCGAGGGCACGAGCCGGCCCAGGCGCGCGCGGCCGGTGTCGCTCGTGCGGTCGTTGACGTCGCGGGCCAGCCGGGCGAGCAGGGGGTGGGTGCAGGCGGGGTGGTCGCTCCAGCGCTCGCCGGCGAGGTAGGAGGCCATCTCCATGAAGCAGGCGCCCGTGCGGGGCGTCCGGTGCCGCCCGCGCGCGAGGACGGGCATCGAGGTCGGGGCGGCGGTGCGGGCGTCGTCGAGCACGGTGGCCTCCGGGGGCTGCGCGGCGTCCGGCCCGGGCTGGGCCGACGACGGGCGTCCCCCAGTGTGCGCAGCCGCCCGCGACGGCGACAAGGGGCGGACGAGCCTCCTCGGCCCCTGACGTCGGATAGGGGGCGCGCGACTTGTTGTGCCCGGAGCCGGCCACAGAGGTGGACGTAACTGTCCGTGACACCGACAGCGGGCTTCGCGTGGGATGCCGGCAGCGGTGTGTCGAGGCTACGCAGCCCAGTGCACGCGCGCGGCGTTGCCCCGGCTCGCGCAAGGCGGCGTCAGCTGGTGGCACCACCCTGGTCCCCGTCGCTCCCCGCCGGGTCATCTGGGGCGCTGGGGTCGGGCGAAAGCGCGGCAGCCTTGGCTGCTTCCTCCTCCTGCGCGAGTCGTAGCCCCACGATGACGCTGAGCGGCCATTGGATGGCGGAGGGTGACTTTGGCTCCTTGAGGTACTCGGCGGCGACACGGGCCACTTGGACGCGATCGGCGCCGTCACGGACCATGGAGCACAGCTCGGCGTCGAAGACGCCGTAGCGGAGTCGGCTCGGCCCCAGCCGGTGGTGGGCGGCTTCGCGCAGCTGCAGGTCATCGGCAAGCGCTGCGATGAGCTCGAACGCTCCAGTGAGGGCCCATACGAGGAGCGTCTCGAGGTGGACCGGCTTCACCGCTGACCAGGCCTCGGCGTGGTCGCGCTCGATGTCGGCCTCGCTCTTGCCGTCCGTCCACGCTGTTAGGGCGCTCTTGAGCGCGTCTGGGTCCACGTCCCGGAGGGCCTCGAGCTCCTCGAGGGTTGCCACGCAGGTCTTGATGAGCCAGTGCAGCAGGCGATCGTGAGCGTCGGCGTCCGGCGGGTCCGAGCGGAGCACCTTCACCACCGGGTCGAGGTGAGTGGCGATGGCGTCCCGCAGCGCCAGGCAGCCCTCCAGCTTCAAGCCCGACCGGTACACGGCGGCGCGCAGGGCGTTGTCGGGTACTCGCTGAGCGACCCGCGCCGCATATCCGGCCCCGGTGGCCAGGGCCGGGGCCTGCACCTGCGGGGCGGACGTCGCCGACCAGAAGGTCCGCTGCAACGCCTCTTCGAGCGCCTTGCGGAGATCTCCATCTGCGGCGGCGGACTCGGCCAGCACCTCGATGGTGACGGCGTCGATGATGTCCTTGGTCTCGGGAGCCATGTACTCGGGTGCGCACGTCTGCATCACCTTGAGCGCCGCGGTGAGGGCCGTCTCGGTCGGGGGCAGGGCCTGGCGCATCGCCCGGCGCCACTTCCGAGCTTGATCGTGGTCGGAGGTCATGACGACGAGCCGTCCGCTGATGAACTTGCCGGCGCGGCCGGCGCGGCCCTCGAGGTTGCGCAGCTTGGCGATGTCGGGTGCGTGGCTCGGGGGTCCGGTGCGCGGCGGGTGCGCGGCGATCACCGTGCGCGTGGGGAAGTCCACGCCTTCCAGCAGGGTGGGGGTGCACACGATGCACCGCAGGAGACCGCCCTCGACCCGGGCGGCCGACTCGATCGCCTGACGGACCGTCCTAGGCACGTCGGCGGTGTGCATCCCGAATCCGTTGCGGAGGGCGGCGGCCTCATTCGGGTGCAGCGGTTCGATCGCGTCCGCGATCTCCGCCAGCCCTCGACGAGGCGGTCCGAGCTGAACGGTGCTCTCATAGATGGTGTCGTACAGGCCCTTCGCGTGCGACTTGTTGGCGGTGAACACGACGACGAGGCCCTCGGACGTCCACTGGGACATCAGGCCCGCCGCCTCGTGCTTGCGGTCCCGGATCCAGCCCTCGCGCTTGGTCTTCTCGCTCGGTTTCAGCGCGAAGACCTTCTCGGGGTCGCCGCCCTCGGGCCACAGGTACCCGACCTTCGCCCTCGTCGGCGAGGTGCCCGGTAGGCCGCGGATGAAGACGTGCCGCTCGAGCCAGGCTGGTCGCCAGTCGGACTCGAGCGCGTCTCCGTTCACCCAATTCGCGATGGCCGTGACGTTGGAGAACTGGCTAGCGAGGAGGACGACACGGATGCCACGCCGAAGCGCCTTGGCGATGATGAGTTCGAGGGTGGCGCCGCGCGGCCCGTTGTCCACGTGCTGCGCCTCGTCCACAATCAGGAGCTTGATGTTGTCCAGGTCGATGCCGCCGTCATCGGTCAGGGCCCGGCGCCAGTCGAGGTCGAAGCGTTCGGGGGTCACCACGGCTACCCCGGGGCCGTCTAGGACACGCCCTGTGGAGGGGAGGTCGGTGTCGTAGTCGAGGCCACCCTGGGACGACCGCACGGCGACGTCGGCCGGGAGGCCGTCTCGAAGGTCGCGGTACAACTGGCTGACGAGAGCTCGGGTCGGCGCCAGGACGGCCACGACGCCGTCGGGGTGCAGGTCGATGTTGTGCGCGGCGACTAACTGCATAAGGGTCGTCTTGCCCGCGCTGGTGGGCATCTTGATCGCGAGCGAATGTTGCGCGGGGTCCAGGAGGCCGCCTCGGACGGCTTCTGCCTGAGAGGGCCAGAACGCGTGCCGGCCGAATTGGCGCATCCGCGTGACGACGTGCTGCACGGCGACGCCGGTGGCTCCCTTCGCCGCGGTCATGGTTTGGGGGTGGCGGTCGAGGCGGTAGATGACTGCGGCCGCGACGTGCTGCGCAGCATGCAGGTGGCCCGCTTCGAGGGAGGACGCGTCAAGGACTTCACGCAGTCGGTCGGGTTGGACTCGGAGGTCGACGACGTCGCGCACCGCGATCGCGAAGTCACCTAAGGGGCGCCCGTGCAGGGTTCGGCCGGCGCGGGCGTGGGCGCCCGTGAGCACCTGGGCGAGCCCGAGCACGTCGAGGTCGTCGTGGTCGGTGAGCGCGCTGGCGCGAGCCCTGGCGAGTCCGTCCTCGTCGGCCAGGTACCAGAGGCTGGCCTCGAGGATGTCGCGAAGCGGGTCGGGTGTGGACGGGTCGGCGAGCTGAGCGGGCATGTCGCGGCTGACCAGGCCCGAGGTGCCTGGTTTGGCTCCGGGGGCGATCAGGGGTGCTGCACCCCCGGTCAGGTCCTGGTAGGTGAGGCCTGCAGCGGCGTCGAAGATGCGGTTCATCGTGAGGACGAGGTCGGGGACGGTGACGACGTGAAGTTCGGTGACGTGCGGGGCGCCCTGCCATCTTTGCTCGATCTGCTGAGTCGACAGGCGGTCCTCGCCGACCACGGCGACTCCGTGACGCAGGTGCGGGGGCAGGGGTGCCTGGGGGTTGATGAGGCGCCCCAGGTGCTGGGCCGCTGAGAATGCGAAGTGCCGCGCGTGGTCGGGGTGGCCCAGCATGAGTTGCACGCCGCTGGCCCAGGCCTGCGCCAGGTAGTCGGGCGTGACCACCTTGGAGCTGTCTTCGATGGGAGCGAGCACGTTCGACGGGCGGCCGATGGGGCGGCACTTGGCTTCGACGGAGACCGGTTCCAAGTTCTCGCCCTGGGTGATGGTGAGGCAGACGGTGTCCGGCCCCTGTGCGGTGGCGTTGGCGACGTTCTTGGCGAGCTGCAACTTCGTGTAGGGCACCGTGCGGCCCATCCGGGTGCTGTAAATGCCCATCGCAACCATCTCACCGAGATCACCCTTGCGGACGGTGTCCTCGGTGGGCACAGCATCCCGGACCTCGGCATTCGGGAAGAGGAGTCGGGCCCCCTCGGTGATGTAGGCGCGACCGACGTCGCGGGCGAGGGCAGGCATGTCGCTTGACTCGACACTGAGGGTCCACCTGTAGACGGTCAACTGCCCGTCACAGGCGCTCTCGGGCGCAGCAGCCTGCCGGAGCCGGGCACCGAATTCGCTAGTCACGGCGTGGGCGTCCGGTGGCGGATCGTTCGGCTGGTCGAAGGGGTCATGGTGCTCCTGGTTGGGGCTCCAGCGGACTGATGTCAGTGCAGCGGCGGTGCGCGATGTGTCTTGGCCGACCCTACGTGGCGGGGAAGTAGGGGTCGGCGTTCACGCGGCCGCGGGGCCGGGCGAGCCGCGGGTGCGTGATGACGTGGGTAGGGGACACGCGGGCTGCGGCGTGCTGCCGCCAGGTCAGCCACGTGTTGAGCTCGTCCCGGGCGGGGTCGCTGCTGCGGCCGGTGAGGACCCGCGACACCTCGTCAGGGGCGGCGTCCAGCCCGGAAGTCTCGGCGATGGCCTCGCACACGAGCCGAGTCAGTCGCGGATCGTGGACGTGGCGGTAGTCCCCGCCGGCCTGGTCCAGGTACTTCGCCGCGGTGACGCCCTGGTTGCGAGACTTGGTCCAGGTGACGACGAGCCAAAGTATGTGGGCGACGCCCCGCGGGTCGCTTCGGTCTGTCTCATCGCCGGGTCCTTGCGGGCGTCCACCGCCATTCGGATCGCCCGCTCCCGAAGCTCCTCCGGGTACTTCCTCGGTGCTGCCATGATTCTCATTCTCCTGTGCGATGAGAGCCTCCATCAGACCCGGGCGAGACATCGGGCCGGCGAGATGTCCTGCCTCGATCTCACTAGCGCCTCGATGGCAGATCGCGCGCCCGGAACCGACGGCAGAGCCCAATAGGGCGGACGAGGGGGGCTCCGCCCGCCGAGCAGCCCGGGCGCCGCACGGGCGCCGGCGGCTGCCGCCGACCGCGGGCTCCGCCACACTCGCGCCATGGTCCAGCTGCGTCCCCAGCGCCCCGACGACCTGCCGCTGCTCCTGGGCGCCGACCGCCCCTTCGACGTCGGTCCCTCCGCGCCCCGCACCGCGCCCGGCCCGTGCGACCTCGAGGCGGCGGGCGTCCTCACCGTCCTCGACGACGCCGGCGCCGTGGCGGGCGAGGTCTCCTGGCGCTGGCACGAGCACCGCTGGGGCGCCACCGGCGGCTCGGGGTGCCCCGTGGTCGCCGTGTGGCTCCGCCCGGACGCCCGGGGGCGCGGGACGGGCGGGGCCGCGGTGGAGTCGCTCGTCGAGCTGCTGCTCCTGCACACGACGGCGCACCGCGTCGAGGGCCACGCCGACGCCGACGACGTCGCCGGGCAGCGCGCGCTCGAGGCCGCGGGCCTCGTCCGCGAGGGCGTCGCCCGCGGGGCCCGCTGGCGGCGCGGGGCCCACCGCGACGTCGTGCTGCACGCCCTCGTGCGGACCGACCGGGGCTGACGGCGCCGTCGACGGCGTCGCCGAGATGGAGGCTGTGGTCACCCGTCGGCCCCGCCGGTGACCACAGCCCCCACTTCGCCGTCGTGGCGAGCGGTCGAGGAGGACGTCGGGCGCGCGACCGCCGCCGCGCACCCGGCCTCGCGCTCAGGCGCGCGAGCGGCGGTCCAGCTCCTGGGCGCGCCGGGCGCGCTCGACGCCGTCGCGGTTCTCGAGCGTCAGCCGGCGCAGGCCCGAGGGCGCGTCGGGGTGCGCCTCGAGCCACGCGCTCGTGCGGGCGGCCACGTCCGCGCCGTCCGCCTCGTCCGGGAAGAGGCCGAGGACGACCTGCTGGGCGGTCTCGTTCGTGCGCTCGGCCCACACCCGGGCGATCGCGTCGAAGTAGCGGTCGACGAAGGGCGCGAGCAGCGCCGGGTCCTGCGCCCGGGTGAAGCCGGCGATGGCCGCGGCCTGCAGCGCGACGGGCGTGTCACCGCGGTCGACGACGGACGCCCACACCTCCTCCTTCACGGCGGGGTCGGGGCGCGCCGCCCGGGCGGTGACGGCGAGGCGCTGGCCGCGGGCGGTGGCGTCGCGCTCGGCCATGGCGTCCACCTCCGCGACGTCGGCGTCCCCGGCGGCCACGAGGTCGGTGAGCAGGTCCCACGCCAGGTCGACGTCCACCTCGAGGCCGGGCAGGGGCGCCCGGCCGTCCAGGACCCCGCGCACGGCCGACAGCTGGTCGGGCGTGCTGGCGTGCGCGGCACCGGCCTTCAGCAGCTGGAGCTGGTGGTCGCTGCCCGGCTCGGCGCGCCGGGCCAGCTCGAGCAGGCGGCCGGCGACGTCGGCGCGCACGGCGGCGCGGCGCTCGGGCGCCGTGTGGAGGCGCACCGCCGTGGCGAGCTGGCGCAGGAGCACGAGGACCACCGACGAGTCGGTCTCGGCGGCGATCCCGCCCAGGACCAGCTCGACGAAGTCGCCGACGGGGAGCTCGGCGTCGCGGGCCATGTCCCAGGCCGCGCCCCACACGAGGGTCCGGGGGAGGGCCTCCTCGAAGGCGGTCAGGTGCGCGGTGGCCGCGGCCAGCGACGCGTCGTCGAGGCGCACCTTCGCGTACGCGAGGTCGTCGTCGTTGAGGAGGAGCAGCGCAGGTCGGGGGCGGCCGACGAGGTCGGGCACCTCGGTGCGGGCGCCGTCGACGTCGAGCTCCACCCGGTGCGTGCGGCGCAGCCGGCCGTCGACGAGGTCGTAGCAGCCGATCGCCAGGCGGTGCGGCCGCAGCACGGGGTGCTCGGCGGGGGCCTCCTGGAGGACCGCGACCGACGTCATGGTGCCGTCGGCGCCGACCTCGAGCTCCGGGCGCAGCGTCGTGACGCCGGCCTGCTCCAGCCAGAGCGCGGACCACTCGCGCAGGTCGCGGCCCGAGGTGGACTCGAGCTCGACGAGCAGGTCGGAGAGCTCGGTGCTGCCGTGGGCGTGGGCCCGGAAGTACCGGCGGACGCCCTCGTCGAAGTGGTCGCGGCCCACCCAGGCCACCAGCTGCTTGAGCACGCTGGCGCCCTTGGCGTAGGTGATGCCGTCGAAGTTGACCTCGACGTCCTCGAGGTCGCGGATGTCGGCGACGACGGGGTGCGTGGAGGGCAGCTGGTCCTGCCGGTAGGCCCACGACTTCTCCATGCTCGAGAAGGTCGTCCAGGCGGAGGTGAAGCGGGTGGCCTCGGCGGTCGCGAGGGTCGAGGCGTACTCGGCGAAGGACTCGTTGAGCCAGAGGTCGTCCCACCAGCGCATCGTCACGAGGTCGCCGAACCACATGTGCGCCAGCTCGTGGAGGATCGTCACGGCGCGCCGCTCGACCATGGCCTCCGGCACGCGGCTGCGGAAGACGTAGTCCTCGAGGAAGGTGACGGCGCCCGCGTTCTCCATGGCGCCGGCGTTGAACTCCGGGACGAAGAGCTGGTCGTACTTCGCGAAGGGGTAGGCGAGGTCGAAGAGCTCCTCGTAGTGCGCGAAGCCGCGGCGGGTGAGGTCCATGACCTCCTCGGCGTCGAGGTGCTCGGCCAGCGAGGCGCGGCACAGGACGCCGAGGGGCACGGTCCTCCCGTCCCGGCTCGTGAGCTCGCCGTCCACCCGGTGGTACGGGCCGGCGATGACGGCCGTCACGTAGGACGCCAGGCGCGGCGTCGGCGCGAAGGACCAGGTGGCGCGGCCCGGGCCGGCCGAGGAGGGCTCGGGCGTGGGGGAGACCGAGACGACCGTCCAGTGGTCGGGCGCCGTCACGGTGAAGCGGAAGGTCGCCTTGAGGTCGGGCTGCTCGAAGACGGCGAGGACGCGCCGCGAGTCGGCCACCTCGAACTGGCTGTAGAGGTAGGTCTCGCCGTCGACCGGGTCGACGAAGCGGTGCAGGCCCTCGCCCGTCGTCATGTAGGCGGCGTCGGCGACGACGCGGACGACGTTGTCCTCCGCCAGCCCGTCGAGCCGCACGCGCTCGCCGTCGAAGGCCTCGGCGGGGTCGCGCCGCTCGCCGTTGACCTCGAGCTCGGTCACCGCGGGCGCCAGGAGGTCGAGCCAGGTCGAGGCGCCCTCGCGCGCCGAGAAGCGCACGGTCGTCGTCGACGTGAACACCTCCTCGCCGCGCGTCAGGTCGAGCGCGACGTCGTAGGAGTCGACGGTGACGAGCGCTGCGCGCTCGCGGGCCTCGTCGCGGGTCAGGTTGCTGCCGGGCACTGGGGGTCTCCCTCGTGGCGGTCGGGCGGTGCGGTCGGTCGGCCGGGGCGCCCCCGGCGGCGGCGACCTCGCCGCCGCCCCTGCGCTGCCCCGGGGACGACCGCGCGGAATGCTGCCACGCCCTCGCGCGCTGCACGCCCCATGAGCGAGCAGACCCCCGCGACCGAGCGCCAGCGCGTCGAGTTCTGGTTCGACCCCGCGTGCCCCTGGGCGTGGATGACCTCCCGCTGGATGGGCGAGGTGGAGCAGGTGCGGCCCGTCGACGTCGAGTGGAAGGTCATGAGCCTGGCCGTCCTCAACGAGGGGCGCGACCTCCCCGAGGAGTACCGCGCGGCGATGGACCGGGCCTGGGCGGCCGTCCGCGTCGTCACGGCCGCGAAGGAGGAGCACGGCGCCGAGCACGTCAAGCCGCTCTACGACGCCATCGGCACCCGCGTGCACCCGGGCGGGCGCACGGACATGGACGCCGTCCTCGCCGAGTCGCTCGCCGAGGTGGGGCTGCCGGCCGAGCTGCTCGCGGCCAAGGACTCCGACGCCCACGACGCCGCGCTGCGCGCGAGCCACGCCGAGGGCATCGACCGCGTGGGCCAGGACGTGGGCACGCCCGTCATCGCCGTCGCCGGGACCGCCTTCTTCGGGCCCGTCGTCACCCCCGCCCCCAAGGGCGAGGACGCCGCGCGGCTGTGGGACGGCGTCGTCGCGGTCGCCTCGACGCCGGGCTTCTACGAGCTCAAGCGTACGCGCGACCAGGGGCCCGTCTTCGACTGACGCCCCTCCCTCGCACGACCGGAGCCCCGGACCGCCGGTCCGGGGCTCCCGTCGCGCCCGGACCCCCGCGGCGCCCCGGAAAAGCCGTCGGCCGCCGTCGGGGGGCGGGTCTAGCGTGGCGGTCGCCGGCCAGGACGGGCGCCCGCCAGGGCGCCGCCGCCGGCTCCGGTGACCGAGGGGGCGACGAGCCGTCGTGCGCAGCGCCAGTGCGGAGGACGTCGTGACCACGGGGGGCGCCGGCTCGGCGGCACCCGGGGCGACGCCGGTCGACGGCTCGGCGCCGGGAGGGGGTGCCGGGGGCGGGCGCCCGGCGGACCCCGCGCCCCTCGACGGCCGCCGGCTCGCCGCCCGCGGCTCGTGGGTCGCCCTGGCCGCCGCGGTGGTGGCCGCCGTCGCCGAGACGGTCGGGGCCGTCCTCGCCGGCCGCGCCGCCGAGGGACCGACGACGGCGCTCGTCGTCGCCCTCGGCGCCGTCCTCGTCGGAGCCGGCCTGCTCGACACCCTCGGCCGCACCCTCTTCTCCGGCGTCGTCGGCCGTGCGGAGGGCCGCCTGCGGGGCGACCTCGTCGACCGCGTGCTCGGCCAGCCCGTCACCGCGCTCGAGGAGCAGGGCGTCGGGGAGCTGTTCGACCGCGTCGACGACGACGCCTGGCAGCTGTCGTCCCTGCTGCGCACCGTCGGCTGGGGCACGGGCCGCGCCACGCTGCGCAGCGTCGCCTCGTGGGTCGCGGCGGGGATCCTCTGGTGGCCGGCGATCGTCGCCTTCCCCGTGGTCGCCGGGCTGGCCTGGCTCGCCGTGCGCCGCCGGGCGCCCGAGGTGGCGCGCCTCAAGGTGCTCGAGGAGGTCGCCTGGTCCGAGCACTCCTCCCACCTGGAGGAGTCGGTCGCGGGCCGCGACGACGTCCGCACCTCGCTCGGCCAGCCGCACGTCGTCCGCCAGTACGCGCTGCGCGCCCGTGCCCTCCTCGAGCGCGTGCGCGCCACGAGCCGCACGGCCGCCGGGCTCGCCGCCCGCGCGGGCCTCGTGCTGCACGCCATGCTCGCCGCCCTCCTCGTCGCCGGGGTCGCCCTCGTGGGCGGGGGAGGCCTGGCCCTCGCCGAGCTCGTCACGCTCTGGCTGCTCGTCTCCTCCTTCGTGGGCCAGCTCGCCCAGGTCAGCAACAACCTGCCCGACATCCAGGAGGGCCTCGGGGCGCTGAGCCGGATCCGGCAGCTGCTGTCCGCGCCGCAGGAGCCGGAGGGCGGGGCGCACCTGCCCCCGGGCCCGGCGCACGTGGAGCTGCGCGGGCTGTCCGTGGGCTACGAGGGCGGGTTCGCCCTCGACGCGGTGAGCCTCGTCGTCGAGGCCGGCACGACGTGCGCGCTCGTGGGCCGCAGCGGGTCCGGCAAGTCGACGCTCGCGAAGGCGCTCTCGCGCGCCGTCGAGCCCGCACCCGGCACCGTGCTCGTGGGCGGCGTCGACGTCGTCCGCGCCGACGTCGACGACCTGCGCCGCGCCGTCGGGGTCGTCACGCAGCGCACCGAGCTGCTCTCGGCCTCGCTCGCCGACAACATCACCCTCTTCGCGGACGTGCCGGAGGGCGCGGTCGAGGGCGCGGTGCGGGCGCTCGGCCTCGAGGACTGGGTCGACGCCCTCCCCGAGGGGCTCGCGACCCGCCTCGGGACCGGCGGCACCACCCTGTCGGCCGGCGAGGAGCAGCTCGTCGCCTTCGCCCGCCTGCTCGTCCGCGACGTCTCGCTCGTCGTCCTCGACGAGGCCACCGCCCGCATGGACCCGCAGACGGAGGCGCGCGTGACGCGCGCCTCCGAGCGGCTGCTCGCCGGGCGCACCGGCGTCGTCATCGCCCACCGCCTGTCCACCACGCGCCGCTGCGACGCCGTCGCCGTCCTGGAGGCGGGGCGCCTCGTCCAGCACGGCCCCCGCGAGGAGCTCGCCCGCGCCGAGGGCCCCTTCCGGGAGCTGCTGCGCGCGGGCGGGGACGTGCCGCCCGGCCCGGCGGTGGGCGCTCCCGCCCACCGCGCGCCTCGCCGAGCGCCGAGGCCCGCGGTCCCGGAGCCGCGCACCTCGCTGCCCCGCACCGTGCTGCGGGTCCTCACCACGCACAAGCGGTGGGGCCTCACGGGCACCCTCGGCTTCCTGGGGCTCTCGCTGCTGGGGGCCTCGGGCGCCCTCACGGGGTGGTTGTGGGGCCTCGTCGTCGCCGTGCTCGACGACGGGCGCGAGCCCTGGCCGGTCGTCGTGCCGCTCGTCGCGGCGGTGATGCTCTCGCCCGTCGCCCTTCTCCTCGCCTTCCGCGTCTACCCGCTGTGGTGGGTCGGGGTGGCCCTGAGGCTGCGCCTCGCGGTGCTGCGCGGGCAGACCGAGCAGCGCCGGCTCGCCCGGACGACGCCGGGCGAGGTCACGGCCCGGGCCCTCGACAGCGACCGCCTGATGATCTACGCCGACCGCTGGGTCGACGTGACCATCGGCGTCGTCGTCGTCGCCGTGACGGCGCTCGCCGCCGAGCAGAGCCTGCTGGCGGGCGCCGTCGTCGCCGGCGTGCTCGTGGGCTCGGCCCTCGTGTCGGCGCTCGGCGCCCCGGCCATGGGGCGGGCGGCGCGCGTCGCCGGCGACCAGCGCGCCGTCTTCGGCAGCTCCCTCGTCTCGGCCCTCGACGCCGTCCGGACCGTCAAGCTCGCGGCCGCCGTGGGCCCGGTGCGCCGCCACCTCGCGGCGGTCGACGACGTCCGGGTGAGCGCCTCCGTGCGCGAGATGCGGACCAAGGCCCTCCTCGAGGGCGTGCCCGTGGTCCTCGTCCAGGCCGGCGTGGCGGCCGGGTGGGCGCTCTACCTGCTCGGCGCCCTCGACCTGCGCACCGCGGTGCTCGTGACGACGGCGGTCACCGGCTCCGCCTGGTTCGGCACGGTGGCGGGGGCCGCCATCACGGAGATCCCCGTGGCGCGCCGGTGGTTGCGGGCGGCGTCGGCCCTGGCCGGCACCGGCGACCTCGTCGCCCTCCCGGCGGGCGTCGACCTCGTGGCGGGCACCGCGCCGTCCCCGGACGCGGCCCCGCGGACGCCGCTGCGCCGCCTGGCGCTCGAGGGCTTCACCGCCGTCCACGACGACGGCACCGTCGGCGTGGAGGGCGTCGACCTCGAGGTGGCCGCCGGCGAGCTCGTCCTCCTCGTCGGTCGCGTGGGGTCCGGCAAGTCGAGCCTCCTCGGCGCGCTGGCGGGCCTCGTCGACCACGAGGGCCGGCTCGTGTGGAACGACCGGGAGGTCGACGACCCCCAGCTCTTCCTGCGCCCCGGGCAGGTGGCGTGGGTCGGCCAGGTGCCGCGCGTCCTGTCGGGCACCTTCGCCGACAACGTCGTGCTCGACCACGCCCGGGCCGCCGACGGCGCGCTCGCGGACGCGCGCATGGGTCCCGACGTCGAGCGCGCCGGCGGGCACGGGGCGCTCGTGGGCCACCGCGGCGTGCGGCTGTCGGGCGGGCAGGTGCAGCGCCTCGCCCTGGCCCGCGCGCTCGCCACCGAGGCCGAGCTCCTCGTGGCGGACGACGTCAGCTCGGCCCTCGACGCCCGCACGGAGGTCGAGCTGTGGGAGTCGCTGCGGCGCCGGGGCACGACCGTCGTCGGGTCGACGTCGAAGCGCTCGGCCCTGGCGCGCGCCGACCGGGTCGTCGTGCTCGAGGAGGGCCGCCTCGCGGCCAGCGGGCCGTGGACCGAGCTCGAGGGCCGGTGGGGCCACCTCGCGGGCTGACCGGGGCGCAGCCGGCCCGGACCGGCCCTCCACCGCTTGTGTCGATATGTTGACACAACAGCTCGGCAGCGGGACGCTCTCCTCCCCGAGCCGAGGAGCCCCCGTGGTCGCCGTCGTCCCCGCATCCGCCCTCCTGGTCGCCCTCGTAGCCGGTCTCCTCGGCGCCGTCGCCCGTGCCCGGCGGGGTGCCGTCGTGGCGGGCGCCGAGACCGTCGAGGGGCGCCGGGCGGCGCGCCGCACGCTCGCCTGGCGCTGGGGAGGAGCGGTGCTGGGCGCGGTGGCCGCGTGGTCCGTCGCCGGTGCGGGCACGCTCGGCCGCGGCCCGATGCTCGCCCCCGCCGCCTTCGGGCTGGTGCTCCTCGCGGGCGTCCTCGCCGGTGAGCTCCTGGTCCGCCCGCGCAGGCGCGGGCGGCGCAGCGCAGCGCTCTCCGTCCGGCGGGTCCGCGACGTCGTGCCCCGCCGGACCGTCGCCCTCGTCGTCGCCGCGGCCGTGGTGCTCCTCGTCCTCCTGGCGACCACCACGGCGCTCGGCTCGCCCGACGACCTCGGACGGGCGGGACGCAGCCTCACCGGCTCCTGCTCGCCGAGCACGAGCTTCGGGGTCGGCCCGTGGCCGGGCTCGTACTACGCCGCGCCGCTCGCCGCGGCGGTGCTGGGCGGCCTGCTCGTCGCCGCGCTCGTGCTGGGTCGCGTCGTCGGGCGCCCGGCGGTGGCGGAGGGTGAGGAGCTCGAGCGGGTCGACGCCGCCCTGCGCGCCCGCGCGGGCGAGGCGGTCACGGCGGCGTGCGGCGTCCTCGTCAGCGCCCCCCTCGCGGGGGTGCTGGCGATCACGGTCATGACGGGGTCCCACCACGACTGCCCCTCTGCGGCGGGCGTCGCGGCGCTCGTCGCCGCGGGCGTGCTCGTCCCGGCGTCCACGGCGCTGCTCGGCTGGTGCCTCGCGGTGCTGGCCGTGCCCGGCGGTGCGCTGCGGACCGCGGCCGTGCCGGTCCGGGCGTGAGCGGGGCGCTGCGGGTCGTCGTCACCGAGGACGACCCCACGCCGCCCTACGAGCAGGTCCGCGCCCAGCTCGCCGACCTCGTCACCACCGGCGCCCTCGGCCCCGGCGAGCGCCTCCCGCCGCTGCGCCAGCTCGCCGCGGACCTCGGTCTGGCCGTGGGCACCGTGGGGCGCGCCTACCGCGAGCTGGAGGCCGCCGGTCTCGTCACGTCCCGGCGCGGAGGGGGGACGCGCGTCGCGGGGAGCGCCGCTGCCGTCCGCACCCCCACGGAGGTCGCCGGGCCGCGTCTCGAGGGGATGGCGCTGCAGCTCGTCGCCCGCGCGCGGGGGCTGGGCGCCGCCGACGACGAGGTGCTCGCCGCCGTCCGCGCGGCGCTCGACGCGCTCCGCCCCCACCGCGAGACGGGCTGAGACCGCACGGCGACGGCGGTCCGGGGCGACGGCCCGTCGTCGTCGGCCCCCTCGGGCTCAGACCCAGATCGCGACGAGCCGGTCGCCGTCGCGCTGCTCGCCCTCGGCCAGCGGCTCGGCGCGGCCCCCGGCCGCGCGGCGGGCCGACCAGGCGACGGCGGCCGCGTCCAGGGCGTCGTCGAGGGCCACGCCCAGCGGGGCGGCGGCCAGCGCGCCGTCCAGGGCCGCGCGGCCGCAGGCGAGTCCCCGGTCGCCGGCGAGGACCTCGAGGCGCTGGGCCGCGCCGCGGGCGCTGCGCTTGGGGGCGAGGACCCGGCCGGCCATCCGGGCGAGCGAGACCTCGGGATGCACCTCCAGCAGGGGAGGGGCGCCGAGGTCCGGCCAGCGGCGCGCCTCCCCGTCCCAGGCGCGCACGTGGGCCAGCAGGGCGAAGGCCTGCGCGCTGGGGCTCGGGGCGCCGTGGGACCGGGCCAGGGCGCGCGCCTCGGCGTAGCTGCCGCCGTGCTCCACGACGGGGCGGGCGGGGGTGAGGAAGACGCGGGAGCCCGCCGAGCGGGCGTCCGGGCCGTCGGCCAGCGCGAGCAGCGCCCGCCGGGCGGCCAGGTCGGCCCCGCGGGAGCCCTCCTCGACGAGCCCGAGCGGGAGGTCGAGCCCCACCGCGTCGACGCCGTGCTCGAGCGCCCGACGGCGCACGTCGGCCGGGTCCTCCGCCAGCAGGAGCACGGGCGCCGCGCCCGGGCCCGCCCACAGCGCGCAGGCCCAGCGGCCCGCGGCCCCGTCCACGCCCATCGCCCCGGCCACGGGCGGAGCCTCGCACCGCGGGCGTCGGCCGGCGCCCTCGGTCGGCGGTCCCGGTCGGCACGACCGAGGACCGACGGGGCCGGGCCGGGCGGCGGCGCGTGTGCTGTGATCTGGAGCATGCGCGTCCACGTCGCCACCGACCACGCCGGCTTCGAGTTCGTCCAGGGCCTCGTGGCGCACCTGCGCGACGCCGGGCACGACGTCGTCGACCACGGGCCCGAGAGCTACGAGCCGCAGGACGACTACCCGGCCTTCTGCATCGCCGCGGGGGAGGCGGTCGTCGCCGACCCGGGCAGCCTCGGCGTCGTCGTCGGCGGGTCGGGCAACGGCGAGCAGATCGCCGCCAACAAGGTCGTCGGCGTCCGCGCCGCCCTGGCCTGGAACCTCGAGACGGCGCGCCTGGCCCGCCAGCACAACGACGCGAACGTCGTCGCGGTCGGGGCCCGCCAGCACTCGGTCGAGGAGGCCACGGGCCTCGTCGACGCCTTCCTCGCCGAGCCCTTCTCCGGCGACGGGCGGCACGCGCGGCGCATCGAGCAGGTGGGCGCGTACGAGCGCGGCGACCGCCCCGTGCCGCCGGCCGGCGCCTGAGGTGCCCGAGGGCCACAGCGTCCGCCGCCTCGCTGACGTCTTCCGCCGCGACTTCCGCGGGCAGGTGCTCGCGGTCTCGAGCCCGCAGGGCCGGTTCGCCGACGGCGCGGCCCTGCTCGACGGCACGGCGCTGCTGCGCGCCGAGGCCCACGGCAAGCAGATGTTCCTCGGCTTCGAGGGCGGCCGCTGGATGCGCGTCCACCTCGGCCTCTACGGCAAGTGGGCCTTCGGCACGGGAGAGCCGCCCGAGCCCCGCGGCGCCCTGCGCGTGCGGCTGCGCGGGGCCGGGGCCGACGGCGGGGGCGTGTGGGCCGACCTGCGCGGCCCGACGGCGTGCGAGGTCCTCACCACGGCCGAGAAGGAGGAGGCCCGCTCGCGCCTCGGGCCGGACCCGCTGCGGCGCGACGGCGACCCCGAGGTCTTCGCCGCGCGGGTGGCGCGCAGCCGCACCTCGGTGGCGGCGCTGCTCATGGACCAGGCGGTGGTGGCGGGCGTCGGCAACGTCTACCGCGCCGAGGCGCTCTTCCGCGCCCGCACCGACCCCTTCGCCCCCGGCGTCGAGGTCGGGCGCGAGCGCGCACTGGCCCTGTGGGAGGACCTCGTCCTCCTGCTGCGCGACGGCGTCCGGCGCGGGTCCATCGTCACGACCCTCCCCGCCGACCGGCCCGAGGGGCGCCGTCGCGGTCGCGTCCGCCGCGAGGACGCCCACTACGTCTACCGGCGCGCCGTCCTGCCCTGCCGCGTGTGCGGGACGACCGTCCTCACCCGCGAGCTCGTCGGCCGCAACCTCTACTGGTGCCCCGTGTGCCAGGCGGGCCTGCCGGACCTCCCGCCGGTCCTGGCCGAGGCCGGTCCCCTCGCCGAGGCCCCGGTGACCGCCGCTCGGTCCGCCGCCGCGGGCTGAGCGCGCCCGCGAGCGGCGGCGGGCCGACGGGAGCGGGCCTCGCCGCCCGCGACCGCTCGGTACCGTGGCCCCGTGCCGACCGAGAGCCGCACCGCCCCCGGGAGGCGCGCCGCCGCGCCCACCTGGGTGCCGTCCGCGGCCGGGGAGTGGCTCGGCGAGCGACGCCGCCGCCTCGTGTGGCTGCTCCAGCTGAGGCTCCTGCCGTCGCAGACCTTCCGCCTGTGGGTGGGCACGGGCCTCGTCGTGTGCTGGGTGGTCGTGGCGCTCACCGCCCCGCGGTGGGCGCCCGCCTCCGCGCTGTCCGTCGTCATCGTCCTCGGCGGGTACTTCCTGCGCCTGCGGCAGCTGGCGATGCTGCTGTTCCTCGTCACGACGGCGCTCGTCTACGTCGTGCCGCGGCGCAACGGCCAGGTGCCGCGCGGTGTCCGGGCCGACGTCGTCGACGCGGTCCAGACGTCCATCAACCCCACGGTGCTCGGGGTGCTCGCCGCGGTGGCGGGCGTCGTCGTCCTCATCGCCCGCAGCCGCGAGCGGCTCGGCGTCCACGGCGCGCAGGGCGAGTCGATGCTCGTCGAGCTGCGCGACCGGCTGCGCGCCCAGAGCCGGGTGAGCGGGCTGCCGGCGCCGTGGCGGCTCGAGCACGCCGTCCGGTCGGCCTACGGGGACGGCTTCGCGGGCGACTTCGTCCTCGCCCACCACCGCGGGCGGCGCCTCGACGTCCTGCTCGTCGACGTCTCCGGCAAGGGCACGGCCGCGGGGACGCGCGCCCTGCTGCTGTCGGGCGCGTACGGCGGGCTCGTCGGCGCGCTGCCCACCGAGCGCCTGCTCCCGTCGGCCAACGACTACCTCCTCGGCCAGCGCTGGCCCGAGGGCTTCGCCACGGCCGTGCACGTGAGCCTCGACCTCGCCACGGGCGAGTACGCCGCGGCGAGCGCGGGCCACCCGCCGCTGCTGCGACACCGGGCCGGCGCGCCCGACCGCTGGGTGCCCGTCGAGGTGGAGGGCGGGCCCGCGCTCGGCCTGCTGCCGGACGTCGACTTCCCCTCCGTCCGCGGGGTCCTCGAGCCCGGTGACGCCCTCATCCTCTACACCGACGGCGTCGTCGAGGCGCCGGGGCGCGACCTCGCCGCGGGCATCGACCTGCTGGCCCGGGCGGCCGGCGACCTCACCTCCGGTCCCGGGCTCGGGGGCAGCGCGCGCCGGCTCGTCGACGCCGTGGCCGCCGAGGACGACGACCGCTCCGTCGTCGTCCTCTGGCGCGACCCGGAGCCGGACCCGTCGCACTCCCCGGGACGGGAGCGGGACCCGTCGTGAGGCGCGGGGCGGACCTGCGCCTTCGCCTGCAGGCGTCGGGCGACGCCCCGCCGGAGGAGGTCTGGGACCGCTACGCCCGGACGGCGCGCTGGAGCGGCTGGTCGCCGCAGGTGCGGGCCGTCGACCTCCCGCCGCGCATCGCGTCGGGCGCCCGCGGGGCGGTGCACGGCCCGGCCGGGCTGCGCGCCGACGTCGTCGTCGACGCCGTGGACGAGGCCGCCCGCACGTGGTCGTGGACGGTCGTCCTCGGGCGCCCGCGGCTGCCGGGGGTCCGCCTGCGGCTCGAGCACGGCGTCGTCGCCGCGGCCGGCGGGAGCCGGACCTGGCTCGTGCTGCGCGGGCCGGCGCCCGTGGTGCTGGGCTACCTGGCCCCGGCGCGGCTGGCTCTGGCGCGCCTCGTGCGGCCCTGACGCGCGCCCGCCGGCGACGACGCGCCCCCCTGACCACGACGCGCGCCGGGCGGTGGAGCGGGTGACGGGAATCGAACCCGCGTAGCCAGTTTGGAAGACTGGGGCTCTACCATTGAGCTACACCCGCAGCGACCGGCGAAGACGCCGGTGCGGCCCCACCCTAGCGACCGTCCGGCTCCTCGCCGACGCCCTCCGGCGCGCCGCTGCGGCGGCGCAGCAGCAGGTGGAGGCCCAGCCCGACGAGCAGGCCCCAGAAGGCCGAGCCCACGCCCGCGACCGTGACCCCCGAGGCGCTCACCGCGAGGACGACGAGCGGGGCCAGCAGGGCCTGGCCGTCACCCTCCCGCCCCGCCACCGCCGTGCGCAGCGCGCCGCCGAGGCTGCCGAGGAGCGCGAGGCCGGCGACGGCCTCGACGAGCAGGCCGGGGGAGGCGGTGACGACGGCGGTGACGGCGGGCGCGGACAGGCCGAGGAGGACGAGGGCGGCGCCGTTCGCCACCGACGCGCGCCAGCGCCGCGCCGGGTCCGGCCCCGCGTCCGGGCCCGCCGTGAGGGCTGCCGTCACGGCGCCGAGGTTGACGGCGTGCGCGCCGAGCGGCGCCGCCGCCGCGGACGCGAGCCCGGTGCTGACGAGGGCCGCGCGGGCCGGCGGCGCGTAGCCGTGGTGACGCAGGATCGCCAGCCCGGGGATGTCCTGCCCCGCCATCGTGACGACGAAGAGCGGCAGCCCGATGCCCAGGAGGGCCCCGACGTCGAGCCGCGGCGCCACCACCTCCACCGCGGGGGCGAGCGGCACCTCGCCCAGGGCGCCGAGGCCGCCCGTGGCCAGCACGACGGCCACGGCGGCGAGCAGGGCCGCGGGGACGGCCCAGCGGGGGGCCAGCACGACGAGCGCCAGCCAGACGGCGAGCACGGGTAGCGCGAGCAGCGGGGTCTGCGCCGCGGCCCGCGCGGGCGCCAGGCACAGCGGCAGGAGGATCCCGGCGAGCATGGCCGCCGCCAGCGGGGCGGGGATCGACGTCAGCGCGCGCCCGAGCGGCCGCACGAGGCCGCACAGGACGACGAGGAGGCCGGCGAGGCAGAAGGCCCCGACGGCCGCCGGGAAGTCGTCGCGCCCCGACGTCGCCAGCAGGGCGGCCCCGGGCGTCGACCAGGCCACCGACAGCGGCATGCGCGTGCGCGCGCTGAGGGCCGCGCCCACGAGGCCGGAGACCACCGCGACGGCCAGCAGCCCGGACGCGGCCTGCGCGGGCGTCGCCCCCGCCCCGGCGAGGCCGGCGAGGGCGACGGCCGAGGTGCTGGCGAAGCCCGTGACGGCCGCGACGACGCCGGCGCCCACCGCTTGGGCGAGGTCCCCGCGGGGCCGCTCGCCGCGGCTGCGGCCCGACGGGCGAGGTGGTGTCACGGCGGCGGCTCCGTCGTCTCTCGGGGCGCTGGGCGCTGGGCGCTGGGCACGGGGCACTGGGTACGGGGGGAGGGGGCACGGGGGCGGGACGGGAGGCGGGTGAGGTCCGGTGGCCGCGGTGGTCCCGCGCGCCGGGCGGGGGATCCTGGCAGCCCGGGGGTGCGAGCCGCGGGCGCGTCCACGGCCGCCGTCTAGGCTGCCAGCGGCGGTCGACGTCGCCGGGCGCCCGCGCGGGCCCGGGGCGCCGACGGCCGCGGGGTGTGGCGCAGCTTGGTAGCGCGTCCGCTTTGGGAGCGGAAGGCCCCCGGTTCGAATCCGGGTACCCCGACGCCGGGCCGCGCACCGGCGTGCGCGCCGCTGCGCCCGCCGCGGGTTCGTCGCGGGCCCGGCGCCGCGGCTAGGGTGGGGTGCTGGTCCGCGCCCGTCCCGCCGTCCGAGGTGAGGAGCCCCGTCGAGGGGTCAGGGGCGCACGTCGAATCCGCAACGGGAGCCCGCGCAGTGAAGAGCGCCGTCGAGACCCTCACGCCGACCCGGGTCAAGCTGACCGTCGAGGTCCCCCTGGCCGAGCTGAAGCCGAGCCTCGACAAGGCCTACAAGGAGATCGGCCAGCAGGTCACGGTCCCCGGCTTCCGCCGCGGCAAGGTGCCGCCGCGCATCATCGACCAGCGCGTCGGTCGTGCCGCCGTCCTGCAGGAGGCCGTCAACGACGCCCTGCCGGAGTTCTACAGCCGCGCCGCCCAGGAGCAGGAGCTCCGCGTGCTCGGCCAGCCGTCGGTCGAGGTGACCGAGGTCCCCGTCGACGAGGGCAGCCAGCTCGCCTTCACGGCCGAGGTGGACGTCCGCCCGACCATCGCCCTGCCCGACTACGCCTCCATCGAGGTCTCCGTCGACGACGTCGAGGTCTCCGAGGAGGACGTGACCACGCGCCTCGACGCCCTGCGTGCGCGCTTCGGCACGCTCACCGGCGTCGAGCGCCCCGTGCAGGACGGCGACTTCCTCTCGATCGACATCCGCGCCGAGATCGACGGCGAGGAGATCGACACCGCCGAGGGCATCTCCTACCAGGTGGGCGCGGGCACGATGCTCGACGGCACCGACGAGGCCGTCACCGGCCTGTCCGCGGGCGAGCAGGCCACCTTCACGGCGCCCCTCGCCGGCGGCGACCGCGCCGGCCAGGAGGCCCAGGTCACCGTCACCGTGCAGTCGGTGAAGGAGCGCCAGCTCCCCGAGGCCGACGACGACTTCGCGCAGATGGCGTCGGAGTTCGACACCGCCGAGGAGCTCCTCGCCGACCTGCGCGAGCAGGCCCGCAAGGCCGCCGTCCTCGAGCAGGGCGTCCAGGCGCGCGACAAGGTCCTCGAGGTCCTGCGCGAGACCGTCGAGGTGCCCGTCCCCGAGGCCCTCGTCGAGGCCGAGGTCCAGCGCCACCTCGAGAGCGAGGGCCGGCTCGAGGACGACGAGCACCGCGCCGAGGTCACCGAGCAGACGCAGCAGGCGCTGCGCACCCAGCTGCTCCTCGACGCCGTCGTGGAGGCCGAGGCGGTCCAGGTCTCGCAGGAGGAGCTCGTCGAGTACCTCGTGCAGACGGCCCCGCAGATGGGCATGGAGCCCAGCGCCTTCGCCCAGGCCGTCCAGGAGGCCGGCCAGGTCCAGGCGATGGTCTCCGAGGTCGCCCGCCGCAAGGGCCTCGCCGTCGTCCTCGAGGGCGCGACCATCACCGACGCCTCCGGCAACCGCGTCGACCTCTCCGAGGACGAGGACGGCCCCGAGGCCACCGACCTCGACGAGGCGACCGACGCGGCCGGCGACCTGCCCGCCGAGGAGGCCCCGGCCGAGGCCACCGAGGCGTCCGACGCCGACGGCACCACGCGCGACTGACGCAGCCCCGACGACGCCCCGGCCGCCCCGCGGACCGGGGCGTCGCCGTCCCCGGGGCGGCCGGACGGACGGTCGTCCCCAGGTCGGACGAGCCGTGCGGCGACGCCCGAGGCGAGCGGACGGCGGGGGGCCGGGTGCGACGCCCGAGGTGACGTGGACGGCGGGGGGCCGGGTGCGACCCGGGCACGTCAGGCGAGCAGCGTGGCCGGGGCGTGAGCCCCGACCACGCGCGTAGCCAGCGCCCGGGTCGCACCCGGCCCCCCGCACCCAGCCCGAGCCAGCGCGCCCCCTGCATCGGTCCGACGATCCACCGGAGCCTCCGGAAGAGCGGCGCTGGCGCCCGGCCGGGGGAGCGCGGTGCGCCCACGGCGAACACCCGCGGTGCGCCGGAACGGCGGCCGGGGGCAGGGGGTTAGGGTCGCTGCCAGACCTTGAGGGATGACCTCCGGAGCCCCGGCGGGCCCGGCGCGAGAGCGCCGGACGAGCGGGGACCGGTGCAGTGCAGGACGGACGAGCAGGGGCGGAGCCCGCGCCAGCGGGCAGCCCCGTCGAGGACGGAGCGATGAGCGTGGTGAACGCACCAGGCGCGGACGGCGTGACCGCCCGCGGGCCCGGCGGGAGCGTGGGGCTCGACGAGCACATCTACCAGCGGCTGCTCCGCGAGCGGATCATCTGGCTGGGCTCCGAGGTCCGCGACGAGAACGCCAACGCCATCTGCGCGCAGATGCTGCTGCTGGCGGCGGAGGACCCGGACAAGGACATCCACCTCTACATCAACTCGCCCGGCGGCTCGGTGACGGCCGGCATGGCGATCTACGACACGATGCAGTTCGTCAAGCCCGACGTGGCGACGTACGGCATGGGCCTCGCGGCGTCGATGGGGCAGTTCCTGCTGTCCTCGGGCGCCAAGGGGAAGCGCTACGCGACGCCGCACGCGCGGATCATGATGCACCAGCCCTCCGGCGGCTTCGGCGGCACGGTGAGCGACATCCGGATCCAGGCGGAGCTCATCAACAACATGAAGCGCACGCTCAGCGAGCTGACGGCGCAGCAGACCGGCAAGTCGGTCGAGCAGATCAACCTCGACAACGACCGCGACCGGTGGTTCACGGCCGCCGAGGCGCTCGAGTACGGCTTCATCGACCACGTCGAGGCCCACGCCGCGGACGTCCGCGGCGGTGGCGGCACGAGCTGAGGAGGGCACCGATGGCAGACCACAGCGCGATCGCCCGCGCCGCGGGCGGGGTGGCGCCGCAGTCGCCCAGCAGCCGTTACATCCTCCCGCAGTTCGAGGAGCGGACGGCCTACGGCTTCAAGCGGCAGGACCCGTACAACAAGCTCTTTGAGGACCGCGTCATCTTCCTCGGGGTGCAGGTGGACGACGCGTCCGCCGACGACGTCATGGCGCAGATCCTCGTCCTGGAGTCCATGGACCCGGACCGCGACATCGTCATGTACATCAACTCGCCCGGCGGCTCCTTCACGGCGCTGACGGCGATCTACGACACGATGCAGTACGTCAAGCCGGACATCCAGACCGTCTGCCTCGGGCAGGCGGCGTCCGCGGCGGCCGTGATCCTCGCGGCCGGGGCTCCCGGCAAGCGCCTGGCGCTGCCGAACGCGCGCGTGCTCATCCACCAGCCGGCGCTCTCCAGCGGCGACTACGCGCAGGCCTCGGACATCGAGATCCACGCGGCCGAGGCGCTGCGCATGCGCAACTGGCTCGAGGAGACGACGGCGCTGCACAGCAACCGCGACGTCGAGCAGGTGCGCCTGGACATCGAGCGCGACAAGATCCTCACGGCCCCCCAGGCGCTCGACTACGGCCTGGTGGACCAGATCCTGCCGAGCCGCAAGGGGCGGGTGCAGGTCCCGGCGTGACGCCGGGCGGCTCGCGTCGACGAGCCCAGCGCGCCGGGCGGGTGGACTTCCCGCCCGCCCGGCGCGGCGGCCCCGCCGAGGCGGGCCGCGTGGTGTGATGGACGGCCCGGCGGACGCCGGGTGAGCAGCAGCAGGGAGGAGCAGGGCCGTGGCGCGCATCGGTGACGGTGGCGACCTGCTGAAGTGCTCGTTCTGCGGGAAGAGCCAGAAGCAGGTCAAGAAGCTCATCGCCGGACCCGGCGTGTACATCTGCGACGAGTGCATCGACCTCTGCAACGAGATCATCGAGGAGGAGCTGGCGGAGGCCAGCGAGCTCGGCCTCGTGGACCTCCCGAAGCCGCGCGAGATCTTCGACTTCCTCGAGGAGTTCATCGTCGGCCAGGACGCCGCCAAGCGGGCGCTGGCCGTCGCGGTCTACAACCACTACAAGCGGGTCCAGGCCGTCCCGGCCGCGGGTGCCGCCCGCGAGGACGCGGTCGAGCTCGCCAAGTCGAACATCCTCCTCATCGGCCCGACGGGCACCGGCAAGACGTACCTGGCGCAGACCCTCGCCCGGATGCTCAACGTGCCGTTCGCCATCGCCGACGCCACGGCCCTCACCGAGGCGGGCTACGTGGGCGAGGACGTCGAGAACATCCTCCTCAAGCTCATCCAGGCCGCCGACTACGACGTCAAGAAGGCCGAGCAGGGGATCATCTACATCGACGAGGTCGACAAGATCGCCCGCAAGAGCGAGAACCCGTCGATCACGCGCGACGTCTCCGGCGAGGGCGTGCAGCAGGCGCTGCTGAAGATCCTCGAGGGGACGACGGCGTCGGTGCCGCCGCAGGGCGGGCGCAAGCACCCGCACCAGGAGTTCATCCAGATCGACACGGCCAACGTGCTCTTCGTCGTCGGCGGCGCCTTCGCCGGCCTCGAGGAGATCATCGCCTCCCGCGTCGGCAAGGGCGGCGTCGGCTTCGGCGCCCAGCTCCACACGAAGAACGAGGACGTCGACGTCTTCGGGCAGGTGATGCCGGAGGACCTCACGAAGTTCGGGCTCATCCCCGAGTTCATCGGCCGCCTCCCGGTCATCACGACGGTGAGCAAGCTCGACGCCGACGCGCTCGTGAAGATCCTCACCGAGCCGCGCAACGCGCTCGTGCGCCAGTACCAGCGCATGTTCGACATCGACGGCGTCGAGCTCGAGTTCACGCCCGACGCCGTCCGCGCCATCGCCGAGCAGGCGATCCTGCGCGGCACGGGCGCCCGCGGCCTGCGCGCGATCATGGAGGAGGTGCTGATGCCGGTCATGTTCGACATCCCCTCCCGCGAGGACGTCGCCCGCGTCGTCATCACCCGCGAGGTCGTCCTGGAGAACGTGCTGCCGACCCTCGTGCCGCGCGACGCCGGCACGGCCGCTCCCCGCAAGCGCGAGCGCCGGGAGAAGTCGGCCTGACGGAGGGCGCGGCCCGCCCCCGCCCGCCGCGCTAGCGGGGTGCTGCGGCGAGCACGCGGTGGACCAGGCCGGCGCGTCCGCCGCGGTCGACCTCGGCGACGTCGAAGCCCGCCCCGCGTGCGGCCTCGGCCGGGTCGCGCAGCAGGTGCTCCTCGTGCAGGCGCACCGTCACCGGGTCGAGGAGGCGCTGGCCCGCGCGCACCCAGCGAGTGAGCGCCGGGCCGTGCTCGACGAGGACCAGCCGGCCGCCGGGGCGCAGGACGCGACGGGCCTCGTCCAGCGCCCGGGCCGGGTCCGGGACGGCGCACAGCGAGTACGTCGAGACCACGGTGTCGACGGACGCCGTCGGGAGGTCGAGCGCCTGGGCGTCCCCGACGCGCAGCTCGACGGGCGGCCCGCCCGGTCCGCGGTCCCGCAGCCGCCGTCGGGCGACGTCGAGCATCGCGGGGGAGAGGTCGACGCCGACGACCTCGTCGACCCCCTCGCCGTAGAGCGGCAGGTCCAGGCCCGTCCCCACGGCGATCTCCAGGACGCGCCCGCGCGCCCGGGAGACCGCCCACCGGCGCTGCTCGCCGAGGACCCACCGCTCGGCCTGCGCCATGGAGCGGTCGTAGCGCGCGGCCGAGGCGTCGAACGCCCGGCGCACGCGCCCCGTCGCGTCGGTCACGGACCCGGTCCGACGCCCCCTGCTCACGCGCCCATGGTGGCGCGCCGCCGCCCGCCGCGGCAGGTCCGGGCGGGCGGAGGGGCGTCGCCCGCGCGGACGGAGCGCGGTCCGTCCGGGCGGGCGAGCCGGCCGGCGGCTCAGCCCTCCTCGGTGACGAGCTCCACGTCGCTGACGACGACCTCGTCGCCGTCCTCGCGCAGGTCGAGCTCGCGCACGCGCCCGGCGCCCCGGAGGTCGTCCGCCGCGGAGCGCAGCAGCGCGACGTCGGCGGCGGGGGCCGAGACGACGGCGTGCGAGGCCTCGGTGCGCTGCGAGACCTTCGCCTGCGACTTGGCCTTGCGGACGCCGGCCAGCGCGCTGCCGACGACGCCCAGGAGGCGGGGCTCGGCGTCGCCGGCCGCGTCGCGCAGGGGGGCGGAGACGGGCCACGCCGCGCGGTGCACGGAGGCGCCGTCGTGGCTCCACGACCACACCTCCTCCGTCGCGAAGGGGATGAACGGCGCGAGGAGGCGCAGCAGCACGTCGAGGGCGGCCGAGAGCGCGGCCCGGGCCGACCGGGCGCCCGCGCCGGCGTCGGCGGCGCCGCCCGCGTACGCCCGGTCCTTGACCAGCTCGAGGTAGTCGTCGCAGAAGCGCCAGAAGAAGGTCTCGGTGACCGCGAGCGCGCGCTGGTGGTCGTAGGCCTCGAGGGCGGCGGTGGCCTCCTCGACGACGTCGGCCAGGCCGGCGAGCACCGCGCGGTCGACCGGCTCGGTGACGTCCTCGACGGGCGCCGAACCGAAGCCGAGGACGAACTTGCTGGCGTTGAGCACCTTGATGGCCAGGCGCCGCCCGACCTTCATCTGCGCCTCGTCGAAGGTGGCGTCCGTGCCGAGCCGGGCCGAGGCGGCCCAGTAGCGGACGGCGTCGGTGCCGTGCTTCTCGAGGAGGTCCAGCGGCGTGACGACGTTGCCCTTGGACTTGCTCATCTTCTTGCGGTCGGGGTCGAGGATCCAGCCGCTGATCGCCGCGTTCCGCCACGGCAGGGCGTCGTCCTCGAGGTGGGCGCGCACGACCGTCGAGAACAGCCAGGTGCGGATGATGTCCTGCCCCTGCGGGCGCAGGTCGAAGGGCGCCACGCGCGACCACAGGTCGGCGTCGCCGTCGTGCTCGCCCCACCCGCCGGCGATCTGCGGGCTCAGCGACGACGTCGCCCAGGTGTCCATGACGTCGGTCTCGCCGACGAACCCGCCCGGGACGCCCCGCTGCGACTCCTCGTAGCCCGCGGGCGCGTCGCTCGAGGGGTCGACGGGCAGGTCGGCGACGGCCGGGGTGATCGGCGCGTCGTGGCGGGGCTCGCCGTCCTCGTCGAGCGGGTACCAGACGGGGATCGGGACGCCGTAGGAGCGCTGGCGGCTGACGAGCCAGTCCCCGGTGAGCCCGCCGACCCAGTTCTCGTAGCGCACGCGCATGAAGGCGGGGTGGAAGTCGAGCTCGGCGCCGCGGTCGAGCAGCTGCCGGCGCAGGTCGGCGTCGCGGCCGCCGTTGCGCAGGTACCACTGCCGGCTCGTGACGATCTCGAGCGGCTTGTCGCCCTTCTCGAAGAAGTTGGCCTTGCGCTGGGTCGGCACGGGCTCGCCGTCGAGGTCGCCGCTCTCGCGCAGGGCGTCGACGACGGCCTCGCGCGCGGAGAACGCCGTCTTGCCGGCGAGGCGGCCGTACACCTCGCGCCCGCCCTCGCTGGTGATCCACTCGGGGGTCTCGCGGTCGAGGCGGCCCGCGCGCCCCACGACGGGGCGGGTCGGCAGCTGCAGGTCGCGCCACCACTGGACGTCGGTGAGGTCGCCGAAGGTGCAGCACATGGCGATGCCCGCGCCCTTGTCGGGCTCGGCCGCGGGGTGCGCCAGCACGGGCACCTCGACGTCGAAGAGCGGCGAGCGCACCGTCGTGCCGAACAGCGGCTGGTAGCGCTCGTCGTCGGGGTGGGCGACGAGCGCCACGACGGCGGGGATGAGCTCGGGGCGCGTCGTCTCGATGTGGACCGGCTCGCCGGAGCCGCTGCGGGAGAAGGCGACCCGGTGGAAAGCGCCGGGGTAGTCGCGGGCCTCGAGCTCGGCCTGCGCGACAGCGGTCTGGAAGGTGACGTCCCACAGCCCCGGCGCCTGGGCCTGGTAGGCCTGCCCGCGCTCGAGGTTCGCGAGGAAGGCCTGCTGGGAGACGGCGCGGGAGCGGTCGTCGATGGTCGTGTACTGCTGCGTCCAGTCCACCGACAGCCCGAGGCGGCGGAAGAGCGCCTCGAAGGCCTTCTCGTCCTCGTGCGTCAGCTCCACGCACAGGCGGGTGAAGGTGCGGCGGTCGACGGGCACCTGGTCGGCCGCCTTGACGCTCTTGCCCTCGCCACCGCGCTGGGGCGGCTCGAAGCCCGGGTCGTGGGGGAGCGAGGGGTCGCAGCGGACGCCGAAGTAGTTCTGCACCCGCCGCTCGGTGGGCAGGCCGTTGTCGTCCCAGCCGATCGGGTAGAAGACGTGCTTCCCGCGCATGCGCTGGAAGCGCGCCACGAGGTCGGTGTGCGTGTAGGAGAAGACGTGGCCGACGTGGAGCGACCCGGACGCCGTCGGCGGGGGCGTGTCGACGGAGAAGACGTCCGCCCGCTCGGCGCCGCGGTCGAAGCGGTAGGTGCCGGCGTCCTCCCAGACGGGGGCCCAGCGGTCCTCGAGGCCGTCGAGGGAGGGCTTGTCGGGGACCTGCGGGGTGCGCGCGTCGGGCATGGGCCGATCTTCCCAGACGACCGGACGCCGCCCCGACCCCCGACGGGCCGGGGCGGGCGGGACGTGGCCCTCACGTGGCCTCGGGCCTGTTCGCGGCCAGGAGGGCGCGGGCGGTGACGGGGTCGGTGATGAGGTCGGTGATGCAGCGGGCCCGGGCAGCGGCCGTGATGCTCGGGACCTTCTCCGTCCCGACCGCCACGGCGACGCAGCGCTCGAGCGCGCGCAGGTGGTCCAACGTCGTCGCCACGAGTCGTTCCGCTCCGCGGAAGGCCACCGGCCGCCCCTCCTCGTCGAAGAAGCGGTTGCAGACGTCGCCCGTCGCATCCATGATCACGGGGTCGCTCCGGTCGACGAACGACGCCAGCGAGGTGCGCGTGCGCGGCGGGGCGCCGATGCCCACCAGCGCCACCTTGGCCTCGTCCCACGCGTCGAGGACGCGTCGGGTGCCCGGGTCGGCGAGCAGCTCCTCGTAGAGCCCCGGTCCGGGCAGGGCCGGCGCGAAGAGGAACAGCGGCGTCCCCCCGAGGCGCTCGGCGACCCGCCGCGTGGCCTCGTTCGTCTGGTACCAGGCGTCCGCCTGGTCGGTCCCCCCCACGGTCGGGGCGACGCGGACCCCGGGGAGGTGCGGGAGGTCGGTCCCCGCGACCTCGTAGGTGCTGCGTCCGGACGACACGAGGAGGACGTCGCCCGGCCCGAGTCCCACCCCCGCGAGGACCCGTGCCACGACGGGCCCCAGCGTGATGCCGAGGTCCGGTGACCGGCCGGTGGGCGCCGCGGCGCCGAGGTGGACGGCGCGGAGCCCCAGGACGCTCGCGAGCCGGTCGGCGAGGTCGCCGTCGTCCGCAGGGGCGGGCGGGACGACCTCGATCCGCACGATGCCCTGGCGCCTGGCCTCGGACAGCAGTCGGCTGACGGTCGCGCGGCTCGTGCCCAGCCGCGCGGAGACCTGCGCCTGGGTCGCCTCCTCGACGTAGTACATGCGCGCGGCGGCGTACATGAGCTCCGGGGAGAAGCGGGCCCCGGCGCCGTCCTCGCGAGGGCCCGGCGAAGCCGACGGTGCGGCCGGTGTCGCGCTGGCCATGAGCCCTCCTCCCGCCGCCGCCCGGGCGCCCCCGGGACCTCACCGTCCCCGTGCCCCCGGCCACAGCGTAGGGGGGAGGCTCGTCCGCCGCGCCGGCCGGCACGGTCGTCGACGGCGACGACCAACACGGTGCACAGATGTGCTGGACAGGCGTGCTGCGGTGTCCTAGCGTCCCTGCCGTCGGCGCAGGAGCCGACCGGCCTGCACCCGGGCCGGCACGCAGCGACGCGGCGAACACGGTGAGGAGCCTGATGTGAGCGAGACCACCCAGGACGTGGGGACCAGGACGATGCAGGCCGTCGTCTGCCACGGCCCGCAGGACTACCGGCTGGAGGAGCTGCCCGTGCCGACCCCGGGTCCGGGGGAGGCGCTCGTGCGCGTCCAAGCGGTGGGGATCTGCGCGAGCGACCTGAAGTGCTACCACGGCGCCGCGAAGTTCTGGGGCGACGAGTCCCGGCCGGCGTGGGCGGAGACCGAGGTCGTCCCCGGGCACGAGTTCGTCGGCGAGGTCGCCGAGATCGACGACGAGGCCGCCCGGCGCTGGGGCGTGCAGGTCGGGGACCGCGTCGTCGCGGAGCAGATCGTCCCGTGCGGGCAGTGCCGGTACTGCCTGCGGGGCGACTACCACATGTGCGGTCCGCACGTCATGTTCGGCTTCAAGAGGGCGACGCCGGGAGCCATGGCCGAGTACATGGTCTTCCCCGCCAACGCGCGGGTGCACCGGGTGGACCCGTCCATCCCGCCCCAGCACGCCGCCTTCGCCGAACCCCTGGCGTGCTCGCTGCACGCGGTGGAGCGGGCCGGCATCCGCTTCGGCGACACCGTCGTGGTCGCGGGGTGCGGACCCATCGGGCTGGGCATGGTCGCCGGCGCCCGCGCCAAGTCACCCGCTCACGTCGTGGCGCTGGACGCGGTCCCGGCCAAGCTCGAGCTGGCCAGGAGGTGCGGCGCCGACGTGGTGGTCAACATCGCGGAGGAGGACGTCCTCGAGGTCGTCCGCGGTCTCACCGACGGCGAGGGCGCCGACGTCTACATCGAGGGCACCGGCCACCCGTCCGCGGTCGGGCAGGGCCTCAACCTCCTGCGCAAGCGCGGCACCTACGTCGAGTACTCGGTCTTCAAGGAGGCCGTCTCGGTCGACTGGTCGATCATCAGCGACGACAAGGAGCTCGACGTGCTGGGCGCCCACCTCGGCGCCTACACGTGGCCGGCCGCCATCGCGATGATCGAGTCCGGTGTCCTCCCGCTGGACGACATCTGCTCGCACCAGCTCCCGGTGTCCCGCTTCCAGGAGGGCCTGGACCTGGTCTCGGACTCCTCGCGCTCGGTCAAGGTGTCGCTCATCCCCGACGGCCGCCCGCAGGCCTGACCGCTGCCGTTGGGTCGTCGGGCCGCCCCGCCCCGCCCAACGGCCCGGGATGCGCTCCGGCCGCCGGTCGTCCCGTCCCGTCCCGTCACCGGACGGCACCTCGTCACGCCACCCGTCGCCCCGACGGGTCGTCCCCTCACGCCACCACGCGCCCCCAGGGAGTCCTCATGAGCACCTCGGCCCACCGCGGTCACGACCACAGCCGTCGCAGCGTCCTCAAGTCCCTCGGCCTCGCGGGCGGCGGGCTCGCCAGCATCCCCCTGCTCAACGCGTGCGGGGTGGGCACGGGCACCGGCTCGTCCGGAGGAGCTTCCGCGGGCAGCGCCGCCGACGAGGTCACCGGCGCCTTCGACTGGAAGAAGGCGTCGGGGACGACGCTCAACGTGCTGCAGACCCCGCACCCGTACCAGCAGAGCTTCCAGCCCCTGCTCGGCGAGTTCACCGAGCTCACCGGCATCGAGGTCGTCCCCGAGCTCGTCCCGGAGGCCGACTACTTCACGCGCCTCAACACCGAGCTCCAGGGCCAGGGCGGCAACTACGACGTCTTCATGACCGGCGCCTACTTCATCTGGACCTACGGCCCCCCCGGGTGGATGGAGGACCTCGGCCCCTGGATCGCCAACGAGTCGGCCACCAACGCCGACTACGACTTCGAGGACATCTACGAGGGCCTGCGGAAGGCGACCCAGTGGGACTTCCAGACGGGCAGCCCGATCGGCACCGGCGGTCAGTGGGCCATCCCCTGGGGCTTCGAGACCAACGTCATCGCCTACAACAAGCGCCTCTTCGACGAGCGGGGCGTGCGACCCGCCGAGACCTTCGACGAGCTCGTCGAGCTGGCCACCGACCTCACCGACCGCTCGGCCGGCCGGTACGGCATCGCCTTCCGCGGCTCGAAGAGCTGGGCGACCATCCACCCCGGCTACATGACCCAGTACACGCGCGAGGGAGCTGTCGACTACACGTCGGCGGACGGCGAGCTGACGGCGGCGATGAACAGCCCCGAGGCCGTCGCCTTCACGCAGAAGTGGGCAGACCTCGCCCGGAACGCCGGCCCGGCCAACTGGACCTCGTACGAGTACCCCGACTGCACGCGCGACCTGGGCAACGGCAGCGCCGCGATGGTCTTCGACGCGGACTCCGCCACCTACCCGCAGAACCAGCCCGGCGCGAGCGCCGAGGCGGGCAACCTGGCCTGGCACCCCGGCCCCGCGGGTCCTGACGGCAGCTACGCGACCAACCTGTGGACCTGGTCCTGGGGCATGAACTCCGCGTCGAAGAACAAGCTCGCCGCCTGGCTCTTCATGCAGTGGGCGACGGGCAAGGACGCCATGAACGAGGCCGTGCAGCAGGGCGCCTTCGCCGACCCGGTCCGCGAGTCGGTCTTCAACGACTCCTTCGTCCAGACGCTGGGCGCCTTCCCGGGGTACCAGGAGACCTTCGAGAAGGTCATCGACTCGACGACGATCCAGTTCACCCCCCAGCAGGCGTTCTTCCAGACGACGGAGGACTGGGCGACCTCCCTGCAGAACATCTACAACGGCGCGGACGCGCAGAGCGAGCTCGACTCCCTGGCCGACCGCAGCACGACCGCCGTCAACCAGGGGTGAGGCGATGACGACCACCACCTCGGAGCACCGGGCGCGGCAGGAACCGTCCCCGCCGGAGCAGTCCCGGCTGCCGGCCGTGCCGGCGTGGCGCCGTCGGCTCTGGCCCTACTTCCTGGCTGTGCCGGCGCTCGCCGTCACCATCTTCATCCTCTACCCCTTCGCGCTCTCCGCCTGGTACACGCTGCTCGACTACGCCGCACGCAACACCGGCTCGGTCAGCGTCGTGGGCCTCAGCAACTTCCAGCAGGTCCTCACGAGCGCGACCTTCTGGACCGCGGTCCGGACGACCCTCGTCTACGCCGTCGTGACGACGGCCGTGGAGACGGTCCTGGGCGTCGGCATCGCGCTGCTCCTGTACCGGGCGAGCCGGATCGGCTCGGTCTTCGAGAAGGTGCTCATCCTGCCGCTGATGATCGCCCCGGCGATCGCCGGCGTCCTGTGGCGGCTGATGTTCAACTCGCAGTTCGGCGTCCTCAACCACGTCCTCGGGCTGGGGTCCTTCGACTGGCTGGGCAGCTCGACGGCGCTCTTCTCGGTCATCCTCGTCGACGTCTGGATCTTCACGCCCTTCGTGGCCATCCTCGTCCTCGCGGGGGTGCGCTCACTGCCCAGAGAGCCCTTCGAGGCCTCAGCGGTCGACGGCGCCAGCTGGTTCTACATGTTCCGCAGGCTGATGCTGCCGATGATGTGGCCCTACATCCTCGTGGCGGTGATCTTCCGCTTCATGGACTGCCTGAAGATCTTCGACCACGTGTACGTCCTGACCGCAGGTGGTCCGGGCACCACGACGACGACGCTGCAGATCGCCGCCTTCCAGAACTCGATCGTGTTCTCCAACTACTCCCTGGGCGCGACGTACATGTTCCTGCTCTGGGCCCTCGTGTTCATCACCGCGCGCTACCTCGTGAGCGTGCTCGGCAAGGCGCAGCGGCGAGCTGCGGGAGCGGAGGACTGATGGCGGCCGCCGAGCTGATGCCCGGGCAGCGGCGCTTCACCCCCGCAGCGGTGGGCGCGGA
Organism: uncultured Pseudokineococcus sp.; assembly: GCF_947499845.1. GTDB lineage: Bacteria > Actinomycetota > Actinomycetes > Actinomycetales > Quadrisphaeraceae > Pseudokineococcus. The sequence continues at coordinate 125,180 of NZ_CANMPM010000008.1, forward strand.
CCTGCTGCTGCTCGTCTGGTTCGTCTTCTCGCTCTTCCCGCTCCTGTGGCTGGTGCTGCTCTCGCTGAAGACCAGCGCCGAGCAGACCAGCACCTACTTCGCCTTCTCGCCGACCCTGGAGAACTTCTCCACGGTGCTCTCCGACCAGGGCACGCGGCTCACCAGCGTCAACTTCCTGTCGGCCCTCGTCTCGAGCGTCCTCTCGTGCGGCGGCGCGGTCCTCGTCTCGCTCGTCATCGGCATCCCCGCGGCCTACGCGGCGGGGCGGTGGCGGTTCCGCGGCTCGGACGACCTGATGTTCACCATCCTCTCGTTCCGCTTCGCGCCCGAGCTCATGGTCATCGTCCCGCTCTTCGTCATCTACAACCAGATCGGTCTGTTCGACACCAAGCTCGGCCTCGTGTGGGTGCTCCAGCTCGTGACGATGCCGCTCGTCATCTGGATCCTCCGGTCCTACTTCGAGGACCTGCCCGAGGACCTCGAGCAGGCGGCGCTCCTGGACGGGTACACCCGGCGGCGGGCCTTCGTCATGGTGGCTCTGCCCCTGGTCCGGCCGGGCATCGCGGCGGCCGCCCTGCTGGCCTTCATCTTCGCCTGGAACAGCTACATCTTCCCGCTGATCCTCACCGGGGGGACCAACGGCACGATCACCGTGGCGGTGGCCCGCTACCTCGGCGGCGGCGGCCAGGCCTACTACAACCTCACCGCGGCGGCGGCCCTCATCGGCGCCCTGCCACCGCTCGTGCTGGCGCTGACCATCCAGCGGTACCTCGTGCGCGGACTCTCCTTCGGGGCGGTGAAGAGCTGATGGCCGGCGTCGTGCTGGACGGTGTGACCAAGAGCTACGGGAAGAAGCGGGGGGTGGCCGACCTGAGCCTCGAGGTCGGCGACGGGGAGTTCTTCGTCGTGCTCGGGCCCTCCGGGGCGGGCAAGACGACGACCCTCAAGGCGGTCGCCGGCCTCGTCGAGCTCGACGGCGGCCGGGTGGCCATCGGCGGCCGGGACATGGAGGGCGTGCAGCCCTACCACCGGCGGGTGGCCATGGCCTTCGAGAGCTACGCGCTCTACCCGCAGAAGACGGTGTCGCAGAACCTCGCCTCCCCGTTGCGCTCCGGCCGGACGGGCAGCTACTCCGAGAGCGAGCAGCGGACGCGCATCGAGGCCGTGACGACGACCCTCGGGATCGACCACCTGCTCGAGCGCTTCCCCCGCGAGCTCTCGAACGGCCAGCGCCAGCGGGTCGCCCTGGGCCGCGTCCTCGTGCGGCCCGCCGACGCCTACCTCCTCGACGAGCCGCTGTCCCACCTCGACGCCAAGCTCCGGGCCGCCATGCGTGCCGAGCTGAAGCAGCTCGGCTCGATGTCGAGCACCACGTCGCTGTACGTCACGCACGACTACCAGGAGGCGCTCGCCCTGGGCGACCGCGTCGCCGTCCTCCGCGAGGGCCGGCTGGTGCAGGTCGGCACGCCCGAGGACGTCTGGGAGAGGCCGGTCGACTCCTTCGTGGCCAAGGCCCTGGGGCAGCCCGAGATCAACCTGCTCGACGCGGTCGTGGACGGGGGCGAGCTCGTCGCCGCGGAGGGCGCCGTGCGCGTGCCCGTGCCGAGGGGCGCCGAGCTCCGGGCGGGCGACCGGGCGCGGGTCGGCATCCGCCCGCGCGACCTGACGCTCGTCCCCGGCGACGACGTCGTCGGCGGTGCACCGGACCGGGGGCAGGCCGTCCTGGCCGACGAGGGTGCGCGGGCCGTCCGCGTCGAGGGCAGGGTCCGGCTGGCCGAGCGGCTCGGCCGCGCCGTCGAGCTCGAGGTCGACCTCGGGGGAGGTCGGCACCACCTCATCGCCGTGGACGAGTCCGAGGCACCGCTGGCGGAGGGGGACGCCGTCCGCCTCGCCGTCCCTGCCGCGCGCGTGCACGTCTTCGCGCACGGCGCGCCGGGGGAGGACACCGCCGCCGTCCGTCCCGCCGCACCACCCGCGGACGGCCGCCCGGCTGCGGTCGCCGCCGGCCCGAGGACCACCACGGAGGACACCCGATGACGCAGACGGACGCCGGGCCCCGCCCCGGGACGACCGAGCCGCAGGGGTTGAGCCTGCGGTCGCTGCGCAAGGTCTACGCCACCCGCGGCCGCGAGCCCTTCGAGGCGGTCAAGGGCCTGGACATGGAGGTCCACCCGGGCGAGCTCGTCGCCCTCCTCGGGCCCTCCGGCTGCGGGAAGACGACCACTCTGCGCATGGTGGCCGGCCTCGAGACCGTGACGTCGGGCGAGATCTGGATCGGCGACCGCTCCGTCGGCGACCTGCCGCCGGGCAAGCGGGACGTCGGCGTGGGCTTCGAGAGCTACGCCCTCTACCCACCGCTGGACGTGCGCGAGAACCTCGCCTACGGGCTCAAGGCGCGTCGGGCCAAGGACGCCGCCGCGCGCGTGGAGGCCATCGCCGAGCGGCTCGAGATGACCGACCTGCTCGACCTCCGCCCGGCGGGCCTCTCGAGCGGCCAGAAGCAGCGCGTGGCGCTGGCGCGGGCCCTCGTCCGCAACCCCCCGGTGCTCCTGCTGGACGAGCCCCTGTCGCACCTCGACGCGGCGCAGCGCCAGCGCGTGCGTCGCGAGCTCAAGGTGCTGCAGCGCGAGTCCGGCTACACGACGGTCGTCGTCACGCACGACCAGCTCGAGGCCCTGAGCCTGGCCGACCGCATGGCCGTCATGGACGGCGGTGTCATCCAGCAGCTCGGCACGCCCGACGAGGTCTTCGACGACCCGGCCAACCTCTTCGTCGCCGACTTCGTGGGCGAGCCGAAGATCAACCTCGTCGAGGGCGTGGTCGTGCGGGGCGGCCCCGGGGCCCGCGTCGTCCTCGGCGAGGCCGGGACCGCCCGCGGCGAGGGGCTGGCCACCGCCGCCACCGGGGTGGCGGAGGGCGACCGCGTCACGGTCGGGCTGCGGCCCCAGGACGCACGGATCTCGCGCGTCGAGGACGGGCGCCGCGCCGCGCCCGACGACGGCGTCCCCGCCTCCGTCCGGGTCTTCGAGCACCTGCTCGAGTTCGGCCTCGCGACCCTCGACGTCCCCGGCGTGGACACCGGCGTGGTGGTCCAGACGGACCCGGACCAGCGGTACGCCCCGGGCGAGCGGGTCGTCCTGCAGGCCCCGGCCGCCCGGGTGCACCTCTTCGACCCGGACGGGGGCCGGCGTCTGCGCTGACGCGCGGCCCGCCGCCCGCCGCGCCGCGGGAGCCCGTCACCTACGCTCGGACGGTGTCACGACGGCGCGGCGCAGCGGCGGGTCCGCGGACCAGGTGGTCCTGATGGGCGACGTCGTCCTCGGCGTGGACATCGGCACGAGCAGCAGCAAGGCGGTGCTCGTGCGGCCGGACGGGGAGGTCGTGGCGTCGTCCTCACGTGCTCACCGCATGAGCCTGCCCCGTCCCGGGTGGGCGGAGATGGACGCCGAGGTGGACTGGTGGGGCGACGTCGTCGCCCTCTGCCGGGAGCTCGTGCCCCTCGTCCCGGCGGGGGACCGGTTGTCCGCCGTCTGCCCGAGCGGCATCGGCCCGTGCCTCGTGCTCGTCGGTGAGGACGGGCGCGCCCTCGGCCCCGCGGTGCTCTACGGCGTCGACTCGAGGGCCGGCGCGGAGGTGGACGAGCTCGGCGAGCGGCTCGGCCCCGCCGCGCTCGAGGAGCGCTGCGGGTCGGGCCTGTCGAGCCAGGCGCTCGGGCCGAAGCTGCTGTGGGCCCGGCGGGAGCGCCCCGAGGCCTGGGCGCGGGCCAGGACGTGGCACGGCTGCAGCTCCTTCGTCGTGTCGCGGCTGACGGGGGTCGACGCGCTCGACCACCACACGGCCAGCCAGTGCGACCCCCTCTACGACCTCCGCTCCCGGGGGTGGAGCGAGGACTGGGCGGTCGAGGTGGTGGGCGACCTCCCGCTGCCGCGGCTCGTCGCCCCGGACGACGTCGTCGGCGTCGTGACGGCATCGGCGTCCGCCCTGACGGGCCTGCCGGAGGACCTGCCCGTCGTCGCCGGGGCGGTGGACGCCTGGGTGGAGGCCCTCGGCGCGGGCGTGCGACGACCCGGTGACCTCATGCTCATGTACGGCTCGACGAGCTTCGCCGTCCAGGTGTCACCGGGCCTCCGCCGCCGGCCCCCCCTCTGGGCCACCTGCGGTCTCGACGAGGGCTCGTACACGCTGTCGGGCGGCACCGCGACGGCTGGCAGCCTCACGGCGTGGGTCCAGGACCTGACCGGCGGAGCGTCCTTCGAGGACCTGGTGCGTGAGGCCGGGGCGGTCGCACCCGGCGCCGACGGGCTCCTCGTCCTGCCCTACCTGGCGGGGGAGCGGACCCCCGTCTTCGACCCCCGCGCCCGAGGGGTCGTCGCCGGTCTGACCCTCCGCCACGGGCGGGGACACCTCTACCGGGCCGCCCTCGAGGGCATCGCCCTCGGTGTCGCCCAGGTCCTCGACCTCTTCAGCGACGCCGCCGGGGCGAGCCGCCCGGTCGTCGCCGTGGGCGGCGGGACCCGCGGAGGGCTGTGGACCCAGATCACGAGCGACGTCACCGGTCGGGCCCAGGTCGTGCCGGAGCAGGCCATCGGGGCCTCCTACGGCGCGGCGCTCCTGGCGGCCGAGGGCGTCGGGCTCGTCCCCCGTGGGACCGACTGGTCGCGCCCCGGTCGGCTCGTCGAGCCGGACCCGGCTCTGCGCGGTCTCTACGACGACCTCGCGGGTGCCTTCGCGTCCCTGTACCCGGCCACCCGGGAGGCCGTGGGAGTCCTGGCGGCCGTCGACGAGGGCGGTGGCACGAGGCCGGGCGCGCACGGCCGCCCCGGCGTCCCCGCCGATGCCCGTGAGCCGGGGGACCTTGCGTGAGGAGACGTCCAGCACCATCGTGCTCGCGTCGGGAGCAGTCACCGGCGCGCAGCACCCCAGCCCAGCCACGAGAGCCGGTCGCGACCGGCCGCGAGCGAGCGGAGACGCGATGACGCGCCTGCACGACGACCCCGCCACCTTCAGCGACGACGCCCTCGCCGGCTTCCTCGACGCGCACGCCGGGCGCGTCGTCGGCGTGCCCGGGGGCGTGGTCCGCGCCCGGGCGACGCGCGAGGGCAAGGTCGCCGTCGTCGTCGGCGGCGGGTCCGGCCACTACCCGGCGTTCTGCGGCGTCGTCGGACCCGGCTACGCCGACGGCGCCGTCGTCGGCAACGTCTTCACGTCGCCGTCGGCCACCGAGGCCGCCGCCGTGAGCCGCGCCGCGCACGGCGGGGGCGGCGTGCTCCTCACCACGGGCAACTACGCGGGCGACGTCCTCAACTTCGGCCTCGCCGTCGAGCACCTGCGCGCCGAGGGCCTGGACGCGCGGTACGTGGCCGTCACGGACGACGTCGCGAGCGCCGGCGGCGACGAGGTGGCCAAGCGCCGTGGCATCGCGGGCGACGTCACCGTCTTCAAGTGCGCCTGCGCCGCGGCCGAGGAGGGCCTCGACCTCGACGGTGTCGAGGAGGCGGCGCGGCGGGCCAACGACCGCACGCGCAGCCTCGGGGTGGCCTTCACGGGCTGCACCCTGCCCGGGGCGGACGCGCCGCTGTTCACCGTGCCCGAGGGCGTCATGAGCGTCGGGCTCGGCATCCACGGCGAGCCGGGCGTCTCCGACGAGGACATGCCGACGGCCGCCGAGCTGGCGGCGCGCCTCGTCGACGGCGTGCTGGCCGAGGCCCCCGAGGGCCTGGGGGACGGGCCGCGGCGCGTCGCCGCCGTCCTCAACGGCCTCGGCACCGTGAAGTACGAGGAGCTCTTCGTCCTCTGGAGGACGGTGGCGCGCCTGCTGCGCGAGGCAGGCCTCGAGGTCGTCGAGCCCGAGGTGGGCGAGCTCGTCACGAGCCTCGACATGGGGGGCGTCTCGCTCACGCTCATGTGGCTCGACGACGACCTCGAGCGCTGGTGGCGCGCCCCCGCGGACTCCCCGGCCTACCGCAAGGGCTCCACCGACGCCCTCGAGCAGGGTCCGGAGCGCTCGGCCGAGGAGGCCGCCGCGGCGTCCGCCCCGCCGCCGGAGGAGGCCTCGCGCGGGTCGGAGGAGTCCCGCGCGCTCGTGCCCGACGTCGTCCGCGGCGCCGAGGCGGTGGTGGCGGAGATGGCCGGCGCCGAGGACGAGCTGGGCCGCATCGACGCCGTCGCCGGTGACGGCGACCACGGCCGCGGGATGGTCCGCGGCAGCCGCGCCGCCCTCGACGCCGCCCGGGAGGCGCAGGAGCAGGGTCGCGGGACCGGCGGCGCCGTCCGTGCGGCGGGCGCCGCCTGGGCCGACCGCGCCGGCGGCACGAGCGGCGTGCTGTGGGGAGCGGCCCTGACCGCCGTCGGCGCCCGGCTGGGCGACGAGGCCCGCCCGGGTGCGGCCGACGTCGTCGACGCCGTCGACGCCGGCATGGAGGTCCTGCTGCGGCTCGGCGGCGCGTCGGTGGGCGACAAGACGATGCTCGACGCTATCGAGCCCTTCCGCACCGCGCTGCGCGAGCGCGTCGAGGCCGGCGACGACCTCGCCACCGCGTGGGACGCCGCGGCGACGTCGGCGGAGGAGGCGGCGACGGCGACGGCCGACCTCCGCCCGAGGGTGGGGCGCGCGCGGCCGCTGGCCGAGCGGAGCCTCGGCACCCCGGACGCCGGGGCGACCTCCTTCGGCCTGGTCGCCCGCACCCTCGCCGGGGTGCTGCGCGGCTGAGCCGGGGCGGGCCCGCGGAGGAGCGATCAGGGCATGGGCGGCGGAGACGCCGCGTTGGCCCAGGAGGACACGGACCCCGGACCGGACCCGGTCCGGACGCGACGAGCGGAGGAGGAGCTGTGGCGGAGCAGGGCTGGAGGGTCGTCGTCGGGGCCGACGACGCGGGCGTGCAGTACAAGGACGCGCTGAAGGCGGACCTCGAGGTGGACGAGCGCGTCGCCGAGGTGGTCGACGTCGGCGTCCACGGCGACGACGGCACGGCGTACCCCCACGTGGCGGTCGAGGCCGCCCGTCGGGTGGCGGACGGGCGCGCGGACCGCGCGCTGCTCGTGTGCGGGACCGGGCTCGGGGTCGCCATCAGCGCCAACAAGGTGCCCGGCGTCCGGGCCGTGACGGCGCACGACGGCTTCTCCGTCGAGCGCGCCGTCCTGTCCAACGACGCCCAGGTGCTGTGCTTCGGCCAGCGGGTCGTCGGCCTCGAGCTGGCGCGCCGTCTCGCCAAGGAGTGGCTGGGCTACCGCTTCGACCCGTCGTCGGCCTCGGCCGAGAAGGTCGAGGCCATCCGCGGCTACGAGCGGGAGACCGCCTCTCTGGCCACCGAGCGCGACGTCGACCTGGCCCGCTGCGACTGAGGCGCCGGTCTGAGGCGCTGGTCAGGGGGCGCCGCCGGGGGCGCACGAGGAGGGGCCGCCCCCGCCGAGGTCCACCTCGGCGGGGGCGGCCCCTCCTCGTCGTGAGCTGCCGGTCGTCGCTGCGGCCCCGTCGCGTCAGCAGGCGGCGACGGCCTGCGGCGCCCGGCTCCAGGCGGCGACGAGCGCCGCGGCGGTCGGGGCGCCCGCGCCGACGGTGACGTTGGTGTCGACGCCCGTGCTCGTGAGGGCGACGACGGTGCCGTCGGCGAGGAGCCACGGGCCGCCGCTGGCCCCCGGCGAGGTCTGCACGTCGCTCTGGACGGCGTCGGTGAGGGCGGCGCCGCCGACGCCGGCGAAGGCCGGCAGCACGGAGGACACCGTGCCCAGCTGGAGGCTCTGCCCCAGGCCGGAGGCGAAGCCGACGAGCGCGTGGGGGGTGCCGACGGGCGGGAGCTCCGTGGCGAGGGGGAGCGCCAGCCCGGGGTGCTCCGTGGGCAGGCGCAGGAGCGCCACGTCCTGCGCGACGTCGAGCCCGACGACCTGCGCCGTCTCGTAGCGGCCGCCCACGACGACCCCGAGGGACGCCGCGTCCTCGACGACGTGCGCGGCGGTCGCGAGCAGGTCGTCGCCGACGAAGAAGGCCGTGCCGGTCGAGGCGTCGCCCGGCGTGCAGCCCTCCCGGGAGACCTGCACGACCGAGCCCTCCACCGCGCGGTACAGGGCCGCCCAGTCGGGGGCCGCGGGGCTGCTCGCCGGGGCGGCGGACCGCTCCGCGGCCACCCGCGCGGACGCGGGGACGGCCGCGGACGAGGGGGAGGCGGCGCCGGCCGGGGCCACGGGCGCCGCGGCCACCGCGGCCACGGTCGCGGCCGTGGCCGTCCGCTCCTCCTCGAGCGCCCAGCGGGGGGCGGGGGCGCGGTAGACGCGCTCGAGCGAAGCCTCGGCGGTGCGGCCGGGCCGGTCGCCCGCGACCGCCCGGAGCTGCACCAGCACGCCGTCGCCGGGGACCACACCCACGAGGCGGGACGACCGTGCGGCCGCGTCGAGGACGACGGCCGGGGCGTCGTCGACGAAGAGCTCGTAGCCCGTCACCGCGGCGCCCGGTCCCTCGGGGGCCTCCCACGTGGCCACGACGGCGTCCCCGTCCGCGTGCAGGGCGAGCGCGCGGGGGGCCTCCGGCCGGGCGGTCGCCGCCACCGGGGCCATGCGCGGGGCCGCCTCCACCACGACCGGCGCGTCGACCGCGGCCACCGGGTCCGACGCCGCGGCGCCGCAGCCCGTGAGGACGAGGCCCACGGCGAGGGACGCGACGCGGGCGGCGGTCGAGCGGCGGGTGCGGGAGGCGGCCATGAGGGGTGTCCTTCGTCGGCGAGGGGCTGTGGTTGAAGCGTCACCTACCTTTCGCGGTCCGGCGAGGGGTGGACGGGGGCGTGCCCCGGACGGCTGCACCCGGACGGGGCACGGCGCTCGAGGTCGACGTCGCCCGTGCCGAGGCCGCCCACCCGGCACCTCCGGAGCGGACCCAGCGGCGCGTCCGGCGCAGACCCAGCGGCGCGTCCGGCGCGGCGCCCGTGGCGCCCCCGGCGAGGGGGCGCGTAGCCTCCACGTCAACGGCGTCGACCCGGCCATCACCGGCGAGCCCCCGGAAGAACGGTCGCCCCGCGGGGCGACCCGGTAGAACCGGGCGGGACCAGCCCGTCAGCGCTGGACAAGGAGCGGCGCTCCGCCCCACCGGGGCGGGGCGCAAGCGAGGTGGTACCGCGGGTGCCCGGCCGGACGCCGGACGCTCGTCCTCGCGGTCCGGAGCGCGCGCGCGTGCGCCCGGGGCGAGGAGGTCCCGCGATGACCACGGCCGAGGCCACCGGGCCTGACGAGAGCACCGGGTCCGAGGAGAGCACCGGCGCCCCCACGTCGCCACGGGGCGTCTACCCGCTCGCGTCCGCGGGGCGCACCGGCGCGGGGGGCGGGGTGCCGGCGTCGCCGTCGCTGCCCGACCTCGAGCGGCGCGTGCTCGGCTACTGGGCCGAGGACGGCACCTTCCGCGCCAGCGTCGACCAGCGGCCGGCGGGCGAGGACGGCGCCAACGAGTACGTCTTCTACGACGGGCCCCCCTTCGCCAACGGCCTGCCGCACTACGGCCACCTGCTCACGGGGTACGTCAAGGACGTCGTCCCCCGCTACCAGACGATGCGCGGGCGCCGGGTCGAGCGCCGCTTCGGCTGGGACTGCCACGGGCTGCCCGCCGAGCTCGAGGCCGAGCGGCAGCTCGGCATCGGCGGCAAGCGCGACGTCCTCGAGATGGGCATCGAGGTCTTCAACGAGGCGTGCCGCTCGAGCGTCCTGCGCTACACCGACGAGTGGCAGGAGTACGTCACCCGCCAGGCCCGCTGGGTCGACTTCGACCACGACTACAAGACCCTGGACCTCTCGTACATGGAGAGCGTCATGTGGGCCTTCAAGACGCTCCACGACAAGGGCCTCGTCTACGAGGGCCAGCGCGTGCTGCCGTACTGCTGGCGCGACGAGACGCCGCTGTCGAACCACGAGCTGCGGATGGACGACGACGTCTACCAGCAGCGGCAGGACCCGGCGGTGACCGTCTGGTTCGGCCTCGAGACCGGCGAGCGCCTGCTCGCCTGGACCACGACGCCGTGGACGCTGCCGAGCAACCTCGCCGTCGCCGTCGGGCCCGACGTCGACTACGTCGTCGTCGAGGCCGGCCCGGGGGCGGCCGATGGCGGCGCGGGGGAGCGGTACGTGCTCGCGGAGGCGCGGCTGGCCTCCTACGCCGAGGCCCTCGACCTCGGGGACGACCCGGCCGCGCGCGTCGTCCAGCGGCTGCGCGGCACCGACCTCGTCGGCCGCCGCTACGCGCCGCTGTTCGACTACCTGGCCGACGCGGACGTCTTCGGCACGGAGCGCGCGTTCGTCGTCGTCCCCAGCGACCACGTGACGACCGAGGACGGCACCGGCGTGGTGCACATGGCGCCCGCGTACGGCGAGGACGACCAGCGGGTCTGCGCCGAGCACGGCATCCCGGTCGTCCTCACGGTCGACGACCGCGCGCGCTTCACCTCGGTGGTGCCCGACTTCGAGGGCCAGCACGTCTTCGAGGCCAACACCCCCATCACGCGCGCGCTGCGCGAGCGCGGCCGCGTCCTGCGCGCCGACTCCTACGTGCACTCCTACCCGCACTGCTGGCGCTGCCGGAACCCGCTGATCTACCGCGCCGTCTCGTCGTGGTTCGTCGAGGTGACGAAGGTCCGGGACCGGATGGTCGAGCTCAACCAGCAGATCGAGTGGGTGCCCGGCCACGTCAAGGACGGCCAGTTCGGCAAGTGGCTGCAGGGCGCCCGCGACTGGTCGATCAGCCGCAACCGCTTCTGGGGCAGCCCCCTCCCCGTGTGGGTCTCGGACGACCCGGCGCACCCGCGCACCGACGTCTACGGCTCCCTCGACGAGCTGGAGCGCGACTTCGGCGTCCGCCCGACCGACCTGCACCGGCCCTTCGTCGACGAGCTGACCCGGCCGAACCCCGACGACCCGACGGGGCGCTCCACGATGCGCCGGGTGCCCGACGTCCTCGACGTCTGGTTCGACTCGGGCTCGATGCCCTTCGCGCAGGTCCACGCGCCGTTCGAGGACGGGGAGTGGTTCGACTCCCACTTCCCGGGCGACTTCGTCGTCGAGTACATCGGCCAGACGCGCGGCTGGTTCTACACGATGCACGTGCTGGCGACCGCGCTCTTCGACCGCCCGGCGTTCCGACGGGTGGTGAGCCACGGGATCGTCCTCGGCGACGACGGCCAGAAGATGTCGAAGAGCCTGCGCAACTACCCCGACGTCGGCGAGGTCTTCGCCCGCGACGGCTCCGACGCCATGCGCTGGTTCCTCATGGCCTCGCCGGTGCTGCGCGGGGGCAACCTCGTCGTCACCGAGGCGGGGATCCGCGAGGGCGTGCGCGCCGTGCTCCTGCCGCTGTGGAACGCGTGGTCCTTCCTCGCGCTCTACGCCGGCTCGGCCGACGGCGGGGCCGGGCGCGAGGCGCGCCTGGACGCCCCGGCCTCGGAGGACCTCCTCGACCGGTACGTCGTCGCCCGGACGGCGGCGCTCGTCGACGACGTCACCGCGGCGCTCGACGTCGTCGACGTCGCGGGCGCCTGCGAGGCGGTGCGCGAGTACGTCGACGTCCTCACCAACTGGTACGTGCGCCGCTCGCGGGCGCGCTTCTGGGGCGAGGACCCGGCGGCCATGGACACCCTGGCGCGGGTGCTCGAGGTCGTCTGCCGGGTGGCCGCGCCGCTGCTGCCGCTGACGACGGAGGAGGTCTGGCGGGGCCTCACCGGCGGGCGCAGCGTGCACCTGGAGGACTGGCCCGTCCCGGGCCCGCGCGAGGAGGGGGGCCACGGCCTGGCGCACGACCCCGACCTCGTGGCGGCGATGGACCGCGTGCGCGCGGTCTGCTCCGCGGCGTCGTCGCTGCGCAAGGCGCACGGGCTGCGCACGCGCCTCCCGCTCGCGCGCCTCGAGGTGGTCGTCGACGACCCGGCGTCGCTCGAGCCCTTCGCCGACGTCGTCCGCGACGAGGTCAACGTGCGGGAGGTCGTGCTGCGCAGCACGGCCGACGCGGGCGGCGGCGTCGTCGAGCGCGTCGTCGTCAACGCGCGGGCCGCCGGCCCGCGGCTCGGGAAGCAGGTGCAGGTGGCGCTGCGCGCCGCCAAGGCCGGCGACGTGGAGGTCGGCGACGACGGGTCCGTCGTCGCCGGCGGCATCGCCCTGCAGGAGGGGGAGTACGAGGTGCAGCGGGTCGTGGGGCAGCAGGCCGCCGGCACGGCGGCCCAGGTGCTGCCCGGCCGGGCGGGCTGGGTCGTGCTGGCGACGGAGGTGACGCCGGAGCTCGCCGCCGAGGGCGTGGCGCGCGACGTCGTCCGGCTCGTGCAGCAGGCGCGGCGCGACGCCGGTCTCGCCGTCGGCACCCGCATCCGGCTGACGGTGGTCGGGGACGAGCCGGTCTGGGAGGCGGTCATGGCCCACCAGGGGCTGGTCATGGGGGAGGTGCTCGCCGACAGCGTCGGCGCCGTCACCTTCGACGCGGCGCGCGACCTCGGGGGCGCCGCCGGCGACCTCGCGGACGCGGCCGCGGACCCGGCGGGGGGCGTGAGCGACGGCACCGCCGGCGACGGCGCCCGCGTGCGCGTCCGGGTGGAGGCCCGGTGAGCGCCGGGGGCGGCCCCGGCCGCACGCCCGCGGAGCGGCTGCGCGCCGCGCACGCCGAGCTGCTCTCCCGCACGCCCGAGAACGCGGTGCAGCCGCGGCTCGACCCGGTGCGCCGGGCGCTGGAGCTCCTCGGCGACCCGCACCGGGCCTACCCGGTGGTGCACGTCGGCGGCACGAACGGCAAGACCTCGACCGCGCGCATCGCCGAGCGGCTGCTGCGCGAGCACGACCTGCGCACCGGGCGCTTCACCAGCCCGCACCTGCACAGCGTCACCGAGCGGATCAGCGTCGACGGCCTGCCCCTGGCCGACGACGCCTTCGCCGACCTCCACGAGGACGTCGCCCCCTACCTCGCCCTCGTCGACGGCGAGCTGCGGACGGCGGGCGAGGTGCCGCTCACGTACTTCGAGGCGCTCGCCGTCATGGCCTTCGCCGCCTTCGCCGAGGCGCCGGTCGACGTCGCCGTCGTCGAGGTCGGGCTGGGCGGGACGTGGGACGCGACGAACGTCGTCGAGTCGGCGGTGCAGGTCATCACGCCGATCTCGCTGGACCACACCGAGCTGCTCGGGCCGACGGTCGAGGACATCGCCCGCGAGAAGGCGGGCATCCTGCGCCGGGACGCCATCGCCGTGGTCGGCCTGCAGCCCGACGGCGTCGACGAGGTGCTCGGCGAGCGGGCGGCGGAGCTGCGCACGCGGGTGGTGCGGGAGGACCATCACTTCGCCCTCGCCGGGCGCTCGGTGGCCGTCGGCGGCCAGCTCATCGCCGTGCAGGGCCTGGCGGCGCGCTACGAGGACGTCTTCCTGCCGCTGCACGGCGCGCACCAGGCCCACAACGCCGCGGTCGCGGTCGTGGCCGTCGAGGCCCTGCTCGGCGGGGGCGAGCGCGCGCTCGACGGGGCCGTGCTGGAGACGGCCCTCGGTGACGTGGCCTCGCCCGGGCGGCTGGAGGTCCTGAGGCCCTCGCCGCTCGTCGTCGCCGACGCCGCCCACAACCCGGCCGGCGTCGCGACGCTCGTCGACGCGCTCGAGGAGGCCTTCGCCGTCCGCCACGGCGTCGGCGTCGTCGGGGTGCTCGAGGGCAAGGACGCCGAGGGGATCCTCGCGCTCCTGGAGCCGGCGCTCGAGGAGGTCGTCGTCACGCGCTCCTCCTCGCCGCGCGCCGTGGACGTCGAGGTCCTCGCCGGCATCGCTCGCGACGTCTTCGGCGAGGACCGCGTGCACGTCGCCGAGCGGCTCGACCAGGCCATCGCGACCGCCGTCGACCTCGCCGACGTCGGCGGCGGCGGGTCCGGCGGGGTCCTCGTCACGGGGTCGGTCACGGTGGCCGCCGAGGCGCGCCAGCTCCTGGGGGCGGCCGCCGTCGACGCGCCGGGGCGCTCGCGCGGCGCCGGGCCCGCGGCGGGCGGCGAGGACGAGGGCGACGGTGGGCCCGGGGACGAGCGCGAGCCGCTCGACATCCTCGGCTACCCGCTGGACCTCGACGGCGACGAGGCCGCGGGGCGGCTCGGCGTCGACCCCGACCCCAAGGACGACCCGGGCGACGGACCGCTCGGCGGGGCGCGGTGACCGCCCGCCTCGCCGCCTCGGTGCTCGTCCTCGAGGCGTTCCTCGTCTTCTTCGCCGTCCTCGCCGCCTCGCAGCTCTCGGACGCCCCGGCCGGCCTCGTCTGGGGCGGCGGCCTCGGGCTGGCCGTCGTGCTGCTGCTGGCGTCCGGGCTCGTGCGGCGGCCGTGGGGCATCGCGCTCGGGTGGGTGCTGCAGGCGGTCGTCGTCCTCGGCGGCCTCGTCCTGCCGGCGATGTTCGCCCTCGGGGCCCTCTTCGCCGTCGTCTGGTTCGCCATGATCCGCCTCGGCCGGAAGGTGGAGCGCGACCGCGCCGCGTTCGTCGAGCGCTGGGGGCACCCCGACACGTGGGACGACGGCCAGCCGCCGGCCGGGGCCCCCACGCGGGGCTGAGCGGCGCCCGCGGGTCCAGGGGCGCGCCGGGTCGAGCCGGCCCCCCGCCGCCCACGTCACCTCGGGCGTCGCCGCAGGGCCCGTCCGACCTGGCGACGGCCGTCCGCCGTCGTCGACGTCCCGCGCCCGACGGCGACGACGAGGGCGGGCCGGGGGCGGTCGCTAGGCTCCGCGGCGGCCCGGCGTCCGCCGCGGCCGCCGCCGCGCCGGGCGACCGGCCGACGACCGGAGGACCACCCATGGCCGACCAGCAGCAGACCCCCGAGGACCAGCCGGAGCGCACGCTCGTGCTCGTCAAGCCCGACGGCGTCGCGCGCGGTCTCGTCGGGGAGGTGCTGCGCCGGGTGGAGGCCAAGGGCTACCGCCTCGTGGCGCTCGACCTGCGCACGCCCGCGCGCGAGGTCCTCGCCCAGCACTACGCCGAGCACGAGGGCAAGCCCTTCTACGAGCCGCTGGTCGCCTTCATGTCCTCCGGGCCGGTGGCGGCGGTCGTCGTCGAGGGGCAGCGCTGCGTCGAGGGCTTCCGCAGCCTCGCCGGCGCGACCGAGCCGACCGCGGCCGCGCCCGGCACCATCCGCGGCGACCTGGGGCGCGACTGGGGCCTCGCCGTCCAGCAGAACCTCGTGCACGGCTCGGACTCCCCGGAGTCGGCCGCCCGCGAGATCGCCCTCTGGTTCCCGGGCTCCTGAGGCCCCGGTGACGGGCGGCCGCGGGCCCGACGGGCCGGGCGGCCGCCCCGTCGCGGGGTAGCCTTCCCGGGTCCACCGCCCCCGCCCGCCGGGAGTCCGCATGCCCCCCGCCGACACCACGGCCGACGACGACACGACGCCCCACGGCCCCACGGCCGACGGCAGCGCGGCGCCCGGCGCCCCGGCGCTGCCCGAGGCGCTCGACGCGGCGGCGGCGCGCACGGCCCGCGACGGCCGCTCGGTGCTGCACCGCCTCGAGGCGCTGCTGCCGCGCGTCAGCAAGCCCGTCCAGTACGTCGGCGGCGAGCTCAACGCCACCACGAAGGAGTGGGACTGCGCCGGCCCCGCCACGGTGCGCTGGGCCCTCATGTACCCCGACGCCTACGAGGTCGGCGTGCCCAACCAGGGCGTCATGATCCTCTACGAGGTGCTCAACGAGCGGGTCGACGCCCTGGCCGAGCGCACCTACGCGGTGTGGCCGGACCTCGAGGCGCTCATGCGCGAGCACGGCGTCCCGCAGTTCACCGTGGACGGGCACCGCCCGGTGGGCGACTTCGACCTCCTGGGCGTCTCCTTCGCCACGGAGCTCGGGTACACCAACCTGCTGACGGCGCTCGACCTCGCCGGCGTGCCCCTGCGCAGCGCCGAGCGCACCGAGGAGCACCCGCTCGTCGTCGCGGGCGGCCACGCCGCCTTCAACCCCGAGCCGGTCGCCGACTTCCTCGACGCCGTCGTGCTCGGCGACGGCGAGCAGGCCGTCCTCGCCGTCACCGACCTCGTGCGCGCCTTCAAGGAGGAGGGCTCGCCGGGCGGCCGGGAGGAGCTGCTGCTGCGCCTCGCGCGCTCCGGCGTCGTCTACGTGCCGCGCTTCTACGACGTCGCCTACGGCGACGACGGGGCCCTGGCGTCCGTCGCGCCGAACCGGGACGGCGTGCCGTGGCGCGTCGTCAAGCACACCGTCATGGACCTCGACGCCTGGCCGTACCCCAAGCAGCCGCTCGTGCCGCTGGCCGAGAGCGTCCACGAGCGCATGAGCGTGGAGATCTTCCGCGGGTGCACGCGCGGCTGCCGGTTCTGCCAGGCCGGGATGATCACGCGGCCGGTGCGCGAGCGCTCCGCCGAGGGCATCGGCGCCATGGTGCAGAAGGGCCTCGAGGCCACCGGCTTCGAGGAGGTCGGGCTGCTGTCCCTGTCCTCGGCGGACCACAGCGAGATCGCCGAGGTCACCAAGGGCCTCGCCGACCGCTACGAGGGCACCGAGACGGGCCTGTCCCTGCCGAGCACCCGCGTCGACGCCTTCAACATCGAGCTCGCCAACGAGCTCTCGCGGAACGGGCGCCGCTCCGGGCTGACCTTCGCCCCCGAGGGCGGCAGCGAGCGCCTGCGCCGCGTCATCAACAAGATGGTGAGCGAGGAGGACCTCATCGCCACCGTCGCCACGGCCTTCGCCAACGGCTGGCGGCAGGTGAAGCTCTACTTCATGTGCGGCCTCCCCACGGAGACCGACGAGGACGTCCTCCAGATCGCCGAGATGGCCAAGCGGGTCATCGCGACGGGCCGCCAGGTCTCCGGGCGCAGCGACATCCGCTGCACCGTGTCCATCGGCGGCTTCGTGCCCAAGCCGCACACCCCCTTCCAGTGGGCGCCCCAGCTCTCGCACGAGGAGACCGACGCCCGGCTGGCCAAGCTGCGCGACGCGATCCGCTCCGACCGGCGCTACGGCCGGGCCATCGGCTTCCGGTACCACGACGGCAAGCCCGGCGTCGTGGAGGGCTTGCTGTCCCGGGGCGACCGGCGGCTGGCCGACGTCGTCGAGGCGGTGTGGCGCGACGGCGGCCGCTTCGACGGCTGGAGCGAGCACTTCTCCTACGAGCGCTGGGAGCGGGTGGCCCAGCGCGTCCTCGCCGCCCACGGCCTCGACGTCGACTGGTACACGACCCGTGAGCGCGACCTGGACGAGGTGCTGCCGTGGGACCACCTGGACTCCGGCCTGGACAAGGACTGGCTCTGGGAGGACTGGCAGGAGGCCCTGTCGGGGGTCGAGGTCGACGACTGCCGCTGGACCCCGTGCTTCGACTGCGGCGTCTGCCCGACGACGGACACGAGCATCCAGGTCGGCCCCTCCGGCCGGCCGATGCTGCCCCTGAGCGTCGTGCGGGCCTCCGGGGTCCTCGAGGGCGCCGGCACCAGCGCGGGGGGCACCCCCTGAGCGCGGTGCGCATCCGCCCGGCCGTGCTCGAGGCGGCCGGTGACGTGGCGGCGCTGGCGCTGCTGCGCCGCGCGGCCGCCTCCGAGGCCGGGCCCGTGCCCGCCGACGACGACTTCGGCCGCCGCTTCACCGCGTGGGTCCGGGCGCAGGCGCACCAGCGCACCTTCTGGCTCGCGGAGTCGCGGGGCGGCGGGGAGCGGCCCGCCGGCATGCGCCTGCCGGTGGGCATGGTGGGCCTCACGCGCTACGAGCGGCCGCCGCGCCCGGGCGAGCCGGTGACGACGGCGTGGGGCTACCTCGGCGCGCTGTTCGTGCTGCCCGACCACCGGGAGGGCGGCACCGGGGGAGCGCTCGTCGAGGCCGCGCTGGCGCACGCGCGCGACACCGGCCTCGTCCGCGTCGTGCTGTCGCCGGGCGGCACCCGCGCCGCGCCCCTCTACAAGCGGCTCGGCTTCCGCACGGCCAAGGAGCTGCTCGTGCACCCCCTCGAGCGCGACGTCCCGGAGGACGACGAGCCCGCGGGCCTCGACGACCTCGTCCACCCGCTGGACCTCCACCCGCTCGACTGACGTCGCGCCGGGCGCCGGCGCCGACCGCCGTCCCGCAGGCCCCGACGCCCCGACGCCCCGACGCACCCCTGGAGCACCCGTGGCCAGCCGCACCCCCGAGGGACCGCCTCCGCCCCCCGCCGTCCAGCGGCTGCGCCTGCGCTACGCCCGTCGGGAGCGCCTGCGCTTCTCCAGCCACCGCGACTTCCAGCGCGCGCTGGAACGGGCCCTGCGCCGCGCCGAGGTGCCCATGGCGTACTCGGCGGGCTTCTCCCCGCACCCCAAGGTCTCCTACGCGGGCGCGGCGCCCACCGGCTCGGCCAGCGAGGCCGAGTACGTCGAGATCGCCGTGACGGCGCGCTGCGACCCCGAGCGGCTGCGCGCCGCCCTCGACGCGGCCCTGCCCCCCGGGCTCGACGTCCTCGAGGTCGTCGAGGTGCCGCTGCACGGGGCCACGCCGCTCGCGGACCTGCTCGAGGCCGGCGTGTGGGAGGTGGCGCTCCTCGGCGTGGGCGAGGCCGAGGCCCGGCGCGCCGTCGACGCCCTCCTCGCCGCCGGGTCGGCCGAGGTCGAGCGGGTGACGACCAAGGGGCGGCGGGTCCTCGACGTCCGCCCCGCCGTGCTGCGCCTCGACGTCGTCGACCCGGCGGCCGCCCGCTCGACGACCGGCCGGGCCCTCGCCGCGTCGTCGGCGGCGAGCGGGGAGCCCTGTGCGATACTCCACCTGGTCGTCCGGCACGCCGCACCTGCCGTCCGACCCGACGACGTCCTCACCGCGCTCCGCGGGGTGTCCGACCTCGCGCCGCCGGAAGCGCCTCGCGCGACCCGGCTGGCGCAGGGGCCGCTCCTGGAGGGCGCGGCGGCCGTGGCGGATCCACTGGCCGCCGAGCGAGGTGCCGTCGGCGTCTGAGCCCCACCGCGCGCGCTCACCGGAGCCCGCTGCGCGGCCCGGACGCACCCCACGACTTCCGTCGCCCCCGGGCGACGACGAAAGGCCCGCGCGAGCTGGTGCGGCGCGACGCGCGGCCCAGAACGGGAGCGCCCCCGTGGCACCGACCGACACCCCCGACCAGCCGGCGGACACCGAGGGCGGCACGCCGCCCACCGCGCCGCCGCGCCGGCGCCGCGCCGCCTCACGGCCGGCCGGCCCGCCCTCCGCGGGCCCGTCCTCCCCGGCCTCGTCCGACGACGCCTCGACCGACGACTCCAGGGCGAGCGGGGCGCCGTCGGACGACCGGCCGGCCGCCGCGCAGCCCGTCGAGGCGCTCGCCACGACCTCCGCCGGGGAGGGCGCGGCCGAGGAGGCGCCGGCCCCCGCCCGCCGGGCGCCGCGGCGCCGGGCCACCCGGGCCGTCTCCTCGCCGAGGGCCGGGGCGGACGGCGGCGCCGAGGCGCCCGACGCCCCCGCCGACGCCTCGCCGCAGGCTGCGGAGACCGAGCAGGTCCAGGCCCCGGCGCCCGAGCAGGCCGCCCCCGCCGACCCCTCCTCGGGGCCGCAGCAGCCGGCCGAGGAGGAGGCGCCGGCGCCGAAGGCCCGCCGTCGTCGCGCCCCGCGCCGAGCCGCGGCCGCCGCAGGCGCCGCGGAGTTCCCGGGCGCGTCCAGCACGTCCGAGGAGCCCAGCACGTCCGAGGAGCCCAGCACGTCCGAGGAGCCCAGCACGACCGAGGCGCCGGGCGCGCCCGAGGTCCCGGGCACGACCGGTGCGTCGGCCGGGACCGGTGACGCCGCGACGGCCGGGGCCACCTCGACCGACGCCGCGCCGACCGGGGCGACACCCGACGAGGACGGCGCCGGGTCCTCCGCGCCGCCCCGTCGCCGCGCCCCCCGGGCGCGCAGCGGGAGCCGCAGCGCCGCGCAGGCGGCCCTGGCGGCCGAGCTCGCCGTCGCACCGGGCGAGGCGGAGGACGCCCCCGGCGAGCCCTCGGTCGAGACCGCGCAGCGGGCGGAGACCGACGCCGAGGAGACCTCGGCCGTCGTGCCCGACGCCGGTACGACCGACGCCGGTACGACCGACGCCGGTACGACCGACGCCGTCGCGACGGACGACACGACGGACGCGGCCGCCGCGTCGTCCTCCGACGACGAGGACGTCACGGCTGCGCCGGTCGACGCGCCCCTCGCCGCAGAGGAGGCGGAGAGCGCGCAGACCTCGGAGGAGGAGCCCGCGCCGTCGGTGCCCGCGGCCCTCTTCCAGGCGCCGGTCGTGGCGGTCGCCCCGGTGCGCCGTCGCCGGGCCGCGTCGCGGCCCGCGGGCCCGCCCGTCCACCTGGAGACCCCGCCGGCCCCCGACGCCGGTGCGGCGACGGCCGACGCCCCCGCCGACCGCGACCGCGTCGTCGACGGCGGTTCTGACCGCTCCGCCGTCGACCGCTCCACCGACGACCGTTCCACCGACCACCGCTCCACGGGCCCGGGGGCCGCCGCCGACGCGTCGGCGACGGCCGGGGCCACGGACGAGGAGGAGGGCGCCGCCGCGTCCTCCGGCCAGGACGCCGGCGCCGCCCTCGCCGCCGCCCTCGACGAGCTGGGCCAGGGGTCGCGCCGCGGGCGCTCGCGCCGCCGCCGCGGGAGTGACGACGCCGCGGCCGGGCGCGCCGACGCCGAGGGCGAGCCCGTCGACGGCGGCGCGACGGAGCAGCAGAGCGACGAGCGCGCCGACGAGGGGGCCGACGAGCAGGCCGAGGGCCGTGGCGGCGCCGGGACCGACGACGAGCAGGGCGACGACGGGGGCCGTCGCCGCCGCCGTCGCGGCGGTCGCGGCCGCAAGCGCCGCTCCGGCGGCGACGACGAGCAGGGCGCCGGCGAGCAGGCCGGCGCCGAGGGCTCCGCGGAGCAGGACGCCGGTGACGCCGACCAGATCGAGCGGCGTCCCGGCCGAGGCCGCGACCGGGCCGACGACCGGGCCGACGACCGCGCCGACGACCGGGCCGACGACGCGACCGGCGGCGAGGACGACCCGTCCCGCGACGGCGCGGACCAGTCCCGTGACGACGCGGACCAGGGGGACGAGCAGGGCGGCTCGAGCCGTCGCCGTCGTCGGCGTCGCCGCAGCGGCTCGGGCGGGGACGCGGACGGCGGCGCGGGCTCCGAGGACGACCGCCAGCGCCGCCGCGCCGAGGAGGAGGTGACGGGCCTCAAGGGGTCCACCCGCCTCGAGGCCAAGCGCCAGCGCCGTCGCGACGGGCGCGACGGCGGACGCCGTCGGCCGATCGTCACCGAGGCGGAGTTCCTGGCGCGCCGCGAGAGCGTCGAGCGGGTCATGGTCGTGCGCGAGCGCGGCGACCGGACCCAGATCGCCGTGCTCGAGGACGGCGTGCTCGCCGAGCACTACGTCGCCCGGCGCACGCAGACCTCCATGGTGGGCAACGTCTACCTCGGCAAGGTGCAGAACGTCCTCCCGAGCATGGAGGCCGCCTTCGTCGACGTCGGCCGCGGGCGCAACGCCGTCCTCTACGCCGGCGAGGTCGACTGGGACGCCGCGGGCCTGCAGGGCCAGCCGCGCCGGATCGAGCTGGCGCTCAAGGCCGGCGACCCGGTGCTCGTCCAGGTGACGAAGGACCCGGTGGGCCACAAGGGCGCCCGCCTCACCAGCCAGGTCTCGCTGCCCGGCCGCTACCTCGTCTACGTGCCCCACGGCTCGATGACGGGCATCAGCCGCAAGCTCCCCGACGTCGAGCGGGCGCGCCTCAAGAAGATCCTCAAGGCCGTGGTGCCCGAGGGCGCCGGCGTCATCGTCCGCACGGCGGCCGAGGGCGCGAGCGAGGAGGAGCTGCGCCGCGACGTCGAGCGCCTGCAGGAGCAGTGGGCCTCGATCGAGCGCCGCTCGACGTCGGTCGCCGCGCCGAACGCGCTCTCGACGGAGCCCGACCTCGCCGTCAAGGTGGTCCGCGACGTCTTCAACGAGGACTTCACCCGCCTCGTGGTCGAGGGCGACGACGCGTACGCGGTCGTCAGCGAGTACGTCGGCGGCGTGGCCCCCGACCTCGCGGACCGGGTCGTGCGCTCCGAGGACGCCGACGTGTTCGCCACCTACCGGGTCGACGAGCAGATCGCGAAGGCGCTCGACCGCAAGGTGTGGCTGCCGAGCGGCGGGTCGCTCGTCATCGACCGCACCGAGGCGATGACGGTCGTCGACGTCAACACCGGCAAGTTCACGGGCTCCGGCGGCAACCTCGAGGAGACCGTCACCCGGAACAACCTCGAGGCCGCCGAGGAGGTCGTGCGCCAGCTCCGGCTGCGCGACATCGGCGGCATCATCGTCGTCGACTTCATCGACATGGTCCTCGAGAGCAACCGCGACCTCGTCCTGCGGCGTCTCGTGGAGTGCCTCGGGCGCGACCGCACCAAGCACCAGGTCGCCGAGGTCACCTCGCTGGGCCTCGTGCAGATGACCCGCAAGCGGGTGGGGCAGGGCCTCATCGACGTCTTCAGCGAGCCGTGCGAGCACTGCGGCGGCCGGGGCGTGCTCCTCCACGAGGAGCCGCTCACCGGGAAGGGCGGCGACGACGCCGGCGCTCGCGGCGGGCGCCGCGGCAGCGGTCAAGAGCAAGGCGAGGGCGACCGGGACGGCGGGGACGGCGGCGGACGCTCGCGCCGCTCGCGCCGGGGCCGCAGCGGCTCGGGCGACGGCGACGGCTCCGGCGCGGCCGAGGCCGCCGGGGAGCCGGCCGAGGCGCCCGACGAGGCCGGCCGGCGCGCCGCGTCGGCCCGCGAGGTGGCCGAGGCCATCGCCCGCGTCGCCCGCGCCTCCCGCCACGAGCACGAGGCCGCCGTGGCCGTGGCCGAGCAGGAGGGCGGCGCCGCCGACGCCGCGCAGGCCGCGGCCGTCGTCGAGGCGGCCGTCGGCGCGGTGCGCGGGCGGTCCGCCGAGGAGGCGCCCGAGCCGGCGACCTCGGCCCCCGCGGAGGGCGCGACCTCCGGGTCCGCGGACGACGCTCCCGACACCGCCACCGCGGTGGACGACGCGGCGCCCGCGCCGGAGGAGGCGCCGCCCGTGCAGGACGAGCCGGTCGCCGCCCCGCGCAAGCGGACGCGCCGGGGAGCGCGCCGCGCCGCGGGCCCGGTGGGCGGCGCCGCGGCGGCCTCCGCGGGGACGGACGAGCCGGTGGTGGGCACCCAGGAGGTGGCCGACCCGGCCGTCGGCGCCCAGGAGGTCGGCACCCAGGAGCCGGACCTCGACGGGGCCGGGGCCGTCGTCGAGGAGACGGCGCCCGCGCCGTCGGCGTCGTCGGAGGAGGCGTCGTCGCAGGAGGCGTCGTCGCAGGAGGCTCCCGCCGACGAGCCGGTGTCCGACGAGCCGGTAGCGGGCGACCGCTGACGCACGGCACGGGGCCCGCCGTCCGGCGGGCCCCGTGCCCCGGCGCGCCGCGCCGGGGGGCCCGGGTTTGACCCCCTCGCCGCGCCGTCCGTACTCTTGCCCCCGGCGCACCACCGGTGCGCCCAGCGCCGTGCGCGCCCCGAGCCCCCGCAGCCGCGGGGGAGCGGTCCCGGTCCGCCAGGTCCTCGCGACCGGGTGGCCGCGCCGGCCGCGACCGAGCAGCAGATGCAGCCGTTCCGCCGGTCCATGACCGGTCGACGTCAGGAGAGTCCCGTGGTGTACGCGATCGTCCGCGCCGGTGGCCGGCAGGAGAAGGTGTCGGTGGGCAGCGAGCTGCTCATCGACCGGGTCGGCGGCGGCACCCCCGCGGCGGGCACCACGCTCCAGCTGGCGCCCCTCCTGCTCGTCGACGGCGCGACCGTCACGAGCGAGGCCTCCGCCCTGTCCGGCGTCACGGTGACCGCCGAGGTCGTCGACGAGGTCAAGGGCCCCAAGATCACGATCCTGCGGTACAAGAACAAGACGGGCTACCGCAAGCGCCAGGGCCACCGCCAGAAGCACACCCGGGTGCGCATCACCGCGATCGACAGCTGACGGGCGCGGCGGCCCCGCCGCCGCTCCCGCAGCAGCACCGGCGCCCCCCCGGGCGCCACCCCCCGACCCACCACCGGAGCCCACCACCGGGGCCCCTCGCCGACGGAGGCACAGCCATGGCACACAAGAAGGGCGCGAGCTCCAGCCGCAACGGCCGCGACTCGAACGCGCAGCGACTCGGCGTCAAGCGCTTCGGCGGCGAGCAGGTCACGGCCGGCTCGATCATCGTGCGCCAGCGCGGCACCCACTTCCACCCGGGCGACAACGTCGGCCGCGGCAAGGACGACACCCTCTTCGCCCTCACGCCCGGCGCGGTGCTCTTCGGCACCCGCCGCGGCCGTCGCACGGTCAACGTCGTGGCCCCCGCCGCGACCGAGGCCGTCGCCGACTGACACCAGCACCACCGCCGCCGGCGCGCGCTGGCGACGACCCGCGAGAGGGGTGAGCCGGTCGGCTCACCCCTCTCGCGCGTCCGGCCCCCGCCGGGCGCCCCACCGCAGCACCCAGAGCGGCGCCCCGACCACGGGGTCCGCCGGAGCCAGGAGGCCCCCGTGCCGATGTTCGTGGACCGCGTCGTCCTGCACGTGGCGGGCGGCAGCGGGGGGCACGGCTGCACGTCCGTCCACCGGGAGAAGTTCAAGCCCCTCGGCGGGCCCGACGGCGGCAACGGCGGTCGCGGCGGCAGCGTCCGCCTCGTCGTGGACGCGTCGACGACGACGCTGCTCGAGTACCACCACGCCCCGCACCGGGTCGCCGCCAACGGCCGCCCCGGCATGGGCTCGCACCGCCACGGCGGGGCGGGGGAGGACCTCGTCCTCCGCGTGCCGCCGGGCACGGTCGTCAAGGACGCGGCCGACGGCTCCCTGCTCGCCGACCTCGTGCACGTCGGCACCGACGTCGAGCTGGCCCCCGGCGGCGCCGGCGGCCTCGGCAACGCCGCCCTGGCGACCACCCGCCGGAAGGCTCCCGGCTTCGCCCTCCTCGGCGAGCCCGGCTGGTCGGGCGACGTCGTCCTCGAGCTCAAGTCGCTCGCCGACGTCGCCCTCGTGGGCTTCCCCAGCGCCGGCAAGTCCAGCCTCGTCGGCGCGCTGTCCGCGGCCAAGCCGAAGATCGCCGACTACCCCTTCACCACGCTGGTGCCCAACCTCGGCGTCGTCGTGGCCGGCGACGAGCGCTTCGTCGTCGCCGACGTGCCGGGGCTCGTCGAGGGCGCCAGCGAGGGCAAGGGGCTCGGGCTGCAGTTCCTGCGGCACGTCGAGCGCACGGCCGCGATCGTCCACGTCCTCGACTGCGCCACGCTCGAGCCGGGCCGCGACCCGCTGAGCGACCTCGAGACCATCGAGGCGGAGCTGGCCCGCTACGCCGTGGACCTCACCGCCACGGGCGAGCCGGGGCTCCCGCTCGAGGAGCGGCCCGTTCTCGTCGTGCTCAACAAGGTCGACGTGCCCGAGGCGCGCGAGCTGGCCGACTTCGTGCGCCCCGAGCTGGAGGCGCGCGGCCACGAGGTGCTCGAGGTCTCGGCGGCCTCCCGCGAGGGGCTGCGCGAGCTGTCCTTCGCCATGGCCGCCCTCGTGCGCCGGGCGCGGGCCGCCGTCCCGGAGCCGGAGGCGCCCCGCGTCGTCCTGCGCCCGCGGGCCGTCGACGAGACCGGCTTCACCGTCACCCGCGAGGAGGCCGAGGACGCCACCGACGGCGTGCGCTTCCGCGTGCTCGGGTCCAAGCCGGAGCGGTGGGTCCGCCAGACCGACTTCAGCAACGACGAGGCCGTCGGCTACCTCGCCGACCGCCTCGCGAAGCTCGGCGTCGAGGAGGAGCTCTTCGCGAAGGGGGCGGTCGCCGGCTCCGAGGTCGTCATCGGCGACGACCGCTCGGCGCGCGGCGCCGTCGTCTTCGACTGGGACCCGACCCTCGTCGGCGGCGCCGAGCTCCTCGGCGGTCGGCGGGGCGAGGACCCCCGGCTCCTGGGGGACGACCGTCCGACCCGCGGGGAGCGGCGGCGCCTGCAGGAGGAGCGCAAGGCCGCCCGCGCCACCACGCAGGCCGAGCTCGAGGCCGAGCGGCTCGCCGACCGCCGCGCCGAGCGCGCCGCGCGCGGCGACGGCTGAGCGTGGCCGCGAGCGCGCCGGGGCCGTCCGGCGGGCCGAGCGGCCCGGCGGCGCCGGAGGGCGCCTCGTCCGTGCGGTCGCGGGCCGACCTCGCCTCGGCGCGCCGCGTCGTCGTCAAGGTCGGCTCGTCGTCCCTCACGACGGCCGCGGGCGGGCTCGACGAGGGCCGGCTGGGCGCCCTCGTCGCCGCGGTGCAGGACGTGCGCGGGCGCGGCGCGGAGGTGGTGCTCGTGTCCTCGGGCGCCATCGCCGCCGGGCTCGCCCCGCTCGGCCTGGACCGTCGCCCGCGGGACCTCGCCACCCAGCAGGCCGCCGCGAGCGTCGGGCAGGGCCTGCTCGTCGCCGCCTACGAGCGCGCGCTCGGGCGCTCCGGCACGCCGGTCGGGCAGGTGCTGCTCACGGCCGAGGACGTCGTGCGGCGCGGCCACTACCGCAACGCGCAGCGCACCCTCGAGCGGCTGCTCGGGCTCGGCGTCCTGCCGGTCGTCAACGAGAACGACACCGTGGCGACCGACGAGATCCGCTTCGGCGACAACGACCGGCTCGCCGCCCTCGTGGCGCACCTCGTGCGCGCCGACGCGCTCGTGCTGCTCTCCGACGTCGACGCGCTCCACGACGGCCCGCCCGGGCGCCCCGGCAGCCGGCGGGTGCCCCTCGTCGCGTCCGCCGCCGACCTGGCCGACGTCGTCGTCGGCGGCACCGGCGGCGCGGGCCTCGGCACCGGCGGCATGGCGACCAAGCTCGCCGCCGCGGGCATCGCCACCTCGTCCGGGGTGCCCGTGCTCCTGACGAGCGCGGCGCTGGCGGGCGAGGGCCTCGCGGGCGCGGACGTCGGCACGTGGTTCGCGGCCACGGGGCGCCGTCGCCGCACCCGGCTGCTGTGGCTGGCCCACGCCGCCCGGTCGCGCGGCTCGCTCGTCCTCGACGACGGCGCGGTGCGGGCCGTGCGCGACCGCGGCGCCTCCCTGCTGCCCGCGGGCGTGCGGGAGGTGCGGGGCGAGTTCGAGGCCGGCGACGCCGTCGACCTCCTCGACGGGACCGGCGCCGTGCTCGCGCGGGGACTCGTCGGCTACGCCGCGGCGGAGGTGCCCGCCCTCCTCGGCCGCTCCACCAGCGACCTGGCCCGCGACCTCGGGCCGGGCTGGGACCGCGTGCTCGTGCACCGCGACGACCTCGTGCTCGTCCCGCCGGCACCCGGGTGACGGAGGCGCCACCTCCGCCGTGAGCGCCCTCCAGGTGGTGGAGGTGGCGTCACCTTCGCCCTTGGGGCACCTTCTGGCGTGAAGAGGGCGTCACCTTCGCCCTGGGGGGCCCTCCTGGCGTGAAGGGGGCGTCACCTTCGCCCTGGGGGTGACTCCTGGCGTGAAGGTGACGTCACCTTGGCCCTGGCGGCCGCCGACGGGCCCTCTCGGGGTCAGGCGCCGCGGGCGGCGCGGGCCCGGACGGCGAGGACGGCGAGGGCGTAGGCCTCCTCGACGTCGTCCGCGCGCGAGGAGCGCTCCCCGTCCGCGTCGCGGGTGTGCACGACGAAGGCGCCGTCCTCCGGCACCAGGCCCGCGAAGGCGTCGCCGAGCATCTCCCGCAGCTGGCCCTCGCGGGGCAGCCAGACGGCCTGCTCGGCCGCGACGGAGTCCAGGGCCCACTCGGTGGTGCCGTTGAAGCCGAGCACCCGGCCGGTCGCGTGGTCCTGGGCCTCCACGACCATCTCGGACAGGACGAAGACGTCGTCGTCCATGCCGCGGTCGGTGATGACGAAGCGGTCGCCGGACGCGGGCTCCCAGGCCACGCCGGACGTCGCCAGCGCGCGGGCGGTGGGGACGGAGATCACGGGTGCCTCCCGGGGTCGGTGTCCTCCGATGCTGCGCCCCGGCGCCCCCGGGGCGCCACCGCGCGGCGGGTCGGGGCCCGGGGCCCTCCCGCCGGGGCGCCCCCGGCTAGGGTCGGACGCGAGCCGGTGCCGCCGCGGCCGGCGCCGGCGCGCGGAGGGCCACGACGGAGCGGCGACGGGGGTGCGCGGTGGACGGCTGGGGCGACCTGCAGTGGCTGCTCTGGGTGGGCCTGGCGCTGCTGCTGGGCGCCATCGAGGTCTCCTCGCTGGACTTCGTCTTCGGCATGATCGCCGCCGCGGCGCTCGTGGCCGCCCTGGTGGCCGCCCTCGGCGCCGACCTGCCCCTCCAGGTCATCAGCTTCGCCGTCGCCGCCGCGCTGCTGCTCGCCGTCGCCCGCCCCGCGGTCGTCCGCTGGGTCCGGCCGCGGCTGCCCGCCACCTCGACGGGGACGGACGCCAACGTGGGACGCCGCGCGGAGGTCCTCGAGCAGGTCACGGCGCGCGACGGCCGCGTGAAGCTCCGCGGCGAGGTGTGGTCCGCCCGCACCGACGGCGGCGCCCCGCTGCCCGTGGGCGTCGACGTCGAGGTCGTCCGCATCGAGGGCGCCACCGCCGTCGTGCGCGCCCTGCCCACCACCGACCCCGGGCCCGCCGCCGCCGGCCCGAGCGGCCCGAGCGGCCCGACCAGCCCGAGCGCACCGAGCCCCTGGAGCCCCTCGTGATCGGCACCGTCGCCCTGTACGTCGTCCTCCTCCTCCTCGTCGTCTTCGTCATCGCGACGGTGGTGAAGTCGGTGCGGATCGTGCCGCAGGCGAGCGCCGTCATCATCGAGCGGCTCGGCCGCTACTCGCGGACGCTGGACGCGGGGCTGCACTTCCTCGTCCCCTTCATCGACAAGCCGCGGGCGACGGTCGACCTGCGCGAGCAGGTCGTGTCCTTCCCGCCGCAGCCGGTCATCACCTCGGACAACCTCGTCGTCAGCATCGACTCGGTCATCTACTTCCAGCCCACGGACCCGAAGGCGGCGACCTACGAGATCGCCAACTACATCCAGGGCATCGAGCAGCTCACCGTCACGACCCTGCGCAACGTCGTCGGCTCGCTCGACCTCGAGCAGACGCTGACGAGCCGCGACCAGATCAACGGCCAGCTCCGCGGCGTCCTCGACGAGGCGACCGGGCGCTGGGGCGTGCGCGTGAACCGCGTCGAGCTCAAGGCCATCGACCCGCCCGCCAGCGTGCAGGACTCGATGGAGAAGCAGATGCGGGCCGAGCGCGACCGCCGCGCCGCCATCCTCAACGCCGAGGGCGTCAAGCAGAGCCAGATCCTCACGGCCGAGGGCGACAAGCAGTCCTCCGTCCTGCGGGCGGAGGGGCAGGCGCAGGCCGCCATCCTCGAGGCCCAGGGCCGCTCCCGCGCCATCGTCGAGGTCTTCGCGGCCATCCACCGGGGCAACCCGACGCCGAGCCTGCTGGCCTACCAGTACCTGCAGACGCTGCCGCAGATCGCCCAGGGCGACGCCAACAAGGTGTGGATCGTCCCGAGCGAGCTCAACGACGCGCTCAAGGGCGTCGGCGACGTCCTGGGACGGCGCGACGGCGGCGGCCACGACGCCGAGCCGCACGAGGTCGACGTCGAGGGCGTGGGCGGCGACCTCGACGCGCCGACGCTGGAGGACCCGGGCGAGGCGCTGCGCCGCGCCCGGGAGGAGGCGCAGGGGGCCACCCGCGAGGCGGCGGACAGCGAGTCGGCCACGCGCCGGGGGCGGCGCGCCCCCGACAGCGGCGGCGACGTGCCGCCGGCGGCGGGCGCGCCCGACCCGGCCCAGCAGGCCGGCGAGGCCACCCGGGCGGCCGAGCGGGCGCAGCGGGAGGCGGGCGCACCGCCGGTGCAGGGCCCGGACGACGGCGGCGCGGGCACGGGTCGGACGCCGACCGGCTGAGCACCCGCCGCAGCCGCCGGGGCCGCGCGCAGGGCGGGACCACCGGGACCGCCCGCCCTGCGAGGACCGCCCGCCCTGCGAGGACCGCCCGCCCTGCGACGACCGCCCGCCCTGCGAGAGCCTCGTGAGCCCCGGCCCGCGGGCGCCTACCCTCGGCGCATGACCGCGACCGTGGACGCGCCGACCTCCGCCCGCGCCGGCGAGGTCGAGGAGCCGCCCGCCGGGCAGGACGCCGTCCGGGAGGCCGTCCTCGACGTGTGCCGCGCCGCCCGGGTCGCCAGCAAGGCCCTCGCCACGGCGACGCGGGCCACCAAGGACGCCGCCCTGCTGGCCGTCGCCGACGCGCTCGTCGCCCAGGCCCCCCGGGTCGAGGCGGCCAACGCCCGCGACCTGGAGCGCGGCGCCGCGGAGGGCCTGCCCGCCAACCTCCTGGACCGCCTGCGCCTGGACGCGGGTCGCCTCGCCGCCATCGCCGGCGCCGTCCGCGACGTCGCCGCGCTGCCGGACCCGGTGGGCGAGGTCGTGCGCGGGCAGACCCTGCCGAACGGGCTGCGCCTGCGGCAGCTGCGCGTGCCGATGGGCGTCGTCGCCGTCGTCTACGAGGCCCGGCCCAACGTCACGGTCGACGCCGCCTCCCTGGCGCTCAAGAGCGGGAGCGCCGTGGTGCTGCGGGGCGGCTCGGCGGCCCGCGAGACCAACGCCGTCGTC
This sequence comes from uncultured Pseudokineococcus sp., assembly GCF_947499845.1. Lineage (GTDB taxonomy): Bacteria > Actinomycetota > Actinomycetes > Actinomycetales > Quadrisphaeraceae > Pseudokineococcus. The sequence continues at coordinate 155,636 of NZ_CANMPM010000008.1, forward strand.
GTCGAGGTCGTCCGCGAGGCCCTCGTCGCGTCCGGCCTGCCCGCCGAGCTCGTCAGCACCGTCGACGAGCACGGCCGCGAGGGCGTGCGCCACCTGATGCGCGCCCGGGGGCTCGTCGACGTCCTCGTGCCGCGCGGGGGAGCGGGGCTCATCGCCGAGGTGGTGCGCTCCTCCACGGTCCCCGTCATCGAGACCGGCACGGGCAACTGCCACGTCTACGTCGACGCCGCCGCCGACCTCGACGTCGCCCTCGCGGTGGCCCTCAACAGCAAGACGCAGCGCACGAGCACCTGCAACACCGCCGAGACGGTGCTCGTCCACGCCGCCGTCGCGGGCGCCTTCCTGCCGGCCCTGCTCACCGCCATGAGCGCCGAGGGCGTCCGCCTCCACGGCGACGACGCCGTCCGCGCGGCCGCCGAGGGCCTCGACGGCGTCGAGGTGGAGCCCGCCACCGACGAGGACTGGGCCACCGAGTACCTCGCCCTCGAGCTGGCCGTCGCGGTGGTCCCCGACCTCGACGCGGCGCTCGCGCACATCGACCGGTGGTCGACCCAGCACACGGAGGCCGTCGTCACCCGGGACCTCGCCGTCGCGGAGCGCTTCGCCGCGGAGGTCGACTCGGCCGCCGTCATGGTCAACGCCTCCACGCGCTTCACCGACGGCGCCCAGCTCGGCCTCGGCGCCGAGGTCGGCATCTCGACGCAGAAGCTCCACGCGCGCGGGCCCATGGGGCTCGCCGAGCTGACGACGACGCGCTGGGTCGTCACCGGGGACGGGCACGTGCGCGCGTGAGGCGCCCGGGCGCCGGGCGGCCGGCCGCGGCCGCCGTGGCAGGATGCGCGTGCGGCGGCCCGCCCGGACCGTCGCCCGCCCCCCGGGAGGAGACCCGACCATGCTGAGCTCCGTCATGGGGGCCGCCCTCGTCCTCGCCTCCGAGGCCGAGGGCGAGCACCACGAGATCGTCAACGAGCTGCCCTTCCCCTCGTTCTACTTCGGGCTCATCGCCTTCGGCGCGCTCATCGCGCTGCTCCTGCTGACCTACGCCTTCCGCAGCGTCAGCACGCGCCACCCCGACCGCGACGGGATGCACGAGGGGCCGCACGACGCGCCCCACGACGCCCGCGCCGGCTCCGGCCACTGAGCCCCGAGCCGACCCCGGTGGCGGACGGCGACCCCGACGTCGCAGCGGACCCGGCGACGCGGGGGGACCGGGGGGCGCGGGGCGACGTCCGCGCCGCGGGCGAGCCCGCCGGCTCCGCCGAGCCGCGGACGGCCCGCCGCGCCGAGCCGCCCGTGCCCTCGCCGGGGCGCCGGCGCATCGGGGTCATGGGCGGCACCTTCGACCCCGTCCACCACGGGCACCTCGTGGCGGCCAGCGAGGTCGCGAGCGTCTTCGACCTCGAGGAGGTCGTCTTCGTGCCCACCGGGCGGCCGTGGCAGAAGGACCACCGCGAGGTCACCGACGCCGAGCACCGCTACCTCATGACGGTCGTCGCCACCGCCTCCAACCCCTCCTTCACGGTCAGCCGCGTCGACGTCGACCGCCCCGGCCCGACGTACACCGTCGACACCCTCCGCGACCTGCGCGCGACGACGGGGGACGCCCAGCTCTTCTTCATCACGGGCGCCGACGCCCTCCAGCAGATCCTCGGCTGGAAGGACGCCGACGAGGTGTGGGAGCTGGCGCACTTCGTCGGCGTCACCCGCCCCGGCCACGAGCTGGCCGCCACGGGCCTGCCGGCCGACCGGGTGAGCCTCCTGGAGATCCCCGCGCTGGCGATCTCCTCGACGGACTGCCGCGAGCGGGTCTCGCGGGGCGAGCCGGTCTGGTACCTCGTGCCCGACGGCGTCGTGCAGTACATCGGCAAGCACCGCCTCTACGCGGCGGACGGCGCGGCCGACGGCGAGCGCCCCGCGGCGGACGGGCTGCTGCGGTGAGCGCGCGCGAGGACGGCGAGGACCTGCTGCGCCGGGCCGCCGACGAGCTCGCGGCCACCTCGGCGCAGGGGCAGGCCGACGTCGAGCGCCCGACCGGGGGCCCCGGCCGCCGCGCGGGCGCCGACGAGGGGCCCGACGGCCTCGACGCCGCGGGCGTGGACCCCGACGACGTCTCGCCCGGCCCCGACCCGGAGAGGCCCTCCGAGCGCTGAGACCGCCCGGGCGCCCGGCGGCCGCCCGTGCGGGCGGATCGCCGCCCGGGGCGACGGCCTCGGGGGAGCGCGCCCGCGTGAGACCCTGGGGCCTCGGCCGCGGCGACCCGCCGCGGCGCGTCTGGAGGACCCCGTGACCGCCACCGACCGCTCCCTGGAGCTCGCCCGCGCCGCCGCCGAGGCCGCCGCCGACAAGCTGGCGGACGAGGTGCTGGCCCTCGACGTCAGCGAGCAGCTCGTCATCACCGACGTCTTCGTCCTCGCCTCCGGCGACTCCGACCGGCAGGTGCGCGCCATCGTCGACGCCGTCGAGGAGCGCATGCGCGACCTCGGCGCCCGCCCCGTGCGCCGCGAGGGCCTCACCGAGGCGCGATGGGTCCTGCTCGACTACGCCGACATCGTCGTCCACGTGCAGCAGACGGAGGACCGCCGCTTCTACGCCCTCGAGCGGCTCTGGAAGGACTGCCCCGTCGTCGAGCTGCCCGAGTCGGTGCGCGCCGGCCGCTCCGCGTGAGCGACGCCTCCGGGGGCGGGGGCGCCGCCGGGCCGGCGCAGGTGGTGCTCTGGCGCCACGGCCGCACCGCCTGGAACGCCGACGGGCGCTGGCAGGGCCACACCGACGTCCCCCTCGACGAGCGGGGCTCCGAGCAGGTGGCCGCGGCCGCCGCCGTCCTCGCGGCCCGGGGGCCGGTGCGGGTCGTCAGCTCGGACCTGTCGCGCGCCAGCGCGACGGCGGGCGCCCTCGCACTGGCCGCCGACCTGCCCGTGGCCCTCGACCCGCGGCTCCGCGAGGTCTTCGGCGGCGACTGGCAGGGCCTGCGGCGGGCGGAGATCGCCGCGGGCTGGCCGGAGCTCCACGCCGCCTGGCTCGCGGGCGACGACGTCCCGCCGGGGGGCGGGGAGCGGCGCACCGAGGCCGGCGCCCGCGTCCTCGCCGCCGTCGAGGAGCACGCCGCGCCGCTGGGCGACGGCGAGGTCCTCGTCGTCGTCGGCCACGGCGGCGCCCTGGGGGCGGCGCTGCTCCAGCTGCTGGGCCTGCCCGCCGCCGCCGCCCCGGTCCTCACGGGACTGCGCAACGCGCGCTGGAGCACGCTGCTGCGCGGGGCGCCGGGAGCGGCTCCGTGGCGGCTGCTCGAGCACAACGCCGGGGCCTGGTCGCACGCCTGAGCCCGGCGCCGCGGGGCGATTTGGACGCCGTCGAGCGGCCGGGCTAGTCTCTCCTCCGTCCTCGCAGGGCCCTCCGGGTCCCGCAGGTCGGTCCGGGGCTGTGGCGCAGCTGGTAGCGCACCTCCATGGCATGGAGGGGGTCAGGGGTTCGAATCCCCTCAGCTCCACCGGACACCGTCGGGCCCGTCCCCCTCGTGGGGGCGGGCCCGACGTCGTCCCGGGGCTCGTCGTCCTGGGGCCTCGTCGTCCCGGGTGACGGTCTCGTGACAGGTCCTCCTGGCCCGCCCGGTGCGGTGCGCGGAGGCGCGGGCGTCGGCGATGATCGTGCGGTGGACGACGAGCACCCCGGCACGACCCCGCCCGGTGGGGAGCGCGCGCCCCGGCACCGGCCTTGGCGCGCCGGCCGTGGCCGGGCGCTCGCGGCCTGGAGCGCCCTCGTCGTCGCCCTCGGCCTCGTCGCCGCCGTCTACGGCGTCACGTCGGCGTCCGCCGAGGCCAGCCTCGGGCCGCACGTGGCGGAGTACTCCGTGACGACCGACGGCGAGGTCGCCGTCGACCTCGGCCCCCTCGGCGCCCTCGTCATCGACTCGCCGCTGCCCCTGCGGCTGGGCGTCGACGTCGTCGTCGAGGAGATCCCGCGCGAGGTCACCGACATCGGCGTGTCGTCGACGTCGACGGTCGACCTGCTGGGCGACGACCTCCAGCGCTACCTCCAGCTCTTCTCGGCCCCGCAGGCCACCGTCGACGTCGTCGTGCGCGCGCTCGTGCTCGACGCCGCGCAGCGGTGGCTGACCGCCTGGGCGCTCCTCGTGCTCGTCGCCGTCCTCGGCCGCCTGGCCCTGGGGCCCGCCCGTCGGGCCGAGCTGGCCGCCCTCGGCCACCGGCACCGCGCCGTGCTGGCCGGCGTGCTGGCCCTCTCGCTCGTCGCCGCCGTGGTCGTGGCCGGTTTCCGCCCGCAGGCGCAGCGCGACGCCGCCAGCCGCCAGGCGTCGCCCGTCTTCGACGGCACCCCGCTCGAGGGCGCCCGCATCACCGGCCGCCTCGCGAGCGTCGTCGACCTCGTCGGCGGCTACGTGACCGACTTCGTCGACCAGAACACGGAGTTCTACGACCGCGTCACCGCCGACCTCGAGCGCGCCTGGGCGCAGCGCAGCAGGCAGGACCCGGCCGTGCTGCCCGCCTCGGGCTCGTCCCGCAGCACGTCCTCGGAGAGCAGCGACGGCACCGCGTCCTCGGACGTCATCGCGTCGCCCGGCAGCACCGCGACGCCCACCGGCACGACCGCCCCGAGCGGTCCGGCGGCGGCCGCGGGCGATCCGCAGGCGACGTCCACGGCCGGCGCGACGCCGGGGCCGACGACCACCGCGCGGGAGCGCGTGCCGGCGGACGACGTCGTCACCGCGCTCGTCGTCTCCGACCTGCACTGCAACGTGGGGATGGCCGGGCCGGTCGCCCGGCTCGCGGAGCTCGCGGACGTCGACCTGGTGCTCGACGCCGGGGACACCGTGATGAACGGCACGGCCGTCGAGCAGACGTGCGTCAGCGCCTTCGCCGGGGCCCTCCCCGACGTGCCGGTCGTCGTGGCGGACGGCAACCACGACAGCCCGACGACCGCCGACCAGGAGCGGGCGGCGGGCTGGACGGTGCTGGACGGCGAGGTCGTGGACGTCGCGGGCCTGAAGATCCTCGGCGTCCCCGACCCGCGCTCCACGCAGTTGCTCTCGGGCAGCTCCGCCCCCGAGGGCGCCTCCGCCGAGGAGAGCGCCCGGACGCTCGTCGAGGAGGCGTGCGCGGCGGACGACGTCGACCTGCTCCTCGTGCACGACCCGTCCATCGGGGCCCCCGCGCTGGAGGCGGGCTGCGCGCCGGCGCAGGTCTCCGGCCACTACCACGTGCGGACCGACCCCGAGCAGGTCGGCCGGGGCATCCGGTACATCAGCTCGAGCACGGCCGGCGCGGTGCACGACCAGCTCACCGTGGGGCCGCTCAACGGGACGGCCGAGATGACGCTGCTGCGCTTCGACGCCGGGACGGGCGACGTCCTGTCGTGGCGGGTCGTCAGCGCCACGGCGAACGCCGAGGTCACCGTGGGGCCGTGGCGCGCCTGGCCGGCCATCTCCTCGACGCCCACGCCCGTCGACGAGGCCGACCCGACGCTGCTGCCCGAGGGCGACGCCGCGGACGGCCCCGACGCGCCGCCGGACGCCCCGGGCCAGCCCGCCCTCGACGACGACGGGCGCTCCACCACCGGTGACGGCGGGGCCGCGCCGGTCCCCACGCCGGGTGGGACGCCGAGCGTGACGTCGGACGGGGCGGCGGGCGGGGCGGCGGGCGCGCCCACCTCCGCGCCGACCGCCGGCGGCTGACCCGGGAGCTGTCCGACCCCCGAGCCGACGAGCCGGCCCCGTCGGCCGGCTCGGCCCTCCCGCGACGCCGGGCGGGTCGCGCGGCGTCGGCCGTCCGGTGGACCGCGCCGGCGCGCGCTGCACCCGGCGCCCGGGCGCGCCGATGGCCTCCTCATGCCCCCTGCCGGCCCCGCCGCCCCGACCGAGGACCCGGCCCTCCCGTCGCCGCGCGCCGTGCCGGACGACGCCCCGCCGGACGACGCCCCGCCGGACGACGCCCCGCCGGACTGGCCGGCGCTCGTCGCCGGCGTCCTGGCGGACCCGTCGCGGCTGCGGCTCGTCGTCCAGCCCATCGTCGACGTCGCCCGCGCCGTCGTCGCGGGCTACGAGGTGCTGTCGCGCTTCGAGCAGCCGGCCGGGGTGGCGCAGCCGCTGACGCCCGACCTGTGGTTCGCCGCCGCCGACCGGCTCGGGCGCGGCGCCGCGCTGGAGGCCCTCGTCGTGGAGAGGGCGCTCGCGCTGCGCGCGGACCTGCCGGACAACTGCTTCCTCACCGTCAACGTCAGCCCGCACCTGCTCGGCGAGCCCGTCCTGGCGGACCTCCTCCTCGGGGCGGGGGACCTCTCGCCCCTCGTGCTCGAGCTCACGGAGCACACCGCCGTCGCCGACCTCACGCCCGTCGTGGCCCTCTGCGGGCGGCTCGCCGACCGCGGCGCCCTCGTCGCCCTCGACGACGCCGGCTCCGGCTACTCCGGCCTGCAGCAGCTGACGACCGTGCGCCCGCACCTCGTCAAGCTGGACCGCGCCCTCGTCGCCGGCATCCACCTCGACGAGGCTAAGCTGGCGCTCGCGGAGATGCTCGGCGAGCTCGCCGGCCGCCTCGACGCGTGGCTGCTCGCCGAGGGCGTGGAGACGTGGGAGGAGATGGACGCCTTCCTGCGCCTCGGCGCCCCGCTCGCCCAGGGGTACCTGCTGGCGCGTCCCTCGCCCCGCTTCGAGCCCCTGGACGCCGCCGTGGCCGCGCGCCTGCGATCCGCCGCGGCACGCGTCTCGTTCGTCGAGGACGTGGCCAGCCTCGTCGAGGCCGTCCGCTGCGAGGACCCGAGCACGGGGGAGCCCCTGCTGCTGGAGGCGGGCGAGGTGGGGCTGCGCCTCGACGAGGAGGCCCACCCGGCCGCGCTCCTGCTCCCGCTGCGCCGCGAGGGGGAGAGCGGGCACCGCACGGCGCGGGTGTCCCTGCGCGCCCGTCCCTCCGACGGCGTCGTCGACCTCGCCCGCCGCGCCGTCTCCCGCCCCGAGGCGACGCGCTTCGACCCCGTCGTCGTCGTCGACGACCTCGGGCGCGCCGTGGGGATCGTGCGCGCCGAACGGGTGGTCGCGCGCCTCGTGGCGCTGCTCGAGGGCGCCGGCGGCCGATGAGGGGGTGGGCGCCGAGACGCGGTCGCCCGACCAGGAGGTGACCATGAAGCAGTTCTCGTGCGGTGACGTCGTCCCGGGGTGCCGCAAGACCTTCAGCGCTCCGACGGAGGCCGACATCCTCGGCGCCGTGGGCGCCCACGCCCGCGACGACCACGGGCTGGCGGAGGTCCCCGCCGCCCTCGTCGAGCAGGTCCGGGGACGCATCCTCACCCTCGCCTGAGCGACCACGGCGGGCGGCCCCGGGCCGTCCGCCGCCCCCGCGCCCCCCGGCGCTCAGCCGCCCCTCGGGCGGCGGCGAGCCGGGGGGCGCGGGCGCGCCCGCTCGTGGGACCGTCCCGGCGTGGACGACACCCCCGCCCGGCGCCTCTCCGCCGGAGACCCCGCCCCCGGACGACCCGCCCCCCGACACCCCGATCCCGGCGGCACGGGCCCCGGTCGCCGCGTGCTCGTGACCGGCTGGTTCAGCGTCCCCGACGGCGAGATCACCGCGGGGGACCTCCTCGCGCGCGACGCCGCCGTCGCGGACCTCCGCGCCCTCGACGAGCCGTTCGACGTCGCGATGACGCGCACCTTCGCGCCCGACGACGCGGCCAGCGTGGACCTCGACACGGTCGACCCGGAGCGCTACGACGTCGTCCTGTGGGTGTGCGGGCCCGCCCGCGGGCGCCAGCTGCAGCGCGTCGCCGACCGCTTCCCCCACGCCCGGCTCCTCGGCGTCGACGTCTCGGTCGTCGGCGGTGTCGCGCCGCTGCACGCGGCCCTGGCCCGCGACGGCGACGGCGAGCCGCGGCCCGACACCTCCCTGATCGTGCCCGTGCCGCCGGTGCCCGTCGTCGGATTCTGCGCCGCGCACGCCCAGCACGAGTACGGTGAGCGGCAGCGCCATGACGCCGTCCACGACGTCGTCCTGCCCGCCCTCGCCTCGGCCCCCGGCCCCGCGGGGCCGCCGGCGGTCGTGCCCTTCGACACGCGCCTGGCCACCGGGGAGCCCCACGTGCCCTCGACCGCCGCGCAGGTCGAGGCCCTGCTCCGCTGCTTCGACGTCGTCGTCAGCAGCCGCCTGCACGGCGTGGTCCTGGCGCTGAAGAACGCCGTCCCCGTGGTCGCGCTCGACCCCGTCGAGGGCGGCGCCAAGGTGGCCGCGCAGGCGCGGGCGCTGGGCTGGCCCGTCCTCCTGCCGCACGAGGTGACGCGCGAGCGCGTCCAGGAGCAGCTGGCGTGGGCCCTGTCGCCGGAGGCGCGCGAGGCCGCGCGGGCGGTCCTGCCGAGGGCGCAGGAGGCGCTCGCCGGGTCCGCCCGCGAGCTCGGGGCCCTGCTGCGCGTCCCGGCGGGCGGGTGAGGCACCGCTCCCCGGGGCGTCGTCAGGGGCGTCGTCGGGGGCGTGGCCCCGCGGTGCGTCCCGGACGTCTCCCGGGCACCCGCCCCCGGGGGCGGGCGGTCGCGGGGGCGTCGTGGGGGCGGGCGGTCGCAGGGGCGTCGTCGTGGCGGTGACGATGCGCGACGTCGCCCGTCGCGCCCGGGTCTCCTCGAAGACGGTGTCGAACGTCGTCAACCGCCGCCCGCACGTGCACGAGAGCACCCGGGCGCGGGTCGAGCAGGCGATCCGCGAGCTGGGGTACCGGCCCAACCTCTCCGCCCGGGGCCTGCGGTCGGGGCGCACCGGCGTCGTCGGCCTCGTGCTGCCGGACCTGCGGCCGCCCGCCGCCGCGGCCCTCGCCGACGCGGTGCTCACGGCGGCGCGGGAGCACGACCTCGCCGTCGTCGTGAGCCGCACCGGCGCCGATCCCCGGAGCCGCGCGGGTGTCCTCGCGGGCGAGCCGCACCGCACCGACGGTCTGCTGCTCGCCGCCGAGCTGCTCGGCGCGCCGGAGAGGGCGCTGCTCGACGGGGTGGACCACCCGGTCGTCCTCCTCGGCCGGGCGGACGTCGTCGTCGCCGTCGACCAGGTGGCCCCCGCGGACGCCGCGGCGGCGGCGGCCGCCGTCCGGCACCTGCTCGACGTGGGGCGCCGCCGGGTGGCGGTCGTCGGGGCACCGGTGGGAGGGGCACCGGCGGGAGGGGCGCCGGCGGACGGACCGACCGGGCGGGGCGGGGCGGGCGCCCGGGTCCTCGGGTACCGCCGGGCGCTGGAGGACGCCGGCGTCCCCGTGGACCCGCGCCTCGTCCTCCCCGCGCGGGACGGGGACCCGCGGGCCGGCGCGGCGGCCGTCGCCGCGCTGCTCGCCACGGGCGCGCCGGTCGACGCCGTCCTCGCGCTCGACGACGCGCTGGCCGTCGGCGCCCTCCACGCGCTGGCCGATGGCGGCCTGCGGGTGCCGGACGACGTGGCGGTGATGGGTCTCGGGGACCTCGCGCCGGGGTGGGCCCGCCCCGCGCTGTCCTCGGTGGACCTGGGCCTGGACGACGTCGCCCGCACCGCCGTCGCGATGCTGCTCGAGCGGGTCGGGGGCGCCGGGCCCGGCCAGGTGCCGCCCCGGCGCCACGAGGCGCCGTTCCGCGTGGTCGTCCGCGCGTCGACCGGCGGCCCGGCCGGGGGCTGAGGCGCACCCGGTGGCGTCGGCGCCCGTCCGCCGCCGCGCGTCGCAAGGTGCCGCCGTGGTCACCATGAGCGACGTCGCTCGGGCCGCGGGGGTCTCGCCGATGACCGTCTCCAACGTCGTCAACGGGCGCTCGGGCGTCAGCGAGGCGACCCGCGCCCGCGTCGCCGAGGCCGTCAGCGCGCTGGGGTACCGGGCCAACGCCAGCGCGCGGCGCCTGCGGACGGGGCGCACGGGCGCCGTGGGGCTCCTCGTCCCCGAGGTCGCCGCGTCCTACTACGCCCACCTGGCGGGCCGGCTGTCGCGCGGGTTGGAGCCGCACGGCTACCGCGTCGTCCTCGAGCGGACGGGCGCCACGCGCGCGGGGGAGGAGCGCGCCCTGTCGCCCGAGCGGCTGGGCGCCTACGACGCCGTCGCCGTCAGCCCCGTCGTCCTCGACGGCGAGGAGGTGCGGCGGGCCGTGGGCGACAAGCCGTGCGTCCTGCTCGGCGAGCGGCCCCTGCAGGGCGCGCACCCCCAGGTGGCGATGGACGACGTCGGGGGCTCGGTCCTCGCCGTCCGCCACCTCCTCGAGCACGGCGCCCGCCGCGTCGCCGTCGTCGGGGGCCGCCCCGCCCGTGCGGGCGCCGACATGCCGAGCCTGCGCACCGAGGGGTACCGCTGGGCGCTGCTCGACGCCGGCGCGGACGTCGACGAGCGGCTCGTCGTGCCGGTGAGCGCCTTCGACGCCCACGGCGGGTTCGAGGCGACGCGGCGGCTCCTCGAGGAGCACGCCGACGTCGACGCGCTCTTCGTCCTCACCGACGCCGCCGCCACGGGCGCGCTGCGCGCGCTCGCCGACCTCGGGCGCGACGTGCCGGGCGACGTCCAGGTGGTCGGCTTCGACAACGACGAGGGCTCCTCCTACACCGTCCCGCGGCTCACGACGGTGGACCCGGGCAACGCGGCGATGGCCGAGGCGGTCGTCGACCTGCTGCTCGCCCAGCTCCGCGCCGGGCCGGTGCCGGCGCGGCTGCTGCGCCCCAGCGGCGCGCACCTCGTCGTGCGCGAGTCGACCCGCGCGGTGAGCTCGCCCGCCTGAGGTCCCTGGCCGGCGGGCCCGGGGTCGGAGCTCCGTGGCTGGGAGTCCGGGTGCCCGCACGCGGGCGCGAGATGTCCGCTCCGCACCCCTTGACACGTCTCGTCCGACCGCAGCGGGGTACGGCCAGCGGCTTACGACGATGTAAGAGGCCAGGTAGACGCGGTATCGCGTTAAAGCACCGCCGCGCCAGAGGCAGCCGCTGCCACCGCCCCGACGCAGCACCCCGTCACGCCCGCCGGGCGGCCCGGGGTGGGGGCGGGAGCCTCGACGGAGAGGAGCCACCGGGTGGACGCTGTGCAGGAGGACCAGGTGCGCGGAGCGCCCTGGCGCAGGGGGTCGCCGTCGCGGCGGGGGCCGCGATGGTGCTCGGCGGGGTGGTCGCGGTCGCGGCGCCGGCGAGCGCGGCGACGCCGTGGGTCGTCGTCGACGAGTCGGGGTTCGCGACCTTCACGGTGCCCGTGGGCGAGGTGGAGGAGGCCGTCGGCCGCGACGTCAGCCAGATCGTCGCGGAGGGCGACTTCGGCCCGTCGTCGAACTGGGCGGAGTACGGCCTGACGCTCCGGGGCGACACCGCCACCGGCGTGCTCGGGCCTCTCGAGCCGGGTTCGTACTACTACCAGGTCACCGCGGACGACCAGTACACGGTCAAGGACCCGACCAACCCGACGAGCGTCACCTCCGAGCCGGAGTGGTCCACCTTCGTCGTCGAGGGCGAGGGGGCCGAGCTGCTCGTCGACGCCCCGGAGGGGGCGCGCGGCGAGGTGCGCGAGCTCACCTACCGCAGCTCGGTGGCCGGCGAGGACCGGTCGGCCCTCGCCTGGACGCCGCCGGACTACGACGCGGAGCGGGCCGAGCCCTACCCCGTGCTGTACCTCCAGCACGGCGGCGGGCAGGGCTACCGCGACTGGGTCGAGGTCGGCCGGGCCGGGCAGATCCTCGACAACCTCTACGCCGCGGGCGACATCGCGCCCATGGTCGTCGTCATGGGCGACGGGAACGTCCGCAGCTTCCCGGACGAGCTGCTGCGCAACATCACCCGAGCGGCGGAGCGGCAGCTCAACGTCAGCAGCGACCCGGCCCAGCGGGCGCTGGCGGGGCTGTCGATGGGCGGCGGCCAGGCCTTCGAGGTGCTCCGGTCCGACCCGGGCGCCTTCGCCTCCGTCGGCACCTTCGGCGCGGGCCGCTTCGACCTCGAGGACCTCCCGGTCGACGAGATCAACGCGGGCACCGAGCTGCTCCGGCTCTACGTCGGCAACCAGACCGACATCGCCTACAACGACGTCCACTCCGCCCTCGGGGCGCTCGACGCGGCGGGCGTGGAGCACCAGTTCGACGGCGCCAAGCCGGACGCCGGCCACAACTGGGACGCGTGGCAGGAGGACCTCGTCGACTTCTCCCAGCGCCTCTTCCAGGACGGGCGCTACCCCGGCCTCGGCCCGGGCCACGAGCTCATCGAGGAGCCCTTCACGCCGACGGCGCCGGAAGACGGGTCGACGCCGTGGGTCACCGACGACGGCTTCGCCACCTTCGAGACCACGACGGACTTCGCCGACGCCGAGCACGTCACGGTGTGGGCCAACTGGGGCCCGAGCAACCTGTGGCTGCGGGTCGAGCTGTCCGAGGTCGGTGACCGCTGGCGCGGCACCGTCGGGCCCCTCGAGCCCGGCTGGTACCACTACCGCCTCATCGTCGACATGCAGTCGGTCAAGGACACCCGGAACCCGACGAGCGTGACGAGCGAGCCCACGTGGAGCCAGTTCCTCGTGCCGGGCGGGGCCGCGCGCGTCCTCACGCCCGTCCCCGAGGACGAGCGCGGGACGGTGCAGCCGATGACGTACGACAGCGGCGTCGCCGGCGAGGAGCGCACGGCGCTCGTGCGGACCCCGCCGGGCTTCGACGCCGACCGCGCCGAGCCCTGGCCGGTGCTGTACCTGCAGCACGGCGGCGGCCAGACCTACACGGACTGGACCGAGATGGGCCACGCCGCGGAGATCCTCGACAACCACCTGCGCGACGGCAACCTCGAGCCGATGGTCGTCGTCATGGGGAACGGCAACGTCGGCGACTTCACGACGGAGCTCCTCGAGGACATCGCCCCGGCGGCGCAGGAGCAGTTCGGCGTCAGCGACGACCCCCAGCGCCGGGCGCTCGCCGGCCTGTCGATGGGCGGGTTCCAGACGATGCAGGTGCTGCGCCAGCGGCCCGGCGCCTTCGGCTACGTCGGGACCTTCTCGGCCGGGTACTCCGGCGACGGCTCCGACCTCGACGTCGAGGCCGTCAACGAGGGCACCACGCTGCTGCGGCTCTACAACGGCAACGTCACGGACTTCACCTACGGGTCCGTGCGCTCGACGCTCGAGCTCTTCGACCGGCTGGGCGTGGAGCACGAGTTCGACGGGTACTACGAGGGCCCGCACGGCTGGGACACCTGGCAGCACGCCCTGGTCGACTTCGCCCCGCGCCTGTTCCGCCAGGCCACGGCGGACGACGGCGACGGCATCCCGGTCGAGGCCACCGTGCCCGAGGAGGCCGACGGCTTCCTCGCGATGACCGTCGGCGGTGACGGCGGCGGCACGGCGCTCGGTGCGGCCTCCAACGCGGGCGACCGCCTCGTGATGCAGGGCCGCCTGCTCGACATCGCGGTGACGGACTCCCGCACCGACGCGCAGGCCGGCGACGGGGGCTGGGCCGTCTCGGGCCAGTCGTCCGACCTCGCCGGCCCGGGGGGTGCCCTGCCGGCCGGGCACCTCGGGTGGACGCCGCTCGTCGTGGCGGCCGCAGAGGGCGTCACGGCCGGGCCGTCGGTCCGGACGGTCATGAGCGGCGGCGCCGGTCTGGCCGCGCCGCAGCGGCTGGCCGCGGCGAGCGGGTCCGACCGCTCCGGCACGGCCACGGTGACGGCGGACCTGAGGCTCGAGGTGCCCACCAGCACCCGGCCGGGGACCTACCGGGGCGCGGTCACCGTGTCGCTCTTCCCGGTCGACTGAGGTCCCGGTCGACCGAGGTCTCCCTCGGCCGACGTCGCCCCACCGGGCTCGTGTCGCGGCTGCTGCGGCAGCCGCGCCACGGCCCCGACCCGGTGCCCGCCCGCCCCGCCGGGGCGGGCGGGCACCCGCTCCACCTGACCCGCTCGACCCGAGCAGTCCCACCGGCCCCGGAGGTCCCCATGCGGCGCGTCGTCCCCGCGGTGCTCGTCGCCGCGCTCACCGGGCTGCTGCTCGCGCCGCCCGCGGTCGCCACCGCGCCGGCTGCGGCCCCCACCGGGGCCCAGACCCCGGACCCGTCGCCCGAGCAGGCCGCGGCCGCGGCCGACGGGCGCACGACGTGGACGGTGCAGCCGTCCTCGGGCGGCGCCGCCGACGGCCGCGTCTCCCTCCGCCAGTCCCTGGCGCCCGGCGCCAGCGGGCAGGACGAGGTGCTCGTGACGAACTTCGGCCCGGCCGCGGCCCGCTTCCGCGTCCACGTCGGGGACGGCGTCGTCGGCGCCGGGGAGGCCTTCGACGTGGCGCCGGCCGGCAGCACGCCGGGCGGCTCCGGCACCTGGGTCTCCCTCGGCGAGGTGCCGGGGGCCGCCGACGACGGGGAGGGCGGCGTCGTCGTCGCGCTCGAGCCGGAGCAGCAGGTCGCGGTGCCCCTCACGACGACCGTGCCGGCGGACGCCGTCCCCGGCGACCACCCGGCCGGCGTCGTCGCCGAGGTCCTCCCCGAGGGCGACGAGCCGCTCGAGGTGGCGGCGCGCGTGGGCGTGCGCCTGCACCTGCGGGTGACCGGCGACGTCCGGGCCGCGGTCGTCGCGGAGGACGTCCGGGCGCGGTGGCGGCCCTCGTGGAACCCCTTCTCGAGCGGCTCGGTGCTCGTGACCTACGGCGTCCGCAACGCGGGCCAGGTGCGCGTGGCCGCGACGTCCGACGTCCGCGTCTCCGGGCCGGTCGACGCCCTCGGGGCGACCGCCTCCGACAGCTGGCGCGAGCTGCTGCCCGGGCAGGTCGTGCCGGCGAGCACCGACCTGTCGGTGTGGGGCCTGCTCCGCTCCGGCGGCCGGGTCGTCGTCGAGGGCGCTCCCGTGGGCGCCGACGTCCTCGACGCGGAGCCGGTCGGCGACAGCGTGCCGCTGGCCGTCTGGACCGTCCCGTGGCCGCAGCTCGTCCTGCTGCTCCTCGCGGGGCTGGTGCTCGTCCTCGTCGTCCGCCGCCGCCGCGCGGCGGAGCGCCGCGTGCAGGAGCGGATCGACGCGGCCGTCGCCGCGGCGACCGCGTCCTCGGACGCCGCCCGCTGAGGGCGCCCGCGGAGGACCGACCGCGCAGGATCGACCAGGGGAGCCGTCCACGAGCGCGACCGTGCACGGTCACGCTCGTGGACGGCTCCTCGGCGTCGGCGCGGGAGAGGTGACGGGGGCCACGGCGCCGGGAGCCGGCCTCAGACGACGACGTTGACGAGCGACGGCGGGCGCACGACGACCTTGCGGACGACGGCGTCGCCGACGGCCCGCTGCACGGCGCCCTCGGCGAGGGCGCGCTCGCGCAGGTCGTCCTCGGTGATGTCGGCGGGCACCTGCAGGCGCGCGCGCACCTTGCCGCGGACCTGCACCACGGCGGTCACCTCGTCCTCGACGAGCAGGGCCTCCTCCGCCTCCGGGAAGGGCTCCCGCACGAGGGACGTGCTGCGCCCGAGGCGCTCCCACAGCTCCTCGGCGACGTGCGGCGCCAGCGGGGCGACGAGCAGGACGAGCTGCTCCGCGACGGCGCGCGGCGTCGAGCCCCGCTTGACGAGGTGGTTGTTGAGCTCGATCACCTTGGCCAGGGCCGTGTTGAAGCGCAGCCCCTCGTAGTCGCGCCGGACGCCGTCGACGGTGCGGGCGAGGACCCGCGCCGTCGCGTCGTCGACCGCCTCGTCCGTCACCCGCAGCTCGCCCGTCGTCTCGTCGACGACGTTGCGCCACAGGCGCTGGAGGAAGCGGAAGGAGCCGACGACGGCCCGCGTCTCCCACGGGCGCGCCGCGTCGAGGGGGCCCATGCCCATCTCGTAGAGCCGCAGGGTGTCGGCGCCGTACTCGGCGGCGATCTCGTCGGGCGCCACCGCGTTCTTCAGCGACTTGCCCATCTTCCCGAGCTCGCGCGTGACCGGCTGCCCCTGCCAGGTGTAGGCCGTGCCCGCCGGGCCCTCGGCCTCCTCGACCTCGGCCGCCGGCACGGCGATGCCGCGGGCGTCGCGGAAGACGTACGCCTGGATCATCCCCTGGTTGAAGAGCCGGTGGAACGGCTCCGAGGAGCTCACGTGGCCGAGGTCGTGGAGGACCTTGTGCCAGAAGCGCGCGTAGAGCAGGTGCAGCACGGCGTGCTCGGCGCCGCCGACGTAGAGGTCGACGCCGCCCAGCGGCTTGCCCTCCCGGGGGCCCATCCAGGCCGCCTCCAGGGCGGGGTCGACGAGGCGCTCGGTGTTGTCCGGGTCGAGGTAGCGCAGCTCGTACCAGCAGGAGCCCGCCCAGTTCGGCATGGTGTTGGTCTCGCGGCGGTACGGGCGCGGGCCGTCGCCGAGGTCGAGCTCGACGTGCACCCAGTCCTCCCGGCGCGACAGGGGCGTCTCGGGGGAGGTGTCGGCGTCGTCGGGGTCGAAGGTCCGCGGCGAGTAGTCGTCCACCTCGGGCAGCTCGACGGGCAGCTGGTCCTCCGGGACCGCGTGGGCGACGCCGTCCTCGTCGTAGACGACGGGGAAGGGCTCGCCCCAGTAGCGCTGGCGGCTGAAGAGCCAGTCGCGCAGCCGGTAGCTCGTCGTCGCCCGGCCCAGGCCGCGCTCGTCCAG
This sequence comes from uncultured Pseudokineococcus sp., assembly GCF_947499845.1. Taxonomy (GTDB): domain Bacteria; phylum Actinomycetota; class Actinomycetes; order Actinomycetales; family Quadrisphaeraceae; genus Pseudokineococcus. The sequence goes on from NZ_CANMPM010000008.1 coordinate 172,134, forward strand.
CCACGCCGACATCCGCTGCACGGCCTCGGTGACCGGCAGGCCGTCGAGGACCACGCCGTCGTCCCCGAGGCGCCCGCGGGCGTCCGACCCCGTGACCGCGCCGTCCTTCGCCGTCCACGCGTCGTCCCACGTGGAGGCGTCGAGCCCGCGGTCGTCCGCCGGGGTGACGACGCAGCGCAGGGGGAGGTCGAGCGCGCGGGCGAAGTCGAAGTCGCGCTGGTCGTGAGCGGGCACGGCCATGATCGCCCCCGTGCCGTAGCCCATGAGGACGTAGTCGGCGACGAAGACGGGCACCTGCTCGCCCGTCGCCGGGTGCGTGGCGGTCGCCCCGGTGAAGACGCCGGTCTTGGCGCCGGCCGCCCCCTCGGCCTGCCGCTCGGCGTCGGTGCGCGCGGCCGCCCGGCGCGCGTAGGCGTGCACGGCCTCGCGGGGGGTGGCGGCGCCGCCGGTCCAGCTCTGCGGCAGCGGGTCTCCCGCGGGGGTGGCGTCCGGCCAGGACGCCGGCAGCACCGTGTCGACGAGGGGGTGCTCGGGGGCGAGGACGAGGTAGGTGGCCCCGAAGAGCGTGTCGGGGCGCGTGGTGAAGACCTCGACGACGCCGTCGCCCGCGCCCTCGCCGCCCTCGACGGCGAAGCGCACGTGGGCGCCGTGGCTGCGCCCGATCCAGTGCCGCTGCTGGACCTTGATGGCCTCGGGCCAGTCGAGCGGCTCGAGGTCGTCGACGAGGCGGTCGGCGTAGGCCGTGATCCGCATCTTCCACTGGCGCAGCGAGGCCGTGAAGACGGGGAAGTTGCCGCGCTCGGAGCGCCCCTCGGCCGTGACCTCCTCGTTGGCGAGCACCGTGCCGAGGCCCGGGCACCAGTTGACGGGCGCCTCGTCGGCGTAGGCGAGGCGGTGCCGGGACAGCACGTCGTCGCGCTCGACGGCGGTGAGCTCGGCCCACGGGCGCCCGTCGGGCGTCGGGCGGGAGCCGTCCTCGAAGGCGGCCACCAGCTCGGTGATCGGGCGTGCGCGCTGCTGCTCGGCGTCGTACCAGGACCCGAAGACCTGCAGGAAGATCCACTGCGTCCAGCGGTAGTACGCGGGGTCGATGGTCGAGATCGAGCGGTGCGGGTCGTGGCCCAGGCCGAGGCGGCGCAGCTGCTCGCGCATCGTCGCGATGTTCGCGAGGGTCGAGGTCCGCGGGTGCGTGCCGGTCTGGACGGCGTACTGCTCGGCCGGCAGCCCGAAGGCGTCGTAGCCGAGGGTGTGGAGCACCTCGCGCCCGGACATCCGCAGGTACCGGCTGTAGACGTCCGTCGCGATGTAGCCCAGGGGGTGGCCGACGTGCAGGCCCGCGCCCGAGGGGTACGGGAACATGTCCATGACGAAGGCGGTGCTGCCGCCCTCGCGCGGGGTGCGGGCCGCGTAGACGTCGTCGTCGAGCCACCGCTGCTGCCACCGCGCCTCGACCTGCGCCGCGAGCCCCGCGTCGTAGCGCGCGGCGGGCGCGCCGGGGGCGGGGGAGGGGGTCTCGGCGGGGTCGGTGTTCTCGGGAGCCACGCCTGCCGAGACTAGTGCGGCGCGCGGGCCGTCGAGGCCGCCGCCCGCGCCGGCGCCGGTGCGCCGGACCGGCCCTGCGGGGTCTGGTGGGCGGGCGGGGCGGCTGAGCCCTGATCCACCGGTGGTGGGCGGCGTGGCGGGGGTGATGTAGGCCGGGGTGCCCCGGTGACCAGGAA
>NZ_CANMPM010000009.1 GCF_947499845.1 uncultured Pseudokineococcus sp.
TCCCGGGGGCGGACCGGGCGGCCCCGCCGCGTCAGCAGCCCGAGGACGTGGTCGTCGGCTCACGCACCGGAGGGCGCGCCGCGGTGCCAGACGTGGGGTGTCGTGGTGGTGACGGGCACCATCCCCGACCGCTCGAGCACGGGCCGGGAGGCGGGGCTGCAGTCGCTGTGCAGGAGCCGCCTGCCGAGGCGAAGCGCCGAGCGCGCCCGCGCCGCCGTCAGCGCGCGGTGGACGCCGCGCCCGCGCCACCCGGGGCGGACGGCCCCGCCCCACAGGCCGGCGACGTCGCTGCCCGCCACCGGCTCGAGGCGCCCGGCGCCGATGACGCGCCCGTCGACCTCGGCGACCCACAGCTCCGTGCCGTCCCCGGTGGCCAGGCGCCGCAGGAGGGCGTCGGCGTACCGCGGGGAGACGGGGTAGCCGAAGACCTCGTCCTGCATCGCGCTCATCGCCCGCACGTCGTCCTCGGAGGTGACCCGGCGCAGGACCACCTGCGGCGGCAGCGGGACGTCGACGGCCAGGAGCCGCGCGTCGCCCATCACCACCACCTCCTGCTGCTGCTGGACGAAGCCGTGCTCGCGCAGGGCCGCGTGCAGACCGGGTGCGGCGTCGTGGCCCCGCGCCTTCCACTCCACCCGCTCGACGACGGGGTCGGCGCGGTAGTGCTCGAGCGCCCCGGCCACCAGCTCGCGCACGGTGGCGGCGTCCGCGCCGGCGAGGTCGCGGTAGGTGACGAACCCCCGGCCGCCGTCGAAGGTCACCAGCCGCAGCGGGCCGAGGCGGGTGACCGCCCGGGCGCTGGGGGTCTCGGCGTCGGTGCGCAGCTGGTCGTCGTAGAGCGCGAGGAGGGCGGCGGGGGCGAGGTCCACGCCGGGACCCTGCGCGGGCGGGGCCGGGCCGGGCAAGGGACTTCCGGGAGCCGCGCCGCCGTCGGACCGGCTCCCACCACGGGCGCTCCCCCCGACGGCGACGTCCGTCTCGGAGGGGGTCGCGGCGTGCACGGGACCGCTCGCTCAGGACGCGGTGGACCGGCCGCCGAGCAGGTCGGTCAGGGCGGGGCGCAGGGTCGGGTGGGCGAAGGCGAAGCCGGCGGCCTGCAGGCGCGCCGGCACCACGCGGCGGCCCGTGAGCCCGAGCGCCGGGTCGGTCCGCAGCAGCAGCGCCCCGGCCCGGAGGAGGGGGGCGGGCGTCGGCGGTGCCGGCGGCCGTCCCACGACGGCGCGCAGGGTCGCCATGAGCTCGGCGTTGCGGACCGGGACGGGGCCGGTGGCCAGGACGACGCCGGACAGCGTCGGCTGCTCGAGCGCGGTGCGGACCACGGCGAGCCAGTCCTCGACGTGGATCCACGAGAACCACTGCCGCCCCGAGCCGACACGGCCCCCCAGGCCCCAGCGGGTCAGGAGGAGGAGCCGGTCGAGGGCCGGGGTGCCCCGGTCGAGCACGACGCTCGTCCGCAGCACCACGGTGCGCCGCGCGGGCAGGTCCGTCGCGGCGGCCTCCCAGGCGCGGGCGACCCCGGCCATCTGGGGCGGCCCGTCGGCGACGGGGGAGTCCTCGGTGAGGACGGCGTCGCCGGCGTCGCCGTGGATCGCGGCGGTGGAGGCCTGCACCCACACCGGCACGGGCTCGTCGAGCGCGGCCGCTGCGGTCGCGAGCGCGCGGGTGGGGCGGACCCGCGAGGTCGTGAGGAGGTCGACGTTCGCAGGGGTCGGCCGCCGGTCCACGAGCGCGCCGGCGAGGTTGACGACGGCGGCGCCCCGCAGCTCGCGGGCCCACGGGCCCGGCGTCGCGCCGTCCCAGCCCACCTGCCGGGGACGGGCCCGCGGGTCGGGGGTGCGGCTGAGGACGACGACGTCGTGGCCGCGCTCGGCGAGGTCGTCGCCCAGACGCCGGCCGAGGGCGCCGCTGCCACCGGCGATGACGACCTTCACCGGCTCACCGTAGGGCCGCGCCGGACCGGGGCGGCGCGGGCCGCGGCGGCCCTCGAGAGCGCCGCCGAGGGGCCGGGTGTCGGGGGGCTGGGGCAGGATGCCGGGCGTGAGCGCGACCCCGCCGGAGCAGCCCGCCGACGACCTGCACGGCGTCCCCGCGGGCGACGCGCCCGCCCCGCCGAGCCCCGCCACCGAGGACGACCGCCGCGCGTGGGCCGCCCTGGCCGACGAGGTGCGGGCGCACCAGTTCGCCTACTACGTGCGCGACGCCCCGAAGGTGCCCGACGCCACCTTCGACGCCCTGCTGCGGCGCCTGCAGGAGATGGAGGACGCGCACCCCGACCTGGCGGCGCCCGACTCGCCGACCCAGCGCGTGGGCGGCACCTTCTCGACGGAGTTCACCCCCGTCGACCACCTCGAGCGCCTGCTCAGCCTCGACAACGTCTTCACCGCGGACGAGCTCGACGAGTGGGTCGAGCGCGTCGTCCGCGAGGCCGGCGAGGGGGCGCGGCTGCGCTGGCTCTGCGAGCCGAAGATCGACGGGCTCGCCGTCGACCTCGTCTACGAGGAGGGCCGCCTGGTGCGGGCCGCCACGCGCGGGGACGGGCGCACGGGGGAGGACGTCACGCTCAACGTCCGCACGCTGCACGGCGTCCCGCACCGCCTCGACGGCTCCTCGGCGCCCGTGCCCGCGCTCCTCGAGGTGCGCGGCGAGGTCTTCTTCCCCGTCGAGGCCTTCGCCGAGCTCAACGCCGGCCTCGTCGAGGCGGGCAAGCAGCCCTTCGCCAACCCGCGCAACGCCGCGGCGGGGTCCTTGCGGCAGAAGGACCCCCGGGTCACCGCCCGACGTCCCCTGCGCGTGCTCGTCCACGGCCTCGGCCGCCGCGAGGGCTTCGACGTCGCGAGCCAGTCCGAGGCCTACGAGCGCCTCGCGGCCCTGGGCCTGCCCGTCAGCAGCCACGTGCGGGTCGTCGACGACGTCGACGCCGTGCGCGCCTTCGTCGCCCGCACGGGGGAGGGCCGCCACGACGTCGAGCACGAGATCGACGGCGCGGTGGTCAAGGTCGACGACCTGGCCATCCAGCGCCGCCTCGGCGCGACGAGCCGCGCCCCGCGCTGGGCCATCGCCTACAAGTTCCCGCCCGAGGAGGTCACCACCCGCCTGCTGGAGATCTCCGTCAACGTCGGGCGCACCGGCCGGGTCACCCCCTTCGCCCGCATGGAGCCCGTCCTCGTGGCGGGCTCGACGGTCGAGCTCGCCACGCTCCACAACGCCGACGAGGTGCGGCGCAAGGGCGTGCGGCCGGGCGACCTCGTCGTCGTCCGCAAGGCGGGCGACGTCATCCCCGAGGTGCTCGGCCCGGTGCTGGCCGAGGGCGCCGACCCGGCCGCCCGCGGCCCGGAGTGGCAGATGCCGACCGACTGCCCGTCCTGCGGCACCCCGCTGCGGCACGAGCGCGAGGGCGACAAGGACATCCGCTGCCCGAACGCGCGCACCTGCCCGGCCCAGCTGCGGGAGCGCCTGTTCCACATCGCCTCCCGCAACGCCCTGGACGTCGAGGCGCTCGGCTGGGAGGCCGCCGGAGCGCTGCTCGGCGGGGTGCCCGACGCCGGGGGGAGCCGCGACGCGCGGCCCGAGGACGACGGCGCGCCGGTCGACGCCGGCGACCGCGTGCTCACCGACGAGGGCGGCCTCTTCGCCCTCACCGACGCCGACCTGCTGCGGGTCCCGCTCTTCCGCAACAGCAACGGCGACCTGTCGGCCAACGGGCGGCGCCTGCTCGACAACCTCGCGGCCGCCCGCGAGAAGCCGCTGTGGCGGGTGCTCGTCGCCCTCTCGATCCGCCACGTCGGCCCCACCGCGGCGCGCTCGCTCGCCACGCGCTTCGGCAGCCTGGACGCCGTCGTCGGCGCCAGCGCCGAGGAGCTGGCCGCGGCCGACGGCGTCGGCCCCGTCATCGCCGAGGCCGTGGGCGCCTGGTGGGCCGTCGACTGGCACCGCGCCATCGTCGAGGCCTGGCGCGAGGCCGGCGTGCGGCTCGAGGACGAGCAGGACGCGTCCGCGCCGCGCCACCTCGAGGGCGTCACCGTCGTCGTCACCGGCGGGCTCGAGGGCTTCAGCCGCGACGGCGCCAAGGAGGCGATCCTCGCCCGCGGCGGAAAGGCCTCCGGCTCGGTGTCCAAGAAGACCGACTTCGTCGTCGTCGGCGAGAACGCCGGCCAGAAGGAGGTGCGGGCCCGCGAGCTGGGGCTGCGGATCCTCGACGAGGACGGCTTCCGCCTGCTGCTGGAGGAAGGGCCCGGCGCGCTGCCGGCGCCCGAGCCGCCCGCCGACCAGGCCGACGTCGAGGCGGCGGGCGAGGCGGACGGCGGGGCCGCGGACGAGGGCGGGGCGGCGGCCGCCCCCGCGGCCGACGAGCCCGCGGCCGACGAGCCCGGGGACGACGGGCTCGCCGTCGAGGCGCCCGCGACGAGGCCGCGCAGGACCGACCTCGACGACGTTCGGGCCTGGGCCCGGGAGAACGGGCACGACGTCGCCGCGCGGGGCCGCGTCCGGCAGGCGGTCCTCGACGCCTACGACGCCCGCGAGGGAGCCTGACGGGGTGGCACCCCTCCCGCTCGGCGGGTCGGGCCGGCCGCCTCCCGGCTCCTAGACTCACGCGCATGCCCGCCCTCTCACCCGACGACGTGGCGCGCCTCGCGGCCCTCGCGCGCATCGACCTCGAGCCCGCGGAGCTGGAGCGGCTGGCCGGCGAGCTCGACGCCGTCGTCGCCGCGGTCGCCTCCGTGTCCTCCGTCGTGTCCGACGACGTGCCCGCCACGAGCCACCCGCTGCCGCTCGTCGACGTCTACCGGGAGGACGTCGTCGAGCCGTCCCTGCCCGCGGAGGACGTCCTCGCCGGCGCGCCCGCGGCCCAGGACGGCCGCTTCCTCGTCCCCCAGATCCTCGAGGAGGACTGATGGCCCCCTCGGCCGACCGGAGCAGCGGCCCGCAGAACGGCGCGGACGAGCTCGTCCGCGCGAGCGCCGCCGACCTCGCCCGCCGCCTCACCGCCGGCGAGGTCACGAGCGAGGACGTCGTGCGCGCGCACCTCGACCGCATCGCCGCCGTCGACGGCGCGCCCGGCGACGGACGCGGCGTCGCGGCCTACCTCCACGTCAGCGGCGAGGAGGCGCTGGCGACGGCCCGCGACGTCGACGCCCGCCGCGCGGCCGGCGAGCAGCTGCACGCCCTCGCCGGCGTCCCCGTCGCCGTCAAGGACGTCGTCGTCACGCGCGGCACGCCCACGACGGCGGGCTCGAAGATCCTCGAGGGTTGGGTGCCGCCGTACGACGCCACGCTGGTCGAGCGGCTTCGCGTCGCGGGGATGCCGGTGCTCGGCAAGACGAACATGGACGAGTTCGCCATGGGCAGCTCGACCGAGCACTCCGCCTACGGGCCGACGCGCAACCCCTGGGACACCTCGCGGACGCCGGGCGGCTCCGGCGGCGGCAGCGCCGCGGCGGTCGCCGCCTTCGAGGCGCCCCTGGCCGTGGGCACCGACACCGGCGGCTCGATCCGCCAGCCCGCCGCCGTCACCGGCTCGGTCGGCGTGAAGCCCACCTACGGCGGGATCTCGCGCTACGGGCTCATCGCCATGGCCTCGAGCCTCGACCAGGCGGGACCCTGCGCCCGGTCCGTGCTCGACGCGGCGCTCCTGCACGAGGTCATGGGCGGCCACGACCCCCGCGACGCGACGTCGCTGCCCGACCCCGTCGGCCCGCTCGCCGAGGCCGCCCGCTCGCGCGACGTGCGCGGCATGCGCGTCGGCGTCGTGCGCGAGCTCACCGGCGAGGGCTTCTCGGCCGAGGTCATGGCCAGCTTCCGGTCCGCGGTGGACCTGCTGGCGGACGCCGGGGCCGAGGTCGTCGAGGTCTCCTGCCCGACCTTCGCCCACGCCCTCGACGCCTACTACCTCGTCATGCCGAGCGAGGCCTCGAGCAACCTGGCCCGCTTCGACGGCATGCGCTTCGGCCTGCGGGTGGAGCCGTCCGAGGGCCCGGTGACGGCCGAGCGCGTCATGGCCGCCACGCGCGGCGCGGGCTTCGGCCCCGAGGTCAAGCGCCGGATCATCCTCGGCACGTACGCCCTGTCGGCCGGCTACTACGACGCCTACTACGGCTCGGCGCAGAAGGTCCGCACGCTCGTCCAGCGCGACTTCGCGGCGGCGCATGAGCAGGCCGACGTCCTCGTCTCGCCGACGGCGCCGACGACGGCGTTCCCGCTGGGGAGCCGCCTCGACGACCCGCTCGCCATGTACGCCGCCGACATCGCCACCATCCCCGCCAACCTCGCGGGCGTGCCGGGCATGTCGCTGCCGAGCGGACTCGCCGCCGACGGCCTGCCCGTCGGCTTCCAGGTCATGGCGCCGGCCCGCGCCGACGAGCGCCTCTACCGCCTCGGCGGCGCCCTCGAGGCGCTGCTCGAGGACCGCTGGGGCGGGCCGCTGCTCGCCTCGGCCCCGGCCCTCGACACCGTGCCCGCCCGACCGGAGGTCGCCACCGCATGAGCACCGCCACCGCACCGGCCGCCACCGGCGGCGAGCCGCTCGTCGCCTACGACGACGCCACGGCGCGCTACGACGTCGTCATCGGCCTCGAGGTCCACGTCGAGCTCGGCACCGCGACGAAGATGTTCGACGGCTCCTCGACGGCCTTCGGCGCCGAGCCCAACACCCAGGTGTCCCCGGTGTCGCTCGGCCTGCCGGGCGCGCTGCCCGTGGTCAACCGCACGGCGGTCGAGCACGGCATCCGCATCGGCCTGGCGCTCGACTGCAGCATCGCGGAGATGTGCCGCTTCGCCCGGAAGAACTACTTCTACCCGGACATGCCGAAGAACTTCCAGACGTCGCAGTACGACGAGCCCCTCGCGGCCGACGGGCACCTCGACGTCGTCCTCGAGGACGGCACGCCGTGGCGCGTCGAGGTCGAGCGGGCGCACTTGGAGGAGGACACGGGCAAGTCGACGCACGTCGGCGGGGCCACGGGCCGCATCCACGGCGCCGACCACTCCCTCGTCGACTACAACCGCGCCGGCATCCCGCTCGTGGAGATCGTCACGCGGCCCGTCGCCGGCGCCGGGGCGCGCGCCCCCGAGGTGGCCCGCGCCTACGTCGCCGCGCTGCGCGACCTGCTGCGCGCGCTCGGCGTCTCCGAGGCCCGCATGGAGCAGGGCCAGATGCGCGCCGACGTCAACGTCTCGCTGCGGCCCTCGCCCGACGCGCCGCTCGGGACGCGCACGGAGACGAAGAACGTCAACTCCTTCCGCTCCGTCGAGCGGGCCGTGCGGTACGAGGTGTCGCGCCAGGCCGCGGTCCTCGACGCGGGCGGGTCGGTGCTGCAGGAGACGCGGCACTGGCACGAGGACACGGGCATCACGACGTCCGGGCGCGTGAAGTCCGACGCCGACGACTACCGCTACTTCCCCGAGCCCGACCTCGTGCCCCTGACGCCGTCGCGCGCCTGGGTCGAGGAGGTCCGCGCGTCCCTGCCCGAGCTGCCCGTCGCCCGCCGCGCGCGCCTGCAGGCGGAGTGGGGCTACAGCGACCTCGAGATGCGCGACGTCGTCAACGCCGGGCTCCTCGACGTCATCTCCGCGACCGTGGCGCAGGGCGCGAGCCCGGCCGCCGCCCGCAAGTGGTGGGGCGGGGAGCTGGCGCGCACCGCCAACGCCCGCGAGGTGGAGGTGACGGCGCTGCCCGTCGGCCCCGCCGAGGTCGCCGAGCTCGCCAGGCTCGTCGAGTCGGGGCGCATCACCGACCGGATGGCGCGCGAGGTGCTCGAGGGCGTGCTCGCGGGGGAGGGGACGCCCACCGAGGTCGTCACCGCCCGCGGCCTCGAGGTCGTCTCCGACGAGTCGGCGCTCGTCACGGCCGTGGACGAGGCGCTGGCGGCGAACCCGGACGTCGCGGAGAAGATCCGCGGCGGGAAGGTGCAGGCCGCCGGCGCCGTCGTGGGCGCCGTCATGAAGGCCACCCGCGGGGCGGCCGACGCCAAGCGCGTGCGCGAGCTCGTGCTCGAGCGGGTCGGCGCACCGCAGGCCTGAGCCCGAGCGCGGTCCCGGCGGCCGGGCCCGGCCGTCGGGACTCGGCCGTCGGGCCTCGGTCGTCAGGGCTCGGTCGTCAGGGCTCGGTCGTCAGGGCGAGGGCGTCGCCGCCGGTAGCGTTCCGGGGTGCCTCCCGAGACCGCCGCCCCGTCCGCCAGCGAGCCCCGCGCCCCCCGGCCGGGCCCGGTCGTCCGTCCGCTCGGGCCCGAGGACCACGCCCGGCAGTGGCGCCTGCACGCGCTGTCCTTCGGCGAGGACCTGTCGTCGCCGCCCGATCCCGGCACGGAGCCCGAGGGCGCCGTCCGCTACGGCGCGCTGGGCGACGACGGCGACCTCCTCGGCGCGGTGACGCTCCTGCCGCGCGAGCACTGGTGGGGCGGGCGGCGCGTCGTGGCCGCCGACGTCACCGACGTCGCCGTCCAGCCGGAGGCCCGCGGCGCGGGCGTCGCGACGTCCCTGCTCCGCGCCCTCCTCGAGGGCGCCCGCGAGCGGGGCGCCGCCGTCTCGGCGCTCTTCCCGACCGTCGCCGGGCTCTACCGCCGCGCCGGCTGGGAGGTCACGGGCACGCTGACGACCGTCGAGGTGCCCACGCACGCCCTGGCGCGCAGCGGGGCGGCGCCCGGCCTCACCACGCGCACCGGCGGGGCCGCCGACCTGCCCGCGGTGGCCGCCCTCTACGAGCGCGAGGCCCGCGCGCGCAGCGGCATGCTCGTCCGCCCGGCGCCGGGGACGGACCGCCTGCCCGAGGGCGTCGACGGCCTGACCCTCGTCGAGGACGGCGACCGGCTCGTCGCCGCCGCGAGCTGGCACCGCGGCCGGGGCTACGGCCGCGAGGCCGTCTTCACGGTCCGCGACGTCGTCGCCGACACCCCGGCGGCCGCGCGGACGCTGCTGGGAGTGCTGGCCGGCTGGGCGCCGGTCGCCCGCAACCTCCACCTGCGCCTGCTGCGCGGGGACGCCGTCGCCACCGCGCTGCCCGTCGAGCTCGCCCGCGTCGTCGACCGCAAGGTTGTCATGCACCGGGTGGTGGACCTCGAGCAGGCCATGGTGCAGCGCGGCTGGCCGCAGCCGCTGTCGGGGTCGGTGGTCGTCGAGCTGCAGGACGACCTCGCGCCGTGGAACTCCGGCACCTGGGAGCTGTCGGTCTCCGGGGGCCGCGGCCGTGCGGTCCGCACGGACGCCGCGCCGGTGGTCCGCCTGACCCCCTCCGGCCTGGCCGCCCTCTACGCCGGGTCGGTCACCGCGCTCGGCGCCGTGCGCACCGCGGGCGCCGAGGTGCTCGGCGACGACGAGGACGCCGCCCTCGGGGCGCTCGACGTGCTCGCCGGCGGCGACCTCGTCGAGGTGCTCGACTACTTCTGACGTGCGCACCCCACCCGGGCGCGAGCGCCCCGCTCGACGTCGCCCGACGCCCCCGGCATGAGCGGCGGGCTGCTCGCGACCGCGCTCGCGGCCCTCTCCCGCGACGGCGTCGACCTGCCCGCGGCGGCTGCTCTGCCCGAGCTCCTCGCCGCCCTGGGCGGCGCGGGCCGGGCGCTGCTCGTCGCGCCGCCCGGAACGGGCAAGACGACGCTGGCCCCGCTCGCGCTCGCCGACGCCCTGGCGGAGCGCGGCGGCCCCGCCCGCGTCGTCGTCACCGAGCCGCGGCGCGTCGCGGTGCGCGCCGCCGCCGGGCGGATGGCGGCGCTCCTCGGCGAGGAGGTGGGCGGCGCCGTCGGGTACGCCGTCCGCGGCGAGCGGCGCACGAGCGCGCGCACCCGCGTGGAGGTCGTGACGACCGGGCTGCTCCTGCGCCGGCTCCAGGCCGACCCCGAGCTCCCGGGCGCGGGCGCCGTGCTGCTCGACGAGGTGCACGAGCGGGCGCTGGACGCCGACCTCGCCCTGGCGCTCGTCGTCGACGCCCGCGCGGTGCTCCGCCCCGACCTGTGGCTCGTGGCGGCGTCCGCGACCCTCGACCAGGCGGCCCTGCGGCGCGCGCTCGCGGGGGCCCCGCCGCCCGACCCCTCGGCGCCCGACCCCTCGCCGCCCGACCCGTCGGCGTCGTCCGAGGTCGCGGACGGCGCCGCGGGGCCGGTGCCCGTCGTCGTCGCGACGGCGCCCGTGCACCCGCTCGCGGTGGTGCACGACCCGCCGCCGCCCGGGCTCGACCCGCCGCAGGGCCTGCGGGTGGACCCGCGGCTGCTCGAGCACGTCGCCGCGGCCACGGCCCGGGCGCTCGACGCCCACCCCGGCGACGTGCTCGTCGTCCTCCCGGGCGCGCGCGAGATCGCTCGCGTGCAGGCCCGGCTGCGGGCCGCGCGCCCCGACGTCGACGTCCTCGCGCTGCACGGGCGCACGCCGCGGGCGGAGCAGGACCGAGCGCTGCGGCCGGGCCCGCGCCGGCGCGTGGTCGTCGCCAGCGCCGTCGCGGAGTCGAGCCTCACCGTCCCCGGCGTGCGCGTCGTCGTGGACGCCGGCCTCGCGCGGGTGCCGCGGACCGACCACGCCCGCGGCCTGGCGGGGCTGGACACCGTGCGGGTCTCGCGCGCCTCGGCCGAGCAGCGCGCCGGCCGCGCGGCCCGGGAGGGGCCGGGCGTGGTCGTCCGCTGCTGGTCGGCCGCGGACGACGCCCGCCTGCCGCCGCGCCCGGAGCCGGAGGTGGCGACGGCGGACCTCGCCGGCGCCCTACTGGCCCTCGCCTGCTGGGGCAGCCCCCGCGGGGAGGGGCTGGCGCTGCCCGACCCGCTGCCCGCGGGCGCCGTCGCCGCGGCCGAGCGGGCCCTCGGCGACCGCGGGCTCCTCGACGCCGCGGGCCGCGCCACGCCGCTGGGGCGTGAGGTGGCGGGCACGGGGCTGGACCCGCGGCTCGGCCGGGCGCTGCTGCTGGGCGCCCGGGCCGTCGGGTCGCGCGCGGCGGCGGAGGTCGTGGCGCTGCTGTCCGAGGACGGCCCTGGGGGCGGCACTGGGGCGGGCGACGACCTCGTCGCGGCGTGGCGCGCGCTGCGGCGCGGGGACGACGCCGCGCGCTCGGCGGCCTGGCGGCGGGAGGTCGAGCGGCTGCGGGGGTCGCTCCGCTCCGCCGCGGACCGTCGGCCGACGACCGCCGGCCCGGGGAGCGGTGCAGGTGGGCTCGCCGGCGACGACGAGGCGGTGGCCGGCCTCGTCGTCGCCCTGGCGCACCCGGAGCGGGTGGGGCGCCGTCGACGCGGGGCCGACGGCGGCGAGCGCGACGAGCTGCTCCTCGTCGGCGGCACGGGCGCGCGGCTCGTCCCCGGGTCGGCCTGGTCGGGGTCGTCCTGGTCGCGCTCGGGCGCGCCGACGGGTCGCGGGGACGGCCCGGCGCCGGACGGCTGGCTGGCCGTCGCGCGTCTCGACCGGCCCCTCGGGTCGGCCGACGCCGTGGTCCGCCTCGCCGCGCCGGTCTCCGAGGACGCCGCCCGCCTCGCCGCGGCGCCGCTGCTGGAGACGGAGGAGGAGGTCGCCTGGGTCGGGGGCGCGGGTGGCGACGTCCGGGCCCGCCGCGTCGAGCGGCTGGGCGCCGTCGTCCTCGCCGAGGCGCCCCTCACCGACCCGCCGCCGGAGGCGCTGCAGGCCGCCCTGCTCGACGGGCTCGGGCGGGCGGGCCTCGCCCTCCTCGCCCCCTCGGACGCCGCGGAGCGCCTGCGGCTGCGCCTCGCCGCGCTGGGGGCCGCCCTCGGGGAGCCGTGGCCCGACGTCTCGCCCGAGGCGCTCGTCGCGGGCGCCGCGGGGTGGCTGGGCCCCGAGCTCGCCGCGGCACGGCGTCGCTCCGACCTCGCGCGCACCGACGTCGCGACCGCCCTGAGGCGGCTGCTGCCGTGGCCGCAGGCCTCCCGCCTCGACGAGCTGGCGCCCGAGCGGCTGGCCCTGCCGTCCGGACGGACGGCGCGCCTGGACTACGCCGACCCGCTCGCGCCCGTCCTCGCCGTCCGGCTGCAGGACGTCCTCGGCTGGCAGGACGCGCCCCGCGTGGCGGACGGGCGCACCGCCGTCGTCGTCCACCTGCTCTCCCCGGCGGGCCGCCCCCTCGCGGTGACGGGCGACCTCGCGTCCTTCTGGCGCGGCCCCTACGCGCAGGTCCGCGCCGAGATGCGCGGGCGCTACCCCAAGCACGCCTGGCCCGAGGACCCGCTCGCTCGATGAGCCCGGGCCTCCGGCGGTGAAGGGGGCGTCACCTTCGCGTGGGGAGCGTTCCCAGGGGTGAAGGAGGCGTCACCTTCGCGTGGGGAGAGGCTTCTGAGGTGAAGGAGGCGTCACCTTCGCGTGGGGAAGGGCCCAGGGGGTGAAGGAGGCGTCACCTTCCCGTCGAGAGGGCTTCCCGAGGTGAAGGAGGCGTCACCTTCACGACGAGGGCCGGGGCGACGACGTCCGGCTCAGCCGAGCGGCAGCCGCAGCAGCTGGTCCTCGCCGTCGCCGTCGTTCGTCAGCACCCGCAGCGCGCCGCCGCCCGGGGCCACGGCGACGTCGCGCAGGCGCCCGTGCTCGCCGACGAGGTACGGCTCGGGCTGCCCGACCGGACCGCCCTCCGACGACGTCGCCACGGGCACCCGCCAGAGCCGCTGCCCGCGCAGGGCGCTCACCCACACGGCGTCGTCGGTCACCGCCAGGCCGCTGGGGGAGGCCTCCGACGGGCGCCACCAGACGAGGGGGTCGGTGAAGCCGGCGTCGGCGGCGTCCTGCCCGCCGGGGCCCTCGACCTCCGGCCAGCCGTAGTTGCGCCCGGGCTCCAGGAGGTTGAGCTCGTCCCAGGTGTCCTGGCCGAACTCGCTGGCGTACAGGCGGTCCTGCGCGTCCCAGCCCAGCCCCTGGACGTTGCGGTGGCCCAGCGTCCAGACCGGGGAGCCCTCCGTGGGGTTGCCCGGGGCCGGCGCGCCGTCCGGCGTGACGCGCAGGACCTTGCCGGCGAGCGACGCCGCGTCCTGGGCCAGCTCGGGCTGCCGCGCGTCGCCCGTCGTCACGTAGAGCAGGCCGTCGGGCCCGAAGGCGAGGCGGCCGCCGTTGTGGACCTGCGCGCGGGGGATGCCCGCGAGCACCGTCTCCGGCTCGCCGAGCCCGTCACCGGACAGGACGGCGCGCACGACGGCGTTGTCGTCGGCCCGCGTGACGTAGGCGTAGACGAGCCCGTCCTCGACGAAGGACGGCGACAGCGCGAGCCCCAGGAGGCCGCCCTCGCCGCGCGGCAGGGCGCCGCCGAAGGTCTCGTCGGGGCTCGTCGTCGGCACGTCGGACACCTGGCCGTCCGCGGTGAGCCGCACCACCCGGGCCTCGTCGCGCAGGCTCAGCAGCGACGAGCCGTCCGGGAGGGCGACGACCGACCAGGGGAGCGGCAGGCCCTCGGCGACCACCTCGGCGGGTCCGGCGGGCGTCCCGCTCGCGCTCGGGGCGGTGGGGGTCGGGGTCGTCGTCGGCGCGTCGGCGACGGCTGACGGCGAGGGGGTCGTCGGCGAGGAGCCCGCCGTCGACGCGGGCACCTCGCCCGTCGGCGCGGGGGAGGCGCCCGGGTCCTCGCCGCCGCAGGCCGCGAGGCCCAGCGCCGCGACGGCGGCGACGGCCGCGCGCGAGGCGCGCACGGCTCGGCGGGAGCTGGCGATCGGGCGTCCGGCACGGAGGGAGGCGGCCATGGGGGGAGAACGACCGGGTGCGCCCGCGTGATCCCCGGCCGGCGTCCGAGCCGGGTCCGCGGGCGGTCGGCGGGGCAGCGTCACTCCCGGCACCGTCCCCTCCCCGAACCGTCCCCTCCCCGAACCGTCCCCTCCCCGAACCGTCCCCTCCCCGAACCTTCCCCTCCCGCCGGCGAGGAGCCGCCACCGCGCCGCCGGGACGAGGTCCCACCACGATGGCCGCATGGCCGGTCGACCGCTCGTGTCCCTGCCCGAGGCCGCGCTCGCCCGCGAGGTCGGCGTCCCCCTCGTCGGGGAGGCCGGCACGCCGGACGGCGCCGGCTCCGACGGCACTGACATGCCCGACGGCCCGGGCGTCGAGGCGGTCGTGTGGGACCTCGAGCAGCCGCCGGCGCACGCGCTGGCCGCCGAGCAGGTCGAGCGGCTGTCCCTCGTCGTCCTGCCCTACCAGGGCCGCCCGGCGGCGCTCGGCTCCCTGCGCGACCTGCCCGCGCTGCGGGTCGTGCAGACCCAGACGACCGGGGTCGACGCCGTCGCGGCGCACGTGCCCGACGGCGTCGCGCTCGCCTCGGCCGCGGGCGCCCACGACGCCGGGACGGGCGAGATCGCGCTCGCGCTGCTGCTCGCGAGCGTCCGGCGGCTCGACGACGCCGTCCGCGACGCCCAGGAGGGCCGCTGGCGGGGTCCCGAGGGCCTGCGCCCGGGGCTCGCCGGGCGCACCGTCGTCGTCCTCGGGGCGGGCGGCATCGGCGACGCCGTCGTGCGCCGCCTCCGGCCGTTCGAGGTGGACGTCGTCCGCGTCGCCACCCGCGCCCGCACCGACGACCTCGGGCCCGTCCACGGCGTCGACGAGCTGGACGCGCTGCTGCCGCGGGCGGACGCCCTCGTCCTCGCCGTCCCCCTGACCGACGGGACGCGCGGCCTCGTGGACGCCGGGGTGCTGGCCGCGCTGCCCGACGGCGCCGTCGTCGTCAACGTCGCGCGCGGGCCCGTCGTCGACACCGACGCCCTCGTCGCCGAGGTGGCCGCCGGCCGCCTGCGGGCGGCGCTCGACGTCACCGACCCCGAGCCGCTGCCGCCCGAGCACCCGCTGTGGCGGCTGCCCGGCGCTATCGTCACGCCCCACGTCGGCGGCGCGACCGACGCCATGCGCCCGCGCGTCGTCGCGCTGCTGCGCCGCCAGCTGGCGGCGCTCGCCGCGGGGGAGCCGCTCGAGAACGTCGTCCGCGGGGCCTGACGGCTGCGCGGCGGGGCCTGGCGGCCAGGGACCGCAGGGCGGACGCCCGCCGGGGCGCCGGGACGGGCGCTCCTACACTCCGCGGCATGACGCAGGCACCCGAGCGCAGCAGCTCCACCACGACCCCCGCCGCCGCGGGTGTCGACCGGAAGCCGCGCAGCCGCCAGGTCACCGACGGGCTCGAGGCCACGGCCTCGCGCGGCATGCTCCGCGCCGTCGGGATGGGCGACGACGACTTCGCCAAGCCCCAGATCGGGGTCGCGAGCTCGTGGAACGAGATCACGCCGTGCAACCTCTCCCTCGACCGGCTCGCGAAGTCGGTCAAGGACGGCGTCCACGCCGCCCAGGGCTACCCGCTGGAGTTCGGGACCATCTCGGTCTCCGACGGCATCTCCATGGGCCACGAGGGCATGCACTTCTCGCTCGTGAGCCGCGAGGTCATCGCCGACAGCGTCGAGACCGTCATGCAGGCCGAGCGCCTCGACGGCTCGGTGCTCCTCGCCGGCTGCGACAAGTCGCTGCCGGGCATGCTCATGGCCGCCGCGCGCCTCGACTTCGCCAGCGTCTTCCTCTACGCCGGCTCGATCCTCCCCGGCGTCGCCAAGCTGTCCGACGGCAGCGAGAAGCAGGTGACGATCATCGACGCCTTCGAGGCGGTCGGGGCCTGCTCGCGCGGGCTCATGAGCCGCGAGGACGTCGACGCCATCGAGCGGGCCATCTGCCCCGGCGAGGGCGCCTGCGGCGGCATGTACACGGCCAACACCATGGCCAGCGCCGCCGAGGCGCTCGGCATGTCGCTGCCCGGCTCGGCCGCGCCGCCCGCCACCGACCGCCGCCGCGACGGCTTCGCCCGCCGGTCCGGCGCCGCGGTCGTCGGCCTGCTGGAGCGGGGCATCACGGCCCGGGACATCATGACGAAGGAGGCGTTCGAGAACGCCATCGCCGTCGTCATGGCCTTCGGCGGGTCGACCAACGCCGTCCTGCACCTGCTCGCCATCGCCAACGAGGCCGAGGTGGACCTCACGCTCGACGACTTCGACCGCATCGGCAGCCAGGTCCCGCACCTGGCCGACGTGAAGCCCTTCGGCCGCCACGTCATGACCGACGTCGACCGCGTCGGCGGCGTCCCCGTCGTCATGCGCGCGCTGCTCGACGCCGGCCTGCTCCACGGCGACGTCCTCACGGTGACGGGGAAGACGATGGCCGAGAACCTCGCCGACATCGCGCCCCCGGACGTCGACGGCGCCGTGCTCCGGGCGATGGACGCCCCGATCCACCGCACCGGCGGCATCACCGTGCTCAAAGGCTCGCTCGCCCCCGGCGGCGCCGTCGTGAAGTCGGCCGGCTTCGAGTCGGACGTCTTCGAGGGCACGGCCCGCGTCTTCGACCGCGAGCGCGCCGCGATGGACGCCCTCGAGGACGGCACCATCAGCGCCGGCGACGTCGTCGTCATCCGCTACGAGGGCCCCAAGGGCGGCCCGGGCATGCGCGAGATGCTCGCCATCACGGGCGCCATCAAGGGCGCCGGCCTCGGCAAGGACGTCCTGCTCCTCACCGACGGCCGCTTCTCCGGCGGCACGACGGGCCTGTGCGTCGGCCACGTCGCCCCCGAGGCCGTCGACGCCGGCCCCATCGCCTTCGTCCGCGACGGCGACCGCATCCGCCTCGACGTCACGGCCAAGACCCTCGACGTCCTCGTCGACGACGCCGAGCTGGCCCAGCGCCGCGCCGACGGCTGGCAGCCGCTCCCGCAGCGCTACACCCGCGGGGTCCTCGCGAAGTACGCCAAGCTCGTCGGCTCGGCGTCGGGCGGGGCCGTCCTGGCCTGAGGCGCGCGGACCGCCGGGCCCGACCCGCTCGTCGCTCGTGACCGTGCACGGACGCGAGCGACGAGCAGGCCCCGGCGCCCGGTGACGTCGGGCGCCCGGACGGCGCTGGGTACGGTCCCCGCCATGCCCTCGCCCCCCGGCCCGGACCTCGACGACGTCGACCGCGCCGTCGTCGCCGCGCTCGTCGCGGACGGCCGCCTCAGCTACACCGACCTGGGCAGGCAGGTCGGGCTGCCGACGTCGACCGTGCACCAGCGCGTGCGCCGCCTCGAGCAGCGCGGCGTCCTGCGCGGCTACACGGCCGTCGTCGACCCCGAGGCCCTGGGCCTGCCGCTGTCGGCCATCGTCTCCGTCACGCCGTTCGACCCCGCCGCGCCGGACGACGTCCCCGAGCGCCTCGCCCGCGTGGCCGAGGTCGAGTCCTGCTGGTCCGTCGCCGGCGAGGAGAGCTACGTCCTCCTCGTCCGCACCGAGACGCCGGGCCGCCTCGAGGAGGTCCTCGCCGAGATCCGGACGGCCGGCTCGGTCGCCACGCGCACCACCGTGATCCTCTCCACCCCCTTCGAGGGTCGGCGCCGCACGCCCTGACACCGCGGAGACGGGGGAGTCGTCCACGACCGTGACCGTGCACGGTCACGCCCGTGGACCACTCCACCGGGGGACGGCGCTCGGCCCCGCAGCGGGCGTTCGGCGGGCAGACTGCCCGGCGGACGCGCCCTCCGGGGCGATGACGGGGGACGACGGGGGACGGGGACGACGTGGTGCCGCAGGACGACTGGTTCTTCAGGACCGACGGGGGAGACGGGGCTGACGCCGGGGACCGGGCCGGCTCGGGTGACCGCGTCGACGACGTGACGGCGGTGGCCGGCGCCCCGGGCGAGGAGGCCGGCCCGAACGGGCGAGCCCCTCGGGGGCGCCGCAAGGCCCTCGTCGCGGCGGGCGCGACCGCGGCGGTCGCCCTCGGGCTCACCGCCGCCGGAGCCGTGGTCGTGACCGGCCTCGGCGGGCCGGACGTCGTCCTCGCGCGCGCGGCCTCCCCGGTGGCGCCCGAGGCCTCCGACGGCGGGACCGCCCCCGACGGCGCGGACGACGCCTACCTCGCCTCGCTCACGGCCCCGACCGAGACCCCGCCGCCGCCCCCGCCGCCCGAGCCGGTGGACGTCCCGGAGCCGGTGGTGCGCGTCGAGCCGCTCGCGCCGGGCGAGTCCTACGGCGAGGACGCCGACCCCTGGGCCGTCGCGTACGAGGTGCCCGACGTCGGGGCGACCTGGTCGGCGGCCCTGCCCGACGGTCAGGTGGGGCTCGGCGACCTGGGCCAGTACCGCTTCCAGCCCACCGTGCCGGGGCAGAGCTGCAACGGCGGGTCGTCCTCGCCGCGCTCCGTGGCGGGACGGCAGTGGATGTGGGCGGAGGAGGACTCGAACCGGCTCGACCAGACCACCGTCGGCCTCGTCGTCACGGGGTGGCCCGAGGGCGGCGGCCCCTCGGCCTTCGCCGACGTCGTCGAGGACGACGGGCCCTGCGCCTGGTACGACGACGTGCCGTCGCCCGCCGACGTCGCCGTCCCCTCGGCGGACGAGGCCTGGGCCGGCGTGCGCCGGAGCCCCGTGGGCGACGGGTCGGTGATCCTGCTCGGCGCCGCCCGCACGGGCGACCTCGTCGTCGGGGTCCAGGTGCAGCACCCGGCGGCCGGCGACGCCGACGCCCTCACCGGCCGGCTCCTCGAGGCCGCCGTGCTCGAGCTCCTGGCCGCGGACCCCGGCGGCGCCGCCGGCTGACCCGCCGGGGCGGCGCCCCGCGGCTACGGTCGCGCGCGTGACCTTCTCGATCGTGGGACGCAGCCCCGACGGCACGGCGCTCGGCGTGGCCGTGGCCTCCAAGTTCCTCGCCGTCGGCGGCTTCGTCCCCGCCCTCGAGGTGGGCGTCGGGGCGCTCGCGACCCAGGCGGCCGTCAACCTCGCGCTCAAGGCCGAGGGGCTGGCGCTGATGCGCGGCGGCGCGAGCGCCGCCGAGGCGCTGGACCGCTTCCTCGCCGCCGACGAGGGGCGCGCGGAGCGCCAGGCCGGCGCGGTCGACGCCGACGGGCGGGCGGCGACGCGCACCGGCAGCGCGTGCCACCCGTGGGCGGGCGGGGAGGCCGACGAGGGGCCCGAGGGGTCCTTCGCCGCGCAGGGCAACATCCTCGTCGGCCCGGAGGTCATCGAGGCGATGGTCGCCGCGTGGCGGGCCTCCGCGGCGGAGCGGTCCCTGCCGCGCCGCCTGCTCGCCGCGCTGGAGGCCGGTGACGCCGCGGGCGGCGACCGCCGCGGCCGCCAGTCCGCGGCCCTCGTCGTCGTCGCACCGGGCGGCGGGTACGGCGGCTCGGACGTCGTCGTCGACCTCCGCAGCGACGACGACGCCGCCCCCGTGGCCCACCTCGCCCGGATGCTCGGCGAGCACGAGCTCCTCTTCGGCCGGACGCCGCCCGAGGAGCTGCTGGCCTGGGACGACGGCCTGCGCGCCGAGGTCCGCCGGCTCCTCGACGCGACCGGCACCGCCGGCGGCGACCTGGACGGGGACCTCGAGCGGTGGGCCGGCGCGCAGAACCTCGAGGAGCGCGTGCGCCCGGGAGGCGTCGACCGCCTCGACCCCGTCCTCCTCGCGCAGTTGCGCCGCGCGGACGGATGATCCTCCCGTCGTAGCCGGTCTCGACGGGACGCGACCGGCCCGCAGGGCCTTGTCGAGCGGAGGATCTCCCGTCTAGCCTCCGGGTCATGAGCGCACCCACCGTCGACCGCCCCACGAGCGCCGCCTCCGACGCGAGCAGGCCCGGCCCGAGCGGGCCGGTGACGGCCGCCACCGCCCACGAGCACGTCGCGGCGCACATGCTCGACGACGGCCTGGGGATGGTCCTCGACCTGGCGGCCTCGCGCGGGTCGCGCCTCGTGGACGCCCGCGACGGCAGCTCCTACCTCGACATGTTCACCTTCTTCGCCTCCTCGGCGCTGGGCATGAACCACCCCGACGTCGCCGAGGACGAGGCCTTCCGCGAGGAGCTGCTCCTCTCGGCCCTGTCCAAGCCGAGCAACTCCGACATCGTCACCGTGGAGCGGGCGCGCTTCGTCGACGTCTTCGCGCGCGTCCTCGGTGTCCCCGAGCTGCCGCACCTGTTCTTCGTCGAGGGCGGCGGGCTCGCCGTCGAGAACGCGCTCAAGACGGCGTTCGACTGGAAGAGCCGCTGGAACGAGGCCCACGGGATCGACCCGGCCCTCGGCACGAAGGTGCTCCACCTGCGCCAGGCGTTCCACGGCCGCACCGGGTACACGATGTCGCTGACGAACACCGACCCCACCAAGGTCGCGCGCTTCCCGCAGTTCGACTGGCCGCGCATCGACAACCCGCACCCCGTCGAGGGCGAGGACGACGCCGTCCTGCGCGCCCGCGAGGACGCGGCGCTCGCCCAGGCCCGCGCCGCCTTCGAGCAGCACGCGCACGACATCGCCTGCGCGATCGTCGAGCCGATCCAGGGGGAGGGCGGGGACAACCACCTCACCCCCCGCTTCCTGCAGGGCCTGCAGGCGCTCTGCCACGAGTTCGACGCCCTCTTCGTCTGCGACGAGGTGCAGACCGGCTGCGGGCTCACGGGCACGGCCTGGGCGCACCAGCAGCTCGGGCTCGAGCCCGACGTCGTCGCCTTCGGCAAGAAGACGCAGGTCTGCGGGATCATGGCCGGCCGCCGCGTGGACCTCGTGCCCGACAACGTCTTCCGCGTCTCGAGCCGCATCAACTCGACCTGGGGCGGCGGCCTCGTCGACATGGTCCGCGCGCGGCGCATCCTCGAGGTGCTCGAGCGGGACGACCTCGTGGGCCATGCCGCCCGCGCCGGCGAGCACCTGCTGGCCGGCCTGCGCGACCTCGCCGCCCGGCACCCCGAGGTCACCGACGTGCGCGGCCGCGGCCTCATGTGCGCCTTCGACCTGCCCGACGGCGAGCGCCGCGGCGCCCTGCTGGCCCACCTGGAGACCCACGAGCACGTGCTCGCCCTCGGGTGCGGCTCGCGCAGCGTGCGCTTCCGCCCGGCCCTCATCGTGACCACCGACGAGCTCGACGAGGCCCTCGCCGCCGTCGACCGCGCCCTGGCCGCCCTCGCCGGCGCCGCGGCGGGCGACACGGCGATGGCCGGTGCGGCGGCCGGTGCGGCCGTCGGCGCGCCGGCGCCGGGCGGCCCCGCCCCGGTGGCGGGGGAGGGCTCCTGAGCGCCGACGGCGGGCTCGTCGGCACGACGGCGCTGCGGGCCCGCTTCGCCGCCGCCCTCTCGGCGCTCTACGCCACCGAGGTGCCGGCCTACGGCACGCTCGTGGAGGTCGCCGGGGAGGTCAACGCCGCCGTCCTCGCCGCGGACCCGGAGGCGGCGCAGGAGCTCGGGAGCATCGAGCGGGTGACGGCGGAGCGGCACGGCGCGATCCGTGTCGGGACGGCCCGTGAGCTCGCGCAGGTGGGGCAGGTCTTCGCCGCGCTCGGCATGCGCCCGGTCGGCTTCTACGACCTGCGCGAGGCCGGGCAGCCCGTCCCCGTCGTCTCGACGGCCTTCCGCCCCGTGGACGACGCGGAGCTGGCGGCCAACCCGTTCCGCGTCTTCACCTCGGTGCTGGCCACGGACGACCGCCGCTTCTTCGACGCCGACCTCCAGGCCCGCCTCGAGGCGCGGCTGGCCGGGCGCGAGCTCTTCAGCCCGGCGCTGCTCGACCTCGCGGCGCGCGCCGAGGCCGACGGCGGCCTCGCCCCGGACGACGCCGACGCCCTCGTCGGCGCCGCGACGGCGGCCTTCGCCCTCTCGCCCGAGCCGGTGGACGCCGCCTGGTACGCCGAGCTGGAGCGCGTGTCCGGCGTGGCGGCGGACATCGGCGGCGTCGGCTCGACGCACGTCAACCACCTCACGCCGCGGGTGCTCGACATCGACGCCCTCTACGCCCGGATGACCGAGCGCGGCGTGACGATGATCGACGCCATCCAGGGCCCGCCGGGCGGCGGTGCGCCGGTCCTGCTGCGGCAGACGAGCTTCCGCGCCCTGTCCGAGCCGCGGGCGATGCGCGACCCCGACGGCTCGGTGCGGGCGGGCGCCCTGCGGGTCCGCTTCGGCGAGGTGGAGGCCCGCGGCTGCGCCGTCACGCCCGCGGGACGCGCCCGGTACGACGCCTGGATGGCCGCGCACAGCTCGGCGTCCCACCGCGACGTCTTGTGGCGCAGGCTCTTCCCGGACGAGGCCGACGCCCAGGCGGCTGCGGGGCTCACGCAGGTGCGCTGGGTGCCGGTCGCCGACCGGCCCCGCGACGGCGCGACGCCGCCGCACGACCTGGCCCGCCTGCTCGCCGACGGGTGGGTGCGCGCCGAGCCGGTCGTCTACGAGGACTTCCTGCCCGCCTCCGCCGCCGGCATCTTCGCGTCCAACCTCGACGGCACGGGGGAGCGCCGGGAGGACGCCGGCGGCAGCTCCCGCGACGCCGGCTGGCTCGCCGACGCCCTCGGGCGCGAGGTGCTCGACCCGGCGGACCTCTACGCCGCCACCAGCACGACGAGCGCCGCCGAGGCGGCCCGCGCCCTGGGGCTGCCCCCGCTCGAGCAGCCCGCCGCCCGGCCCCTGGGCGAGGTGCTCGACGCGCCGGTCGCCACCGCCTGAGCCGCAGGCGCCGACCTGGGAGGCTGCCGACGTCGGCCCCCGGCCCCCACCACTCCGTCCCACCCCGAAGGAGCTCCGTCCCGTGACCAGCAGCACGCCCCCGACCGCCGACCGCACCCCCGAGGGGGAGCCGCTCGAGGGGGCGCTCGCCGGACCCGGCGGCCAGCGCCCGGCAGGAGTGCTCGGCCTCGTCGCCGGCACCGACGAGATCCGCGAGAGGGCCCTGGCCGCGCTGCGCGCGTGCGGCGTGGACGTCGACGCGCTGCGGTCCGAGGGCGAGGCCGCCGCGTCCGCGGGCGCTCCGGTCGTCACCGCTCGCACGCCCGTGACGGGGGAGGACCTCTTCCCCCTGCCCGCGACGAGCGCCGACGGCGTCGCCGCCGCCGTGGGCCTGGCCGAGGGCGCCTTCGCCGTGTGGCGCACGACGCCGGCCCCCGTGCGCGGCTTCCTCGTCAAGCGGCTCGGCCAGCTGCTCGTCGAGCACCTCGACGACCTGGCCGCGCTCGTCACCACCGAGGTCGGCAAGACGCCCTCGGAGGCCCGCGGCGAGGTGCAGGAGATGGTCGACGTCTGCGACCTCGCCGTCGGCCTCTCCCGCCAGCTGACCGGCCGCACGATGCCCTCGGAGCGCCCCGGCCACCGCCTCATGGAGACCTGGCACCCGCTCGGCCCCGTCGCCGTCGTCAGCGCCTTCAACTTCCCCGTCGCGGTGTGGTCCTGGAACAGCGCGCTCGCCCTCGTGTGCGGCGACCCGGTGGTGTGGAAGCCCTCGGAGCTCACCCCGCTGACGGCGCTGGCCTGCACGGCGCTCGCCGAGCGCGCCGCCCGCGAGTGCGGGGCGCCCGAGGGCCTCGTCCCCCTCGTCCTCGGCGGCGCCGACGTCGGCCAGCAGCTCGTCGACGACCCGCGCGTCCCCCTCGTCTCCGCCACCGGCTCCGTGCCCATGGGCCGCGACGTCGGCGCCCGCGTGGCCGCGCGCTTCGGCCGCACCCTGCTCGAGCTCGGCGGGAACAACTGCGCGGTCGTCGCCCCGTCGGCCGACCTCGACCTCGCCGTGCGCGGCATCGTCTTCGCCGCGGCGGGCACGGCCGGCCAGCGGTGCACCACCCTGCGCCGGTTGCTCGTCCACACCTCGGTGGCCGACGAGCTGCTCGCACGGCTCGTCGAGGTCTACGGGCGCCTGCCCGTCGGCGACCCCTCCGCCGAGGGCGCGCTCGTCGGCCCGCTCGTCGCGCCCCGCGCGCACGAGGCCATGGAGGCCGCGCTCGCGCGGGCCCGCGCCGACGGCGGCGAGGTCCTCGTCGGCGGGGAGCGCGTCCTCGTCGACGAGGCGCCGGCCGCGCGCTACGTGCGCCCGGCGGTCGTGCGCATGCCGGCGCAGACGGACGTCGTCCGCACCGAGACCTTCGCGCCCGTCCTCTACGTCATGACCTACGACGACCTCGACGAGGCGATCGCCGTCCACAACGACGTCCCGCAGGGCCTCTCGAGCGCGATCTTCACGCTCGACGCCCGCGAGGCAGAGCGGTGGATGGCGGCCGACGGCTCCGACTGCGGCATCGTCAACGTCAACATCGGCACCTCGGGCGCCGAGATCGGCGGGGCGTTCGGCGGCGAGAAGGAGACCGGGGGCGGCCGCGAGTCGGGCTCGGACTCCTGGCGCGCGTACATGCGGCGGGCCACCAACACGGTGAACCACAGCCGGGAGCTGCCGCTGGCGCAGGGCGTCGACTTCGGCTGACCCGCCCCGCGTCCGCGAGACGCCCGTCCCGCATGTCGGGACGGGCGTCTCGGCGGTTGACGCCGCCCGGCGGCAGGAGCACTGTTGCGGCATGTCGAGCCAGCAGGGCGTCCTCGTAGTTCCCGGGCGTGCGTGAGCCCAGCGCCCTGACGGCTCCGCACGCGACCCCTCGACCGCCCGCTCCGCGCGGGCCGAGGGGTCTCGTCATGTCTGGGGTCGTCACACTGGACCCCGGCGCCGCAGTCCGCAGGTGAGACCGCCTGAGGGGCTCGACCGCCCGACCGCACCGCCAGCTCGACCGCACCGCCAGCTCGACCGCACCGCCAGCTCGACCGAGACGCAGCAGCGCACCACCCGGGCCCGCCAGGCCCAGCGGCCCCTCCGGGGCGCCGTCGGAACCCCTCGCACGGAGGACACCATGGCCAGCGCCGACCAGCGCACCGCCCCGCGTCCGGGCCCCCGGCCCACCCCGCCCGCGCACGCCCAGGCCACCGTCGGCCAGGCCGCGGCCGGCCGGCCCGCCGCCGCGGCCGAGCGCGGCGAGCCGATGACGGGCGCGCAGAGCCTCGTCCGCTCCCTCGAGGCGGCGCAGGTCGAGGTCGTCTTCGGCATCCCCGGCGGCGCGATCCTCCCCGCCTACGACCCGCTGCTCGACAGCGCGAGCGTCCGCCACGTCCTCGTCCGCCACGAGCAGGGCGCGGGCCACGCGGCGCAGGGCTACGCGCAGGCCACGGGCCGCGTCGGCGTCTGCATGGCGACGTCGGGCCCCGGCGCGACGAACCTCGTCACCGCCATCGCCGACGCGCACATGGACTCGGTGCCGATGGTCGCCATCACCGGCCAGGTCTCCTCCGCCGCCATCGGCACGGACGCCTTCCAGGAGGCCGACATCGTCGGCATGACGATGCCGGTGACGAAGCACAACTTCCTCGTCACCGACCCCGACGACATCCCGCGGACGATCGCCGAGGCCTTCCACATCGCCTCGACGGGCCGGCCGGGCCCGGTGCTCGTCGACGTCTCCAAGGACGCGCTGCAGGCGCGCACGACCTTCCTGTGGCCGGCGTCGCTCGACCTGCCCGGGTACCGGCCGACGACGACGCCGCACCGCCGGCAGGTCCGCGAGGCCGCCAAGCTGCTCGCCGCCGCGGAGCGCCCCGTGCTCTACGTCGGTGGCGGCGTGCTCAAGGCCCACGCCGCGGCCGAGCTGGCCGAGCTCGTCGAGCTGTCCGGCGCCCCCGTCGTGACGACGCTCATGGCCCGGGGCGCGCTGCCCGACAGCCACCCCAGCCACCTCGGGATGCCCGGCATGCACGGCACCGTCGCCGCGGTCACGGCCCTGCAGAAGGCCGACCTGCTCGTGGCGCTCGGCGCCCGCTTCGACGACCGGGTGACGGGCAAGCTCTCGAGCTTCGCCCCGGACGCCGCCGTCGTCCACGCCGACGTCGACCCGGCCGAGATCGGCAAGAACCGCGTCGTCGACGTGCCGATCGTCGGCGACGCGCGGGAGGTGCTCGCCGAGCTCGTGCCCGCGCTGCGCGCCGAGCACGCCGACGGGCACCGGGCCGACCTGACGACCTGGTGGCGCCAGCTCGACCAGCTCCGCCGCACCTACCCGCTGGGGTACGCCGAGGCCGAGGACGGCTCGCTGGCCCCGCAGCGGGTCATCACGCGGCTCGGCGAGATCGCCGGCCCCGAGGCGATCTACGTCTCCGGCGTGGGCCAGCACCAGATGTGGGCCGCGCAGTTCATCGGCTACGAGCGCCCCGGCAGCTGGATCAACTCCGGCGGCCTCGGGACCATGGGTTTCGCCGTGCCGGCGGCCATGGGCGCCAAGGTCGGCGACCCCGACCGCGTCGTCTGGGCGGTGGACGGCGACGGCTGCTTCCAGATGACCAACCAGGAGCTCGCCACGTGCGCGCTCAACGGCATCCCCATCAAGGTCGCCGTCATCAACAACTCGAGCCTCGGCATGGTCCGGCAGTGGCAGACCCTCTTCTACGAGGGCCGCTACTCCAACACCGACCTCCACACCGGCTCGGCGGTGGCGATGGGCCAGCGGATCCCCGACTTCGTCAAGCTCGCCGAGGCCTACGGCTGCGTGGGCCTGCGCTGCGAGCGTCCCGAGGACCTCGACGCGACGATCGAGGCGGCCATGGCCGTCACCGACCGGCCCGTGGTCGTGGACTTCGTCGTCCACCGCGACGCGATGGTCTGGCCGATGGTCGCCGCGGGCGTGAGCAACGACGAGATCCAGTACGCGCGCGGCGTCTCGCCCGAGTGGGACCGCGACGAGGAGACCAGCACCGAGGACGACGCCGCGCCGACCCCCACCGGGGCGGGCGTGGCCCACGAGGGGGAGGGGCAGCGATGACGCTCCTGCAGCCGGCCCAGCAGGTCGGGCGGACGCCGACGACCCGGCACACGCTGTCGGTCCTCGTCCAGGACGTGCCGGGCGTGCTCGCCCGCGTCGCGGGCCTGTTCTCGCGGCGCGGCTTCAACATCGTGAGCCTCGCCGTCGGCCCGACCGAGCAGGTCGGGGTCTCCCGCATGACGGTCGTCGTCGACGTCGAGAGCCTCCCGCTCGAGCAGGTCGTCAAGCAGCTCAACAAGCTCGTCAACGTGCTGAAGATCGTCGAGCTCGACCCGGGGGCGGCCGTCCAGCGCGAGCTGCTGCTCGTCAAGGTCCGCGCCGACGCGACGACCCGCGCGCAGGTGCTCGACGTCGTCCAGCTCTTCCGCGCGCACGTCGTCGACGTGGCACCGGAGGCCCTGACGATCGAGACGACGGGCGAGCCCGACAAGATCGCCGCGCTGCTGCGGATGCTCGAGCCCTTCGGCGTCCGCGAGCTCGTCCAGTCCGGGCAGGTCGCCCTCGCCCGCGGCTCGCGGGCGATGACCGACCGCGCGGCCGACCGTCCGCTGCGCTCCGCCTGAGCCTCGTCGGGCCCGTGACCGGGCCCGACGCGGGACGGACCGTCCCACCCGCACCACCGACCAGCACCGACCGATGCGAGGAGCCCACCCCGTGGCCGACATGTTCTACGACGCCGACGCCGACCTGTCCCTGATCCAGGGCCGCACCGTGGCCGTCATCGGCTACGGCAGCCAGGGCCACGCGCACGCCCTGAGCCTGCGCGACTCCGGCGTCGACGTCCGCGTCGGCCTCGCCGAGGGCAGCCGCAGCCGGGCGAAGGCCGAGGCCGAGGGCCTGCGCGTCGTCACGCCGGCCGAGGCGGCCGCGGAGGCCGACTTCGTCGTCGTCCTCACGCCCGACCAGACCCAGCGCGGCCTCTACGCCGAGGCGATCGCCCCCAACCTCGCCGACGGCGACGTGCTGCTCTTCGCGCACGGCTTCAACATCCGCTTCGGCTACATCCAGCCGCCCGCCAGCGTCGACGTCGTCATGGTCGCCCCCAAGGGCCCCGGGCACCTCGTGCGCCGCGAGTACGTCGACGGGCGCGGCGTGCCCGTCATCGTCGCCGTCGAGCAGGACGCGAGCGGCGAGGCGTGGCCGCTGGCCCTCTCCTACGCCAAGGCGATCGGCGGCCTGCGCGCCGGCGGCATCCGCACGACCTTCACCGAGGAGACCGAGACCGACCTCTTCGGCGAGCAGGCCGTCCTGTGCGGCGGCGCGTCCGCACTGGTCCAGGCCGGCTTCGAGACCCTCGTCGAGGCGGGCTACCAGCCCGAGGTCGCCTACTTCGAGTGCCTCCACGAGCTCAAGCTCATCGTCGACCTCATGTACGAGGGCGGCATCGCCAAGCAGCGCTGGAGCGTCTCCGACACGGCCGAGTACGGCGACTACGTCTCCGGGCCGCGCGTCATCGACGCCCGCGTGAAGGAGAACATGAAGGCCGTGCTCTCCGACATCCAGGACGGCACCTTCGCGAAGCGCTTCATCGCCGACCAGGACGCCGGCAAGCCCGAGTTCACGCGCCTGCGCGAGCAGGGCGAGCAGCACCCCATCGAGGAGACCGGGCGCCAGCTGCGCGGTCTCATGAGCTGGGTCACGAGCGACGACGACTACACCGAGGGCACCGCGGCGCGCTGACACCGGCCGCGCCACCGGCCCTGCGCGAGGGTCGGGCCCGCGGCACCGACGAACGGCGGGACACCCGAGCTCGGTGTCCCGCCGTTCGTCGGACTCGAGCGGCAGGCGCGGCGCCGAGGCCGGGACGCCTCGCCGTCCGGGCGGTGGCGTGCCGGCCCGGAGGCCGGACCGGGGAGGATGGGGCGCATGGACGCCGACCGCCCCGCCGACGAGATCGTCCGCTTCTGGGAGACGGCGCGCAGCCGCGCCGGCCTCGGGCGGCTGTCGGTCGTCACGGGCACGAGCGCCGCGACGGCCGTAGCGCCGCCGGCGTGGGCCTTCGGCGCCGACCCCCAGCAGGCCGACGAGCTGCTGGCGCTCGTGCTCGAGGGCGCCAAGACGGCGACGGCCAGCGCGCGCTGGGAGTACGAGGCCGAGGGGGAGGCGCTGCCCCGCCCCGGCGACCTGTCGATCGTCCTCGACGGCGCCGGCCACCCCCGGGCGCTCGTGCGGACGACGAGCGTCGACGTCGTGCCCTTCCGCGAGGTCAGCGCCGAGCACGCCCGCGCCGAGGGGGAGGGCGACCGGTCCCTGGCGCACTGGCGCGCCGTCCACGAGCGCTTCTTCTCCGCCACGCTGGCCGAGGTCGGCCGGGGCTTCGACGACGGCCTCCTCGTCGTCTGCGAGGGCCTGCAGCTGCTGCACCCGGAGCGCCGCCCGGTGCGCGAGCGCGCGCCCCAGCCCGTCGACGCCTGAGCCGGCCTCCTCCTGTGCGCGGGCGCGGCGTCGTGCTCCGCCTTGCAGGGGCCCGGCGCAGCGACCAGCCTCGCGGGATGACTGGAGCAGACATATGAGGGCAGTGACCTGGCACGGCACCCGCGACGTGCGGGTGGAGGAGGTGCCGGACCCGACGATCCAGGAGCCCACCGACGCGGTGGTGCGGGTGACGACGACGAACGTCTGCGGGTCGGACCTGCACCTGTACGAACCGCTGGGCGCCTTCATGGGCGTCGGCGACGTGCTGGGCCACGAGACCATGGGCGTCGTCGAGGCCGTCGGCTCCCAGACGGGGGACCTGCGGGTGGGCGACCGCGTGTCGATCCCCTTCCAGATCAGCTGCGGTCACTGCTGGATGTGCGACCGGCAGCTCTACACGCAGTGCGAGACGACGCAGGTCCGCGACCAGGGCACGGGGGCCGCGCTGTTCGGCTTCTCGCAGCTGTACGGCGAGGTGCCGGGTGGCCAGGCGGAGTACCTGCGGGTGCCGCAGGCCCAGTCCACGCACGTCAAGCTGCCGGAGGGGCCGCCGGACGACCGCTTCGCCTACCTCTCGGACATCCTCCCCACCGCCTGGCAGGGCGTCGCCTACGCCGACGTCCCCGACGGCGGGACCCTCGTCGTCCTCGGGCTCGGCCCCATCGGCGACTTCGCCGCCCGGATCGGCCTCCACAAGGGCTACCGCGTGATCGGCGTGGACACCGTCCCGGAGCGCCTGGCCCGGGCCCGCGCGCGGGGGGTGGAGGTCGTGGACCTCACCGACCACGAGGACGACCTCGGCGACGTCCTGCGCGACATGACGGACGGGCGCGGGCCGGACTCGGTGCTCGACGCCGTTGGCCTCGAGGCCCACGGGTCGCCCGCGACCACGGCGGTCCAGAAGTTCGCCGGGGTCCTGCCCGACGCCCTCGCCGGCCCTCTGCTGAAGACGGCCGGTGTGGACCGGCTGAAGGCCCTCCACACCGCCGTGGACGTCGTCCGCCGCGGCGGCACCATCTCCGTGTCCGGCGTCTACAGCGGGGCGGCCGACCCCCTGCCGATGGTCACCCTCTTCGACAAGCAGGTCCAGCTGCGCATGGGGCAGTGCAACGTCAAGCGGTGGGTCCCCGAGATCATGCCGCTGCTCACCGACGAGGACCCGCTGGGCGTCGACGACTTCGCCACGCACCGGCTCCCGCTCGAGAGCGCGCCGGAGGCGTACCGGATGTTCGCCGAGAAGGAGGACGGCTGCGTCAAGGTGCAGCTGAAGCCCTGAGCGAGGGGCCCTGAGCCAGAAGCCCTGAGCGAGGGGCCCGACGACGACGCCCGCCCCGGCAGCAGCCGGGGCGGGCGTCGTCGTCAGCGCGGGGCGCTGCTCAGTACTTGCGCTCCATCGGCTGGTAGCGCGTCTGCACGACCGGCTTGTAGTCGAGCCGGACGGCCTCGCGGCCCTCGTCGTCGACCGCCTTATAGGCCATGGTGTGGCGCATGAAGTTCACGTCGTCGCGCGCGGTGTAGTCCTCGCGGAAGTGGCCGCCGCGGGACTCCTGGCGGGCCAGGGCGCCGACGACGATGACCTCGGACAGCTCGAGGAGGAAGCCGAGCTCGACGGCCTCGAGCAGGTCGGTGTTGAACCGCTTGCCCTTGTCCTGCACCACGACCCGCTCGTAGCGCTCGCGCAGCCCGGCGAGGTCGGTGAGGCACTGCTTGAGGCTGGCCTCGGTGCGGAAGACCTGGGCGTTCGCGTCCATCGTCTCCTGCATGGCCTGGCGCAGGGGCGCCACGCGCTCGCCGGTCTCGCGGCCGCGGATGCCCTCGAGCGTGCCGACGACACCGGCCTCGGCGCCCTCGGGCATGTCGACGAGCGCCGTCGTCTCGTCGTTGGCGAAGTGCGCGGCCGCGAGGCCGGCGCGCTTGCCGAAGACGTTGATGTCGAGCAGCGAGTTCGTGCCCAGGCGGTTGGAGCCGTGGACCGACACGCAGGCGACCTCGCCGGCGGCGTAGAGGCCCCGGACGACGGTGTCGTTGTCCGAGAGCACCTCGGCGTCGACGTTGGTCGGCACGCCGCCCATGGCGTAGTGCGCCGTCGGGTACACGGGCACCGGCTCGGTGTAGGGCTCGACGCCGAGGTAGGTGCGGGCGAACTCGGTGATGTCGGGGAGCTTGGCGTCGATGTGCGCCGGCTCGAGGTGGGTCAGGTCGAGGAGGACGTAGTCGCCGTCGGGCCCGGCGCCGCGGCCCTCGCGCACCTCGTTGGCCATCGAGCGGGCGACGATGTCGCGCGGCGCGAGGTCCTTGATCGTGGGGGCGTAGCGCTCCATGAAGCGCTCGCCGTCCTTGTTGCGCAGGATGCCGCCCTCGCCGCGCGCCGCCTCCGACAGGAGGATGCCGAGGCCCGCGAGGCCCGTCGGGTGGAACTGGAAGAACTCCATGTCCTCCAGCGGCAGGCCCGCCCGGTAGGCGATGCCCATGCCGTCGCCGGTGAGCGTGTGGGCGTTGGACGTCGTCTTGTAGACCTTGCCGACGCCGCCGGTCGCGAGGACGACGGCCTTGGCGCGGAAGACGTGGATCTCGCCGGTGGCGAGCTCGTAGGCGACGACGCCGGCCACGGCCTTCTCGCCGAGCGGGTTGGTGCCCATGACCATGTCGAGCACGTAGAACTCGTTGTAGAACTCGACCTCGTGCTTGACGCACTGCTGGTAGAGCGTCTGCAGGATCATGTGGCCGGTGCGGTCGGCCGCGAAGCACGAGCGGCGGACGGCGGACTCGCCGTGGTTGCGGGTGTGGCCGCCGAAGCGCCGCTGGTCGATGGTGCCCTCGGGCGTGCGGTTGAAGGGCAGGCCCATCTTCTCGAGGTCGAGGACCGCGTCGATGGCCTCGCGGCACATCACCTCGGCGGCGTCCTGGTCGACGAGGTAGTCGCCGCCCTTGACCGTGTCGAAGGTGTGCCACTCCCAGTTGTCCTCCTCGACGTTCGCGAGGGCGGCGCACATGCCGCCCTGGGCGGCGCCGGTGTGGGAGCGGGTCGGGTAGAGCTTGGTGAGCACGGCGGTGCGCGAGCGCTGGCCGGCCTCGATGGCGGCGCGCATGCCGGCGCCGCCGGCACCGACGATCACCACGTCGAAGATGTGCGTCTGGACCACGGGGGCCACCTCTCGGTCGGGACCGCGTCACGCCCCGGGCCCGGGACGTCGTCCTCGCCAGGGTAGGTGGTTGCCGGGCGATCGACGACGCCCGGACGCGAGGCTCTGCCTATCGACGCTGCCGGCGGCGCTACCGTCGGCCCGTGCAGCTGCAGCAGCTCGCCTGCTTCGTCGCCGTCGTCGACGAGGCGCACTTCACGCGCGCCGCCCAGCGCCTGCACCTGGCGCAGCCGTCCCTGTCCGCGCAGGTGCGCTCGCTGGAGCGCGAGGTCGGCGGGCCGCTGCTGCACCGGCGGCGCGGCGACGTCCGCCCGACCGAGGCGGGCGAGCGGCTCCTGCCCTACGCGCGGCGCATCCTCGCCGACGCGGCCGCCGCGAGCGCGGAGATGCGGCGGGTGCGCGGACTCGAGACGGGCGTGCTGCGCGTCGGGGCGACGCCGAGCGCGGGCACCGCCCTGCTGCCCCCGGTCCTGCGGCGCTTCCACGACGCCCACCCGGGCGTCGTGCTGCACCTCGCGGAGGCGGGCTCGCGCGACCTCGTCGAGCAGCTGGCCGTGGGGGCGCTCGACCTCGCGGTCGTCGTCCTGCCCGTGGCCGCCCACGGCGGGGCCCTGGCGACGACGCCGCTGCTGCGCGACGCCCTGGTGCTCGCGAGCGCCACGGACGGCCCCGCGCCGGTCGCGGGCCCCAGCGCCGCTGCGGGCGACCTCGCCGACGTCGACCTCGTGCTGCCCGGCGAGGGCTACGACCTGCGGGCGACGACGCTCGCCGCCTGCGCCACCGCCGGGGTCGAGCCGCGCGTCGTCGCCGACGGCGGGGAGCTCGACGTCGTCGTCGCGCTCGTGCGCGCCGGGGTGGGCGCCGCGGTGCTGCCGCGGACGGTCGTCGACGGCGCCGGCGGGGCGCTGCGGGCCACCCCGCTGCGCGGGCCCGCGCTGCACCGCACCGTGGGCGTGGCGCACCGCAAGGACGTGCCCCTGGGGCGGGCGGCCGCCGAGGTGCGCCGGCTGCTCGTCGAGCAGACGTCCTGAGTCCCGACGCCGCCCTCTCGCGTCGTCTCCGCACCCTGTTCGCGCCCTGTCGCGTCGGGGCGCACCGGCGTACCGTGACGACGGCGGGGCTCGACGGTGAGCCGCGCCCACCCGTGCGGTGGCTCGTCCTGGGGGTCTGTCATGACGTCGATCCGCGCAGCGCTGGCCGTGCTCCTCGGAGCCGCCCTCCTCGTCCCGGCGGCCGCACCTGCCTCGGCCGCGCCCTACTGCGGCATCCGGTGGGGCTCGCTGCCCGAGCAGGTCCTGCCCTCGACGACCGGGACGGTGTCCGACGTCCGGGCGGGGCGCCACGCGTGCTTCGACCGCCTCGTCGTCGACGTGGACGGCGAGGTCGACGGCTACTGGGTCGCCTACGTCGACCAGGTGCGCCGCCCCGGCAGCGGGGAGGTCGTGCCGCTGCGCGGGGGTGCGGCCCTGCAGGTCGTCCCGTACGTCCCGGCGTACGACGCCCGGGACGGCAGCGCGACGTACCTCCCCGCCGACGCGGGAGAGGTCGTCGACGTGACCGGGTACCGGACCTTCCGCCAGGTCGCGCTCGCGGGGAGCTTCGAGGGCACGACCGACCTCGGGCTCGGGGTGCGCGCCCGGCTCCCCTTCCGCGTCTTCACCCTCGACGGCCCCGGGGACGGCTCCCGGCTGGTGGTCGACGTGGCGCACCGCTGGTGACGGCGACGGCGCGGCGCTGCCGGCGACCCGTCTGCGGGTCCTCTCCGGCGGTGCGGCGGCGGGAATGCCGAGCGCGGCCAGGGCGCTCGCGGTGGGCATGCGCGCCGTCGGACTGCAGGAGACCGGAGGGCCTGAGGTCCTCACCGTCGTCGAGCTCCCGGAGCCGGAGCCCGGGCGCGGCGAGGTGCGGATCGCCGTCGCCGGCGCCGCGGTGAACCCCACCGACACCGGGCTGCGCGCCGTCCCGCAGATGGCGCCGCAGGACGTGCCGCCCCCGTGGGTGCCCGGCATGGACGCCGCGGGAGTGGTGGACGCGGTCGGGGAGGGCGTGGACCTCGCGGTCGGCGACCGCGTCGCCGCTGTCGTGAACCCCCGCCGACCGGAGGGCGGCGCCTACGTCGAGCGCCTGGTCGTCCCGGCCGCCTCGGTGGTGCGCGTGCCCGACGACGTCGACCTCCTGGCTGCGTCGACGCTGCCGATGAACGGGCTCACGGCCGTGCACGCCCTGCGCTCGCTCCGGCTGCCGGAGCGCGGGACGGTCGCCGTCACCGGCGCCGCGGGCACCCTCGGCGCCTACGTCGTCGCCCTGGCGCACCACGCCGGGCACCGCGTCGTCGCGGACGCGAAGGAGGGCGAGGAGGACCTGGTGCGCTCCTTCGGCGCCGACGACGTCCTGCCCCGCGGCGACGGCTTCGCCGACGCCGTCCGCGCGCTGGTGCCCGGCGGGGCCGACGGCCTGGTGGACGCCGCGGTGACCGACGACCAGCACGCCGCCGCCGTCCGGGACGGAGGCGTCGTCGCCACCGTCCGCGGCTACGACGGCGGTGGCCGTCCCGACGCGCGGGGCGTCCGCTACGCGCCGGTCATGGTGTTCGAGCACCTGGAGGACACGGCGTCGCTGCGGGAGCTGGTGGAGCGGGTGGTCGACGGGACCCTGGTGCTGCGCGTCGCCGGGACGGTGCCGCCCGAGCGCGCCGCGGACGCCCACCGGCGCCTCGAGGCCGGCGGGCAGCGCGGGCGGGTCGTCATCACCTTCTGAGCCCGCGGCCGGGCGTCAGGAGGTCTCGGGTCCCGCGAGGTCGACGACCTCGAACTCCAGCAGGCTCGCCCCCGTGGCGACGGGGCGCGAGCGCTCGCCGCCGTGGGCGCGGGCCGCGTCGCCGCCCTCGCTCCAGGCGCGGAAGGAGGCGTCGTCCTCCCAGCGGGTGAGCACGAAGTAGCGGTCCTCGCCGGCGGTCGGACGCAGCAGCTCGAAGCCGAGGAAGCCGGGCGTGCCGTCGACGGCACCCAGGCGGGCGGCGAAGCGACGCTCGAGCTCCGGGCCGGCGCCCTCGGGCACCGAGATGGCGTTGATCTTCACGACGGGCATGGGTCCAGCATCGCGCAGCGGGCGGGACGGGGCGGGGCGGGGGAAGGAGGCGCGGGTGCGGCGGCGAGGTGCTGCACCAGCGCGGGCGTGCGACCGTCGTGCATGGAGATCCACCACGAGCGCCGCGGCGCCGGCGCCCCTCTCGTCCTCGTGCACGGCCTCGGGTCGACCTGGCGCAGCTGGGACCCCGTCCTGCCCGGGCTGGCCGCCCACCGCGACGTCGTCGCCGTCGACCTCCCCGGCTTCGGCGGCACCCCGCCGCTGGAGGGCGAGGTGTCGATCGCCTCCCTCGCCGACGCCCTGGTCAGCTTCCTGGAGGAGCAGGGGCTCCGGGACGCGGACCTCGTGGGCAGCTCCGTCGGCGCCCGGCTCGTGCTCGAGCTCGCCCGCCGCGGCGTCGGCGGCGACGTGGTCGCCCTCGACCCGGGCGGCTTCTGGGACCGCCGCCAGCTGGCCGTGTTCGGCGCCACCATCGGGGCCTCCGTCCGCCTGGTCCGAGGCCTCCGCCCCGTCCTGCCGGTGCTCACCGGCAACCCGGTGACGCGCTCGGCGCTGCTGGCGCAGCTCAGCCCCCGCCCGTGGGCGCTGCCGCCGGCGCTGGTGCTGCGCGAGCTGCGGGGATGGGCCGCCGCGCCGAGCTACGACGCGCTGCTCGCCGCCCTCGTCCACGGGCCGCCGCAGGAGGGCGCACCCGCCGGGGGGACGCGAGGCCGGGTGGTCCTCGGCTGGGGCCGCCAGGACCGCGTCGTCACGCCGAGCCAGGCCGCCGTGGCGACCGAGCGTTTCCCGGACGCGCAGCTGCACTGGTTCGAGTCCTGCGGCCACTTCCCGATGTGGGACCAGCCCGAGGAGACGGTGCGGCTCGTCCTCGAGAGCACCGGCCGATGAGTCCGCACGCCGGGACGCGGGTCCTGAGGGGCGGGACGCGTCACTAGCCTCGCCGGCATGGCGCAGACGGTCAGGCTGGCAGTGCTCCCGGGGGACGGCATCGGCCCGGAGGTGGTCGCGGAGGGCCTCAAGGTCCTCGACGTCGTCGCCGCCGACCTCGGCCTCGCGGTGGAGCGCACCGAGTACGACCTCGGCGCCCGGCGCTGGCACGCCACGGGGGAGACGCTGCCGGACAGCGCCCTCGAGGAGATCCGCGGCCACGACGCGATCCTGCTCGGCGCCGTCGGCGACCCGGGCGTCCCGAGCGGCGTGCTCGAGCGCGGGCTGCTGCTGCGGCTGCGCTTCGAGCTCGACCAGTACGTGAACCTGCGCCCCAGCCGCCTGCTGCCGGGCGTCACCTCGCCGCTCGTCGAGCCCGGCGAGGTCGACCTCGTCGTCGTCCGCGAGGGCACCGAGGGCCCCTACACGGGCAACGGCGGGGCGTTGCGCGTGGGCACGCCCCACGAGATCGCGACGGAGGTCAGCGTCAACACGGCCTTCGGCGTCGAGCGCGTCGTCCGCGACGCCTTCGCGCGAGCGCGGGCGCGCCCGCGGAAGAGGCTGACGCTGCTGCACAAGCACAACGTCCTGGCCCACGCCGGGCACCTGTGGCGCCGCACGGTCGAGGCGGTGGGCGCCGAGCACCCCGACGTCGCCGTCGACTACGCCCACGTCGACGCGGCGATGATCCACCTCGTCACCGACCCGGGGCGCTTCGACGTCGTCGTCACCGACAACCTCTTCGGCGACATCGTCACCGACCTCGCCGCGGCGATCACCGGCGGCATCGGGCTCGCCGCGTCGGGCAACGTCGACCCGACCCGCCGGTCGCCGAGCATGTTCGAGCCCGTCCACGGCTCGGCGCCGGACATCGCCGGCACGGGCCGCGCCGACCCGACCGCCACGGTGCTGTCCGTCGCGATGCTGCTCGAGCACCTCGGGCACCCCGACGCCGCCGAGCGCGTCGTCCGGGCCGTCGGGGACGACCTCGCCGCGCGCGCCGGCGCGGGGCCGCGGACGACGTCCGAGACCGGCGACGCCATCGCCGCCGCCCTCGCCTGAGGCGGTGCCCGGCGCCCCCGCGAGCGTCGCTGGGCCCTTGCGGCCCGGCGCTACCGTGACCGCCATGGCGAGCGACACGAGCACGAGCCCCGCCGGCGCGCCGGCCCCGGCGCCGGACGCCCGGGCGTCCTCGACGGCGGGCGTCCCGACGTCCGTCGACCAGGGCGTGCGGCTCGAGTTCCCCGTCGCCGACGGCGTCCCGCGCCTGCCGGAGGCCGAGCGCGCGGAGATCCTCGAGAGCCCGGGCTTCGGCCGGCACTTCACCGACCACATGGCTCGCGCGGTGTGGACGCCGGCCGGGTGGGGGCAGGACGCCGTCGTCGCCCACGGCCCGATCACGCTGTCGCCGGCCGCCGCCGTCCTGCACTACGCGCAGGAAGTCTTCGAGGGCATGAAGGCCTACCGGCACGCCGACGGCTCGGTGTGGGCCTTCCGCCCCGACGCCAACGCCCGCCGCTTCGCGGCCTCGGCCCGCCGGCTGGCGCTGCCCGTGCTCCCCGAGGCCGCGTTCCTGCGCTCGGTCGAGCAGCTCGTCGCGGCCGACGTCGACTGGGTGCCCGGCGGCGGGGAGAACAGCCTCTACCTGCGGCCGTTCATGTTCGCGTCCGAGTCCTTCCTCGGCGTGCGCCCGGCCGCGGAGGTCACCTACCTCTGCATCGCCTCGCCGGCCGGCTCCTACTTCGGCGGCGGCGAGATCACGCCCGTGTCCATCTGGCTCTCGCAGGAGTACAGCCGCGCCGCCCCCGGCGGCACCGGCGCGGCCAAGTGCGGCGGCAACTACGCGGCGAGCCTGCAGGCGCAGGCCGAGGCCGCCGAGCACGGGTGCGACCAGGTCGCCTTCCTCGACGCGGTGGAGCACCGCTGGGTCGAGGAGCTCGGCGGCATGAACCTCTTCTTCGTCCACGACGACGGCACCGTCGTCACCCCCGAGCTCACCGGCACCATCCTCGAGGGCGTCACGCGCTCGTCGGTGCTGCAGATCGCCGCCGACCTGGGCCACGAGGTGGTCGAGCGCCGCGTCGACGTCGCCGAGTGGCGCGAGGGTTGCGAGACCGGACGCATCACCGAGGTGTTCGCGTGCGGCACCGCGGCAGTCGTCACGCCCGTCGGCGCGCTCGTCGAGCCGGGCCGGCGCTCCGTCCCCGGTGACGGCGGCACCGGCGCGGTAACGGCGGCGATCCGGCAGCGCCTCACCGACGTCCAGCAGGGCCGCGCCGAGGACGCCCACGGCTGGATGCACCGGCTCGTCTGAGGCCCGTCCCTCACGCCTCGTCGCCCGTCCACCCCTCCCTGTCGCGGTCGCCCTTCCCCGCATTCCGTCGTCACCGTGCCCCGGCGGGAGCTCCGCAGAGGCGATGTGTCGACGACGTGCCCTCGGAACAGCGCTCTCGGACGGCGATGTGTCGACGAAGCGCGGGGGAAGGGCGGCGTCAGCGGGCGGGGGCGACGACGGCGTCGAGCAGCGGGAGCAGCCGGTCGCGCAGGTCCTGGCCCCGGACGGCGAGCGCGCGCTGCTCCGTGGCGTACTGCGCCCGGCCCTCGGCCGTCTCCACGCGGACGGGCTCGCGGCCGTAGCGGCTGAGGTCGTACGGCGACGCGCGCATGTCGAGCTCCCTGATGTCCCGCGCCAGGCGGAAGGCGTCGAGGACCAGCGACGACGGCGCGAGCGGCACGAGGAGGAAGGCCGCGCGGTAGAGGTCCATCCCGGCGTGCAGGCAGCCCGGCTGCTCGAGCGCCGCCTGGGTGTCCCGCGTCGGGCGCAGGGGGCTGAGCTCGACGGCGCTGCCCGGGTAGAAGCGGAACGCGTCGACGTGGGTGCACCGCAGCCACCCGCGCCGCGCGCCCTCCTCCACGACGGCGTCGGTGCCCTCGGCGCCGAGGCGCAGCGGCTGGCGCTCGTGCCGCAGCACCGAGGGGTCCGTCGCCGAGCCGTGCACCATCGCCCACTCGTGCAGCCCGAAGCAGCCCAGCTCGGGGGCGCGACCGCGGGTCGCGGCGACGACGTCGCGCACGTGGCTCAGCCGCCGCCCCTGCGACGCCGCGACGCCCGCCGCGTCGACGACGACGCCCTCGCGCCCGTCCTGGTCCGCCCACGCGACGTAGCCCCGCCAGCCGAGCCGCTCGCGCGCCGCGTCCCCGAGGAGGACGACCCCCGCACCTGGGTGCCAACGGGCGAGCTGGCCGGGGCGGAAGCGGTAGTAGGTGAAGAGGAAGTCCTCGACCGGGTGCGGCTCGCCGGCCAGGGCCCGCTCGCGGTGGCCGGCCGTGAGCGCCTCGACCGCGCGCCGGTGCTCCTCGGCCACGGGGACCCACTCCTCCTCGGCGAGGACGGTCGGGGCGGTCGCGAGCACGCGGCCACGGTAGGCGCGTCGCCCCGGGGCGACCGACGTCGTCCGGCCCCCCGGGGAGGAGGGCGGCACGGGCGCCGCCTCCGCGCGCGCCGATAGCCTCGGAGCCGTGCGCATCGCGAGGTTCACCCGGGACGACGACATCAGCTACGGGTTCGTGGAGGGCGAGCCGGGGGAGGAGCGCCTGCACGTCATCGGCGGCGACCCCCTGTACACGAAGCTCACGCCGACCGGCGCCGTCGTCGGCCTCGACGAGGTCCGGCTGCTGGCCCCCGTCATCCCCCGCAGCAAGGTCGTCGGCATCGGCCGCAACTACCACGACCACGCGCGCGAGATGGGCAACGAGGTCCCCTCGAAGCCGCTGATGTTCCTCGTGCCGAACACCGCCGTCGTCGGCCCCGACGACCCGGTCGTGCTGCCGTCGTTCTCCCAGGAGGTCTCCTACGAGGGCGAGCTCGCCGTCGTCATCGGCCGCATCTGCAAGGACGTGCCGCGCGAGCGCGTGGGCGAGGTCGTCTACGGCTACACCTGCGCCAACGACGTGACGGCGCGCGACGCCCAGCGCGACGACGGCCAGTGGGCCCGCGCCAAGGGCTTCGACTCCTCCTGCCCGCTCGGCCCGTGGATCACCACCGACCTCGACCCCGCCGACCTGTCGCTGCGCACCCGCGTGGACGGCGAGCTCGTCCAGGACGGCCGCACCTCCGACATGGTCTTCGACGTGCCCTCCCTCGTGGCGGCCGTCTCGGCGGCCTTCACGCTGCTGCCCGGCGACGTCATCCTCACCGGCACGCCCGCCGGCGTCGGGCTCGTCTCCGCCGGCCAGCGCGTCGACGTCGAGATCGAGGGCGTCGGCACCCTGAGCAACCCGGTGGTGGCCCGATGAGCGCGACCGCACCGGGCACGCCGTCCGGCCCCTCCGCGGGGGAGAGCGCGACCACCGGCTCGGGCGCCTCGCCGCGCGCCGCGACCGCGACCGGCCTGGCCGAGGCGAGCGGCGCGGACGTGCGCGTGCGCTTCTGCCCCTCGCCGACGGGGACGCCGCACGTCGGCGTCATGCGCGCGGCCCTCTTCAACTGGGCGTACGCGCGGCACACGGGCGGGAAGCTCGTCTTCCGCATCGAGGACACCGACGCCGCCCGCGACTCCCAGGAGTCGATGGACGCCATCGTCGAGGGCCTCGCCTGGCTGGGCATCGACTACGACGAGGGGCCGGGCGTCGGGGGCCCGCACGCGCCCTACCGCCAGAGCGAGCGGCGCGACCTCTACGCCGACGTCGCGCGCCGGCTGCTCGCGGAGGGCTACGCCTACGAGTCGTGGTCGACCCCCGAGGAGGTCGAGGAGCGCCACCGCGCGGCGGGCCGCGACCCGAAGCTCGGCTACGACGGCTTCGACCGCGACCTCTCCGCCGCGCAGGTGCAGGCCTTCCGCGACGAGGGCCGCGAGCCCGTGCTGCGCGTGCGGATGCCCGACGAGGACGTCGAGGTCGACGACCTCGTGCGCGGCCGCGTCGTCTTCCCGGCCGGCTCGGTGCCCGACTTCGTCGTCGTGCGCGCCAACGGGCAGCCGCTCTACACGCTGGTCAACCCGGTGGACGACGCCGTCATGGGCATCACGCACGTGCTGCGGGGCGAGGACCTCCTGTCCTCGACGCCGCGCCAGGTGGTGCTGCACCGCGCGCTCGTGGAGATGGGCCTCTCGCAGCGGGTCCCGCAGTTCGGCCACCTCCCGCTCGTGCTGGGGGAGGGCAACCGCAAGCTGAGCAAGCGCGACCCCGAGTCCGACCTGTTCCTCCACCGCGAGCGCGGGCTGCTGCCGGAGGGGATGGTCAACTACCTCGCGCTGCTGGGGTGGTCCCTCGCCCCCGACCGCGACGTCTTCACGCGCGAGGAGCTCGTCGCCGCCTTCGACGTGCGCGACATCGGCGCGAACCCCGCCCGGTGGGACCAGAAGAAGGCCGAGGCCATCAACGGGGACCACCTGCGCATGCTGGCCCCCGAGGTGCTCCTCGACCGGCTGCTGCCGCACCTGCGCTCCGCCGGCCTGCTCGACGGCGACCCGACGCCGACCCAGCGCCGGCTGCTCGAGGGCGCCGTCCCGCTCGTGCAGACGCGCATGGGAGTGCTGTCCGAGGGGCCGGGGATGCTCGGCTTCCTCCTCGTCGCCGACGAGGACCTCGTCGTCGAGGAGGACGCGCTGGGGGCGCTGCGCCCGGAGGCGGCCGACGTCCTCGACGCGTCCGCCGCGGCCCTCGTCGACCTGCCCGAGTGGGACGCCGCCGCCGTCGAGGCGGCGCTGCGCTCCGCCGTCGTCGACGGGCTCGGGGTGAAGCCGAAGTTCGCCTTCGGCCCCCTGCGGACGGCGGTGACGGGCCGGCGCGTCTCGCCCCCGCTCTTCGAGTCCTTGGAGCTGCTCGGGCGCGAGAGCTCGATGCTGCGGATCGCGGCGCTGCGTCGGCAGCTCGGCTGAGCGGCCCCGCTCGTCCTCCTCGCCGCGGGGAGGACGAGCGGTCGCCTCCCGCGAGCGGTGGCCGATTTTGGCGCCGGGCGCGGCAGCCGCTACTGTCTACTCCCGGTACGGCGCTCGGCCAGGCGGCCAGCGTCATACCCCGGTGGGGTATGGTGTAATTGGCAGCACGACTGATTCTGGTTCAGTTAGTCTAGGTTCGAGTCCTGGTACCCCAGCGCTTCACCCGCACCACCGTCCGCATCAGAGCGGACACGCAAGGCCCCGTTGTGTAGCGGCCTAGCACGCCGCCCTCTCAAGGCGGTAGCGCCGGTTCGAATCCGGTCGGGGCTACAGGCA
Organism: uncultured Pseudokineococcus sp.; assembly: GCF_947499845.1. Classification (GTDB taxonomy): domain Bacteria; phylum Actinomycetota; class Actinomycetes; order Actinomycetales; family Quadrisphaeraceae; genus Pseudokineococcus. Next base: position 42,259 of record NZ_CANMPM010000009.1, read on the forward strand.
CGGCCCGGTCTCCCAGCAGGGAGGCCGGGCCGTTCTGCTTCTCCGGGGCTGCTCCGGGCGAGCCCTTCTTCTGTCCAAGGCGACGTCCGAGCGCGTGTCCCCTCCTCCGCTCGGGGCGACGTGTGGCCATGTCGCCCCGCCGGCGGCCGGGTGAGGGCGACATGGCCACACGTCGCCGTCGGGGGGCCTGTGCGGGGGCGACATGGCCACACGTCGCCGTCCGGAGGCGCGGGCGGGGCGACATGGCCACACGTCGCCGTCCGGGAACCTGTGCCGGGGGCGACATGGCCACACGTCGCCCCCGGGGGAGGGGTCGGAGTGGCGGGGTGCGCGCGGGTCAGCCCTCCGCGCGCTTGAGGGCCTCCGACAGGCGCTGCGCGGTCGTGACGACGGCGGCCGCGTGCAGGCGCCCGGGCTGGCGCGTGAGGCGCTGCAGGGGGCCGGAGATGGACACCGCGGCGACGACGCGGCCCGCCGGCCCGCGCACCGGCGCCGAGACCGAGGCGACGCCGGCCTCCCGCTCGCCGATGCTCTGCGCCCAGCCGCGGCGGCGGACGCCCGACAGGACGGTCGCGGTGAAACGGGCGCCCTGCAGGCCGCGGTGCAGCCGGTCGGGCTCCTCCCACGCGAGGAGCACCTGGGCGGCCGAGCCGGCGAGCATCGACAGGGTGGCGCCGACCGGCACGGAGTCGCGCAGCCCCATGGGCAGCTCGGCGGCGGCCACGCAGACGCGCGCGTCGCCCTGGCGGCGGAAGAGGGAGGCGCTCTCGCCCGTGTGGTCGCGCAGCGCCGTCAGGGCGGGGCCCGCGGCGGCGATGAGGCGGTCCTCCCCGGCGGCCGAGGCGAGCTCGGGCAGTCGCGGGCCGAGCACGAAGCGGCCCTGCATGTCGCGACCGACGAGGCGGTGGTGCTCGAGCGCGACCGCGAGGCGGTGCGCCGTGGGCCTCGCCAGGCCCGTGGCGGCCACGAGCTGCGCGAGGCTGGCGGGGCCGGCCTCGAGCGCGGCGAGGACGGCGGCGGCCTTGTCGAGGACGCCGACTCCGCTAGACTTGTCCATAGGACGATATTGCCGTCTCTCACTATGAGATGGCAAGTCACCCGCCCGGAGCGGCGGGACGCCCGCGCCACCCCCGACCGGGGCGGCGGGGGCGCGTCCGCACAGGCCGCAGCGGCGGCGCCGCACGGCGCCCGGAGGAGGACGAGATGGGCCGGACCCTGGCCGAGAAGGTGTGGGACGAGCACGTGGTGCGCCGCGGCGGCGACGGCGAGCCCGACCTCCTGTACATCGACCTCCACCTCCTCCACGAGGTCACCTCGCCGCAGGCCTTCGAGGGCCTCCGCCTGGAGGGTCGCGGCGTGCGGCGCCTCGACCTCACCATCGCGACCGAGGACCACAACACCCCCACCCTCGACATCGACAAGCCGATCGCGGACCCCACGAGCCGCACGCAGATCGAGACGCTGCGCCGCAACTGCGCGGAGTTCGGCGTCCGCCTGCACCCGCTGGGGGACGCCGAGCAGGGCATCGTCCACGTGGTCGGGCCGCAGCTGGGGCTCACGCAGCCGGGCATGACGGTCGTGTGCGGGGACTCCCACACCTCGACGCACGGCGCCTTCGGCGCGCTCGCCATGGGCATCGGCACGAGCGAGGTCGAGCACGTCCTCGCCACCCAGACCCTGCCGCTCCAACGCCCGCGCACCATGGCGATCACGGTCGAGGGCGAGCTGCCCGAGGGCTCCACCGCCAAGGACGTCATCCTCGCCGTCATCGCGCGCATCGGGACGGGAGGCGGCCAGGGCTACGTCCTCGAGTACCGCGGCTCGGCCATCCGTGCGCTCTCGATGGAGGCGCGCATGACCATCTGCAACATGTCGATCGAGGCGGGCGCCCGCGCCGGCATGGTGGCGCCCGACGAGACGACCTTCGCCTACGTGCAGGGCCGCGACCACGCCCCGACGGGCGCCGACTGGGACGCCGCCGTCGAGCACTGGCGCTCGCTGCGCACCGACGACGACGCCGTCTTCGACGCCGAGGTCGTCATCGACGCCGCCGACCTGCAGCCCTTCGTCACGTGGGGGACCAACCCGGGCCAGGGGCTGCCGCTGTCGGCCGCCGTCCCCGACCCCGAGGCGATGGCGGACCAGGGCCAGGCCGCCGCGGCCCGGCGGGCCCTGGCGTACATGGACCTCGCGCCCGGCACCCCGCTGCGCGAGGTGGCGGTGGACGCCGTCTTCATCGGCTCGTGCACCAACGGGCGCATCGAGGACCTGCGCGCCGCCGCCGAGGTGGTCCGAGGGCGGACGAAGGCCGACGGCGTGCGCGTGCTCGTCGTCCCCGGCTCGGCGCGCGTGCGCCTGCAGGCGGAGGCCGAGGGCCTCGACCGCGTCTTCACCGACTTCGGCGCCGAGTGGCGCTTCGCGGGGTGCTCGATGTGCCTCGGCATGAACCCCGACCAGCTGGCGCCGGGGGAGCGGGCGGCGTCGACGTCGAACCGCAACTTCGAGGGCCGCCAGGGCCGCGGCGGGCGCACGCACCTCGTCTCGCCGCTCGTGGCCGCGGCCACGGCCGTGCGCGGCACCCTCTCCTCGCCGGCCGACCTCGAGGCGCCGCAGCCCCTCGTGCCGGCCTGAGCGAGCGCCGCCGCCCGCCCCCGGTCGCCCGCACGACCCCGGCCACCACCCGCCAGCACCGACGAGGAGCGCCCCCGTGGACCCCGTGACCCGCCACACCGGCGTCGGCGTGCCGCTGCGCCGCAGCGACGTCGACACCGACCAGATCATCCCCGCCGTGTACCTCAAGCGGGTCTCGCGCACCGGCTTCGAGGACGGGCTGTTCTCCGGCTGGCGCCAGGACCCGTCCTTCGTCCTCAACCAGCCGGCGTACTCCTCGGGCAGCGTCCTCGTGGCGGGCCCGGACTTCGGCACCGGCTCCTCCCGCGAGCACGCCGTCTGGGCGCTGAAGGACTACGGCTTCCGCGCCGTCCTCTCCTCGCGCTTCGCCGACATCTTCCGCGGCAACGCCGGCAAGCAGGGCCTCGTGGCCGGCCAGCTGGCGCAGGAGGACGTCGAGCTCATCTGGAAGCAGCTCGAGGCCCGCCCCGGCACCGAGGTGACCGTGGACCTCCAGGAGCGGGTCGTGCTGTGCGCCGAGCTCGTGGCGCCGCTGCAGATCGACGACTACACCCGCTGGCGGCTGATCGAGGGGCTCGACGACGTCGGTCTGACGCTGCGCGACGTCGACGCGATCGACGCCTTCGAGCGCGAGCGGCCGTCCTGGAAGCCGCGCACGCTCGCCTGAGAGCAGGTCGGCGGGGCGAGGGGCGCCGCCAGGCCTGGTGCGGGCCCCGGGCTGCCCCTACGGTGCGGGCCCAGGCGGAGCGCGCCCGACCGTCGGGCTCGTGGGCGCCGCAGGAGGTCTCGTGAACAAGGGTGAGCTCGTCGACGTCCTCGAGGAGCGGCTCGGGAGCCGCCGCGCCGCCAGCGACGCCATGGAGGCCGTCCTCGACGCCGTCGTGCGCGCCGTGGCGCGCGGGGAGCGCGTGGCCATCAGCGGGTTCGGCACCTTCGAGCGGGCCGACCGGGCCCCGCGGACCGGCCGCAACCCGCGGACGGGGGAGACGGTGCCCATCGCCGGCACCTCGGTGCCCCGCTTCAAGCCCGGCACGGCGTTCCGCGCCTACGTCTCCGACCCGGGCTCGATGCCCGAGGCCGTCCAGACCGACCCGTTCGCCGGCGGGGCCCTGCGGGCCGTGACGACCCGCCGCGGCGGCGTCGAGCTCGCCGACGGCGCGCCCGTGCGCAGCCGGCGCGCACCGTCCTCGCGCACGTCGAGCACCGCCCCGGCGACGGCGGCCGCCCCGGACGACCAGCCGCCGGCCGCGGAGGTCCCCGACGCGCCCGCGGCCGCCGAGCCCGCGCCGGAGAAGGCCCCGGGCGGCAAGGGCAAGGACGGCAAGAAGGACGGCAAGGACGGCAAGGACGGCAAGAAGGCGAAGAAGAAGGACGGCAAGGACGGCAAGAAGGCCAAGAAGAAGTCCTGACGGGCGGGTGGTCCGCGGCCGCCGCGGACCACCCGGCCCCGGCTGGCGGGCCGGGGCCCGCGCGGCGCCCGGGCCCGGTCCCTAGGGGGCGCCGTCGGGGCCGGGGGCGCGCCGCGCCGGGGCCGGTGGCGCGGGGCACGGGCCCGCCGGGGGCATGATGGTCGGCCGGGGCGGCGCCGCGCGGGTGCCGCCGGCAGGAGGTCTGGGTGCCCATGGGCGACGTGCTGCACGTGCGCGGCGGACGACCGGTGGACGGCACCGTCGCCGTCCGCGGGGCGAAGAACTTCGTCTCCAAGGCGATGGTGGCGGCGCTGCTGGGCGAGAGCCCTAGCGTCCTGCGCAACGTCCCCGAGATCCGCGACGTCGGCGTCGTCACGGGCCTGCTCGGCCTGCACGGCGTCGACGTCTCCCAGCCGGACGACGGCGTCCTCGTGCTCGACCCGACCGACGTCGAGTCCGCGCACGTGGCCGACATCGACGCCCACGCGGGGGCCAGCCGCATCCCGATCCTCTTCTGCGGGCCGCTGGTGCACCGCCTCGGCGAGGCCTTCATCCCCGACCTCGGCGGCTGCCGCATCGGCGACCGCCCGATCAACTACCACCTCGACGTCCTGCGGCAGTTCGGCGCCGTGGTGGACAAGCGCGAGGGGGGCATCCGCATCACCGCGCCGAACGGGCTGCGGGGCACCCGCATCGACCTGCCGTACCCGAGCGTCGGTGCGACGGAGCAGGTCCTGCTCACGGCGGTGCGGGCCGAGGGCTTCACCGAGCTGCACGGCGCGGCGACGGAGCCCGAGATCCTCGACCTCGTGGCCGTGCTGCAGAAGATGGGCGCGATCATCGGGGTCGACACCGACCGGACCATCCGGGTGGAGGGCGTCGCCCGGCTCCGCGGGTACGACCACCGCGCCCTGACCGACCGCATCGAGACGGCGTCCTGGGCCTGCGCCGCGCTGGCCACGCGCGGGCAGGTCTTCGTCGAGGGCGCCACGCAGCCCGAGATGATGACCTTCCTCAACGTCTTCCGGAAGGTCGGCGGCGAGTTCGACGTCACCGACGAAGGCATCCGCTTCCTCAGCCCGGACGGGCCGCTGCGCTCGCTCGCGCTGGAGACGGACGTGCACCCGGGCTTCATGACCGACTGGCAGCAGCCGCTCGTGGTGGCTCTCACGCAGGCCGACGGCCTGTCGATCGTCCACGAGACGGTCTACGAGAACCGCTTCGGCTTCACCGAGGCCCTCGGCGGCATGGGCGCCCGCATCCAGGTCTACCGGGAGTGCCTGGGCTCCACGCCCTGCCGCTTCGGCGGGGCCCAGTTCCGGCACTCGGCGGCCATCTCCGGCCCCACGCCGCTGCACGGCGCCGACATCGTCGTGCCCGACCTGCGCGGCGGGTTCAGCTACCTCGTCGCCGCCCTGGCCGCGACGGGCGTCTCGCGGGTCTCGGGCATCGAGCTCATCGACCGGGGCTACGAGCGCTTCGCCGAGAAGCTCGAGGCCATCGGGGCCGACGTCGAGTGGTCCTCGACGGCGGCGGCGTCCCGGGTGCGCGTCCCCGCCGGCGCCGGGGCCTGAGCCCCGCCGGCGCCGGGGCTCCGGCCCCGGCCGGGCGCCTACCCGGCGAGGTGGAGGCGCCCCTGCGCCAGCGCGTCGGCCGTGCGCGGCCCCACGCCCAGCGCCACCGCCTCGCGCAGGTCGGCCCGCGTGTCGACGTCGCGGCGCAGCCCGGGGAGGGCGAGGTCCAGCACGGCCGCTCCCGCACGGGCGTGCCGCCCGGCCGACCCCTCGCCGTACGCGACGGGCAGGTCGGCGGCGGTCCGCGCGGCCAGCAGAGCGGTGCCCCGGCCCGCGGCGTCGGGCACGAGAGCGGCGCTCGCCCCGGCCGCCAGGGCCTCCGAGGCCGCCGCGAGGGCGGCGCCCACCTCCTCCGCGCGCAGGGCGGGGACGTCGGGCAGCAGCACGGCGACGCCCGTCACCGCTCCGGCCCCCGCTCCTGCGCTGGCAGCGCCCCCTCCGGCGTCGTCGCGGGGCACCGCCCGGCACCGCTCGGCGGCGCGCGCCCCGTCCCGCACGGCCTCGTCCAGGGCCGAGGCCCGAGCGCTCGCCGGACCGGGGGCGACGACGCGGGCGCCGCCGGCGGCGACGGCGGCCGCCACGGCGGGGTCGTCGGTCACCACGAGGGCACGGGCGACGTCGGGCGCCGCCAGCACGGCGTCCAGGCAGTCCAGAGCCATGGCGAGCGCGAGGCGCCCGCGCAGGGCGGCGTCACCGCCGAGGCGGCTCTTGGCGGCGTGGCCGCCCTTGACGGGCAGCACGACGTCCCAGCGGTGCACCCCGGGCGTGCGGGGGGCGTCGGGCGCGGGCACCCACGCGATGCTGCCACCCTGGGCGCGGCTCGACGACCGCCCCACGACCGACCCGAGAGGACACCGATGCCGGAGACCCCCCGCCGCCCGACGCGAGGTCGACGGACGACCCGCCGCACGACCGGCGCCCCGGCCCCCGCGGGCGTCGGGACGGCCCCCGGGGCCGGCCGCGCGTGAGCCGCCGCGTCGCCGTCCTCGGCACGGGCAGCTGGGGTACGGCCTTCGCGCTGGTGCTCGCCGACGCCGGCGCCGAGGTGGCCATGTGGGGCCGCCGGCCCGAGGTCGTCGCCGCCGTCGCGGGCGGGCGCGGCAACCCGGCCTACCTGCCGGGCGTCGCGCTGCCGGACGCCGTCACGGCGACGACGGACCCGCGCCGCGCCCTCGAGGGCGCCGACGTCGTGGTGCTCGCCCTGCCGTCGCAGTCGCTGCGCGGCGTCCTCGGCGGCGTGGCCGACGCCGTCCCCGCCGGGGCCCCGCTCGTCAGCCTGGCGAAGGGCCTCGAGAGCGGCTCGAGGCTGCGGATGAGCGAGGTCGTGGCCGAGGCGTCCGGCGCCGCGCGCGAGCGCGTGGCCGTGGTCTCGGGCCCGAACCTCGCCCGGGAGATCGCCGAGCGGCAGCCCACGGCCACGGTGGTGGCCGCCCACGACGCCGACGTCGCCGCCGAGGTCGCGGCTGCCTGCGCCACACCGGTCTTCCGGCCCTACACCCACCACGACGTCCTCGGCGTCGAGCTCGGCGGCGTCGTCAAGAACGTCGTCGGCCTGGCCGTCGGCATGGCCGAGGGGCTCGGGTACGGCGACAACGCCAAGGCGTCGATCATCACCCGCGGCCTCGCGCAGACCTCCCGCCTCGCCGTCGCCCTGGGCGCCGAGGCGGCCACGCTGGCCGGGCTCGCCGGGATGGGCGACCTCGTCGCCACCTGCGCGTCGCCCCTGTCGCGCAACCACCAGACGGGCGTCCAGCTGGGTCGCGGCCTCGACGTCGGAGCGGCGGCGCGGGTCGTGCGCCAGACGGCCGAGGGCGTCCGCTCGGCCCCGTCGGTCCTGGCCCTCGCCCGGTCCGCCGGCGTCGAGATGCCCATCGTCGAGCAGGTCGTCGACGTCGTCGAGGGGCGGGTCCACGCGCGGGAGGCGGCGCGGCTGCTCCTGGCCCGCGACCTCAAGCACGAGGCCGGCTGAGGTGGCGTCCCGGGGCGCGGCGGGGCGCTCGCGCGGGGCGCGGGTCGAGGTGGTCCTGCCCGACCTCGTGCCGCGCACGGCGCCGCCGGGGGCGGGGGAGGACCTCGACGGGCTGCTGCTCAGCGGCCTTGACCTCGCGGGGGCGGCGCTGCCCGACCTGCGCCTGCTCGAGTGCGCCCTCGTCGCCTGCCGCCTCGACGGCGCCGCCCTGCGCGGCGCCCGCCTCGTCTCGACCCGCCTCGAGGAGCTGGCTGCGACGGACCTCGACCTCACCGGCTCGTCCTGGCGGGACGTCGTCGTCGAGGGCTCCCGCGCCGGCGTGCTGCGGCTCGGGGAGGCCGACCTCGTCCGCACCCGCCTCAGCGGGTGCCGGCTGCACCACCTGGACGCCCGGGGCGCCGACCTCGCGGACGTCCTGCTCGAGGACTGCGTCGTGGGGGAGCTCGACCTCACGGACGCGCGGGCGGTGCGGGTGCGGCTGGTCGGCTGCCGCGTCGAGCGGCTCGTGCTCACCGGCTCGCGCCTGTCCGGGCTCGACGTGAGCGGGGCCCGCGTCGAGCGCGTCACCGGCCCGGGCGACCTCGCGGGCGTCGTCCTCGGCGAGGACCAGGCCGCCGGCTTCGCGACCGTCCTCGCCGAGCACCTCGGCGCGCGGGTCGTGCCGACCGCGCCCGACCGGGCGGACGGCACCGAGCGGGCCTGAGGCGGGCGGCCCCGGTGCCGAGCGGGTCCGGTGCCGAGCGGGTCCGGTGCCGAGCGGGTCCGGTGCCGAGCGGGTCCGGTGCCGAGCGGGCCTGGTGTCGAGGGGGTCTGGGCTCAGGCCCCGCCGTCGAGCGCCTGCTGAAGGTCGGCCCAGAGGTCCTCGACGTCCTCCAGGCCGCAGGAGAGGCGGAGCAGCCCGAGGGGCGTCGTCGGCGGCTCGTTGGCGTGGCGCCGACGGCGCTCGACGAGCGACTCGACGCCGCCGAGGCTCGTCGCCGGCGTCCACAGGCCCAGGCGCTCGACGAGGCCGGCGGCGAGGGCGCCGTCGTCGTCGCCGACCAGCTCCAGCGACAGCACGCTCCCGGCGCCGCGCATCTGCGCCCGGGCACGCTCGTGGCCGGGGTCGGACGGCAGGGACGGGTGCCGCACGCGCCCGACGGCGGGGTGGCGCTCGAGGCGCCGCGCGAGCTCGGCGGCGGTCGCCCCCGTGCGCTCGACGCGCAGCGCCAGGGTCCGCAGGCCGCGCAGCGCCAGCCACGCCTCGAAGGGCCCGGGGATGGCGCCGTGCACGCGGCGGTGGGTCGACAGCCGCTGCAGCAGAGCGGCGTCGGACGTCGCCACGGCCCCGAGCAGGACGTCGGAGTGCCCGGACAGGAGCTTGGTGACCGAGTGGACGACGACGTCCGCCCCGAGCGCGAGGGGCTGCTGCACCAGGGGCGTGGCGAAGGTGCCGTCCACGGCGACCACGGCCCCGGCGCCCCGGCCCGCGGCGGCGCACGCGGGCAGGTCGGCCACCTCCAGGAGCGGGTTCGTGGGCGACTCCAGCCACAGCAGGTCGGCGCCGCCCGCGAGGGCGCCCTCGACCTCCGCGGTGTCGGCGACGTCGACGAAGGTCACGCGCGCCCGCCCGTCGGCGTCGAGCTGCTCGAGCAGCTCGACGGAGGTGTTGTACGCCGAGCGGGGCGCGACGACGCGCCCGCCCAGGGGCACGAGCGCGAGCACCGCCGACACGGCGGCCATGCCCGACGCGAAGGCCAGCGCGCCGCCGTCCTCGCCGGTGCCCTCGAGGGTCGCGAGCACCTCCTCCAGCGGCTCCCAGCTGGCGTTGGACGAGCGGGCGTAGGTCCGCGCGCCCGGCCCCGGCTCGCCGGCGCCCACGAAGGTGGACGACAGCACGAGCGGCGGGTTGACCGGCGCGTCCGGCGTCCGCGGCGGCCGTCCCGCGGCGACGACGGTCGTCGCGGGGGACCAGGGGCGCCCGCTCGCCCCGGAGCCGGTCGGGTGGGGGGTGCCGTCCGCCATGGCGGCGAGCGTAGGGGCCCGCGCCCGACCGGCGGACCCGCGTCCCACCGCCGACGGCGGGCGCCGGGCCGAGCGCGGCGAGGCGCCGCGTGGCGTCGCGGACGGCGCTCGGGCCGCCGGTAGCGTCCCGGCGGTGGAGGCGCAGCCGGCAGGACGGGACCCCGAGGACCGCACGCAGGAGGGAGCCCCCCGGCGTCGCCGCGTCGCCGTCGTCTTCGGCGGGCGCTCGAGCGAGCACGGCATCAGCTGCGTCACCGCCGCGGGCGTCCTGCGCGCGCTCGACCGCGACCGCTGGGACGTCGTCCCCGTCGGCATCGCGCTCGACGGCCGGTGGGTCCTCGCCGCCGACGACCCCGCGCGCTGGGAGCTCTCCGGCGGCGTCCTGCCCGTCGTCGAGCCGGGGGAGGGGCCCGCCGTGCTGGCGCCCCGCTCTCCGGTCGAGCGCGGGCTCGTCGCGCTGGAGGCCGGTGACGTCCCGCGCGCGCTCGGCGAGGTCGACGTCGTCCTGCCGCTCCTGCACGGCCCCTTCGGCGAGGACGGGACGCTGCAGGGGATGCTCGAGATGTCCGACACCCGCTACGTCGGCTCGGGCGTGCTGGCCTCCGCCGTGGCGATGGACAAGCACTACGCCAAGACCGTCCTCGCGGCGGCGGGCGTCGCCGTCGGCCCGTGGGCGCTCGTCACCGACCGCGCCTGGCGCGCGGACCGCGAGGAGCGCCTCGACGCCGCCCTCGCCGTCGCGGAGGGCGCCGGGGCCGCCGTCGTCTTCGTCAAGCCGTGCCGCGCGGGCTCGTCGATGGGCGTCACCCGCGTCGTGCTGGGCGAGGCCCCCGGCCGCTGGCGGGAGGGCGCCCGCGCGGCGCTCGCCGCGGCCGTGGAGGCCGCCCGCGAGCACGACCCGAGGGTCCTCGTGGAGGCGGCCGTCGCCGGCCGCGAGCTGGAGTGCGGCGTGCTGGACGGCCCCGGCGGGGCGGCGCCGGAGGCGTCGGTCGTCGGTGAGGTGGCGGTCGTCGACGGCCGCGACTTCTACGACTTCGAGGCCAAGTACCTCGACGGTGGCGCCGTCCGGCTGACCTGCCCCGCCGACGTCCCGGAGGAGGTCGCCGAGGCCGTGCGTGCGACGGCGCTGCGCGCCTTCGACGCCCTCGGCTGCGAGGGGCTGGCCCGTGTCGACGTCTTCGTCGCCGACGACGGCCGGGTCGTCGTCAACGAGGTCAACACGATGCCGGGCTTCACGCCGTCGTCGATGTTCCCCCGGCTCTGGGAGGCCTCGGGCCTGCCCTACCCGGCGCTCGTCGACCGGCTCCTCGAGCTGGCCCTCGAGCGTCGCGCCGGCCTGCGCTGACACCGGGACCCGGCGCGGCGCCCGTCAGGAGCAGCTGCGCTGGGCCTCCAGGGCCTCGACGGCGCCGCCCAGCCCGGGCAGGACGTCGGCGGCCGTGAGGTCGCCGGTGACGGCGACCTGCGTGGCGGGTGCCCGCCCGAAGGTCGTCCAGGGCGGTGACGCCTCGGCGTCGGAGGCCACCCAGTCGACGCCGTCGACCGACAGGCACGCGTCCGTCGTGGGGCCGGGGAGGTCGACGCCGCAGCGCAGGACCACCTGCTCGGACCGGTCGGGCGAGGCCCAGGCGGCCGTCGACTGACCCGTCGACGCGACGCGCGGGAGGCCGGCCAGCTCGTCCACCTCGCGCACGAGCACGAGCACGGACGCGCAGCCCGGGTCGGTCGCCTCGGGCGCGGCCGGGGCCGCGACGGGCGAGCCCCCGCAGCCGGCGAGCAGCAGGAGGGCCGTCGCCGCCGGGAGCGCGCGACGGCGCGCCGCGGTCCCCGTCACGCGACGACGGTGCAGGTCACCGTCCGCGTGATGCCGGGCACGGCCTGCACCTGCGAGGAGACGAGCCGGCCGAGCTGGCCGGTGGTCGGTGCCTCGACGCGGGCGATGACGTCGTAGGGGCCCGTCACGTCCTCGGCGAGCACGACGCCGCCGATGGCGGCGAGGGCGGCCGCGACCTCCGATGAGCGGCCGACCTGGGTCTGGACGAGCACGTACGCCTGCTCCACGGGGCGTCTCCTCCTCGGTGCGCGCCCGGGGGCGGCGCCGTTCTGGGCTGGGCTGGGCTGGGGCGAGCGGGGCTGGCGACGGGACGGGTGGGCCGTGGCGGCCCGGGTGCCCGGGACGCCGCGGGGCGGCCGCCTCGGCGACGGCGCGGCGGCCGGGCCCTCGTGGGGCCGGCGCGCCGCACCGCCGACACGTCCGTCGCCTGGTCGTGCGCTCCGGCGGGCCGCGGTCCGCGGCGCCGCCGGGACGGGCGCGGGCGACGCTACCGTGGCCGGGCTGCGCCGCCCCAGCCCGTCCGGGCGGGGCCCCGCGCCGCCGCCCGCGCGCACCCGCCCGGGGCCGGTCGGTCGGGCCCGGGCCGCGCCGGCGGCGTCGTCCGGGCGCTGCCCCGAGGACCGGAGGACGCGTGCCAGGACGCCACAGCCGAGGGGGGCTCGCCGGCGGCGCGGCCGCGGGGGACGGTGAGGACGCGCTCCTCGCCGCCCTCGTGCCCGAGCTGCCCGAGGGGGCGTGGACGGACCTGGGCCCGGGCGACGACGCCGCCGTCGTGCGGGCCGAGGACGGGCGCGTCGTCGTGACGACCGACGCGCTCGTCGCCGAGCGCCACTTCCGCCCGCGCACGGCCTCGCCCGAGGACGTCGGCTGGCGCGCGGCCGCCCAGAACCTCGCGGACGTCGCCGCCATGGGCGCCGTGCCGACGGCGCTCGTCGTCGCGCTCGTCGTGCCGCGCACGCCCCCCGAGCCGTGGGCCGACGGGTGGACCACCGGTCTCGCACGGGGCCTCGCGGCCGCCTGCGCCTCCCTCGAGGGCGCGGACGGCTGCGGCGTCGTCGGCGGGGACCTCACCGGGGGCGAGGAGGTCGTCGTCAGCGTGACCGCCTTCGGCGACCTGCGGGGGCTCGCGCCGGTGCGCCGGGACGGCGCCCGCCCGGGGGACGTCGTCGCGCTCGCCGGCGTCCAGGGGTGCTCGGCCGCCGGCCTGGCGGTGCTCGAGCGGCGCGTCCGGCCGGGGGCGGCGGCGTGGGCGGGCAGCCCCGTCGAGTCCGCCGCGGACGAGCGCGTGGCCGACCTCGTGCGCGCCCACCGGCGCCCCCGGCCGCCGTGCGCCGCCGGACCGGCGGCCGCGGAGGCCGGGGCCACCGCGATGCTCGACGTCTCCGACGGCCTCGTCCGCGACGCCGGCCGCCTGGCCCGCGCGGGCGTCGTCGTCCTCGACCTGTCCAGCGAGCTGCTCGCGCCGCACCGCGACGCCGTCCTCCCCGTCGCCGACCTCCTCGGCGTCGAGGCCTGGCGGCTCGTCCTCGAGGGCGGCGAGGACCACGGCCTGCTGGCGACGTTCCCCCCGGAGGCGGTGCTGCCCGAGCAGTTCGCGCCCGTCGGGGTCGTGCGCGCCGGCACCGCCCCGGCCGTCCTCGTCGACGGCGAGCGCTACGGCGGCGCGGGCGGCTGGGACCACTTCGGCTGAGGGGACGGCGACCGGGGACGCGCCGCCGTGCTCGGTCGCCCGCGGAGGACGGCGCGGCGTCCCCGGTCGGCGCGGTCCCCTCGTGGGACGCGAGAGGCCGGCGACCCCGTGCGGGGTGCCGGCCTCTCGGGACGTGCGATGCGTCAGCGCGTGATCTTGCCCGCCTTGATGCACGAGGTGCAGACGTTGCGGCGCTTGGGCGTGCCGCCCTCGACGACGCGCACGCGCTGGATGTTCGGCACCCAGCGGCGCTTGGTGCGCCGGTGCGAGTGCGAGATGGAGTGGCCGAAGCCCGGCCCCTTGGCGCAGATGTCGCAGGTGGCAGCCACGGTCTCTCCTACGGTGCTCGGCTCGTCGCGGTCCGCCGCCGCTCGTGCGCGGGGGGCCGCCCGGCGCGGGAGCGCCGGTTCGTCAGGGTGCTGCGGCTCCGCCGGCCCTGGGCAGGGCAGCGCTCGCCGCGGTCGCGGGACACAGTAGCCGAGGTGGCGCCGCGGCCCAAAGCGGGCCACCGGCGGTCGTCGGCCGGCGGAGGGCCGGTCGAGCCGCCTCCGGCGGAGAGGCTGTGGACGACGAGCCGTGCCTGAGGAGCGCTGTCGGCGGCCGGGCCTACTGTGCGGGCATGGCAGGGGGACCGTCGTCCGAGCGGCCCGCGGCCGGCGCCCCGGGGCTGCCCGTGCCGCGGGGTGTCGAGCACTCCGGCCCCGTCCCCGTCACGACGGGGCGCATGGCCGAGCCCCTCGGCCGCGCCGTCGGCCTCCCCACGGCGAAGGCGCTCGAGGCGCACCTCGGCCTCGTGACGGTGGGGGACCTGCTGCGCCACTACCCGCGCGACTACCGCCGCCGCGGCCAGCTCACCGACCTCAGCGGCCTCGAGGTCGGCGAGCACGCCACCGTGCTGGCGCGGGTGTCGTCGGTGCGCCACCGGAAGATGCAGCGCCGCCCCGGCTACGTCGTCGACGTCGTCGTCGAGGACGGCGCGGTGCGCGTCCCCTTCACCTTCTTCCCCCGGCACGGCGGCGCGCTCGCCCACCTCCTGCGCGAGATGGTCGTCGGCCGCACCGGTCTGTTCTCGGGGAAGGTGAACCTCTACCGGGGCTCGCTGCAGCTGGTGCACCCCGAGCACCACATGAGCGGCCCCCGGGGCGGCCCGGAGATCAGCCCGGAGACGGGCGCGGACGACGGCGCCGCCGGCGGCGCCGAGGACCTGGCCGCCGAGGGCGCCGCGATGGACGCTTTCCTCAGCGGCGTCCTGCCCATCTACCCGGCGACGCAGGGCGTCCAGAGCTGGACGATCGCCAAGGCCGTCGGGCTCGTCCTCGACGTCCTGGCCGAGGAGGACGTCCCCGAGCCCCTGCCCGACATGGTGCTGGCCCGGCACGGGTTCCCCGGCCTGCTCGACGCGCTGCGCGCCGCCCACCAGCCGCAGCACCCGGGCCACGAGGAGCGCGCGCTCGAGCGGCTGCGCTACGAGGAGGCCTTCGTCCTGCAGGCCGAGCTCGCGCGCCGCCGGCTGCGCGTGGGCACCCAGACCGCCGTGCCGCGGCGGCCCCGCCCCGACGGGCTCCTCGCCGCCTTCGACGCGCGGCTGCCCTTCGCGCTCACCGACGGCCAGCGGCAGGTGGGCGAGGAGGTCGCGGCCGACCTGGCGCGCACGGCGCCCATGCACCGGCTCCTGCAGGGCGAGGTGGGCTCCGGCAAGACCGTCGTCGCCCTGCGCGCCATGCTCGCCGTCGTCGACGCCGGGGGGCAGGCCGCCCTGCTCGCGCCCACGGAGGTGCTCGCCGCGCAGCACCACCGCTCGCTCACGGCGATGCTCGGGGACCTCGCCGAGGCCGGGACGCTCGGCGGGGCCGACGTCGCGACGCGGGTGGCGCTGCTCACGGGCAGCCTCGGCGCCCGCGCCCGGCGGGAGGCGCTGCTGCAGGCCGCGAGCGGGGAGGCCGGCATCGTCGTCGGCACCCACGCCCTCCTGCAGGAGGCCGTGCAGTTCGCCGACCTCGGCCTCGTCGTCGTCGACGAGCAGCACCGCTTCGGCGTCGAGCAGCGGGACGCCCTGCGTGCCAAGGCCTCGGCCACCCCCCACCTGCTCGTCATGACGGCGACGCCGATCCCGCGGACCGTGGCGATGACGTCGTTCGGCGACCTCGAGACCTCCGTGCTCCGCGGGCTGCCCGCCGGCCGCTCGCCCATCGCCTCGCACGCCGTCAACGCGGGCAACGCGGCCTGGGTCGCGCGGATGTGGCAGCGCGTGCGCGAGGAGGTCGACGCGGGGCGGCAGGCCTACGTCGTCTGCCCGACGATCGGCGACGACGAGGGCGCCGGGCCCGGCCCGGGGGAGGGGCCGAGCGCGGACGGGCCGGCGGAGGAGCCGCCGGGCGGGGGCGGGCGCGAGGAGGACCGCGTCCTCGTCTCGACCGCGGCGGTGGAGGCCCTGCTCGCCGAGGAGCCCTCGCTCGCGGGCGTGCGCCGCGGCGTCCTGCACGGGCGCATGCCCCCCGAGGAGAAGGACGCCGTCATGCGGTCCTTCGCGGCCGGCGAGCTCGACGTCCTCGTCGCCACGACCGTCGTCGAGGTCGGGGTCGACGTCCCCAACGCCACGTGCATGGTGGTCATGGACGCCGACCGCTTCGGCATCTCCCAGCTGCACCAGCTGCGCGGGCGCGTGGGGCGCGGCGGTCACGCGGGGACGTGCTTCCTCCTCTCGCCGCTGCCCGAGCACGCCCCCGGTGTGGCGCGGCTCAAGTCGGTGGCGGCGACGACGGACGGCTTCGCCCTCGCCGAGCTCGACCTCGAGACCCGCGGCGAGGGCGACGTGCTCGGCGCCCGCCAGTCCGGGGTCCGCTCCTCGCTGCGCCTGCTGCGGGTGGTCCGCGACGTCGACGTCATCGAGGAGGCGCGGGCGGACGCCGCGCAGGTGCTCGCCGTCGACCCCGAGCTCCGGCGCCACCCGGCGCTCGCCGGTGCGGTGACCGAGCTGCTGCGCCCGCAGCACGAGTCCTTCCTGGAGCGCGGGTGAGCCGCCGCGACCGGGAGGCCCTCGTGCGGGCCGACGGGCTGCTCGTCGGCTACACGGGCGAGCCCGTGTCCCCGCCGACGACCTTCCGCCTCGACCCGGGGCGCGCGCTGGCCCTCGTCGGTCTCAACGGGGCCGGCAAGACGACGGTGCTCAAGGCGGTCCTGGGGCAGCTGGTACCGGTCGGCGGCACGCTCGAGGTGCTGGGGCGCCCCGTCGACGAGCGCTCCGTCGCCTTCCGGCGCGACGTCGCCAGCGTGCTCGACGTCGACGCCCACTTCCCGGGCCTCACGGTGCGCGAGCACCTCGACCTCGTGGCCCGCGGGCACGGCGTGCGCGACGCCGACGACGTCGTCGACCAGGCCGTCGCCGACCTGGGCCTGGAGCCGGTGGCCGAGCACCTGCCCTCGGCCCTGTCCTCGGGGCAGCGGCGGCGGATGCTGCTGGCCGCGGCGCTGGTGCGCCCGCGGCGCCTCCTCGTGCTCGACGAGCCCGAGCAGCGCCTGGACCTCGCCGGGCGCGAGGACGTCGTCGACCGGCTGCTCGAGGAGAAGGAGGCCGGCGTCGGTGTGCTCCTCGCCACGCACGACCCGCTCCTCCTCGAGGCCGTCGCCGACCGGGTGCTCCTGCTCGCGGCCGACGGCGCGCGCCGGGTGTCCGCGGCCGAGGCGGCGCGGGAGCTCGGCCGGTGAGCGCCTCCCACGCCCGTGGCCCCGGTCCTGGTGCGGGCCACGCGCAGGCGCACGGCCGGCACGACGGCCCGGGCGACGAGGAGGACGGGAGCGGGGACGGGGGCCCCGGCGGGCTCCCCGAGCACGTGCTGCGGCCGGTGGCGGACGGCCCCGGCAGCAGCGCGGCGCAGCTGCGCGCCACGGTGCGCCGCGCCGCGCGGCGGGCGAGCGGGGCCACGCTCGGCGACCTCCTCGGCGACGTCTACACGGGCGTCTTCGCCGTCGCCCTGGCGCTGCTCGTGCTGTCGGGCTCGCGCGGCCGCCTCGGCGCGCTCGGCGGCGTCAGCGCCCTGGGCGAGCCGCTCCCCGGCGCCGACGTGCCGCCGCCCGTGCTCGTCACCGCGGCGCTGCTGCTCGTCGTCGGCGCGACGGCCGGTCTGCTGGGCCGGCTCGGGCCCCTCTCGCTGTCGCCCCCGCAGGCCGCGTGGTGGCTGCCGCTGCCGGTGGCGCGAGGGCCGCTGCTGCGCCCCGGGCTGCTCCGCCGGGCCGCCCTGGCCGCCGTCGCGGCGGGCGCGGGCGGCGCGCTCGCCGTCCTGCTCCTGCTCCCCGCCTCGAGCGGCGCCGGGCCCTTCGCGGCGGCCGGGCTCGCCGCGGCCGGCGTGGCCCTGGTGCTGCTCGGCGCGGCCGGGCTGGGCCAGGGACGACGGGGCGGCGCCGCCGCCGTGCGGGCGGCCGACGCGCTGGTGCTGCTCGCCCCCCTGCTCGTCCTCGCCGCCGCGCTGCTCGAGCGGGGCGCCGGCGCCGGTGCCGCCCTCGAGGGGGCGGTGGCCTCCCTCGGCGGTGCGCCCGCCCGGTGGGGGACGGCGCTGCTCCTCGCGGTCGGCGTCGCGCTCGTCGCCGTCCTCGTCCGCCGCGCCGGCGCCGCCCCCGGGGCGTCGCTGGCCTCGGCGGGCGCCCTGTCCGCCCACGTCGCCGGCTCCGGCGCGCTGCTCGACACCCGCGCCGTCGGCCGGGCGCTCGCCGAGCCGCCCGGCGCGGCGCGGCGGACCGCGCGGCGGCGCTCGAGCCGCTGGACCCGCGCCGGGCTCGTCCGCGGCCCGCTGGGCGCCCTCGTCGTCGCCGACCTCCTGGCCGTGCTCCGCAGCCCGCGCCGCGTGCTCACCGCCGCGGTCCTCGCGGTCGTGCCCGCGGGGCTCGCGGCCTCCTCGGGCGACTCGCGCGTCGTCGTGCTCCTCGCCGTGCTGGCGTGCGGGTACGGCGCCGCCACCGCGCTCGCGGAGCCGGTGCGCGTGCGGGTGCTCGCCCCCGGCCTCGACGCCGTCCTCCCGGTCGCCCCCGGGCGGGCGGCCGCCGCGCACCTGCTCGCGCTCGCCCTGCTCACCACCGCGGCCTCGGCCGTGGCGGCGGGCGCCCTGGCGCTCCTGGCGCCCGGGGTGCTGCCGCTCGTGCTCGTCGTCGCGTCCGGCCCGGCCCTGGCCGCCGCCGCCCTGCGCGGCGCCGCGCGCCCCGAGCTCGACCCCGGCTCGGCCGTCGTGTCGACGCAGGCCGGCCCGCTGCCGATCGGGGTCATCACGAGCCTGACGCGAGGGCCCGACCTCGCCGTCGTGGCGCTCCTGCCGCTGGCCGTCGGCACCCTGGCGCTCGCGGGTGGCGGGCGCCTGCTGCCGGCGGCCGAGCTGTCGCTCGCCGTCGTGGCGCTGCTGCTGGGCACGGCGCTGGGGGCTGCGGCCGCGGCCGGCTCGCGCCCCCGGGCGCCCGAGCGGCCCGGGGCGTCGCGCTCGGACGCCGCCTCCGCCGCGGGGGGGCGGGCGTGACCCGCGTCGTCGCCGGCTCGGCCGGCGGCCGCACCCTCGTCGTCCCCCGCGGCTCCGCGACGCGCCCCACGTCGGAGCGCGTGCGCGAGGCCCTCTTCAGCCGGCTGGAGCACGAGGGGCTCCTGGAGGGGGCCCGCGTCCTCGACCTCTACGCCGGCTCGGGCGCCCTCGGGCTGGAGGCCGCGAGCCGGGGCGCGGACGCCGTCGTCCTCGTCGACGCCGGCCGCGAGGCCGCGCGCGCCTGCCGGCGCAATGCGGCCGTCACGGGACTGGCGGGCGTCGAGGTGCGGGAGGCGCCGGTCGAGCGCGTGCTGGCGGGGGAGCCGGGTCCCCCGCTCGAGGCCGGGGCCGACCTGGTGCTCGTCGACCCGCCGTACGACGTCGCCGAGGAGGCCCTCGCGTCCGTGCTCGCGGCCCTGACGGGGCGCGGCTGGCTCGCCCCCGAGGCGGTCGTCGTCGTCGAGCGCTCGTCGCGCTCGCCGGAGCCGACCTGGCCGGAGCGCCTGCAGCGGTACGCCTCCCGGCGCTACGGCGAGACCGTCGTGTGGTTCGCCGAGGCGGCGGACGGCTGACCGTGCCGGTGGCCGAGCGGGGAGGTGCCGGGTCTCTCAGCGCACCGGCAGGCCCAGGGCGGCGAGGTCGCGCCGCAGCGCCTCGGCCGTCGTGAAGCGCACCGCGCGCAGGCCGACGGCGGCGGCCCCCTCGACGTTGCGCGGGCTGTCGTCGACGAAGGCCGTCAGCCCCGGCTCCAGGGCGAAGCGCTCGACCACCCGGGTGAAGAGCGCCGGGTCGGGCTTGACGAGCCGCTCGACGCCCGAGACGACGACCGCCTCGAAGGCCGACAGCCCGACGACCTCCTCGAGCAGCGGTCGCGCGCGCTCGAAGAGCTCGGCGGACCAGTTCGTCAGCGCGAGCAGCCGGACGCCCGCGGCGGCCAGCTCCTCGACGACCTCCCGCGCGCCGGGGACGGGGCCCGCGAGGGTGTCGAGGAAGCGGTCGACGTAGGCCTGCGCCACCGGCTCGTGGCCGGGGGCGCTCGCGGCGACGTCGGCCACCGACCCCGCCGTCGAGCGACCGGCGTCCATGGCGAGGTTCCAGGCGCCGAAGTCGACGCGGGCGTGGAACGCCTCCACGGCCCCGGGGTCGAGCTGCTCCCAGACCCGTGCGGGCTCCCACCGCACCAGCACGTTCCCGAGGTCGAAGACCACCGTCGTCGGCGCAGGTGCGGTCACGCTCCCGAGGCTAGGGGCCGTCGCGGCGCGGGCGTGCGCGTCGAGCGGTGCGCCGTGGACGCGGTGCACCGCGACGTCGGCGCACCGCTCGGGCGGGCGAGGGGGGCACTACCCGAGGCGCACCCCGGCCCCGGGACCCATGGGTGTCCCGGTGACGTAGAAGAGGGTCAGCACGGCCACCCACGCCGGCCAGAAGGCCAGCGTGAAGGGCAGCATCCGCGAGATGACGCTGCCGAGGCCGGCCCCGGGCTCGTAGCGGCGCAGCATCGTCAGCAGCACGACCATGTAGGGGTTGAGCGGGGTGAGGATCTGCGTCGCGGAGTCGCCGACGCGGAAGGCGCCCTGCGTGAAGGCGGGCTCGAAGCCGAGCAGCGCGAAGAGCGGCACGAAGACGGCCGCCATGAGCGTCCACAAGGACGACCCCGAGATGATGACGAGGTTGAGCAGCGAGGCCAGCAGCACGAAGGCCAGCACGGCCGGGAAGCCGGTGAGGCCGATGGCCTCGAGCCCGGCCGCCCCCTTGACCGCGAGCCAGGTGCTCACGCCCGACCAGGTGAAGAGCGCGACGAAGTTGCCCAGCACGAAGGCCAGCGCGATGAACGGCGCGAGGTCGCGGACCGCCCCCTGCATGAAGCGGGGGACGTCGGCGCTGCTCGTCAGCGAGCCTGACACCCGCCCGTAGACGAGCCCGGGCACGAGGAAGAGCACGAAGACGATGAAGACGATGCTGTCGAGCAGCGGGGAATCCGGCAGGTAGCCGCCGCCCTCGCCGCGCCACGGCGACCCGGGCAGGAGCACCGCGACGAGCATGACGACGGCCACGAGGACGCCGGCGAGCGCGGCGGCTCCGACGGCCCGTCGCTCGCGGGGCGACACGTCGGCCGTCCCGTCGGCCTCGCCGCCGCCCGTCCCGCCGTCCTCGGCGGGTGCGGCGTCGTCCTCGTCCACGACCTGCTCGCGCGGCACGCCCGTGCGCTCCAGGCGCGGCTCGAGGACGCGGGTGATGACGAGCCCGGTGATGACGGTGAGCACGGCCGCGGAGACGAGGTTGAAGAAGTAGTTGGAGACGGGCGTCACGGGCGTGCCCGGGTCGGGGAGCACCTGCGCGACGGCGGTCGTGATGCCGGCGAAGAGGGCGTCGAGGCTCGTCACGACGAAGGAGGTCGAGTAGCCCGCGCCGACCGCTGCGAAGCCGCCCAGGAGGCCGGCGACCGGGTGGCGCCCCGCCGCGCGGAAGACCATGGCGGCCAGCGGGGGCACGACGACGAAGGCCGTGTCGGACATCACCGAGGCCGTCACGCCGACCACCCCGACGACGTAGGGGAGCGCCCACCGGGGGGCGGAGTGGAAGAGCAGGCGGATGACGGCGGAGAGCAGGCCGGAGCGCTCGGCGACCCCGATCGCCAGCAGGATGGTGAGGACGGTGAGCAGCGGCGGGAAGCCGATGAAGTTGGCGCCCAGGTTCGTCGTCAGCCACGTCAGCCCCTCGGCCGTGAAGAGCCCGCGGACGGGCACGGCGTCGTCCGAGCCCGGGACGGTGACGCTGACGCCGAGGACGGCGCCGAGGGTCGAGACCAGCGCGACGAGGACGAAGAGCCCCAGGAAGAGGACGAAGGGCTCGGGCAGCCGGTTGCCGGTGCGCTCGACCCACCCGAGGACCCGGTCGGCGCGCGTCGCCGAGGCCGCGCCCGCGGCGCTCACGCGGCGCCCCCCGGCGCCGGCGCCGGCGTCGGGGCGTCGAAGTAGCGGGCGACGTCGACGGCTCCGCCGGCGGCCGCGAAGTCGGCGTGGACGGCGGCCCGCAGGTCGGGGTCCGCGAGGTGGTCGAGGACGACGAGGGCGAGGCCGACGGCGCCGTCGACCACGGCGCGGTCGCCGTCGGGCCCGGCCGCGGCGGCGGCGAACTCCCGGGTGTGCAGGGACGTGCCCGGGTCGGAGACGGCGATCATCGGGTGGAGCGACGGCACGCGGTAGCTGACGTTGCCGAAGTCCGTCGACGCCGCGAGCAGCGCCGGGACGACGCCGGACGGCAGGACGGGACGCCCCCGCTCGGCCATGCGGGCGCCCCAGCGGCCGGCCAGCGCGGCGTTGGCCCGGACGGGCAGGGTGGCGGGGTTCTCGTCCCAGGCGAGGTCGACGCCGCAGCCGGTCATGAGCGCGGCTCCGCGGCAGATCGCGTCGAGCCGCTCGGAGAGGACCCGGAGGGTCTCCGGGCGCTCGGAGCGCAGGTAGAAGAGCACCTGCGCCCGTCCCGGGACGACGTTGGGGCGGTCCCCGCCCTCGGTGACGACGCAGTGCAGCCGGTCCGACGGCGGCATCTGCTGCCGGTGGAGCCCGACGCCCTGGTAGGCGAGCGCGACGGCGTCGAGGGCGTTGCGGCCCATGAACGGCTGGGCGGACGCGTGGGCGGTGACGCCCGTGAAGGTGGCCCGCAGCTGGCGGCGTCCGAGGAAGAGGTGGTCGGCGACGTCGTAGCCGAAGGGGTGGACCATGACGGCCGCCTCGACGCCGTCGAGGGCGCCGTGCTGGGCCATCGTCTCCTTGCCGCCGCCGCCCTCCTCGGCGGGCGTGCCGAGCCACCGGACGCCGCCCGGCAGCCGGTCGCCGAGCGCCGCGAGGCCGAGGACGGCGCCGAGGCCCGCGGCGGCGATGACGTTGTGCCCGCAGGCGTGGCCGATGCCGGGCAGGGCGTCGTACTCGCTCATGACGGCGACGACGGGCGCCCCACCCCGGCCCGTGCCGGTGCCACCGCCGCCCGCGACGTCCGCCCGCAGCGCCGTCGGCAGGCCGTGGGCGCCCCGCTCGACGTCGAGGCCGTGCTCGGCGGCCAGGTCGGCCAGCACGCCCGCGCTCCGGTGCTCCTCGAAGGCCGTCTCGGGGTGCTCCGCGAGGTCGTGGCTCAGCGCCACGAGCCGTGGGCCGAGCGCCTCGACGGCGTCGACGACGGCGCGGACGAGGTCCTCCGGCGCGCCCTGCGCCGACGAGGAGAGCGGCTCCGCGGCGCGCGCGGCTGCGTCCACCTGCGCCTGCACGGCCGCGAGGTAGGAGGGGTCCGGGGGCAGGGGGGCGGAGGGGGGCCCGTCGGGCGCAGGAGTCGGCACGGAGGCCACCGTCCTCCCTCCCCGTGGGCCGGGCAACGCCCCCGGACGACCGGGCGCACCGTGCCGGGCGTCCCCGACGGGCAGACTCGCGCCCGTGACCACCGCGGCCTGCCCCGGCTCCTTCGACCCCGTGACGCACGGGCACCTCGACGTCGTCGCCCGGGCCGCGGCCCTCTTCGACGAGGTGGTCGTGCTCGTCGTCCCCAACCCGTCCAAGCGCGGGCTGCTGGCGCCCGAGCGGCGGGCCGCCCTGCTCGAGGAGGTGCTGCCGGGGGCGCTGGGCGCGGCCGCGGAGCGGGTGCGGGTCGAGCTCGTGCCGGGAGGGCTGCTCGTCGACGCCTGCCGCCGGGCGGGAGCGGCGTGCGTCGTCAAGGGCGTGCGCGGCGGCGCCGACGTCGACGCCGAGGTGCCGCAGGCGCTGATGAACCGCCACCTCTCCGGCCTCGAGACGCTGCTCCTGCCGGGCGACCCCCGCTGGCAGCACGTGGCGTCCTCGCTCGTCCGGGAGATCGCCCGCCTGGGCGGCGACGTCGACGACCTCGTGCCGCCCGCCGTCGCCGCGGCGGTGCACGAGGCGCTGGCGGGGACGTGACGTCGGCCGGCGCCCGCACGGCCGCGGTGTCCGTCGCCCTGGCGGCTCCGCTGCTGCTCCCCGGCCCCGCGGCCGCCTCGTGCGCCGGGCCGGCGACGCCCTCCTCGCTGCTCGCGCAGGACGGCGGTGTCGTCCTGGCGCGCGCCGCGGACGTCGACGGCCACCGCGTGGTCCTCGCCGTCGAGGAGGTCTGGTCGGGCGAGGACCGGGCACCGCGGGTGCGCATCACGACGGGCGAGACGCGGCGCGGTGCCGAGGGGTCCGGCGACGTCGAGCTGGTGGAGGGCGACACCTACCTCCTGGCGCTGCGGGGCGACCACGCGTCCGTGTGCTCGGTCCTCGTCGTCGGGGAGGGGCGTCCGGTCGCGGCCGTGGCGACCACGGCGCAGGTCGCCGCGGCCCGCCCCGAGGGCGCCCGCCCGCCCGTCGAGGGTGCCGACGCCGGTGACGCGCCCGGCCCGCCGCTCGCCGCGCTCGCGGCGGGGCTCGTCGGCTGGGTCGCGCTGACCGCGGTGGTGCTCCTCGCGGGGCGGTCCGTGCGCCGCCGCCAGCAGCGCCGGTCCCGCCGTGGCCGCGGCGGACCGAGCGCGGACGGGGCGGGTCGGCCCCTGCGGTAGCCTTGCCGGTCGGTCCGCCGCCCACCGCGGCAGGCCGAGGACGACCAGGGCCCCTCACGCCCGACCGCACCGCCGTCGCACCGGTCCGCCGGGGCGGGGGCACCCCGCACCACCACCCGGCGCCGCCCAGCGCGCGCCGGTGGAGGAGGAACGCCGTGACCACGCTGGACCACCGCTCGCCGCTCGTGCTCGACACGCGGGAGCTCGGTCGTCGTCCCGGCTCCCTGCGGACGGTGCGCCGGACCGTGGAGGCACCGGCCGACCTCGGCACCGCGGTGGTGGGCGTGGCCGAGGGCAGCCCCGTCGAGCTCGACCTGCGGCTCGAGGCGGTGATGGAGGGCGTGCTCGTGTCGGGGACGGCGCGGGCGACCTCCACCGGAGAGTGCGTGCGGTGCCTGGACCCGGTCGAGCGCGAGCTCGTCGTGGACCTCCAGGAGCTGTACACCTACCCGGGCCGGGCGCCGGAGGACGACCCCGACGGCACCCAGGACGACCTGCACGAGCTGGACGGCGACCTCGTCGACGTCGAGCCCGTGCTCCGGGACGCGGTGGTGCTCGCGCTGCCGTTCCAGCCGGTGTGCTCGCCGGACTGCCCGGGCCTGTGCGCCGACTGCGGGGTCCGCCTCGCGGACGCGGAGCCGGGCCACCAGCACGACAGCGTCGACCCGCGGTGGGCGGCGCTCCAGAGCATGGCCTCCGACCGGGGCCAGCGCACCGAGGAGGACTGACCATGGCCGTCCCGAAGCGGAAGATGTCCCGCAGCAACACCCGCCACCGCCGTTCGCAGTGGAAGGCCGAGGCCACGCCGCTCGTCGCGACCGTCGAGAACGGGCGCACGACGTACGCGCGCAGCCACCACGCGCGCGTCGTCACCGACTCCCAGGGCACGCCCCTGTACCTCGAGTACAAGGGCCGCAAGGTCAAGGACCTCTGAGCACCACCGCCGCCGGGCAGGGCGGCGCCCCCGCCGGGGCGCGCCTGCTCGAGCTGGTCCCGCGCGCCGCGGAGCTCCAGGCCCGGCTCGGCCTCGAGGTCGAGCCGGGCCTGCTGCTGCGCGCCCTCGTGCACCGGTCGTGGTCCTACGAGCACGACGCGGAGCCCACGAACGAGCGCCTGGAGTTCCTCGGCGACGCCGTGCTGGGGCTCGTCGTCACCGACGCCCTCTACCGGCGCCACCCCGACCTGCCCGAGGGGCAGCTCGCGAAGCTGCGCGCCTCGGTCGTCAGCTCGCGCGCCCTCGCGGGCGTGGGCCGCGGCCTCGACCTCGGGGGGCACGTCCTCCTCGGGCGCGGGGAGCGCTCGACGGGCGGGCGCGACAAGACGTCGATCCTCGCCGACACCGTCGAGGCGGTCATCGGTGCGGCCTACCTGTCCGCCGGGCTCGACGAGGCCCGCGCCCTGGTGCACCGCCTCGTCGACCCGCTGCTGGCGTCCTCGGCCGCCCTCGGCGCCGGCCTCGACTGGAAGACGAGCCTGCAGGAGCTGGCGGCGGCGCGCGAGGACGGCCCGCCTGTCTACGAGGTCACCGGCGAGGGCCCGGACCACGCCCGCACCTTCACCGCCCTCGTCCTCGTGGGCGGGGTGCCGCAGGGCCAGGGCGAGGGCCGCAGCAAGAAGGAGGCGGAGCAGCGGGCCGCCGAGGCCGCGTGGCGGGCCCTGGGCGGCACCGGCGAGGACGAGCTCGCCCGCGCCGCCGGCGTCCTGACCGACGGCGCCCCCGCCGAGGGCGCCCCCTCCCGCGGCGCCTGACGCGTGCCCGAGCTGCCCGAGGTCGAGGTGGTCCGGCGCGGCCTCGACGCGCACGTCGTCGGCCGCACGGTCACCGACGTGGCGGTGCTGCACCCCCGGCCCGTGCGGCGCCACCTCGCCGGCCCGCTCGACTTCGCCGGCCGCCTGGCGGGGGCCCGTGTGGACGCCGCCGTCCGCCGCGGCAAGTACCTCTGGCTGCAGCTCGACACCGGCGACGCGCTGTCGGCCCACCTCGGCATGAGCGGGCAGATGCTCGTGCAGCGGCCCGAGGCCCCGGATGAGCGGCACCTGCGCGTGCGGCTCGACCTCGACGACGGCGCGCAGCTGCGCTTCGTCGACCAGCGCATGTTCGGAGGGCTGCTCGTCGCCCCGCTCGTGCCGACGCCCGACGGGCTGCCGGCCGGGGCCGCGGCCGGCGGTCCCTCGGCCCCGCTGCTGCCGCCCGAGGTCGCCCACGTGGCGCGCGACCCCCTCGACCCGCACCTGGACCTCGAGCGGCTCGTCGAGCGGGTCCGCGCCCGCCGCACCGGCGTCAAGCGGGCCCTGCTCGACCAGACCCTCGTCTCGGGCGTGGGCAACATCTACGCCGACGAGGCGCTGTGGCGCTCGCGCCTGCACTTCGCCCGCCCCACGGACGGCCTGACCCGCCCCGTGGTGCGCCGCCTCGTCGCCGACGTGGCCGCCGTCATGGAGGAGGCGCTCGCCCAGGGCGGCACGAGCTTCGACCGGCTGTACGTCAACGTCAACGGCGCCAGCGGCTACTTCGACCGCTCGCTGGCGGCCTACGGCCAGGAGGGCGAGCCGTGCCCGCGGTGCGGCGCGCCCGTCACGAGGGAGGCCTTCATGAACCGCAGCTCCTACCGCTGCCCGCGCTGCCAGCCGGTGCCCCGGCGGGCCCGGTGGTGAGCCCGGGGTCGTCGGAGCCCGGGCGGGCGGGGTCGGGCGCCGACCCGGCGCGGCTCCTCGCCCACGTGCGCGGCGACGTCCAGGGCGTCGGCTTCCGCTGGTGGACCCGCGCCCGGGCGCTCGAGCTCGGCCTGGACGGCGCCGCCCGCAACCTCCCCGACGGGCGCGTCGAGGTGACGGCGCAGGGCCCCCGCGCGGCGTGCGCGGAGCTGCTGGGGCTCCTGCAGGCCCCCGACGGCGCGGAGGCCGCGCGCCGGCGGCCCGGCGCGGTGCGGGGCGTGGCCGCGCAGTGGTTGGCCCCGCGCGAGCTGCCGGGCGGCTTCGTCGAGCTCTGAGGCGCCGTCGACGCCTCGCCGTCGCCCCCGGGCCGTCAGCCCCGCCCCGTCTGCCCCGCACCCTCAGCCTCGGGGGCGGGGCCCGGCGAGCGGGACGGCGAGGAGCTGCTGGACGACCGTGCCCCGGACGACGGCGAGGTGCACGCGCGGGGTGGTCGCGACGGTGAGGTCGTAGCCCTCGTAGCCCTCGTCGACGAGCTCGACGGCGACCGTGCCGCTGCTGCGGCTCACGTGGACGACCGGGGAGCCCGTGGTGGTGCGCTCGCCGGCGGCCTCGAGGACGTGGCGGGCCAGGTCCCCGCGGTCCAGGCCCACGCCCGCGCTGCCGGGCGCGTCGTCGCCGAGGCGCGCCCCGACGACGCGGGTGCGCTCGTCGACGACCACGGCGACGGCCACCCGCTCGTCCTGGCGCAGCGCGGGCACGCCGGCCCAGCTGACGACGACCGTCGACGAGCGGCGGTCGCCGGCGTCGGGGAAGAGCTCGGCGTAGGCGGCGGGCGTCCCGGCGTCCTCGCCGGCCGGTCGGGCGCCGGCGACCAGCGCGTCCTCCCCGGTCGGGGGCGGCACCGTCGCCAGGGACGCCGTCGCCGCGCCGGGCCCCGCAACAGGAGCGGGGGCGGTGACCCGCCCGAGGGCGAAGCCGCCCGCCACCAGCGCCACGACGACCGCCGCGGCGCCGGCCCTGCGCCGTCGCACCCCGCTCGTGCGCCCGTCGGCTCCGCCCGTCCCGGCGCCGCCGGCCGCGGCGGGCGCGTCGAGGTCCTCGGGCGCCCCGGGACCCTGCGGCCGCTGCCCGGCGTCTCCGCCGACGCCGGGACCGGCGCCGCCGCTCGGGCCGCCGCCGCCTGCACCGGCCCAGGGGTGGGGGCCGGCGCCCGGCCCGCCCAGCGCGTCGCGGCTCACCCGTCCTCCTGCACGGGCCCATCGTGCGCGCTCCGGCGCCGCACGACCCTCCGCAGGTCACCCGTCCGCCGGTCGCCCTCCTCCCGTCGCCCGCGGCGCCCCGCCCCGCGTCGCGTCTCCTGCGCCCGTCACCCGCCGGATCGGCCGCCCACCACGGCTACAGTCCTGCGCGGCCCGCCAGGGCGGCCGCAGCAGCGCGACGGATCACCGGGGAGGGGCGCCCGTGCACCTCAAGACCCTCGTGATGAAGGGCTTCAAGTCCTTCGCCTCGACGACGACCCTGCGCCTCGAGCCGGGCATCACGTGCGTCGTCGGCCCCAACGGGTCGGGCAAGTCCAACGTCGTCGACGCCCTCGCCTGGGTCATGGGCGAGCAGGGCGCGAAGAGCCTGCGCGGAGGGTCCATGCAGGACGTCATCTTCGCGGGCACCGCGGGCCGGGACGGCGCGCCGGGCCGGCCGCCGCTGGGCCGCGCCGAGGTCTCGCTGACGATCGACAACACCGACGGCGCCCTGCCGATCGACTACACCGAGGTCACCATCTCGCGGACCATGTTCCGCAGCGGCGGCAGCGAGTACGCCGTCAACGGGTCGCCGGCGCGCCTGCTCGACGTGCAGGAGCTGCTCTCGGACAGCGGCATCGGCCGCGAGATGCACGTCATCGTCGGGCAGGGGCAGCTCGACGCGGTGCTGCACGCCACGCCGGAGGACCGCCGGGGCTTCGTCGAGGAGGCCGCCGGCGTCCTCAAGCACCGGCGTCGGCGCGAGCGGGCCGTGCGCAAGCTCGACGCCATGCAGGCCAACCTGGCCCGGCTGCAGGACCTCACCGGCGAGGTGCGCCGCCAGCTCGGGCCGCTCGGGCGCCAGGCGAAGGCGGCCCGGCGGGCGCAGCTCGTGCAGCTGGAGGCGCGCGACGCCCGCGCCCGGCTCCTCGCCGACGACATCGCGCAGATGCGCGCGCTGCTGGAGCAGGACGCGGCCGACGACTCCGCGGCCCGCGCGCGCCGGGCCGAGGTGGAGGAGCAGCTCGCGGACGTGCGCCGCGACCTCGCGGACGTCGAGGCCGCCGCGGCCGCCGCGGCGCCCGCCCTCGCCGCGGCCGAGGAGGCGCCCCACCGGCTGGCCCGCGTGCGCGAGCGCCTGCGCGGCACGGCCGAGCTCGCCGAGGAGCGCCGGCGGCTGCTGGGCGCCGAGGAGGCCCCGCCGTCCGGGCCCGACCCCGCGGAGCTCGGGGCCCAGGCCGAGCGGCTGCGCGCCCAGGCGGCCGCCCTGGAGGAGGAGGTCGGCGCCTCGCGCGACGCGCTGGGCCGGGCCGAGCGGGCGCGGGCCGCCGCCGAGGACGAGCTCGCCGACGCCGAGCGGCGGGTGGCGGCGCTGGAGCGCGCCGCCGCCGACCGCCGCGAGGGGCTGGCCCGCCTGTCGGGGCAGGTCAGCGCGCGCCGCAGCCGGCTCGAGGCGGGACGCGCCGAGGTCGGCCGGCTGCGCGAGGCGCTGGCCGGCGCCCGCGCCCGCGGCGGGGACGCCGAGCGCGAGCACGCCCTGCTCGAGACGCAGGTGGCCGACGTCGAGGAGGGCGAGGAGGGCCTCGACGAGGAGCACGAGCGCGCCGCCGACGCCCTGGAGACGGCCGGCGCCGACCTCGAGCGCGCCCGGGAGGAGGAGCGCGCCGCCGAGCGCGACCGCGGCAGCGCCGCCGCCCGCGCCGAGGCGCTCGAGCTCGGCCTCGCCCGCCGCGACGGCTCCGGCGCGCTGCTGGACGCCGGTGACCGGCTGCCCGGCGTCCTCGGTCCCGTGACGGGCCTGCTCGCCGTCGAGCCCGGGTGGGAGGACGCCGTCGCCGCGGCGCTGCGGGGAGCGGCCGACGGCGTCGCGGTCGAGAGCCTGGGCGTCGCCGTCGACGCCCTCCGGCTCCTCCACGAGGACGACGCGGGCACCGCCTCGCTGCTCGTGGCGGCGGGCCCCGAGGCGGCGGGCCCCGCGGGGGCGAACCCGGTGGCGGACCCGGACGCGACCGCCGCCCTGCTGGCGGACGTGGCCCGGCCCGAGGACGAGGCCGTGCCCGCCCTGCAGGTGGTGCGGGCGCGCCCGGAGGCGGCCGCGGCGCTCGCGCGCCTGCTGGAGCGGGCCGTCGTCGTGCCCGGGCTCGCGCAGGCCCGGGCGCTGCTGGAGCGGGCCGGGAGCGCCGGCGTCGACCTCCTCGTCGTCACCCGTGACGGCGACGTGCTCGACCGCGACCGCGCCCGCGGGGGCAGCTCCGCCGAGGCGAGCCTGCTCGGGGTGCAGGCCGCGGCCGACGAGGCCCGCGCCGCGGAGGCGGACGCGACGGCCCGCGGCGAGCGCGCGCGCTTCGCCGTGGCGGCGGCGACCGCGGCCCGGGCGGAGGCCTCCGAGGCGGTCGAGGCCGCGCTGGAGCGCCTGCACGAGTCGGACGCCCGGCTGTCGGCCGTCGCCGAGCGGCTGGGGGCCCTCGGCGCCGCGGCCCGCTCCGCCGCCGCCGAGGCCGAGCGCCTGGAGCGGACGGTCAGCGTCGCGCAGGAGGGCGTCGAGGAGGACGAGCGCGCCCTGGCCGACCTCGAGGAGCGCCACGCGCGCGCCGCCGAGCAGCCCGCCCCCGCGGCGGGGGAGGACGCCGACGCGCAGCGGGCCCGGCGCGAGGAGCTCGCCGCGGCGGCCCGGGCGGCCAGGGCCGCCGAGACCGAGGCCCGCCTGGCGCTGCGCACGGGAGAGGAGCGCGCCCGCGCCGTGGCGAGCCGCGTGGAGGGCGCCGAGCGCGCCCGCCGCCGCGAGGAGGAGGCGCGGGCCCGCGCGGCCGAGCGCGCCGCCGCCCGGCGCCGCGACGCCGCCACCGCGTCCGCCGTCGCCGCGGCCGCGCGCACCGCCCTCGAGCGGTGCGCGAGCGCGCTCGCCCGCGCCGGGGACGAGCGCGAGCGGGCCCAGGAGGGGCGTCGGGAGCGGGCCGAGGCGTCCGCCGGCGCCCGGCGCCGTCAGGACGCCCTCGCCGCCGAGCTGGCCGAGCTCACCGACGCCGTGCACCGCGACGAGGTGGCGCGCGCCCAGCAGCGGCTGCGGCTCGAGCAGCTCGAGGAGCGCAGCCTCTCCGAGCTCGGGACCGACCCGGACGTCCTCGTCGAGGAGCACGGCCCCCACCGCCCGGTGCCGGTGCTCTCCGAGGCGACGGCCGCCGTCGACCCGCCGGGGGCCGACGAGGCGGACGGGGGCGAGGGCGCCGCCCCGCGGCCGGTCGCCCGCGGCGAGGGCGGCGACCCCGACGACGCGACCGATGACGACGACGCGGGTGAGCCGCCCACGACCCCGTACGTGCGCGCCGAGCAGGAGCAGCGCCTGCGCCGGGCCGAGCGCGCGCTCGCGCAGCTCGGGCGGGTCAACCCGCTGGCGCTGGAGGAGTTCGCCGCGCTCGAGGAGCGGCACGCCTTCCTCGTCGAGCAGCTCGACGACCTCACGCGCTCGCGCCAGGACCTGCTCGGGATCGTCGCCGACGTCGACGCCCGCGTGCAGCGGGTCTTCGCCGAGGCCTACGAGGACGTCGCCGCCGCCTTCGAGCGCGTCTTCGCCCGCCTCTTCCCCGGCGGCGAGGGGCGCCTCGTGCTCACCGACCCCGGCGACATGCTCACCACCGGCATCGAGGTCGAGGCGCGGCCCGCGGGCAAACGGGTCAAGCGCCTGTCGCTGCTGTCCGGCGGCGAGCGCTCGCTGGCCGCCGTCGCGTTCCTCGTGGCGATCTTCACGGCCCGGCCGAGCCCCTTCTACGTCCTCGACGAGGTCGAGGCGGCGCTCGACGACACGAACCTCGGCCGC
The DNA here is from genome assembly GCF_947499845.1 of uncultured Pseudokineococcus sp. Classification (GTDB taxonomy): domain Bacteria; phylum Actinomycetota; class Actinomycetes; order Actinomycetales; family Quadrisphaeraceae; genus Pseudokineococcus. Next base: position 74,117 of record NZ_CANMPM010000009.1, read on the forward strand.
CTGATCGACGTCATGGAGGAGCTGCGCGCCTCCAGCCAGCTCGTCGTCATCACGCACCAGAAGCGCACCATGGAGGTCGCCGACGCCCTCTACGGCGTCACGATGCGCGGAGACGGCGTGACGACGGTCGTCAGCCAGCGGCTGCGCGAGGTCGCCCCCGCCTGAGGGCGGCCGCCGTCCCCTCCGCCACCCCCGTCCCAGGCCGGCGCGGACGTTGCGATCCGGGCTCGGTCGCGCGTGGCGCCGTGACCCTGCGTCGTTCGTGGGTGACGCTGTGCTCATGACTCTGGGGGGCGCGACCGTGGTGGCCGCCTACACGCTCTTCGCCGTCCTGCTCGCCCTCGTGGTGGTCGCGGTCGCCTGCTGGGCGCAGCTCGAGGGCCGCCGCGCGCGGGGCGACCGGCTCGGCCGCGCCCTCGCGCCCCTCATGCGCGGCCTCGAGGCCGGCGGCGCCCGCGCGGCGGCAGCGGGACGCTCCCTGCTCGAGCCCCGAACCCCCGCGGACGCCGGGAGCGGGGCGACGCCGACCGACGACGCCCCGACCGACGACGCCCCGACCGACGACGCCTCGACCGGCGGCGACGCCCCGGCCGGGGGCGGCGCGCGCCCCGAGCGCGGTCCCCGGGTCGCGGCGCGCGCCCGGTCCGCGGCCGCCGGTGCCCTCGACGCCGTGGCGCGGGGGGCCGGCGCCCTCTCGGGCCGCCTGGCGGCGCAGGGCGAGGCCCGCTCGCCCGAGAGCCCCGCACACGCCCGTCCTTCCGTCGAGGGGAGCCCGGCCGAGGAGGTGCCGGCCGAGGAGGCCCCGGTCCCAGAGGTGCCGGTCGAGGAGGTGCCGGTCGAGGAGGGCGTGCGCGGGGACGCCGCCCGCGGGGGCGGCGCCCGGGTCGAGCGCCGCCGGCCGGGGAGGCCGTGGTCCCGGCCCGCTCCCGCCCCGACCGAGGGCGGCGCGGAGCCCGCCGCGCCGCCGGCCGAGGACCACGACCGGACGACGGCGGGCGCCGAGGCCGCCGACCCGCGGCGCGACCGCCTGCCCGACGAGCTGCGCGACCGCCTGGCCGGGTAGGGCCGTCCCCGGCGCCCGCCGGCGTCGGCGGCGGGCCGGACGGGGCCCGTCGGCGCGGGCTGAGGGAGGGGTCGGCTCCTCCGGCGTCTGCGAGGATCGGAGCCGTGGAGTACCTCGAGCTCATCATCGGCATCGCCGTCGCGGCGGTGCTCGTCCTCGGCGGCGCGGCCGCCGCGCTGGTGCGCCGCGCGCGCGGCCGCGACGTCGAGGAGCTGCCGCCCTCGCGACCGCGCCCCGGCCTGGACTACGCCCCCGGCGTCGGCGACGACGACCAGGAGCCCCGGGACACGCCGACGCGCACGGTCGAGGAGCTGCCCGCGCTCGACGAGGTCGACGCCTCCGAGGCGCCGGTCGAGGCGGAGGCGGGCCCCCAGCTGGAGCGCCCCGAGCCGGCGGCCGGGCGGCTCGTCCGCCTCCGCGAGCGGCTCTCCCGCTCGAACACCGCCCTCGGCCAGGGCCTGCTCGCCCTCCTGTCGCGCGAGCGCGTCGACGAGGCCACCTGGGAGGAGGTCGAGGAGACCCTCCTGCTGGCGGACCTGGGGGCCGGCCCGACCGAGGAGCTCGTCGAGCGGCTCCGCGAGCGGGTCCGCGTCCTCGGCACCCGCGACGCCGACGCGCTGCGGTCCCTCCTCGCGGAAGAGCTCCTCGAGCTCGTCGGCCCGGACGTCGACCGGTCCCTCGCCACGACGCCGCACGACGGCCGCCCCGCCGTCGTCCTCGTCGTCGGCGTCAACGGCACGGGCAAGACGACGACCGTCGGCAAGCTGGCGCGCGTCCTCGTGGCGGAGGACAAGGACGTCGTCCTCGGCGCCGCCGACACCTTCCGCGCCGCCGCCGCCGACCAGCTCCAGACGTGGGGCGAGCGCGTCGGCGTGCCGACGGTCCGCTCCTTCACCGACGGCGCCGACCCCGCCTCGGTCGCCTTCGACGCCGTGCGGGCCGGCCGGGAGGGCGAGGTCGACGTCGTGCTGCTCGACACCGCGGGCCGGCTGCAGAACAAGGTCGGTCTCATGGACGAGCTGGGCAAGGTCAAGCGGGTGGCCGAGAAGGCCCTCGACGGCGCCGGGACCATCGACGAGGTGCTCCTCGTCCTCGACGCGACGACCGGCCAGAACGGGCTGCAGCAGGCCAAGGTCTTCTCCGAGGCCGTCGACGTCACCGGCATCGTCCTCACCAAGCTCGACGGCACCGCCAAGGGCGGGATCGTCGTCTCCGTCCAGCGCCAGCTGGGCGTCCCGGTCAAGCTCGTCGGGCTCGGCGAGGGCGCGGACGACCTCGCGCCCTTCGAGCCGCGGGCCTTCGTCGACGCCCTCCTCGCCTGACGGCCCGCGGGGGCGTCCGAGTCGTGGCCGACGGGGGAGACGGGGCCGACGGGGCGACCTCGCCGTCCACCGGGGACGACGAGCGGCAGGCCGGGGACGAGAGGGCGGACGGCACCGGCTGGGTGCGCCCCCGCCCCGGGCGGCGCGCGCTCCTGGCCGACGTCGGCTGGGGGGCGGTCGCGACGACGACGTGCGTCCTCGGCCTGGAGCTGACGCGGGCCGTCTCCGACGCGCTGCCGCAGGCGGCGCCCGCCCGGGTCGAGGACGTCGCGTGGACCGTCCTCGTCGCCGCGCCGCTGGCCGTCCGGCGCCTGCTGCCGCTGACGGCGATGGTCGTCTCGACAGGGGCCTTCGTCGCCCTCGGCGAGCGGCACCTCGCCTCGGCGTCGACCTTCACGCTCAACCTCGTCCTCTTCCTCGTGCTCCTGTCCGGGACGGCGTGGGCGCGCGACCGCCGGAGGCTCGCGGTCGTCTGGGTCGTCGTCCTCACGGCGATGGCCGGCTGGTACCTGCTGCGCGTCGTGCTCCTGCCGGTCGGGACCGGGCCCACGTCGGCCGCCCTCGTGGGCCTGACCGCGCTCATCAACGTCGTGTACTTCGCGGGGGCCCTCCTCGGCGGGCGGGCGCTGTGGCGGGGCGCGCGCGACAGCGCCGCCCTGCACCGCACGGCCGCGCAGCTGCGCCGCGAGCAGGAGCGCGCCGCCCGGGCCGCCGTCGTCGCCGAGCGCCTGCGCATCGCCCGCGAGCTCCACGACGTCGTCGCCCACCACGTGAGCACCACCGGCGTGCGCGCCGCGGCGGCCCGCCGGGTGCTCGAGCGGGGCGCCGACGACGGGACGGGCGTCGCCCGCGCCGCCGCGGCGCTGCGGGAGGTCGAGGAGGGCAGCCGCTCCGCCGTCACCGAGATGCGCGACCTCCTGGGCGTCCTGCGCGACCCCGGTGCGGACCCCGACGGCGACGCCGGCGCCGGGCCCGCGGACGTGCCGCCGGGCGAGGCCCCGCGCGAGCTGCCGCAGCCGTCGCCGGCGGACCTGCCGCGGCTCGTCGAGGAGGTCCGCGCCTGCGGGCTCGACGTGGGGCTCGTCGTCGTCGGGGAGCCCGCCCCGCTGCCGGGCACGACGGGCACCAGCCTCCACCGGCTCGTGCAGGAGGCCCTCGCCAACGTCGCCCGACACTCCGCGGCCGGGGCGGCGCGCGTCGTCGTCCGGTGGGTGCCGGACGGCGGCCACGCCCGCCCGCCCGGTCACGTCGAGGAGGGTCACGTCGAGCAGGGTCACGTCGAGGAGGGCCACCTCGAGAAGGGCCACGTCGAGGTGGAGGTCGTCGACGACGGCCCCGCCCGCTCGGCGGCGCAGCGCTCGACGGGCACGGGCCTCGGGCACGTCGGCATGCGCGAGCGCGCCGCGCTCGCCGGCGGCTGGGTCGAGGTGGGCCCCCGTCCCGGCGGCGGCTACCGGGTGCGCGCCCGCTACCCGCTGGCCGAGCCCGCCCGGCCGCCGCGGTGAGCCCGCCGGTGCGCGTCCTGCTCGTGGACGACCAGGCGCTCGTCCGCAGCGGCTTCCGCATGATCCTCGAGGTCGAGCCGGACCTCGAGGTGGTGGGCGAGGCCGCCGACGGCGCCGCGGGCGTCGCCGCGGCCGCCGAGCTGCGCCCCGACGTCGTCCTCATGGACGTGCGCATGCCCGGGCTCGACGGCGTCGCCGCGACGGAGCGGGTCGTCGCGGCCGGCACGGGGCGCGTCGTCGTCCTCACGACCTTCGACACCGACGACCACCTCTTCGCGGCCCTGCGGGCGGGCGCCTCCGGCTTCCTGCTGAAGAACGCCGACCCGGACGAGCTCGTCGCCGCCGTCCGCGCGGTCGCGCGGGGCGACGCGCTCCTGGCGCCCGCGGTGACCCGGCGCGTCGTCGAGCGCTTCGCGGCGCCCTCGGGGGCGTCCTTCCGGCCCGAGCTCGTGGCCGGCCTCACCGAGCGCGAGCGCGGCGTGCTCGTCCTCCTCGCGCGCGGCCTGTCCAACGGCGAGATCGCCGCCGAGCTCGTCCTCGGGGAGGCGACGGTGAAGACCCACGTCTCGCGGGTGCTCCTCAAGCTGGGGGTGCGCGACCGGGTCCGCGCCGTCGTGCTGGCCTACGAGAGCGGCCTCGTGCGCCCCGGCGACGGCGGCTGAGCAGGAGGGGTCGCCGGCGCGAGGGCGCGGGTCCCGGCACGCGCAGCAGGGGCAGGACGCCGCAGGAGCAGGACGCGGCAGGAGCAGGACGCCCGGCGGAGGGCCGGGGCGCGCCGTCCGCCGCGCGGGGGAGCGGCGCGTCGTCCCCGCGGCGGACGCGCCGCCGCGCCCGAGCGGCCTAGCGTCGCGGCACGGGCCGGGAGCGGCCCGTGGACGACGACGAGGAGGGGGCGCGGCGGTGCTCTCGGCACGGGGCCTGGTCCGGCGGTTCGGCGACGCGGTCGTGCTCGACGGGGTGGACCTCGACGTCCTCCCCGGGCGCATGACGGGCTTCGTGGGGGCCAACGGCGCGGGCAAGACGACGACCATGCGGATCCTCCTGGGCGTGCTGGCGCCCTCGGCCGGGGAGGTCCGCTGGGACGGGCGCCCGGTCACGGCGGCCGACCGGCGCGACATGGGCTACATGCCCGAGGAGCGCGGCCTCTACCCCAAGCAGCGCGTGGCCGAGCAGCTCGTGCACCTCGGCCGCCTGCACGGCCTGGGGACGCAGGAGGCCCGGGCGTCCGTCGGCTCGCTGCTGGAGCGCCTCGACCTCGCCGGGCGCGCCGACGACCGCCTCGACAGCCTCTCGCTGGGCAACCAGCAGCGCGTGCAGGTGGCCGCGGCCCTGGTCCACGGCCCGTCCGCCCTCGTCCTCGACGAGCCGTTCAGCGGCCTCGACCCGCTCGCGGTCGACGCCATGGCGGCCCTGCTGCGCGAGGAGGTCGCGCGCGGGGTGCCCGTCCTCTTCTCCTCCCACCAGCTCGACCTCGTGGAGCGGCTCTGCGACGACGTCGTCGTCCTCGCGCAGGGCCGGCGCGTGGCGGCGGGCACGGTCCCCGAGCTCCGCGCCCGCGGTGGCGCGCGCACCCGCCTCGAGGTGGGCCCCGGGGCGGGCGGCGACGTCGGCGACCTCGGGTGGCTGCGCGACGTCGCCGGGGTGGACGTGCTCGACGTCGACGGCCCGCGCGCTCTCTTCACCGCCGCCGAGCCGGGCGCCGACCAGCGCGTCCTCGCCGAGGCGCTGCGCCGCGGCCCCGTCCGCGCCTTCGCCCCCGACGAGCCGTCCCTGTCCGAGGTCTTCCGGGAGGTCGTCCGATGAGCGCGCCCACCACCACGTCCGTCCCCGCCCCCGGCCCCCGGGAGGGGGCCACCGGCCGCCGCCCCGGCGGTCGCGCCGCGTGGCGCGTCGTCGCCGAGCGCGAGGTCGCCGTCAAGCTGCGGGACAAGGTCTTCGTCGGCTCTTTCCTCGTGCTGCTCGTCCTGGCCGTGGCGGGCGTCGTCCTCGGGGCCGTGCTCGGCGGCCGCACGTCCACGACGCAGCTCGCCGTCGTCGCTGGGGACGAGCGGGTCGCCGCCGTCGCCGCCGCCACGGGGGCGCTCCTCGGCCCGGACGACGAGCTCGAGGTCGTCGAGGCGCCCGACGCGGGCGCGGCGGAGGCGCTGGTGGCGGCGGGAGACGCGGACGCGGCGCTCCTGGCGGCGCCGGGCGGCGACGGCCTCGAGCTCGTCGGCGACCAGGAGGTGGCCGGGTCGTTGTCCACGCTCGTGCCGGTCGCCGCCGAGGGCGACGCCCTCGAGCGCAGCGCCGCCGCGGCGGGGACGACGCCGGAGGAGCTCCTGTCCGGCGCGGCGGTCGAGGAGCGGCTCCTCGACCCCTCCGAGGCGGACCCCGTCGCGACCACGCTCGCGCCGCTCGTCTTCGGCTTCCTCTTCTACCTCGTGGCCATCCAGTTCGGCATGGCGATCGCCCAGAGCGTCGTGGAGGAGAAGCAGAGCCGCGTCGTCGAGATCCTCGCGGCCGTGGTGCCTCTGCGCTCGCTCCTGCTGGGCAAGGTCGTCGCCAACGGCGCCCTGGCGCTGGCGCAGGTCGCCGCCCTCGCCGGCGTCGTCCTGGTCGGCCTCGCGGCCACCGGGGAGGGCGAGCTGCTGGGCGCCGTGGGCGCGCCCGTCCTGTGGTTCGTCGTCTTCTTCGTGCTCGGCTTCGTCGCCCTGGCCTGCGTGTGGGCCGTGGCCGGGTCGGTCGCCACCCGCACCGAGGACCTGCAGGGGACGACGACGCCGCTGCTCGTGGCGCTCCTCGCCGCCTTCTACGCCGGCATCTTCGGCAGCGGCTGGGTCCTCGTCGTCGCGTCCTACGTGCCCGTGGCCTCGACGGTGGCCATGCCGACGCGCCTCGTCGCGGGCGAGGCGGCCTGGTGGGAGCCCCTCGTCTCGGCGGGGCTCGTGCTCCTCGCCGCGGTCGTCCTCGTGCGCGTCGGCGCCCGGCTCTACGAGCGGTCGCTGCTGCGGACCGACCGGCGCTCCTCGGTGCGCGAGCTGCTGCGCGAGCGGGGCTGACGCCGGCGCTCGACGTCGGACGGAGGCCACCCGTCGGCCGTCCACCGCGATGAGGCGGCGCGGCGCTCCCGGCGGGGACGCGGCCCTGAGCGCGGACTTCGCGGGCTCGAGCTCGGCGCGTCGTCCCGCGGAGTCCGCGCCCCCGGTGGTGGCACGGCGCGCCGTCCCGCGAGGTCCGCGCCCACGAGGGCGGCCCACGTGCGCGTCACGGCCGGGGCGCGGGCCCGCGCTGCGCACGTCGTCGCGGGGGCCGCGTCGGGTGCGGAGGGCGACGAGCGCTCACCGACCGCGACCAGCCGGCGGGCGGCCGCGGGCCGTTCACGCACGTCTTACCTGGGCCGCTGCGACGACACGCGCCCGTAACACGGCGCGGCAGGGGCCGTAACGGCCCACCGGGATGTTCGTCCCCGCAGCGCCCGCCCGGCGCCGCCCCCGGCCCGCGCCCCGCGGGCCCGGCACCCGACCTCAGGAGGACGAGTGAACACCGGCGACACCGCCTGGATCCTCACCAGCGCCGCGCTGGTGCTGCTGATGACCCCGGGCCTCGCGCTCTTCTACGGCGGCATGGTCCGCATGAAGAGCGTCCTCAACATGATGATGATGAGCTTCGGCGCCATGGCGCTCGTGAGCATCCTCTGGGTGCTCTACGGCTACTCCTTCGCCTTCGGGAACGACGTGGGCCTGGGTCTGCTCGGGGACCCGGCGGAGTTCTTCGGGCTGGCCGGGATGATGACCGAGGACCCGGAGGCCGCCTACCCGGTCATGGCCTTCGTGGCCTTCCAGATGGTCTTCGCCATCATCACCGTGGCCCTCATCTCCGGCGCCATCGCCGACCGCACCAAGTTCTCCACGTGGATGGTCTTCGTGGCGATCTGGGTGACGGTCGTCTACTTCCCGGTCGCCCACTGGGTCTTCGCCTTCGACGGCGACGGCGTCACGGGCGGCTGGATCGCCAACACCCTCGGCGCCCTCGACTTCGCGGGCGGCACGGCCGTCCACATCAACGCCGGCGCGGCGGCCCTCGCCCTCGTGCTCGTCATCGGCAAGCGCCGCGGCTTCGGCCGCGAGCCCATGCGCCCGCACAACCTCCCGCTCGTCATGCTCGGCGCCGGGCTGCTGTGGTTCGGCTGGTTCGGCTTCAACGCCGGCTCGGCGCTGTCGGCCGGCAACACGGCGGCCGTCGCCTTCGTCAACACGCTCTGCGCCACCGGCGCCGCCGCCCTCGCGTGGCTCCTCGTGGAGCGCCTGCGCGACGGGCACCCGACGTCGCTCGGCGCGGCCTCCGGCATCGTCGCGGGCCTCGTGGCCATCACCCCCGCCTGCAACGCCGTCTCGCCCGTCGGCGGCATGCTCATCGGCGCGATCGCCGGCGCGCTGTGCGCCCTCGCGGTCGGCCTCAAGTACAAGCTCGGCTACGACGACTCGCTCGACGTCGTCGGCGTCCACCTCGTCGGCGGCATCGTCGGCACGGTCCTCATCGGCGTCTTCGGCACGGCCACCTCGCCGGCCGGCGTCGACGGCCTCCTCTTCGGCGGCGGTGTCGACCAGCTCTGGCGCCAGGTCGTCGGCGCGCTCGCCGTCCTCGTCTTCTCCTTCGTGGTGACCTTCGTCATCGCGTCGGTGCTGAAGGCCACCATGGGCTTCCGCGTCGACGAGGCCGCCGAGGAGGGCGGGATCGACCAGGCCGAGCACGCCGAGTCGGGCTACGACTTCGGCACCTTCGGCTCCGGGGCCGGCCCCCGCTCGGCCGTCAGCCACCGCCGCACCACCGACGAGGAGGTCTCCGCGTGAAGCTCATCACCGCGGTCATCAAGCCCCACAAGCTCGACGACGTGAAGGCGGCCCTCGAGGCCTTCGGCGTCCAGGGGCTGACCGTCAGCGAGGCCAGCGGCTACGGCCGCCAGCGCGGCCACACCGAGGTCTACCGCGGGGCCGAGTACACCGTGGACCTCGTGCCGAAGGTGCGCGTCGAGGTCGTCGTCGACGACGTCGACGGGGCCGACGTCGTGGGCGCCGTCGTCAGCGCGGCCTCCACCGGCCGCATCGGCGACGGCAAGGTCTGGGTCGTGCCGGTCGAGGACGTGGTCCGCGTCCGCACGGGCGAGCGCGGGGTCGACGCCCTCTAGGCGCGGGAGCCCCCGGCGGCACCCCACCCGACGGCGCGGGCCTGCGGACGACGCGGGCCCGCGCCGTCGGCGCGTCGGGCGTCGAGCACTCCGGGTGACGGTGACCACGCACGGTGCCGCACCGTGCTCCTCGCCCGCGGGGCCTGCGGGGGCGGCGGCACCACGGCGGCACCACGGGCCAGTCACGACGAGCGACGGGCGGGATCGCCCGGCAGGGACGGAGGGGCCATGGGAGCCACCGGGAGCGCGACGACCGCACCGGACGGGCCGCGGCGCAGGGACCTGCGGACCGAGCGGCTCGCGCTCGCGGTCCGCGCGGGCCTGGACGACCGCACGGCGGGGCCCGCGCGCCGCGAGCGGCTCGCCGGCCTCGTCGACGGCTGGCTCGAGGAGGTGTGGGAGGGCGCCGCGGCCTCCGTCGGCGCGCGCGCCGGCGCGGGCACGACCGGGGTGGCCCTCGTCGCCGTCGGGAGCCACGCCCGCCGGGAGGCCGGGCCGGCGAGCGACCTCGACCTCGTGCTCCTCCACGACGGGCGCACCTGGGCGCCCGAGCAGCTGGCGGAGGTCGCCGACCGGGTCTGGTACCCCGTGTGGGACGCGAGCCTGCGCCTGGACCACTCCGTCCGCTCCGTGGCGGACTGCCGCCAGGTCGCGGCCGACGACGTCACCGCCGCCGTCGGCCTGCTCGACCTGCGGCCCGTGGCCGGGGACGCGGCCATGGCGCTGCACGCCCGCGAGGCGCTGCGTGAGGACTGGCGGCGGGGCGCGCGCCAGCGCCTCCCCGGGCTCCTCGCCTCCACCGCCGAGCGGGCGGCCTCCCACGGCGAGCTCGCCTACCTCCTCGAGGGGGACCTCAAGGAGGCCCGCGGCGGGCTGCGCGACGCCGTCGTCCTGCAGTCCATCGTCGCGAGCTGGCTGGCCGACGCCCCCCACGGCAGCTCGGGCGAGGCCCGGCTGCGGCTGCTCGACGTCCGCGACGCGCTGCACGCCGTCACGGGGCGGCCGGGGGAGCGGCTGCTCCTGCACGAGCAGGACGCGGTCGCCGTGGCCATGGGGCTCGAGGACGCCGACGCGCTGCTCGCCGAGGTGGCCCTCGCCGCGCGCGCCCTCGCGTGGTCCCTCGACGTCACCGCGCGCCGCGCCACCGGCGCCGCCACCACGCGCCGCGGCTGGCGCCGGCGCCGGCCCGTGCAGCGCGCCGTCGAGGTCGACCTCGTCGAGCACGAGGGCGAGCTCTGCCTCGGCGCGGCGGCCCGCCCCTCGAGCGACCCGACCCTGGCGCTGCGGGCCGCGGCGGCCGCCGCCAAGGAGGGGCTGCCCCTGTCGCCCGTCACGGCCGGGCACCTCGCCACGGGGTCCCCGGTGCCGGGGACGCCGTGGCCGGCGCCCGCCCGCACGGCGCTGCTCGAGCTGCTCGGCACGGGGGAGCGGCAGGTGCCCGTGTGGGAGACCCTCGACCAGGCGGGGCTCGTGACCGCCTGGTTCCCCGAGTGGCGGGCCGTCCGCAACCGGCCCCAGCGCACCGTCGTCCACCGGCACACCGTCGACCGCCACCTCGTCGAGACGTGCGTGCAGGCCGAGGAGCGGCTGGGGGACGTCGCCCGCCCCGACCTGCTGCTCCTCACCTGCCTGGTGCACGACCTCGGCAAGACGGCGGGCGCCCGCGACCACAGCGAGGTCGGCGCGCCCCTCGCCGAGGCCGTCGCCCGGCGCACCGGGCTGCCCGAGGAGGACGTCGCCGTCGTCCGCCGGCTCGTGCGGCACCACCTCGCGCTCGTCGACCTGGCCACGCGGCGCGACCCCGACGACCCGCGCACGGTCGCCGAGCTCGTGGAGGTCGTCGACGGCCGCGAGGACGTCCTCGACCTGCTGCGCGCGCTCACCGAGGCCGACGCCCGCGCGGCCGGGCCCGCGGCGTGGACGGCGTGGCGGCGGCGCCTCGTCGACGACCTCGTCGCCCGGGCGCGCTCCGCCCTCCAGGGCCGCGAGCCCCCGGGGCCGGCCCCGCTCACCGCGGCCGAGCGAGGACTCGTCGCCGCCGTCCTCCTCGACGGCACGCCGCGGGTCGAGACGAGCCCGCTCCTCGGGCTGCACGGCGTCACCGTCGTCGCCCCCGACCGGCCCGGCCTCTTCGGCGACGTGGCGGGGCTGCTCGCCGCGCACGGGCTGGCGGTGCGCTCGGCGCTCGTGCGCACCGTCGACGGCGTGGCCGTCGACACGTGGTGGGTCCACGGCAGCCGCGGCGTGCCCGACCCCGCCGTCCTGCGGACCGAGCTCCTGCGGCTGGGCGCCGGCGACGCCTCCGTGCTGGAGCGCCTCGCGCGGCGGGACGCCGGCTGGCGCCCCCCGCGCCTGGGCGGCGACGCGGCGCCCCGCGTCCTCGTCGTGCCCGGCGCCTCGGAGGACGCGACGGTCGTCGAGGTGCGGGCGCCGGACCGCCCGCGGCTGCTGCACCGCCTCGGCAGCGCGCTGCGCGAGGAGGGGGTCGACGTCCGCAGCGCCCACGTCGCGACGCACTCCTCGCGGGCCGTCGACGTGCTCTACCTGTGCGAGCCCGGCGGCGGCCCGCTGAGCCCCGGCCGCACCGCTCGCGTCGTCGGGGTGCTCACCGACGCCGCCTCCGGCGAGCCCGCTCCCGCCGGCGCGTCCGCCGGGTCCACCGGCGGGTCCGTCCCCGCGCGCGCGGCCGGGGCCGCCGCCCCGCGGGCGGGCGGGGCGGGCGGGGGCGGCGGGTAGCCTCGGCGCGTGTTCTCCTCCCTCTCCGACCGGCTGTCGGCGACCTTCAAGGGCCTGCGCGGCAAGGGCCGCCTGTCCGAGGCCGACGTCGACGCCACCGTCCGCGAGATCCGCCGGGCGCTGCTCGACGCCGACGTCGCCCTGCCCGTGGTGCGCCAGTTCGCCGCCTCGGTGCGCGAGCGGGCGCTGTCGGCGGAGGTCTCGGGCGCGCTGAACCCGGCGCAGCAGGTCGTCAAGATCGTCCACGAGGAGCTCGTGGGCGTCCTCGGCGGGCAGACGCGGCGCCTGCGCTTCGCCAAGAACCCCCCGACGGTCATCATGCTCGCGGGCCTGCAGGGCGCCGGGAAGACGACGCTGGCCGGCAAGCTCGGCCGGTGGCTGCGCGAGCAGGGCCACGCGCCGCTGCTCGTGGCCGCGGACCTCCAGCGGCCCAACGCCGTCACCCAGCTGCAGGTCGTGGGCGAGCGGGCGGGCGTCGCCGTCTTCGCGCCCGAGCCGGGCAACGGCGTGGGCGACCCGGTGGACGTGGCCCGCCGCGGCGTCGCCGCCGCGCGCGAGCGCCAGCACGACGTCGTCGTCGTCGACACGGCCGGCCGTCTCGGCGTCGACGCCGAGATGATGCAGCAGGCCGCCGACATCCGCGCCGCCACGGAGCCCGACGAGGTGCTCTTCGTCGTCGACGCGATGATCGGCCAGGACGCCGTCGTGACGGCGCAGGCCTTCCTCGACGGCGTCGACCTCACGGGCGTCGTGCTGTCGAAGCTCGACGGCGACGCCCGAGGCGGCGCGGCCCTGTCGGTCGCCTCGGTGACGGGCCGGCCCGTCATGTTCGCCTCGACGGGCGAGGGGCTGGGGGACTTCGAGGTCTTCCACCCCGACCGGATGGCCTCGCGCATCCTCGACATGGGCGACGTCCTCACGCTCATCGAGCAGGCGGAGAAGGCCTTCGACGCCGAGCAGGCGCAGGACCTCGCCACCCGCTTCGCGAGCGGCGAGGACTTCACGCTCGACGACTTCCTCACCCAGATGCAGGGCCTGCGCAACATGGGCTCGATCAAGAAGATGCTCGGGATGCTCCCCGGCATGGGCGAGCTGCGCGAGCAGCTCGAGAGCTTCGACGAGCGCGAGATCGACCGCATCGAGGCGATCGTCCGCTCGATGACGCCGCTCGAGCGGCGCTCGCCCAAGGTGCTCAACGGCTCGCGCCGCGCGCGCATCGCCAAGGGGTCGGGCCGCACCGTCACCGACGTCAACCAGCTCCTCGACCGCTTCGCCGACGCGCAGAAGATGATGCGCTCGATGCGCAAGGGCGGCGGGATGCCCGGCATGGGCGGCCTCCCCGGCATGGGCGGCGGTCGCGGCGGCCCCGGTGGGGGGATGCCAGGCCTGCCCGGCGGGGGCAAGAAGTCCCGGGGCCGGACAGCGCCGCCGCCGAAGAAGGGCAAGGCGAAGTCCGGCAACCCCGCCAAGCGCGCGCAGCAGCAGCAGGCGGCCCCGGCCCGCAGCGCGCAGGCGCCCGGGTCCTCCTTCGGCCTCGGCCAGCAGGGCCAGCAGATGCCCGAGGACCTCGAGCTGCCGCCCGGCTTCGAGAAGTTCCTCGGCCGGTAGCGCCGCCGTGGGGCAGGTGCTGCACCTGACCGGCCGGGTCCTGCACGGTCCCGGCACGGGGTCCGACGAGGACGCCGTGCAGGGCCTGTGGGTGCTCGACGGGCGGGTCAGCACGTCGCCGCCCGCGGGGGACCACGACGTCACCGCGCTCGAGGGGTGGGTCGTCCCCGGGCTCGTCGACGCGCACTGCCACATCGGCCTCGGCGCGGGCGGCGAGGTCGACCGGGCCACGGCCGAGGAGCAGGCGCGCACCGACCGCGACGCCGGGACGCTGCTCGTGCGCGACGCCGGGTCCCCGGCCGACACGCGGTGGGTGCAGCAGCGGGAGGACCTGCCCCGGCTCGTGCGGGCGGGCCGCCACGTCGCCCGCACGCGCCGCTACCTGCGCGGCTTCGCCGAGGAGGTCGAGCCGCCGCAGCTCGTCGACGAGGTGCGCCGCCAGGCGCGCCGCGGCGACGGCTGGGTCAAGGTCGTCGGCGACTGGATCGACCGCGAGGCCGGCGACCTCGCCCCCTGCTGGTCGCGGGAGGACCTCGCGGCGGCGGCCGCGGCCGCCCACGCCGAGGGGGCGCGCATCACGGCGCACGTCTTCGGCGCGGAGGCGCTGGCCGACGTCCTGGCCGCGGGCTTCGACGGGGTGGAGCACGCGACGGCGATGGGGCCGGACGACGTGACGCTCATGGCCGAGCGGGGGACCGCCGTCGTGCCGACGCTCGTCAACATCGGCACCTTCCCCGACATCGCGGCACGGGGCGAGGGCAAGTTCCCCCGGTACGCGGCCCACATGCGGCGGCTGCACGCGCGCCGCCGCGAGGCGGTCGCGCTGGCCCACGAGGCGGGCGTCCCGCTCTTCGCAGGCACCGACGCCGGCGGCACGCTGCCGCACGGGATCCTCGCCGACGAGGTGGCCGAGATGGCGGCCGCCGGGCTCGGCCCCGCGGCCGCGCTCGACGCGGCGTGCTGGTCGGCGCGGCGGTGGCTCGGCCACCCGGCCCTGGAGGAGGGCGCGAGCGCCGACCTCCTCGTGCTGCCCGAGGACCCGCGGCGCGACGTCGCCGTGCTCGCCGCGCCGTCCGCCGTCGTCCTGCGCGGGCGGCAGGTCGCCCGGGCCGGACGGCGTCTGGCACACTAGCCCGCTGTACCGGGCGCCGAGGGACCCTCTCACCCGCGGCGCGCGAGTCCTGCAGCACCGACGCCCCGGCGGGCCCCACGCCGGGCGGGCGCGCTCACCCCAGACGAACCAGGAGAACCCCTCCACCGTGGCAGTCAAGATCCGTCTCAAGCGCCTGGGCAAGATCCGGGCCCCGTACTACCGCGTCGTCGTCGCCGACTCGCGCACCAAGCGCGACGGCCGCGCGATCGAGAAGATCGGGAAGTACCACCCGACCCAGGAGCCCTCGTTCATCGAGATCGACTCCGAGCGCGCCCAGTACTGGCTCGGCGTCGGCGCGCAGCCGACCGAGCAGGTCGCCGCGCTGCTCAAGATCACGGGCGACTGGCAGAAGTTCAAGGGCCTCCCGGGCGCCGAGGGCACGCTGCGCACGGCCGAGCCCAAGGCGGACCGCCGCGCGGCCTTCGAGGCCGCGGCCCGCGAGAGCGGCCCGGCCGAGCTCGCCCCGAAGAAGGACGCGACGGCCAAGGGCTCGGGCGAGAAGGCCTCCGAGTCGGCGCCGTCCGAGGACGCCCCGGTCGCGAAGGCCTGACGTGCTCGCCGACGCCCTCGAGCACCTCGTCCGCGGCATCGTGGACAACCCCGACGACGTGCGGGTCACCGACCGCCCGGTGCGGCGCGGGACGGTGCTCGAGGTGCGGGTGCACCCCGACGACCTGGGCCGCGTGATCGGCCGGTCGGGGCGCACGGCCACCTCGCTGCGGACCGTCCTCTCCGCGCTCTCGCGCGGGGAGGGCCCGGTGCGCGTCGACGTCGTCGACGTCGACCGCGCTCGCTGACCCGCCGGACCACCGGCGCGGTCGTCGCAGCACCGCAGCACCTGGCGCGAGCCCCTCCCGCACGGCGGGCGGGGCTCGCGCCGTCTGCGGCCCCGGGTCCCCGGTCGCAGCCGAACGACACCACCCGCACGTCCCACCCGGGCCGCCCGCCGGCCCCGACCCCGAGGAGCGCCGTGGAGCTCGTCGTCGCCCGCGCCGGCCGCCCGCACGGGCTGCGCGGCGAGGTCGCCCTGGAGGTCCGCACCGACGACCCGGGCCGCCGGCTCGCCGTCGGCGCCCGCCTGCGCACGGACCCCGACGTCGGGGTGCTGACGATCGCGAGCTCCCGCGAGCACCAGGGGCGGCCGCTCGTGGTCTTCGCCGAGGTCGCCGACCGCACCGCCGCGGAGGAGCTGCGCGGCGTCCTGCTGCTCGTCGACGTCGACCCCGACGACCCGGCCGAGGTCGAGGAGGACGCCTGGCACCGCGACCAGCTCGTCGGCCTGCGGGCGACCACGGTCGACGGGCGCGACGTCGGCGAGGTCGTCGGCCTCGAGCACCTGCCCGCCCAGGACGCGCTCGTCCTGCGGCAGCCCTCCGGCGCCACCGCCCTCGTCCCCTTCGTCCGGTCGATCGTCCCGGAGGTCGACGTCCCCGGGGGCCGGGTCGTGCTGGACCCGCCCGGCGGCCTCCTGGAGGCCGTGCCCGCGGAGGACGACGAGGCGGCGGACGACGGGGCTGAGGGCGACGGGCAGGGAGAGGACGCCGGGGGAGCGGGCGCCGAGGGACCCGCTGCGGCGGACCGCTGACGTGCGCGTCGACGTCGTCACGATCTTCCCCGACTACCTCGCCCCGCTGCAGCTGTCCCTCATCGGCCGCGCGCAGCGGCTCGGGCTGCTCGACCTGCACGTGCACGACCTGCGCGGGTGGACCGAGGACCGCCACCGCACCGTCGACGACACCCCGGCGGGCGGCGGCGCGGGCATGGTCATGCTCCCGGAGCCGTGGGGCCGCGCCCTCGACGCGGTGCACCGGGGCGAGGGCCCGGACGGCCCCGTCGGCGCCCTCCCGCCCGAGGGTGACGGCGCGGAGCCGCCCCTGCTGCTCGTGCCCAGCCCGTCCGGCAGCCCGCTCGACCAGGCGACGGCGCACGCGCTGGCCGCCGAGCCGCGGCTGGTCGTCGCCTGCGGGCGGTACGAGGGGATCGACGAGCGCGTCCTCGTCGACGCCGCGCAGCGGTACCGCGTGCAGCCCTTCAGCCTCGGCGACTACGTCCTCAACGGCGGCGAGGTCGCGGCCCTCGCGCTCGTCGAGGCCGTCGGCCGGCTCCTGCCGGGCGTCGTCGGCAACCCGGACTCGCTCCTCGAGGAGTCCCACGAGCAGGGGCTGCTCGAGCACCCCGTCTACACGCGCCCGCCGCGGTGGCGCGACCTCGACGTGCCGGACGTGCTCCTGTCCGGCCACCACGGCCAGGTCGCCCGGTGGCGCCGCGAGCAGGGGCTGCGCCGCACGGCGCGCCGCCGCCCCGACCTCCTGGCGGCGCTCGTGGCGCGGGACCCGGCGGCGCTCGACGCCGCCGACCTCGCCGTCCTCGCCGAGGAGGGCTGGACGCCCGGGAGCTGAGCCGCCGCCCTCCGACATCGGGGCGCCGAGGTCGGGGCGCCGACGTCGGGGCGCCCGCCCAGCCGGTCGGCGGGGCGGCCGGGCTGTGGCAGACTGGCCCGCCGAGCCGGACGACGGGCCCGCCCCTGCCGCAGGGGGCGAGCGGAGCCCGGAGGAGACCGGCGCGAGCCGCCCGGCGGCTCGGACCACCACGAGGACGACGGGGCGCGGCCCCGCCACGAGTGCGCGACCGGCCTGCGGCGGTGCGCGGGAGAGCAGCAGACGATGCAGACACTGGACGGGCTCGACGCAGCCTCGATGCGCGACGACATCCCCGAGTTCCGGCCCGGCGACACCGTCAAGGTGCACGTCAAGGTCATCGAGGGCACCCGCTCGCGCGTGCAGCTGTTCCAGGGCGTCGTGCTGCGCCGCCAGGGCGACGGCGTCCGCGAGACCTTCACGGCCCGCAAGGTGAGCTTCGGCGTCGGCGTGGAGCGCACCTTCCCGGTGCACACCCCCGCCATCGAGCGGATCGAGGTCGTCACCCGCGGCGACGTCCGCCGGGCGAAGCTGTACTACCTGCGCGAGCTGCGCGGCAAGGCCGCCAAGATCAAGGAGAAGCGCGAGCCCGTCTCGCGCTGACCCGGCCGGCCGCACGGCCGCGCCCGCGCCACGCCCCCGTCCGCACGGTCCTCCCGACCGTCGCGGGCGGGGGCGTCGTCGTCCGCGCCCGTCCCGCGGCCGCCCGTCGTCGTCCCCCGCCCGGGGGCGCCCGGGCGCGCCACCGGCGCGGGCCGGGCCCGGGGGGTGCGAGGCTGGGCCGTCGGGGCGGCCGGAGCCGGCCCGGTCGAGGGCGGTCCGCCGGTGCGGGCGGCGGGGGACGTGACGGGGCCGCGAGGGCCACGAGGGTGGAGGACGTGCGTGAGCAGCGCAGAGGGCGGGCCCGTGGACGGTCGGGGCGACGAGAGGCCCGTGGCGGGCGGAGCGCCGCCCGCCGAGGAGGAGCCGCGCCGCGGCGGCGGCCTGACGGGCGCGCTGCGCGAGGTCGTCGTCGTGGTCGTCACCGCGCTCGTGCTCTCGCTGCTCATCAAGACCTTCCTCGTGCAGGCGTTCTACATCCCCTCGGAGTCGATGCAGCCGACCCTCGAGGTGGGCGACCGCGTCCTCGTCAGCCGGCTGACGCCGGGCCCGTTCGAGCTCGAGCGCGGCGACGTCGTCGTCTTCACCGACCCCGGCGGGTGGCTCGACCAGGCGCCCGCCCCCGACCGGACGCCGGTCGGCGCGGCCGTCGCGGACGTCCTGTCCTTCGTCGGCGTCCTGCCGGAGGACTCGGGCGACCACCTCATCAAGCGGGTGATCGGCCTGCCGGGCGACACCGTCTCCGCCGACGGCACGGGGGAGCTCGTCGTCAACGGCGAGCCCGTCGAGGAGCGCTACGTCTACCCCGGCGACCTGCCCAGCGCGGAGGCCTTCTCCGTCGTCGTCCCCGAGGGACGCATCTGGGTCATGGGGGACCACCGCTCCGACTCCCTCGACAGCCGCGCCCACACCCAGCTCGAGGGCGGGGGCACCGTGCCGCTGGACGACGTCGTGGGCCGCGCCGTGCTCCTCGTGTGGCCGCTCGACCGGTGGGACTGGCTCGGCCAGGGCGAGGACGCCTTCCGGCGCGTGCCCCCGCCCGCCGCGAGCGGGACCGGCGTCGAGCAGGGCGGGGCGACGCCGACGGCTCCGGTCGCCGGCTCGTGAGCGAGGCCGGCGCGGCCCCGGGCCGCCCTGCGGCGCAGCGCCCTGCGCCCTCGCGGGGCGGTGCCCCCTCGCGGGGCGGGGGGACCCGGGGGGCGACCCCCACGCTGCGGGCCGAGCGCGCGCTCCTGCGCGAGGGCCACCTCCTCGTGGCCGGGGTCGACGAGGTGGGCCGCGGCGCCCTTGCCGGCCCCGTGAGCGTCGGCGTCGCCGTCGTGGACGCGGCCACGCGGACGGCCCCGGCCGGGCTGCGGGACTCCAAGCTCCTCGCCCCCGAGGCGCGCGAGGCCCTCGCCCCGCGCCTGCGCCGCTGGGCGCCCGCGCACGCCGTCGGGCACGCCAGCGCGGGGGAGGTCGACGCCCTGGGCATCGTGCGCGCGCTGCGGCTGGCCGGGCGGCGGGCGCTCGAGCAGCTGGGCGTCGTCCCGGACGTCGTGCTGCTCGACGGCTCGCACGACTGGCTGTCGACCCCCGTGCCCCGCGGCGGCGCCCGGACCGACCCGTGGCTCGTGCGCACGCAGGTCAAGGCCGACCTGCGCTGCGCGGCCGTGGCCGCCGCCAGCGTCCTCGCCAAGACCGAGCGCGACGCGCTGCTGCGCGACCTCGGCGCCCGCGACGAGCGCTACGGCTGGTCGGGCAACAAGGGCTACTCGGCCCCCGACCACCTGGCCGCGCTGCGGCGCCACGGGCCCTGCGTCCACCACCGGCGCAGCTGGCGGCTGCCGGGGTGCCAGCCCGCGCCCGCCGTCGCGGCCGCCCTCGCGGAGCTGCCGCTGCAGGCGCCCGCCGGTCGGGACCGGCCCCCGGCGTCGGGCAGGATGGACGGCGACCTGCCGGTGGCGGTGCCGGCCCCGAGCGCGCGGAAGGGCCCATGAGCGCTGAGGACCTCGAGGACTACGAGACCGAGATGGAGCTCGCGCTCTACCGGGAGTACCGCGACGTCGTGGGCCTGTTCGCCTACGTCGTCGAGACGGAGCGCCGCTTCTACCTCGCCAACTCCGTGGACCTCGTGCCGCGCAGCACCGACGGCGAGGTCTGGTTCGAGCTGACGCTCACCGACGCGTGGGTGTGGGACGTCTACCGGTCGGCGCGCTTCGTCAAGCAGGTGCGCGTCGTCACCTTCAAGGACGTCAACGTCGAGGAGCTGGCGAAGTCCGACCTCACCGTCCCGGAGACGTGACGACCGGCTGAGCCGCCGGCTGCGCCCCGCCGGCCCCGCCCCGCCGCCCGCGCCGGGTCGACCCCCGCGCGCGGCCCGCCGCGCGTCCGCCCGGTGCGCACAGCCCCCGGCCGGGCCCCGCCCTCCACAGCCGAGGCCGCCCCCGACCGCCGCCGGCCCGCGCCGCGCACGCTGCGGCGCGGAGGTGGTTCTCGTGCGGACGAGCGACGCGGTGGGCCGGTACGGCGAGCAGGTGGCGGTGGCGCACCTGGAGGCCGCCGGGATGCGGGTGGTGGCGCGCAACTGGCGCTGCGCGAGCCCGGTGCGCGGGGAGATCGACGTCGTCGCCCGTGACGGCGACGCCCTCGTGGCGGTGGAGGTGAAGACCCGCCGCTGCGGACCCGCGGGGACGCCGGGCGCCGGGCACCCCTTCGAGGCCGTCACGCCCGTGAAGGCCGCGCGCGTGCGACGACTGCTCGTGGCCTTCGCCGACTCCTCGGGGGAGCGGGCGGGCAGCCTGCGCGTCGACGCGGTCGCCGTGCTGCGCCCGCCCGCGGGCCCCGCCCGTGTCGAGCACCTGCGCGGGGTGGCGTGATGGGGCTCGGCGCCACGCGCGGCATCGCCCTCGTCGGGCTCGCCGGCGCCGTCGTGGAGGTCGAGGCCTTCGTGACCCCGGGGCTGCCGGCCTTCGTCGTCACCGGCCTGCCGGACACGTCCCTCGGCCAGTCGCGCGACCGCGTCCGGGCGGCGCTCGCGGGCATCGGGTGCTCGCTGCCGTCGCGGCGCGTCACCGTGAACCTCTCGCCCGCCTCGCTGCCCAAGCAGGGCGCCGGCTTCGACCTCGCGGTGGCCGTCGCCGTCCTCGCGGCGGAGGGCGGGGTGGCGCGCGAGGCGGTCCGCGGCTGGACGCACCTCGGGGAGCTCGGCCTCGACGGGAGCCTGCGCCCCGTGCGGGGCGTCCTGCCCGCGGTGGTCGCCGCCGTCCGCGCCGGCTCGCCGCGCGTGGTGGTGCCGCAGGAGAACGCGGCGGAGGCGGAGCTCGTGCCGGGGGCCCAGGTGCGCGCGGCCTCGTCGCTCGCGGCGGTGGTCCGCGGGCACGGCGGCGAGGTCGACGCGGCCTGCGACCCCGACGAGCCGCCCGCGCGCCGGCCCGGTCCCGCCCCGGTGACGGCGACGACGCCGGACCTCGCGGACGTCGTCGGCCAGGACGAGGCGCGGCGAGCCGTCGAGGTGGCCGCCGCGGGCGGGCACCACCTGCTGCTCGTGGGACCGCCGGGCGCCGGCAAGACGATGCTCGCCGCCCGCCTGCCGGGGCTGCTGCCCGACCTCGACGACGAGGAGGCGGTCGAGGTCACCGCGGTGCACTCGGTCGCGGGCACCTTCGACGCGGCCGGCGGCCTGCTGCGCCGCCCGCCCTTCGAGGACCCGCACCACACGGCGACGACGCCCTCGGTCGTCGGCGGCGGCAGCGGCGTCGTCCGCCCCGGCGCCGCCTCGCGGGCGCACCGGGGCGTCCTCTTCCTCGACGAGGCCCCCGAGTTCCGCAAGGACGTCCTCGAGGCGCTCCGGCAGCCGCTCGAGCACGGCAGCCTCGTCATCGCGCGGGCCGGCGGGGCGGCCCGCTACCCGGCGCGCTTCCAGCTCGTGCTCGCGGCCAACCCCTGCCCGTGCGGGCGCGCGAGCGGGCGCGGCGACGCGTGCACGTGCGCCTCGGTGGAGCGCCGGCGCTACCTCGCCCGGCTGTCCGGGCCGCTGCTGGACCGGGTCGACCTCCAGGTCGAGGTGGCGGCCCCCTCGCGGGCCGCGCTCGTGCTCGGGGCGGAGGGGGAGACGACGGCGGTCGTGGCCGCCCGCGTGCGCGCCGCGCGCGCGGCGCAGGCCGCGCGCCTGGCCGGCTCGGGCGCCCGCTGCAACGGCGAGGCGCCGGGGACCCTGCTGCGCGGGCGGCTGCGCCCGGCGCCCGGGGTCGTCGGCGACCTCGACACGGCCCTCGACCGCGGGCGGCTGACGCTGCGCGGCTACGACCGGTGCCTGCGGACGGCGTGGACCCTCGCCGACCTCGACGGCGCCGACGCGCCCGACCGCGACCACGTGGGGCAGGCGCTGCTGCTCCGCCTGCGCGGGACCGCGGCGTGAGCGGCGGGGAGCAGTTCCCGCTGCCGGGTGCGACGCCGGCCTGGGCCGCCGAGGACCGGTGGGCGCGGGCGGCGTGGAGCCGCCTCGCCGAGCCCGGCGACGCGGTGGCGGCCGCGCTGCGGTCGGCCCTCGGGCCCGTGGCCGCGCTCGACGTCGTCCTCGCCGGGACCGACGTCCCGGTGCTCCCGGGCGACGCCGGGACCCCGCGGGCCCGCGCCGCCCTGCGGGCCGGCCTCGACCGGTGGCGGCCGCGGCTCGACGGGCTCGACCCGCGCCGCGACGCCGAGGTGCTCGGCCGCCTCGGCGGGCGCCTCGTCGTCCCGGCGGACGAGGAGTGGCCCCGGCGGCTGGCCGACCTCGGCGACGCCGCACCTCCCTGCCTGTGGGTGCGCGGCGCGGGGGCGCTGGGCCCCCTCGTCGAGAGGTCGGTCGCCCTCGTCGGCTCGCGCGCCGCCTCGGCCTACGGCGAGCACGTCGCGGCCGACCTGGCCGCGGGCCTCGCCGAGCGCGGGGTCGCGGTCGTCTCCGGCGGCGCCTTCGGCATCGACGCCGCCGCCCACCGCGCGGCGCTGGCCGTCGGCGGGGCGACGGCGGCCGTGCTCGCCTGCGGGGTCGACCGCGCCTACCCCGCGGCGCACGAGGCGCTGCTGGCGCGCATCGCGGCCGAGCACGTCGTCGTCGCGGAGCAGCCGCCGGGGGCCTCCCCGACGCGGTGGCGGTTCCTCGAGCGCAACCGGCTCATCGCGGCCGCGTCCTCGGCGGTCGTCGTCGTCGAGGCGGCCTGGCGCTCGGGAGCGCTCAGCACGGCCACCCGGGCGGCCGCGCTGCTCCGACCGCTCGGCGCGGTGCCGGGACCGGTGACCTCGAGCACGTCGGCCGGCTGCCACCGGGTGATGCGGGAGCTCGCGGCCACCTGCGTGACCGACGCGGCGGAGGTGCTCGAGCTCGTCGACGCCGCCTCCGGGGAGGCCGTGCCCGTCCCGCCCGAGCGCGAGCGGTCGGGGCGCCGGCGCCCGCTGGCGGGCCTCGAGGGGGAGGACCTGCGGGTCGCGGACGCCCTGCCCGTGCGCCGGGGCGCGCCCGTCGTCTCGGTCGCCCGGGCCGCGGGGCTCTCCGAGCGGACCGTCCTGGCGTGCCTCGGGCGCCTGGCGCTCAGCGGGCACGCCGAGGAGGTCGGCGCCGACGACCGGGGGCCGCTGTGGCGCCGCGCGGCTCCGCGCGGCTAGCCCCTCCACCCTCGTCGCGGCCGCCCGTCGCCCGGCGACGCCGTCGCCCGTCGACGCCACCGACCGCCGTCGCCGGTCACGGCCCCTGCTGCCGCCGTCGACCGTCCCGGGCCGCCGAGGAGCGGCGGCCGCGCAGCAGCTCGTCCGGGCGACGGGTCCGCGACGGCCGTGCGGGACCACCGACCACGGACCACGGACCACGGACCACGGGCTACCGACCACAGGCCACCGACGTCCCGACCTCACAGCACCGGGCGACGGCGGGCCGGGTGGTTGCCCCGAGCGCGCGGGTGCGGGAGCGTGCGTCCGTGGTCGCGGGGACGGGGGAGCGCGCGCCGCGCCCGGCTGCTCCCTCCGCGGGGTCCGGGCCGCCGGCGGGACCTGCGCCCGCGTCGGGGTCCGGTGCCGACCCCGGGGCGGACGAGCGCGCCGCGCGCCTCCTGGAGGCCTTCGCGGAGCACCTCGCGGTCGAGCGCGGTCGCTCGCCGCACACCGTGCGGGCCTACGTGGGCGACGTGCGCGACCTCCTGGCCGCAGCGCGGAGCCGCGGCGGCGGCGACCCGGCCGACGTCGACCTCGCGCTCCTGCGGGCGTGGCTCTCGGGCGAGGCCCGCGCGGTCCCCGACGCCGTGGCCGGCGCCCGGGGTCCCCGTGCGGCGCCGGGGCCGGCGGCGCGCGCGACGACGGCGCGCCGGGCGGCGTCGGCGCGCGCCTTCACCGCCTGGCTGGCGCGCACCGGCGCCGCGGGGGCGGACGCCGGCGTGCGGCTGCGCGCGCCCCGCTTGTCGGGCGCGCTGCCGGGCGTGCTCGCGGCCGGGGCCGTCGCCCAGGTCCTCGCGGCCGCCGAGGAGGCGGCGGAGGAGGGCGGCCCCGTGGCCCTGCGCGACGCCGCGGCGCTCGAGCTCCTCTACGCCACGGGCGTCCGCGTGGGCGAGCTCGTCGGCCTCGACGTCGACGACGTCGACCGCTCGCGCTGGACCGTCCGGGTGATGGGCAAGGGCGCCAAGGAGCGCGTCGTGCCCTTCGGCGCGCCCGCCGACGCGGCGCTCGGACGCTGGCTCGGACGCGGGCGTCCCGCCCTGGCCGGGCCCCGCAGCGGCTCCGCGCTGCTGCTCGGCGCCCGCGGGGGGCGCCTCGACCAGCGCGCCGTCCGAGGCGTCGTGGAACGGATCAGCGGGAAAGTTGTGTCACGACACGTGACTCCACATACGCTGCGTCACAGCGCGGCGACACACCTGCTCGACGGGGGGGCTGATCTGAGGAGCGTCCAGGAGCTGCTGGGGCACGCCAGCCTGGCCACCACCCAGCTCTACACGCACGTCTCCGTCGAGCGGCTCCGCTCGAGCTACCACCAGGCGCACCCCCGTGCCTGACGCCGCCGCCCCGCGCCGCCCGCTACGCCAGGCCCCCGCACGCGCCGGGGAGCCCCGACCGGAGGAGAGCTCGTGACCCAGCGCACGCCCTCGCCGGGCCGCCCCGCCCCCGCACGGGAGCGAGCGGCCGCGGGCGCCGCCGCCGGCGGGAGCGACGAGCAGCCCCGGACCGACGACGGCGTCGAGGTGGAGGAGCCGGCCCGCGCCCTCACACCCGCGGAGGAGGCCGAGGCCGCCGTCCGCGAGCTCTGGGTCGCGTTCAAGACGACGGGGGACGCCGCCGTCCGCGAGCGGCTGATCCTCCACTACTCGCCGCTGGTCAAGTTCGTCGCCGGTCGCGTCGGCGTGGGCCTGCCCTCCAACGTCGAGCAGGCGGACCTCGTGTCCTACGGGGTCTTCGGCCTCATCGACGCCATCGAGAAGTACGACCTCGAGCGCGCCATCAAGTTCGAGACGTACGCCATCCAGCGCATCCGCGGCGCCATCATCGACGAGCTGCGCGCCCTCGACTGGATCCCGCGGTCGGTCCGCAGCAAGGCCCGCGAGGTGGAGAAGACCTACGCCGAGCTCGAGGCGCGCCTGCACCGCACGCCCACTGAGCCCGAGGTCGCGGCGCAGATGGGCATCCCGCTGAAGGACCTGCACCACATCTTCAGCCAGGTCTCCTACGTCAACCTCGTCGCGCTGGACGAGCTGCTCTCCGGCGGCGAGAAGGGCGACAGCCTCTCGCTGGGGGACACGCTCGAGGACACGCGGGCCGAGGACCCGGTGATGGCCTTCGAGGGCGAGGAGACGAAGTTCCTCCTCGCCCGGGCCATCGACCAGCTCTCCGAGCGGGAGAAGATCGTCGTCACGCTCTACTACTACGAGAACATGACCCTCGCCGAGATCGGGCGGATCCTCGGCGTCACGGAGTCGCGCATCTGCCAGATGCACTCCAAGGCCGTCCTGCAGCTGCGCACCAAGCTCGCCGACGTCAGCTGACGCCGCCCGGCCCGCGGCGGGCCACCACCCCGCGCGCCGGCGCGACCCCCGCGGACCCGTCGCCGCGGCCCTCGGCGCGTCCGGACAGGGCGCCTGCTGCCGCTCCCGCTCCAGCTCCTACCCGGGGGGCCGCGCCGGGGCGAGGGGCAGGAGGACGGGCGGCTCGGGAGGCGCGAGCAGGAGCAGCGGGTCGAGGTAGGCGGCCGCCGGCCCCCGGCCGCGGCGCACGCCCCAGTGGAGGCAGCCCGCCGTCGCGCACCCCGCGTGCGCCGTCGGGGCGCGCAGCGCCACCACCTCGCCCCGGCGGACCGTCGTCCCGACCGCGAGCAGCGGCACGACCGGCTCGAAGGACGACCTCAGGTCCCCGGCGTGGTCGAGCACGAGGACGCCGCGGTCCACCACCGGGCCGGCGAAGCCGACGACGCCGTCGGCGGGCGCGAGCACCTCCTGCCCGGCCCCGGCACCCACGTCGACGCCGCGGTGCCCCGGCGACCACCGCTGCGCCGGGGCGGCGAAGCCGCGCAGGACCTCGAGCGGCCCGGCGACGGGCGGTCGCCACGGCGTCGTGCCGGCCGCGCCCCGCGCCGTGCGCGCCACCGCGACGGGCGGTGCCGGCGTCGCGCCCGTCCCCGCGGCCGGGCGGGGCGGCGCCGACCCCGGGTCGGGCGCCGCGACGGCCGCCCGCCCGGAGCCGGGTGCGGCGCAGGGGGCGGCAGCCGGGGCCGCGACCAGGGCGGCGGCGAGGAGCGGGGCGAGCAGGAGGGCGCGGACGCGGGCGACGGGCACACGGCGAGGCTGGTCCGGGCGGGGAGGCGCGTCGGCGGCGCCCGGGCGTCCTGGGGACGACGCCGCGAGGGAGGGCACCGGTGCGCACCGGGCGGACAGCCGCCCCGGGCGGCCTTCCCTCCGTCCGCGGTCGGGGCCAGCGGTCGGGTCCAGTGGTCGGGTCCAGTGGTCGGGGCGAGCGGTCGGGGTGCGGGCGCGGAGGGCGTACTCTGGGCGCGGGGTCGGCTCGCGCCGGCCTACTTCGCGCGCCCGCGGACCGCTGCTCGCAGCGGGGGCGCACCTCCCGGTCCGAGCCGCGCCGCGGCGAGGAGCAGGTGCGCCGCGGACGCCAGGGCGGGACCCGCAGGGGGTCCCGCGACCAACCGGAGCCGCGCACCCGCGCGGCGTGAGAGGACCACCCATGGCCGTCGTCACGATGCGCCAGCTGCTGGAGAGCGGTGTCCACTTCGGGCACCAGACCCGCCGCTGGAACCCGAAGATGAAGCGCTTCATCTTCACCGAGCGCAACGGCATCTACATCATCGACCTGCAGCAGTCGCTGACGTACATCGACCGCGCGTACGAGTTCGTCAAGGAGACGGTCTCCCACGGCGGCACGGTGCTCTTCGTCGGCACGAAGAAGCAGGCGCAGGAGCCGCTCGCCGAGCAGGCCACCCGCGTGGGCATGCCCTACGTGAACCAGCGCTGGCTGGGCGGGATGCTCACCAACTTCCAGACGGTGAGCAAGCGCCTCGCGCGCATGAAGGAGCTCGACCTCGTCGACTTCGACGACGTCGCCGCCAGCGGGCGGACGAAGAAGGAGCTCCTCATGATGCGGCGCGAGAAGGAGAAGCTCGACCGCACGCTCGGCGGCATCCGCGACATGCAGCGCACGCCCAGCGCCGTGTGGATCGTCGACACGAACAAGGAGCACCTCGCGGTCGACGAGGCGCGCAAGCTCAACATCCCGATCGTCGCGATCCTCGACACGAACTGCGACCCGGACAGCGTCGACTACCGGATCCCCGGCAACGACGACGCCATCCGCTCGGTGACGCTGCTCACCCGCGTCGTGGCCGACGCCGTCGCCGACGGCCTCATGGCCCGCGCCGGCGGTGGCCAGCGCGGCGGGGCCGAGCAGTCCGAGCCCCTCGCCGAGTGGGAGCGCGAGCTCCTCGGCCAGGGCCCGGACCAGTCGGGCGCCTCCGAGGGCCACGCGGCCCGCGGCGGCGACGCCGAGGCCGACGCCGTCGAGGGGTCCGTCGCGGACGCCGACGCGCAGTCCGTGGCCGAGGCCGTGGCCGGCGAGCCCTCCGCCGAGGAGGCCGTCGCCACCGTCCAGCAGCCCGAGCAGGCCGAGGGCGAGACCGCGCAGGCCTGACCCGCCGCGGGGCGAGCACCACGCGCCCCGCGCACCAGCACGACCGCCGGCCCGCACCGGGCCCCGCAGCCGCGGGGCCCGGTGCGGCGCGTCGGCCCCGCAGCGCCCGTCGCTGCCCCTCCCACACCCCGAGGAGATCCGCACATGGCGACCACCGCCGCTGACATCAAGAAGCTCCGCGAGACCACCGGCGCGGGCATGCTCGACTGCAAGAAGGCCCTCGACGAGTCCGGCGGCGACCTCGCCGCCGCGCAGGAGTTCCTGCGCGTCAAGGGCCTCAAGGGCGTCACCAAGCGCGAGGGGCGCACCGCCTCCAACGGGCTCGTCACGGCCCACGTCGACGGCGGCACCGGCACGCTCGTCGAGGTCAACTGCGAGACGGACTTCGTCGCCAAGGGCGAGCGCTTCGGCGAGCTGGCCCAGCGCGTGCTCGACCAGGCCGTCGCCGTGGGCGCGGCCGACGCCGAGCAGCTGCTCGCCTCGGACCTCGACGGCAAGACCGTCCAGCAGCTCCTCGACGAGGCGAACGCCTCGCTCGGCGAGAAGATCGAGGTCCGCCGGGTGGCGCGCCTGGAGGGCGACCAGGTCGTCTCCTACCTGCACCGCACGAGCCCCGACCTGCCCCCGCAGATCGGCGCCATCGTCGCCGTGAGCGGCGAGCGCGCCGCGGAGGTCGGCCGCGACGTCGCCATGCACGCGGCGGCCATGAGCCCGACCTTCCTGTCCCGCGACGAGGTCTCCGAGGAGGTCGTCGCGAACGAGCGCCGCCTGGCCGAGGAGACCGCCCGCGAGGAGGGCCGCCCGGAGCAGGCCATGCCCAAGATCGTCGAGGGCCGGGTCAACGGGTACTTCAAGGACAACGTCCTGCTCGAGCAGGCGTTCGCCAAGGAGGCCAAGAAGACGGTCGGCGCGTACGCGAAGGAGGCCGGCGTCGAAGTCACCGGTTTCGCGCGCTTCCGCGTCGGCGCCACCGCCTGATCGCCGCCACCGCCTGAGGTCGGGCACCGCCTGGTCGCCTTCACCTCCTGGTCCCTGTCACCGCCGGACCGGCGCCACCGCGGCCGGCACGCACGAGGGCCCGCCACCCGTGAGGGGTGGCGGGCCCTCGTGCGTGCCGTCCTCCGTGCTCAGGGGCGTCGATCCCCCCGGCCGGGTCGTCAGGCCCCGGAGCCGCCCGCCCCGGCGGCGTCGACGAGGTCGAGCAGCGCGTCGGCCGTCTCCCGCGGCGCCTCCAGCGCCGTGAGGTGCCCGGAGCCGGGCACGACGACGAGGCGGGCGTCGGGGCGCACGTCGTGCATCTGGCGCCCCCGCTCCTGCGGCGGCGTGGCGCCGTCCCGCTCGCCGAAGAGCAGCAGGACCGGGCCGGGGAAGCCGGCGAGCGCGTCGGTCGTGTCCGGCCGGGCCGCCAGCGCCCGGCACACCCACGCCACGCCCGCCGGGCGCTGGCGCGCGATCGTGGCGGCGACGCGCTCGGCGAGCTCGGGGCGCTCGGCGCGGGCCTGCTCCGAGAGGCCCTCGTCCACCGACCCCATCACCGCGTCGAGGCCCTCGCGGCCGAGGACCCGCTCCGCGGTGCGCCGGCGCTCGTCGGGGTCGTCCGGGGGGCCGACCCGCGTCGTCGTGCTGGCCAGCGCGAGCCCGGCGACGCGCTCCGGCGCCCGGCCGGCCAGCTGCGCCGCGACGTAGCCGCCCGTCGACAGGCCGGCGACGACGGCGGACGACACGCCCTCGGCGTCCAGCAGCGCCAGGACGCCGTCGACGGCGACGCCGAGGTCGGGGTCGCCGCCGGGCACGGGCGCGGTGCCGAGCCCGGGCAGGTCGACGGCGAGGACGCGGCAGCGGTGCGCGAGGAGGGGGACGACGTCGTCCCACATCGAGCGGTCCAGCGGGAAGGCGTGCAGGAGGACCACGACCGGGGCGCCCGGCCCGGGCCCCGGCGCGTCGTCGCAGGGGAGCGCGGCCGTCGCCGGTCCCGCGCCGCCGCCCGCGTCGTCGAGGTCCACCTCGACGAGCTCGCCCTGCCCGCCGGCCCCCGGCTCCCGGGCCTCCGGCCCCGTGCGCTCGTGGGCCTCCGGCCCCGTGGGGCCCTGCTCCGCCGCCCCGGGCTCACGGGCCTCGTCCACGTCGCCTCCTCCCGGGCGCGCGCCACCGGCTGCCCGTGCTCGTCCCGGCGCCCCCCGCTGATCGGGCAGACTGCCCCGGGAGCGCCAGCCCAGCACCGCGGCCCCGGCCGCGCCAGCGGGCGCTCCGCCGGCACGAGCAGCCGCCAGCCCCGCCGAGCCCACAGCCCCGCCGAGCCGACCCGTACCCCCAAGCCGACCAGCACGGCCCTGCCGACCGGCGAGGCCGACCCGACCCGGACAGGCGCGCTCCGCCGTCGCGCCGTCCGACCGCCGCGCCCGCCCGGCGCACGCCCCGAGGAGACCCCTGTGCCCACGACGCCCGCCCGCGCCCGCCGGGTCCTGCTCAAGCTGTCCGGCGAGACCTTCGGCGGCGGCGCCACCGGGGTCGACCCGGACGTCGTCAACCGGGTGGCGGCCGAGGTGGCCGAGGGCGTCGCGGAGGGCGTGCAGGTCGCCGTCGTCGTCGGCGGCGGCAACTTCTTCCGCGGGGCGGAGCTGTCCGAGCGGGGCATGGACCGCTCCCGCGCGGACTACATGGGCATGCTCGGGACGGTGATGAACGCGCTGGCGCTGCAGGACTTCCTGGAGCAGAAGGGCGTGGACACGCGGGTTCAGAGCGCCATCACCATGGGCCAGGTGGCCGAGCCGTACATCCCGCGGCGGGCCATCCGCCACCTCGAGAAGGGCCGTGTCGTCATCTTCGGGGCCGGCGCGGGCCTGCCCTTCTTCTCCACGGACACCGTCGCGGCGCAGCGGGCGCTCGAGACCCACTCCGACGTCGTCCTCATGGCGAAGAACGGCGTCGACGCCGTCTACACGGCCGACCCGCGCACGGACGCCTCCGCCGAGAAGCTCGACCACCTCACCTACGCCGACGCCCTCGCGCGCGGGCTCAAGGTCCTCGACGCGACCGCCTTCAGCCTCTGCATGGACAACGGGCTGCCCATGGTGGTCTTCGGCATGGGCCGCGGTGACGTGGCGGCGGCCGTCCGGGGTGAGAGGATCGGCACGCTCGTCGAGGCCGGCTGAGCGCTCCCGGGCGCCGGTGACGGCCCCCGGCACGGGCGGCGGCGCCGCAGCAGCGGCGGTGCAGCAGTGACCTCGCGCGCCGGCGCGGGGGCGGACGCGACGAAGGAGCCACCAGTGATCGACGACACCCTCCTCGAGGCCGAGGAGAAGATGGACAAGGCCGTCGAGGTCGCCAAGGAGGACCTCGCCGCCATCCGCACCGGGCGGGCCAACCCGGCGATGTTCTCGAAGATCATGGTGGAGTACTACGGCGCTCCCACCCCGCTGCAGCAGCTCGCCTCCGTGCAGGCCCCCGAGGCCCGCACCGTGCTCGTGAGCCCCTTCGACCGCAGCTCCCTCGGGTCCGTCGAGCGCGCGCTGCGCGACTCCGACCTGGGCGTCAACCCGAGCAACGACGGGAACGTCATCCGCCTCCAGCTCCCCGAGCTCACGCAGGAGCGCCGGCGCGACTACGTGAAGCTCGCCCGGACGAAGGGCGAGGACGGCAAGATCACCGTGCGCGGCCTGCGGCGCCGGGCCAAGGAGGAGCTCGACCGCATCGCCCGCGACGGCGAGGCCGGCGAGGACGAGGTGGCGCGGGCGGAGAAGGAGCTCGAGCGCCTCACCAAGGTCCACGTGGACGCCATCGACGACATGCTGAAGCGCAAGGAGACCGACCTCCTCGACGTCTGACTCCTCGAGACCCGCGCAGCCAGCGCCGCCGCCCGTCGGCGGCGGCACCCGGACCCGCCGTCCGCCGCGACGGCGGGCCCGGGGAGACGGAGGAGACCACCGTGGCGAAGGACGCCAGTCCCCCCCAGCAGGCCCCGACCGCGCCGCCCGACGGCCACGTGCCGTCCCACCCGGTCGACGCGCCGCGGCGCCGCAGCGCCGGTCGCGACCTGCGCGCGGCCATCCCGGTCGGCCTCGGCCTCGGCGCGGTCGCCCTCGCCTCGCTCCTGCTGCTCAAGGACTCCTTCCTCGTCCTCGTCGTCGTCGCCGTCGCCGTCGCGAGCGCGGAGGTCAGCACGGCCCTCGCCGCCCGGCACCTCGCGGTGCCGCGCGCGCCCGTGCTCCTCGGCGGCGCCCTCGTCCTCGTCGCCACCTACGTCGTCGGGCCGGGAGCCGGCCTCGTGGTCCACGGGCTGGCCTGCCTGGCCGTCCTCGTGTGGCGGGTCGCGGAGGGCCGCGACGGCGCGGTGCGCGACGTCACGGCGGGCGTTCTCGTGCTCTCGTGGCTGCCGCTGCTCGCCGCCTTCGCGCTCCTGCTGCTCGCCGAGCCGGACGGCGCCGCCCGCGTCCTCGTCTTCGTCGCCGCCGTCATCTCCAGCGACGTCGGCGGCTACGCGGCGGGGGTCCTGCTCGGGCGGCACCCGCTCGCGCCGTCGGTCAGCCCCAAGAAGTCGTGGGAGGGCCTCGCCGGCTCGATGGCGCTCTCCCTCGCCGTCGGCGCGGTCCTCGTCGTCGTCCTGCTCGACGGGCCGTGGTGGGCCGGGGTCGTGCTCGGCGCGCTCGTGGGGGTGACGGCGACCTTCGGCGACCTCGCCGAGTCGATGCTCAAGCGCGACCTCGGGATCAAGGACATGGGCTCCACGCTGCCGGGCCACGGCGGCGTCACGGACCGCCTCGACTCCCTGCTCGTCACGGCACCGGTCGCCTGGCTGGTGCTCTCGCTCCTGGTGCCCGCGACGTGAGCGCGCACCCCGACGGGCCCGCGGCCGGCGGTGAGGACGCCCTCGTGCTGCCGCCCGGCCTCGTGCTGCACCTCGTGCGCCACGGCCGCCCGCTGGTCGACCCCTCGCGCGAGCCCGCCACGTGGGGTCTGGACCCCGAGCACACCGACGGCGTCCGCGCCCTGCGGGCCAGCGGCGCGCTGCCGCTGGGGGCGCGGTGGGTGAGCTCGCAGGAGCCCAAGGCCCGCGAGACCGCCGCCCTCCTCACGGGCTCGCCGGTGGTCGCCGACGCCGACCTCGGGGAGCAGGCCCGCCCCGCGGGGTGGCTCGACGACTACGCCGTGCGCATCCACCGCTCGCTCGTCGTCCAGCACGCGCCCGCGGCGCCCGGGTGGGAGACGGCGGAGAGCACCCGGGAGCGCGTCGTCGCCGCCGTCCGCCGCCACGTGGAGGAGGCGCGGCGCGAGGGCGACGTCGACCTCGTCCTCGTGGGCCACGGGACGGCCTGGACGCTGCTCGTCGCGGCGCTGACCGGCAAGCCGGTGGACCTCTACGCCTGGGAGCGGCTGCAGCTGCCCGACACGTGCGCGCTCACTCGCGAGGGCCTCGTCCGGCGCTGGGGCACCTGGCGCGGCTGACGCCGAGGAGCGCGGTCGCCGTCGGCGAGCGTGGGCACCCCGCCCGTCGTGCGACCCTGGAGGGGCCATGCCTCCCGCACCCGGTCAGCTGACCTTCACCGCCCCGCGCCGCGGCAAGCCGCCGCGCCACCTCGCCGACCTCACGGGCGAGGAGCGCGCCGCCGCCGTCGCCGAGCTCGGGCTGCCCGCCTTCCGCGCGAAGCAGCTGTCGACGCACTACTTCGAGCGCCTCGTCACGGACCCGGCGCTCATGACGGACCTGCCGAAGGGGCGGCGCGAGGAGCTCGTCGCCGCGCTGCTGCCGACGCTCCTGCACCCTGTGCGGGAGCTGGAGGCCGACGGCGGCGCCACCCGCAAGTCGCTGTGGCGCCTGCACGACGGCGCGCTCGTCGAGAGCGTCCTCATGGAGTACACCGGCCGGACGACCCTCTGCCTGTCGAGCCAGGCCGGCTGCGGCATGAACTGCCCCTTCTGCGCCACCGGGCAGGCGGGGCTGACGCGCAACCTGTCGACGGCCGAGATCGTCGAGCAGGTGGCCGCGGCGGCGCGGTCGCTGGCCGCCCGCGCCGGCGACGCGGGGCCCGAGGGCGTGCAGCGGGCGCTGCGCGTGAGCAACGTCGTCTTCATGGGCATGGGCGAGGCGCTCGCCAACTACAAGGCGGCCATCGCGGCGGTCCGACGGATGGTCGCCCCGGCGCCCGAGGGGCTGGGCATGTCGGCGCGCGGCATCACGATGTCGACCGTCGGGCTCGTGCCGGCCATCGACAAGCTGGCCGGCGAGGGCATCCCCATGACGCTCGCCCTCAGCCTCCACGCCCCCGACGACGAGCTGCGCGACGAGCTCGTGCCCATCAACACCCGCTGGAAGGTGGGGGAGGCGCTCGACGCCGCCCGCCGCTACTTCGAGGCCACGGGCCGTCGCGTCTCCATCGAGTACGCGCTCATCCGCGACGTCAACGACCAGGCGTGGCGGGCCGACCTCCTCGGCACGGAGCTCAACCGCCGCGGGCGCGGCTGGGTGCACGTCAACCCCATCCCGCTCAACCCGACGCCGGGGTCGCGCTGGACGGCGTCGGACCCGCGCGTCGAGCGGACCTTCGTCGAGCGCCTGCGGGCCCACGGCGTCCCCACGACCGTGCGCGACACCCGCGGCCGCGACATCGACGGCGCCTGCGGGCAGCTGGCCGCTGCCGACCTCGAGCAGCCCCGCCAGGGCGCCGGCGCGCCCGTCGAGCTGGGTCTGCCCGCGACGACGCCCGCGGGCTGAGGCCGCACCGCGGCGGCCCTCCGGCCGGGGCGCCGGCGGGGCGCCTCACCGGCCGCGCCGCCGGGCTCTGGCAGAGTCGCGGCGCGTGAGCAGCTTCCCCCGCGCCAGCCGGGTCGCGCGCGGCTACGACGTCGACGAGGTCGACGCCTTCTTCGCGCAGGCCCGGCTCGCCTACGAGCGCCTCGGCGGGAGCGTCCCCGGCCCCGAGGCCAGCACCGGGTCGGGCAACGGCTCGGGCACCGGGTCGGGCGCCGCGGCGTCGGGCGTGCCGGCGGCGCGCGCGGGGACCCCGCTGGACCTCAGCGCCCTCGACGTCCGTGAGGCCTCCTTCCCCCTGGCCCGGCACGGCTACGACGTCGCCGCCGTGGACGCCGCGCTGGCCCGCCTCGAGGACGCGGTGGCGCGCCACGAGCGCGAGGTCCTCGTCGCCCGGTCGGGGCGCGAGGGCTTCCTCGAGGAGCTGGCGGGGCGCGCGCGGGTCGTCACCGCCCGCCTGCGGCGCGAGGACGGCGACCGCTTCGCGCGCGCGGGCGGGCTCCACCGGGGCTACCACGTGGGGGACGTGGACGCGCTGTGCCGCCGGCTGCGCGGCTACTTCGACGACGGCGAGGCGCTGGCGGTCGACGACGTGCGCACCGCCGTCTTCCGCAGCCGCCGCGGGCGGCGCGGCTACGCCGAGGCGCCCGTCGACGCGCTGCTGGCGCGCGCCGTCGAGGTCATGGTCACGGCGCCGGACTGATCCGCGCCGTCGCGCCGTCGCGCCGTCGCGCCGCGGCCCGGCCCGGCGGCCGGCCCCAGGCGCCCGGTCCAGGCGTCCGGTCCAGGGGATCGGGTCAGGCGCCCGGCTCGGGGACCCGGCCGAGGACGAGGTCGACGGCGATCGCCAGCACGACCCGTCGCGGGTTCTCGCGGGGCACCCGGTAGCGCTCGGCGTAGCGCCGCTCGCCCTCCTCGACGGCGTCGGGAGCGTCGAGCACGCGCACGGGCCCCTCGAGCGTCAGCCAGCGACCGCCGTCGACCTGGCACACGGCCGCGCGCCCGCCGCGGCGGGCGGCGCGGGCCTTGACCGAGTCGCCGGAGGTGATGACGCGCGCGAGGTGCGCCTCGTCGTCCCAGGTGAAGCCGACGGGGACGACGTGGGGGCTGCCGTCGCGGCGCAGCGTCGTCAGCGTGGCGAGGTGCCGCTCGGCGAGGAAGGCCAGCACGTGCGGCGGCAGCGCGGTCGGCTCGACGCCGGAGAGGGAGCTCACGGGCCGAGCCTGCCAGGCGGCCCCGCCCCGTCGGCTCCCGGTCGAGCGGTGCGCCGAGGTCGCGGTGGGCGGCGTCCTCGGCGCACCGCTCGCGCCGACCCCCGGGCCCGGGGGCGATGCGCGGCGCCAGCAGCGGCGGCGGGCCAGGATGGCGCCATGACGACGCGAGAGCCGGTGGGGAGCCCGACGGCGGGCGGAGCCTGGGAGGCGGCGCACCGCGGGTCGCTGGAGGACCCGGAGGGCTTCTGGCTCGACGCCGCGCGCGCCGTCCGGTGGATCCGGCGGCCGGAGACGGCCCTGGACCCGGCCGCCGACGAGGCCGAGGGCGCCGCCCTCCCGCGGTGGTTCCGCGGGGCGACGCTGAGCACGGCCTACAACTGCCTCGACCGCCACGTCGTCGCCGGGCGCGGGGACGACGTGGCGCTCGTCCACCACAGCGCGTACACCGGCGAGCGGCGGACCCTGACCTACGCCGAGCTCCTCGACCAGTCGGCCCGCCTCGCGGGCGCGCTGCGCGCGCTCGGCGTCGGGAAGGGCGACCGCGTCGTCGTCTACATGCCCATGGTCCCCGAGGCCGTCGTCGGGATGCTCGCCTGCGCCCGCATCGGCGCCGTGCACTCGGTCGTCTTCGGCGGCTTCGCGGCCGCCGAGCTGGCGGCGCGCATCGACGACGCCCGGCCGGTCGTCGTCCTCACCGCCTCGTGCGGGCTCGAGCCGACGCGCGTCGTCGAGTACATGCCCCTGCTCGAGGCGGCGCTGGAGCGCGCCGAGCACGCGCCCGCCCACTGCGTCGTCCTCCAGCGGCCGCAGGCCACGGCGACGCTCGTGCCGGGGCGCGACCTCGCGTGGCGCGACGTCCTGCGCCCGGGCGCCGCGCCGCCCGCCGAGTGCGTCGAGGTGGCCGCCACCGACCCCCTGTACGTGCTGTACACCTCCGGGACGACGGGACGGCCGAAGGGCGTCGTGCGCGACCACGGCGGGCACGCGGTCGCGCTGTCGTGGTCTGTGCCGAACCTCTTCGGCCTCGCGCCGGGCGACGTGGTGCTCACGGCCAGCGACGTCGGGTGGGTCGTCGGCCACTCCTACATCGTGTACGGGCCGCTGCTGGCGGGCTGCACCACGGTGCTCTACGAGGGCAAGCCGGTCGGCACGCCGGACGCGGGGGCCCTGTGGCGTGCCGCCGCGGAGCACCGCGCGGCCGTCGTCTTCACGGCGCCGACGGCGGTGCGGGCGATCCGTGCGCAGGACCCTGACCTCGCCCTGGCGGCGGAGCACGACCTCTCGGACCTGCGGGCGCTCTACCTCGCCGGGGAGCGGCTGGACCCGGACACGTGGGCGTGGGCGGGGGAGCGGCTCGGCGTGCCCGTCGTCGACAACTGGTGGCAGACCGAGACGGGCTGGCCCATCGCCTGCTCGCCGCGCGGGCTGCAGGACCTGCCGCTCAAGCCCGGCTCGCCGTCCGTGCCCTCCCCCGGGTACGACCTGCGCGTCCTCGACGCCGAGGGCCGCGAGGTGCCGGCGGGGGAGGAGGGCGCCCTCTGCCTGCGCCTGCCCCTCCCGCCGGGGACGCTCGCCGGCGTCTGGGGAGGCGACGAGCGGCTCCGGGCGTCGTCGCTCGCCGCCCACCCCGGGTACTACACGACCGGTGACGGCGGCTACGTCGACGAGGACGGGTACGTCCACGTCCTCGGGCGCACGGACGACGTCATCAACGTCGCGGGGCACCGGCTGTCCGCCGGCCAGCTCGAGGCCGCCGTCATCGGGCACCCCGACGTCGCCGAGTGCGCCGTCGTGGGAGCGGCGGACCCGCTCGTGGGCCAGGAGCCCCGGGCGCTGGTCGTGCTCGCCAAGGACGTGACCACACCGCCGGAAGAGGTCGCGGCTCAGGTCGTCCAGCGCGTGCGCGACGAGGTCGGCGCGGTGGCGCGGCTGCGGCGCGTCGACGTCGTCGCGGCGCTGCCGAAGACCCGCTCCGGCAAGGTGCTGCGCAAGACGCTGCGGGAGATGGCCGACGGCGTCGAGCCCGTGGTGCCGGGCACCATCGAGGACCGGTCGGTGCTCGACGGGCTGCGGGACGTGCTGCGCCCGTAGGCCGGGTCGCCGCTGCCGCTGGCGGTCGGGTCGAGCGGGGAGGAGGACGGCCTCCCGCGTCGGGGGCGACAGCCGTGTCGAACACGTGTTCGAGCCGTTGTCAGTGGTCGCCCCTACGGTCGTGGGTGTGGAGGACGAGGCGGTGCCGGGGCCGGAGGCGGGGGTGCCCGACGCCGTGCCGGGCGCCGCGCACGAACCGGTCTCCGGTGCTGGCGCGGTGCCCGCGCTCGCGGCGTTGCGGTCGGCCCTCGAGGCGGGGCGTTCGGCGGTGGCGGGGCTTGGGCTGTGGGCGGTGGCCACCGCGGACCTGCGGGCGGTGCTGGCCGAGCTGGAGTCGCTGGTGCGCGTCTCCCAGGCCGCGGAGGTGGTGGTGCTGGGGGAGGTCGCGGCCCGGGGTGAGGCGCTGGTGCCGGGCGGTCTGACGCCGGGCGAGCGGGCCGTCCTCGCGCGGTCGCGGGCGGGTGACGGTCGCGGTGAGCTCGCGGGGGTGCTGGGGGTGCATCCCGCGACCGCAGCCCGCCGGCAGGCCACCGTCGCCTACGTCACCGGTTCCGGGCTGCCCGCCCAGCGGGTCGCCCGCACGGGCGGGCGCGGCGCCGGGCTGGGGGAGGGCACCGCGACGGGCGCCGCGCTGGCCGCGGGGCTCCTCAGCGCTGAGGCCGCGGACGTCGTCGCGGGGACGGTGCTGGACCTGCCCGAGCACTACGGGCCGGCAGGACGCGCGGCGGTGGAGCGGGTGCTCCTCGCCCACGCTCCCGAGGTGCCGTTGACGGTGCTGCGCCACCACGCGGCGGGGCTGCTGGCCCGCGCCGAGCTGTCCGAGGCCGGCGACGACGCCCCGGTCGAGGGCGGTGACCTGCTGGGGCGGCGGGAGGAGCGCGCGCACCGGCGCCGGGAGCTGTACTGCTCGCCCGACCTGCACGGCACCTGGCACGTGCGGGGGCGCCTGGCCCCCGAGGCCGGCGCGACCCTGATGACCGCGCTGGAGGCCCTCGCCGCCCCGGAGCCGTCGGGGGAGGGTGGCCCGGACCTGCGGTCGGCGGCGCAGCGCCGCGCCGACGCCCTCGTGGCCCTGGCGGACAAGGCCCTGTCGGCACCACCCGCCAGCGAGCAGGGCCTGCCGAGCGAGGGTGGGGCGCGGGCGCGGGTGGTGGTGACGATGGACCTGTCCGCTCTCAGCGGGGCCGTGCAGGGCACTGGTCTGATGGTCGACGACGCGCCCCTGTCGGCGGGGGCGGTGCGGCGGTTGGCGTGCGACGCCGAGGTGGTGCCTGCGGTCCTGGGGTCGCGGTCGGAGCCGTTGGACGTGGGCCGGGCGGCGTACACCGTGACCCCGGCGCAGCGGCGGGCGCTGGCGATCCGTGACCGCGGGTGCATCGCCCCGGACTGCGGCGCCCCCGTGAGCAGGACCCAGGCCCACCACGTCGT
This sequence comes from uncultured Pseudokineococcus sp., assembly GCF_947499845.1. Lineage (GTDB taxonomy): Bacteria > Actinomycetota > Actinomycetes > Actinomycetales > Quadrisphaeraceae > Pseudokineococcus. The sequence goes on from NZ_CANMPM010000009.1 coordinate 113,294, forward strand.
GCACTGGGCCGACGGCGGCCCCACGGACCTGTCCAACCTGGCCCTGGTGTGCGGGCACGACCACCGACGGGTCCACGCCGGCGCCCTGGTCGCCCACCTCGTCGACGGCCGCCCCGTCATCACCCGCGCCGGCGACCCACCCCCGACCACCGCCCCTCCACCCTGGCGGGCGCGCCTGGAAGACCTCGCCCACGAGCTCCGCCCGGTCGTCGAGCCCGGCCGTCCGGACGAGCCGGGGGACCCCGCGTCGCCCGGCGACCCTGACGACCCTCGCGACCCCGACGACCCTCGCGACCCCGACGACCCTCGCGACCCCGACGACCCTCGCGACCCCGACGACCCTCGCGACCCCGACGGCCCCCGCGACCCCGACGACCCGTGAGCCCGGCGCCGGGTCGGGGCGGCCCCGCCGGGGCGGCGTCGGCGGCACCAGCGCGCCCTGGCGGGCTGGCGGCCCCGGGTGCAGGGTCGAGGAGGCGGCCACCCCCGTCGCCGCGAGCCGTCCCCGAGGGAGAGCGATGAGCACGACCACCACCGGTGCGAGCAGCGACGCGGCGCAGCGCGAGCGGGACGTCGTCGGCGCTGTCGCCACGGGCCTGCTCGTGGGCGGCGAGCGCGTCGAGGGCGGCGACGGCCGGACGATCGACGTCGTCGACCCCTCGACCGAGGAGGTGCTGGCCTCCGTGGCCGACGCGACGCCGGAGGACGGGCAGCGGGCGCTCGCCGCGGCGGCGGCGGCGCAGGGCGAGTGGGGCCGCACCCCGCCGCGCGAGCGCGGGGAGGTGCTGCGCCGGGCGTGGGAGCTCGTCACCGCGCGCGTCGACGACCTCGCCCTCCTCATGACGCTCGAGATGGGCAAGTCCCTCGCCGAGTCGCGCGCCGAGATCGCCTACGCCGCCGAGTTCTTCCGGTGGTTCTCCGAGGAGGCCGTCCGCGTCGACGGCCGGTGGTCGACCTCGCCCGACGGCGCCACCCGGCTGCTGACGATGCGCCAGCCCGTCGGGCCGTGCCTGTTCGTCACGCCCTGGAACTTCCCCATGGCCATGGGCACCCGCAAGATCGCCCCCGCGGTGGCGGCGGGCTGCACGATGGTCGTCAAGCCCGCCTCGCAGACGCCGCTGACGATGAGCGCGCTCGCCGACGTCCTCGCCGAGGCGGGCCTGCCGGCCGGGGTGCTCAACGTCGTGACGACGTCGCGCACCGGCGAGGTCGTCGAGCCGATCGTGCGGGACGGGCGCCTGCGCAAGCTGTCCTTCACCGGGTCCACGCCGGTGGGGCGCACGCTCGTCGAGCAGTCGGCGCAGCAGCTGCTGCGCACGTCGATGGAGCTCGGCGGCAACGCGCCGTTCCTCGTCTTCGACGACGCCGACATCGACGCGGCCGTCGACGGCGCGATGCTCGCCAAGATGCGCAACGTCGGGGAGGCCTGCACCTCGGCCAACCGGTTCCACGTCCAGCGCGGCGTCCTGGAGGAGTTCACCCGCCGGCTCACCGAGCGGATGGCGGCCCTCGTCGTCGGGCGGGGCACCGAGGACGGCGTCGACGTCGGGCCGCTGATCGACGAGCGGCAGCGGGGCAAGGTCGAGGAGCTCGTCGGCGACGCCGTCGACGGCGGCGCGCGCGTCCTCACCGGCGGCGAGCGGACCGGCGGGCGCGGCTACTTCTACGCGCCCACGGTGCTCGCGGACGTCCCGGCGTCGGCCCGCCTGCTCCGCGAGGAGGTCTTCGGGCCGGTCGCGCCCGTCGTCGCCTTCGACAACGAGGAGGAGGGCGTGGCGCAGGCGAACGACACCGAGTACGGGCTCGTCTCCTACGTCTACACGCGCGACGTCGGCCGGGCCCTGCGCGTCTGCGAGCAGGTCGAGACCGGCATGGTCGGGCTCAACCAGGGCGTCGTCTCCAACCCCGCCGCGCCCTTCGGCGGCGTCAAGCAGAGCGGCTTCGGCCGCGAGGGCGGCCGCGAGGGCATCGACGAGTACCTCGAGACGAAGTACGTCGGCATGACGATCTGAGCCGCCGACCGGCCGGGGAGCGGGTGGGCCCGCTCGCCGGCCCCGAGCCGCCCCGCTGCCGCGAGCTCCTCAGCGGCGCGCGAGGACGTGCCAGGTCGGCCGGGTGCGGTGCAGCCAGCGCGGCACGAGGTCGTCGCGGGCGGGCTCGACGTGCTCGAGCGACCATCCCGGCAGCGACGCCCGGAGGTCCCCGGCGTCGAGCCCGCGCGGCAGCGGGGGGAGGCGCCGGGCGGGCGCCCAGGCGAGGACCGCCAGCAGGGCGCCCGGCTCCGTGACGGCGTCGAGCCCCCGCGCCACCGCGGCGCGGTGGGCGGCGCCGAGCCCGTGGAGGCAGCCGACGTCGAGGACGGCCCGGAAGTCCTCCTGGCCGGCCGGCGCCGGCCCGACGAGGTCGAGCCCCGTGAGGTCGCCGACGTCGCCCCGGACGAGGCGCACCTCGACGCCGGCGTCGCGCGCCCGCCGCCGGGCGGCGGCCAGCGCGCGGGGGACGTCGTCGACCCCCGTGACGGCCCAGCCGCGCCGGGCCAGCTCGGTCGCGTCCGCACCGGTGCCGCAGCCGAGGTCGAGCGCGCGCGGCGCGCTTCCGCTCGCGCCGGCGTCGGGGCCGAGACGCTCGTCGAGCAGGTCGACGCCCTGGCGGCCGGACCGGGCCCAGGGCACCGCCCCGACCGCGAACATCGCCGTGAAGACCGCGCTCACCAGCGCCTCCCGCCCTCGGGCCGGACCGTCCGACCGCTCCGGGCCGAGACTGCCACGCGGGCACCTCCGCGGGCTCGCGCCCCGGCGGCGAGGGGCCTGGTCGGGTGCTCCGCCCGCCGACCCCTGCAGCGGCCGCGCGTGCGGTCGATGGCGAGGGGGTGACCGTCTTCTCCCCCCGCGACGAGCGGGCGTCGCTGCGCGCCCTGCGGGCCGTCCTGGTCCTCGCCGCCGTGGTGCTCGGCGCCTACACGGCCCTGCGCCCTCCGCCGGGGTGGACCCTGTGGGCCGTCGCCGGGGTGGTCCTGGTGCTGCTCGCCGGGTCGGCGGCGCTGGCCGTCGCCCCGCACCGGGTGCCCCGGTGGGTCCACGGCGCGGTGCCGCTGGCCTCCGTCGGCCTCGTGGCGGGCCTCGACCTGCTCACCCGCGACGCCACGACGGCCGGGCAGGTGTTCTTCCTGCTCCCCGTGCTCGTCGCGGCGACCCACCTGCGCCCGGCCGGGGCGTGGGTCGTCACGGCGGCCGCCGTGGTGGGGGAGGTCGTCACGACCGCGTCCCTCCTGCCGCTCGAGGAGGCGCTCACCGACAGCGCCTACCTGGCGGCCGTCGCGGTCGCGCTCACCGGGGTCCTCGCCCGTGCGCACCACCGGACCGACGCCCTCGTCGAGGAGCTCCGCCGCCAGGCGGCCGTCGACCCCCTCACGGGCCTCGTCACCCGCCGCGTGCTCGACGACGCGGCGGCCTGCGCGCTGACGTCGGCGGACGCCGACGCGGGCACGGCCCTCGTGCTCGTCGACGTCGACCGCTTCAAGGCGGTCAACGACACGCACGGCCACCCGGTGGGCGACGCCCTGCTCGTGCACCTCGGGCGGCTGGTCCACGAGGTGGTGCCCGCGTCGGCCGTCGTCAGCCGGCTCGGCGGCGACGAGCTGGCCGTCCTGCTCCCCGGGACGAGTGCGCGAGACGCCCTGCGGTGCGCCCGGGAGGTCGTCGGGCGGGTGCGGGACAACCCCCTCGTCACGGGACCGTCGACGGGCGCGCGCGTCGCGGCGACCGTCAGCGTGGGCGTCGCCCACGCGCCCGAGCACGCGCAAGACCTGCCGGACCTGTACCGCGCGGCGGACGCGGCCCTCTACCGCGCCAAGGCGGCGGGCCGGGACGGCTTGGCGCCGGCCGAGCCGCCCGGTGCGCCGGCACCGCCCCCGGCCCTGCGCCGTCCGCGGGACGGTGCCGTCGCACCCGTGCCCCGGGCCTGAGGCGCGTCCCGGCCGATCCCGTGGCCGACCCCGCGCCTCAGGAGGGCTCGACCGGGTGGACCCCCACGCGCGGGCCCTCCCCGAGCGGGCGCTGGTACCAGGCGACGTCGCGCCAGGCCCCGAGCTTCCAGCCCGCGCGGGCGAAGGTGCCGACGGGGGCGAAGCCGAGGGTCGCGTGCAGCGCCTGGCTGGCCGGGTTGGGCAGGGCGACGACGGCCGTCGCCGTGAGCAGCCCCCGCCCGGCGAGTCGCTCGAGCAGCGCGCCGTAGAGGAGCCGGCCGAGGCCCCGGCCGGTGGCCCCCGGCGCGAGGTAGACGGTCGTCTCGCACGTCCACCGGTAGGCCGGGCGGGGCCGGAAGGGCGTGGCGTGGGCCTCGCCGACGACCTCGTCGCCGTCCACGAGCACCAGCCAGGCGTGCTCGTGCTGCGACGCCACGATGCGCCGCGCCGTCTCGGCGGCGTCCGGCGGCTCGGTCTCGAAGGTCGCCGCCGTGGTGAGCACGTACGGGGCGTACAGGGCGGCGCAGGCCGCGGCGTCCTCGACGGTGGCGTCGCGGACGAGGGCGTCGCCGCCCTCGGGGCCGGGCACCTCTCGCGCCACCGACCTCGGGCGGGCGGCCGCCCGGCGCTCGGGCGTCCACGGCGCGCCCCCCTCAGCCACCCGGGCGCGCGAGGGACGCACCGGTCCTGCGGGCGGCTCGTCGGCAGGGTCGCTCACGACGCGGTGCTCGTGCAGGAGGTCCGTGCCACGGGGCAGAGCCTGCCGCGGCACGGACCTCCGGCGCGAGGTGCCTAGGACGCCCGTGCGCAGGGCCCCGGTGTCAGGACGCCGAGGCCACCTCGTACGTCTCCCGCGCCTGCGCGCCGAAGTAGGGGCCGTACATCGTCGTCGGGTCGACGACGTAGCCGAAGCTGTTGAGCGAGGTCGCGGTCCCCGTCCCCGTGGCCTCGTCGAAGCCCGAGTACCAGGGCCCGCCGCTCGAGCCGCCCGTCATCGCGCACGTGAGGCCCTGGTCGGCGCTGCCGCCCAGGGTGTCGGGGCGCGCCGTGCCGCTGCAGAACTGCAGGCTCTCGCCGTCGTAGGGCGCCGCGGCCGGGTAGCCGAAGGCGTGCGTGCGCTCGCCGCGCGGCTGGCCGAAGGCGATGCCCTGGGCGCCGACGACGTCGGCCAGCGGCCGCCCCGCGACGGGGGACAGCACCGCGAAGGCCACGTCGAAGTCCAGGTCCTCCGACGCCTCGTACTGCGGCGTCGTCACGAGCGCCCGGGCCGTCCAGACGCCGTGCGGGGCGGCCCCCTCGTCGTAGCCGGGGACGAAGACGAAGTTCGTCGCGTACTCGCCCTCGCCGTGGACGCAGTGGCCGGCCGTGAGGACGGCGGACAGGTTGTCCGCGGCGACGGAGCTCGCGGAGCACACGTAGTCCGCCCCGCCGAGGGTGAAGAAGACCTTGCCGGTCGTGTCGACGACCTGGCCCCCACCCGCCCAGGGGACGCCGGTCGCGTCGGCCGTCGGGGCGGCGAGCAGCCCGCCGGCGGCGCGGCCCGCCGCGCCGGTCAGCCCGTCGACCACCTCCGGCGTCCCGGCGAGCACGTCGCCCGCCGCGCCGGCCGCGCTCTCGAGGTGGCGCCGGGCGTCGGCCCGCTCGACCAGCGAGGAGCCCGGCGTCGCCCCCTCCATGCGCTCCGGCGTCCAGTAGTCGGCCACGGCCCGGCGCTGGTCGGCCGTGTCGACGCCCGTCGCGGCGGCCCCCGCCACCGGGGCCGCGGGCGCGCCGGTCACGGCCGCGGCGGAGACCGGGGCGCCGAGGAGCAGGGCCGCGAGGCCCGCGCCGACCGCTGCCCGGGACCGGCGGGGGGAGGAGGTGCGCTGCGTCATGGGAGAGGCCCTTCCGACGTGCTCGCTGAGGGGCGGCCCCGACCGCCGGGTCGTCCGGACCCGGCCGCCGCGCGGGAGCGCCGCTGGGCCGTCGACGCTAGGTCGAGGACGTCCCGGCCGGAACCCCAGGTCACGGAACGATCACGCCGTCACCCGATCGAGTGACCCGTCCGCGGCCGTCGCCCGGCGTCGCGACGTCCGCCCAGCGTGCTCGCGGGGAGCCGTCAGACGGCGGTGGCACCATCGCGGCGTGAGCTCCCCGACGTCACCGCCGACCAGCGGGCCGCGACGCGTCGTCGTCCTCGGCTCCACCGGCTCGATCGGCGTCCAGGCGCTCGAGGTCGTGGCCTCCGCGCCCGAGCGCTTCCGGGTCGTCGCCCTGGCGGCCGGCGGCTCGGACCCGGCACTGCTGGCCCGCCAGGCCGTGGCCGCCCGGGTCGAGCACGTGGCCGTCGCGGACGAGCGCGCCCTGCCCGCGCTGCGCGAGCACCTCGCCGACGCCGCCCGGGCCGCGGGCCTCGGCGGCTGGGCCCCCTCCCTCGACGCGGGCGAGGGTGCGGTCGAGCGGGCCGCGGCGCTGCCCGCCGACGTCGTCCTCAACGGCATCACGGGCAGCGTCGGCCTGGCGCCCTCCCTCGCCGCGCTCGAGGCCGCGGCCCCCGGTGGCCCCGCCGAGGGCGCCGTCCTCGCCCTCGCCAACAAGGAGTCCCTCGTCGTCGGGGGGCCGCTCGTGCTCGCGGCCGCCGCCCGGGCCGGCGGGATGGCGCGGGCCGTCGTGCCCGTCGACTCCGAGCACTCGGCGATCGCCCAGTGCCTGCGCGGAGGGCGCGCCGACGAGGTGCGCCGACTCGTCCTCACCGCCAGCGGCGGGCCCTTCCGCGGCTGGAGCCGCGAGCGCCTCGAGGGGGTGACGCCCGAGCAGGCCCTGGCGCACCCGAACTTCGCCATGGGCCGCGTCATCACGACGAACTCCGCCACGCTCGTCAACAAGGGCCTCGAGGTCGTCGAGGCGCACCTGCTCTTCGGCGTCCCCATGGAGCGGGTCGACGTCGTCGTCCACCCCCAGCAGCTCGTGCACTCGATGGTGGAGTTCGTCGACGGCGCCACGCTGGCCCAGGCCTCCCCGCCGAGCATGCTCATCCCCATCGCCCTCGGCCTCGGGTGGCCCGACCGCGTCGTCGACGCCGGGCCCGGCTGCGACTGGACCCGGGCGCAGTCCTGGGACTTCGAGCCCCTCGACGACGACGCCTTCCCCGCCGTCCGCCTCGCCCGCGCCGTCGGGTCCGCGGGCGGCACCGCGCCCGCGGTCTACAACGCCGCCAACGAGGAGTGCGTCGAGGCCTTCCTCGCCGGCCGCACCCGCTTCACGAGCATCGTCGACACCGTCGCCCGGGTCGTCGAGGAGTCCGCCGCGGCGCCCGACGTGGCGGGCGGCACGACCGCCGACGAGCTCGCCCTCGACGACGTCCTGGCCGCCGAGCGCTGGGCCCGCGCCCGCGCTCGCGAGGTGCTCGCGCCGGACGCGGCGGGGGCGCGCCGGTGAGCGCCCTGCCGGTCCTGGCGTCCGCCGCCGAGGGCTCCGGGCTCACCATCACCTGGGGCCCGGGCGCCGTCGCCCTCGTGGTCCTCGGCGTCCTCGTCTTCGCCCTCGGGCTCGCCGCGTCCATCGCCCTGCACGAGGTCGGCCACCTGCTGCCCGCCAAGCGGTTCGGCGTCAAGGTGACCCAGTACATGGTCGGCTTCGGCCCCACCGTCTGGTCGCGCCGGCGCGGGGAGACCGAGTACGGCGTCAAGGCGCTCCCGCTCGGTGGCTACATCCGCATGGTCGGCATGTTCCCCCCGCGCCGCGGCGAGGACCCCTCGGTCGTCCGCGAGTCCTCCACGGGCATCTTCCAGACCCTCGCCGACGACGCCCGCCGCCTCTCCGCCGAGGAGGTCGGCCCCGAGGACGCCCACCGCGCGTTCTGGCGCCTGCCCGTGGCGAAGCGCGTCGTCATCATGCTCGGCGGCCCGGCGATGAACCTCCTCATCGCCGTCGTGCTCCTCGGCGTGCTGACCACGACCATCGGCACGGCCTTCGCCCCCACGACGCGCGTCGGCGCCGTCAGCGAGTGCGTGCTGCCCGCGACGTCGACCGCGACCGCCTGCCCCGCCGACGCGCCGCCGACCCCCGCCGCCGCGGCGGGCGTGCTGCCCGGCGACGAGGTCGTCGCCTTCGACGGCCGCCCCGTCGACGGCTGGGACGCGCTGCGCGCCGACATCCGCGACGCTGCCGGCCGCGCCGTCCCGCTCGTCGTCGAGCGCGACGGCCGGCAGGTCGACCTCACCATCACGCCGATCGCCACGCAGGTGCCGCAGCTGGACGCGGGCGGCGCCCCCGTCGTCGGCGACGGCGGCGCGGTGCTCACCGAGGAGGCCGGCTTCGTCGGCATCACGCCCGTGCAGGAGCGCGCCGCCCAGCCCGTGACCGCGGTCCCCGGCGTCGTCGCCGACCAGGTCGTCGCCGTCGGCCGCGTCGTCCTCACGCTGCCGCTGCGCATGGTCGAGGTCGCGCAGGCGGCCTTCGGCAGCGCGCCGCGCGACCCCGAGGGCCCCATCGGCATCGTCGGCGTCGGCCGCCTGTCGGGGGAGTTCGCCGCCATCGACCAGTTCGACGTCACCGACCGCGTCGCCGGGCTCCTCGGCGTCCTCGGCGGGCTCAACGTCGCCCTCTTCGTCTTCAACCTCGTCCCGCTGCTGCCCCTCGACGGCGGCCACGTCGCCGGCGCCCTCTGGGAGGGCTTGCGCCGCCAGGTGGCGCGCCTGCGCCACCGCGCCGACCCCGGCCCCGTCGACGTCGCCCGCGCCATGCCGGTCGTCTACGTCGTCTCCGGCGCGCTCGTCGTCATGTCGCTGCTCCTGCTCTACGCCGACGTCGTCCGGCCCATCTCGCTGCTGGGCTGAGCCCGACCTCCGGACCGTCCGCGCGGCTCCTCGCCGGGGGCGGTGGTCGCGCGCGCGGGCTGCTGGGTGAGGTGCCGGGGTGGTCCGTGGTCGTCGCGTGGTCGGGAGGGCGCGACCCGGGTGCCTCCACGGGCACTGGCTGCGCGCGCGGCCGGGGCTCACGCCCCGGCCACGCTGCTCGCCTGACGTGCCCGCGGAGCCACCCGGCCCGCACCCCGTGTGCGTCACCGCATCCCCGTGACCGGCGCCCTGGCCGGGTGGACGAGCGTGCGAGCGTCGAGCGGTGGGGGCTCGGCGGGCACGTCAGGCAGCGCCCGGACCACCGCGGCGGGCGACCACCGGGCGCGTCGCCAGTGCCCGTCGAGACCCCGGCGGTCGGCGCGGACCCAACCGCCCGACATCGACCCCGAGGAGGCGGGCACGCCCTCGCGAGCGGTCCGCGGCCGGGGGGATACTCGGGACATGAGCCCCTCGGTGCCCGTGTCCCTCGGCATGCCCGCCCCTCCGCCGCCGGTGCTGGCGCCGCGGCGCAAGAGCCGCAAGATCAAGGTGGGGACGGTCGACGTCGGCGGGGACGCGCCCGTGAGCGTGCAGTCGATGACGACGACGCCGACGACCGACATCAACGCGACGCTGCAGCAGATCGCCGAGCTGACCGCGACGGGCTGCGACATCGTGCGGGTCGCGTGCCCGAGCCAGGACGACGCGGACGCGCTGCCGGCGATCGCCCAGAAGTCGCAGATCCCGGTGATCGCGGACATCCACTTCCAGCCGAAGTACGTCTACGCCGCGATCGACGCGGGCTGCGCGGCGGTCCGGGTGAACCCCGGCAACATCCGCAAGTTCGACGACCAGGTGGGCTCCATCGCCAAGGCGGCGAAGGACGCCGGCGTGAGCATCCGCATCGGCGTCAACGCCGGGTCGCTCGACAAGCGGATCATGGAGAAGCACGGCAAGGCGACGCCCGAGGCGCTCGTCGAGTCGGCCGTGTGGGAGGCGTCGCTGTTCGAGGAGCACGACTTCCACGACTTCAAGATCTCCGTCAAGCACAACGACCCCGTCGTCATGGTGCGCGCCTACCAGCTGCTCGCCGAGCGGGGCGACTGGCCGCTGCACCTCGGGGTCACCGAGGCCGGCCCGGCGTTCCAGGGCACCATCAAGTCGGCGACGGCGTTCGGGGCGCTGCTGTCGCAGGGCATCGGCGACACGATCCGGGTGTCGCTGTCCGCGCCCCCGGTCGAGGAGGTCAAGGTCGGCGCCCAGATCCTCGAGTCGCTGAACCTGCGGCCCCGCAAGCTCGAGATCGTGTCGTGCCCGTCGTGCGGGCGCGCCCAGGTGGACGTCTACACGCTGGCCGACCAGGTGACGGCCGGGCTCGAGGGCATGACCGTGCCGCTGCGCGTCGCCGTCATGGGCTGCGTCGTCAACGGGCCGGGCGAGGCCCGCGAGGCCGACCTCGGCGTGGCGTCCGGCAACGGCAAGGGGCAGATCTTCGTCAAGGGCGAGGTCATCAAGACCGTGCCGGAGGACCAGATCGTCGAGACGCTCATCGCCGAGGCCGAGCGCCTGGCGGAGCAGATGGGCGAGCCCGCGGGCGAGGCCGCCGGGCCGGCCGCCGCCGGGGCGCCGACCGTCAGCGTGGGCTGAGCGTGCCGCTGCGCTCGTCCACCCGCACGCTCCTGCGGGGCCTCGCCGTCACCGACCACGTCGTCGACGTCCCGCTGCGGTGGGACCTGGGGGAGCGGGGCGGCCCCGGCCGCCCCGTCCCGCCGTCGGGCCCCGTGCCCGCCGACGACCCGGGGCCGACGCTGCAGGTGCTGGCCCGCGAGGTGGTCGACGTCCGCCGCGAGGGCGAGGACCTGCCGCTGCTGCTCTTCCTGCAGGGCGGCCCCGGGGGCAAGAGCCCGCGGCCCGTGCCCGGCCAGGGGTGGCTGGCGCGCGCGACGCGGACGCACCGCGTCGTCCTGCTCGACCAGCGGGGGACGGGGCGGAGCACGCGCGTCGACGCCTCGCGGGCGGCCGAGCTCGGCGCGGGCACGCCCGAGGGCGACGCCGCGCTCGCCGAGCACCTGCGCCACCACCGGGCCGACGCCGTCGTCGCCGACGCCGAGCACGTGCGCCACGCCGTCTACGGCGGCCGGCGCTGGGAGAGCCTGGGCCAGAGCTACGGCGGCTTCGTCACGCTGACCTACCTGTCGCGGGCGCCGCACGGCCTGGCCGCCTGCTACGTCACCGGGGGCCTGGCGGGCCTGACGGCGACGGCGGACGACGTCTACGCGGCCACCTACCCGCGCGTGCTCGACCGGAACGCGCGCCACCTGGCCCGCTTCCCCGGGGACGCGGACCTGCTCGACGCGCTCGCCGACCGGCTGGACGCCGAGGACGTGCGCCTGCCGTCGGGCGACCGGCTGACGACGCGCCGCCTGCAGTCGCTCGGCATCGCGCTCGGGCGCGGGGACGGGTCGGACGACCTGCACTGGCTGCTCGACGAGGCGTTCCGCGACGGGCCCGGCGCCGCGCCGGACGGGCCGCTGGCGCCGTCCTTCCTCGCGGCCGTCGAGGAGCGCACGAGCCACGCCGACGGGCCCCTGTACGTCGTGCTGCACGAGTCGATCTACGCGCAGGGGCCGCTGCTCGGGCAGGGGCCGACCGCGTGGGCGGCGCAGCGGCTGCTGCCGCCCGAGCTGGAGCCGTCCGCGCGCCACCTCGGCCTGCTGGGGGAGATGACCTACCCGTGGCAGGTGGAGGAGACCGCGGCCCTGCGGCCCTTCCGCGGCGCGACCGAGCTGCTCCACGCGGCCGACGACTGGGGCCCGCTCTACGAGCCCGAGGTGCTGGCCGCGAACGAGGTGCCGGTGGCGGCGCTGGCCTACCACGACGACCTCTACGTCGACGTCGACATCTCCCTGGCCACCGCCCGGGCGCTCGGGCGGTGCGACGTCTGGGTCACCAACGAGTGGCAGCACGACGGCCTGCGGGCCAGCGGCGGCGCCGTGCTCGACCGTCTGCTGGCGTCCGTGGCCGAGCGCGGGGGCCCGCTGGCCTGAGGTCCGCGCCGACCGCGACCGGCGCTGCGCGTCCGGCGCCCCGCCCCGTGCGCGGCCCGACGTCCTGCGCGTCCCGGCCGGGTGTCCTGCGCTGGCCCCGGCGAGGTGGTGGGATGAGGCCGTGCTGCGGACCGGGGCGAGGGTGCTCGACGACGCCGACCGGGACGAGCTGCTCGAGCTGTGCGACCGCGACCCGGTGGCCAACGTCTTCGTCGCCGGGCGCGTCGAGGCGGCGGGGCTCTCCCCGCGGCGCCTCGGCGGGGAGGTCTGGGGCCTCGGGTCCCCCGGACGGCTCGAGGCGGCCTGCTGGTCGGGCGCCAACCTCGTCCCGGTCGAGGCCGACGAGCGCGCGGTCGACGCCTTCGCCGCTCGGGCCCGCCAGCAGGGACGGCGGTGCTCGTCGATCGTCGGGCCCGCGGACGCGGCGCTCGGGCTGTGGGAGCGGCTGACGCCGTCCTGGGGGCGCGCGCGGGAGGTCCGGCGCTGCCAGCCGCTGCTCGTCCTCGACGGGCCGCCCGCCGTCGCGCCCGACCCGCTGGTGCGGCGCTCGCGGTCCGAGGACCTCGACGTCCTCGTCCCGGCCTGCGTGGCGATGTTCACCGAGGAGGTCGGCTACTCGCCGGTCGCGTGGGACGGCGGTCGTGCGTACCGCGCGCGGGTCGCCGAGCTCGTGACCGCCGGGCGCTCCTTCCTGCGCCTGGACGCCGGCGAGGGGAGCGCTCTGCACCCGGTCGTCGACGGTGAGCCGCTGCCGACGCCTCGGCGGGTGCGGACGGCCTTCAAGGCGGAGCTCGGCGCCGTGTCCTCGCGCGCCGTGCAGGTGCAGGGCGTGTACGTCGACCCGGCGCTGCGCGGGAAGGGCCTGGCGGCGCCGGGGACCGCCGCCGTCGTCGCCCTCGCCCGCGAGGCCTCGCCGGTGGCGGTGAGCCTGTACGTCAACGACTTCAACACCGCGGCGGTGGCGGCCTACCGCCGCGCCGGCTTCTCCCGCGCCGGGACGCTGGCGACCGTCCTGTTCTGAGGGGGTCGGCGCCCGCGGCGCCCGCGGCGCCCGCGGCGCCCGCGGCGCCCGCCGGCTGCGGCCCGCCGAGGCCGCCCGCAGCACCTCGCCCCGGCCGCTCGGGCGGAGCCGGGGGCGGCCGTGTCGCGCGAGGCGGCCCGGGCACCCCCAAACCACCCTGCGCACTGCTCCGAACGAGATGCAGTTGTGACCATCAGACGTCCGGCGAGCACGGTCAGTGAGCGGTGGGCGAGCGCAGGGGCCTGGGGGGCGCTGTCGATGACCCGAACGGGGTGGAACTTCCTCATCCGCCGGTCCGCCTGGCGCGCCCGTGTCACGATCAGTCATCTCGTGGCGTCGACGGAGCCGCCCACCCCGAGCACGTCTCCCACGGAGGGTCCTTCCGCCATGGCCGAGGCCACGAGCACCACGAGCACGAGGACGTCGAGCCGACCCGCGGTCCAGCGGTCGTCCTCGGCGCCCCACGAGGGCGTCCCGGCGCCCCTGACGCGCGCGGCCGCACGCCTGGCGACCGTCGCCGAGCGCGCCGCGGGACGCCCGCCCGCGGGCGGGGGCCGCTTCCCGGACGCCGAGGGCGTGCTGGCGGCCGCGGCGGCCACCGGCTCGCGCCGCCGCCAGGGCCTCGACCGCCGCGTCGTCGTCGCCGTCGTCGCCGACCTCCTCGTGGTCGTGGCCGCCGGCGTCGTCGTCGAGCTCCACAGCCTCATGGTCGTGCTCACCGCGGCGCTGCTGCTCTTCGCCCGGACGACCATGGGCCTCTACCGCCGCCGGCTGGGCCTCAGCGTCCTCGACGAGATGCCGCGGGTCGTCCAGAGCACGGTCCTCACGCTCGGTGTGGCGAGCCTGTCGGTGGTCCTGTGGGGCAGCAGCCAGTTGCTCGCGCCGACGACCCTCTTCCTGGCGCTCTTCCTCGTCCTCAGCTCGGTCGTGCGCGTCGCCCTCTACGCCGGCCTGCGCCGTCGGCTGCGGCGCGACCCGTCGGCGCGGCGCCGCACGCTCGTCCTCGGCGCGGGCGCGGTGGGGCGCGACCTGGTGGCCGCGATGCGACGCCACCCCGAGCAGGGCCTCGAGCCCGTCGGCTTCATCGACGGCCACAGCGGGGCCCGCGGTGACCAGCGCGAGGTGCCCGTCCTCCTCGAGGACGAGTCGCGCCTGCACGAGGTGCTCGACCAGCACCGCGTCGAGACGGTGGTCGTCGCCTACAGCGCCCAGCCCGAGGCCGAGGTCGTCGACAGCGTCATCGTCGCGGCCTCCCACGGCTGCGAGGTGCTCGTCGTCCCCCGTCTCTTCGAGCTGACGCACGACGGGCCCGACGTCGAGAGCCTGCGCGGGACGCCCCTCGTCCGGCTGCGCACGGACGTCATGTCCTCGCCGGCGTGGGCGGTCAAGACCCTCGTCGACCGGACGGCCGCCGCGCTCGCGGTCGTCCTGCTCGCCCCCGTCCTCGCGCTCGTGGCGCTCGCGGTGGTCGTCGACTCGGGCTTCCCGGTCCTCTTCCGCCAGGAGCGCGTCGGTCTGTGGTCGCGCCCCATCACGGTCCTCAAGTTCCGCTCCATGCGGCCGGCGACCGAGGAGGAGAGCGCCACGAATTGGAACATCGCCCAGGACTCGCGGGTCAGCCCCATCGGCCGCTTCCTGCGCAAGACCTCCCTGGACGAGCTGCCCCAGCTCTTCAACATCCTGCGCGGGGACATGAGCCTCGTCGGCCCGCGGCCCGAGCGGCCGGTCTTCGTGGAGCAGTTCACGCGCGACCACGACCGCTACTGGGCCCGCCACCGCGTGCCCGTGGGCCTCACCGGCTGGTCGCAGGTCAACGGGCTGCGGGGGGACACCTCCATCCAGGACCGGGCGCGCTACGACAACTACTACATCGCCAACTGGTCGCTCTGGCTGGACGCGAAGATCGTCCTGCTCACCCTCCGCGAGGTCCTCCGCGGCGGTGGCGGGTGAGCACGGCCGCTGAGGCCCCGGCGCCCCCCGCCGCAGGCGACGCCCGACGGCGACGCCGGGGGCCCGTGCTCGCGGTCGCCGCTGTGGTGGTCGCCCTCGCGGTCGCCGGAGCGGTCGCCTGGGTGCTGACCCGGCCGGAGGTCGTGCGGCCGGAGGACTTCGGCGCGGTCGGGGACGGCCGCGCCGACGACACGGCGGCGCTGCAGGAGGCGATGGACGCGCTGCGCCCCGGCCAGCAGCTGCGGCTGGCGGACGGCGCCACCTACGCCACCTCCGACGTTCTCGTCCTGTCGGTCGACGACGTCGAGGTCCGCGGGCCCGCCGAGCTGGTGGCGACGGACGAGGAGCGCTCGTCCTTCCGCGTCGAGTCCGACGACGTGGTGCTGCGGGACCTCGTGCTGTCGACGCCCGGCACGACGCGGCGCTGGTCGAGCGAGGACCAGCAGCGCCTCCTGCTGCGGGGCACCAGCGGGGTCGAGCTCCACGACGTCACGGTGCGGGGGTCCGCCGCGGCGGGCGTCTTCGTCGCCGGAGCGTCCACCGGCTTCCTCCTCGACGGCGTGCGCGTGGAGGGGACCCGCGCGGACGGCATCCACATCACGCAGGGCTCCTCCGACGGACGGGTCGTGGACGCCTCGACGCAGGACACCGGTGACGACGGCGTGGCCGTCGTCTCCTACGCCCAGGACGGGGCTCCCAGCCGCGCCGTGAGGATCGAGTCGCCGGTCGTGCGCGGCTCGGCGGCGCGCGGCGTCTCGGTCGTCGGCGGCGAGGACGTGGTGATCACCGACGTCGACGTCGAGGGCACGGGCGCGGCCGGCGTCTACGTCGCGACGGAGGGCGACCCGTACTTCACGACCTCCACCGACGGGGTGGTGGTCGAGGGCGGCCGGGTCGTCGACGCCAACACCGACGAGGACATCGACCACGGAGCGGTCCTGCTCTTCGACGGCAGCGACGAGGCGGACCTCTCCGCGGTGGAGGTGCGCGACCTCGACGTCCGCGGCACGCGGTCGACCGCGAGCCGCCAGGTCGGCGTCATCGGCGACCAGCCGGTGACCGGCGTCGAGCTCGTGGACCTCCGGCTCGAGGGCGGGCCCGCCGACCTGCTGTCGGCCCCGGCCGCCGAGGGCCTCGTCGTCCGGGGCTGGACCCTCGACGGCGAGGACGTCGACCCCACGTCCGGCTGAACGGCCCCGCGCGCCGTCCCGTCGCTGGGCCGACCGGGCGTCACGACCGGGGACGCCCTCCCGCGGGGCGGTCAGCGCCCCGGCGCCCCGTCTACCCTCTCAAGCGGCGAGCCGCCAGCCGGGAGCCGCCGTACCCCTTCCCCGCACCGCCGCCGTGCCGCACCTCACTCCAGCCCCGCCGTCCCGACGGACGCCGGGCCCCCCACCGGAAGGACCCACCCGTGCGCCGACCGACCGCTCCCCGACCCGGGGCCCCGCTCGTGGCGCTCGCGCTCGTCCTCATCGGCGCTCTGCTGGGCGCGGTGGTGGGCGGCGTCCTCGGCGCCACGCGTCCCACGAGCAGCACGGCGACGGTCCTCCTGGCGCTGCAGCCCGACAGCTCCGTCAGCGCCAACGCGGACGCGACGCTCGACCCGGCGGCCGACGTCTCCGACGCCTTCCTCCAGACCGAGCTGGTGTACCTCGGCAGCGACCGCTTCACCTCGGCGGTCGAGGCGGCCTCCGGCGGCGAGGACGTCGACCTCGAGGCGACGCGGGTCCAGCAGTCGAACGTCGTCCAGCTGTCGGCGACGGCCGGCTCGCCCGACACCGCCCTGGCCGCCGCCGAGGCGGCGTCCTCCAGCTACGTCGACCGGCGCACGCAGCAGGCCGCCGACCGGCTCGACGCGCAGGCGCAGGCGGTGCAGTCCGAGCTCGAGGTCGTGCTCCAGCAGATCGCCAGCGCCTCCGACGGCGCCGTCCTGCCGCCGAACGGCGGGCAGGTCACGGCGCTGCAGGGGCGCTACGAGAGCCTCCTCACGCTCGCGAGCAGCGTCGCCCTGGCCCGCCAGTCGGCCGACCAGGGGGCGACGGTGATCCAGCCCCCCGTCCTCGTCGAGCCCGACGGCGTCCCCGCGGGCGTCCTCGGCGCCGTCCTCGGCGGGCTGCTCGGCGCGCTGGTCGGCGCCGGCGCGGCCGTCCTGTGGCGCCGGCGCTCGACGACCGTGCAGGACGCCTCGGACCTCGCCGGGGTCGGCGGCGTCCTCGCCCCGCGGCTGCCGCGCTCGTCCGGGGACGACCTCGCGGTCGGGGCGGCGTCCCCGCTCGCCGGTGCGGCCGCTCGCCAGTCCGCCCAGCTCGTGGCGGGGCGGGGCGACGCCGCCTTCGTCCTCGCCGTCGTCGGCGCGGGGGACGGTGCGGGGACGAGCACCGTCGCCGCCCACCACGCAGCCGCCCTGGCCCGCCGCGCGCCCGTGCTCCTCGTGTGCGCCGCTGACGCCGTCGCCGCCGACGGCGCCGGCTCGGCCGGGTCCCACCTCCCCGGCGTGGACCGGGGCGCCGCCGGCCTGCTCGACCTGCGCGCCGGCGGCCGGGCACCCGTGGCGCCGGAGGAGGTCCTGGCCGTGGCCCAGCGCACCGGCGTCGAGGACCTTCTCGTCGTCACCGCAGGTCCCGGCGGCGGATCGGCCAGCGACCTCGAGCACCTCGTCGACCGCGGCCTCGTGGCCGCGCTGCGCGCGACGGGCCACGACGTCGTCCTCGACGTCCCGCCCCTGGAGCGCTCCGGCGCCGCCTCCCGCCTGGCGAGCCAGGTGGACGCCGTCGCGCTCGTCGTCGGCCTCGGCTCGACCGCCCGCGAGGACGTCGCCGTCGGCGTGCGCGCGCTCGAGCGCGACGGCCGGTCCCCGGCCGTCGTCCTCACCGACCCCGGGCCCCGGCGGCGCTCCGCCCGCCACGGCGGCACGACCGACGACGCGCCGGCCGCCCGCGCCGGCGGTCGGGCGCCGGTCCCGGGCGCCGACGGGCGCGTCCACCCTTCGGAGCAGGAGCGGCCCACGCTCGGCGCCGACCTCGGCCTGCGGGACGGCGCCGACGACCGGGCGTGCGCCGGCAGCGGCGGTGAGCGGTGAGCTCGCCGGCCCTCTCGCTGGTCGTCACGACCGTCGGGCGCCCGCAGGAGTTCGAGCGGCTGCTGCGCTCGGTGATCGCCTCGGACCTCGCCGACCAGGTGGAGCTGGTCCTCGTGGACCAGAGCGCTGACCAGTCCTGCGCGGCGGTGCTCGACCGCCTCGCACCCCCGTCGTCCCCCGGGCGGCTCCTGCGCACCGCGCGGACGACGTCCGGGCGCGGGGCCTCCCACGGGCGCAACACGGGGCTCGGCCTCGCCACCGCCCCGGTCGTCGGCTTCCCCGACGACAACTGCTGGTACCCCGAGGGCGCCCTGCGGGCGGTCGTCGAGGCCTTCGCCGACGACGGGGGGCTCGCCGGCCTCTCCGGTCGCCAGCTGACGGAGGAGGGGCGCCCGTCGATGCTCCGCTGGAAGGCGGCCGCCGGGCCGGTGACCCGGCGCAACTTCCTCCACACGTCGATCATGTCGACGATGTTCTTCGCCCGCGAGCACATGGACGCCGTCGGTCACTTCGACGAGACCATGGGGGTCGGCTCCTTCGGCTGGTACGGCGCGGGGGAGGAGTCCGACCTCGTGCTGCGCGTGCTGGCGGCCGGCGGGCGGGTCCGCTACGACCCCGCGCTCGTGGTGCTGCAGGAGGAGCCACGCGAGGCCCCGGACGAGCGCTTCGTCGCGAAGATGCTCAGCTACGGCTGCGGCATGGGGCACCTGTGGCGCCTGCACGGGCTCTCGCGCTCCCAGCTCGCGTACTACGCCGCCCGCAAGGTCGCGGGCGTCGCCGTGCGCACCGCCCAGGGGCGCCCCGTCGTCGCCCGCGCCGACGCGGCCTACCTGCGGGGACTGGCGGCGGGCCTCGTCGACAGGCCGCCGCGCGCGCTGCGCGAGCGGGCCGCGCTCGCCGGGACCTCGGCGCCGCGGGTGCGCGCCCGCCCGGGGGTCCCGGGTGCCTGAGGCCCCGACGGGCACCCGGGTCACGGAGCGCGTCGGGACGCGGAGGTCGCACCTGCCCGGCGGGCTCTGGTGGGTCTCGCCCGTGGGGGCGCTGGCGCTCGTCGTCCCCGCCTCCCTGTGGTACGCGGCGAGCCTCGGCGACGACACGTACCGCCTGCTGTGGCGCACCCCCAAGGTGCTGGGACCGACGACGACGGCGCTGGCCGCCGCGGCGGCGCTGGCCTTCGTGGTGGGTGCCGCGACGGTGCGGGCGCTCGCGCGACGCCGGGCCGTCCGCCCCTGGCCGGGGCTCGGCACCGACGTCCTGGCGCGCCTCGAGCGCGGGTCGGGCGTCGTCTTCTGGCTGACGGCCGTGGGGTACGCGGCCTTCGCCGTCGCCGCGGCCGCGCGCGGCCTGTCCCTGTCGGCCCTCGTCCGGTCGGTCGTCGACCAGGACAACTACGGGTCGGAGTTCCGCGACCAGCTCGCGCCGGTCCCGGGCGTGACGACCCTCACCCAGTGCGGCCTGGCCTACGTGGTGATGGCGTCCGTCCTCCTCGTCCACCGGTGGGACGGGCGGACGGCGCGTCGGCTCGGCGTCGTGCTGCTGCTCGCACTGGTGCGCTCCTTCGTCAACACCGAGCGGCTCGCCCTCCTGGAGCTGCTCGTGCCCCTCGTGGTCGTCCTGGCGGTGGCGCTGCGCCGGCGCGGTGGCGCCGTCACCCGCCGGGCCGTCGTGCTCGCCCCCGCCGTCCTCCTGCCGCTCGTCGTCGCCGTGTTCGGCGCGTTCGAGTACTCGCGCAGCTGGCAGTTCTTCCAGGACCGCACGGACCAGTCCTTCGTCGGCTTCGTCCTCGCCCGGGTGGCGGGCTACTACGCGACGGCCTTCAACAACGGCGCCATCCGCGTCGAGGAGGGCACCTACCCCGGGCGGCTGCCCTACGAGAGCGTGCAGATGGTCTGGGACGCCCCCGGCGTCTCCTCGCTGGGTCTGTACGACCGGTGGTCCGCCAGCCCTCCGCTGGCGTCGCAGGACCTCCTCGAGCGCTTCGGCAACCCGGAGTTCAACAACCCGGGCGGGCTGCTCGTCCCCGTCGTGGACCTCGGGGTGGTGGGCGGCCTGCTCTACCTCCTCGTCGCGGGCGTCCTCGTCGGCCTCGCGTACCAGGCCTTCGTCGAGGGCCGGCTCGTCGGTCTGCTGCTCTACCCCGTCGCCGCGACGGGGGTCTTCGAGCTGCCCCGCTACGTCTACTGGAGCCAGGGAAGGGTCCTGCCCGCCGTGCTGTGCATCGCCGCTGTCAGCCTCTACGCCCTCCGCGCCCGCTCGCGCGCGGACCGTCCGCCCGGCGACCTCGGCCCGGCGGTCCCCGCCGGCTCCGTCGTGGGGAGCCCGTCGTGAGCGGTCCGGGGCCCCTGCTCGCCCGGGAGCCCTTGCGCTGGCTCGTCATGGCCACGCACGTGGGCCCGGACGGCCAGGGCGGCGGCATCGTCCGGTACACGACGCAGCTCGCCGGGGCCCTGGAGCGCCGGGACGACGTCGAGCTCCACGTGCTCGCGGGCGAGGCGGGGCCGTGGTTCGGCACGTGGATGGCGCCCGAGCGCGTCCACGCCGCCCCGCGCCTGCCGAGGACCGCAGCCGCTCTCGTCGAGAGGCTCGGCGGCGGTCCGCTGGCCCGCGGCGGCATGGACGTGGTGCAGGGCACCAAGCACCTGCTGCCCCTGCGCCGGCGCACCGGAGGGGCGACGTCGGTGCTCACCGTGCACGACATGATCCTGCTGGACCGCCCGCAGGACTTCGACCGGGCGAAGCGCACGCTGCTGCGCCGTCCCTACCTCTCGAGCCTGCGCCAGGCGGACGTGCTGGCGCCCGTCAGCCGGGCCACCGCGGGGCACCTGGCCCGCTGGGTGCCGTCGGCGCCCGCGCGGACCGCCGTCGTGCCGCTCGCGACGTCCCCCACGCTGCTCGGGGCCGTCCCCGAGCCGGTTCCGCAGCTGCGGGGGCGCCCCTTCGCCCTCGTCGTCGGCGACCCCAGCCCGCGCAAGAACCTGCCCCTGCTCGTCGACGCCTGGCCGCAGGTGGTCGAGCAGGTGCCCGACGCCGTGCTCGTCGTCGTGGGGCCGGACAGCTGGGGCGAGACGGTCCACGGCCGTCGCTTCGCCGAGCTCGTCGAGGCCGGCAGCCTCCTGCGCCTCACCGGCCTGCCGGACGCGCCGCTGCGCTGGTGCTACGAGCAGGCGGCCGTGGTCCTGTGCCCGAGCCTCGCCGAGGGCTTCGGTCTGCCCGCCCTCGAAGGGCTCGACCTCGGCGCCCCGGTCGTCACCTCGCTCGACGCGGCGCTCGTCGAGGCGACGGGCGACCTCGCCCGCCACCTGCCGGGCGACGACCCCCGGCCCTGGGTGGCGGCGACCGTGGAGGCGCTGCGCCGCGGACGGGCCGCGCACGACGCCGGGGCGCCGGGACGGTCGCCGCGGACGTGGGACGACGTGGCTGCGGAGACGGTCGCCGCCGTCCGGGCCGCTCGGGGCAAGCCGGCCGGCTAGGCACCCGGTGCGCGTCGCGCCAGCCGCAGCGCCAGCACGCCCGTGCGCGCGGGCAGGACGCCGGCGAGCCAGTCGGCGTCGTCGCGCCCGAGGACCCCGACCCTCGGCGCGAGCAGGAGGAGGACGACCCCGAAGGCGGCCGCGCCCAGCGGGACCGCGACCCAGGGGGGAGTCGTCGCCGCGACGGCGCCGGCGACGAGCCCGGCGGCACCGGCGGCCACGGCCGGGCGGAGCAGGACGCCGGGCCGCAGGTCCCGCACCGCGGGGAGCTCGCGCGAGGCCAGCAGGAGCGCTGCGGCGTAGGCGACCTGGGCGGACACGGCCGCGACGACGGCTCCCGCGGCACCCAGCCCCGGGACGAGCGCCAGGCAGGCGCCCACGTCGACGAGCGCGGCGAGGGCGGCGGCGCGGACGGCGACGCCCACCCGCCCGGTCCCGAGCCAGTAGGCGGCCAGCGCCCCCGCCGTCGTGGCGGGCAGCAGCAGCAGGCAGAGGCCCCGCAGCAGCGGTGCGGCCTCGCCGAAGGAGGCGCCGTAGAGCGCGACCAGCAGGGAGGGCCCCAGGGCGAGGAAGCCCGCGACGAGCACGACGCCGACGGCGAGCAGCACGCGCAGGGCGCGACCGACGACGGCGGAGAGCCGCTCGGCGCCGCCCGCGGCGTGCGTGCGGGCGACGGCGGGCATGGCCGCGCCCGTGACCGCCGCCATGACGGCGACCGCGACGGAGACGAGCGTGAAGCAGGCGGCGAAGAGGCCGACCTCGCGGGCGGTGCCGAAGAGGTCGATGAAGACGAGCTCCACGCGCCGCTCGACGACCTGGGCCAGCGCGAGGCTGGCGACGAAACCGACCCAGAGCCGGGCGACCGGACGCAGCGGCACGGGCGGGCCGGTGCGCTTGGTGCCGGGGACGCGACGCTGCAGGACGAGCAGCGCGCCGAGCAGGTAGAGGGAGCCCACGGCCTGGCCGACGAAGACGCCCGTCACCCCGAGGCCGGCGAGGACGGCCACGACGCCGAGCAGCGGCCCGGCCCCCTGGCTCACCAGGCGGCGCTGGCTGACCCGCGACCAGCCGTCGAAGGCGACGACGCGGACGGTCAGCGCGTAGGCGAGGGCGTCCACGAAGGCGGTGCCCGCGATGACGCCCCACAGCAGGAGCGGCTCGTCGCGCAGGGCGCCGAGGCCCATTAGGCCCGCGGCCAGCACGACGCCCGTGACGACGTGCGCCCGCAGCGACCACACGCGCAGCCAGTGCAGCGCGCGGTCGTCCCCGGCGCCCCGGGCGGCCGACAGGAGCTGGATGCCGGCCTGCGTGAGGGACAGGACGAAGGTGTTGAGGACGAGCGCCTGCACGTAGGAGAGGAGGCTCTGCAGCCCGAGCCCCTCGGCGCCGAGGACCCGGCTCACCACGACCGACAGGGCGAGGGCCGAGACCATGGGCAGCACCGTGGCGGCGACCCGCCAGAGCCCGCTCCGGACGACCTCGCGCTCGCCGCCCCCGGGCCGGGGCGGCGGCGCCGCCCCGTCGCTCACGGGCGCGGCCCGTCGAGGACGCCCTCGAGGAACGCCTCCAGGCGCGCGGCCCGGTCGGCCCAGTCCATCCCGCGCGCGGCCCGGACCCCCTCGTGGTTGACGCCGGCGAGGACCGCCCGCGCCAGAGCGGCGTCCTCCTCGCCCGGCGCCACGGCGACGTGGACGCCGGGCGGGGCGGGACGCACCGAGGGGGGCAGCGTGGACACGACCTGGAGGCCCGAGGCCAGGTACTCGAAGAGCTTCATGGGGCTCCGGCCGCGGTTGACGTCGGTCCGCCGCAGGGGCAGGAGGCCGACGAGCGCCCGCCGCATGAGACCGGGGGTGCGCTCGTAGGCGACCCCGCCGTGCACCACGACGTTCGCCGGCAGCGGGGGCACGGGCACGGTCGTGGGGCCGTAGACGTCGACGGGCAGGTCGGGCCGGCCGCGGGCCATGGCCGTGAGGGCGTCCCAGTCGAAGCGGTCGTCGACGGCCCCGACGTAGACGGCCCCCCGCCGCTCGCCCGTCCCGTCGGGCGAGGCGAAGCGGTCGAAGTCCACCCCGTTGTCGAGGACCAGCGAGGGCACGTCGGGCCGGACCGCGCGGAGCCGCTCGAGGACGACCGAGGACGTCGCGACGAGGGCGTCGACGCGGCCCAGCAGCCGCTGCTCGGCGCGCACCTTGGCCGGGGACTCGACGATGTCGGTCGAGCGGTAGACGACCGCCCGGGCGCGCACGAGCCGCTCGACCCCGGCGGCGAGGGGCTGGTCGACGAGGAGGACGTCGACCTCGTCGAGCCCCAGGGCCCGCAGGCGCCGGCGCAGCGACGGCACGGCCGTCCGCAGCGAGAGGGGGCCGAGGTGCAGCGGCCCGGCGGACGTGGGCAGGAGCGTCAGGGGCACGAGCCCGGGGACGCCGTCGTCGCTCGTCCGCGGCCGCAGCGCCATCGCGGCGCGGCGGCGGACCTCGGGGTCGCGCCACCGCGCGGCGTGGGCCAGCGACACCGGGGTGGACAGGTGCGCCACCCGGTGGCCACGCGCGTGGAGCTCGCGCGCCAGGTGGTGGCTCCCGACGGTGAAGACCCCGCCGGGAGCGGTGTGGCCGACGACGAGGACCCTCACGCGCCCTCCCGCCAGCGCGCGGGGGACACGGCGAGCAGGGCGCGCCGCGCCGGCCCCGGGACCGTGTCGGCGAACCACGCGGTGTCCTCGCGCGAGAAGAGCCCCACGGCCCGACCCGCCAGCGCGGTGACGGCGAGGAAGGCGACGAGGGCCGCCACGAGCGCGAGGGGGCCGTCGACGAGGGCGTCGGCGCCGAGGGCCGCCGCCGTCGCGGCGAGCGCGGTGGCCGCCGCCCTCGCGACGCCGACCGGCGCCGGGCCGAGGTGCACCCCGCTGCGCAGCGTCACGACGACGAGCACGGCCGCGGCGGTGCCCGAGCCGGCGACGCTCGCGACGACGGCGCCGTCGACCCCCAGCGGCGGCACGAGCAGCCAGGCCAGGGCGACGTCGGCCGTCGCGCCGGCGCCCCCGGCCGCGAGCACGGGCCGTAGGCGCCCCGTGCCCGTCCAGTAGGCGCTGCAGAGGGCGGCGAGGGGGGACAGCAGCAGCGTCACGGACAGCCACCGCACGAGGTCGCCGGACTCCGCGAAGGCGGGGCCCCAGGCGGCGGTGACGACGAGGGGCGCCACGGAGACGGCGCCCCCGGCGAGCAGGAGAGCGAGGGTGACGACGATCCGCAGCACCCGTCCGAGCGCCTGGTCGACGCGCTCGACCTCGCCGGCGCCGTGGGCGGCGGCGATCGCCGGCATCGCGGCGCTGATGAGCGCCGTGGAGAGCACGAGGGCGATGCCGACGACGTTGAAGGCCACCGAGAAGTGGGCCACCTCCTCGGCGCTGCGGTAGGCGTCGAGGAAGACGAGCTCGACCCGCCGGTCGACGACCTGGGTGAGCAGCGAGCTGAGGGCGAAGAGCGCCCACACCCGCAGGACGGGCGGCCAGGCCGGGGCGGGCAGGTCCCGCGTCGAGGGGTAGGGGCTGGCCCGGTCCATCCGGCGCAGCACGACGAGCAGCACGGAGGCCGACACGAGCTGGGCGACGAAGACGCCGGTGATGCCCGCCCCGAGGAGGATCGCCGCGATGCCGAGCAGCGGCGTGGCTCCCGTGGCGACGAGCCGGCGGACCGACGTCGGTCCCCAGCCGTGGCGCGCGATGTGCCGGCTCGAGCTCCCCCAGCACAGGCTGTCGACCACGGTCGTCGCGGCGGCGACGAACCACAGCGCCTGGTAGGAGTCGCGGCCGAGGCCCACCGCCACGAGGACGGCGGCGCTGGTGGCGCCGCCCGCGAGGTGGGCCCACCCGCTCCAGCGGGCCAGGTGGGCCAGTCGCGCCTCCTCGCGCGCCCCGCCCGCGGCGGCGATGAGCCGGACGCTGGCCGTGGTGAAGGAGACGATGACGACCGACACGAGCAGCGACGAGACGTAGGCCACGAGGCTCTGCTCGCCGAGGACCTCGGCGCCGAGGAGGCGGCTGATGACGATGGACAGCGCCAGGGTCGAGCCCATCGGGAGGACGGCGCTGGCCGCGTTCCAGATCCCCCCGCGGAAGACGCGGCTGCGGCTGCCGCCGCCGTAGGAGCCGCCCGGCGGTGACGCCGGGTCCTCGAGCCCCTCCCCGACGGCGGCGCGGGGCGCCCCGGGGTCGGGAGCGCCCGGTCCCTGCTCGGCGCTGGGCCCTGGCACGGCGGCTCCGTCCTGGTCGGGGTGGCGCGCGCCGACGCGCGCGCGTCCGGCGGCG
The DNA here is from genome assembly GCF_947499845.1 of uncultured Pseudokineococcus sp. Classification (GTDB taxonomy): domain Bacteria; phylum Actinomycetota; class Actinomycetes; order Actinomycetales; family Quadrisphaeraceae; genus Pseudokineococcus. Next base: position 138,945 of record NZ_CANMPM010000009.1, read on the forward strand.
GGTTCGGTCGCGACGTCGCGGTGCCCGGGTGCGGGCTCCGACACAGTAGGCCCACCCGCGGCGGGGGCGGCCCTCGGCCGCGCCCGCGACGGCCCGTCTCACCCGGGAGGGGGACACCCCGCGGGGGCGCGCCCTCCCGGACGGCGGCGGCCTCAGCGCTCGACGCAGACGGGGTTGCCGTCGCGGACCCAGCCCTTGGCCTCGTAGTCGCCGAGGGGCGCCTGGGTGACGAGGAGGGTGCCCGGGCCGCCGAGGAGGGTGAAGCCGTTGAGGTGGACGCCGCGGGCGGTCGAGCCGGCCGCCCGCAGGAAGCCGACCTGGCGGCTCGCCGAGCTCCGGGTGCCGGAGATGCGCAGGCCCTCGACGACCACGTCCTCGAGGGGGCGGCTGCCGTCCACCCAGCCGTCCCAGACGAGGACGGCGCCGTGGTCGACCGTCGTGGACTGGTTGGCGTCGACGACCACGCCGCCGGACACGCGGACGCGCACCGGGGCGAAGGTCCGCCAGCCCGGCTCCTTGGCGATGTAGACGGCGGCGGCGTTCGACCGCTCCACCCGGATGTCGGTGTAGGTGATGTCCTCGCCGCCGACGACGGTGACGCCGCGGCCCCAGGACGTGCCGAGCACCGTCGGCGAGGTCACGGTGACGCGGCGGACGGGCTGGCCGTCCTGGGCGTAGGAGACGACGGCGACGCCGTCGTCCCCGGAGTCCCGGACCACCGGCCGGACGACCTCGCCGTCGGAGGAGGGCCCGGTGATGTGGATCCCGTCGGCCCGGGTCCCGCTGACGCGCGCGTCGACGAGGGAGAAGCGCTTCGCGCCCCAGAAGTAGATGCCGGCCGCCGCGGACCCCTCCACGCGGACGCGCTCGACGCTGACGTCGCTCGCGCCGAGCACCGTGAGCTTCATGTCGTCCCAGGTGCCGAGGCGCTCGGTCGCCGTGGGCATCGCCAGCGTGATGTCCCGGATCGTCGTGCGGTCCCCCTGGACCAGGAGGGCCGAGCGGCGCGGGTCGGTCGCGAGGAGGGTGCCCGTGCCGGCGAGCGTCAGGTCCGGGCGGCGCAGGCGCAGCACCTGCGTGTGGCGGAAGACCTTGCCGGCGGGCAGCACCAGCGTCGTGCCCGGGGCCGCGGTGTCCAGGGCTCGCTGCAGGGCGGCGGTGTCGTCGGTCCGCCCGTCGCCGACCGCGCCGAAGGCGGTGAGCGGCGTGCCGCTGGCCGCCAGGGCCAGCCCGGGGTCCGTGGGCGTCGGCGCCGCGGTGGGGGCGCTCGTGGGGGCGGGTGCGGGAGAGGTCGTCGCGGGGGTGGGGGTGCTCACGGGTGCCGGGACGGGCGCGGGGGCCGGGGTGGCGACGGGGGTCGGGGTGGCGACGGGGGTCGGGGTGGCGACGGGGGTCGGGGTGGCGACGGGGGTGGGGCTGGCCGTCGGGAAGGGCGGGGCCGTGGTGGGCGAAGGGGCGGCCGCGACCCGCAGGTTCGTGCTGATGCCGTGCGTGCCGCCGGAGGGCAGCAGCAGGCGGGCCACGAGGTGGAGGCGCTGGCCGGCCACGGGGGAGAGGTCGACCGTGCCGGTGGCGGTGTGCTGGCCGCGCGTGTCCCGGCCGAGCGACGTCAGCGTCCCGAGGGCGCGGCCGCTGCCGTCGAGCATCCGGGCGCCGGTGATGGCCTGCGGGGAGGTGACGAGGACGGTGACCGCCCTCGCCGGCTGCGTGGTGCCGTAGAGCCCCTTGCCGGCGGAGGTGATGGAGTACCCGGCGCCCACGGACGGGCTGGCGGTCGTCGCCGCGGCGGTGGTCGCGGCGGCGGCGCCGGCGGTGGGGGCCACCGCGGGCAGGAGGCCGACGGCGAGGCCCAGGGCGGTCGCGGCGACGAGGCTCCGCGCGCGGCGGGGATGGCGGTCGGTGGGACGCGTCGCGGTGGTCATGCCGCGTCATCGGGGGGCGCCGTCGCGCCGCTGGAGGAGCGGTCGGGTCCCTCACCCGCCTGCACCGGAGGGGCTCACCCGCTCGCCGTAGGACCTTCGTCCGGTCGGATGACCTGCCGGCGGGAGCCTCAGCCGCGCAGCACCCGACCGGACGAGCGGTCGGGCGGCGCGGTGCCACCTCGTCCTCGGGCGGCGGCCACGGCGACGCGTCAGGCGACGGCGTCGACGACCTCCCGCATCCGCGACCGGAAGCGGGCGCGCGAGAAGCCCTCGGCGTGGGCGCGCACCGCCGCCGGGTCGAGGTCGGCGTCGAAGGCGCGCAGGGCGTCGGCCCAGCGCTCCACGGCCCCGTCGGGCTCCTCGCGGACGAGCGCGCCCGTGCGACCGGGCAGCACGGTGTCGAGGGCCCCGCCCGCCCCCGCCGCCACCACGGGCGCCCCCGTGGCCTGCGCCTCGACGGGGACGATGCCGAAGTCCTCGACGCCCGGCATGAGGAGGGCGCGGCACCGGCGGTAGAGGTCGAGCTGCTCGGCGTCGGTCGTGCGGCCGACGAAGCGCACGGTCGGGCCGGCGACCCGCTCGCAGTCGGCGCGCGCCCGCCCGTCCCCGGCGACGACGAGGGGGACGCCGGCCAGGGTGGCCGCGCGCACGGCCAGCTCGGGGCGCTTGTAGGGCACGAGGCGCCCGGCGAGCAGGAAGAAGTCCTCGCGCTCGACGGACGGGTCGGGCGTGTAGGCGTCGACGTCGACCGGCGGGTGGACGACGACGGACTCGCGCCCCCACCAGCGCTGGATCCGCTCGGCGACGGCGGAGGAGTTGGCGACGAGCGTGCGCACGCGCTGCGCCGCCCGACGGTCAGCGGGGCGGAACGCGGCCGAGAAGGCCCCGAGCAGCGCCTCGCCAGCGCGGCCGCCGACCTCGCCGCGCCGCATGTCCGCGTCCCAGACCCAGCGGGCCGGGCTGTGGACGTAGGCGACGACCGGGGCGCTCGTCGCGTGCACCACCTGCGTCGCGAAGGCGTGGTGGCTGGCGACGACGACGTCGGCGTCGGGCAGCCGGGTGCGGGCGTGGGCCAGCGGCAGCGCGGGCAGCAGGTGGGCGTAGCCGCCGCCCGGCCGCGCGAGCGGCGAGAGCCGTCCCGGCCGCAGCCGGGGCCGCAGGTCCGCCGGGACGACGCCCTCCTGCACGACGGGCGCGTGCACGAGCGCCGACGGCCACTCGTGCGCGAGCTGCTCGACGACCATCTCGGAGCCGGCCCACTCGGTGAACCGCTCGTGGACGAGGGCGACGGAGGGTGCGGGGGGAGCCATGGGCGGCAGTCTGGTGCAGGCCGGGCGACGGCGGCGCCGCGGCGGGCCCGCGTCGCCCGGACGGGGGGCGTCGGCGCCCCCGCGTCCTGCGGGCACCCTCCCGCGGCTCCCCGGGTCGTAGCATCGCGGGGCCCGCCGGGGGGCCCGCCGCGGGGCCCGCGGCCGGGAACGCCCCGTCCACGCCGTGGTCGACCGGACCACCGGACATGCCGAGGTGCTCCCGTGCTCACCGACCTGCGCACCGCCCCCCTCCCCGCCGACGCCGGCGACGCGGTGGTCGTGGTCGGGTCGGGGGCCGCCGGCATCGCCCTCGCCACCGCGCTCGGAGCCTCCGGGCGCCGCGTGCTGCTGCTGGAGTCGGGCGGCGACGTCGCCGACACCACGGCGATCGGGCGCGGCGACGTCCTCAACGGCGGGGTGGCCGACGCGCTGCCCTTCAACGGGCTCGGCGAGGGCCGGGCACGGGTCCTCGGCGGGACGACGCAGCTCTGGCACGGCCAGTGCATGCGCCTGCACGACATCGACGTGGCGCCCCGGCCGTGGGTGGCCCGCAGCGGGTGGCCCCTGCCCCTGGCCGAGCTGGGCCCCTGGTACGACCGCGCCGAGGAGTGGCTCGGCGTCTCGGGGCGGGGCTACGGGCCGGACCGCTGGTCCGAGCACCCCGGACTGCCTCCGCTGGCGTGGGACGGCGAGCACCTCCTGCACGACTTCACCGAGTACATGCGCCAGCCGTACCTCGGGACCGAGCACCGCGACGCGCTCGCCGCCTCCTCGCACGTCGAGGTGCTGCTGCACGCGACCGTCGCCCGGGTGCGCACGTCCGACGGCGCGGCGACGGGGCTGGAGGTCGTGCTGCCCGACGGCACGCGCCGGGAGCTGGCCGCGCGCGAGGTCGTCCTGGCGGCGGGCTCGATCGAGAACGCCCGGCTGCTGCAGCTGAGCGACGCCGAAGGCGTCGGTCTCGGGGAGGGCCGCGAGCACACCGGCCGGCACCTGCAGGACCACCCCATCATCCGCACCGCCGAGGTGCTCCCGCGCGACTACCGGGTGCTGCAGGACCGCTACGTCGTGCTCCGCCGCGACGGCCGCCGGCTCTTCCCCAAGGTGCGGCTGGCGCCGCGGGCGCAGGAGGAGCACGGCCTGCTCGACGCGACCGCCGTGTTCGTCCACGAGCACGCCCACCCCGGCCTCGAGGCCAGCCGCCGGCTGCTGCAGGCGGCGCGGCGCCGCACCGCGCCGCCGCACCTGCTGCGGGAGGTGGCGACGGCGGCCACGGCCGCTCCGGCCGTCGCCCGCACCGCCTACCGCCGCCTCGCGAAGGGCATGGCCATCGGCGAGCGGCCCTCCCACGTGTGGCTGCAGCTGTGGGTGGAGCAGGCCCCGCAGCCGGACCGCCGGGTGCGGCTGGCCGAGGAGGTCGACGCGCACGGGCTGCCCCAGGCACGGGTCACGTGGACCTGCGACGACCTCGAGCTCGAGACGACGCGGCGGCTCACCCGCTGGGTGGCGGACGACCTGCGCCGCCTCGGCGTCGCCGAGGTGCGCGAGCTGCCGTCCATGGCGGACGACGCCGCGTGGCGGTCCACCGTCACCGACGCGGCGCACCCGGCCGGCACGACGCGGATGGCGCTCGACCCGGCGGACGGCGTCGTCGGCACCGACCTCGAGGTGCACGGGGTCCGGGGCCTGTCGGTCGTCGGCGGCAGCGTCTTCCCCACCTCGGGGTACGCCAACCCGACCCTGACGATCGTCGCGCTGGCGCTGCGGCTGGCCGCTCGGCTCGAGGGGCGCGAGGCGGTCCGCGCCGCCTGACGCGCGGCCGACTGCGGCGCCCCGGCGACGCCCGGGTCAGGCGCGGGCGGCGGCCACGGCCTCGTCGAGCACCTGCACCACGGGCGCGGGGACGGCGACGTCGCCGCGCGCCAGCGTCACCGTGCGGGGCAGGCGCGACGGCTGCGTCGTCGCGACGAGCACCTCGTCGACGGGCAGGAGGGCCGCGCGCGCGAGCAGCGCCTCGGCCAGGCCGCCCGGTGCGTCGAAGGGAGTGCCGCGCACGGCGTCCCTCCAGCGCCCGGCGAGGCGGACGTCGGCCTCGAGGGCCCGGTGCAGCGCCGCGAGGTGCGACCCGCCGCCCCCCAGCAGGCCGTGGCCGACGCGCACGAGGACGGACGGCGGGAGGTCGACGGGCGGTGCGAGCGGTCCGACCTCGTGGTGGACGACGGTGAGCAGGCCGTGCCCGCGTCCCACCGCCGCCGCGGTCAGCCGGTTGGCCGTGGCCACGCCGACGGCGCCGACGTCACCGGCGTCGACGAGCCCGCGGAGCACGCCGAGGAGGTCCTCGTCGACGTCGTGGGGCGAGACCTCGTGCAGCAGCAGGCGGTCGACCCGTCCGCCGAGGCGCCGCAGCGACCGCTCGACGGACGTGCGGACGTCCGCGGGGCGGAAGCGACCGGTCGCGCGGGTGGCGCGGCGGTCGAGGGCCGCGTCCAGGGCGCCGGCCGGTCCGGTGGGCAGCAGGCGCCGCGCGACGCCCGTGGCGAGCTGCCGGGCGCTGCGACGCCCCGTCCGCGGCTCCAGGCCCGTCTTCGTCGTCACCGACAGGACGCCGTCCCGGTCGGCGAGGAGGGCGCCCAGCGCCAGCTCCGAGCGACCGCCGCCGTAGAGGGGGGCGGTGTCGAAGCGGCGGACGCCGGCGTCCCAGGCCGCCTCGAGCAGGCGCCGGGAGGTCGCCTCGTCGGCGAGGGCGAAGAGGTGCGCGGTCCCGGCGACGACCTCCACGGTCAGCGGCCCCGCCCGCCCGCGAGGGCGTCCTCGTAGACGCGCTGCAGGCGGTCCACGTGGACGTCGAGGCTCAGCTCGCGGCGCTGGAGGTCCCGCAGCTCGTCGCCGTAGGCCCGCCGGGCGTCGTCGTCGTCCGCGAGGCGGCGCAGGTGCGCCGCCGCGGCCTCGTGGTCGCCGGGCGGGAAGAGCGCGGCGCCGGGGTGCTGCCCGACCGTCTCGAGGTGGCCGGCGGCGCCGGCGGCCACCACGGGGGTCCCGAGCGCCATCGCCTCGAGGACGGTGAGGCCGCAGGGCTCCGTCGGCGCCGGGGCGAGCAGGGCCGAGGCCTCGCGGAAGAGGGCGCCCGGGTCGGGGTGCCAGCCCGTGAACTCGACCGCACCGGCACCGCCCAGCGACCGGCTGAGCCGCTCGAGGTCCGCGCGGTCCTCGCCCGCGCCCGCGACGACGAGCCGCCACCCGCGGTCCGCGAGCCCCGAGGCGGCCCAGGCGCGCAGGCCGGTCGGGGTGTCCTTCTCCGGCACGAGGCGGTGAGCCATCACGACGGTGCGCGCGCGGGGCGCCGTGACGTCCGGCTGCTCGCGCACCCCGTTGAGCAGCACGACGTCCGAGGGCCGCTCGAGCTGCTCGCTCGTCCAGGCCGAGACGGCGACCTCCACGGCGAGGGCCCTCCGCACGAGCGGTGCGACCGCCCGGGCACCGCGGCCGTGACCGCGCGGGGCGGTGATGTGCCGCGTCGACACGCGCCTCCCCCGGGTGGTCGGGGCCGCGAGCAGGGCGGCGTAGTCGGCGCGCGTCAGGTGGCTGTGGACCACGTCCCGCCGACCTCCCGACCGGAGCGCGCGGACGACGTCGCCGAGGCCGGCGCCCGGGACGTGGCGGGCGCCCGTCCCCGACAGGAGGGGGCGGACCACGTCACCCAGCCCGCCGACGACCACCACGTCGTCGCCGCGGCGGGACTGCTCGCCCGCGACGTCCACCACGTAGCGCTCGAGGCCGGCGAACTGGTCGGTCGCGACGACGTGGGTGATGCGCACCGCGGCACGGTAGCGAGGACCGGGCCGTCGACGAGCCGCACCGGGACGTCCCGCCCGTCCGGCCCAGTAGCCTCGCCCCGTGCTGCTGCGGATGTCGTCCCTGTTCGTCCGGACCCTGCGCGAGGACCCGGCCGAGGCCGAGGTCGCGAGCCACCGGCTCCTCGTGAGGGCGGGCTACATCCGCCGGGCCGCGCCCGGCATCTACACGTGGCTGCCGCTGGGCCTGCGGGTGCTGCGCAACGTCGAGCGGGTCGTCCGCGAGGAGATGGACGCCATCGGCGGCCAGGAGGTCCTCTTCCCGGCGCTGCTGCCGCGCGAGCCCTACGAGGCGACGGGCCGCTGGACCGAGTACGGCGACGGCATCTTCCGGCTCAAGGACCGCAAGCAGGGCGACTACCTGCTGGCCCCGACGCACGAGGAGGTCTTCACGCTCCTGGTGAAGGACCTGTACTCCTCGTACAAGGACCTGCCGCTCATGGCCTACCAGGTGCAGACGAAGTACCGCGACGAGGCGCGGCCCCGGGCCGGGCTGCTGCGCGGGCGCGAGTTCGTCATGAAGGACGCCTACTCCTTCGACGTCGACGACGCCGGGCTCGAGCGCAGCTACGCCCGCCAGCGCGAGGCCTACCTGCGCGTCTTCGCCCGCCTCGGGCTCGAGGTCGTCGCCGTCAAGGCGATGTCCGGGGCCATGGGCGGCTCGATGTCGGAGGAGTTCCTCCACCCGACGCCGGTGGGCGAGGACACCTTCGTGCGCTCGCCGGGCGGCTACGCCGCCAACGTCGAGGCCGTCACGACCCCCGTGCCCGACGCCGCGCCGCTCGAGGGGCTGCCCGCCGCGCACGTCGAGGACACCCCGGGGACGCCGACGATCGAGACGCTCGTGGCCCACCTTCAGGCGGAGCACCCCCGCGAGGACCGTCCGTGGACGGGCGCCGACACGCTGAAGAACGTCCTGGTCGTCGTCGTGCACCCCGACGGGCGCCGCGAGCCCCTCGCCGTCGGCCTGCCCGGCGACCGCGAGCTCGACACGACGCGCCTCGAGGCCGCGCTCGCCCCGGCGACCGTCGCGCCCTTCGAGGCCGCCGACTTCGCCGCGCACCCCGAGGTGGTCAAGGGCTACCTCGGCCCCGGCGTCCTCGGGCCGAACGCGCCGCTGGGCGGGGACGGCGAGCGGGCGCCCTCGACGATCCGCTACCTGCTCGACCCGCGCGTGGTCGACGGCACCCGGTGGGTCACCGGCGCGGACTCGGGCGGCCACCACGTCCTCGACCTCGTGGCGGGCCGGGACTTCACGGCCGACGGCGTCGTCGAGGCCGCGGAGGTGCGCGCCGGCGACCCGGCGCCCGACGGCTCCGGCCCCCTGGAGCTGGCCCGCGGCATGGAGATGGGCCACATCTTCGCCCTGGGCCGCCGCTACGCCGAGGCGCTCGGCCTGACCGTCCTCGACGAGAACGGCAAGCAGGTCGTCGTGACGATGGGCTCCTACGGCATCGGGGTCAGCCGCGCCCTCGCCGCCGTCGCGGAGGCCGGCGCCGACGACAAGGGCCTCGTGTGGCCGGCGGCCGTCGCGCCCGCCCAGGTGCACGTCGTCGCGGCCGGCAAGGGCGAGGACGTCCTCGCGTACGCCGAGCAGCTGTCCTCGGACCTCGTGGCCGCGGGCCTCGACGTCCTCCTCGACGACCGCCCGAAGGTCTCCCCGGGCGTGAAGTTCAAGGACGCCGAGCTCCTCGGCATGCCGTATGTCGTCCGCGTGGGCCGGCGCCTCGCCGACGGCGTCGTCGAGCTCGAGGACCGGCGCACCGGCGAGGTCGCCGAGGTCCCCGTCGGCGGCTCGACGACCGGCGCGGTCCTCGCGGCCGTCCGCGGGGAGGGGCTGGCCACCCACGGGGCCGCCGCCGCCGGCGACGGGTCCTGAGCGCGCTCGCGGGCCCTCTCCCGTCGGTCGTCGCCCTGCCGGGCCTCCTCGCGAGCGCCCCGGCGTCGGTCGCGGCGGGCGGTCCGCTGCGGGTCACCGACCTCGCGCTGGGGACGGTGCTCCTGCTCGTCCTCGCGGCCGCCACGGCGGGGTGGGTCGACGCCGTCGTCGGCGGCGGCGGGCTCGTCCAGCTCCCGGCGCTGCTCCTGGTGCCCGGCATCGCGCCCGTGCAGGCGCTGGCGACGAACAAGCTCGCCGGCATCGCCGGCACGAGCGTCAGCGCCGCGACGTACCTGCGGCACGCGCCACCGGGCTCGCGGCCCTCGGTGCGCACCGCCGTGCCCATGGCGCTGCTGGCGCTGGCGGGGGCGGCCGGGGGAGCGGCCCTGGCGTCGTCCCTGCCGGGGGCGGCGCTCGAGCCGCTCGTGCTGGCCGCGCTCCTCGTCGTGCTCGTCGTCGTGGTCGCCCGGCCGCGGCTCGGGGAGACGACGACCCAGCGCCTCCACGGCGCCCGCGAGGTCGCCGCGGCCGCGGCGCTCGGCGCCGTCCTCGGCGCCTACGACGGCCTGCTGGGCCCGGGCACGGGCACGTTCCTCGTCTTCGCGCTCGTCGGCGTGCTCGGCCTCGCCTTCCTGCGGGCGACGGCGACGGCGAAGGTCGTCAACGTCGCCACCAACCTCGGCGCCCTGCTCGTCTTCGCGCCGCAGGGCCACGTGGTCTGGGGGCTGGGGCTCCTCATGGCCGCCGCCAACGTCCTCGGGGGCTACGTCGGCGCCCGCACCGCCGTCGCGCGGGGCAGCCGCTTCGTGCGCGTCGTCTTCCTCGTCGTCGTCTCCGCGCTGGTGCTGCGCCTGGGCGCCGACGTGCTCGGCCTCGCCTAGGGACGCCGAGAGGCGCGCGGGGTGAGCCGTCGCCCGTCCGCCCCGGTGAGGCCGCATCTCGGGGCGAGTCGTCGCCTGTTCGCCCCGGTGAGGCCGTCTCCCGGGGCGAGTCGTCGCCTGCTCGCCCTCGGAGGCGACGTCGTCGCCCGCTCGCCGGACGCCGGGGGAGCGGCGGGTCCGTCGTCAGGGGGTCGAGGTGCCGGGCAGCGCCAGGGCCGCCGGGTCGGGCGACGGCCGCCACGCCCCGGCGGCGGCCGCCGACCGGAGGAGGACGTCGGCCGCCAGCGGGCGCCGGTCGCCGGGCAGGTCCGCGACGGCGCCCAGCGCCGTGGCGGCCAGCCGGTCGAGCACGAGGACGACGAGCGCCGCCGCGTCCTGCGGGCCGCCCAGCGGCGAGGCCAGCGCGTAGCCGGCCTCCGGGACCGGCGGCTCGGCCCCGGACGCCGCGATCGCCGGGCCGAGGGCCGCGGCCTCGCGCGCCAGGCCGTCCCGCAGCTGCAGAGCCCGCTCGCGCGGCCCGCCGTCGAGGGGCGCCGCGGCCACCTCCGCGGCGCGCGAGGCCGCCAGCGCGCCGGCGGCCACGCGGACGAGGCCGGCGCCCTCCGCGTCCGCGGGGTCGGCGGGCTCGGCGGGTGAGGCGTCGCCGCCGCCCGCGTCCTCGGTGTCCTGAGGATCCTGGGCGGCCGGCTCCTCGCCGTCGGTCGTGCGCGCGTCCCCCTCGACGTCGGGCAGCGGGGGGAGCGCGGGCTCCGGCGCACCGACGGCCGCGGCCAGCTGCCGCGCGAGCAGCGCGCGCGAGGCCGCGACCGACGCGAGCAGCCGGGCGAGGCCCGGCGAGGTCCCGGCGAGGTCCTCGCCCGCCCCCCGGGCCGCGGCGGCGAGGGCGTCGACCAGCGCTCCGGCGTCACCGCCGGTCCCGCTCGCCGCGCCGGGACCCGCAGCCGTGCCGGGCGCCGACGGCGGCCGGGTCGGGGCGGTGGGGGCTCCGTCCAGCTGCTCGAGGTGGACGGCGCAGGCCGCGACGACCGCCGCCAGCGCGCGCGACCGGGCGTCCTCGGCGGGGAGGTCGGCGGGTGCGGCGCCGAGGGCACGGGCGGCGAGGTCCCGGGCGCCCGCGGCCGCCGCGCGACGGGCCCGCTCGTCGGCGTCGGGGACCGGCGGCGCCGGGGTGCCCGGCCAGTCCGGGTCGACGCGCACGTCCCCCATCTCGGGGAGCGCGCCGCAGCCGGCGAGCGGCGCCGCGAGCGCCACGAGCCCGGCCGCCCGGAGGACGGCGCGCCGGCTCGCCCACGGCGCCGTGGTCCGCGCCGTGGGCTGCTCGGGGGGCCGCGCCGTGCGCCGGGCGGGGGGTCGGCTCGGCACGCCCGCGATGCTGCCACGCGGGGGACGGGCGCCGCGGGCGCGGCGGCTACGCTCGTCCCCCGGCCGGTGCACCGGGCGCGCGGTGCGCGCCCCCGGCCGACGAGACGCACAACTGGACACGGAGGACGACGTGGCGAGCAGCGCCCCCAGCAGGCCGGCCGAGCTGACCGAGGTCCTGGAGCCCGTCGTCGCGCGGGCCGGGCTGCACCTCGAGGGCGTGAGCGTCACGCCGGCGGGTCGCCGCCGCGTCGTCCGGGTCACCGTGGACCTGCCGGAGGACGCCGTCGGCGCCGTGCCCCACGACCGCGTCGCCGAGGTGAGCCGCTCGGTCTCGACCGCCCTCGACGACGCCGGCGCCTTCGGGGAGCAGCCGTACCTGCTCGAGGTGGGCAGCCCCGGCGTCGACCGCCCCCTCACCGAGCGCCGCCACTGGCGGCGCGCGCGGACGCGGCTCGTCGCCGTCGACGTCACCGGCGAGGACGGCGCGGCGCGCCGGACCACCGGGCGCGTCGTCGAGGCGGGCGACGACGGCGTCGTCCTCGACGTGGACGGCGAGCGCACGACGGTGCCCTGGGAGCGCCTCGGGACGGGCGCGGTGCAGGTGGAGTTCCGCCGCCCCGAGGGGCATCCCGACGACGACGCGGACGACGACGGTGACGCGGACGACGTCGTCGACGACGACAGCGACGACGACGACCTGGACGAGACGGACGACGAGCAGGACGAGGACCGGGCCTGATGGACATCGACATGGCGGCGCTGCGGGCGCTGGAGCGCGAGCGGGAGATCCCCCTCGACGTCCTCGTGGGCGCCATCGAGAACGCCCTGCTGCTGGCCTACCAGCGCACCCCCGGCTCGGCGGCGCGGGCACGGGTCGAGCTGGACCGGAAGTCCGGGCGGGTGACCGTGTGGGCGCGCGAGCCGCAGCCCCCGGCGCCCGAGGTGGCCGACGGCGAGGAGCCGCCGCCCCCGCCCCCGCCCGCGCGCGAGTACGACGACACCCCCACCGGCTTCGGCCGCGTCGCCACCTCGACGGCGCGCCAGGTGATCTTCCAGCGCCTGCGGGAGGCCGAGGACGCCGCCGTGCTGGGGGAGTTCCAGGGCCGCGAGGGCGACGTCATCTCGGGCCTCGTGCAGCAGGGGCGCGACCGCTCCGTCGTCCACGTCGACCTCGGCGCGGTCGAGGGCGTCATGCCGCCGGCCGAGCAGGTGCCGGGGGAGTCCTACCCGCACGGCTCGCGCGTGCGGGCCCTCGTCGTGTCGGTGCGGCGCGGCACGAAGGGCCCGTCGATCACGCTCTCGCGCACCCACCCCGACCTCGTCCGGAAGCTCTTCGCCCTGGAGGTCCCGGAGATCGCCGACGGGCACGTCGAGATCGTGGCGCTGGCCCGCGAGGCCGGTCACCGCACGAAGGTGGCCGTCCGCAGCCACGTCGCGGGCCTCAACCCCAAGGGCGCGTGCATCGGGCCCATGGGTCAGCGGGTGCGCGCGGTCATGGCCGAGCTGCGCGAGGAGAAGATCGACATCGTCGACTGGGACGACGACCCGGCCCGGTTCGTGGCCGCCGCCCTGTCGCCGGCGCGGGTCTCGAGCGTCGAGGTCGTCGACCGGGAGGCGCGCGCCTGCCGCGTCGTCGTGCCGGACTACCAGCTGTCGCTCGCCATCGGCAAGGAGGGCCAGAACGCCCGCCTCGCCGCCCGGCTGACGGGCTGGCGCATCGACATCCGCAGCGACACCGCGCCCGAGCCGCCGCCGGTCGACCCGTCGGTGCGCCGCGAGCCGCTGCGGGGCGGCCCGCGCACGCCCGACCGCGACCCGCGCGGTGGGGCCGGGCGACCGGGGGGGCCGCGCACGGGTGGCCCCCGCACCGGTGCGCCCCGGACGGGCGCTCCCCGCACCGGAGCCCCCCGCGACGGCGGACCCCGCGGCGCGGGCCCGCGCGACGGGGGCGGCCGGCCGCCGCGCGACCCGCGCGGGTGACGCGGCCGGTCGACGCCGGGCCGGCCCCCGCCGCCCGTCCGCAGCGGACGTGCGTGGGCTGCCGCACGACGACGTCCGCCGACGACCTCCTGCGGCTCGCCGTCGCCCGGCCGCCCGCGGAGCACGGGGAGACGGCGAGCCCGGGCGGTGGCCCCGACGCGGACCCGGGCACCGGCACCGGCACGCGCACGGGCGCGGACGCGGCGCCGGACGCGGGACCTCGACGCGCGGGACCGCCCGTCGCCGTCGCCGTCGCCGTCGCCGTCGTCCCCGACCCGCGGCGCCGGCTCGGCGGTCGGGGCGCGTGGCTGCACCCCGACCCGGCGTGCCTCGCCCTCGCCCTGCGGCGCCGGGCGCTGCCGCGGGCCCTGCGCACCGGCGCGCCGGTGGACGCCTCGGCCGTCGAGGCGCACCTCGCCGTCGGCCCCCCGTCGCCGTCGGACCGCTGACCCGTCGAGCGCTGACCGCCGTCGAGCGCCGACCCGCGTCGGCCCCTGTCCGGCGGCTCGTCCCGTGGCGGCGGGAAGAAGGCGGGCCCGGGCGGCGCTGCACCTCGCGGCGGGTCGCCTGCGTGCGCTCGTCGCCCCCTCCCGCCCGGTGGCGGAGCCGTCCACGGCACTGCTGTGCGGCGCCGCCCCGCGGAGGTGGCACCATGGTCGGGTGCGTCGGAACCCCGGACGACGCGCGAGACCCCCGTCGAGGCGACGGAGCAGCACCACCGGGACGACGGACGAGATCGAGAGCGGGTCGGCATCTGATGGGCACCCGATGAGCTCCCAGCGATGAGCACCCCCCGTACGTAGATCGGCTCGTGCCTGCCTGAGGCCCGGGCCAGGACAGGAGAGATGTGGCAAAGCCCCGGGTCCACGAGATCGCGAAGGATCTCGGCGTGGAGAGCAAGGTCGTCCTGGCCAAGCTCCAGGAGATGGGCGAGTTCGTCCGGTCGGCGTCGTCGACCGTCGAGGCTCCCGTCGTCCGACGCCTGAAGGACGCGTTCCCCGCCGCTGACGGCGCGAGCGCCCCCAGCACCAGCCAGAAGCCCTCGGGCGGGAGCCGCAGCACCGCGGCCCGTCCGGGCCCCGCGCGCCCGGCCGCCTCCCCGGCGACCTCCGGCGCGTCCGCCGGCCGTGACGACGCCCCCGCGGCGCCGCGCCCGTCCGGCCCCGCCCCCACGCCGGGTCCGCAGACCCAGCGCCCCGCGGCGTCCGCGCCGTCCCCGGGCCCGCAGGCCCCCGCGCGCCCCGGGCCGCAGGCCCCCGCCGCGCCGGCCCCGCAGGTCCCCGAGGCGCCCGCGGCCCGCGCCGGCCAGCGCCCCGAGGGCGGTGCCCCGACGCCGGGCGCCCGCCCCGGCCCCGCCCGCCCGGCCCCGCAGGCGCCCCAGGCGCCGGCGGCCCGCTCCGGCGAGCGCCCGTCCGACCGCGGCGGCGACCGGGGGACCGGTCGTCCCGCGCCCGGCGCCCGCCCGGGCGGCCCCACGCGGCCCGGCAACAACCCCTTCGCCACGAGCCAGGGCATGCCGCGTCCCGGCGGCCGCCCCGGCCAGGGCGAGCGCCCCGAGGCCGGCGCGCGTCCCGGCGGTGACCGCGGCAGCGCCGGTGGTCCCCGTCCGGGCGCCCCGCGCCCCGGCAACAACCCCTTCGCCACGAGCCAGGGCATGCCCCGCGGCGGCGGTCCCCGCCCCGGCGGCGCGGCCGGCGCCGGCGCGGCGGCCGGTGCGGGCGACCGTCCCGGCGGCCCCCGTCCGGCGCCGCGCCCCGGTGGCGCGGCGGGCCCCGGCGGCCCCCGCCCGAACCCGGGCATGATGCCCGGACGCTCCACGGTCGGGCGCCCCGGCGCCCCGGCGCGCGGTCGTCCCGGCGCGGGCGGTCGTCCCGGTGCGGGCGGTCGTCCCGGCGGCGGCGGCCCCGGTGGCCCCCCCGGCGGCGGCGGCTTCCGCGGCCGCGGCGGCGGTCGCGGCAACACCGCGGGCGCCTTCGGCCGCAGCGGCGGCCGTCCCGTCCGCGGGCGCAA
The DNA here is from genome assembly GCF_947499845.1 of uncultured Pseudokineococcus sp. Lineage (GTDB taxonomy): Bacteria > Actinomycetota > Actinomycetes > Actinomycetales > Quadrisphaeraceae > Pseudokineococcus. Next base: position 154,140 of record NZ_CANMPM010000009.1, read on the forward strand.
GAGCAAGCGCGCGAAGCGCCAGGAGTACGAGGCGATGCAGGCGCCGTCGGTCGGCGGCGTCAGCGTCCCCCGCGGCGACGGCTCGACGGTCATCCGCATCCGCCAGGGCGCGACCCTGACGGACTTCGCGGAGCGCATCGACGCCAACCCCGCGAGCCTCGTCACGGTGCTCTTCCACCTCGGCGAGATGGCCACGGCCACGCAGTCCCTCGACGAGGACACCTTCAAGCTCCTCGGCTCCGAGCTGGGCTACGACATCCAGCTCGTCTCGCCGGAGGAGGAGGAGCGCGAGCTCTTCGCCGACTTCGACATCGACCTCGCGGGCGAGCTCGAGGGCGAGGGCGACGACGTCCTGGAGGCGCGCCCGCCGGTCGTGACCGTCATGGGCCACGTCGACCACGGCAAGACGCGCCTGCTCGACGCCATCCGCTCGGCGGACGTCGTCTCGGGCGAGGCCGGCGGCATCACGCAGGCCATCGGCGCCTACCAGGTGGTGAAGGAGCACGAGGGCGAGGACCGCGCCATCACCTTCATCGACACCCCGGGCCACGAGGCGTTCACCGCCATGCGCGCCCGCGGCGCCGACGTCACCGACATCGTCGTGCTCGTCGTGGCGGCCGACGACGGCGTCATGCCGCAGACCGTCGAGGCGCTCAACCACGCCCAGGCGGCCGGCGTCCCGATCGTCGTCGCGGTCAACAAGATCGACAAGGACGGCGCCAACCCGGACAAGGTCAAGCAGCAGCTGACCGAGTACAACCTCGTCGCCGAGGACTACGGCGGCGACACGATGTTCGTCAACGTCTCCGCCCGGGAGAACCAGAACATCGACGGGCTCCTCGACGCGGTCCTCCTGACGGCGGACGCGGCGCTGGACCTGCGGGCCAACCCGGACAAGGACGCGCGCGGCGTCGCCATCGAGGGCCACCTCGACAAGGGCCGCGGCTCCGTGGCGACGGTGCTCGTGCAGTCGGGGACGCTGCGGGTCGGCGACGCGATCGTCGCCGGCGGCGCCCACGGCCGCGTGCGCGCCATGCTCGACGAGCGCGGCGAGAACGTCTCCGAGGCGGGCCCGTCCCGCCCGGTGCAGGTGCTGGGCCTCACGCAGGTCCCCGGTGCCGGCGACACGTTCATCGTCGCGTCCGACGACCGCACGGCCCGGCAGATCGCCGAGCGCCGCGAGGCGTCCGAGCGCGCCGCCCTCCTGGCCAAGCGCCGCAAGCGCATCAGCCTCGAGGACCTCACCGCCGCCCTGGCGGAGGGCAAGGTCGACAACCTCAACCTCATCATCAAGGGCGACGGGTCCGGCTCGGTCGAGGCGCTGGAGGAGGCGCTGCTCAAGATCGACGTCGGCGACGAGGTCGCACTGCGGATCATCCACCGCGGCGTCGGCGCCATCACGCAGAACGACGTCAACCTCGCGACGGTCGACAACGCGATCATCGTCGGCTTCAACGTGCGCCCCGCCCCGCGGGTCGCGGAGCTGGCCGAGCGCGAGGGCGTCGACCTGCGGTTCTACTCGGTCATCTACGCGGTGATCGACGAGGTCGAGCAGTCGCTCAAGGGCATGCTCAAGCCGGAGTTCGAGGAGGTGCAGCTCGGCACCGCCGAGGTGCGCGAGGTCTTCCGCTCCTCGAAGTTCGGCAACATCGCCGGCTGCCTCGTGCGGACCGGCGAGGTGCGGCGCAACTCGCGGGCGCGGCTGCTGCGCGACGGCGTCGTGCACGGCAACGACCTCGCGATCCACTCGCTGCGCCGGTTCAAGGACGACGCCACCGAGGTCCGCGAGGGCTTCGAGTGCGGTATCGGCCTCGGGTCGTTCAACGACATCCGGGTCGACGACGTCATCGAGACGTACGAGATGCGCGAGAAGCCGCGCGCCTGACGCGCACGGCGGCACCGCCGGGCGCCCCCTCCGCGGGGGCGCCCGGCGGTGCGCTCGCACGACCCGCTCGACGAGCACGACCAGAAGGGCACGGCCGGGACCCCACGGGAGGTCCGGGGGAGGAGGGGCGAGGTGTTCGTCGGCGTCCTCGTCTGCGACCTGCTGCTCCCGCCCGACGTGGGCTCGCTCAAGGGCAAGCGGTCGGTCGTCCGCCCGCTCGTCGCGGAGCTGCGGCGCCTCGAGGTGGCCGTCGCCGAGACGGGCTCGCTCGACCTGCACCGGCGCGCGGAGGTCTCCGCGGCCGTGGTCGCCGCGACGGCGGACCGGTGCCACGAGCTCCTGGACCGCTGCGAGCGTCTCGTCGCGGCCCGGCCGGAGCTGCAGCTGCTCGGCGCCCACCGGCTGCTGCGCTCGGACACCGACGACTAGGGCCGGCCGCCGCCGGACCAGCACGACCGCACGGACGCACGACCGGGGCGAGCCGCCCCGCCAGCCGAGGAGGACCGATGGCCGACCCCGCGAGGGCCCGCAAGCTCGCCGACCGCATCAAGGTGGTGGTCGCCGAGACGCTGGAGCGCCGCATCAAGGACCCGCGGCTGGGCTTCACCACCATCACCGCCGCGCGGGTCACGGGCGACCTGCAGCACGCGACGGTCTTCTACACCGTCTTCGGCGACGACGTGGAGAAGCAGGCCACCGCCGCCGCCCTGGCCAGCGCCCGGGGCGTGCTGCGCTCGGAGGTCGGGCGGCGCACCGGCGTCCGGCTGACCCCGACGCTGGAGTTCCTCGAGGACGCCGTCCCGGAGAACGCCCAGGCCATCGAGGACCTGCTGCGCACGGCCCGCGAGCAGGACGCGGCGGTCGCCGTCCTCGCCGCCTCCGCGCAGCCGGCCGGCGAGGCCGACCCCTACCGGCACGACCCCGCCCTCCTCGACGAGGACGACGACGAGGACGACCTCGACGACGACGAGGTGGAGGACGTCGAGCACGACCCCGACGCCCGGCCCGGGGCGGACCGGCTCGGCGACGACGTCCTCGACCCGGACGTCCGCGCCCGCCGCCGGTGAGCCGCCGGGGGAGCGGCCCCGAGCCCGCGGGCGGGCTCCTCGTGGTCGACAAGCCGGGCGGGATGACGAGCCACGACGTCGTGGCCCGCGTGCGCCGGCTCGCGGGCACCCGCCGCGTCGGTCACGCGGGGACGCTCGACCCGATGGCGACGGGCGTGCTGCTCCTCGGCGTGGGGCGCGCGACGCGCCTGCTCACGCACCTCGTCGGCGCGGACAAGGCCTACGAGGCGGTCGTGCGCCTCGGCGAGGCGACGACGACCGACGACGCCGAGGGCGAGCTGCTGCCGGACGTCGGGACGGCGGCGGGCGCGCGCGGCGTCGACCCCGACGGCTCGGCGCTGGCGGACGCCCTCGCCGCGCTGCGCGGGCCGATCTCCCAGGTGCCCAGCGCCGTCTCGGCCATCAAGGTCGACGGGCGGCGCGCGTACGCCCGGGCCCGCGACGGCGAGGAGGTCGCCCTCGCGGCCCGGCCCGTCGTCGTCAGCGCGCTGGAGGTGCGCGGGACGTCCCGGGGCACCGGGGCGAGCGGTCGGCCCGTCCTCGACCTCGACGTCCGGGCCGTCGTCAGCTCGGGCACCTACGTGCGGGCCCTGGCCCGCGACCTCGGCGCGGCCCTGGGGACCGGGGGGCACCTCACCGCGCTGCGCCGCACGCGCGTCGGCCCCTACGACATCGCCGGGGCGGCCCCCCTGGCGGATCTGGCCGCCGCGGTGGACGCGCGCGGCGACGCCGGGCGGACGCCCGACGCGCTGCCGGGGCTCCTGCCGCTGGCGCGCGCCGCCGCGGCCGCCTTCGGCGTGCGCCACGTCGACGACGCCGAGGCCGCGGACCTCGCCCACGGGCGGCGCATCGCCCCGGCCGAGGACGGCCCGACGGGCACGCCCGAGCGTCCCGTCGCCGCGCTCGACCCGGCGGGCGAGCTCGTCGCCCTCGTCCGCGACGAGGACGGCCGGACCCGGCCGACGCTCGTCCTGCGGCCGGCGTGAGCGCCCCCAACGGCGTGGGCGCGTCCGACGGGGCGGGTCCGTCCGACGGGGCGGGCCGGGCGGACGGGGCGGGCCGGGCGGACAGGACGACGGGCGTGCGCCGCTGGGCGGTGCTCGTGACGCCCGTGGCCAACCGCGTCTACGCCGGGGACGCCCCCCGGCTGCTCGCCGCCGAGCTCGCCCTCGTCCTGGGCGCGGGCGGGGCGCCCGCCGACGTCGCGGTGGAGCACGTCGCCGGCCTGCCCTACGTCGTCCTCACGAGCCCCGGGGACCTCGACGACCGGAGCCGGCGGGCCGTCGCCGCGGCGTCGACCGCGCACGCCCTCTTCGAGCGCCGCACCCTGCCCGACGGCGCCGAGGCCCTCGTGCCGGTGCCGCTGCCCGCCGTCAACCTCTACGACGACGACCTCCTGACCATCCCCAAGTACCCGGGGAAGACCAACGAGCACGTCACGCGCCTGCTGCTGGACCTCGCCGTCGCGGCGCTCGAGGACGGCCCGGCGGGTGCGGCGGGGGGAGCGCCGGCCGCCCGACGCCGCCTGCGCCTGCTCGACCCGCTCGCGGGGCGCGGCACGACGCTGCACCTCGCCCTCATGGCCGGCATGGACGCCACCGGCGTGGAGGTGGACGCCGGGGAGGTCGACGCCCACCGCGCCTTCCTCGTGCGGTGGCTGCGCACCAAGCGCCTCAAGCACTCCGTGGACGCCGGTCGCCTCACGGTGGCGGGGACCCGGCTGGGCGACCGCCTGCGGGTGCAGGTCTCGCCGTCCAGGGAGGCCGCCCGGGCCGGCGACGTCCAGGTCCTCGAGGTGCTGCGCGCCGACACCGCCGCCGTCGGCCCCGTCCTGGCCGCCGGCTCGTTCGACCTCCTCGTCACCGACGCGCCCTACGGCGTCCAGCACGGCAGCGCCCGTCCCGGCGGGCGCGGCGGCAGGGCCGGGGGACCCAGCGGCGGTGCGGGCCGGGACGGTGCTGGTCGGGACGGTGCCACCGGCAGGGACAGGGGGCCGCACGACCTGCTCGAGCGGGCCCTGCCCGTCTGGGTGCCGCTGCTGCGGCGCGGCGGCGTCCTCGCGATGTCCTGGAACACGCACGTCCTGCCGCGCCCGGAGCTCGTCGCGCTGCTCGAGCGCCACGGGCTCGAGGTGCTCGCCGCGGGGGAGGACGGCGCCCTCGCGCACCGGGTCGACCAGGCCGTGCACCGCGACCTCGTCCTCGCGCGCCGCCCGGGCCGGACCCCCGGCGCCGCCGCGGGCTGAGCGACGGCGCCGCCCCCGCCGGGCGCCCGGCGATCTTCGCGCTGCGCCGGGAGCCCGCGGGGCGTACAACGGTCGCCGCGGCGCCGCACCCTGCGCGCCGCGGTGCGCGGACGGAGACCGGCATGAGCAGCAGCGAGCAGAGCGGGGGCGCGGCGCCGCCGGCCCGTCGCGACAGCAACCGCAAGGCGGTGGCCCTGGCCCTGGCGGCCGCGGTCGGCGGGTTCCTCTTCGGCTTCGACTCCTCCGTCATCAACGGCGCGGTCTCAGCGATCCAGGGCCAGTTCGAGCTGACGCCCTTCATCATCGGCTTCGTCGTCGCCGTGGCGCTCCTGGGCTCCGCGGTCGGCGCGTGGTTCGCCGGGACCCTCGCGGACCGCATCGGGCGCACGCGGGTCATGCTCGTCTCCGCGATCCTCTTCCTCGCGTCGGCGGTGGGCTCGGCCTTCGCCTTCACCCCGTGGGACCTGACCTTCTGGCGCGTCGTCGGCGGCGTCGCCATCGGCATCGCCTCGGTCATCGCGCCCGCCTACATCGCGGAGATCTCCCCGAGCAAGATCCGCGGCCGGCTGGCGTCCTTCCAGCAGCTCGCCATCACGCTCGGCATCTTCGCGGCGCTCCTGTCGGACGCCTTCTTCGCCGGGGCGGCCGACGGCGGGGCGGGCGGCACCTTCGCCGGTCTCGACACCTGGCGCTGGATGCTCCTGGCCGAGGCCGTGCCGGCCGTGGTCTTCGGCATCCTCGCGCTGCTCATCCCCGAGTCGCCGCGCTACCTCGTGGCCAAGGGGCAGACGCAGAAGGCCGTCGCCGTCTTCCGCGACTCGCTGCACGCCCGCAACGCGGACGCGCTCGTGCAGGCCGTGCGCAAGAGCCTGCAGCGCGAGGACGAGCCCTCGATGCGCGACCTGCGCGGGCCGCGCCTCGGGCTCCAGCCGATCGTCTGGACCGGGATCATCCTGTCGGTCCTGCAGCAGTTCGTCGGGATCAACGTGATCTTCTACTACTCGACGACGCTGTGGCAGTCCGTCGGCTTCGACGAGTCGGACTCCTTCACGATCTCCGTCTTCACGGCCGTGCTCAACGTCCTCGTGACCTTCGTCGCCGTCGCCTTCGTCGACAAGGTCGGGCGCCGCAAGCTGCTCATGGCGGGCTCCGCCGGCATGGTGCTCGGGCTCGGGGCCGTCACCCTCGCCTTCACGCAAGCCGCCGTCGTGCCCGGCCAGGACGACGTCTCGCTGCCGACCGGGTGGGGCCCCGTGGCCCTCGTGGGCGCCAACCTCTTCGTCATCGCCTTCGGCGCCTCCTGGGGCCCCGTGGTCTGGGTCCTGCTCGGCGAGATGTTCCCCAACCGGATCCGCGCCGCCGCCCTCGCGGTCGCGGCCGCCGCGCAGTGGATCGCCAACTTCGTCGTGACGGTGACGTTCCCGGTGCTCTCCCAGGACGTCTCGCTGTGGGCGACGTACCTCATCTACACCGTCTTCGCGGCCCTGTCCTTCCTCTTCGTCAAGACCAAGGTCGTCGAGACCAACGGCGTCGAGCTCGAGGACATGGGCACGGACAAGCAGTCGGCGCCCGCCCGAGCCGGCACCTGACCGGCGTCGCCTCCGGCCCGGCGGCCGTCCCCGCGCGGGCCGGGCGCCGGCGGGCGCGCCCGGGGGAGACCGGCCGGGGCCGCGCCGACCCGGCCTGGCACAGTGGGAGCGACCGGGACGGGCCCGGAGGTGAGAGGGGCGGCCCCGCGTGGAGCGCTGGTACGGAGCGGAGCAGGTGCCGTCGGCGCCGCGCGGCTCGGTCGTCGCCGTCGGCAACTTCGACGGCGTGCACCGCGGCCACCGCGTCCTGCTCGAGGAGGTCGTGCGTGTCGCCCGCGAGCGCGGGCTGCGGGCGCTCGCCGTCACCTTCGACCCCCACCCCCTCCACGTCCTGCACCCCGACCGCGCGCCCGCGCTCCTCACGGGCCTGCCCGAGCGGCTCGAGCTGCTCGGCGGGACGGGCCTCGACGGGGTCGTCGTCCTGCCCTTCACGCGCGCGCTCGCAGCCCGGACGCCGCGCGAGTGGGTGGCGGAGGACCTCGTCCGCGACCTGGACGCGCGGGTGCTCGTCGTCGGGCACGACGTGCGCTTCGGCGCGGGCAACGCCGGCGACCTCGCGGTGCTGCGCGAGCTGACGGCCGAGCTCGACGTCGACGTCGTCGTGCTCGACGACGCCGTCTCCGCCGGCCGGCGCTGGTCGTCCTCCTGGGTGCGCGAGCTGCTCGCCGCCGGTGACGCCCGCGGGGCCGCCGACGTCCTCGGCCGCCCGCACCGCGTCGTCGGGGAGGTCGTCCACGGCGACCACCGGGGCCGCGAGCTCGGGTACCCGACGGCGAACCTCTCCGCGGGCGCCGAGGGGCTCGTGCCCGCCGACGGCGTCTACGCCGGCTGGCTCACCGCGCTGGACGGCGGCGCCCCGGGCGGCGGCGTCCGCCCGGGCGAGCGCCGTCCCGCCGCCGTCTCCATCGGCACGAACCCGACCTTCGACGGCCTCGAGCGGCGGGTGGAGGCCTACGTCCTCGACGTCCCGGACGGCAGCCCGCTCGACCTCTACGGCGTCCGGGTCCGCGTCGAGCTCGTCGAGCGGCTGCGCGAGACCCTGCGCTTCGACGGCGTGGAGGCCCTCTGCGCGCAGATGGCGCGCGACGTCGACCGGGCCCGCCACGTGCTGGCCGCCGCGGCGTCCGCCGAGGGGCGCCGACCGCTCCGTGCCTGACCACTCCGCCCCTGACCGCGGCGGCCGGGGCGGCCCGGGGTGAGCCGTCGGGCCCCGGCGCGCCCGCTGCTACCCTGGCGGGGCCGTCTGATCGGCCGCGGACCCAGAGAGCCCGGGTGGACGTGCCCCGGCGCACCGCGCAACGGACCCAAGGAGAGCAGTGCCCCTCGACGCCGCCACCAAGCAGCAGATCATGACCGAGTACGCGACGCACGAGGGCGACACCGGCTCGCCCGAGGTGCAGGTCGCGATGCTCACGAAGCGCATCACCGACCTGACCGAGCACCTCAAGGAGCACAAGCACGACCACCACAGCCGCCGCGGGCTGCTGCTGCTGGTCGGCCAGCGCCGTCGGCTCCTCAAGTACGTCGCCAAGCAGGACGTCAACCGCTACCGCGAGCTGATCGGCCGGCTCGGCATCCGCCGCTGACCCCCGGACGCCGCCCCCTCAGGTGAGGGGGCGGCGTCGGTGCGTCCGGGCCCGCCCGGGCGCCGCACCACCCGCGGCACGACCGCCGCACCGCACCACCGCAGTCCCGAGCGCGACCCGGCCCCGCCGAGCACCGCGCCCACGGGCAGCGACGAGCCGGAGAGCCGGTCCTCGGTGGTGGCCCCCGGGAGGCGCGCAGCGCGCCGGCCCGTGGGCCTCGATCGGGAACTGGCCTCGCACCCCGACGCCCACACCTGGGCACCGGCCCGTCGTCGCCCCGCTGCACCGGAGGACCGGTGCGGCAGACCCGACGAACGGAGACCTCCTCGTGGAGACCACCCCCACCGCCGTCGAGACCGTCATCGACAACGGCTCGCACGGCTCCCGCACCATCCGCTTCGAGACGGGCCGCCTGGCCAAGCAGGCCGCCGGCTCCGTCGCCGCCTACCTCGACGGCGAGTCGATGCTCCTGTCGGCCACGACGGCCGGCAAGAACCCCAAGGACCACTTCGACTTCTTCCCCCTCACGGTGGACGTCGAGGAGCGCATGTACGCCGCGGGCCGCATCCCCGGCTCGTTCTTCCGCCGCGAGGGCCGCCCCGGCACCGACGCGATCCTCACCTGCCGCCTCATCGACCGGCCGCTGCGCCCGTCGTTCGTCTCGGGCCTGCGCAACGAGGTCCAGGTCGTCATCACGGTGATGGCGCTGCACCCCGACGACGCCTACGACGTCCTCGCCATCAACGCCGCGTCGCTCTCGACGCAGCTCTCCGGCCTGCCCTTCTCGGGCCCGGTCGGCGGCGTCCGCGTGGCGCTCGTCGACGGCCAGTGGGTCGCCTTCCCCAAGCACAGCCAGATGGAGCGCGCCGTCTTCGACATGGTCGTCGCCGGCCGCGTCGTCGGCTCCGGTGACGACGCCGACGTCGCGATCATGATGGTCGAGGCCGAGGCCACCGAGGACGCGTGGACGCTGGTCTCCGAGGGCGCCCAGAAGCCCACCGAGGAGGTCGTGGCCGCCGGGCTCGAGGCCGCCAAGCCCTTCATCGCGCAGCTGTGCGCCGCGCAGCAGCAGGTCGCCGACGCGGCCGCCAAGGAGACGCAGGAGTTCCCGCGCTTCCTGGACTACTCCGACGACGTCTACGCGGCGGTCGAGGAGGCGGGCTCGGAGCGCCTCGCGCAGGCCCTCACCATCGCCGGCAAGCAGGAGCGCGAGTCCGCCCTCGACGAGGTCAAGGGCGCCGTGCGCTCGGAGCTCGCCGACCGCTTCGAGGGGCGCGACAAGGAGGTCTCGGCGGCGTTCCGCTCGCTGACCAAGGCCCTCGTGCGCCAGCGCGTCCTGCGCGACGGCGTCCGCATCGACGGCCGCGGCCCGGCCGACATCCGCACGCTCGGCGCCGAGGTCGAGGTGCTCCCGCGCGTCCACGGCTCGGCGCTCTTCGAGCGCGGCGAGACCCAGATCCTCGGCGTCACGACGCTGAACATGCTCCGCATGGAGCAGCAGATCGACTCGCTCGGCCCCGAGACGCGCAAGCGCTACATGCACAACTACAACTTCCCGCCGTTCTCCACGGGCGAGACCGGCCGCGTGGGCTCGCCCAAGCGTCGCGAGATCGGCCACGGCGCCCTCGCCGAGCGCGCGCTCGTCCCGGTCCTGCCGAGCCGCGAGGAGTTCCCCTACGCGATCCGCCAGGTCTCCGAGGCGCTGGGCTCCAACGGCTCGACGTCGATGGGCTCGGTCTGCGCCTCGACCCTGTCGCTGCTCAACGCCGGTGTGCCGCTGCGCGCCCCGGTCGCCGGCATCGCCATGGGCCTCATCTCCGACACGGTGGACGGCGAGACCCGCTACGCGGCGCTCACGGACATCCTCGGCGCCGAGGACGCCTTCGGTGACATGGACTTCAAGGTCGCCGGCACCAAGGAGTTCGTGACGGCGATCCAGCTCGACACCAAGCTCGACGGCATCCCCGCCTCGGTGCTCGCCGGCGCGCTGACGCAGGCCCGCGACGCGCGCCTGCACATCCTCGACGTCATGGCCGAGGCCATCGACGCGCCCGACGAGATGAGCCCGAACGCGCCGCGCGTCATCGCCGTCCAGGTGCCGGTCGACAAGATCGGCGAGGTCATCGGCCCCAAGGGCAAGATGATCAACCAGATCCAGGACGAGACCGGCGCCGACATCTCCATCGAGGACGACGGCACGGTCTACATCGGCGCGACGGACGGCCCGTCCGCCGAGGCGGCGCGGTCGATGGTCAACGCCATCGCCAACCCGCAGATGCCGGAGGTCGGCGAGCGCTTCGTCGGCACCGTCGTCAAGACGACGACGTTCGGCGCCTTCATCTCGCTCACCCCGGGCAAGGACGGCCTGCTCCACATCTCCCAGATCCGGAAGATGGTCGGCGGCAAGCGGATCGACTCGGTCGACGACGTCCTCGGCGTCGGCCAGAAGGTCCAGGTCCAGATCGCCGAGATCGACCCGCGCGGCAAGCTCTCCCTCGAGCCCGTGCTCGCCGAGGGCGAGGGCGACGCCTCCGGCGACGCCCAGGGCCAGCAGGCGGAGGCCGCCAACATCTGATGCCGGTCGAGCTGACCACGCTCGAGGGCCCCGACGGGTGGCTCGAGCACGACGCCGCCGGGCGGGCGGGTGCGCGCGTGCGCCGCACCCGCCTGCCCGGCGGCGTCCGGGTCCTCACCGAGCAGGTGCCGGGCGCGCGCTCCGCGACGCTCGGCGCCTGGGTCGGCGTGGGCAGCCGTGACGAGGCCGACCACGAGCGGGGCTCGACGCACTTCCTCGAGCACCTGCTCTTCAAGGGCACGCGCCGCCGCTCGGCCATGGACATCGCCGTCGCCCTCGACGAGGTCGGCGGCGACGCCAACGCCGCCACGGGCAAGGAGACCACCTCCTACTACGCCCGGGTGCTCGACGCCGACCTGCCCGTGGCCGTGGACGTCGTCTGCGACATGGTCACCTCCGCCGTGCTGCGGCCGGAGGACGTCGACGGCGAGCGCGGCGTCATCCTCGAGGAGCTGGCCGCGGCCGAGGACGACGACGAGGACGTCGCGCAGGAGCGCTTCGCCCTCGCCGTCCACGGCGACACCCCGCTGGGGCGCCCCATCGGCGGCACCCCGGACGACATCCGGCGCGCGACGCGCGACGCCGTCGCCGACCACTACCGCCGCCACTACGTGCCCGAGGGCCTCGTCGTCACCGCGGCGGGCGGTCTCGAGCACGACGCCGTCTGCGACCTCGTCAGCGGGGCCCTCGCCGAGGCGGGCTGGCCCGTCGGCGACGCCCCCGACCCGCTGCCGCGCCGCGCCGCGACGGCGGGCGAGCCGGTCCCGAGCCGCCGCGGCCCCGGCGGCGTCGTCACGGTCGAGCGCGACACCGAGCAGGCGCACGTCCTGCTCGGGGGCCCGGGCCTCACGGCGACCGACGAGCGCCGCTGGGTGATGGGCGTCCTCGTGGCCGTCCTCGGCGGCGGCATGAGCTCGCGGCTCTTCCAGGAGGTCCGCGAGAAGCGGGGCCTGGCCTACTCGACGTACGCCTTCGACGCCGGCTACGCCGACGACGGGCTCTTCGGCCTCTACGCCGGGTGCACGCCCGCCCGCGTCCCCGTCGTCGTCGAGCTCCTCGCCGAGCAGTGGGCGCTCCTGGCCCGCGACGGCCTGGGGGAGGACGAGCTGCGCCGCGGCCGCGGCCAGCTGTCCGGCTCCCTCGTCCTCGGCATGGAGGACTCCGGCGCCCGCATGACGCGCCTGGCGCGCACCGAGCTCGTCCACGGCCGCTGGACCGGCGTCGACGAGGCGCTGGGGCGCATCGCGGCCGTCACCGCGGACGACGTCGTCGCGCTCGCGGGGGAGCTGCTCGACGCCCCGCGCTCGCTCGTCGTCGTCGGGCCCTTCGACGACGACCCGGTGGCCGTCGCGCCCTGACCGCTCGCGAGACCGACAGAGGGCGGGCACCCGGCACCGGGTGCCCGCCCTTCGTCGGTCTCGTGGGCCCTGACGGGTCGGCGTGCGGGCGCTCGGTCGGGTCCGCGTCCGGGTCGGCACGGCTCCGGGCACTGGCTCGGCGCGCTGGGGCCGGCTGCCGTGGGGGTCCGGGCGCCGGCCTGACGTGCCTCTCCGCCGCACCGCCCCGGACGCTCGTGCTGAGCCTTCGGCTCCGGCATCCCCACCTGCTCACCTCCGGAAGCGGCCGCTACCGGCACCCCGAGCGGCGTCCCGCTCCGGCGGGCTGCGCGAGTAGCCACCCGAGCGTCCGGCGGGGCGGCGCGGAGAGGCACGTCAGGCCGGCGCCCCGCACCGAGCGCGGGGTGACCACGGCGCGCCGAGCCAGTGCCCGGAGCGCCGCGCCGTCGGACGCGGACCCGGCCGTGCGCCTCGGCCCCCGCGAGACCGTTCCGCCGGCGGTCGTCACCGGCTCGACCGCCGTGGACGGGGGAGCGAGCGGCGCCGCCCCGTCACCCGCGCGGGTCGTCGGTGGGCGTGCTCGGGCGCAGGAGTGGCACCATGGGGGCGCTCGACGTGGCCAGCGCCCCGTCCAGCGCGTGCTCCCGGGGTCGGTGCAAGTCCGAACCGGCGGTGACAGTCCGCGAACCGCGGCGGCCCCGCGCCCTCCAGGCGCGGCCGGTCGGCGCGGCCGACCCGGTGGAAGTCCGGGACCGACGGTGAGAGTCCGGAGGGGAGGCAGCACGCGGTGGCCCGGGGGCGCGCAGCGCCGTCGTCCGCCGCGGGCACCCCCGCGCCGGTCGGCGTCGTCCGCGCACCCCTCCCACCGACCGCCGGCGACGGCGGAGCTGCCCCCGCACGTCCTCCCGCGGCCCGCGCCGGTCGCCGACGCCCCGGCCCGTCGGCTGACGCCAGGAGGAGGAGCGGGTGTTCACGGGCATCGTGGAGGAGCGCGGCGAGGTCGTCGCGATCGAGGTGGCGGGCGACGACGCGCGGCTGAGCGTGAGGGGTCCGCTCGTGGTGGGCGACGCGCGCGAGGGCGACTCGATCGCCGTCGACGGCGTGTGCCTCACCGTCACGGGGGAGCCGGAGGACGGCGTCTTCGCCGTCGACGTGATGGGCGAGACGCTGCGTCGCACGAGCCTGGGCACGCGCTCGCCGGGCGACCCGGTGAACCTCGAGCGGGCCCTGCGGGCCGACGCCCGCCTCGGCGGCCACGTCGTCCAGGGGCACGTCGACGGGGTCGGCCACGTGGTGGCGCGCACCCCGTTCGAGCGCTGGGAGACGGTGCGCGTGTCGGTGCCGACCGACCTGGCGCGCTACGTCGCGGAGAAGGGGTCCATCACCGTCGACGGCGTCTCGCTGACGGTCACGGCCGTCGGGGACGACGGCCCGGCCGAGGGGCCCGGCGGCCTCGACCTGCAGGGCGAGCGCTCGTGGCTCGAGGTCGGGCTCATCCCGACGACCCTCGCCGCGACGACGCTCGGCGAGCGGGCGGTCGGTGACCCGGTCAACCTCGAGGTCGACGTCCTCGCCAAGCACGTCGAGCGGCTGCTGGCCTCCGGTGCGCTCCCCGGCGGGCCCCGGTGAGCGCGACCACGGGCACGCCGTCGGTGGTCCCCCCGCGCGACGGCGAGGACGTGGACCAGCCGCTCGCGGCGCCGGCCGTCGACGGCGACTCCGGCGTCGCGCTGGACCCGCTGGAGGACGCGCTCGCGGCGCTCGCCGCGGGGCGGCCCGTCGTCGTCCTCGACGGCGCCGACCGGGAGGACGAGGGCGACCTCGTGCTCGCGGCCGAGCTGGCGGAGCCGGCCACCGTCGCCTTCGTCGTCCGCTGGACGAGCGGGCTGCTGTGCGCGCCGCTCGCGGCCGAGGACGCCGACCGGCTCGAGCTGCCGCTCATGGGCGCGGGGTCGCGGCGCAACCGGGGCGACGCGCACGGGACGGCCTACACGATCACCGTCGACGCGGCGGTCGGGACGACGACGGGCATCAGCGCCGCCGACCGCGCCCGCACGCTGCGGGCGCTCGCCGACCCGGCGTCCGCGCCGGACGACCTGCGGAGGCCGGGGCACGTGCTGCCGCTGCGGGCCGCCGGCGGCGGCGTCCGCGAGAGGCCCGGCCACACCGAGGCCGCCGTCGACCTGTGCCGCCTGGCCGGGCTGCGGCCGGCGGCGCTCATCGCCGAGCTCGTCGACGACACCGACCCCGAGGGCGGCATGCTGCGCCGCGACGGGTGCCGCGCCTTCGCCGACGCGCACGGGCTGCCGCTCGTGTCGATCGCCCAGCTCGCGGCGCACCTGCGCGCGACGGGCGCACCGCAGGCGCCGCCCGTGGAGCGCGGGCGCGTCGTCGCGGGGGCGGTGGCCTCGCTGCCGACGGCGGCGGGGCGCTTCACCGCCCACGCCTTCACGGAGCCGGCGACGGGCACCGAGCACCTGGCGCTGGTGCCCGAGGGCGCCGAGCTGCCCGAGGAGGACGTGCTCGTGCGCGTGCACTCGGAGTGCCTCACCGGCGACGCGCTCGGGTCGCTGAAGTGCGACTGCGGGCCGCAGCTGCGGGCGTCGCTGGCGGCGGTGGCCGCGGCGGGCGCCGGCGTGGTCGTCTACGTCCGCGGCCACGAGGGCCGCGGCATCGGGCTGGCCGCCAAGATGGCCGCCTACGCCGAGCAGGACCGCGGCGCGGACACGGTCGAGGCGAACGAGCGCCTCGGGCTGCCCGTCGACGCGCGCGACTACGGCGCGGCGGCGGCGGTGCTGCGCGCGCTGGGCGTGCGCAGCGCGCGGCTGCTCACCAACAACCCGGAGAAGGAGGAGGGCGTGGCCGAGCACGGCGTCGTCGTCAGCGGCAGGGAGCCCCTCGTGGTGGCGGCGGTGCCGGAGTCGCGCCGCTACCTGGAGGTCAAGCGGGACCGGATGGGGCACCTGCTGCCCCTGTCGGCCACGGACGGGACCCAGGGGGCCGGCACGACCGGCACGGGGGTGGCCCGGTGAGCGGCGAGGGGTCGCCGACGCCGTCGCTGCAGGGGGCGGCGCGCCTGCGCGTCGGGCTCGTCGCGGCGTCGTGGCACGAGCAGGTCATGGGCGGTCTCCTCGCGGGCGCGCGCGCCGCGCTCGCCGACGCGGGGGTGCGCGACGTCCTCGAGGTGCGCGTGCCGGGCACCATCGAGCTGGGCGTCGCCGCCGCTCGCCTCGCCCCGCGCGTCGACGCCCTCGTGGCGCTCGGCGTCGTCGTGCGCGGCGGGACGCCGCACTTCGAGTACGTCTGCCAGTCGGCCACGCAGGCGCTCACGCAGGTCGCCGTGGGCACCGGGACCCCCGTCGGCTTCGGCGTGCTCACCGTCGACACCGTGGAGCAGGCCCTCGACCGCGCCGGGCTCGAGGGCAGCCGCGAGGACAAGGGCCGCGAGGCCGTCGAGGCCGCGCTCGCGACGGCGCTCGTCCTCGACGACGTCGCCCCGCGCTCCGGCGCGGCCGCCGCGCACCGCAGCACGCCGCCGGGCGCCGTCGCCGGGGCGCACGCGTGAGCGCGCCGCTGCGGGTCGCCGTCGTCGGCGCCGGGGGGCGGATGGGCACGGCCGCCTGCCGGGCGGTCGAGGCGGCCGACGACCTCGAGCTCGTCGCGCGCGTGCACCGCGGCGACGCCATGGACGCCGCGGCGGGCGCCGACGTCGCCGTCGTGCTGTCGGTGCCGGACGCCGCGCCGGCGCAGGTCGACTGGTGCGTGCGCCACGGCGTCCACGCCGTCGTCGGCACCACGGGCTGGAGCGACGAGCGCCTCGACGCCGTGCGCGAGGCGCTCGGGCCGGACCCGTCGACGGGCGTCCTCGTGGCGCCGAACTTCGCCGTCGGGGCCGTGCTGGCCATGCGCTTCGCCGCGCAGGCGGCGCGCTTCTACGAGTCGGTGGAGGTCGTCGAGCTCCACCACCCCGACAAGGTCGACGCGCCGTCGGGGACGGCGGCGCGCACGGCCCGCGTCGTCGCCGAGGCCCGCCGCGCCGCCGGGTTCGGGCCGTCGCCCGACGCGACGACGAGCGCCCTCGACGGCGCGCGCGGCGCCGACGTCGACGGCGTGCGCGTCCACAGCGTGCGGCTGCGCGGGCTCGTGGCCCACGAGGAGGTCCTCCTCGGGGGGCCGGGGGAGCAGCTGACGATCCGGCACGACTCCTTCGACCGCGAGTCCTTCATGCCGGGAGTGCTGCTGGCCGTGCGCCGGGTGGCCGACCACCCGGGGCTCCTCGTGGGGCTGGAGCACCTCATGGACCTCGACGGCTGATGCCGGGCTCCTCGGCAGCGCCGGACCCCGCCGGCAGCCCCTCGGGCGGCGGCGGGGGGCCCGCGCGGCGCCCCCGGCGCGTGCCCGCGAAGGCGGTGGTCGTCGTCCTGCTGCTGCTCTCGGCGCTGTACCTGGCGCTGCTCGTGCAGCAGGGCGTGCGGCTCCTGCTCACGGGCGAGGTCGTGGGCGTGCTCCTCGGCCTCGCCGTCCTGCTCGTCCCGGTGCTGTGCGGCTGGGCGGTGGTGCGCGAGCTGCTCTTCGGCCGCGCGAGCGAGCGGCTCGCCGACGAGCTGGCGGCGGCCGGCGCGCTGCCCGTGGACGACCTGAGGCGGCGCCCCTCGGGCCGCGTGGTCCGCGAGGACGCCGAGCGTCTCTTCACCCGCTACCGCGCCGAGGTGGAGGAGCGCCCCGAGGACTGGGCCGCCTGGTACCGCCTCTCCCTGGCCTACGACGCCGCCGGCGACCGCCGCCGCGCCCGCGCCGCGGCGCGGCACGCCATCGAGCTCCGCGGCTAGTCGCGACCGCCGAGAGGCAGAGCTGTGCGCCGAGGACGCGGTGCACCGCGACCTCGGCGCACAGCTCCGGCCGACGGGTCGAGCAGCCGGCGCAGCAGGGCGGCGACGCGCTCCGGTTCCGCTCTCAGCGCCCGTGCCGGCAGGCGGACGAGCACCTCGTCGGTGCGGGTGACCTCGGCGGCTCTCAGCAGGTCGTCGTACCAGCGCGACTCGTCGAGGTGCCCGACGCCGTCGACCTCGAGCAGCACGCGCGACCCGTCCGGGCGCAGCCACTCGGCGTCGAGGTAGCGGGTGCGGCCGACGGCGTCCTCGCGACGCGCCTGCCGCACCGGGAGGGGAAGCCGGTAGCGGCGGCAGAGGCGGACGAGGTCGACCTCGCTGAGGGCCTGGGACCCGCCGGCGACGTCCCGGAGGACGGCGACCACCTCCCTCCTGTGGCGTCCGGTCCTCACCTCCTCCACGGCGGCGAGCAGGCGCTCCGCCGTCGTGAGCCGCTGCTGCACCACCGCGGCGACGAGGCCCCCCGCCGTCCGGGGCGACGAGGACCACGACGCCGCGTCGAGGGCGGCCCGCTCGACCCGGTGGACCGGCAGCCCGCCCCGTCGCGTGACGTCGTGGTCCGCCCGACGGGTCGACGTCCGCAGCCGGGCCCACGCAGGCCCGGTGCGACCGGCCGAGCGGGGCACGACGACGTCGACCTCCTCGTGCTCCCACGCGCGCAGGCCGTGGACCTCGAGCGCGGCGAGACCTCCGAGGACGCCCTCGGTGCCGAGGACGGCGCACCAGCGCCGCTCCGCCGCGGCGAGCGGCCCCGTGTGGAGGACGACGGCGAGCGGGCCGACGGCGCGCCAGGCGCCGGAGGTGACGCGCCGGGCGACGAGGTCGGCGTCCAGGCCGTGCTCGCGCAGCTGCTCGCGCGAGACGCAGCGGGCCTGGGCGTCGGCCAGGTGCTCGAGCTCCCGGGGGAGGGGGAGGCGGCGCACGTCAGGAGGGTGCCGAGCGCGCGGCCGTCGCGCTCGCAGCCCTGTGGACGGAGCGAGAGTGGTGGGGGGGGGGGGGGGGGGGGGGGGGGGGGGGGGGGCGGGGGGGGGGGGGGGGGGGGGGGGGGGGGGGGGGGGGGGGGGGGGGGGGGGGGCCACGGGGGGCCCTCGGGGGGGGGGGGGGGCCGGGGGGGGGCGAGGACGAGCC
>NZ_CANMPM010000010.1 GCF_947499845.1 uncultured Pseudokineococcus sp.
CCATGCTCCGCAACGCCACCCTCTACGAGCCCCGCCCCGCCCGCGCGGCTTGACCAACCTCATAGGGACACCCCCCCGGCGAGCCGGTGCCGCAGGAGCGGGGCGGGCGTCAGGCCGGCAGGTCCGGCGGCACCTCGGGCGGCACGACCTCCGGGCCCGCCTCGGCCGGGCGGGGGCCGTCCTGCGGGTGCAGGCGGACGGCGAGGAGCGCGACGTCGTCGTGGCTCGCCTCCGGGCGCAGCCGCTCGAGGAGCTCGTCGAGCACCTCCTCGAGCGGCAGGTGCGCGACGTCGGACAGCTCGCGCCGCAGGCGCGCCAGGCCCTCCTGCAGGCCCTGGTCGCGGCGCTCGACGAGGCCGTCGGTGTAGAGCAGCAGGGTGCTGCCGCGGTCGACGACGGCGGTGCCCTCGTGGCGCCGGGTGTCGGGCAGGATCCCGAGCAGCAGGTCGGTGCGGGCCGCCAGCAGCTGGTGCACCTCGCCGTCGGGCGTCGCGAGCATGGGCGGCGGGTGCCCCGCGTTGGACCACCGCAGGCGGGTCAGGCCCTCGGCGCGCATGTCCGGCGTCTGCTCGACGCGCACGACGACGGCGGTCGCCGTCGTCTCCAGCAGGAGGCCCTCCATCGCCGCGTCGAGGCCGGCCAGGGTCTCCGCCGGGCCGGCGCCGTGGTGGAAGGCGATGCCGCGCAGCAGTCCGCGCAGCTGGCCCATCGCCGCGGCCGCGGCCGTGTCGTGGCCGACGACGTCGCCGATGACGACGACGGTGTCGCCGCTGCGCTGGAGGAAGGCGTCGTACCAGTCGCCGCCCACGCGCGCGGCCTCCGCGGCCGGCACGTAGCGCACGGCGATCTCGGTGTGGTCGGGCGCCGGCGGCGCCGTGAGGAGGCTGCGCTGCAGCTCCTCCGCCAGCGACAGCTGGGCCCGGTAGAGCCGCGCGTTGTCGAGGCCGACGCCGGCGCGCTCCGCGAGCTGCCGGGCCACCGCCATGTCCTCCTCGCCCGGACCCTCGCGCCCGGCGCCGCGGAAGACGGTGAGGACGCCGAGCGTCCGCCCCCGCGCCACGAGCGGCACGATCGTCGCCCAGCGCGGCGCCAGGGTCGCCAGGACCTCCGCCGCACGGCCCGGCCGCAGGACCCGCGCGATGGACACGTGCGCCGGCTCGGGCACCTCGACCAGCTGCCCGACCGCGAGGGCGCGGTCGAGGTAGCTCGCGTCGTCGAGCGCCTCGAGCCGGTGGCGGGCGTAGACCTCGACGAGGGGCCGGAGGTCCTCCTCGGCGTGCCACCAGCCGACGTCCTGCAGGCGGCCGTCGTCGCGCACGAGGGTGACGACGGACCAGTCGGCGAGCAGCGGCACGACGAGGCGGGCCAGGCGCGCCACCGCCGCCTCGGGGTCCAGCGTCGCGGCGAGCTCGGCGCTGACGCGGGAGAGCACCTCGCGCCGCGCCGCCTCCTGGACCTCCCGCTCCTGCAGGGCGCGGCGCTCGGTGACGTCGGTGAAGTACACCGACAGCCCGTCGTCGACGGGGAAGGCGCGCACCTCGTACCAGCCGTCGAGCGGTGCCGGGTAGTACGCCTCGAAGGTGCGCGGACGCCCCTCGGCGACAGCGCGTCGGTACTCGACGTCGAAGGGGCTCCCCGGCTCGGCGGCGGCCGGGAAGAGGTTCCAGACGACCCGGCCGAGGAGCTCGTCGCGCCGGCGCCCGAGGAGCCGCTCGGCCTCGGCGTTGACGTAGGTGAAGCGCCACTCCCGGTCGACGGAGTAGAAGGCCGCGGACATGGACTCGAGCACGCGCCGCACGCCCGCCTCGGCCGACTGGACGTCGGTGACGTCGTAGGCGGCGCCGAGGAGGCGCAGGCGCCCGTCACCGCCGTGCAGCGCCCGGCCGCGCGCGGAGATCCACCGCACCACCCCGCCGGGGAGCACGATGCGGTACTCCGAGGCGAAGTCGCCGACCGCCTCGACCGCCGCCGTCACGTCCGCCATGACGCGGTCGCGGTCCTCCGGGTGCAGGCGAGCCTCGAAGTCGGCGAGGGAGCGGCCGAAGGTGGCCGGGTCGTAGCCGAAGATGGCGATGAGGCGGTCGTCCCACTCGAGGTGCGACGTCGCCACGTCGAGGTCGAAGCCGCCGACGCCGGCGGCCTCGATGGCGAGGCCCCAGCGCAGGCGGCTGCTCTCGAGCTCGTCGGCGAGGTCCCCGCGCTCGCCCTCGGTGACGACGGCGGCCGCCAGCTCGACGAGCACCGCCACCTCGTCCTCGGTCCACGGCCGCGGTGACGCGCTGTGGACGGCGAGCGCC
The DNA here is from genome assembly GCF_947499845.1 of uncultured Pseudokineococcus sp. Lineage (GTDB taxonomy): Bacteria > Actinomycetota > Actinomycetes > Actinomycetales > Quadrisphaeraceae > Pseudokineococcus. The sequence goes on from NZ_CANMPM010000010.1 coordinate 2,298, forward strand.
CCCACCGGTCGGTCGCCCGCCAGGAGCGGGACGGCGAGCAGGGCGCCGACGTCGCCCGCCAGGACCTCGGGCGCCGCGGCGGTCCGCGCGTCGAGGACGGCGTCGGTGACGACGAGGGGTCCGTCGACGGCGGGCGCGAGCAGCGCGTCGGCGCGCAGGGCCGCGAGGTCGCCGTGGAGCCGCACGCCGTCGGCCGCGAGCACGCGGCGGGCGAGGCCGGCGAGCCGCTCGCGCGGGCTGGGGCCCTCCGGGGCCGGGGAGCCCGGGGGCGACGTCGGCGTCGTCATCGGCCCTCCTCGCTCGTCGGCCGCCCGTCATCCTGCCCGACGGGGCGGCCCACCGGGATCAGCCGGCGGGCCGCGCCCGCGCTACGACCGGCGTGGCACCGCACCGGCCCGCACCTCGACGTGGCCGCGGGCCAGGGTCGCCGCCCCGACGTCCTCGAGCTCCTCCTCGACGGCCCGCCAGGGGCGCGCCGCGACGTCCACGCCCCCGAGCGCGCACGCGGCCCGCGACGCCAGGCGCACCGGCAGCGTCCCCCGCGCCACCGTCGTGTCGACGACGGCCGCGCGGGCACCGGGCCGGGCCGCCGCGAGGGCCGTGGCCCACGCCCCCCGCCAGTCCGGCATGAGCGAGAGGCTGTAGGGCGCCAGCACCGCGTCGGCGGGCCCGCCGAGGACGTCCCGCAGGCGCGCGGCCGGCACCCGCTGCGCGTCGGCGAGCAGGAGGCGGACGCGGTCGGGGCCGAGGCGGGCGGCGCGTCGGCGCGCGGCGCCGAGCATGCTCGCGCTCGCGTCCAGCCCGAGCACGACGCCGTGGGGCCCGGCGGCGGCGAGGAGGGCCGGCAGGTCCGGGCCGGTGCCGCAGCCGACGACCAGGACCCTCGCGCCCGGTTCCACGTGGATCATCTCCACCGCCACCTCGCGGCCGGGGGCGTACAGCGGCTCGGCGGAGACGAGGTCGTACCAGCGGCCGAGGAGGGCGTAGCGCGTGCGCCCGGCGTCCGGTGCGGCCACGGGCGCCTCCTCGGGTCGGTGCCGCACGCACGGCCGATGCCTCCCGACGCCGTGGGTGAGGTCAGCGGGAAGAGGGCCCCAGCCTGCCGCCCGGCGCCCGCGCCGTCACGACGAGCGCTCCGGGGGGTCGTCCGCGAGACTGACGTCCCGACTCGTGGACGCCCCTCGACCTCCCGTCGACGGGAGCGACGACGGCGCCGCGGCGCCCGGAGGGAGAGCGAGCGTGACGTCACCGTCCGTGCGCCCCGACGACGACCCGTTCGACGTGCCCCGGGACGAGCCCGACCCCGCCGCGCGGACGTGGCCGGCGGGCTCGCGGCTCGACGACGCCGACGCGGCGACCGCGTGGGACCTCCTCGTCGTCGGCGGCGGGACGGCGGGGCTCGTGGGCGCGCAGACGGCCGCGGCCCTGGGAGCCCGGGTGCTGCTCGTCGAGCGCGACCGCACGGGCGGGGAGTGCCTGTGGTCCGGCTGCCTGCCGTCCAAGGCGCTGCTCGCGGCCGCCGCCGCGGCCGCGGACGCGCGCCGTGCGCACCGTCTGGGCGTGCGGGCCGAGGTCTCCGTCGACTTCCCCGCCGTCATGGCGCACGTGCGAGCGGCGGTCGAGGAGATCCGGCCGGTCGACGCCCCGGAGGCGCTCGAGGCCGCCGGGGTCCGCGCCGTCCGGGGCACCGTGCTCTTCACCGGCCCGACCACCGCCGCGGTGGACGGCCGGGAGGTGCGCTTCGCGCGCGCCCTCCTGGCCACCGGCTCGCAGCCGGCCGTCCTCACGCTGCCCGGCACCGACGGCGCCGCACCCCTCGTGCCCGACGACGTCTGGGACCTCGACGAGCTCCCCGACCGCCTCGCCGTCGTCGGCGGGGGCACCACGGGCGCCGAGATGGCCCAGGCCTTCGCCCGGCTCGGGTCGCGCGTCGTCCTCGTCGAGGCCGGCCCCCGCCTCCTGCCCGGCGAGGACGCCGACGCCGCGGCCGTCGTCGCGGACGCCCTGCGCGCCGACGGCGTCGACGTGCGCACCGGCGCCCGGGCCTCCTCCGTCCAGCCCGGCGCCGGCGGCGCGGGGGCGCTCGTCCTCGCCGACGGCACCGAGGTCCCCTACGACCGCCTGCTGCTCGCCGGCCCGCGCCGTCCCCGGCTCGAGGGCCTCGGGCTGCGCGCGGCCGGCGTCGAGGTGGGCGACGACGGGCAGCTCGTCCTCGACGGGCTGCGGACGACCAGCCCGCGCGTGTGGGCCGCCGGTGACGTCACGGGCGAGGACACCTACACCCACACGGCAGGCGTGCGCGGGTCCGACGCCGCCGTCGCCGCGGTGCTCGGCCTGCCCCGTCGCCCCAGCCCCGTGGTCCCCCGCGTCACCTTCACCGACCCCGAGCTCGCCGCCGTCGGCGAGCCCACGACGGGCGCACGGCCGGGACGGCGCGTGCTGCACCAGGCGCACGACCACGTGGACCGCGCCGTCGCCGAGGGCCGCACCGAGGGCTTCACGCGCGTCGTCGTCGACCGCCGCGGCCGGGTGCGCGGCGCCACCGTCGTCGGCCCCCGCGCCGGCGAGGTGCTCGCCGAGCTCACCGCCGCCGTCGTCGACGGGACGACGACCAGCGCCCTCGTCGCGCGCACCCACCCCTACCCCACGTACGGCGACGGGCCGTGGAACGCGGCGATCGCCGACTACCGGCGCTGGCTCGGCACCGCCCCGGTGCGGGCGGTGACGGGAGCGCTCGTCGCCGTCCGGCGGCGGCTGCCCGTGCGGGACTGAGCCCACCGCGCGTCCGGTCGGGTCCGCGCGTCCGGTCGGGTCCGCGCGTCCGGTCGGGTCCGCGCGTCCGGTCGGGTCCGCGGGCGGGGTCGCGCGCGCTCCGGCACTGGCTCGGCGCTCTGCGGCCGGGTGCCGCTGGGGTCCGGGCGCCGGCCTGACGTGCACTCCGCGCACACGGCCCCGACCGCTCGTGCATCCCTCCGGGCCTGGGGTGCTCCCCGCGCGCGTGCCCCGCCCGCTCGTGCATCCGTCCGGCCTCGGGTGCTCCCCGCCCGCACCGCCCGCCCACTCGTGCGCCGAGCGGGTCGCCGGCGCCGCCGCTCGCCCCGAGAGGGCCGCGCCCTCCGTCTCTCAGCCGCCCTGGGCCATGTCGACGAAGCGCGAGTAGTGGCCCTGGAAGGCGACGGTGATGGTGTCGGTGGGCCCGTTGCGGTGCTTGGCGACGATGAGGTCGGCCTCGCCGGCGCGCGGGGACTCGCGCTCGTAGGCGTCCTCGCGGTGCAGGAGGATCACCATGTCGGCGTCCTGCTCGATCGAGCCCGACTCGCGCAGGTCGGACATCGCGGGCCGCTTGTCGGTGCGCTGCTCGGGTCCGCGGTTGAGCTGCGAGATGGCGATGACGGGCACCTCGAGCTCCTTGGCGAGGAGCTTGAGCGCGCGGGAGAACTCCGAGACCTCCTGCTGGCGGCTCTCCACGCGCTTGCCGGAGCTCATGAGCTGCAGGTAGTCGATGACGACGAGCTTGAGCCCGTGCCGCTGCTTGAGCCGGCGGCACTTCGACCGGATCTCCATGAGCGACATGTTGGGCGAGTCGTCGATGAACAGCGGCGCCTCGCTGACCTTGCCCATGGTGCGGGCGAGGCGCGTCCAGTCCTCCTCGCGCATCGTGCCCTTGCGCATGTGCTGCAGCGAGACCGTCGCCTCGGCCGACAGCAAGCGCATGGTGATCTCGTTGCGGCTCATCTCGAGCGAGAAGACGACCGCGGGCAAGCCATTCTTTATCGCCGCAGAACGCGCAATATCTAATCCCACAGTCGATTTCCCGATCGCTGGCCTCGCGGCGATGACGATCATCTGGCCGGCGTGGAGGCCGTTGGTCAGCTGGTCGAGGTCCGCGAAGCCCGTCGGCACGCCCACCATGCCCTCGCCGCGGTGGCTCGAGGCCTCGATCTCGTCGATCGTGCCCTCGATGATGTCGGCGATGGGCAGGTAGTCCTCGCTGCTGCGCCGCTCGGTGACCTTGTAGACCTCCGCCTGCGCGGAGTCGACGATGCCGTCGACGTCGCCCCCGCCCGCGGCGTAGCCCATCTGCACGATGCGGGTGCCGGCCTCGACGAGGCGCCGCAGCACGGCGCGCTCGCGCACGATCTCGGCGTAGTAGCCCGCGTTGGCCGCCGTGGGGACCGACGCGATGAGGGTGTGCAGGTAGGCCGCGCCGCCGACCCGGCCGAGGTCGCCCCGGCGGTTGAGCTCGGCGGCCACCGTGACGGCGTCGGCGGGCTCGCCCCGCCCGTAGAGGTCGGTGATGGCCTCGAAGACGCTCTCGTGGTTCGGCCGGTAGAAGTCGGTGCTGCGGAGCACCTCGACGACGTCGGCGATGGCGTCCTTGCTGAGCATCATGCCGCCGAGGACGCTCTGCTCCGCGGCGACGTCCTGCGGCGGCGTGCGCCCCAGGTCCTCCGACGGCGGACCGGACGTCTCGAACCTGTCGACCTCCGCCAGGCTCATGCGCCCACCCGCCCTCTCCCACCTCGGTGCCCCGCGCCGACCGTCTCCGGCACCGGGCTGCGCGGGCCTCCGGGAGGTCCGCCCGCCGGACGCTAGGGGCGGCCACCGACAGCCGTCGAACCGCGCACGCACACCCCCTGTGCACAGCGCTGTGAACACCTGTGGACAGGCTCGGCGCGGCGTCCACAGGCCGTGGACAGAGGTGTGGACGGTCGCCGCCCGCCACGTCCGCGCACGGCCCGTGACCAGCACCGACGTCGTGCACCGGGTGTGGACGCCGACGTGACGAGCATGTGTCCACGCCTCGGACGCGCGGTGTCCGTCCGGTCCGGGCGGCGCGGTCCTGGCGCGCTCGTGGCGCGCTGCGGGCGCGGTGGGCGGACCGACCGGCGTCACGGAGGGTCGCCCGACGGCGGAGGTCAGGGGGCCGCTCGGAGGAGGGCGTCGACGTCGGCCCGCAGGACGGCGTGGGCGGTCGCCACGTCCGGCACCGTGCCGCTGAGCAGCCCCAGGGCCAGGCCGTCCGCGCGGGTGAGGAGCGCCGTCACGGCGGTCGCCGCGCGCCCCGCGTCGAGGGCCCCCTCGTCCACGAGGCGGTCCACCCACGTGCGGACCCGCTCCGCCGTCGCCTGCACGCCGCCCTCGAGCAGGGCCCGGCCCAGCGGCGTGGCGCGTGGGCCGACGGCGTCGGTGAGCAGCGCCGCCCACGGCTCGAGCAGGTGGAGCTGCGCGTCGTCCGCCGGGAGGAGCTGGGCGACGCACTCGGCGAGGCGGTCCGCGGCCGGCACGTCCCGCTCCGCGATGCGCCGGTCGTCGAGGTGGGGGTCCACGGCCCGCCGGGCCACCGCGACGAGGAGGTCCTCCTGGCGCGGGAACCAGTAGCGCAGCGTGCTGGCGCCGAGTCCGGCGCGCTGCGCGACGGCGCGCACGGACACCGCCGCGTAGCCGGCCTCGGCGACGAGCTCCTCGGCGGCGCGCAGCAGCTGCTCGCGGCGGTCGACCGCGCTGCGCACGCCGGCCGGGGCGCCCCCGGCCGGGTCCGCGGCGAGGGGTCCTCCGGCGCCCCGCCCCCCGGCGGTCACGTCGTCCGCGTCCCGGGCGCCGTCCACCGTCAGCCCTCGACGGCGTAGAGGCCCGCCGTCGCCAGCCCGCCGAAGGCGAGGCCCCAGAGCACGATGGACACGACCTGCCACAGCACCACCTGGCGCCGGTCGGCGCCGAAGGCGACGAGGGCGCCCGAGGTGATCTGGCTGGGGAGCACCGTCTGCCCGAGCAGGCTCACGCCGGGGACCCCGAAGCGGTCGAACCGGCGGCGCAGCTTCTCGGTCCGCGGCGACGGCGGGCGCGGCTCCCGCCGCGAGCGCAGGCGCCGGCGCACCGCGTCCCCGGCGGTGACGACGAGCACCATGCTGAGGACGTTGCCCGCCACCGCCGCCACCAGGGCGATGGCGAACGGGACGCCGACGACGACGCCCACCGCTGTCGCGCCGTAGCTCTCGACGAAGGGGATCGCCCCTCCGACGAGCAGCACCACCCACTGCCACACCGCGTCGGTGGCCTCCACCCGCGCCTGGACCTCTTCGAGCCCCACGTCGTCCTCCTCGTCTGCGTCCTGCGGTCGTAGCACACCGTACTAGCGATTGGCGCAGCGTGCTAGAGGGCGATGCGTCCACGGCTGCGACCATCTCGCCCGTGCCGCGACTGCCCTCCGCCCTCCGGCCGCGAGCGCTCGACCGGGAGGTCGCGCGCCTCGCCGTCCCGGCCTTCGCCGCGCTCGTCGCCGAACCGCTGTTCCTCCTGGCGGACTCGGCGGTCGTCGGCTCGCTCGGCGTCGTCCCGCTCGCCGGCCTGGGCGCCGCCGGGACGGTCCTGACGACGGCCGTCGGCGTGTTCGTCTTCCTCGCCTACGCCACGACGGCCGCGGTGGCCCGCCGCCTCGGGGCGGACGACCTCCCCGCGGCCCTGCGCCAGGGCGTGGACGGGATGTGGCTGGCCCTCGTGCTCGGCCTCGTCACCGCTGCCGCGGCGTGGCCGCTGGCCCGGGACCTCGCCCTCGCGCTGGGGACGAGCCCCGAGGTCGCCGACGCCGCCGCGACGTACCTGCGCGCCTCGCTGCCGGGCCTGCCGGCCATGCTCGTCGTCCTGGCCGCCACCGGGGTGCTGCGAGGGCTGCAGGACACGCGGACGCCGCTCGTGGTCACCGTCAGCGGGGCGCTCGTCAACGTGCCGCTCAACGTGGTCCTCGTCCTCGGCCCCGGGCCCTTCCCCGCCCTCGGCATCGCCGGCAGCGGCCTGGGGACGGCGGTGGCCCAGCTCGGCATGGCCGCGGCGCTCGTGGTCGTCGTCGTCCGGGGCGCGCGGCGCCACGGCGTCCCCCTGGCCCCCGGGGGTGCGGGCGTGCTGCGCTCGGCGCGCGACGGCCTGCCGCTGCTCGCCCGGACCCTCACGCTGCGCGCCACCCTCCTGCTGACGACCGCGGCGGCCGCCCGCTCCGGCGACACGGCCCTGGCGGCCCACCAGGTCGTCGTGACGATCTGGTCGGCCCTGGCGCTGGGCCTCGACGCCCTCGCCATCGCCGGGCAGGCGATCACCGGACGCACGCTCGGGGCGGGGGACGTCGGCGCGACCCGCGACGTCCTGCGGCGCCTCGTCGGCTGGGGCGCGGTCCTCGGCGTCCTCAGCGGCGTCGTCGTCCTCGCCGGGCGCGACCTCGTGGCCCCGCTCTTCTCGCCGGACGACGGCGTCCGGACGGCGATCGCCGCCGCGCTCGTCGTCGTCGCCCTGGCCCAGCCGCTGGCGGCGTACGTCTTCGTCCTCGACGGCGTCCTCATCGGCGCCGGCGACGGGCGCTACCTCGCGCTCGCCGGGCTCGTGGGGCTGCTCGCCTACGCGCCCCTCGTCGTCGCCGTCGTCACGTGGGCGCCGGAGAGCGCGGCGGGGCTCGTCTGGCTCTGGGTCGCCTTCGCCGGCGGCTTCATGGCCGTCCGCGGCGTCACGCTCTGGCACCGCGCCCGCGGTGACGCCTGGGCCGTGACGGGCGCCGTCCGCTGAGCGCCCCCGGCCGGGTGCTCTGACGACGGAGCGCCCCCGTAGAGGCCCCCGCCGTGCACCCTGACGACGAAGTGTCGGGAAGGAGAGCTCCTGGCGGGCAGAGTGACGACGAAGTGCCCGGTCAGCGCCCGCCGCCCCGGCACGGTGACGACGAAGTGCCCGGGGGGACCGCGGGCCGGTGCTCTGGCGACGAGGTGCGAGGGCCGGCGGACGACGACGGCCCCCTCGCCGCGGGGGCGAGGGGGCCGTCGTCGGTGGTGCTGGTGCGGCGCGTCAGGCCGAGGGGACGACCTCGACGTCGACGCTGGCCTGCACGTCCGGGTGGAGCCGGACGGTGACCGTGTAGCTGCCGAGGGACTTGATCGGCTGGCCGATCTCGACCTTGCGGCGGTCGACGTCCTTGCCGGTGGCGGCGCGGACGGCCTCGGCCACGTCGGCCGGGGTGATGGCGCCGAAGAGGCGACCGCCCTGGCCCGCGTTGGCGGACAGGCGCACGGGCTGCTCCTGCAGGGTGGCGCGCACGCTCTGCGCCTCCTCGACCGACGCGATCTCGCGGGCGCGGCGCGCACGGCGGATGTCGTCGACCTGCTTCTGGCCGCCCTTGGTCCAGGGCGTCGCCAGGCTGCGCGGGAGCAGGTAGTTGCGCCCGTAGCCGTCCTTGACCTCGACGACCTCGCCGGGCTCGCCGAGGCCGGAGACCTCCTGCGTCAGGATGAGCTTCATCTCGTGCCCCTTCCTCAGCGCGCGGAGCTGCTGTAGGGCAGCAGCGCCATCTCGCGGGCGTTCTTGATCGCCTTGGCCACCTGGCGCTGCTGCTGGACGGAGACGCCCGTCACCCGGCGGGCGCGGATCTTGCCCCGGTCGGAGATGAACTTCCGCAGCAGCGCGGTGTCCTTGTAGTCGACGTAGCTGATCTTCGCCGCCTTGAGCGGGTTCGACTTCTTCTTCGGCTTGCGGAGAGCCGGCTTGGCCATCGTGGAGCTCCTCGTCTGGAGCCCGGGTCCTGCCGAGGGCCCGGGATGGGGGTGGGGAGGGCCGACGGGACCGGGTGGTCCCGAGGGCCGGCGGCGGCGCGTGCGCGCCGCCGCGGGGAGCGGCACCGGCGGGCCGGTGCCGCGCGCGACCGAGGTGGTGGGTCGCGGACGTCGGGCTAGAAGGGCGGCTCGTCGCTCTGGCCGCCGCCCCAGCCGCCGCCGGAGGGCTGCTGCCCGCCGCCGGAGGACGGGCCGGTGGCCCACGGGTCGTCCTGGCCGTAGCCGCCGGACTGCTGGCCGCCGCCCTGCTGCTGGCCGCCGCCGTAGCCGCCGCCCTGCTGGCCACCGCCGCCGCCGAAGCCGCCACCACCGCCGCCGCCGCCGCGCTGCGTGCGCTGGGCCTTGGCCGTGGCGTAGCGCAGCGACGGGCCGACCTCGTCGGCCTGCAGCTCGTTGACGGTGCGGTTCTCGCCCTCCTTGGTCTGGAAGGACCGGGAGACGAGGCGGCCGGTGACGATGACGCGCTGGCCCTTGCCGAGCGACTCGGCGACGTTCTCCGCCGCCTCGCGCCAGATGGAGCAGCGCATGAACAGCGTCTCGCCGTCCTTCCACTCGTTGCTCTGGCGGTCGAACTGCCGGGGCGTGGAGGCGACGGTGAAGTTGGCCACGGCCGCCCCCGAGGGGGTGAAGCGCAGCTCGGGGTCGGCGGTCAAATTCCCGACCAGGGTGATCTGGGTCTCGCCTGCCATGGCTCCTCCTCGCGGGGTGGACGGTGCCCGGGTGGGCGCGGACCGCCGGGGGGCGGGCCGCTCGGTCGCCCGGAGGCTAGGGCCGGGGGCTGACGACGCGCAGGCGCCGTGCACACCCCCGCCCGACCGGGCGGCGAGGGGTCAGTGGAGCTCGGGGCGGACGAGCTTGGTCCGCAGGACCGACTCGTTGAGGTTGAGCTGGCGGTCCAGCTCCTTGGCGACGTCGGGCTCGGCCTTCATGTCGACGACCGCGTAGATGCCCTCGGCCTTCTTGCCGATCTCGTAGGCCAGCCGGCGCTTGCCCCAGATGTCGACCTTGTCGATCGAGCCGCCGCCGCGGCGGACGACGTCGAGGAACTTGTCGAGCGACGGGGCGACGGTGCGCTCCTCGAGCTCGGCGTCCAGGATGATCATCATCTCGTAGTGACGCATGCGAGTACCCCACCTCCTGTGGTCTTCGCGGCCACGGTCTCTCCGTGGCAGGAGGGTGTCTGCGTCGCGGACCCGGGCCTCCCGCGCTCAGGGCGCACGGGTGCCGCGGGGCCGGTCGGGCACCAGGGTAGCGGCCCGGCGGAGCGGCTCCGGCCGCCGCCTCAGGCGGGGTCGCCCGGCGCTGCGCCCGCGACCTCGTGCTCGGGCGGGCGCGCCGGGTCGTCGGCGCCCAGGTGCGGCGCCGCGCGGGGCGCCCGGACGACGTCGTGCTCCGGCTCGAGCGACGCGAGGACGGCGCCGCGGGCCAGCACGACCAGCATCCCGAGCCGGGCGACGACGAGCACGGCGTAGGCCCACGGCGGCAGCCCGCGGTCGGGCACGGAGAGGCCGTAGAGGTAGAGCCAGGTGCCCGTGGCCGCCGCCGCCTCGACCGCGCCCCAGACGAGCAGGAGCCGCCAGCGCGGCAGCGCGAGGACGGCGAGGGGCAGGACGAGCACGGCCGCCTGGGGCGGGAGGGCCGGGGCGGGCGCGAGGACGGCGAGCAGCAGCAGGAGGGCGAGGACGGGCACGCGAGGGGCCCGGGGCGCCCGCAGCGCGAGGACGGCGGTCCCGGCGACCCCCGCGGCCGTGAGCAGCACCGAGCCCGCCGTCGTCGTGACGTCGGCGGGCGGGGCCCCGGCGAGGTCGCCGAGCAGCCAGGCCGAGCCGTAGCCGGGGCCGGCCGTGACGCGCGCCGTCACCGCGCCGGCCCAGACCTCGGGGCTGCGCAGGAGGACCGGCAGCCCGCCCACCACCCACACGAGCAGGGCGACGAGCGCCGTGCGGACCTCCGGGGCGACGAGCGGCTGGCGCACCTCGTCGTCCTCGTCGCCGTCGATGTCGTCGCCCGGGCCGGCCGCCGCGCCCGCCTCCGGCCGCTCGGCGCGGGCCGCCGCGTCGTCGCGCCGGCGGCGCCAGCGCACGAGCAGCAGGGCCCCGCCGACCGCGAGCCCGACCGGCGGCGCGACGAGCGCCGCCAGCCCCAGCAGCATCCCCGCCGCGAGCGCGCGCCCCCGCGAGGAGGCCCACAGGGCGCCCACCGCCAGGGCGGCGGGCAGGAGCTGGACGCCGACGAGGGCGCACGCCAGGACGACCGGCGAGGCGCCCACGAGGACGGCGTCGTAGGGGCGGCGCCCCGACAGGTGGGCCACCCCGGCGACGAGGACGACGAGCGCCACCGCGCCGAGGACGACGGAGGCGTCGAAGACGTCGCGCGGCCCGTCGGCGCCCTCCGCGCCGACGAGGCGCCCGAGGCCCCACAGGAGCCAGCCCACGCCGAGGGGCGCCGTCAGCGGCGCGTCCTCGGAGAAGCGCTCGAGGTAGGGCACCACCTGGTCCAGGGACGCGGTGGCGAAGAGGGCCGGCACGTCGCTGTAGCAGGCGTGGGTGTAGACGCCGGGCGAGGCCCACAGCGTCTCCCGGCAGTGCTCGCGCAGCAGCACGGCCGCCGCCAGCACGACGAGGCCGAGGGCGCTGCCCGCCGCGAGGGCTCCCCGCAGGGGCCGCCGGCCCGTGCGCACGCGCCGTCCCGCCGGCCCTCCGAGGACGGGCGAGGCCGCGGCCACCACGGCGTCGTCGTGGGTGGGCAGCACGACCGCCGCGCCGTCGTCGTCCGACGCGCGCGCCCCCACGGACGCGCGCCCCTCCACCGGGTCGCCCCGGTGCGGGGCCCGGCGCGCGACGACGTCGTCCTGCGGGCTCACGCGGGTGATCCTCGCAGGCGCGGGTGCGCGCGGGTCAGCCGTCCGCTCGAGAGGCGTCGCTGCCGGGGCCCGGGGCCGGTGGGGTCTGCGGCCCGTCGCCCGGCCGGGCCACCTCGCCCGCGGCACCGGCCTCCCCCGTGGAGGGCGTCACCGGCGGCGGCGACGGCTCCTGCGGCGCGGGCGGCCGCGTCGCCGTGGGACGCGGGGCCTCCGGCTGCTGCGTGGGCTCAGGGGCGGGCTCGGGCTCTGCGGGCGTCGTCGCCGTCGGCGCGGGCGCCTGCGTGGGCTCCGGCGCCGCGGTGGTGGGCGCGGCGGAGGGCTCGGACGTCGGCTCGGGCGCCGGGGCGGGCGCGGGCGCCGGGCGCGAGGACGACCCCGACGAGCTGTCGCGCTCGCGCTCGGAGGAGCTGCTGCGCGACCGCGAGGTGCTCGTCGAGCCGATGTCGGCGCGCTCGGGGAAGTCGACGACCGGCATCCCGGCGGTGGCCGTGGCCATGTAGGCCTGCCAGATGCGGGTGGGGTAGGAGGAGCCGGTGACGGAGCTGACGTCGTCCGACCAGGGCTCCATGCCGCCCTCGCTGCCCGGCTTGGTCGTGAAGACGGACACGACCGTGGCGAGCTGGGGGGTGTAGCCGGCGAACCACGCCGACCGCGCCTCGTCCGTCGTCCCCGTCTTGCCCGCCGCCGGACGGCCGAGGTCGATGGTCCGGCGCACGGACCCCTCCTCCACGACCTGCGAGAGCGCGTACGTCGTGTCCGCCATGACGGCCTCGTCGAAGACGCGCTCGCCGCCCGTCTGGGCGCGGAAGACCTCCTCGCCGTCCTGCGTGACGGCGCTGACGACGTGCGGCGTCGTGCGCACGCCCTGCGCGGCGAAGGTGGCGTACGCCCGCGCCATGTCGACGACCTTGGGCGAGGGGGTCCCGAGGACGTTGCTCAGCACCGGCGGCTCGAGCTCCTCCGTGTCCGCCGGCAGGCCCGCCCGCTCCGCGACGTCGGCCGTCGCCTCGGCGCCCACCTCGATGTTGAGCGGCACGAAGATCGTGTTGGTGGAGTCGACCGTCGCCTCGACGAGGCTCTGGCGCCCGTGGCTCTCGCCCCCGAAGTTGCCGACCCGCACCCGCTCCCCCTTGCCGTCGCGGTACTCGTCGAAGTACTGCGGGCTGTAGCCGGGGAAGCGCGTGCGCAGCGAGATGCCGTCCTCGAGCGCGGCGACGAGGGTGAAGGGCTTGAAGATGGAGCCGGCCTGCACGTTCTCCTGGGTCGCCATGTTGAGCTGGCGCTGCAGGTAGTCCGGCCCGCCGTACATGGCCCGGACGGAGCCGTCGGCGGGATCGATCGACACCAGGGCGGCGGCGACGTCCTCCGGCCGGCCTTCCGACGGGAAGGCCTCCGGGTCCTGCATCGCCGCGACCGCGGCCGCCTGCATGCCGGCGTCGAAGGTCGTCGTGATGGACAGCCCCCCGCCGTCGAGCTCGTCCTCGGTGAACCCGCCGCGGGTCGTCAGCTCGTCGCGCACGGCCTGCAGGAGGTGGCCGGTGGGGCCGGCGTAGGTCTGCTCGTCCTGCTGCTGGACTGTCTCGGGGAGCTCGAGGCCGTCGCGCTCGGCCTGCGTGACGGCGCCCGTCTCGACCATGCCGTCGACGACGTACTCCCAGCGGCGCTCGGCCGCCTCCGGGTCGACCGCGGGGTCGTAGGCCGACGGCGCCGGGACGATCCCGGCGAGGAGCGCGGCCTGCGCCGTGGTCAGCTGGCCGACGTCGACGCCGAAGTAGGCCTGCGCCGCCTCCTGCACCCCGTAGGCGCCCCGGCCGAAGTAGATGGTGTTGAGGTAGTCGGTGAGGATCTGGTCCTTGTCGAGCTCGTTGTCGACCTTGAGGGCGATGAAGGCCTCGCGGACCTTGCGCTGCAGCGACTGCGTGTCGTCGCCCGTGTAGTAGTTCTTCACGTACTGCTGGGTGATCGTCGAGCCGCCCTGCGTGGCGTTGCCCCGGAGGTTCGAGACGAAGGCGCGGGCGATGCCCGTGGGCGAGACCCCGCGGTTCTCGTAGAAGCTCCGGTCCTCCGCCGCGATGATCGCGTCCCTCATGTCCTGCGGGATCGCGTCCGTCGTCACCGGCGTGCGGTTGACGTCGGCGAAGGTGCCGAGCACCGTCGTCCCGTCCGCGTAGTAGACGGTCGTCGTCGCCTTCTGCCCCAGCTCGGTCGGCTCCGGGACGTCCGTCGTCGCGTAGCCGTAGGCGAACGCCGCCCCGCCGAGCACCGCGCCCCCGAGGAGGAGGGCGAGGAGCACCAGCAGGACGCGGCGGCCGGTGGAGCGGCGCCGCCGCGGCGCGGGGCGTCGGGCGGGGCGGGAGGTGGGTCGGGGGGCTGCTGCCACAGGTGGTCGTCCCTCGGTCGTCCGTCGTCGGCACCGGTCGCGTGCCTGGTCGGCCCGGGCCGGGGCCGGCGGGGGACGGCGGCGCCGTCCTCGTGGACGACCCCGTGACGGGGCGTCCTCGTCGTGCCGGACCGGTCGACGCCGGTCCCGTCGTGCGGGGCCGTCACCCGTCAGGGTGATCGGCACGGGCGCTCGGGTGCTTGAGCGCCGTGTCCTCACCGCGCTCGAGCGCGGTGCCCCGGCCCCCGGCGGCGCTCGTCGCGACCCGCCGGCGCCCGAGAGTATGCGCACCCAGCCTGGGCGGACGCTGACGGCGAGCCCCGGTCGTCCCGGGACCCGCGCGTCCGGGCGGCATCGACAACGCCCCTCGGGCGCGCCGTCATCCCGCAGGCCCCGGCGGCTCACAGGGCGACATGGCCACACATCGCCCACCCCCCGCCCCCCCGAGGGGCGACATGGCCACACATCGCCCACCCCCCGACGCCCAAGGGGCGACATGGCCACACATCGCCCACCCGGCGCGCCCGGGGCGACACGACCGCACCTCGCCGCCGGGGCCGAGGGGGACCATGGCGTCGTGGACGCGACCCCGGCCCCGCCCCGGGGCGAGCCGCCGGACGCGGCGAGGGGGAGGGGGCGGGGGCGGGCCACGGCCGGGCTCGCCGCGCTGCCGCGGCTGGTGCGCGGGCGCGGCCTGCGGCGGCTGCTCGTCGTCCGCCTCCTGTCCCAGTCGGGGGACGGGGCCTTCCAGCTCGGCCTGGCGGGGCTCCTGCTCTTCTCGCCCGAGCGCGCGCCGACGTCGCTCGCGGTCGCGGGCCTGCTCGCCCTGGTCCTGCTGCCGTACACGCTCGTCGGGCCGCTCGTCGGCACGCTGCTGGACCGCTGGCGGCGCCGCTCCGTGCTCGTCGGCGCCGGCGCGCTACGGGCGCTCGCCGTCCTCGCGACGGCGGGCGTGGTCCTCGCCGGCCCGGCCGTCTCGGACGCGCTACTCGTGCCGGCCGTCCTCGTCGTCCTGTCCGTCAACCGCCTCGTCCTCGCGGCCCTGGGCGCGGGGCTGCCCGCCGTCGTCGCCGGCCGCGACCTCGTCCTCGCCAGCGCCGTCGTCCCGACAGTCGGCACGCTGGCGCTGGCCCTCGGCGCCGGGGCCGGCACGGCGGTGCGGCTCGGGGCCGGCGGCGCAGGCGCCGACGGCCTCGTGCTCGTGCTCGCCGCCGCCCTCGTCGCCGCGTCCGCCGGGGCGGCCGCGCGCCTGCGGCCCGCCGAGCTCGGCGGGGGCGGGCCCCCGACGACCGGCCCCCGGGCCGCGCGGGGGCCGGCCGGCGCCCTGCGGGAGCTGCGCGACGGCCTCCGCCACCTCGCCGCTCGGCCCGCCGCCGCCCGCGCCGTCGTCGCGCTGGGGGCGTCGCGGGCGGCCTACGGCGTCCTGCTCGTGCTCGTCGTCGTCCTCGCCCGCACGCGGCTGGCCCCCGTGGACGACGCGGACGCCGCCCTCGCGCTCACCGGCCTCGTCCTCGGCGGGGTGTCCGTCGGCGTCGCGGTCGCCGTCGCGGTGACGCCGAGCGCCGCCGCGCGCTGGGGCCCGCGCCCCTGGGGCGCGGCCTGCCTCGCGCTCGGGGCGCTGGCCGCGGCGGCGCTCGCCGCGGCCCTGCCGGTCGGCGCCGTCGCCGTCGCCGCCCTCGTCGGGGGCGGTGCCCTGCTCGGCCTCGGCGGGCAGGGGCTGAAGATCTGCGTGGACGCCGTCGTGCTGCGGGCCGTCGACGAGGAGCACCGGGGCCGCGTCGTCGCCGTCCACGACGCCGTCTTCAACGGGTGCTTCGTCCTCGGCGCCCTCGTGGCGGCGCTCGTCCTGCCGCTCGGGCCGTCGGACGCCGCCGTGGCGGGCCTGCTGGTGCCGCTCGCGGCGCTCCTCGTGGCCGCGTCCGCGCTCATGGGCGGGCGACGGCACCGCGCGCCAGCGGCAGGCGCCGCCCCCGGCGACGCGCAGGGCTGACGGCGCCCGGCCGGCGCGACGGCGCCGCGCCCGCCGGGTCAGCTCCCGACCGCCTCCGGCTGCTCGGCCCACCACGCGAGCAGCGCCTCGCGGGCCGCCTCCTCGCCCAGCGGCCCGCGGTCGAGGCGCAGCTCGAGCAGGTGCCGGTAGGCGCGGCCGACGACGGGGCCGGGCGGGACGCCGAGCGCCGCCATGATCTGGCCGCCGTCGAGGTCGGGGCGCACCGCGGCGAGCTCCTCGGCCTCCTGCAGCTCGACGATGCGGTGCTCGAGGGAGGCGTAGGCCGCCGCGAGCCGGGCCGCCTTGCGGCGGTTGCGGGTCGTCGAGTCCGAGCGGGTCAGCCGGTGCAGGCGGCTCAGCAGCGGCCCGGCGTCGGTGACGTAGCGGCGCACCGCCGAGTCGGTCCACTCCCCGCCCGCGTACCCGTGGAAGCGCAGGTGCAGCTCGACGAGGCGCGCCACCTGCTTCGTCGTCGCCGAGTCGAAGCGCAGGGCCTTCAGGCGCCGCGCCGTCATCTTGGCGCCGACGACCTCGTGGTGGTGGAAGCTCACGCCGCCGCCGGGCTCGAAGCGCCGCGTCGCGGGCTTGCCGACGTCGTGCAGCAGCGCCGCGAGCCGCAGGACGAGGTCGGGGCCCGGGACCGCGCCCTCGCCGTCCGCGCCGGCCGGGTCCTCGAGGGCGATCGCCTGCTCGAGCACCGTCAGCGTGTGCTCGTAGACGTCCTTGTGGCGGTGGTGCTCGTCGATCTCCAGCTGCAGGGCGGGCAGCTCGGGCAGCACGTGCTCGGCCAGGCCGGTCCCGACGAGCAGCTCGAGCCCCTCGCGGGGCGATGCGCCGAGGAGCAGCTTCTCCAGCTCCACCCGCACGCGCTCGGCCGAGACCATGGCGACGGTGCCGGCCCGCTCGGTCATCGCCTCGACGACCGCGGGGGCCACCCGCAGCCCGAGGGTGGAGGCGAAGCGGGCGGCGCGCATCATCCGCAGCGGGTCGTCGGCGAAGGAGTCCTCCGGCGAGCGCGGCGTGTGCAGCGCCCGGTGCGCGAGGTCGCGCAGCCCGTCGCACGGGTCGACGAAGGCGCCGTCGGGCAGGCGCACCGCCATGGCGTTGACCGTGAAGTCGCGGCGCACGAGGTCGTCCTCGAGCGAGTCGCCGAACTCGACGACGGGCTTGCGGCTCTGCCGGTCGTAGAGGTCGCTGCGGTAGGTCGTCACCTCGACGACGACGTCGCCCCGGCGCGCGCCGACGGTGCCGAAGGCCGCGCCCACGTCCCACGTGGCGTCGCCCCACGCCGCGAGCAGCCGCGCCGTCGCCCCGGGGCGGGCGCTCGTGGCGAGGTCGAGGTCGACGTCGGCCGGCCCGGTGAGCCGCCCCAGCAGCGCGTCACGGACCGGCCCGCCGACGAGCGCGAGCTCGTGGCCCTCGGCGGCGAAGCGGCGCCCCAGCTCCACGGCGTCCGGCGCGAAGGCCAGGAGGGCGGCCACGGCCTCGTCGCGCGCGCCCGCCACGGCGGCGGCCACGCCGCCGGCGCCCTCGGAGGACGAGCCCGGGGGAGCCTCGGTCGGGGCCTGCGGCCGGGCCTCGGGTCGGGCGTCGTCGGAGGCGTCGGGCACGCGCCGAGGGTGCCAGACCCCGCGCGCCCCCACGGCCTCGCCGCCCGGCCGCCCGCCCGGCCGCCCGCCCGGGCGTCCCGGGGTGGGCGGCGGGTGGTCAGCACGGGGCGGGTGGCGGCCCGCCGGTCCGGCCGGTCCGTGTGTTCCGAAGCGGTCACGACTGGTCGGGCACCCCCGTCGCGCCCCGGTCCGGCGCAGGGGCCGTCGTTACAGTGCTGGCATGCCCGTCCCGCCTGGCCGTCCGCTGCCGCGGGCGCGTGCGCCGCGGGAGGACGACGGCCTCCGGGCCCCCCGCGACGGGGGCGGCGCGACCTCGTCCGGGGGCGGGGGGCACCCCGTCGTCGAGGCGGACGACGCGGCGCGCGCCGAGGCCCCCGTCGGGAGCCGCGCCGCCGGGTCGGCGCACGAGCGGCCGCTGCCGGGCCGCAGCGGGCCGCGCGAGCACGGGCGGGCGCCCCGGTCCCGTGGGCCGCGCGCCCGCGGTGCCACGGTGGAGGAGACGTCGGCCGGCGGCCTCGTCGTCCGCGAGGCCGACGGCGTCGCGCAGGTGGCCCTCATCGCGCGCGTCAACCGCGCCGGCCGGCTCGAGTGGTGCCTGCCCAAGGGGCACCTCGAGGGCGAGGAGACGCCCGTCGAGGCCGCCGTCCGCGAGATCGCCGAGGAGACCGGCATCGTCGGCGACCCGGTGCGCCCCCTCGGCACCATCGACTACTGGTTCACCGCCGAGGGCCGCCGCATCCACAAGACCGTGCACCACTTCCTCCTGCGCGCCACCGGGGGCCGGCTCGGCGTGGAGGGCGACCCGGACGCGGAGGCCGTCGAGGCGGCGTGGGTGCCGGCTCCCGAGCTGGAGCGCCGCCTGGCCTTCCCGAACGAGCGCCGCATCGCCCGGGCGGCCGGGGACCTCCTCGGCGACGGTGGCTGAGGCGCGGCGCGGTCGCGCCGCCGTGGCCCTCGTCGCCCTCGCCGCCGGGGCGGCGGGAGCGCTGGGGTGGGCGCCCGCCGCGCGCGCCGGCGCCGTCCCGACCCTCCCGCCGACGCAGCAGCCGGGCCCGTCCGGCACCCAGGACCCCGGCACACAGGACCCCGGCGCCAAGGACGTCGAGGCCCAGGGCCTCGAGCAGCAGGCGCCCGCCCCCCAGCGGCCGGCCGAGGCCCCTGCCGCCGAGGACGCCCCGGACGCGGTCGACGTCGACATCACGGCGCTGACCAGCGCGCCGCTGCGACCCGACGACGTCCTCGCCGTCGGCGTCCGGGTGACCAACGGCACCGACGAGCCCGTCGAGGGCCTGACGGCGGAGCTGCGGCTGCAGCCCGACCTGCTGCGCACGCGCGACGCGCTGGGCGCGTGGAGCGGGGCGCCCGACGACGCGGCGGCCGGTGAGGTCCTCCTGGGTGAGCCCCTGCTGCAGCCCCTGGCCCCCGGCCGCTCGCGCGACCTGGTCCTGCGCCTGCCGGCGGACGGGCTCGGGTTGCCCGGTGACGACGCCTCCTGGGGCCCCCGCGGCGTCGCGGTGGACGTCGTCGACGCCCGGGGCTCGCGCCTGTCCGCCGACCGGGGCCTCGTCGTCTGGTACCCGGTGGCGGACGGCGCCGCGGTGCCGGACGTGGACGACCCGGCCCGCGTCGGCGTCGTCGTGCCGCTGACGGGCGCCGCGCCCGACGTGGGGACGGCGCTCGTCCCCGACGCGGAGATGGCCGACCTCGTCGACGGCGGCTCGGAGGGCTCGCGCGAGGGGCTCCTGGGGCGGCTGCTCGAGGTGGCTGCGGTCCCCGGGACCACCTGGGCGCTCGACCCGCTCCTGCTCGACTCGTCGGACCCCGGGACGGGCGAGCCGTCCGCGGACCAGGGGTCCGACGGCGCCGACGCCGGCGCCGAGCCGGGGCAGCCGGGCGCGGACGACGCGGCGGGCGACGCGGCGGGCGGGGCCGCGACGACGGCTGCCCCCGACGGCGCCGCCGCACCCCCCGCGGGCGCGCCCCGCGCCGTGACCGCGGCGGAGCCGACCGCGAGCGTGGCCGCGTGGCGCGCGGACCTCCTCGCCGCCGCTCCCGACCACGAGGTCCTGGCGCTGCCGCGCGGCGACGTCGACCTGCTCTCCGTGGCCGCCGCCGAGCAGCCGTCGCTGTGGGCCGCCGGGCTCCGGCAGGGACGCGCCTCCCTGGCGCGCGCCGGGCTCGTCGGGTCCCCCCAGCAGACGGACCCCCAGCAGGAGGACCCGCCGGCGGGCGGCGAGGCCGGCGCGGGCGTGCGCACCGACGTCGTCTGGCCGGCCCGCGGCGAGCTGGGCGAGCGCGGGGCCGCCCTGGCGGCGGGGCGGGGCGCGGTCGCCGCCCTCCTCGCCCCTCCCGGCGGCGGGACGTCCGACGGCGCGGCCGCTGTGCCCCTCGACCCGGGCGCCGGCACGGCGGACGGCGGCGAGCAGGGGGCGCTCACCGGCCTCGTCGCCGACGCGGACCTCACGACGCTGCTCGAGCGGGCCGCCACCCGGGGCGAGGACGACCCGCGGGCCGCCGCCCGCCTCCTGGCCGAGACGGCCGTGCTCGCCCGGGGCGGCGCGCCCGACCGCTCGGGCGGCCCGGCGGGGGCCCTCGTCGTGGCGCCGCGCGGCTGGGACGTCGACCCCGGGGCCGCGACCCGCGCGCTCGGCGCCCTCCTCGACGCGCCCTGGACCCGGGCGGCGCCCGCGACCGACCTTCCGGGCGGGCCCGGCGACGCCGACGCGGCAGCCGGGTCGGGGCGGGAGGGGGCCCTGCCCGACCGCGCGGACGGCGCACCGCCGCCGCCGCTGGACCCGGGCGTGCTGACGGCCGTCGCGGGCGCCCTCGCCACGACCGACGCCCTCGACGGCACCCTCACAGACGGCGCACCGCTCACCGCGGCGCGCCGCTCGCTCGTCGCGGCCGCGGCGCTGGCGCACCGGGGCGACGACGGCTGGGCCGCCGCGGCGGGAGCAGTCGTCGACGACGTCGCCGCCCTCTCCGGCGGCGTGCAGCTGCTGCAGGGCGGAGCCGTCACCGTCGTCGGCTCGCAGGCCTCCGTGCCGGTGACGGTCGCCAACGACCTCGGGCAGGACGTGCGCGTCGTCGTCGCGGCCGCGTCCTCCTCCCCCCGCGTGCGGGTGCGCGACGACGTGGCGACGACCGTCGCGGCGGCCTCCCGCACGCAGGTGCTCGTACCCGTCGAGGCGGTGGGCGGCGGCGACGCGCGCCTGCTGCTGCAGCTGCGCTCCCCCGACGGCGGCGCCCTCGGCCCGCAGGTGGCCGTGCCCGTGCGCGTCCGGCTGGAGTGGGCCGAGTGGGGCACCGCCGGGGTGGCCGCCCTCGGCGGCCTCGTCCTGCTCGCCGGCCTCGTGCGCAGCGTCCGCCGCGTGCGACGGCGACCCCCCGGCGAGGGGCCGCGGTCGTCCGAGCCGGTCGTCGCGGCCGGTGCGGGGCCCCCGCCGGGTGCGACCGCCGAGCCCCGCGCCGCAGCGGGTCCGCCCGCCGGCCCGGGCGCCGGCACCCCTCCCTCCCGCACGTCACCACCGGGCCGCCCGCCCCCGGGGTCCGACACCCCCGAGCCCCACCCGGCCGACGACCCGCAGACCCGCCCCCGCCGACCCGGCGCCCCTCCCGCCCGCCGGGCCGGTGGAGCCGCCCGCACGGGCGCCCCCGTCGAGGAGTCCCCATGAGCACGCCCAGCACGAGCCCCGCCGGGGGCGCCGCGCCCCCGCCCGACGCCGGTCCCGACGCCGCAGCCAGCACGAGCGGCGCCGGCGGCACCACCGGCGGCGGGCGCGGCCCCGCCGGCGTCCGCTCGCTCCTGCGCTCGAGCACCGTCATGGCGGCGGGCACCGCCGCGAGCCGCGCGCTCGGCCTCGTGCGCTCGGTCGTGCTCGTCGTGGCGATCGGCGCCGTCGGCACGGGCGCCGACGCCTTCGACGTCGCCAACCGGCTCCCGAACATCGTCTACCTGCTCATCGCCGGCGGCGTGCTCAACGCCGTGCTCGTGCCGCAGATCGTGCGCGCCTCCCGCGACCCCGACGGGGGCGCGGCCTTCGTCGACCGGCTCGTCACCCTCATCGTCACGGGGCTCGCCGCGGTCACGGCCCTGTGCATGGTGGCCGCGCCGCTCCTCGTGCGCGCCTACGCGTCGGCGTGGGGCCCGGACGAGCTGCGCCTCGCCACGGCCATCGCCCTGTGGGTCCTGCCGCAGCTCTTCTTCTACGGCCTCTACACGGTGCTCGGGCAGGTCCTCAACGCCCGCGGCAGCTTCGGCCCCTACATGTGGGCGCCCGTCGTCAACAACGTCGTCTCCATCGCGGGGCTCGCGGTCTTCATCGGCCTCTTCGGGCGCGCGGACGAGACGACGGGGCTCGACACCCTCGACCCCACGCAGGTCGCCGTTCTGGCGGGGACGGCGACGCTCGGCGTCGTCGCCCAGGCGCTCGTGCTGCTCGTGCCGCTGCGCCGGCTCGGTTTCACGTGGACCCCGCGCTTCGGCGTCCGCGGCGTGGGCCTGCGCAGCGCCGGGACGGTGGCGCTGTGGACCTTCGCCGGCATCCTCGTCTCCCAGGCCGGGTACCTCGTCACCGTGCAGGTGGCGGTCTACGGCTCGCAGGGGGCCGGGGAGCCCGTGCCGGAGGGCGTCGTGCTGCCCGGCCCGGCCGTGCTCGGGTACGCCTACCTGCTGTACGTCCTGCCGCACTCGCTCGTCGCCGTGTCCGTCGTGACGGCCCTCTTCACCCGCCTCTCGGGGCGCATCACCTCCGGTGACGTCGACGGCGCGCGGGCGGACATGTCCCTCGGCCTGCGGCTCCTCGGCGTCGTCTCGGTCCTGTCCGCGACGGGGCTGGTGGTGCTCGGCGCGCCCGTCGGCGTCCTGCTCTTCGGCCCGGGCGGCGGCGACGTCATCGGCGCGACGGCGGGCGCGATGGCGCTGGGTCTGCCCTTCTACAGCGCCCTCTACCTCGTCCAGCGCGGCTTCTACGCCCGCGAGGACGGCAAGCGGCCGTTCATCGGCGTCGTCGTGGCCGGCGTCGTGTCGGTCGTGCTCAACGTCGTCGTGGCGCTCGTGGTGCCGGCGGAGCTCGTGGTGGTGGGCCTCGGCGTCTCGCAGAGCGTCGGCAACGTGGCGGGCCTCGCCACCGCCCTCGTGCTCCTGCACCGACGGACGGGCTCCTTCGACGGCGCCCGCGTCCTGCGCCTGCACGTGCGCGTGCTCCTGTCGGCCGTCGTCGCCGGGCTCGCCGGCTGGGGCGCCAGCAGCGGCGTCCAGGCGCTCCTGTCCGGCATCACGAGCCGGCCCACCGCGCTCGCCGTCGTCCTCGTCGCGGGCGCCGTCGTCGTCGGCGTCTACGTCCTCATGCTCCGGGCCACGCGGGTGCGCGAGCTCGACGACGTCCTCGCGCAGGTCCGCCGCCGCTGAGGCCCCTCGTCCGCGGACGCGCCTCACGGACGGGTCGCCCCGCGCCGCCTACCCTGGCGCCGGCGGGGAGCAGCGGGGGCGAGGGGCCGTCGGCGGCCCCGGGCGCGGGCACGACCCGCGCGGACGACGGAGGTGGCACGCGGTGGAGGCAGGCAGCCCGCTCGTCGAGGGCGGCGTGCTCGGAGGGCGCTACCGGCTGGTGCGGCCCGTGGGAGGCGGCCGGGACGCCGAGGACGGCCGGCCGGCCGGGCGCCGGGGGGCCCGCACGTGGCGGTGCCACGACGTCGTCCTCGACCGCCCCGTCGACCTCCTGCTCGTCGCCGGGGGCGCCGAGCTCGTCGTCGACGCGGCCCGCCGCGCGGCCCTCGTGGACGACGCCCGGGTGCTGCGGGTCCTCGACGTCGGCGAGGACGCCGGCTGGGCCTACGTCGTCACCGCCGTGGTCCCGGGCGAGACCCTCGCCGCGCTCGTGCACCGCCGTGGGCCCCTGCCGCCGGCGCTCGCGCGCACCCTCGTCGGCGAGGCCGCGCAGGCCCTCGAGCGCGCCCGCGCGCTAGGCCTGCACCACCGCCGCCTCACGCCCTCCTCGCTGCTGCGCGCGGCCGACGGCGGCGTCGTCGTGGCCGGCGTCGAGGTGCACGCCGCCGTCGTCGAGGACGTGTCCCCCGGCGCCGCCGCGGCCGGCCACCGCAGTGACGACCACCGCGGCGAGGACCCCCGCGGCGGGGGGCGGGCCGGTGACGGCCGGGACGGCGACGTCGACCCCGCCGTCGCCGCGCGGGCCGACGCGGTGGGCCTCGTGGCGCTGCTGCACGCCGCGCTGACGGGCCGCTGGCCCGGCCCCCTGCGCGCCGAGGAGCCCGCCGGCGCCGGTGACGCGCTGGAGGACGCCGACGCCCCGCCGCTGCCGCTGGCGCCCCGCGCGGAGGACGGCCCGGTGCCGCCCGGCGACCTCGTCGACGGCGTCCCCGCCGACCTCGACGTCCTCTGCGCCGTCACGCTCGGCCCGCACGAGGACGGCCCGCGCACGCCCGGCGAGCTCGCCGAGCAGCTGGCCCCCTGGGTCTCCCCCTACGGCGACGGGCGGCCCGCCGGTGGCGCGCAGCGCGCGGGCCTCGGGCGCCTCGTCGCCGGGGGCGTGCCCGGCGCCCGGCGCCCCGACGAGCCGGCGCCCGGGCCGCGGCCCGACGGCGTCGTCCCGTGGGCCGGCGGCGGTGACGGCGGGGCGAGCGAGGAGGAGGTCCAGGACGTGCGGACGGAGGAGGAGCGCACCCGCGAGGTGGCCGCCGTGCGCGAGCCGGCGGCGGCGCTGGCCGGCTCCGGCACGGTCGCGCCCGCGGTGGTCGCCGGCGGCGGTGCGACCGGGGCGATGACGGCCTCGGCCGCCGCGCCGGGCGCCTCCGCGCTGCCCGGGGCCCGGTCGGCCCGCCCGGGCCGCTCGGGCCGACCCGCCCGCCCGGGGGCGGGCTCCGTCGGGGCCGGCGGCGCCGGGCTCTCCGGCGGGGACGGGGCTGGCGGCGTGCCCCGCGGGGGCGACGCCCTCGCGGCCGAGCCGCCCGAGCGGCCGGCGCGGGCCCAGACCGCCGTCGTCCTCGTGCTCGTCCTCGTCGCCGTGGTGGTGGCGGCCTGGCTCGCGCTCGGCGTCCTGCGCGACCTCGGCGGCGGCGGGGACGCGGCGCCCGCGCCCGGGGCGACGTCGTCCCCCGCGCCGAGCGCTTCGGCGCCGGCCGCGGACGGCCAGCAGCCCTCGCCGGAGCCGGCTCCCGCGCCGGCACCCCCCCAGGTCGTGGGCGCGCAGTCGATCGACCCCCTGGGCGACGGCGAGGAGGGCGACGACTCGGTCGGCGCCGCGCTGGACGGGGACCCGGCCACGGCCTGGACCTCCTCGACCTACACGACGGAGGAGCTCGGCAACCTCAAGGAGGGCTTCGGCTACGCCCTGCAGCTCGGCGAGGGCTCCACGGTGAGCGGCGTGGCCCTGACGACCGCGGGCTCCGGCGGGACGGTCGAGGTCCGCACCGCACCGGGCCCCGACCTCGACGGATCCCAGGTCGTCGCCACCGTCGACCTCACGGGCGGGACCACCGACGTCGCGCTGCCGCAGCCCGTCCAGACGCCGTACCTGATGCTGTGGTTCACGCGCCTGCCCGACGTCGGGGACGGCTTCCGCGTGGAGATGTCCTCCGTCCAGGTGCGGTGAGCGCGGTGCGCCCCGGCGCGCTCGGCCCCCCGGGGCCGCGCGACGAGGGCGGACCCGGCGCGGCGGGCCAGGACGTCAGGGACCAGGACGACGCGGCCCTCCTGCGCGCCCACGTGCGGGGGGAGCCCGACGCCTTCGCCGAGCTGGTGCGCCGCCACGGCCCGCGGCTGTGGGCCGTGGCGCTCGGTGTGCTGGGGGACCGGGAGGAGGCGGCCGACGCCGTGCAGGACGCCTTCGTCTCGGCGCTGCGGGGCGCCGACCGCTTCCGGGGCGAGGCGGCCGTCACCACCTGGCTGCACCGGATCGTCGTCAACGCCAGCCTCGACCGGCTGCGGCGGGCGCGGGTGCGGCGGACCGTGCCCCTGGACGCGCCGGCGCCCGGCGGCGGGGACGCCCCGCGCGGCGCCGTCGAGCGGCTGGCCGCCCGCGGTGACGCGGCGGCGGACGTGGACCTCGAGGTCGACGTCCGCGCCGCGCTCGACCGCCTGCCCGACCACCAGCGCGCCGCCCTCGTCCTCGTGGACCTGCACGACCTGCCCGTGGCGGAGGCCGCCGGAGTCCTCGGCGTCGCGGTGGGCACGGTGAAGTCGCGGTGCGCCCGCGGACGGACGGCGCTCGCCGCGCTCCTGCGCGAGCGCGGCCTCGACCCCCGCGCCCCCGCGGCTCCTGCGCGCCCCTCGGGGCCGTCGGGGTCGGGCGCCGCGGCCGGCGGGGCCGGGAGCGGTACCGGGGGGAACCGCACCGGCCGGCGCGACGTCCGAGAGGGCGGGGCGGCCTCCCGTCGGGAGGAGCCCGCCGGGACCGGCGTCCGCGACCGGGTGGCCCCCGACGCCGCCCCGCACGACCCCGCCCCGCACGACCCCCGTCCGCCTGATCGAGACCCCCGCGACCCCGAGGAGGTGCCGTGAGCGACCGGCCCCTCCCCGCCGACCCGTCGGACGACGACGAGCGCCCCGACGGCCTCTCCGACGACGTCCCCCACGGCGCCCCGGGCGACGTCCCCGGTGACGTCTCGCGGGCCCCGAGGGACGGCGACGAGCCTGCCGCGGACGTCCACGGCCCCGGAGGGCAGGCGCAGGAGCAGCCGCGCGAGAGCCCCGGCACGTCGTCGGAGGCCCGCCCGAGCGCCCACCCCACGGAGGAGGAGGTCGACGCGCTCCTCGACGCCGACCTCGTCGCGGTGCGGGAGCGCCGCGAGCGCGCGGACGGCGCGCCCCCGCCCGAGGCGCTCACGGCGGCGCACGTCCTGGGCTGCTCACGCTGCCAGGGCGTCCTCGCCGACATGCGGGCCGTGCGGGGCCTCCTGCGCCGCCAGGGGGCGGGCGCACCTCCCCCGCCCGACGACCTGGCGGACCGCATCGCCCGCGCCGTGGCCGACGACGCCGCCCGGGAGCGCCGCGCCGCCCGCTCCCGCCGCCGCCGCGCCGTCCTGACCCTCGCCGCCTCCGCGGTCGTCGTCGGCGGCCTCGGCACGGCCGTCGCCCTCCAGGTGCGCCCCCTCCAGGAGCGCGGGGCCCCGGCCGGGTCGGACCTCGCTGCCGCCCCCGCCGCCGCCGAGCCGCTGGTGATGGCCTCGGGCACCGACTACGGCCTCGGAACCCTGGGCGCGCAGGTCCGCGCCGTGCTGGCGGCGCCGACGACGGCCTCCGGAGCCGCGCCCGACCGCTCGGCGTCGTCGCTCGACGACCCCGCCGGGCCCGGTGGTGACACCTCCGGCGACGACGCGACCGGCGGACGGCCGGACGCCGGGCGGGCCGACAGCGCCCCGGCGGAGGGCGGCACCGGAGCGGGGGCCGAGGGGGGCGACGCGGCGCCGGCGAGAGGCGGCGACGCAGCACCGACGGCCCCCAGCGGGCTCGCGCGGGCCGACGAGCTCGAGCCCTGCCTGGCGGCGCTGGGGCGGCCGGACGCACGGGTCCTCGCGGTGGACACGGCGCGGTGGGAGGGACGCGCCGCCGACGTCCTCGTGCTCGACGGGCCGGCGACCGGCGGGACGGACGCCGGGGACCCCGCGTCCGCGCCGCTGGCCGTCTGGGTGGTCCGCCTCGGGTGCCGCGGGGGCGACGACGCGCTGCTGCACTACGAGGTCGTCCCGCGCTGACGACGGGAGCGGCTGTGCCACCGGACGAGCAGGGCCACCGCGGGGGGCCTCGTGGCGCGGGAACAGCCGCGGCCCCGCGCGGCGTTGGACGCGTCGACCGAGCAGGACCTCCGGCGGCCCCGACGGGGCCGGGGTGCTGGGAGCATGAGCGCGGGCGGCCTCCGCCCGGCGCCGGCGTCCGACGCACCACCGGGGCCCCGTCCGACCAGCGAGCACACCAGCAGCGAGGAGCGCAGCCAGCGTGACCGACGACGTCCGCAACGTGATCATCGTGGGCAGCGGCCCGGCGGGGTACACGGCCGCCATCTACGCGGCCCGGGCCAACCTGCAGCCGCTCGTCGTGGCGGGCTCCGTGACCGCCGGCGGGGCGCTCATGAACACCACGGAGATCGAGAACTTCCCGGGCTTCCCCGACGGGCTCATGGGGCCCGACCTCATGGACAAGATGCAGGCGCAGGCCGAGCGCTTCGGCGCGGAGGTCGTCTTCGACGACGCCGCGGAGATGCACCTCGAGGGCGACGTCAAGACGGTCGTGCTCGGCAGCGGCGCGGTGCACCGCGCCCGCACCGTCGTCCTGGCGCTCGGGTCGGCCTACCGCGAGATCGGCCTGGAGAACGAGAAGCGGCTCTCGGGCCGCGGCGTCAGCTGGTGCGCGACCTGCGACGGCTTCTTCTTCAAGGACCAGGACATCGCGGTCGTCGGCGGCGGCGACTCGGCCGTCGAGGAGGCCACCTTCCTCACGCGCTTCGCGCGGTCGGTCACCCTCGTCCACCGCCGCGACGAGCTGCGCGCCTCCAAGGTCATGCAGGACCGCGTCTTCGCCAACGAGAAGATGCGCTTCGCGTGGGACACCGAGGTCGTGGACGTGCTCGGGCAGGACAAGGTCACGGGCCTGCGGGTGCGCAGCACGACCGACGGCTCCGAGCGCGACATGGACGTGACGGGGCTCTTCGTCGCCATCGGCCACGACCCGCGCGTCGAGCTGGTCCGCGACCAGGTGCGCATCAACGACCACGGCTGCATCGACGTGGACGGCCGCTCGTCGCGCACCAACCTGCCGGGCGTCTTCGCCTGCGGCGACGTCATCGACCACGAGTACATGCAGGCCATCACCGCCGCGGGCAGCGGGTGCGCCGCAGCCCTCGACGCCGAGCGCTACCTCGCCGAGCTCGGCGACGCGGGCGGCCCGACGCCCGACGCCGCCCTCACCGAGGAGAAGCCGGAGATGGCCGGCACGGCGGGCAACCGCCCCTGACCCCGGCCCCCGGCCGACCCCCCGCAGCACCCCACCGCAGGAGAGCAGGAGCACCCGTGAGCACGAAGACCGTCACCGACGCCACGTTCGACGCCGAGGTCCTCCAGGCCGGCAAGCCCGTCCTGGTCGACTTCTGGGCCCCCTGGTGCGGCCCGTGCCGCCAGGTCTCCCCGATCCTCGAGGAGCTGGCGACCGAGTACGCCGACAAGATCGACGTGGTCAAGGTCAACACCGACGAGAACCCGCGCATCGCGGCGAGCTACGGCATCACCTCGATCCCCACGCTCAACGTGTACTCGGGCGGCGAGCTCGTGAAGTCCGTCGTCGGCGCCAAGCCGAAGCCGACCCTCGTGCGCGAGCTGTCCGACTTCCTCGCCTGAGCGCACCCGCACCACCGACGGCCCCCGGCCCTCCGGCCGGGGGCCGTCGTCGTCCGCCGGGGCACCCGGCCCCGCCCGTCGTGGTACGACACCCTCCGGGCCGGCCGCCGACCGCCCCCGTCCCACGGGCACCCGCTCGACCCGCGCACCCGCCCGACCGCCCGCCGGACCGACGCCCCCGGCTCGACATCCCGGCTCGACACCCTGGAGGACCCGTGCCCGTCCCCCCGCACCTGCTGCGCCGCGGCGACACCGGACCGCGCGTGGTCGGCCTCCGCGAGGAGCTGGCGCGCGCCGGCGCACCCGCCGGGGCCGACCCGGAGGAGGACGTCTTCGACGAGGCGCTCGAGCGGGTCGTCCGGGCCTTCCAGCAGGAGCGGGGGCTGCGGGCCGACGGCGTCGTCGGGCCGCAGACCTCCCGGGCCCTCGACGGCGCCCGCTGGCGGCTCGGGGACCGCGTCCTGCGCTTCGTCCCCGGCCACCTGCTGCACGGCGACGACGTCACGGCCCTCCAGGACCGCCTGCTGCAGCTCGGCCTGCTCGACGACCGCCGGGACGGGCGCTACGGGCCGCGCACCGAGGCGGGCGTGCGCGAGCTGCAGCGCAGCAGCGGCACCGCCGTCGACGGCGTCCTGGGCCCCGAGACGCTGGCCGCCCTGCGCCGCCTGGACCGGTCCGTCGGCGGGGGGGACGCGAGCGGCCTGCGCGACCTCGAGCGGACCGCGCAGGCCCGGCGGCGGGCCAGCGGCCGCGTGGTGCTCCTCGACCCGGCCCACGGCGGCGCGGACCGCGGCGCGGTCGGGCACGGCTTGGAGGAGGCCGAGGTCGTCCTCGACCTCGCCCAGCGCCTCGAGGGCCGTCTGGCCGCCTCCGGCACCACCGCCGTCCTCTCCCGAGGCGCCGACCAGCGGCCGTCCGCGGAGGAGCGCGCCGAGCTGGCCGAGTCGGTGGCCGCGGACGTCGTCCTGTCGCTCCACTGCGACGCGCTCGTCCCCGCCGGCCTGGACGCCGGGCAGGCCCTCCCGCCGGCCGCCGCCTCCGGTCTCGCGACCTTCTCGTGGGGCTCGGCCACCGCTCGCTCGACGGAGGGCGCGCGTCTCGCCGGGCTCGTGCACCGCGAGCTCCTCGCGCGCACCGGTCTGGTCGACTGCCGGACGCACACGTGGAACACCGACCTGCTCCGGATGACGCGGATGCCTGCCGTCCGCGTCGAGGTCGGCTACCTCACCTCGTCCGACGACGCCGCGCTCGTCCGTGACCCGGCCTTCCGGGACCGCTGCGCCGAGGCCCTGGCGGTGGCCCTGCACCGCTTCTTCCTCGAGGAGGAGGACGACGTGCCGACCGGCCTGCTGCCCGTCGTCGGTGCCGGCGCCTGAGGCCCCCGTCGCCGGGTCGCCCCGCGCTGACGCGGTCGCGCCCCTCCTGACCCGCTCCCACGGCGTCGTGCGCCTCCCTGTGGGTCCTCGCCTCGTCGACGCCGACGAGAGCGGGGGCACCACCCCGGACCGTCCAGGGGACCCGCGCCCGCGGGACGCGCGGGCGCCGGTGCGGCTCGCCCCGCCGGGCTCAGCCCAGAGCCGGTACGCGCAGGTCGGCGAGGATGCGGTCGAGCGCCCGCTCGACGTCCTCGCGCCAGGCGAGCGCCGTCCGCAGCTCCAGGCGCAGGCGAGGCCAGCGCGGATGGTCTCGCACCACCTCGAAGCCGACCTCGAGGAGGAAGCCCGCCGGCACGTGGCACCCGCCGCCGAGGCGGGCGGCGGGGACGTCGAGGCTCTTCCGGGGGGAGCCCGGTGGCGGCGCGTCGGCAGCCGTCCCCTCCTCGCCGCCGGCCTCGGCGAAGGCCTCGACCGCCCGCACGCCGCGGCGGGTCAGGTCCTTCGCCGCCGCCTGGACGAGCATCCGCCCGAGGCCGCCCCCGCGGTGGCCGGGCAGCACGCCCGCCGTCATGAGGAGCACCGCGTCGGCGCTGACGGGGGACGTGGGGTACTGGAGCGAGCGCGGGACGAGGTGCGGCGGGGCGTACGTCACGAACGCCGCGAGCTCCCGGTCGACGTGGACGACGCGCCCGCACGACCCCCACTCGAGGAGCGTCCTCGACAACCACGCCTCCTTCTCGAAGGCCGGGTCGCCCGACCGCCGCGCGGCGTCCGCCGCCGGGGCGTCGAGCTCCCAGCGCACGCAGGAGCGGCACGGGTCAGGGAGCGCGGCCACGTGCTCGAGGGACAGCGCGCTGATCGACCGGCTCACGGCCGGACCACCCCCCGTCGCCGCACGCCGCGTTCCACGTGGAACGCGTGCGGCGTCGCGATCACGGCGCCCACGGTCAGCGCGGTCGTCGCGGGTCGTAGCCCGCGCCGCGCCGGCGCGGCTGCAGGAGGGCGCCGAGGAAGGCCGCGGAGGCGCCGAGCGAGAGGCCGAGACCGACCGCCGCGGCCGTCGTGCGACGGCGACGGGCGCGCTCGCCCGCCACGGGGACCCTCCGCGCCCCGGCCCGCCCACCCCCCGCCGCCCGGGTCACGCCGCGCCGCCGCCGTCCGCGGAGGGGACGCCCTCGAGGGCGAGCACGCCGAGGATGCGCTCGAGGTCCTCGCGGCCGGCGAACTCGACGGTGAGGCGGCCCTTGCGGCGTCCGACGTTCACGGTGACGCGCGTCTCCAGCCGCTCGGACAGGGCCGTCGCGACGGCGTCGGCCCGCTCGTCGCGTGCGGCCGGGGCGGCGGAGCGCCGCGGCCCGGGGACGGCGTCGCCCGCCGCCACCGCCTCCTCCGTAGAGCGGACGGAGAGCCCCTCGGCGACCACGCGCTGGGCCAGGCGCTCCATGGCCGCCGCGTCCGGGAGGCCGAGCAGCGCGCGGGCGTGGCCCGCCGAGAGGACGCCGGCGGCGACGCGGCGCTGGACGAGCGGCGGCAGCTTGAGGAGCCGCAGCGTGTTGGAGATCTGGGGACGGGAGCGGCCGATGCGGCGCGCCAGCTCCTCGTGCGTGCAGCCGAAGTCCTCGAGCAGCTGGCCGTAGGCGGCCGCCTCCTCGAGGGGGTTGAGCTGGCTGCGGTGGAGGTTCTCGAGCAGCGCGTCGCGGAGCAGGACGTCGTCCTCGGTGCCGCGCACGATGGCCGGCACGACGTCGAGCCCGGCGCGACGGCTCGCCCGCCACCGGCGCTCGCCCATGACGAGCTCGTAGAGGACGCCCTCCGCGGCTGCCTCGCCGGCCGGCACGGGCCGGACGACGACGGGCTGCAGCACCCCGACCTCGCGGATGGACTGCTCGAGCTCGGCCAGCTCGTCCTCGTCGAAGACCTGCCGCGGCTGGCGGGGGTTCGGCCGCACGGCGCCGACCGGCACCTCGGCGAGCCGGATCCCGGGCACCTCGACGAGTGTCCCGTCGTCACGCGCGCCCGTCCCCTCGCTGTTCCACGTGGAACGCGCGTCGGCGTCCGACGCCCCGGCCGTCGGCTGCGCGCTCGCGGGGGTGCTGCCATCGGCGCCCTCGACGCGCGCCGCCACCTCATCGCGCTCGGCGGCGGGCCAGAACACGTCGCGGGGACGCTCGCCCTCCGGTCCGGAGGGGATGAGCGCGCCGAGGCCGCGCCCCAGACCGCGTCGTCGTTCCGTCATGCTGCTGCCCGTCCTGCTCGTCGCTGATGCTCGTCGTCCTCGCGCCCCGGCCCGGGCCGGTCGCCGCCGGAGCGACGACCGTCCCCGGCCGCGGCGGCACCGCGGCGGCTCAGCGCCGGCTCGTGGAGGTGCCGCCCGCCGCGGTCGCCGGGGTCGGCCGCTCGGCCAGCTCCTGCGCCGCGGCGAGGTACGACAGGGCCCCGCTGGACCCAGGGTCGTAGGTCATCACGGTCTGCCCGTAGGACGGCGCCTCCGACACGCGGACGGAGCGCGGGACCGTCGTCCGCAGCACCGAGCGGGGGAAGTGCTCCCGCACCTCCTCGGCCACCTGCGCGGCCAGCCGCGTCCGCGCGTCGTACATCGTCAGGAGGATGGACGAGACGTGCAGCTCCGGGTTGAGGTGCCGCGTGATCATGTCGATGTTCTTGAGGAGCTGGCTCAGCCCCTCCAGCGCGTAGTACTCGCACTGGATCGGGATGAGCACCTCCTCGGCGCACACGAAGGCGTTGAGGGTGAGCAGGCCGAGGCTCGGCGGGCAGTCGACGAAGACGTAGTCGGGGCGGGGCTCCCCGCGCGCCTCGCAGCGCTCGAGGTAGCCGCGCACGGCGACCCGCAGCCGCGTCTCGCGGGCGACCATCGAGACGAGCTCGATCTCCGCGCCGGCCAGGTCGATCGTCGCGGGGGCGCACAGCAGGCCGGGGACGTCGGGGCACGGCTGCAGGACGTCCTCCAGCGGCACCTCCTCGACGAGCACGTCGTAGAGGCCCGGCACCTCGGCGTGGTGCTCGACCCCCAGGGCCGTCGAGGCGTTGCCCTGCGGGTCGCTGTCGAGGACGACGACGCGGAGCCCGGCCTGCGCCAGGGCCGCTGCGAGGTTGACCGTCGTCGTCGTCTTGCCGACGCCGCCCTTCTGGTTGGCCACGGTGAGAACCCGCGTCCGCGGCGGCGGCGCGAGCGGGCGCCCGGCCAGGGCGATCCTCCGTCGGGCGTCGTCGGCCACCTCCCGGGCGAGCGGCGTGGAGTCGTCCACCTCGGGCAGCGACCCGGCGACCTCGGCCCTCTGCGCGTCGTCCCCGGCGGCGACCACCGCCACGCCGCCGTCGGACGCGGCCGGCACCGGGGGCGAGGCCGAGGCCCGGGAGGAGGACGCGGAGGAGGCCCGCGAAGAGGTCGGGGCGGGGACGTCCGCGTCCTCCGGCGCTGCGGGCCCGTCGGGGTCACCGCCGGAGCCATCGGTCGGGTCCTCGGACCGGCCGGCGTCGACGACGACGTGGTGGAGCTCGGCGCGAGCGACCGCGGGGTCGCCGGTGCTCGGCGCGACGAGGGGGACGTCGGTCACGTCGGCAGGGGGACGCCCGTGCGCCGCCGGCCCGGTCGGGGCGGGGTCCTCAGGGCTCGCGGGCGTGTCGACGTCGTCCTCCACGGGCGTCGGGGCGGGTGCGTCCGGGGCGGGCGAGGGCGCGTCCTGCGCCGCGTCGGCGGCCGGTGCGACCGCCGCGCCCGCCCCCGCCTCCGCGTCGGCCTCCGGCTCGTGCTCCGACGCCGGCTCGACGACGGGTGCGTCGCCCACGTCCTCCGTCGGGTCGGCGTCACCCGGATCGGCCTCGCCCGTGGCCACCGCCTCGGTGCCCCGGGAGCCCTCCGCGTCGGACGCCGGACCCGCGGACGGCTCCGGCACCTCGCGGCCGTGCGGCGGCGTCGGCACGCTCACGACCTCAGTTCCACGTGGAACGGCCGGCCACCCGAGGGCCCCATCGACCTGCTCGACCTGCCGGCCGGGCCAGCCCGGTGCCGTCGTGGTGCGCACCCGCGCCCGCCTCCCTCTCTCGTCGATCGCGGGCAGCGCCCCCGCGCCGACGACCGAGGGTCAGCTGCGGCGGCGCGCCCGCGCGCTGCGGGCCCCGACCCTAGCTCGGACGACGGTGGTGACCTCGTCCAGCAGGCCGTCGCCGCAGGTGAGCACCTCGGGGTCGAGGAGACCGGCGCGGACGAGGGCGCCGCCGTGCGCGGCGACCTCGTCCGCCGCCGTGCCGCCCTTGACCGCCAGCAGCTGTCCGCCCGGCGCCACCAGGGGCGCGCACCAGCGCGCCAGGCGGTCGAGCGGGGCGACCGCGCGGGAGGTGACGACGTCCGCCTCCTCGTGGCCGGCGAGCTCCTCGGCCCGCGCACGGACCACCCGCACGCGGAGGTCGGGGCCCGGTACCGCCGCGTCGAGCACCTCGACGGCGTGCTCCAACCAGCGCACGCGGCGCAGGGCGGAGTCGACGAGCACCAGCTCGAGGTCCGGCCGGGCGAGGGCCAGCACGAGCCCCGGCAGGCCGGCACCGCTGCCGACGTCCAGCACCACCGCGTCCTCGGGCACCAGCTCGGCGACGACGGCGCAGTTGAGGACGTGGCGGCTCCAGAGCCGGGGCACCTCCCGGGGGCCGATGACGCCCCGGACGACGCCCTCGCCGGCCAGCTCGCGGACGAGCACCCTGGCCCCCTCGAGGCCCGGTCCGAGCACCTGCGCCGCGACCTCCGGCTCGTCGGGCAGCTCCACGGCGCCCCGCGGGCGCCGGTCGACGAGGTGCTCCGGGGCCGCGTCCTCCGGCGGCGGGGCGGTCAGGACGCCGCCGTGACGACGACGTGGCGGTCGGCGGCGACGCCCTCGGACTCCGAGCGCAGGCCGGCCTCCGCGACGGCGTCGTGGACGATCTTGCGCTCGTACGGGTTCATGGGCTCCAGGTGCACGGCCTCGCCGCCGGCGCGGACCTGCTCGACCGCCTCGTTCGCCAGGCCGGTGAGGACGACGCGCCGCTGGGCGCGGTAGCCGGCGACGTCGAGCACGAGGCGGCTCCGCTCGCCCGTGCGGGCCTGGACGGCCAGGCGCGTCAGCTCCTGCAGCGCCTCGAGCACGCGACCGTCGTCGCCGACGAGGCGGCGCAGGGAGCCCGGCGCGGCGTCGTCCTCGAGCACCGAGACCGACGCGCGGCCGTCCTCGACGTCGATGTCGAGGTCGCCGTCGAGATCGGCGATGTCGAGGAGCTCCTCGAGGTAGTCGGCGGCGACGTCGCCCTCCTCCTCCAGGCGCGCGCGGCGCGTGGGCGCCTCCTCGCCGGTGCCGGGGTGGGTGCCCTCGCCCGCCTCCGCTGCCGACGCGTCCACCACGGCGCCGTCCGTCGAGCCCTGAGTCGTCATGCTGCCTCCTCCACCGCGCGGCGGTCGCCGCAGTCGTCGGGGGACCGTCGTGGGTCCTGCCCCGGTTGGTCCTGCCCCGGTCGGTCGTGCCCCGGTCGGTCGGACATCGACGCGGCGGTCGCCACCTCGCGGTCCACCGTCCCGTCGGCCCTCACCGGTCGCCCGTCGGGAGCCGTCCCGTGGACCGCACTCCCGGACCGCCTGCGCCGTCCGGGGGCGGTCGTGGCCGGCCCGGGCGGGGGCGTCAGCTCCCGCGCGAGGGCCGCTTCGCCGCCGGCCGCGAGCCCTGCCGGCCCCGCTGGCCGTTCCGGCTGGCGCTGCCCGTCGGGCGACGGCGCCCCGGCGCGTGCGCCGCGCCCGTGCCGTTCGCCCCTCCCGGGGCTGCGCCCGCGGCTCCGGCGCCGTCCCGGCGCGCCGCGGGGGCGGCGTCCGGGCCCGCGGCGTCGCCGTCGGCGTCGCCCTCCCCGTCACCGCTCTTTTGGGCGTCCTCCTCGGGGCCATCCTTCTTCTGGCCACCGCTCCTCTCACCGCCGTCCGTGCCGCCGGCGGGCTTCTCACCCGCGGCCGGCTCGCCGGGGCGCCGCTGGCGGTCCTTGCGCCGGGGCTGCACGCGCTGCCCGCGCGGTGCGTCGCCGGCGGCGGCCGGCCCGGTGGCGGTGCCCTTGGTCAGGTCCTCGACGGTGGTGCCCTGCTTGCGCGCCTTCCGCTCGAGGAGCTTCGCCTCGGCGGCCGAGCCCGGGGCGGGCATGTTGCGGATGACGTAGAACTGCTGGGCCATCGACCACACGTTCGTCGTGAGCCAGTACAGGAGCACGCCGATGGGGAAGTTGACGCCCGTGACGGCGAAGACCAGCGGCAGGACGTACATGATGATCTTCTGCTGCTGCGCCATGGGGTTGTCGGCCATGGACGCCGGCATGTTCTTCGTCATCAGCTGGCGCTGGGTCGTGAAGGTCGTCACCGACATCAGCACGATGAGCAGCACGGTCACGAGCTTGGTGACCAGGTCGTCGCTGCCGAGGAAGGTCGACGACAGGGGCGCGCCCAGCAGGCTGGAGGCCTCGGCCTGCGCCGCCACGTCCTGCGTCATGCGGCCGATGGGTTCGCGGTCGCCCGCGGCGATGGCGCTGAGGCCGTTGAGCACCTGGAACAGCGCGAAGAAGATCGGCATCTGCAGCAGGATCGGCAGGCAGGACGCGAAGGGGTTGGTGCCGGCCTTCTTGTAGGCCGCCATCGTCTCCTCGGTCATCTTCTGCCGGGAGGCGGGGTCGGTCTTCCCCTTGTACTTCTGCTGGATCTTGCGCACCTCGGGCGCGACGATCTGCATGCCGCGCGAGGCCTTGATCTGCTTGACGAACAGCGGGATCAGGACGACGCGGATCACGACGACGAGGGCCACGATCGAGAGCGCCCACGTCCAGCCGGACGTGGGGTCCATGCCGGCCGAGGTGAGCAGGTCGTGCGCCGTCACCATGATCCAGGCGACGACGTACTCGATGGGGCGGAGGATCTCGAGCATGGGCTCCTGCCGTGGTGGGCGTGGGTGGTGCCGGTCCGTCGTGCGCTCCGGCGGGGGGCGCCGGCGGGTCTCTCAGGCGGGGGGCGCCCCGCCCGGCGGGTCCTCGGCGCGGCCGCCCACCGGTGGGACGTGGTCGACCCCGCCGGGGTTCCAGGGGTGGCACCGCAGGAGGCGCCGAGCGGCGAGCCACCCCCCGCGCGCCGCGCCGTGGCGGTCCAGCGCCTGCACGGCGTAGGACGAGCACGACGGGTAGAAGCGGCAGACCGGCGGGTACCAGGGCGAGACGACCAGCTGCCACGTCCGGACGAGGAGCACGAGGACGCGGCGCGGCCACGTGCGCGGGTCCGCCGCCCCGCGCACGGCGCTGCCGCGGGGGGCCGAGGAGCCCTCGGTTCCGGCCCGAACGCCGTCGGTCACGGGGGCGCTCACGCGCCCACGCCCGCGGGCCGCGGAGCCGACCGACCAGCACCCGACCGAGACCCACCCGACCGAGGTCCACCAGGACGACCGGCCCCGGACCGGCCGCCACGGCGAGCGCGGCGCAGGGCGTCGTCGAGGTCGAGCGCCAGGTCGGCGGAGGTGGCCCCCGCCGAGGGCGGCAGGGCCCTGACGACCAGCTCGGTCCCGGCGGGCAGGCCCTCGAGGCGGTCGGCCACGAGGTGCCGCAGGCGACGGCGCACGCGGTTGCGGACGACGGCGCCGCCGACCGCCCGGGAGACGACGAACCCCGCCGCCGCGGGACGCGGAGACGGGGTGGCGTCGTCCGCCGCCGCCCCGGAGGGGATCAGGACGTGGACGACGAGGGTCGGGCGGCCGGCCCGGGCGCCGCCGCGCACCGCGCGCCCGAAGGCGTCCGCGGTGCGCACACGACGACCGGCCGGCAGCACGGCCGGCTCAGGCGGAGAGCTCGCCGCGGCCCTTGCGGCGGCGGGCGGCGAGGATGGCGCGACCGGCGCGGGTGCGCATGCGCAGGCGGAAGCCGTGGGTCTTGGACC
Organism: uncultured Pseudokineococcus sp.; assembly: GCF_947499845.1. Taxonomy (GTDB): domain Bacteria; phylum Actinomycetota; class Actinomycetes; order Actinomycetales; family Quadrisphaeraceae; genus Pseudokineococcus. The sequence goes on from NZ_CANMPM010000010.1 coordinate 40,378, forward strand.
GACGGCGGGTGTTCGGCTGGAAGGTGCGCTTGCTCACGTCTGCTCCACGGGGGTCTGGCGCGCTGCCGGCCAGCGCACGGAGGTCTCTGGTCAGCGCTCCGGCGCTCCCGCGCGCCACCCCGGTGGGGCGGACGGCGTCACTGGTGGGCCGGGCTCAGACCGCAGCACGGTACGGGCGCGCCGAGCCCCCGGTCAAACCACCGGCGCGCTGCGGGGTGACAGCGCCTCCGGCGCCCGCGCGCGGCCCCGTCCTGCGGGGGCGCCGCGAGTCCTCCCGACCTCCTGCGCGACGAGGCTCCCGATCGTCCCCCTCGTGGGGGTAGTGTCCGCGGACCGACACGCCGCCGGTCCGTCGAGGGCCCGGCCGGTCGTGCCGGATCCACCCCGGCGACCGTCGGTCGCACCGGGGCCGGAGGCGGGGGCCGACCCGGGGGTGCGTGGCCCCGACCGGGTCCCGGTGTGCTACCCACAGGTGTGGACAACTCTGTGGACCGCGCCGTCCGGCTCGGGCGCGCCCTCGTCGCGGGGCTGCACGGCCCCCGACCGGGGGCGCTGGCCGCCCCGACCGGGGCGGGACGCACGAGCGGCGCGGGCGCCGGACGGGGAGAGGGCGCGTGAGCACCGACGGCGGCGAGCAGCCCGACCTGCCCCTGGCCTGGTCGCGGGCGATGCAGCGCTTCCGCGGCGACGAGCGCATCACCGCCTCGAACCTGGGCTTCCTGCGCCACACGCGACCCCTCGGCCTGCTCGACGGGACGCTGCTGCTGGTCGTGCGCGACGACCTCACGAAGAGCGTCCTCGAGCAGCGGGTCCGCGACGTCGTCGTCGGCGTCCTCGGCGAGGAGCTGGGCCGCCCGGTCCGGCTGGCCATCACGGTCGACCCCTCGCTCGACGTCGACGCCCTCGACGGCCCGGCCGACGGCAGCGTCGAGGCCGGGGTCGACGGGACCTCGCCCACGGACGACGACGAGGGCACCGCCGCGACGGGGGGCCTGGAGCGGGCGGTCGACGAGCTGCCGCCGCCCGTCGGGGTGCGCCCGCGCGACCCGGGCCGTCCGAGCGAGCCCACTCGGCTCAACCCCAAGTACACGTTCGACAGCTTCGTCATCGGCGCCTCCAACCGCTTCGCCCACGCGGCGGCCGTGGCCGTGGCCGAGGCGCCGGCGAAGGCGTACAACCCGCTCTTCGTCTACGGGGAGTCGGGGCTCGGCAAGACGCACCTGCTGCACGCCATCGGCGACTACGCCGCCAAGCTCTACCAGGGCGTGCGCGTGCGGTACGTGAACTCGGAGGAGTTCACCAACGACTTCATCAACTCCATCCGCGACGACAAGGCGTCGGCCTTCCAGCGCCGGTACCGCGACGTCGACGTCCTGCTCATCGACGACATCCAGTTCCTGTCGAACAAGGTGCAGACGCAGGAGGAGTTCTTCCACACCTTCAACACGCTGCACAACGCGGACAAGCAGGTCGTCGTCACGAGCGACCTGCCGCCCAAGCAGCTGTCGGGCTTCGAGGAGCGCATGCGCTCGCGCTTCGAGTGGGGGCTCATCACCGACGTCCAGCCGCCCGACCTCGAGACGCGCATCGCCATCCTGCGCAAGAAGGCCGCGGGCGACGAGCTGCAGGCGCCGGACGACGTCCTCGAGTTCATCGCGAGCAAGATCTCGACGAACATCCGCGAGCTCGAGGGCGCCCTCATCCGCGTGACGGCCTTCGCCAACCTCAACCGCCAGGGCGTGGACCTGCCGCTCGCCGAGGTGGTGCTCAAGGACCTGCTGACCGACACGGGCACCGGCGTCGTCACCGTCGCGACGATCATGGCGCAGGCCTCCGACTACTTCGGCGTCACGATGGAGGACCTCGCCGGCGCCTCGCGCTCGCGCACCCTCGTGACGGCCCGCCAGACGGCCATGTACCTGTGCCGTGAGCTCACCGACCTCTCCCTGCCCAAGATCGGGCAGGCGTTCGGCGGTCGCGACCACACCACGGTCATGCACGCCAACCGCAAGATCCGCGAGCAGATGGCGGAGCGCCGCTCGACCTTCAACCAGGTCACCGAGCTCACCAACCGGATCAAGCAGCAGCACCGCTCCTGACCGCCCCCGGGGGCAGCAGCCCACGAGGCCGCGACCGGGACACGCTCGCCCGGACGGGGCTGCGCCTGCGAGGGCGCCGCGCGTGGCGGTGACGTCCGCCCAGGTGGGGGCGGGTGGTGTCCGGGGCACGTCAGGCGTGCGCCCGTGCTGGGCGCCAGCCCCAGCGAGGGAGCGTAGCCAGTGCCCCGGGCGGCGCCCGCGCCCACCGGTCCAGCCACGACGGACCAGCCACCCAGGCCCCGGGCACGGACCAGCGCGGCAGGCCCACCGCCACGACGGCCGGTGACGTCCGCGCAGGTGGGGGCGGGTGGCGTGCGGGGCACGTCGGGCGAGCGCCCGTGCTGGGCGCCAGCCCCAGCGAGGGGGCGTAGCCAGTGCCCCGCACGCCACCCGCGCCCACCCACCCAGCCACGAGACACCCAGCCACGAGACACCCGGCCACGAGACACCCGGCCACGAGACACCCGGCCACGAGACACCCGGCCACGAGACACCCGGCCACAGATCACCCGGACGACGGTCACGACGACGCCGCGGCCCCGGCAAGCGCCTCCCCACAGGTGTGCACAACCCTGTGGACATCTGTGGAGATCCCCCCGTGCGCGTCCACACCCCCGTGGACGGAGAGCCGGGGCCGCACCGGCGTGCACACCCCCGGGTCGACCCGGCGGACGGGCGCCCCCACGGCGTCCCGAGGGCGACACGCGACGTGACCTGCGGCGCCGTCCCGTCCTCCACAGCGTCCACAGCACCGATGACGAGGACGAGCCTCCCCGGTGAAGAGGAGATCCGCGCACAGCTGGTGGAGGGCCTGTCTGGGGACGAGCGCCTCGAGGCCGGCGACGCGGGAGGTGGGCGAGCCCGGGAGCGACGCGCCGTCGCTGGTGCGACCCGGGAGGGGACGGTGGAGCGGGCCCTCGCCGCGAGCCGCGTCTGCCGTAGGGTCGGCGACCGCGCCCGCGCGTCCGCCGGGCCGCACCAGCGGACGCACCCCTGCAGCGAGCAGCGCGGGGGCGCCGGGAGGGGTCGGTCGCCGTGAGGTTCAGGGTCGAGCGCGACGTGCTCGCGGAGGCGGTCACGTGGACCGCGCGCTCCCTCCCCACCCGTCCGCCGGTGCCGGTGCTCGCCGGTCTGGTGCTCGACGCCGACGCGAGCGGGACGCTGTCGTTCGCGGGCTTCGACTACGAGGTCTCGGGGCGCGTCGAGGTGGCCGCGGAGGTCGAGGACGCGGGCCGGGCGCTCGTGTCGGGGCGCCTGCTGGCCGACATCGCGCGGAGCCTGCCGAGCCGGCCGGTGGAGGTCGTGAGCGAGGGCTCGAAGGTGACGCTGACGTGCGGCGCCAGCCGCTTCCAGCTGCTGACGATGCCCGTCGAGGAGTACCCGGCGCTGCCGGAGATGCCCGCGTCCAGCGGCGTGGTGGCGGGCGACGTGCTGACGCAGGCGGTGGGCCAGGTCGTCGTCGCCGCGAGCCGCGACGAGACGCTGCCGATCCTCACCGGCGTCCGCATGGAGATCGAGGGCGACCGGCTGACGCTGCTGGCCACGGACCGCTACCGGCTCGCGATGCGCGAGCTGGCGTGGTCCCCCGCGACGCCGGGGGCGTCCACGACGGCGCTCGTCCGCGCCCGCACGCTCTCGGAGGTGGCGCGCTCGCTCGGCTCGGGCGGGGGGGACGTCGTCGTCGCGCTGTCCGACGGCACGAGCGGCACGGGCACGGCGATGATCGGCTTCGAGGCGGGGGGCCGGCGCACGACGTCGCTGCTCGTCGACGGCGAGTACCCGAAGGTGCGCTCGCTGTTCCCGGCCGAGTCGGCCGTGCGCGCCGTCGTCGGGCGCGAGGAGCTCGTCGACGCGGTGCGGCGCGTGTCGCTCGTGGCGGAGCGCAACACCCCGGTGCGGCTGTCTTTCACCGAGGGCCAGGTGGTCCTCGAGGCCGGCGCCGGGGACGACGCGCAGGCGAGCGAGGCCCTGCCGGCGACGCTCGACGGCGAGCCGCTGGAGATCGCCTTCAACCCGGCGTTCCTCCTCGACGGGCTGGGGGCGCTGCCGACGCCGCACGTGCGCCTGTCCTTCACCCAGCCGACGAAGCCGGCGGTCCTCACGGGCCAGCAGGAGCCCGAGGGCGACGACGACCCGGGCTACCGGTACCTGCTCATGCCCGTCCGGATGGCCGGCTGAGCCTCCCCCGCGGGGGAGCCGAGCGGCGCGAGCGGCGGCGCGGCACCACGCTGGGGGCCGTGCGCGGCCGGCGCACGCGGGCGGCCGCCGCCCGGGACGTCCAGGCAGCACCGCGGGAGCGGTGGGGAGGAGCGGCATGAGCACCGACACGAGCACGAGCGCGACCACGGGGAGCGCCAGCCCGGTCCAGCACCTGGGGATGGTGGGCCTCGGGCGCATGGGCGGCGGGATGCGGGACCGCCTGCGCGAGGCCGGCCTGCAGGTCACCGGCTACGACCGGGACCCGGACGCCACGGACGTCGACAGCCTGGCCGCGCTCGTCGAGGCGCTGCCGACGCCGCGCGCGGTCTGGGTGATGGTCCCGGCCGGGGACGTCACGCACTCGGTCATCACCGAGCTCGCCGGCCTCCTCGAGGAGGGCGACCTCGTCGTCGACGGCGGCAACTCCAAGTGGACGGCCGACGAGGAGCACGCCCAGCAGCTCGCCGCGCGGGGCGTCCGGTTCGTCGACTGCGGCGTCTCCGGCGGCGTGTGGGGCCTCGAGGCCGGGTACGGCCTCATGTGCGGCGGCGCCGAGGACGACGTGGCGCGGATGATGCCCGTCTTCGACGCGCTGCGTCCCGAGGGCCCCCGCGAGGAGGGCTTCGTCCACGCCGGCCTCGTCGGCGCGGGCCACTACGCGAAGATGGTCCACAACGGCATCGAGTACGGCCTCATGCAGGCCTACGCCGAGGGCTTCGAGCTGCTGCTCGCCAAGGGGATCGTCACGGACGAGACCGGGTGCTTCAAGGCCTGGACGCGCGGCACCGTCGTGCGCTCGTGGCTGCTCGACCTCCTGGTGCGGGCCCTCGAGGAGGACCCGGCGCTGGAGAAGCTGCAGGGCTACGTCGACGACTCGGGCGAGGGCCGCTGGACGGTCCAGGAGGCGGTCGAGAACGCCGTCCCCGCGCCGGTGATGTCCGCGGCGCTCTTCGCCCGCTTCACCTCGCGCCAGGCGGACTCCCCCGCCATGAAGGCCGTGGCGGCGCTGCGCAACCAGTTCGGCGGGCACGCCGTCCACACCGCCGGCCCGAGCTCGGGCGGCGGGGACACCCCCGAGAGCGAGCTGCCCGAGACCGGGGACGAGACCGACGCCGCGAAGGCCGGGCCGACGTCGGGCGGCTCGGACGTGGACCACTCCGCCTAGCCCTCGCCCACCGAGGCCGCCCGTCCTCCCGGACGGGCGGCCTCGGAGCGGGACGAGGACGGGGACGGGGACGGAGGACGGAGGTCGGCGCGGTGCACGTGGCGCACCTGTCGCTCGCCGACTTCCGCAACTACGAGCGCGCCGAGCTCCCGCTCGAGCCCGGGGTGACGGCGCTCGTCGGCCCCAACGGCCAGGGGAAGACGAACCTCGTCGAGGCGCTCGGCTACGTCGCCTCCCTGTCGAGCCACCGCGTCGCGAACGACGCCCCGCTCGTGCGGGCGGGCGCCGAGCGGGCGGTCGTGCGCGCGAGCGTGGTGCGCGACGGCCGCCCGCTGCTCGCGGAGGTCGAGATCAACCCGGGGCGCGCGAACCGGGCGCGGCTGGGGCGCTCGGCCCTGCCGCGGGCGCGCGAGCTCGTCGGCACGCTGCGCACCGTGCTCTTCGCGCCGGAGGACCTCGCCCTCGTCAAGGGCGACCCCGAGGGCCGGCGCCGCTTCGCCGACGACCTCCTCGTGCTCCTCGCCCCGCGCCTGGCCGGCGTCCGCGCCGAGTACGACCGGGCGCTGAAGCAGCGCAACGCCCTGCTGCGCTCGGCGGGCGCGACGAGCGCGGCGCGCCGCGGCGCGGGCCCGCTGCCCGGCATCGAGGTGTGGGACCACCAGCTGGCGGCCCTGGGCGCCGACCTGCTGTCCGCGCGGCGCTACCTCCTGGCGCGGCTCGCGCCGTACGTCGCGCGCGCCTACGACGCCGTCGCGGAGACGGCGCCCGGCGGGACGGGCGCGGGCGCCGCGGCGGAGGGCGGCGCCGCCGACGTCGTCCGGCTCGCCTACCGCGGCTCGCTCGCCGAGCACCGCGGCGAGGGCGAGGAGGACCTGTCCTCCGAGGCGGCCCGGGAGGCGGGCGCCGCACCGCGGGACGTCCTGGCCGCCCAGCTCGTCGAGGCGATGGAGCAGTTGCGCCGCCGTGAGGTCGAGCGGGGGCTGACGCTCGTGGGCCCGCACCGCGACGACGTCGTGCTCTCCCTGCGCGGGCTGCCCGCGCGGGGGTACGCCAGCCACGGGGAGTCGTGGTCCTACGCGCTCGCGCTGCGGCTGGGCGCCTACGAGCTGCTGCGCAGCGAGGGGCCGGGGACGCCGTCCGAGCGCGAGCCCGTGCTCGTCCTCGACGACGTCTTCGCCGAGCTCGACGCGCGCCGGCGCTCCCGGCTGGCCGAGCTGGTGGCGGGCGCCGAGCAGGTCCTCCTCACCGCGGCCGTGCCCGAGGACGTGCCCCCTCAGCTCACCGGGCGCCGCGTGCACGTGCGCGCCGGCGCCCTGCAGCTGCCGCCCGACGGCGGACGGGCCGAGGACGCCGTCGCCGACGGCGGTCCCGCCGCCGACGAGGGGTCCGTGCCCGAGGAGGCCGCTCAGGAGGGCTCCGCCGACGAGGGCTCCGCCGCGCAGGGCTCCCCCGGTGGGAGGGACGGGCGTGGCTGAGCGTCCCGGCGAGCCCGAGCCCCCCGAGCCCCCCGGGGGCCCCGGCGGTCCTCCCGACCCGCCGGCCGACGGCGACGCCGCGCTCTCCGCGGACCCGTCCGCGGACGCCGTGCGCGCGGCGCTGGGCCGCGCGCGGGCGGCGGCCCGCGCCCGCGGCGTCCTGCCGGGGGCCCCCGGCAGCGGCGGGAAGAGCTCGGACCAGCGGCGCCGCGAGGAGCGCCGCCGCCGCGGCACGGCGATGTCCGGCGCCGGGCCGGACGACCGCGACCCCCAGACGGTGGGCCGCAGCGTCGACCGGCTCGTCGGCGAGCTGGGCTGGTCGGCGCCCGTCGCCGTCGGCGGCGTCGTCGGCCGGTGGGAGCAGGTCGTCGGCCCCGAGGTGGCGGCCCACGCGACGCCCGAGCGGTTCGCGGACGGCGTCCTCGTCGTCCGCGCCGACTCGACGGCGTGGGCGACCCAGCTGCGGCTGCTCGAGCCGGTCATCGCCCGCCGCCTCGACGAGGAGCTCGGCGCCGGCGTCGTCGTCAAGCTGCAGGTCCGCGGCCCCGGCGCCCCCTCGTGGCGGCGCGGGCCCCGCCGGGCGCCCGGCGGCCGAGGACCGCGCGACACCTACGGGTGAGGGTCGGTCAGCGGACCGGGCCGCTCCCGGCGGCAGGACCGGTGGGTTCACCGGTGGGGCGCGCCGGGGGTGGGCGCAGCGCGGCCAGCACCGTCCCCGCGAGGGCGAGGAGCAGCAGCGCGGGCGCCGCCGCGAGCGCCGCGCCGACCGGCTGGCCGCCGGCCAGCGCCCCGACGCCCACCCCGAGGACGGCCGCCCCGAGTGCGGCGGCGACGACGGCCAGCACCGCGACGCCCCGCCGCTGCGCGCCGTCGACCGTCGCGAGCGCGCGGCGGACGCCGTCGACGGGACCGGTCGGACGGCTCACGGCGTCCTCCTCCTGCGCGGGGCGGTGGGCGGGCGCAGCGACCGCCCGGTGCGCACCCACGGTAGGCGGGGCGACCCGCCCTCACAGCGGCACGTCCCACCAGCCCGCCGTCCTCCACGCGCTCCCGCCCCGACGTGTCCCCCCGGTCCCCGTCCTCGGCCGTCCGACGGGCGCGCGCGCCGACCGCGTACCCCCCGTCCAGACCGGCCCCCGACCCGCTCAGCGCGCCGCTGAGGGGCGTCATCGCGGTCCGGCGTCCCGGACGGCGGCTCCTCGCGGGGTAGACTCGTCGTGATCAGCAGGGCTCTCGCGCACGCGCGCGCCGGCGCCTGCGCAGCACTCCGCGGAGGGACCCCCGCCTCGTGACGAGCACCGGACCTGAGGGCGCGCCCGACCCCACCTGGGAGACCGACCCCACGGCCGCGCCGTCGGCCCCGGGAGCTCCCGCCCCGCACGGCACCCCCGCCCACGAGGGCGCCGCCACCGGCCCGGACGCGGGCGTCCAGGACCGCGAGCGGCTCGAGCGCGACGACGTCGCCGACGCCGAGCACGTCGCCCCCGTCAGCCAGGACGGCGACGGCCTGGACCCCAGCACCCGTCCCGAGGACGCCCGCTCGCTGGCCTCCCAGGTGAGCGAGGGCAGCTACGGCGCGGACGCCATCACCGTCCTCGAGGGCCTCGAGGCCGTCCGCAAGCGCCCCGGCATGTACATCGGCTCCACCGGCGAGCGCGGTCTGCACCACCTCGTCTACGAGGTCGTCGACAACGCCGTCGACGAGGCGCTCGCCGGCTACTGCTCCCACATCGAGGTCGTCCTGCGCGCCGACGGCGGCGTCTCGGTCACCGACGACGGCCGCGGCATCCCCGTCGACGTCCACGCAGGAGAGGGCCGCTCGGCCGTCGAGGTCGTCCTCACCGTGCTCCACGCCGGCGGCAAGTTCGGCGGCGGCGGGTACGCCGTCTCCGGCGGCCTGCACGGCGTCGGCGTCTCCGTCGTCAACGCGCTCTCCGAGCGCCTCGACGTCGCCGTCCGCCGCCAGGGCCACGTCTGGCGCCAGAGCTACCGCCTCGGCGTCCCCCAGGCTCCCCTCGAGCGCGGCGAGCAGACCGACGAGACCGGCACGACCGTCGTCTTCTGGCCGAGCGACGAGGTCTTCGAGACCACCGTCTTCGACTACGAGACGCTGCGCGGCCGCTTCCAGCAGATGGCCTTCCTCAACAAGGGCCTGACCATCAGCCTCGCCGACCAGCGCGACGGGCGGGGCGACGGCGGGGGCGCCGACGAGGGCGAGGAGGCCGGCGAGACCGGCCCCGACGCGCCCAGCGGCGCCGAGGGCACCGACGTCGCCGACGACGGCGCCCGCCGCGGCGTCACCTACCGCTACGACGGCGGCCTCGTCGACTACGTCACCCACCTCAACGCCTCGAAGAAGGTCGACGTCGTCCACGACGAGGTCATCTCCTTCGAGAGCGAGGACGCCGAGCGCCAGATCGACGTCGAGATCGCCATGCAGTGGACGGGCGCCTACTCCGAGAGCGTCCACACCTACGCGAACACCATCAACACCCACGAGGGCGGCACCCACGAGGAGGGCTTCCGCTCCGCGCTGACCTCGCTCGTCAACCGCTACGCGCGCACGAAGAACCTGCTGCGCGAGAAGGACGACAACCTCACGGGCGACGACATCCGCGAGGGCCTCACCGCCGTCATCTCCGTCAAGCTCGGCGAGCCCCAGTTCGAGGGCCAGACGAAGACGAAGCTCGGCAACACCATCGCCCGCACCTTCGTCCAGCAGGTGGTCAACACGGAGCTCGGCGACTGGCTGGAGCGGAACCCGGGCGCGGCCCGCGAGGTCATCCGCAAGTCCATCCAGGCCTCCGCCGCCCGCATGGCCGCCCGCAAGGCCCGCGAGGCCACCCGCCGCAAGGGCCTGCTCGAGTCCGGCGGCATGCCCGGCAAGCTCCGCGACTGCCAGTCGAAGGACCCGGCCCGCTCGGAGATCTTCGTCGTCGAGGGCGACTCCGCCGGCGGCTCCGCCGTCCGCGGCCGCAACCCCGAGACCCAGGCGATCCTCCCCATCCGCGGCAAGATCCTCAACGTCGAGAAGGCCCGCCTCGACCGCGCGCTCGGCAACAAGGAGGTCCAGGCCCTCATCACGGCCTTCGGCACCGGCATCGGCGAGGACTTCGACATCGCCAAGCTCCGCTACCACAAGGTCGTCCTCATGGCCGACGCCGACGTCGACGGCCAGCACATCGCGACCCTCCTGCTGACCCTCCTCTTCCGCTACATGCGGCCCCTCATCGAGGGCGGCCACGTCTACCTCGCCCAGCCCCCGCTCTACCGCCTCAAGTGGACCCAGGGCGAGCACCAGTACGTCTACTCCGACCGCGAGCGCGACGCCATGACCAAGGAGGGCATCGCCGCCGGCCGCCGCCTCCCCAAGGACAACGGCGTCCAGCGCTACAAGGGCCTCGGCGAGATGGACTACTCCGAGCTCTGGGACACGACGATGGACCCCGACACCCGCACCCTCCGCCAGGTCACCATCGGCGAGGCCGCGGGCGCGGACGAGATCTTCAGCATCCTCATGGGGGAGGACGTCGAGTCGCGCCGCTCCTTCATCCAGCGCAACGCCAAGGACGTCCGCTTCCTGGACATCTGACGGTGCCGGTTCACGTGGAACGTCTGCTCGGGGCCGGGTGCCTCTCGGCTGGGGGCGCCGGGCGCCGGACCCGCCGAGGGCACTGGCTACGCACCCGCGCTGGGCTGCTGCCCAGCACGGATGCTCGCCTGACGTGCCCCCGGCGGGTCCGCCCCCCGGCGCTCGTGCACGTCGCCCGGCCGCAGGCGTCCTCCCTCGTGGCTCCGGCGCCGCGGTCGGATGACCGGGCGCGGACGTCGTCGGCGGGCGGGAGCCGGAGCGGCCGGCTCGCCGAGGGCGGTCTCGACGCGACCACGGGGGTGGTGACCTCCCCGAGCGCGAGGGGAGGCAGCCGCCTCGCGCCCCCGGCCACGACGACGGTGCGCCCCACGCCCCCCGCCCGGACGACGGCGACCGCAGCGCACCCAGCCGCAGCACAGACCCCGACGGTGCCCCAGCACGTGCACCGCCTCCTCGACGAAGGACTGACGTGAGCGAGACGACGCCCCCGGGCCCGGAGACCGACCGCATCGAGCCGGTCGACCTGCAGCTCGAGATGCAGCGCAGCTACCTCGACTACGCGATGAGCGTGATCGTCGGGCGCGCGCTGCCCGAGGTGCGGGACGGGCTGAAGCCCGTGCACCGGCGGGTGCTCTACGCCATGTACGACGGCGGGTACCGGCCCGACCGCGGGTTCAACAAGTGCAGCCGCGTGGTCGGCGACGTCATGGGGCAGTACCACCCTCACGGCGACAGCTCGATCTACGACACCCTCGTGCGGCTCGCGCAGGACTGGACGCTGCGGTACCCGCTCGTGCAGGGGCAGGGGAACTTCGGGTCGCCCGGCAACGACCCGGCCGCGGCGATGCGGTACACGGAGTGCCGTCTGGCGCCGCTGGCCATGGAGATGGTCCGCGACATCGACCAGGACACGGTCGACATGGGCCCGAACTACGACGGGCGCACCGAGGAGCCGGTGATCCTGCCGAGCCGGTTCCCCAACCTGCTCGTCAACGGCAGCGCCGGCATCGCCGTCGGCATGGCGACGAACATCCCACCGCACAACCTCCGCGAGGTCGGGTCGGGTGTGCAGTGGTTCCTCGAGAACCCCACGGCCAGCCGCGAGGAGCTGCTCGAGGCGCTCCTCGAGCGCATCAAGGGCCCCGACTTCCCGACGGGGGCGCTCATCACGGGGCGCCGGGGCATCGAGGACGCGTACCGCACCGGGCGCGGGTCCATCACGATGCGGGCGGTCGTCGAGGTCGAGGAGATCGCCGGGCGCACGTGCCTCGTCGTGAAGGCGCTCCCCTACCAGGTCAACCCCGACGACCTGGCGCAGAAGATCGCCGAGCTCGTCCGGGACGGGCGGATGGCCGGCATCGCCGACATCCGCGACGAGACGTCGGGCCGCACCGGGCAGCGGCTCGTCATCGTGCTCAAGCGCGACGCCGTCGCGAAGGTCGTCCTCAACAACCTGTACAAGCACACGGCGCTGCAGCAGAGCTTCGGCGCCAACATGCTGGCGCTCGTCGACGGGGTGCCGCGCACGCTCTCGCTCGACGGCTTCGTGCGGCACTGGGTCGACCACCAGATCGAGGTCATCGTCCGGCGCACGCGCTACCGGCTGCGGCAGGCCGAGGAGCGGGCCCACATCCTGCGCGGGCTCGTCAAGGCGCTCGACGCGCTCGACGAGGTCATCGCCCTCATCCGGGCGGCGGCGACGGTCGAGGTGGCGCGCGACGGGCTCATCGAGCTGCTCGACATCGACGAGCTGCAGGCCCGCGCCATCCTCGACATGCAGCTGCGGCGCCTCGCGGCCCTGGAGCGGCAGCGGATCGTCGACGACCTCGCGGCGCTGGAGCTCCAGATCGCCGAGTTCCGGGCGATCCTCGAGAGCCCGCAGCGCCAGCGCGACATCGTCTCGGCCGAGCTCGCGGAGATCATCGAGAAGTACGGCGACGACCGGCGCACCGAGATCATCCCCTTCGACGGGGACATGTCGGCCGAGGACCTCATCCCCGAGGAGGAGGTCGTCGTCACCATCACGCGCGGCGGGTACGCCAAGCGCACGCGCACCGACGCCTACCGCTCGCAGCGGCGCGGCGGCAAGGGCGTGCGCGGGACGGCGCTGCGGGGCGACGACGTCGTCGAGCACTTCTTCACGACGACGACGCACCACTGGCTGCTCTTCTTCACGAACCTCGGCCGGGTGTACCGCGCCAAGGCGCACGAGCTCCCCGAGGGCTCGCGGGACGGTCGGGGCCAGCACGTGGCCAACCTCCTGGCCTTCGCGCCGGGCGAGCAGATCGCCCAGGTGCTCGACATCCGCGACTACGAGCAGGCCCCCTACCTCGTGCTGGCCACGCGGCGGGGCCTCGTGAAGAAGAGCCGCCTGTCCGACTACGACTCCCCGCGCGCCGGCGGCCTCATCGCCATCAACCTGCGGGGCGCCCAGACGGCGGAGCTGGACGTCGCCGCCGACGGCGGGGACGCGGACGGTGACGGCGAGGGCGCCGCGGCCGTGGCGGTCGGCGGGGACGAGCTGGTCTCGGCCGTCCTCGTCGAGGCGACCGACGACCTCCTCCTCGTGTCCCGCAAGGGGCAGTCGCTGCGCTTCACGGCGACCGACGAGGCGCTGCGGCCGATGGGCCGGGCGACGTCCGGCGTCACGGGCATGCGCTTCCGGGAGGACGACGACCTGCTCGCGCTCGGCGTCGTGCCCGAGGGCAGCCGGCGCGAGGTCTTCGTCGTCGTCGAGAACGGCACGGCCAAGCGGACGCCGGTGGACGCCTACCGGGTCCAGGGCCGCGGCGGGTACGGCATCAAGGTGGCGCGGCTGGCCGAGCGCGGCGGCGACCTCGTGGGGGCGCTGCTCGTCGAGGACGGCGACGAGGTGCTCGTCGTCATGGGCCGCGGGCGCATCGTGCGCAGCCGGGTCGACGAGGTGCGCCCGACCGGGCGCGACACGACGGGCGTCCGCTTCGCGACGCCGGACGACGGCGACGCGATCATCGCCGTCGCCCGCAACGCCGAGCGGGTCATCGAGGACGAGGTCGCGGCGGCTGACGCCGAGGGCGTGGCGCCGTCCGACGGCACCTCCACGGGAGGGTCACAGGTCGGCGACACCGGGGGGTCCGCGCGCGGGGACGCCGGTGCGGCCGGTGGTGATGGCGTAGCGTCCGCCGTCGAGGCAGGCCCCGGCGGCGGGACCGACGACGACGCCGCGAGCGACGTCGACGACGGCGCCGGGGACGACGGGGCGGACGACGACCGAGGGAGTGGCGCGTGAGCGCGAGCGAGGCGCGGACCCAGCAGTCGACCGCCGGAGGTGCTCGCGCGACGTCCGCGGAGCGCAGCGCCGACGGCGGTGAGCAGCGCAGGCCGGGCGAGGCCCGCGCGGGCCAGCAGCGCCCGGCGGGCGGCGCGGGCGCCACGACGGCGGAGGGGCGCCGCGCCGGCGCCCCCGCGGGCAGCACCCAGCGGCGGGTGCGGCTGAGCGTCTCGCGCATCGACCCGTGGTCGGTCCTGAAGCTCTCCTTCCTCCTGTCGGTGGTCATCGGCATCGCCGTCGTCGTGGCCGCGGCAGCCCTGTGGACGGTGCTCGACGCGGTCGGGGTCTACGACAGCGTCAACAACGTCATCGGCGACTTCACGGGGACGGGCAGCGTCGACGTCACGACGTACGTGGGCTTCTCCCAGGTCGTCTCGGCCGCCACCGTGCTGGCCGTCGTCGACGTCGTGCTCCTCACGGCGCTCTCCACCCTGGGCGCGGTCGTCTACAACGTCGCCTCCGCGCTCGTCGGCGGGCTCCGCGTCACGCTGACCGACGACTGACGCCGACCGACCGGGGTGGCTGGTCCGGGCACCGCGATCCGGCCACCCGGGGACCGCGGAGGGGTGGGGCGCCCGCCGTTCGCGCCTCCCCCCGGTGCTGGGGTAACCTCCCGGCTGCACGGCGCGACCGCCTCCGGGTGGTGGCGCCGCGGCGTCCCGGGCCTATAGCTCAGTCGGTTAGAGCGCTTCCCTGATAAGGAAGAGGCCAGAGGTTCAAGTCCTCTTAGGCCCACCGCTGGCGCCCCTGCGCCGGTCGCCCCCGGGGGCGTGGCGCAACTGGTAGCGCACCTGCTTTGCAAGCAGGGGGTTAGGGGTTCGAGTCCCCTCGCCTCCACCCCGAGCCCTCGAGGGCTGCCCGACGAGAGCCCCGGACCCCCGCGGTCCGGGGCTCTCGTCGTCCCGCCCGCCGCCTCCACCACCGTGCCGGCCCACGTCTGTCTCCGCGTCCGCCGACCGGTGCCCTATGACGGCGACGTGTGGCCATGTCGCCCTCCGAGGGCGCCTCGTGGGGGCGACATGGCCACACGTCGTCCTGCCCGGGTGGTCGGAGGGGCGACGTGGCCACACGTCGCCGTCGGGCTCGGCGGGGTGAGGGCGACATGGCCACACGTCGCCGTCGGGCTCGGCGGTGCGCCTCGGGGCGACGGAGCCGCACGTCGCCCGGGGGCGGACGCACGACGGCCCGCCCCCGGTCGGGAGCGGGCCGTCGGTCGGGCTGGAGCCGGGGGTCAGGACGAGCTGCCGCCCTGCTTCTCCTCGGCCTTCGCCTGGCCCTTGTCGATGTTCTGCTGCGCCGTGCCGGACGCCTTGTCGGCGCCCTCCTTCACGGTGTTCGCGCTCTTGTCCGCCGCGCTCTTGGCCTGGTCGGCGGCCTTGTCGGCCGCCTCCTTCACCGAGGCGGTGGCGGACGCCGTCGCGGAGCGGGCCTTGTCGCCGGCGTCGGCCGGGGACGTCGAGCCGCTCGTCGCCGTGGTGCTCGTCGACGTGGCCGCGCCGCCGGGGGCACCGGAGTAGGCCGAGCCGCCGGTGCTCGCGGCCCACGGGTCCTGCGAGGGCTGCGAGGAGCGCCACGCGGCGTAGGCCGCGCCGCCGGCCGCGCCCAGGACGCCGAGGACGAGGAGGACCTTGCCGACCCCGCCGCTGCGCTGGTTGCGCTTGGCCTTCTTCTCGACCTTCTTCAGCGACTTCTGCTGCTTCTTCAGCGAGCCCTTGACGGGCTTGTAGGCCTCGTCGACCTTGTCCGACGCCGCGCCGGCGGCGGCGTTGAGGGACTCGACGATGCGGGGCAGCAGGTCGTCGACGAGCTTGTCGTGCGCGGCGTCGACCGCCGGCACGAGCCCGCCGGCCGCCGCGGCCACGCGCGGCGCCGTGACCTCGAGGCTCTTGTCGCGGGCGCGCTCGTAGTGGGGCGTCGCCCAGTCGCGGGCCGCGCCCGCGTAGTTCGTGGCGCTCTTGCGCGCGGAGTCGGCCGCCGGGCCGACGCGGTCCTTGAGCGCGGCCGTCTGGTCGCGCAGCTGCTTGGCCGCCTTCTCGCTGCGGGTCTTCGTCCCGAAGTGCACGCGGTCCTCCTTGCGGGTCAGGGCCACCGCCGGGAAGGGCGGTGGCAGGTGGCTGCGGTGGTGCGCGGGCCGTGCTGGCGCCGGCCGCTGGTGCTCGAGTCGGTCCTGTCCGGCCGCCGCCGCGGACGGCGGACGTGTCGGTGGATCATCCTGCCCTCCACGCGGCCCGCGCGCCGCTCGGGGACGGCGATCGTCGCGCGCGAGCCCCCGTGGGAGGATCGCCGCATGTTCGCGACCCTGCACACGTCCGTCGGTGACATCCGCGTCGAGCTCTACGAGGACCGCGCCCCGAAGACCGTCAAGAACTTCGTGGGCCTGGCCACCGGGGAGCAGGAGTGGAGCGACCCCCGCACGGGGAAGCCGTCCTCCGAGCCCCTGTACTCCGACGTCGTCTTCCACCGCATCATCAGCGGCTTCATGATCCAGGGCGGCGACCCGCTGGGCACCGGCACCGGCGGCCCCGGCTACACCTTCGACGACGAGATCCACCCGGGTCTCGACTTCACGCAGCCGTACGTCCTCGCCATGGCCAACGCGGGTACCCGTGGCGGCAAGGGCACCAACGGCTCGCAGTTCTTCATCACCCTGGCGCCCACGACGTGGCTGCAGGGCAAGCACACGATCTTCGGCGCCGTCGCCGACGACGAGTCCCGCGCCGTCGTGGACGCCCTGGGCGCGGTGCCCACCGGCGCCGGCGACCGCCCGCGCGAGGACGTCGTCCTGCGCAGCGTCGAGGTCGAGCGCTCCGCGTGAGCACCGCCGGTCCCGGCTCGCCGGGTGCGCCCGGCGAGCCGGACCGGCCCGGCGCGGGCGACCAGCACGGCCCCGGCGGGGGCGCCGGGGTGCCCGTCTGCCCCCGCCACCCCGACCGCGAGTCCTACGTCCGGTGCCAGCGCTGCGGGCGCCCGACGTGCCCGGAGTGCCAGCGCGAGGCCCCCGTCGGCGTCCAGTGCGTCGACTGCGTCGCGCAGGCCCGGCGCGAGGCCCCCACCGTGCGCACCGCCCTCGGGGGGCGGGCCCGCGGTGGCCGGCCCGTCGTCACCCTCACGCTCATCGGTGCCTGCGTGGCCGTGTACGTCCTGCAGGTCGCCAGCCGTGGCGTCGTCACCAACTACCTGGCCTTCTTCCCGCCCGTCGCGGGCGCCGAGCCCTGGCGCTACCTCACCTCGGCGTTCCTCCACTCCCAGGGCGGCCTGCTGCCGCTGCACCTGCTGCTCAACATGTACGTCCTGTACGTCGTCGGTCCCCCGCTCGAGCAGCTCCTCGGCCGCGGTCGCTTCCTCGCGCTGTACCTGCTGAGCGCCTTCGGCGGGTCGGTGGCGTTCCAGCTCGTGTGGGCCGTCTTCGACACGCCGACGAACTTCGCCGTCGGCGCCTCGGGAGCCGTCTTCGGCCTCTTCGGCGCCCTGCTCGTCGTGCAGCGCCGCATGCGCGTGCCGGTCGGCCAGATCGGCGTGGTCCTCGGCATCAACCTCGTGCTGTCCTTCGTCATCCCCGGCATCGCCTGGGAGGCCCACCTCGGGGGCCTGGCGACCGGTGCCGCGGCCGCCGCCCTGCTCGTGCGCGCCCCCCGCCGGCCCGCCGCGCAGGCCGCCGGCCTGGCCGGCCTGGCCGTCCTCTGGGTGGCCCTCGCCGTCGTCGCGACCCTGCTCCGCGGCTGACGCGCCCTCCCGGAGCCCGTCCGCCCCTCTGTCCACAGGCGTCGTCCCCACCCTGGGGACGGCTCGTCGCCGGTGTCGGCTCGGTCACGACGGCGCCGGGAGGATCGGCGGCCCTGCGTGCGGCTGGACCTCGCCGGCCGCGACCGCGTCGACCCCCCTCGTGCGCCGGTGCCTCGCCGAGGGGGCCCGTCGCCTGCGCCTGCGCGGCGGGCGGCTGGTGCGCTCCGGCCCGCCTGACCTGCCCGACCTCGTCGGGCTCGCGGACGACAGCGGCCCACCGGCGTCGAGGCGGCCGACCGCCCGTGACCCGCTGACCGGAGCCGCCGGAGCCGCCGGAGCCGCCGGAGCACAGCGTCGGGCGGCCACCTGTGGACGACCGCGAGGTTCTCCACACTGTGGAGAACTCCTGGGGACGAAGCACACGCGTGTGGTTCCGCTGCTCAGCGGCCTGGGTCGCGCCAGCGCTGCGGTCGTGAGGAGCGGGCCGACGGCCCGCCGTCCACCGAGCGGCTCAGCGCCAGCGAGTCGTCATGAGGAAGCCGACGAGGACGATGGCGAAGCCGGCCACGAGGTTCCAGCTGCCGATGCCGGGCACGGGGAAGCGGTTCTCGGTGACGTACCAGACGACGATCCACGCCAGGCCCAGGACCATGAGGCCGAGCATCACCGGCACGTACCAGCGGGGGTTGGGGGCGGCGGGGCGCGCCGTCCGGGTGCCGCCCACGGGGCCGTCCGGGGTGCGCGCGGCCGCGCCCTCGGGGGTGCGGGGGGCGCTCTTGCGACGTCGTCGGCCTCGGGACTCCGGCATCGGGGGCTCCTGCGGTCGGGTGCGGTGGCGTGCTCGCCCCCCGCGTCCGCGCCCGGTGGCGGAGGTCGCCTCCCGCGGCGCCCGGCGCGGGCGGCGGAGCGGTGCGTAGCCTAGTGGCCGTGGGGGCGAGGGCACGGGAGGGACGGCGCCGGGGCACCCGTGCGCGCTCGCGCGCGGGCACCGCGGCCGTGACGGCGGTGCTGTGCCTCGCGGGCCTGCTGTTCGCCACGAGCGCCGACACCGCCGACGGCACCGACCTCCGCCAGGAGGACGAGGACCTGCGCGCCGTCGTCGCCGACGAGTCCCACCGGGTCGCCGTCCTCGAGGAGCAGGTGTCGGCCCTGCGCGTCGGCGTCGACGAGCTCTCGGGCGACGAGGCCCCGGGAGCCGGCTCCGCGGCGGCGGACGCCCTCGCCGTCGCGAGCCAGACGGCTCCCGCGACCGGGGAGGGCCTCGTCGTCGTCCTCGCCGACGCGCCCCGCGAGACGGCGCTCGCCCCCGGCTACGCCCTGCAGGACACCGTCGTCCACTCCCAGGACGTGCAGGCCGTGGTCAACGCCCTGTGGCAGGGCGGCGCCGAGGCCATGGGCGTCATGGACCAGCGCGTCATCGCCACGACGGCGGTGCGCTGCGTGGGCAGCACCCTGCGCGTCCAGGGCCGCTACTACCCGCCGCCGTACCGCATCGAGGCCGTCGGCGACCCCGAGGAGCTGCGTGCCGCCCTGGAGTCCTCCGCGCAGGTCCAGCTGTACCGGGCGGCCGCGCGCGACCTCGGCCTCGTCTACGACGTCTCCGAGGACGACCTCGAGCTGCCGGCCTACGGCGGCTCGCTGCGCATGTCCTACGCGAGCGTGCCGCCCAGCGCCTGACCCGCCGCCCCGTCGCCGGCTCCGCGCTCGTCGGGCCGTCCCACCGGGCCGGGACCTCGGCTCCAGCGGGCGACCCGGCGTGCCGATGGTCCGGGTGAGGACGGCGCCCCGCGGGGCTCCCCGTCCTCTCACGGACGGCGGGCATCACGGGAGGCGGGGAGGGGCGCGCGTGGCGGCAGCGGTCGTCGTGGTGGGCGGGACCTCCCGCGGCAGCACCCCCGGGGAGCGGCCGTCGGTCCCGGCCGTCGTCGCCGCGCTCCTCGGCGAGCTGCTCGTCACGGCCGGCGTCCTCGTCCTGCTCTTCACCGCCTGGCAGCTGTGGTGGACCGACGTCGTCGCCGGGCGCGAGCAGGCGGTCACGACGGCGACGCTCGTCGACGACTGGCGCAGCCTCGCCGACGGGCGCCCCGCGCCCCCCGTCGCCGCGGCGTCCGCCGTCCCGCCCGCGCTCGCCGACCCGGCCCCGGGCGCCCCCTTCGCCCTCGTCCACGTGCCCCGCTTCGGCCCGGACTGGGACCCGCGCCCGGTCGTGGAGGGCACGTCCGTCGACGACCTCCAGGCGGGCGTCGGCCACTACCCCGGGACGGCGCTGCCCGGCGAGGTCGGCAACGTGGCGCTGGCCGGGCACCGCAACACCTACGGCCGGCCCTTCCACGAGATCGCCGAGCTGCGCCCCGGCGACCCCGTGGTGCTCGAGACGGCGGAGGGCTGGTTCGTGTACCGCGCCACGACGGCCGAGGTCGTGCCGCCCTCGCGGGTCGAGGTCGTCGCGCCCGTGCCCGGCGACCCGTCGGCCGTCCCCGTCGAGAGGCTCCTCACCATGACCGCCTGCCACCCGATCGGGTCGGCCCGGGAGCGCTACGTGCAGCACGCCGCCCTCGACCGCTTCGTGCCCCGCGCCGTCGGCGCGCCGGCCGAGCTCGCCGGCGGGGCCGCGTGAGCGTCTACGGCGCCCTGTGGCGCCGCCTGCCGGGCCCCACCGCGGTCCGCGTCCTCCTGGCGCTCGCGCTGGCGCTCGCCGTCGTCGCCGTCTGCTTCCGGTGGGTGTTCCCCGCGGTCGCGCCCTCCGTACCCTGGAACAGCGGGACGGTCGAGGTCGCTGCACCGATGACCGCACCCGTGCCGGCAGCACCCGCACCACCACCGGCAGACCGACCACCGTCCTAGCCGCCCGCCGCCATCGTGCTCGGGCCGGCCGGGTCGGCCCCGACACCGGACCCCGGAGCGCCCCGCATGAGCTCGTCCTCGAGCAGGATCCTCGTCGTCGACAACTACGACAGCTTCGTGTGGACCATCGTCGGGTACCTGCAGCAGCTGGGCGCGGAGTGCGAGGTCGTCCGCAACGACGAGGTCGGCGCGTCCGCGGTCGGGGAGGTCGACGGCGTCCTCGTGTCGCCCGGGCCGGGGGCGCCCGCCGACGCCGGGTCGAGCCCGGAGCTCGTGCGGGCCTGCGCGGCGACGTCGACCCCCATGCTCGGGGTCTGCCTCGGCCACCAGGTGCTCGCCGAGGTGCACGGCGCCGTGGTCACGCACGCCGAGGAGCTCATGCACGGGCGCACGAGCGAGGTGCACCACGGCGGCCGGGGGGTCCTCGACGGGCTGCCGGCGCCCTTCACGGCCACCCGGTACCACTCCCTGGCCGTCGTCGACGCGACGGTGCCCGACGAGCTCGTCGTCACCGCCCGCACGCCGGGCGGCGTCGTCATGGCGCTGGAGCACCGGGACGCGCCGCTCTACGGCGTCCAGTTCCACCCCGAGTCGGTGCTGACGCAGGGGGGCCACCGCCTGCTCGCCAACTGGCTCGCGGTGTGCGGTGACGAGGGGGCGCCCGCCCGCTCGGAGGGCATGGCGCCGCTCGTGCGCCGGTAGGGCGGAGGGCCGCTCGTGCGCCGGTAGGGCGGAGGGCCGCTCGTGCGCCGGTAGGGCGGAGGGCCGCTCGTGCGCCGGTAGGGCGGAGGGCCGCTCGTGCGCGGCGGAGCGCCGCTCGGCAACCGCTGAGGATCAGCCCCCGGGCGGGGTCTGCGTGGCCGTGGGCTCGGGCGTCGTCGGCTCGGGCGTCGTGGGCGCCTCGGTGGGCTCGGGCGTCGTGGGCGCCTCGGTGGGCTCCGCCGTCGTGGGCGCCTCGGTCGGCTCGGCCGTCGTCGGGGCCTCGGTCGGCGTCGGCACGGGAGGCGTCGTCGGCGTGGGCGGCGGGGGCGTCGCGACGACGAGGACGACCGTGGAGCCCTGCGGCACGGGCCCGGCACCGGGGTCCTGCCGCACGACGGTGCCCTCGGCGGCGTCGCTCTCGGCGAACTGGACCTCGGACTGCAGCTGCAGCGCGCTGAGGGCCCGCTGCGCCTCGGTCTGCGGCAGCCCCCGGTAGTCCTCGATCTCCACGGTGCCGTCGGAGACCACGAGGTCGACCGCGGAGCCGGGCGCGGCGCTGGCCCCGGACGACGGGTCGCTCGTGAGGACGACGCCCTCGGGCGCGCTCGGGTCGGGTCGGCGCTCGACGTCGCCGACGCGCAGCCCCGCCGCCGCGAGGTCGGAGGCCGCCTGCCCCTCCGTGCGCCCGGCGAGGGCGGGGACGGCGACGGCCGTGGGGCCGGTGGAGACGACGACGGTGACGGTGCTCCCGCGGGCGGCCGTCCCGCCCGCGCCCGGGTCCTGCTCGGCCACGCGCCCCTCGGACACGTCCTCCGACGGCGCCGACTCCTCGGCGTAGGCGAGCCCCGCCCGCTCGACGGCCGCCCGTGCGGCCTCGGCCGTGCTGCCGACGACGTCGGGGACGGTCGCCGTGGGCGCCGGGTCGTCACCGGTGAGGCGGGGCACGAGCACCGCCGCCAGCGCGACGAGCGCCAGGGCCACGAGGGCGGCGAGCACGACGACGGCGCGGCGGCCGCGGCGCCCCTCCTCCTTCCCCGGCTCCTCGTCCCCCAGCGGCACGGGAGGGAGCGGCACGGGGCCCGGGGAGGGGGGAGGGGGCGGCGGCACCGGCGGGACGACGGTCGTGCTGGCCGCCGCCACGGCGGCCGGGCCGGCGACGTCGAGCCCGCGCGCGGCGTCCTCGAGGTCGCGCCGGAAGGCCTCGGCGTCGGGGTAGCGGTCCGCCGGCTCCTTGGCGAGAGCCCGGAGCACGACGCGGTCCAGGGCCGGGGGCAGCCCGGCGCGGTGGGCCGACGGCGGGTCGGGCACCTCGCCGACGTGCTGGTAGGCGAGGGACACGGCGGAGTCACCCTGGAACGGCGGTCGACCCGTGAGCAGCTCGTAGAGCAGGCAGCCGGTCGAGTAGAGGTCGGTGCGGGCGTCCACCGGACGGCCGCGCGCCTGCTCGGGCGAGAGGTACTGGGCCGTGCCGAGCACGGCGGAGGTGTGCGTGGCCGTCGCGCCGGCGTCCGCGAGCGCCCGCGCGATGCCGAAGTCCATGACCTTGACCTGGCCCTCGGGCGTCAGCATGACGTTCGCGGGCTTGATGTCGCGGTGCACGATGCCGGCCCGGTGGCTGTAGGCCAGGGCGCCGAGGACGCCGGTGGTGACGGCGACGGCCGTCTCGAGGTCCACGCCGGGCCGCCCGTCGCGCTCACCCCGTCCGCCCCGCCCGTCACCGGCCGAGGGGTGCTCGCCGACGCTCGTGCCCGGGGGAGGTCGGCGCTCGTCGGAAGGGTGGTGCTGGTCGGGAGGGCGGTGCTGGTCGGGAGGGCGGTGCTGGTCGGGAGGGCGGTGCTGGTCGAGCAGGTCGCGCACGGTGGCGCCGCGGACGAGCTCCATGACGAGGAAGGGGGTGGTGGTGCCCCCGTCGCGCCCCGGCTCCTCGCCGACGTCGTGGACGCCGACCACCGCGGGGTGGTTGAGCGCGGCGACGGAGCGCGCCTCCCGGCGGAAGCGCGCCAGCACCTCGCCGTCCTCCGCGAGGTCGCTGCGCAGCAGCTTGACGGCGACCTGGCGCCCGAGGAGGCGGTCGTGCGCCTCGTGGACGACCGCCATCCCGCCGCGACCCAGGACGCGCCCCAGCTCGTAGCGCCCGCCGAGGACGCGAGGAGCCCTGGTCGTCGCCTCGGTCCGGGCCTCGGTCGGCGCCCCGCTCGGGGCCTCGGTCGGGGCCTCGTCCGTCCCGTCCGCTGTCGCGTCCGAGGCCCCGCCCGGTGAGGGGGTCACGGGCAGGGCGGCGGTCGGCTCATCCTCCTGCGCCCCCTCGTCCCGACCCGTCGGGCGGCGGTCCCGGCCGCCCTCGTCGCTGCTCGTCACGGGCCGCCGACGCCGGCCCCGGCGCGCACCGGGGCACCGCGCCCGCCGCCGGGCGCCGCGGCCTCCGCGCCGCCACGGCCCCGCTCCTCGCCCGCGCCCTGCGCCCCCTCGCGCGCCTGCGCGGCCACGTCCTGGCCCGCGGCGCCGGGGCCGGAGGACACGCGCTCCACCCCGGCGCCGTCGGCGGCACCCTGGCCCTGGCCCTGGCCCTGGCCCTGGCCCTGGCCCTGGCCCTGGCCCTGGCCCTGGCCCTGGCCCTGGCCCTGGCCGCCGCTGTTGCCCTGGCCGTTGCCCTGGCCGCCGCCGTTGCCGCCGCCGTCCCCCTGGCCGCCGCTGCCACCGGTGTCGGTGCCCTGCCCGGTGCCGCCGCCCTGGCCGCCGGGGGTCGCCGCTCCGGCGTCCGTCGCGGTGCCGTCCCCGGTGGGTGTCGTCTCCGCGGGCTCGGGCGCCGGCGTCGTCTCCTCCGCGGTGGGCTGCGGCGCCGGTGTCGTCTCCTCCGGCTCGGGCTCGGGCGCCGGCGTCGTCTCCGGGGTCTCCGCGTAGGTGACGACGAGCTGCTGGTCGGTCGACAGGTCGCCCTCGGGGCTGACGTCGAGCACCGTGAGCGCGTCCTCCTGGCTCGTGGCCTGCGCCCGCGAGCTGACGCGGAAGCCGAGGTCCTGCAGCTCGCTGAGCACGTCGTCCAGCGGCCGACCGACGTAGTCGTCCGCGTCGACCTCGACCGTCTCCTCCGTGGGGGACGGCGAGGGGCTCGGCGTCGAGGCGCTGGGCGACGGCGAGGCGGAGGGCACCGGGTCGGGCTCCGCGCCGTCGCCCTGCGAGAGCACGTAGACGAGGCCGGCGAGGGCCCCCACGAGCAGCAGGACGAGCAGCACGACGAGCGGCGTGCGCGAGCGCCCGCCCCCGGAGGTCGGCTCCTGCTGCCCGGGCCGCGGGCCGGGCACGGGCGCGGCGGGCACCGGCGGGGTGACGGGGCCCTGGACGCGGGTGGCCGTCGTCGGGGCCTGCGCGGGCATCGCCGTGGTGGTCGCGGCGGCCGCCGCGCCCCCGAGCAGGCCGGCGGCGACGAGCGCCCGGTGCGCCCCGGCCTCGTCGCCGCGGCCGAGGGCCGCGGCCACGGCGGCCAGCTGGCTGCCGTCGGCGGGGCGGCGCGCCGGGTCCTTGCGCAGGCAGACCTCGACGAGCTCGCGGACGCCGTCCGGCACGTGGTCGGGCAGCGGCGGCGGCGCGTCGTTGACCTGCGCCATCGCGACGGCCACCTGCGAGTCGCCCGTGAAGGGCCGCTCGCCCGTGAGCATCTCGTGGGCCACGACCCCGAGGGCGTAGACGTCGCTGGCGGGCAGCGCGGGCCGCCCCATCGCCTGCTCCGGCGCCAGGTACTGGGCGGTCCCCATGACCTGGCCCGTGCGCGTCAGGGGCGCCTGGTCGCCCGCCCGGGCGATGCCGAAGTCGGTGACCTTGACGTCGCCGTCGGGGGTGATGAGGAGGTTGCCCGGCTTGACGTCGCGGTGGACGACGCCGGCGGCGTGCGCCGCGCCCAGGCCCGAGGCGGCCTGGGCCATGACGCGCACGGCGCGCAGCGGGTCCATCGGCCCCTCGCGGGCGATGAGGTCGGACAGGGGCGCACCGGGCACGAGCTCCATGACGAGGTACGCCGAGCCCTCGACCTCGCCGTAGTCGTAGACGCCGGCGATGTTCGGGTGCGACAGCCCCGCGGAGTGGCGGGCCTCGGCGCGGAAGCGCTCGAGGAAGCCGGGGTCGCCGGTGAACTCCTCCTTGAGGATCTTCACCGCGACCTCGCGGCCCAGGACCTCGTCGCGCGCGGCCCACACCTCGCCCATGCCGCCGACCGCGACCCGGTCGACCAGCTCGTAGCGCCCGAGCACGTCACCCGCGGAGGGCCTCATCGTCCGATCACCGCTTCCACCACCTGGCGCGCGATCGGCGCCGCCGTCCGGCCGCCGGAGGCCTCGCTGCCGGCGTCACCACCGTTCTCCACGACCACCGCGACCGCGACCTGCGGGTCCTGCGCCGGCGCGAAGGCCGTGAACCACGCGTGCGGGTCCTCCGGGGAGCCGTCGCCGTCCGTGTCGCCCACCTCCGCCGTCCCCGACTTGCCGGCGACGTCGACGCCGCTGATCTGCGCCGCGGTGCCCGTCCCGTCCTGGACGACGAGCTCCATCATCTGCGTGAGCGCCGCGGCCGTGTCCTCCGACATCGCGCGGCCCAGCTCGCGGGGCTCCGGCGCGTCGACGACGGACA
The DNA here is from genome assembly GCF_947499845.1 of uncultured Pseudokineococcus sp. Classification (GTDB taxonomy): domain Bacteria; phylum Actinomycetota; class Actinomycetes; order Actinomycetales; family Quadrisphaeraceae; genus Pseudokineococcus. The sequence goes on from NZ_CANMPM010000010.1 coordinate 66,107, forward strand.
GGTCCTCGGCGTTGACCGAGGCGACCATCTGCGGCGCCATGAGCACGCCGTCGTTGGCGATGGCCGCGCTCACCATGGCCACCTGCAGCGGGGTCACGCGCACGCTCCCCTGGCCGATGGCCGCGAGGGCGCGCTGGGGCTCGTCGAGGTCCTCGGGGTACGTGCTCGGCGTGACCCGCAGCGGCACCTGCAGGGCCCGGCCGAAGCCGAGCTCGGCCGCCTCGTCGGCGACGGCGCCGTCGGGGAGCGTGAGGCCGAGGGATCCGAAGGCGGTGTTGCACGAGATGCGCAGCGCGTCGGCGAGGGACACCTCGTCGCCGGGACCGCAGGCCTCGCCGCTGACGTTCGGCAGCGAGATCGTCGTCAGGGGCAGGGGCAGCTCGGCGGGGCCCGGCAGCACCGACTGGGGCGTGTAGTCGCCCGTCTCGAGGGCGGCCGCGGCCGTCACGAGCTTGAACACCGACCCCGGCGGGTAGAGGTCGCCCGCGACGGCCCGGTTGACCAGCGGGTCGGTGTCGTCCTCGAGCAGCCGCGCGTACGCCTGGCGCACCTCCTCGGTGTCGAGGGAGGCCAGCTCGCCCGGGTCGTAGGACGGCGAGGAGACCATCGCCAGCACCCGGCCCGTGCTCGGCTCGAGCGCGACGACGGCGCCGCGCTGGTCGCCGAGGGCCGCCGCCGCGGCCTCCTGGACCTCGGGCTGCAGCGTCAGCTCGACGGAGGCGCCGGAGGGCTCGCGGCCGGTGACGAGGTCGGACAGGCGGCGGTAGAAGAGCTCGTCCGCCGTGCCCGCCAGCAGGGAGCCGAGGGCGTCCTCGACGCCCGTGGCCCCGTAGACGACGGAGTAGAAGCCCGTGACGTGCGCCCACGTCGCGGCGGACGGGTCGCCGGGGTACGTGCGGCGGTAGGCGATGGGCCCCTCGGCCGGCACCGACTCGGCGAGGACCTCGCCCGTCGCGGCGGTGATGGGCCCGCGGTCGCGGCCGAGCTCGGCGAGCAGCGTCCGGGAGTTGCGCGGGTCGTCGCGCAGGTCGCCCGCGTCGACGAACTGCACCCAGGTGGCGCTGCCGAGCAGCAGGGCGAAGAGGAGGGCGACGACGAGGGAGAGGCGGCGCAGCGGGGTGTTCACACCGTCCTCACGATCTGCGTCTCGCTCGTCGCGGGCCCGGGGGGCGCCGGGGCCGGCGTCGGGGCGGGGCGGCGGGCGGCGTCGGAGATCCGCAGCAGGAGGCCGATGATGATCCAGTTCGTCAGCAGGGAGGAGCCGCCGGCGGCGAGGAACGGCATGGTGAGGCCGGTGAGGGGGATGACCCGCAGGACGCCCCCGGCGACGACGAAGCACTGCAGCGCGACGGTGAAGGCGAGGCCCCCGGCGAGGAGCTTGCCGAAGCCGTCGCGCACGCCGATGGCCGTCCGCAGCCCGCGCTCGACGAGGACGAGGTAGAGCGCGAGCACGGCGAAGAGGCCGGCGAGCCCCAGCTCCTCCCCGAGGCTCGCGAGCACGAAGTCGCTGTTGGCGAAGGGGACGATGTCGGGACGGCCCCGTCCGAGACCCGTGCCCGTGAGGCCGCCGTTGGCGAGGCCGAACAGGCCCTGGACGAGCTGGTAGCTGCCGCCGGCGGCGCGGTCGTAGACCTCCGGGTCGAAGGGGTCGAGCCAGCCGGAGACGCGCTGCTGGACGTGGCCGAAGAGCTGGTAGGCGACGTACGCGCCGCCCGCGAAGAGGACCAGGCCGATGGCGATCCAGCTGACCCGCTCCGTCGCGAGGTAGAGCACGGCGACGAAGAGCCCGAAGAAGAGCAGCGACGTGCCGAGGTCGCGCTGGAGGACGAGGACGCCGACGCTGCCGGCCCAGGCGACGAGGATCGGCCCGAGGTCGCGGCCCCGGGGCAGCCGTAGCCCGAGGACGCGGCGCCCGGCGAGGGAGAGCGTGTCGCGGGCCGTGACGAGGTAGCCGGCGAAGAACACCGCCAGGGTGATCTTGGCGATCTCGCCGGGCTGGAAGGAGAGCGGGCCGACGCCGATCCAGATCCGCGCCCCGTTGATCGTGCGGCCGAGCACGGGCAGCAGCGGCAGGAGCAGCAGGACGAGGCTCGCCGCCATGGCGACGAAGGTGTACCGGCGCAGGAGCCGGTGGTCGCGCAGCGCCACGACCACCGCGGTCGCCGCGACGACGCCGATGGCCGACCACAGCAGCTGCCGCGGCGCCTGCGCGGAGCCCTCGGCGAGGTCGAGCCGGTGGATGACGGCCAGCCCGAGGCCGTTGAGCGCGACCGCCACGGGCAGGAGCACCGGGTCGGCGTAGGGCGCCCGCCACCGCAGGACGCCGTGGACGACGAGCGCCAGCGCGGCGAGGCCCCCGCCGTACTGCGGCAGGCCCGCGCTCCACTCCCCGTCGACCCCGAGGCCGACCATGCCGTAGGCGAGCACGGCCACGCCGACGGCGAGGACGAGGAGCAGCAGCTCCGTGCCGCGGCGGCTGCGCGCGGCGTGCTGGGTGACGACGGCCACGGCTCAGCCCTCCCCGTCCAGGGCGGCGCAGCCCGCGGGCACGTCCTCGGCGCCGGCGTCGTCGTCCGCAGCGGTCGCCGACGGCGCCGGGGAGGCGGTCGCCCCCGTGGTCGGTGCGGCCGTGGGCGCCGAGGTGGTGGGGCCGGCGGTGGTCGCGGTCGTCGGGGACGGCGTCGGCTGGGGGGACGGCTCGGGCTCGGGGGAGGGCGCCGGGCACGCCTGGCCCAGCAGCGTCGCGACGACCCGGCGGGCCGCGGCGAGGTCGTCGACGGTGATGCCCTCGCTGACGGCGCCGCGGGAGACAGGGCGCAGGTCGCCGAGGTCGAGCCCGGCCTCCTCGACGACGGAGGACAGGCGCACCGGCCCGACGTCCTGCGGGAGGCCGCGGAAGACGGCGACGCGGCCGTCGGCGTCGGCGCCGACGAAGTACTGGTCCTGGCTCCAGCGCCACGCGGCGAGGACGCCGGCGACGAGGACGGCGAGGACGACGGCGCCGGCGAGCAGGCGGGGCCACGGGCCGCGACGGCGCCCGCCCGCGGCCGCGCCCGTGGCGCCGGCGGCCCCGCCGGGCCCGTCGTCCCCCGCGGGCGCCGGGCGGCCGAGGGCGGCCCCGCGGGCGGCGGGCGACGTCGCGTCGCCGGTCGGCCTCGTGTGCTCGGCGGCGGCGGCGCCGACGACGGCCGTGTGGTCGGGCGGCGCGGTGGCGACGTCGACGACGTCGGCCACGACGACGGTGACGTTGTCGGAGCCGCCGCCGCGCAGCGCGAGCTGCACGAGGAGGTCGGCGCACTCGCCGACGTCGGGCACGCCCGCGAGCGCCTCGCGCAGCGTCGCGTGCCCGACCATCCCGGACAGGCCGTCAGAGCACAGGAGCCAGCGGTCGCCGGTGCGCGCCTCGCGGACCGAGGTGTCGAGCTCCTGGCTCGAGTCGATGTCGCCGAGGACGCGCAGGAGCACCGACCGCTGCGGGTGGTGCTCGGCCTCCTCGGCGGTGATGCGGCCCTCGTCGACGAGGTGCTGGACGAACGTGTGGTCGTGCGTGACCTGGGCGAGCTCGCCGTCGCGGAGCACGTACGCGCGGCTGTCGCCGATGTGGGCCAGCGCCAGGCGGTCCCCGCTGCGCAGCAGCGCCGTGACCGTGGTGCCCATGCCGGCGAGGGCCGGCTCCTCCCGCACGCGCTCGGACAGGCGGGCGGAGGCCCGCCGCACGGCCTCCTCGAGGTGGCCCAGGGCGTCGGCGCCGTGGGACTCGCCCTCGAGCCGGCTCAGCTCGGCCACCGCGATGGAGGAGGCGACGTCGCCGCCGGCGTGCCCGCCCATGCCGTCGGCGACGACGAGCAGGTGCGGCCCCACGTAGGCCGAGTCCTGGTTCGAGGACCGGACGAGGCCGACGTCGGAGCGCGCGGCGTAGCGCAGGGCGGTGGCCACGCCGCTACCGCCGCAGCTCGAGGACGGTGCGGCCGATGCGCAGCTGCGCGCCCGCCTCGACCGGCGCGGGCGCGCCCAGCGGCTCCCGGCCGAGCAGCGTGCCGTTCGTCGAGCCCAGGTCCTCGACCCACCAGCGCCCGTCGCGCGGGAAGAGGCGCAGGTGCCGCCCCGAGGCGTAGTCGTCCTCGAGGACGAGCGAGCAGTCCGGGGAGCGGCCCACGAGGACGGGCGCGGAGCCGAGCGCCAGGCCCGTCCCCCGCAGCGGACCCTCGACGACGACGACCTGCCGCGGCACGGTGCGGTCCTCCGGCGGCGGGGCCGGTCGGTCGTCGCGCGCCGCCCGCGGCGGGCGGCCGGCCGCGGCGGGTCGCCCCTCCGACGGGCGCGCGACGACGCGGGTGCCGAAGACGTCGCGCCGCAGGACGCCGACCACGGCGAGCACGAGCACCCACAGGAGCACGAGCAGCCCGAGGCGCAGGACGGTGTAGGTGAGCTCGCTCACCGGGCGGCCCCCGTCGTGCCGGTGCCGTCGTCGTCCCGGCGGCGGGTGCGGTCGCGGCTGGAGAAGGTGATGCGGGTGCGCCCGATGCTCACCACGGCGCCGTCGACGAGGGGGCCGGCGTCGACCCGGCGGCCGTCGACGTAGGTGCCGTTGGTCGAGCCGAGGTCGCGCACGCTCGCCCGGCCGCCGTCGAGGCGGATCTCGACGTGCCGCCGCGAGACGCCCGGGTCGTCGACGACGACGTCGGACTCGCTGCCCCGCCCGATGACGGTCGAGCGTCCCGTGAGCTGGTAGCGCGTGCCGTCGACGTCGACCACGGGGTGCTCGGGCGTCGCCGTCGCCGCGGTGGCGGGGGCGATGGACCCCTTGACCCGCGCGCTGCGGACGGTGAAGACGCCCGTCTCGAGGTCGTCGTCGCGCTCGAAGGCCACCGAGACGGGGCCGAGGAAGGAGTAGTGCTGGGTGCGGGCGTGCTCGGTGACGGCGTCGGCCAGCTCCTCGCCGAGGGCGTCGTCCCACGTGGCGATGCGCTCGTGGTCCGAGGGCCCGAGGGCCACGGTGAAGGCGTTGGGGACGAGCGTGCGCTCGCGGCTGAGGACCTGGGCGGAGGTGTCGGTCTCCCGGCGCAGGGCGCTCGCGAGCTCGACCGGCTGCACCTCGCTCTTGAAGGCGCGGGCGAAGACGCCGTTGACGGCGCGCTCGATGCGCTTCTCGAAGCGGTCGAGGACTCCCACGCCGGCCTCCCTCCTGCCCGTCCGCCGCCGCACCTGCTCGGCGGCGGTCGCCTGGCGCGCCACCCTAGCGACGACGTCCGACGGCACCGGGCGGCCACGCGGGGCGGCCCCGGACGGCGGCGGGTCCGCGGTCAGAGCCCCTGCGCGCGCTCGAGGGCGGCGTAGCGGCCGTCCGCGCCGAGCAGCTCCTCGCGGGGGCCGACCTCGCGGACCCGGCCGCCCTCGAGGACGACGATGCGGTCGGCGGCCCGCACGGTGGTGAGCCGGTGGGCCACGACGAGGGTCGTGCGACCCCGCATGAGGCGGCCCAGGGCCTCTTGGACGACCCCCTCGGCCTCCGGGTCGAGCGCGGACGTGGCCTCGTCGAGCAGGAGGAGGCGCGGGTCGCGCACGAGCGCCCGGGCGATGGCGAGGCGCTGGCGCTGACCGCCGGACAGGCGGGCGCCGCGCTGGCCGACGACCGTGTCCCACCCCTGCGGGAGCGCGTCGACGAAGCCGTCGGCGCCTGCGTCGGCGAGCGCCCGCCGCACCTGCTCGTCGGGCACGTCGACGAGGCCGTAGGTGACGTTCTCGCGCACCGACCCCTCGAAGAGCACGGGCTCCTGCGGGACGACGGAGACGTGGCGGCGCACGGTGCGCAGGTCGAGCCCGGCGGCGTCGGCGCCGTCGACGAGCAGGCGGCCCGCCGTCGGGCGCAGGAAGCCCAGCACGAGGTTGAGGACCGTCGACTTGCCCGAGCCCGACGGCCCGACGAAGGCGACGACCTCCCCGGGGCGGACCTCGAGGTCGACCGCGGAGAGCGCGTCCTCCTCGGCGCCGGGGTTGCGGTAGGAGACGCCCTCGAGCACGAGCCGGCCCTCGACGGCGCCGACGGCCCGCCGGCCCTCGTTGACCTCCAGGTCGGGCTCGGCGAGCACCTCGGCGATCGACCGGACCGACTCCAGGCCCCGGGCGCCCACGGGCAGGAGCATGAGCAGGCTCGTCATCGCGCCCGTGAGGAGCGCGAAGTAGGAGGAGAGCTGCACGACCTCGCCGGGGGTGATGGCGAGCAGCCCGGTGAGCGACGTCGACGCCGCGGCCACGAGGCAGACGACGCCGAGCAGCTGCAGGGACACCCACGACGCGGACGCGAAGCGGCCGTTGAGCATGTCGAGGCGGAAGCCCGCCTCGCGCACGTCGAGCGCGCCCGTCGCGACGCGGTCGGCCGCGGTGCGCTCCAGCCCGTGGGCGCGCGTGATGGGCATGAGGACGGCCATCTCGCCCACGCGCGCGGAGAAGCGCTCGACCTCCTGGCGCAGGTCCTGGTTGCGCAGCCGCGAGCGGCGGCCGAGCACGTACCGCAGCCCCACGGCCAGCGGGATGGTGAGGGCGTACACCGGCAGGAACTGCGGCACGGCGACCGCCGTCATGACCACCGCGCCGACGACGACGAGCGCCGCCGACAGCAGCGGGTGGGCGATCTGGGCGAGCATGAGCTCGACGTTCTCGACGTCGCGCACGACCTTCGTCTGGACGACGGCGGCGCTGACGCGCGTGTGGAAGCCGATGGACAGGGTCTGCAGGCGCTCGGTGAGGGCGTTGCGCAGGTCGGCGCCCACCGTGCGCACCGCGCCCATGTACCGCCTGGTGAACTGCACCATGCCGGGGTAGTTGACGGCGAGGGTCACGAGCGCCACGGCGGTCCACAGCCACAGCTCGCGCAGGGGCCCGCCCGCCACGAGCACGTCGACGACCCGCCCGGTGACGACGGGCATGAGCCACACGGGCGTCTCCTTGACGGCCATGCAGGCGACGGCAGCGGCGACGCCCCGCCGGTGGGGCCGCAGGAGCCGCAGGGCCGAGCGCAGCGGACGCTCCCCGTCGAGGTCGGGCAGCGGTGCGCGGGAGGTCACGCGCCCATGGTCACACCGGGGGCCCGCCGTTGGAAAGCGCTTGCACCACTGTCGGCGCGCCGACCGCCGTCACCGGCCGGGTCGCCCGACCGGCCCTGACCGCTCGGCCCGGCCACCCCCTCCCGCGCCGCGGGGCGCCGCCTCCGCGGCGGCGGGGCCGAGGGCGCCCACGTGCTAGCGTTCACCCCGCTCGCGCGAGTGGCGGAACAGGCAGACGCGCACGGTTCAGGTCCGTGTGCCCGAGAGGGCGTGGGGGTTCGACTCCCCCCTCGCGCACCGCGAGCACGCAGCCCCGGACCGGTGGTCCGGGGCTGCTGCCGTCCCGGCCGGGTGCCGCGGGTGCGCCGCCCCACCGGCCCTCGCCCGCCGCTCCGCCCGCCGCGCAGGTAGCGTCGACGGCCTCGCCGCCCCGCGACCGCCCCCCGCCCGCCGTGTGAAGGAGCCCTCCGTGCCCCGCAGCCCGAGCCCCGGCGCGCCCGCCGGCGTCGGCGTCGGCGCGACCGTGGGCCCCGCGAGCGGCCACGGGCTGCTCGTCGCGGCGCTCGAGGCCGTCGACCAGGCGGTGTGCGTGGCCGACGTCACGGCGCCCGACGAGCCGCTGGTGTACGTCAACCCCGCCTTCACGCGCACGACGGGCTACCCGGCCGCCGAGGCGCTCGGGCGCAACTGCCGCTTCCTCCAGGACGGGCTGGACGTCGGGGACGCGCCCGCCCGCATCCGCGCGCTGCTGGGGGCCGGGGCCTCCGGCGTCGTCACCCTGCCGAACCGGCGGGCGGACGGCGCGGTCTTCTCCAACGAGCTGTCGCTGTCACCGCTGCGCGACGCCGAGGGGCGGGTCACCCACTACGTCGCCGTGCAGCGCGACGTCACGGCGCAGGTCGCGGCCGAGCGCGCCCGGGACGTGCTGAGCGCGGAGCAGGCCGAGATCGCCGACCAGCTCCAGCGCACCCTGGTGCCCGCGTCGCTGCCGCAGCTGGCCGGGTACCGGACGGCGGTGCGCTACTCGCCGGCGACCCGGCCGGACGGCTCGCGCGGCGAGGTCAGCGGCGACGTCTACGACGTCCTCCCCCGCCCGGGCGGGGGCTGGTACGCCTTCATCGGCGACGTCTCCGGCCGCGGTCCCCGCGCCGCGGCGACGACCGGCGTCCTGCGCTGGGCCCTGCGCGGGGCGGCGGCGGGCGAGCGCCGCCCGGGGCCGCTCCTGCGCGAGGTCGGCGGCGTCGTCCGCGACGCGATGGACGGCCGCTTCGCCACGCTGGCGCTCCTCGCCCTGCCCGCGGCGGACGGCGGGGTCGACGGCGGGGTCGCCGGCGAGGAGGCCCCCGAGGACGAGGTCGTCGTCGCGCTCGCCGGCCACCCGCGGCCAGTGCTGCTGCCGGCGGAGGGGCCGCCGCGGCTCGTGGGCCGCCACGGCTCGCTGCTGGGGCTGCTGCCCGAGGTGGTCGTCCACGAGGAGCGGGTGGCGCTGCGCCACGGCGACCAGCTCGTCCTCTACACCGACGGCGTCACCGAGGCGATGGACGGCTCCCGGCGCATGCTCGGCGAGGAGGGCCTCCTCGCCGCGCTCGACGCCCTCCCGCCCGCCGCCCGCCGCGGCCCGGGGACGGCGGGGCGCACGGCCGACGCCGTCCTCGCCGCCGTCGAGCGGCACACCGGCGGTGCGGGGTCGGACGACCTCACCCTCCTCGTCCTGGCCCGCGACGGCGACGGCTGAACCGCGGCGTCCTCTCCCTCCGACGCCGCCGTCCCGACGCCGCCGCCTCGACGACCCCGCCTTCGCACTACGGTGTGCAAGCGCTTTCCGCCGCGGTCGGCGGACGTGACGGCGACGAGGACGCGGAGGTCCGGCGATGGCGACCACGACGACGGCGGGGACGGACGCCCCGGAGCCCCGCGGCGGTGGGCAGCGGGCCGCTGACCAGCGGAACTCGGGGGTCGAGGAGCCCGCGCGGACGCGCGTCGCCGTCGTCGGCACCGGTGGCGTGTCGGGGCTGCACGCCGAGGCCGTCGCCGCCGCGGACGACCTCGAGCTCGTCGGATGCGCCGACCCCGACGCCGGCCGCGTGGCCGACTTCGCGGGGCGCTGGGGGGCGCCGGTGGCCGCGGCGTCGCTCGAGGAGATGCTCGACCGGCTGCAGGGGGCCGGCGGCGTCGACGTCGTCGCCCTGTGCTCGCCGCCGTGGCTCCACGCCGAGCAGGCGGTGGCCTGCCTGGAGCGGGACGTGACCGCGCTGGTCGAGAAGCCGGTGGCCCTGTCCCTGGCCCAGCTCGACGAGGTCGCCGCCGCGGAGGCGGCCAGCCGCGGGTGGTGCGCGACCGTGGCGCAGCACCGCTTCGGCGGCCGGGCCGTGGGCGTGCGCGAGATGCTCCGCCGCGGCGCCCTCGGCCGCGTGGACGTCGCCCTGTGCGAGACGCTCTGGTACCGGCCCGACGCCTACTTCGCCGTCCCGTGGCGCGGCCGGTGGGACTCCGAGGGCGGGGGCCCGACGATGGGCCACGGCATCCACCAGGTGGACCTGCTCCTGTCCCTCGCGGGCCCGTGGCGCTCGGTGACGGCGCGGGCGGCCCGCCGGGCGCGCCCGACGGAGACCGAGGACGTGTCCACGGCGACGGTGGAGCTGGAGGACGGCGGGCTCGCCGTCGTCGTCAGCTCGGTGCTCTGCGCGCGCGAGACGAGCCGGGTGCGCCTGGACTGCGAGCGCGGCACGGTCGAGCTGGAGCACCTCTACGGCTACGACGACGACGACTGGACCCTCACGCCGGCCCCCGGCCGCGCGGAGGAGCTGGCCCCGGCGTGGGCGGCGACGGCGGGCGGCGGGCCGTCGGGCCACGCCGCCCAGTACCGCGAGGTGCGCCGCGCCCTGCTCGAGGGACGCCCGCCGCCCGTGACGACGGCGGAGGCGCGCAGCACGCTCGAGCTGGCGGCCGCGCTCTACGCCTCGGCCGCCACGGGCGCCACCGTGGCGCGCGGCGAGGTGGACGCGGCCTCGCCCTTCCACGCGAGCATGCGGGGCGGCGCAGAGCCGGGCTGGTCGACGGGCGGCTGAGGCCGCCCCGCCCAGCCGACCCGCTCCCCGGGGGAGCTCACCGGCCCGCTCAGCGGGGGTGCTCAGCCGGCCCGCTGCGCGGGGGTGAGCACGGCCGTCTCGGTCGTGGGGACGTCGTCGGCGGGCGGCGTGCCGTCGGACCACCGGTCGCCGCCCGCGCGCTTGGCGGCGTACATGGCGGCGTCGGCGCGGGCGAGCAGCGCCGCGGCGTCCTCGCCGGGGCCGGCGAGCGCGGTGCCGGCGCTGGCCGTGACGCGGTGGCGGCGCGCCGGCGGCGCGTAGGGGGCGCCCAGGGCGTCGACGACGCGCTGGGCCACGGCGGCGAGGTCGGCCTCCGCGGAGAGGTCGGGGCACACGACGACGAACTCGTCGCCGCCGAGGCGCGCCACCGTGTCGCCGGGCCGGACGGCGGCGTCGAGGCGCCGCGCGGCCTCGCGGAGGACGGCGTCGCCGACGGCGTGGCCCTCGGCGTCGTTGACGTCCTTGAAGCCGTCGAGGTCGAGGTAGACGACGCCGACGCGGGCGCCCTCGCGGGTGCCGCCGCCGACGAGGGCGGTCATGCGCTCGGTGAGGACCCGGCGGTTCGGCGCCCCGGTGAGGGGGTCGTGCCGGGCGGCGTGGGCGAGCGCCCGCTCCGCCTCGTGGCGGGCCGTGAGGTCCTCGAGCAGCAGCACGGCCTCGCGGCGCCCGTCGCCCTGCCGCACGACCGAGGCGGTGCACGAGGCGCGCAGGCGCCGCCCGCCGGGGCCGAGGAGGCGCACCTCGACGCGCCGGGGCGGGGCGCCGTCGGCGAGCGCGTCGAGCTCGGCGGCGAGCAGGGGCAGGTCGGTCGGGTCGACGACGTCGGCGACGTCCTCGCCGGGGAGGTCGGTGCGGGCCAGCAGCCGCTCGAGGGCGGGGTTGGTGCGCAGGACGCGGCGCGGCCGCTCGTCGAGCGGCAGGACGAGCATGCCGAGGGGCGAGGCGTCGAGGGCCCGGCGGCACAGCCGCTCGCTCTCGGCGAGGGCCTGGGCGGCCTCGCGCTCGCGGGTGACGTCGTGGAGGGTCGCGACGGCGCCGTGGGCGCCCGCCGGCCCCGGCAGGGGGTGCGCGGTGACGACGACGCGCCGCGCCGTCCCGTCGCTGCGGCGCAGCAGCAGCTCGGCGCCGGTGGTCCGGATCCCGCGCAGGGCCCGGACGAGCGGCATCTCGTCCTCGGCGACCGGCGTCCCGTCGACGTGGAGCAGGGCGAAGGCGTCGTCCTGCGCGCGCCGCGAGGCGTCGGCGGGCACGCCCAGCAGGTCCCGCGCCGCGTCGTTGTCGAGGAGGACGCGCCCCGCGGCGTCGACGACGACGACGCCCTCCTGGGCGCTGGCGAGCACGCCGCCGAGGAGGTCCGCCTGCTCCTGGGCGCGCTCGCGGGCGCGGCGCTCGCGGGCGCCGGCGCGGACGAGGTCGTCGCGGTGAAGGGCCAGCACGAGGGTGACGAAGGTGACGACGCCCACGAGGACCTGGGCCGTCGCCGTCCGCAGTCCCGGCGGCAGCGGCTCGACGGGGCCGAGGCCGTGCGCGGTGAGGAGGACGACCGCGCTCGCGTCGGCGAGGACGATCGCCGCCGTCCACGTGGTCGGCAGGCGGAGCCCGGCCCAGACGGCGAGCGGCAGCACGGTGAGGCCGAGCAGGACGACGTCCTCGGTGGCGGCGCTCGCGGCGTGGACGGCGGCGAGGACCGTGACGACGGCCGCGGCCTCGAGGACGTCCCCCGTCCGTGCGCGCGGGGTCGACCGGTCCGCGGCGGCGCGCCGCGGCCCGCGGGCGCCCCGCGAGCGCATCAGGGCGGCGTCCGCGGCGGCGACCAGCCGCAGGCCGACGGCGAGGACGACGAAGGTGCTCACGGCGCCGCGCAGGCCCCAGGGCCACACGACGAGGGGGAGCGGCTCGCCGTCGGCGGCGCTGACGACGCTGGGGCCGACGAGCGCCTGCACGAGCCCGCTCGCCGCCGACGCCGCCAGCACGGCGCCGAGGTCGGCGGGGCGCTCGAGGCGGGGGGCGCGACCGGCGGCGGTCGGCGGGACCAGCCGGCGCACGACGAGGACCGCCACGAGCGAGGAGAGCAGCACCATGGCGCCGACGCCCAGGCCGCGCGCCGACGACGCGCCCACCGCGGCGTAGGCGAGGACGGTCGTGCCCAGGAGCAGCCCGGCGTCGCGGACGAGGCGGGACGGGCGCCCCCACGAGCCCAGGAGCCACAGCGTCGCGACGCCGCCGGCTGGCCACGCGAGCTCCAGCAGCGCCGGGTGGGCGCGCGCGGAGCCCGCGAGCGCGCCGTAGACGACGAGGGCGCCCGCGGTCCGCAGCGCGTCGTCGCGCCGGTCGACGTCGACGTCGGCCGACGCCTCGCGCCACCCCGCCGGACGAGCCATGTGCGCCACCCCCCCTCGCCGCGGGGCCGGTCCCCGCGCGGGGCCGACCAGGGCCCCGCCGGTGCATCGGCACGCGGGTCGAGGTCCTTGAGCGGCGGGTGCGGCGGCTCCTCCACCCGCCGCGGCGGCGTCCCCCGCCCGGCTCCGCGACCGGCGCGCCTCCACCGCGCCGCCCGGCCCGCCGCCCTCGAGCCCGCCCTCGAGCCCGCCCTCGAGCGCCGGCCTCGAGCCCGCCCTGACGCGCCGTACGGCCCCGGGCGCCCCCGCGGCGGCGCTCGGCGGCTACCGTCGGCCCCGTCGCGGCGCCGGTCCGCGGCTCAGCGGCGGGCGGGGCCCGCGAGAGGGAGTCCGATGCGCATCCTGGTCCTGGGTGGAGACGGTTACCTGGGGTGGCCGACGGCCATGTACCTGTCCGCCCGCGGTCACGACGTCGGCGTGCTCGACAACGGCCTGCGGCGCCAGTACGACCACGAGCTGGGCGCCGGCAGCCTCGTCCCCATCGAGTCGATGGCGACCCGCGTGCGCGCCTGGCGCGAGGTCAGCGGGAAGGCCATCGCCTCCTACACGACCGACCTCTGCGACGCCGACGGCCTCTACGCCGTCCTGCGCGAGTTCGCCCCCGACGCCGTCGTGCACTTCGCGGAGCAGCGGGCGGCGCCGTACTCGATGATCGACCGCAAGCACGCCGTGCACACGCAGGTCAACAACGTCGTCGGCACCCTCAACCTCATGTACGCGATCGGCGAGCTCGACCGCGACGTGCACGTCGTCAAGCTCGGCACGATGGGCGAGTACGGCCAGCCGAACATCGAGATCGAGGAGGGGTGGCTCGAGGTCACCCACAAGGGCCGCACCGACCGGATGATGTTCCCCAAGAAGCCGGGCAGCTTCTACCACCTCAGCAAGGTGCACGACTCGCACAACCTCGAGTTCGGCTGCCGCATCTGGGGTCTGCGCGTCACCGACCTCAACCAGGGAGTCGTGTACGGCCAGGAGACCGACGAGACGGCGCTCGACCCGCGCCTCGCCACCCGGCTCGACTACGACTCGGTCTTCGGCACGGTCATCAACCGCTTCGCCATCCAGGCCGTGCTCGGCGAGCCGCTCACGGTCTACGGCGGCGGCTCGCAGACCCGCGCGACGATCGACATCCGCGACACCGTCGAGTGCATCCGCCTGGCCTGCGAGAACCCGGCCGACCGCGGCGAGTTCCGCGTCTTCAACCAGGCGACGGAGAAGTTCTCCCTCTCGCAGATGGCCGAGACGGTGCGGTCCGCCTACCCCGGCGTCGCCGAGGTCGTCCACGTCGACAACCCCCGCGTGGAGATCGAGGACCACTACTACAGCTTCGTCCACACGGCGCTGGAGTCCCTCGGCCTCCAGCCGCACACGCTCTCCGACACGCTGCTGACGTCGATGTTCAAGGTCGTCGAGGAGCACGCGCACCGGGTGGACCGCGAGGCCATGAAGCCCGTCGTCGACTGGCGCCGCGCCGCCAACGAGGCCCCCGCCCTGCGCTTGTCCGGCTCGTGAGCGCCGCGACGGGGGCGGCCGGGGGGCCGCGCGTCCTCGTCACGGGCGCCTCGGGCTTCGTCGGCCGCCACGTCGTCCGCGAGCTGCGCGCCGCGGGCGCCGTGGTGAGCGCGGTCGACCGCACCGAGCACCCGGACGTCCCCACGACCCTCGGGGACCTGCGCGACGCGGGCGTCCGCGAGCGGGCGGTCGTGCCGGGGCTCGACGCCGTCGTGCACCTCGCCGCCATCACGTCCGTGCTCGGCTCGGTCGAGCAGCCGGCCGAGACGACGCAGCTCAACGTCGTCGCGACGGCGGGCCTGCTCGAGCTGTGCCGCGAGCGCGGCGTCGGCGCCTTCGTGCTGGCGTCGACCAACGCCGTCGTCGGCGACGTGGGCGCGGGCGCGGACGGGCGCGGCACCATCACCGAGGCGCTGCCGCTGCGCCCCCTCACGCCGTACGGCGCGACGAAGGCCGCCGGCGAGATGCTCCTGTCGGGGTACGCGGGCGCCTTCGGGCTGCGCGCGCCGGTGGTCCGGCTCACGAACGTCTACGGGCCCGGGATGCGCGCGAAGGACAGCTTCGTGCCGCGGCTCATGCGCGCGGCGGCCGAGGGCCGCGGCGTCGTCGTCTACGGCGACGGCGAGCAGCGGCGCGACCTCGTGCACGTCCACGACGCCGCCCGCGCGCTCGCGCAGGCCGCCCTGGGCTGGCCGTCGGGGCCGGTGATCATCGGCGGGGCGCGCTCGTACACCGTCAACGAGATGGTCGCCGCCGCCCGCGAGGCCACGGGCGCGCCGATCCCCGTCGACCACCAGCCGGCCCGGCCGGGCGAGATGCCGGCCGTCGTCGTCGACGTCTCCCGCGCGCGCTCCCTCGGCTACGCGCCGTCGACCGCGCTCGCCGAGGGCATGGCGACCGTGTGGCCCGACTTCCGGCCCGACGGCGGGGGCGGGGCCGACGGCGGGGCTGCTGCGGGCGCCGGTGGGGGCGCGCGTGGCGACGTCGCCTGAGGTGGTGGTCCGCGCCCGCCCCGTCGAGGCCGGGGCGGCTCCCGCTCGGAGCCGGCTGGCGGGGGACTGGCCGCTCGGCGTGCTCCTCGCCGCGGCGATCGCCGTCCGGGTCCTCGCCCCCTCCGCCGTCGAGGGTCGGCTCGAGGAGGTCGTGGCCGGGCTGGTGGGGGCCGTCGCGGCGGTCCTCGTGGCCCACCTCGCCGTCCGGTGGGGCGCCTGGCGGTGGCTGGCCGCGCTCGCCGCGCTGCCCGCGGCCGTCGGCCCCGCGCAGGTGGCCGCGAGCGGACGGGGGCTCCTCGAGCCCCTGCTCGTCCTCGTCGTCGCCGCCGGGCTCGCCGCTGTCCTCTGGCGGGCGTCGGCCGGGCTGCTGGCCTCGGCCGGCGCTCTGCTGGCCGCGGTGACCGCCTCGCTCGTGCTCCTCGGCCTGTCGGCCGGTGGCGGCCGGGGCCCGCTCGCCGTCCTCGCGCCCCTGGCGCGCGAGGGCGCCCTCGACGTCGGCGGGCAGCTGCAGGGGCCCTGGGCCTCGGACGCGCTGACCGGGTCGGGGACGGGCCCGCTCGTGACGACCGAGGTCGTCGTGGCCGCCCTCGGCCTGCTCCTCGCCCTGGCCGCCGCAGCGGGCCTGGGCCGGGCGCGTCCCTCGCGCCTGCGGCGCACCGCGCTCGTGCTCGCCGTCGTGCCGCTGCTCTTCGCCGCCGGCGCGCTCGTCGACGGCGTCACCCCAGCCGTCGTACTGCCGGCGCTCGCGGTGCTGCCGGCGGCCGGGGCCGTGGGCCTCACCGCCCTGCTGCGCGGGCGCCGCGGACGCCGCTCCGGGCCGGTGCCGCCCGACGACGTCGACCGCGCCGCCGTCGCCGACCTCCACGCGCGGGTGGGCGTCCCCGAGCTGCCGCCCGTGGCGATCGTCATCGCGGCCTACGACGAGGCGCCGGGCATCGGCGCCGTCCTCGCGGGCCTGCCCGCCGAGGTGCTGGGCCTGCGGACCGCGGTCGTCGTCGTCGACGACGGCAGCACCGACGGCACGGCGGAGGCCGTCGCCGCGTCGGGCCGCGCGCTCGCCGTCGCCTGCCCCGCCAACCGCGGCCAGGGCGCCGCGCTGCGTCTCGGCTACCGCGTGGCCCGCGAGCACGGCGCCCGCTACGTCGTGACGACCGACGCCGACGGCCAGTACGACGTCGGCGACGTCCCCGCCCTGCTGCGGCCCGTCGTCGAGGGCGAGGCCGACTTCGTGTCCGGCTCGCGGCGCCTCGGGCACCAGCACACGCGCGACCGGGTGCGCCGCACGGGCGTCCACGTCTTCGCGTGGGTCGTCAGCGCGATGTCCGGGACGCGGGTCACCGACACCTCGTTCGGGCTGCGCGCGATGCGCGCCGACCTCACCGGCGTCGTGACGCTGCGCCAGCCGCAGTACCAGTCGTCCGAGCTCATGCTCGGGGTGCTCTCGCACGGCTACCGCGTGCGCGAGGTCCCGGCGACCATGCACGTGCGCAGCGCCGGCGCCAGCAAGAAGGGCCGCAACCTCGTGTACGGGTCGCGGTACGCGCGCGTCGTCGTCGGCACGTGGTGGCGCGAGGGCCTGCTCACCCCGGCCGACGAGGTGGCCCCCGCGCTGCGGGGCTCCGCGCTGCGGGGCCGCGCGCCGGGGGGCTCCGGCGGGGCCGCACCCGCGGCCCCCGCTCCGGCGCCGTGAGCGTCACCCGGTCGTGACCCGCGGCACCCGTCCCGGCCGCCGATGCCGCACCCTGGTGCCGTGACGACGACCGCCGGCCGCCGGGCGAGCGCCCACCCCGCGCCGCCGTCGCCCGGGCCCGCCCGGGCAGGAGGGTCGCGCCGCTGGCGGGCGCGCCTCGGCGACCACGCGCCCTTCCTCGTCGTCCTGGGCTTGGGGCTGCTCGTGCGCCTCGTCGTCACGGTCGCCTTCTGGCCGGCGATGATGGTGAGCGACGCCCCGTCCTACCTGCGCTTCCTCGGCGACCTGCAGCCGAGCCTCGAGCGCCCCGACGGGTACGGCCTCCTCTTCCTCCTGCCGCTCTCGCTCGTCGCGGACGACGTCGCCCTCTTCGTCGGCGTCCAGCACGTGCTCGGGCTCGCGGCCGCCACGGGCCTGTACGCGCTGCTGCGCCGCTGGGGCGTGGGGCGCTGGTGGGCCGCCGCCGGCGTCCTCCCGCTGCTGCTCGACGCGATGGTGCTCGTCCTCGAGCACGGCCCGCTCAGCGACGCCGTCTTCCTCGACCTCCTCGTGCTGGCGGTCGTCCTCCTCGGCTGGCGGCGCCGGCCCTCGCCCGGCGTCGCGCTCGCGGCCGGCCTCGTCATGGGCTGCGCCGTCCTCGTCCGCCAGGTCGGGACGCCGCTCGTCCTCGCCGGCGCCCTCTTCTGCCTGCTCGCGGCGTCGGGGCGGTGGCGGCGCCTCGTGCCGGTGGCGCTGCTCGTCGTCGGTTTCGTCGTGCCCGTGGGCGCCTACAGCGCGTGGTTCGCCGGGACCTACGGCAGCCCCGGGCTGTCCGGCATCGGCGGGGTCTCCTCGTACATGCGCACGACGACGTTCGTCGACTGCGACCGCATCGAGCTCGCGCCGTACGCGCGGGTGCTGTGCCCGCCCGAGCCGGTGGGCGAGCGGCGCGACCCCACCGACTACGGCTGGTACGAGATCGGCAGCGGCGTGCAGTCGCTCGTCGTCCCGCCCGGCGTGGACCGGCAGGCGGTGCTGCAGGACTTCGCCCGCCAGGCGCTCGCCGCCCAGCCGCTGGACTACGCGCGGGTCGTGCTGCGCGACGTCGCCCTCGGCTTCGACCCGTTGCGCACCGACCGCTTCGAGTACAACACCACCTTCAAGTGGAAGTTCTCCACGTACGTCGACCGCGAGCCGACGCCGTGGACCGAGCCCGGCTTCGCCGACCACGGCGGCGTCCAGCAGCAGACCCGCCAGCCGTGGGCGGACCTCCTCGTGGCCTACGAGAAGGTCGTCTACACGTGGGGGCCGGTCGTCCTGCTGAGCCTCGTCGTCGGGGCGGTCGGAGCCCTGTCCCCGCGCGCCGGTGCCGCGCGGCCCCTCGTGCTGCTGCTCGTCCTCGTCGGCTTCGGCCTGTCGGTGCTGCCGGACATCACCACCCAGTTCGTGTGGCGGTACCAGCTGCCCGCGGTCGTGCTGCTGCCCGTCGCCGCCGTCCTCGCCGGCAGCGCCCTGCGGCACCGGGGCCCGCGCCGGGTTCCCTGAGGCGCCGGGTCCCCTGGAGGGGCGCGTCGCCCGCGCTCAGCGGTCGGCGGCTCCCGGCAGCACCTCGGCCACGCCGAGCACCGACTGCCCGAACGGCGGGGTGACGACCTTCTCCAGCAGCCGGGTCACCGGCACGACGACGCCGTCGTAGACCCGCACGAGGCCCGGCTTCGGCGTCCCGACCCCGCCGCGCCGCACGGCCGCCCACCAGGCGACCCCGCCGAGGAGGTTGACCGGCCGGACGAGGCGGGGCGCGAGCCCGGCGCGCTCGAAGGCGCCGCGCAGCGTCGCCGGCGTGTACCGGCGCACGTGCCCGACGCGGCGGTCGAAGTCGCCGTAGAGCTGCATGTACGCCGGCACGAACATGACGACGGTGCCGCCCGGCTCGACGAGGCGGGCGAGGCGCCGCAGGGCGCCGGCGTCGTCCTCGATGTGCTCGAGCACGTTGGAGGCGAGCACGGTGGCGACGGGCGCGCCGAGGTCGGGCAGCTCGCCGTCGAGGTCCAGGCGCCGCGCCTCCACCTCGGGGCGGTCGGCGAAGCGCCGCGCGATCTGCGCCACCGCCCCGGGGTCGACGTCGGTGACGACGTGGCGCTCGAGGTCCATGCCGCGCGCGAAGGTCTCGGCCAGCTCGCCGAGCCCGGCGCCGACCTCGAGCAGCGAGCGGCCGACGTGCGGGCGCATGAGCTCGAGCTGGTACGCCTTGTAGTTCGGCTGGCCCGCGCCCGAGCCCTCCTCGAGGGTGCGCCCGGTCGCCTGCGAGAAGGCGCCGGCGCCCTCGTCCGGGGCGTCCGCGGGCTGCCGGGCCGCCGGCCCGGCGGGGGCGTCGGTCATCGGGTCTCCTCGCTCGGGCTGTGACTCGGGCTGTGACTCGGGTTCTGGCTCGGGCTGCGACTCTGGTCGGGCGGGGGGCTCGACCGGGGGCCGCGCGCCCCGGGCAGGCGGCGGAACAGCTGGTGCAGCACGGCGTAGCGCACGAGCGCCATGACGGCGTACACGCCGAGGAAGGCGACGTTGACGCCGAGGACCCGCACGGCGTCCGTGGCCCCGGCGCGCTCCAGCAGGGCCTCGGCGAGGGCCGTGGCGCCGGACGCCAGCGCGAGCGTGAGCAGGACGACGGCCACGTAGGGGCCGAGCTCGCGGCGCACGCTGGGCCGGCCCTCGACGCGCCACACCCAGGTGCGGTTGATGACGTAGTTCGGCACCGCGCCGGCGAGCCACCCGAGGAGGGTGGACGTCGTCGTCGACGCGCCGAGCGGGCCGTAGAGGAGCGCGAAGGCGACGGCGCTGCAGACGGTCGCGACGCCGGACCCGCCCGCGTACCGCAGCAGGCGCGCCCCGTGGGCGGACACGAGCCGCGGGACGAGCGCCCGCTCCCGGGAGCCGGCGCCCGACGACGCCGCGGACGGCGGCGTGGACGTCCGGTCGCAGGGCACCTGCGGAGCCTAGGCGCACCGCCCCCGCCCGCCTCCCCGGTGCTCGCGGTGCGCGCGCCTCCGGGGCGTGTCGCCCCTGGCGCCCGCAGCCGCTCCACCGGGCGTCACCTAGCGTGGGCGCGTGGTGCAGGCGGCGCAGGCAGCGGGGACGGCGCCCGCTGCTGCGCCGGTCGAGCCCGTGGGTCCTGCGACGCCGGCCGCGACCGGGCGCCTCGAGCGAGGGGTCGGCCGCGTGCTGGACGCCGCGGTGCTGCTCCTGGCCACGTGGACGCCCGTCTACCACCTGTGCCTCCTGCTGCGGTGGGGCGTCGGCGCCGCCGTGGCGCTCGAGGTGCTCGCGCTCGCCGGGGTCGCCGTCGCGCTGCGGCTGACGCGCTCCCGCCGCAGCGGGCGCACGGTGCCCGCGCCCGGCGCCGCCACCGCGACGGTCACCGTCGGCCCCGGCAGCAGCGGCGGGCCGGTCGCCGGGGCCGACGAGCGTCCTCCGGGTCGACGCCGCGCGCGCGGGCGAGCCCCGGCCCTCGTCGTCGCCCTCGCGCTCGCCGAGGCCGTCCTCCTGGCCGTCCGCGCGCCGTGGCCGCTCGTGGCCGCGCTGTGGCTGGCGGCCGCGGCGGCGGGGACGGCCACCGCTGTCCGGGCGCTGCGGCGGGCGACCCGCTCGGGGGACGAGCCGGCGGGGGCGGTGGCGCGGCCGGGCCGGTCGGGCGTCGTCGTCGCGCTCGTCTGGGCGGCCGCGCTCGCGGTGCTGGCCGGCGCGACCCGGTGGCCCAACCCGGACGACCTCTACTACGTCAACCTCTCGCAGTGGACGGCCGAGCGGGGCACCTTCCCGCTGCGCGACACGATCTTCTCCGACGAGGTCTTCCCCATGACGAGCTTCCCGCCCGTCGCCTCCTACGACGGGCTGCTGGGGACGCTCGCCCACCTGCTCGGCGTGCCCGCGGCGTCGGTGGCCTACCTCGTCGTGCCGTCGGTGGCGACGGCGCTGTCGGTGCTCGCCCTGTGGCGCCTGCTGCGGGCGTGGCGGACGCCGCTCGTCGCGGTGGCACTGAGCCTCGCGCTCGTCTTCCTCCTGTGGGACGGCGGGCCGGGCTACGCGGCGCCGGGCAACCTGTTCCTCATCCGGCTGTGGCAGGGCAAGGTTGTGCTGCTGTGCCTGCTGGTGCCGCTGCTCCTCGTCGCGCTGCTGCGCCACGTCGAGCGCGCGCTGGCCACGGGCCGCTCGGCGCGCCGCGACCTGGCGGCCCTGGCCGCGGGCGGCACCGCGGCGGTGGGCCTGTCGACGACGGGCATCTTCCTCGTGCCGGTGCTCGCCCTCGGCGGGGTGGCCCCGCTCCTCGTCGCCCGCCGCTGGCGCGCGGCGGCGACGGGCTTCGTCGTGGCGTCGGCCTACCCGCTGGCCGCGGGCGCCGTGACCCTCGCCGTGGGCGGCCGGTCGGCCGACGACTTCGCCGAGCGCCGCCTCTTCCGCTTCGACCCGTCCTGGTTCGGGCACGAGATCTTCCGCGACGGCGTCTACGGGCTCGTCGGCGTCGCGGCGGTGCTGCTCGGGGCGCTGCTCGTGCCCTCGCGGGCGGCGCGGGTGACGACGGGCGTGCTCGCCCTCGTCGTCGGGGTGACCTTCGTGCCCGGGGTCACGCAGCTGGCGTACGACCTCGTCGGCCTCGGCCCGACGCTGTGGCGGATCAGCTGGGCCGTCACCGTCGCCGCGCTCGTCGGCGTCCTCGGCGCTCGCCTCGCCGCCGGCGGCCGCCGACGGCGCCTGCTCCTGCCCGCCGGCGTGGCCGCCGCGCTCGTCGCCGCCGGACTGCCGATCTGGTCCCCGGCCAACGGCGTGTCCCTCGACTGGCCGCCGCGGTACGAGCGCGGGCTGGGGTCCGTCGTCGTCGCCGAGGACGTCATCGCCCGCGCCGCGCCGGGCGACACGGTGCTCCTGCCCGAGCAGGACGCCATCACCCTCACCGTGCTCACCACGCGCGTGAAGACCGTCGCGCCGCGCGACTACTTCCTCGACCAGCTGAGGGACGTGCCCGGCTTCCGCTACGAGCAGCGGCTGCTGCTCGTGCGCTTCGCGAACGGCGAGGTCGTCTTCGCCCCGGGCGACGAGGTGGTCGCTGCGCTCGACGACCTCGACGTCGACCAGGTCTGCCTGCTCTTCCCCGAGGAGGGCGAGCCGCCGTACCGGACCACGCGGGTCGTCGAGCGCGCGCAGCTCCTGCTCGGCGCGGGCTTCACCCCGACGCAGCGCGTGGGCCGCACGTCCTGCTACGCCCGCTGAGCGCCGGCCCGGGACGCGCGTGCGGCTCGGCCGCGGGGCTGTCGGCCTCCTCCGCCTACGGCACCCACGTCCAGAGCCGGTCGCCCGCACCCACGTGGCCGTGGGCGAGGTCGGCGAGGGCCTCGTCGGGGGTGTCCATCGCGATGACGGGCACGAGCGGCGAGCGGCCCCCGCGCTCCACGGCACCCGGGTCCCAGCGGACCACCGGCTGGCCGGCCTCGACCACCTCGCCCTGCTCGACGAGGAGCTCGAAGCCCTCGCCGCGCAGCTGCACCGTGCCGATGCCGAGGTGCACGAGGACGGCGGCGCCGTCGTCGCCCGCCACCACGAAGGCGTGCGCGTAGATGACGACGACCCGTCCGCCGATGGGCGCGACGGCCTCGACCGGTCCGTCCCGGCCCGGGTCGAGCGCGACGCCGCAGCCGGGCAGGCCCTGCGCGAAGACGCGGTCGGGGACGTCGGCCAGGGGTCGGACGGCGCCGGCGAGAGGGGCGACCACGGGGCGGGTCGCCGACGGCCGGCGCGTCGCGGGTCCCCGTCCGCCGCGGGCGCTGCCGGGCTCGGGGCTCGGCACCTGGTCGGCGGGGTCCTGCTCGAGGTCCACGGCTCCTCCTGGGCTGGACCGCCCGCCCCGTCGGCGGCCGGCTGGGCGCCAGAGGGTACGGGCGCGGGCGCCGACCGGCCCCCGACGTTTGACCCGAGGGCTGCTCGCCGGGCCGCCCACCGGGTACCCCAGGGGTCGCGCCGCCCGCCCTGCGGGGCACGGGGGACCGGTGCGACCCTCCGCCCGTGGACATCTGCGACTACATCCTCCACGACCACGACGAGCAGCGGCGCCTCTTCGCGATCCTCGACGAGGTGCCCCGCGACGACGCCCGGGCGCTCGGGATCGTCTGGCACCGCCTCGAGGTGCTGCTCGAGGTCCACGCCCAGGCGGAGGAGGAGCTCTTCTACCCCCGGCTGCTGCAGCTCGGGAAGGGCGAGGGCGACAAGGACAGCGCCGAGGACGAGACCCTCGACGCCGTCGACGACCACGACGACATCCGCAAGGGCGTCCGGGCCGCGCGGGAGCACGAGGTCGGCAGCCAGGAGTGGTGGGACGCCGTCCAGGCGGCCCGCGAGG
Source organism: uncultured Pseudokineococcus sp. (assembly GCF_947499845.1). Lineage (GTDB taxonomy): Bacteria > Actinomycetota > Actinomycetes > Actinomycetales > Quadrisphaeraceae > Pseudokineococcus. The sequence goes on from NZ_CANMPM010000010.1 coordinate 89,196, forward strand.
CCAACGACGACCACATGGGCGAGGAGGAGCGCGAGGCGCTGCCGGACTTCCGCCACCACGCCACGCCGCAGGAGCGCCACGACCTCGCGGTCGCCTTCGCCGTCTACGAGGCGGAGCACGCCGACGGCCACGGCGTCGACGCGAGCGACCGGGACCCGCAGGCGTACGTCGACGCCCACAGCTGACGCCCCACGGCTGACGCCTCACGGCTGACGCGCAGAGCGGCCGGCCGGCCCGACCGCCGTCGGCCGGCCAGGGCCGACGTGGCGGGCAGGACATGGCCGGCGCGGCGCGGGTGCCCGGCGACGCAGCGAGGGCCGGCGTGGGCGGCGGCGGCCGGAACACGGTCGACCGGAGGTCGACGTCGGCGTACCGTCCCGGGCGTGACCAACTCGTCCCGGACGGCGCCGCGGCGCCCGGAGGTGGTCGGCGGCTCGTCCGCCGGCAGCAGGTAGCCGCCGCCCGGTGCTCGCCCCGCCCCTCGTGGCCGCGCGGGCACCGGCAGCGGCTCCGCGGCACCCGACGTCCCAGCCCCCCGCGCGACAGCGGGGCGTCCGGCGCGCCGCCGCGGGGCCCGCCCCCGGACGACGCCCGCGGGCCCGCGCCCGCGCCCTCCCGATCGGTGATGCCGTGCTCCCCCTGACCCCTGACCGGATCCGCTCCTGCTTCGTCGGCGCCTCCCGCAAGGAGCTCGCCGACATGAGCCCCCCGCCGGAGCTCGCGACCCTCGACTGGGACCGCCTCGACGTCCTCGGCTGGCGCGACGCGAGGCTGCCGCGGCGCTCGTACGTCGTCGTCCCGGTGGACTCCCGGCCCGTCGGCCTCCTCCTGCTGCAGGCCTCCGCCGCGCCGCGCCGGCGCGCCCAGTGCGCGTGGTGCCAGGACGTCGAGCTGCCCGCCGACGTCGTCCTGCGCTCGGCGCGCCGGGCCGGGGCGGCCGGGCGCGCCGGCGACACGGTCGGGACCCTCGTGTGCGAGGGCTTCGAGTGCTCGGCCAACGTCCGCCGCACCCCGCCCCTGCCCTACGAGGGGTTCGACCTCGAGGCGGCGCGCGCCGAGCGCGTCGCCGGGCTGCAGGCCCGCGCGGCCGGCTTCGCGCGGGCGGTGCTCGCGTCGTCCTGAGCCCGTCACCGACGACGGCGGCCGGGCGAGGCGTCTGCTCGTCGTCACCCAGCCGCCGCCGGACGAGGCCTCCGCCCCGCCCCGCCGCGTCGGAGGTGGGGGTCTTGACCGATATGCACCCGAGGGCGATAGTCCATTGGTCTACCGGCGGCGCGAAGGGGCGTCCCGGGCCGTGAGGCGCCGGTGGGCCCGTCGACCCCGAGGGAGCTCTCGTGAGCAGTCCGTCCGCCACCTCCGCCGGCGGTGCCCCGCCGCGGGCGCGCCGCCTCCGCCGGACGGCGGCGGCCGCGCTCGTCGGCGCCGCCACGGCCCTGTCCGCCGCGCTGCCCGTCTCGCTCGTCGCCGCGCCGGCCGCGTCCGCCGACGCCCCGAGCCGGGAGGACGTCTACGTCAAGCGCGTCATGCACCGGATGACGCTGCCGCAGAAGGTCGGCCAGATGATGACCGGCTACGTCTACGGCAGCGACGCGCGCACGTCCGACCCGCGGAACACCGCCCTGTACGGGGTCGCGACGCCCGCGGAGGTCGTCGAGGAGTACGCGCTCGGCGGAGTCGTCCACTTCGCGTGGACCGACAGCTTCCGCGAGGGGCCGGAGCAGCTGGCCCGGCTGAACGACGGGCTCCAGGAGGCGGCTCGTGGCGCGAACCGGCGCGTGCCGCTGATGATCTCGACCGACCAGGAGACCGGTCTCGTGGCCCGTCTCGGTCCGCCCGCGACCGGCTTCCCGGGCGCCATGGCGCTGGGGGCGGGGCGCAGCCCCGAGGACGCCCGCCGAGCGGCCGCCGTCACGGGCACCGAGCTGAGGGCCGTCGGCATCACGCAGGACTACGCGCCGGTCGCCGACGTCAACGTCGACCCGGCCAACCCCGTCATCGGGGTCCGCTCGTTCGGCTCCGACCCTCAGCTCGTCGCCGACATGGTCGCCGCGCAGGTCGTCGGCTACCAGGAGGACGGCGGCGTCGCGACGTCCGCCAAGCACTTCCCGGGGCACGGCGACACGGCGACGGACAGCCACGTCGGTCTCCCCGTCATCGACCACACGCGCGAGGAGTGGGAGCGGCTCGACGCCCCGCCCTTCCGCGCCGCCGTGGAGGCCGGCGTCGACGCGGTGATGACGGCGCACATCGTCGTCCCGTCGCTCGACCCCTCGGGCGTCCCGGCGACCCTGTCGGAGCCCATCATGACCGGCGTCCTGCGCGAGGAGATGGGCTTCGAGGGCGTCATCACCACCGACTCCCTCGAGATGGAGGGCGTCCGGACGATGTTCGGCGACGGCGAGGTGGCCGTCCGCGCCGTCGAGGCGGGCGCCGACGTGCTGCTCATGCCGGCGCAGCCGCGGGTCGCCGTCGACGCCCTGCTCGGGGCCGTGGCGTCCGGTCGGCTCACGGAGGAGCGCCTCGACGAGAGCGTCGAGCGCGTGCTGCGCCTGAAGTGGCACCGCGGCGTCGTCGCCGACAGCTCCACGGACGTCGACGCCGTCCTGTCGACCCTCGGCTCGGCGGAGCACCAGGCCGTGGCGCAGGAGGTCACCGACCGCACCACGACGCTCCTGCGCGACGACGCCGGCCTGCTCCCCCTCGCGGGCGGCGAGCAGCGGGACGTCCTCGTCACCGGGTGGGGCGCGGCCCCGGCCGCGGCGCTCGGCGCGGCGCTCTCCGAGCACGGCGACGTCGTCGAGGTGCAGGAGGTCGGCGCGTCCGCGCCCGACCCGACCGACCCGCCGGACCCGGGCGACCCCGGCGGCGGCCCGGCGGACCCCGCGCTGGACACGGCCGTCGCGGCGGCCGAGGAGGCCGACCTGGTCGTCGTCCTGACGAACGGGGCGTGGAGCTCCCCGCGCGGCGACCGCCAGCGCCGGGCCGTCGCCGAGCTCGTCGCGACGGGCACCCCCGTCGTCCACGTCGCCGTCCGCGACCCGTACGACGTCGCCCACCTGCCCGGCGTGACGACCTCGCTCGCCACCTACTCGACGACGCCGGTGGCGATGCGCTCGCTCGCCCGCGTGCTGCACGGGGACGTCGCCCCGGCGGGCCGCCTGCCCGTCGACGTGCCGGCCGCCGACGGCTCCGGCGTGCTGCTGCCCCTCGGGTGGGGCCTGACCTACGGCGCCGACGGCGCGACCTCGCTGGGAGGGGCGCGATGAGCGGGCGGCAGCACGTCGCGGCCAGCCGCCGGTCCTTCCTCGGCGCGCTCGGCGCCGGCGCGGCCGCGGCCCCCGCCGCGGTGCTGGGGAGCGCGCTCCCGGCGTCGTCCTCCGGCGCCCCCTCGGCACCGGGACGGCCGGTGCGCACCGGCACCGGCCGGCGGCGCCCCCGCGTCCAGACGGGCGCCGACCGGCTCGCGGCGGACGGCTTCGCCGCGCTCGCCGGCCAGCGGGTCGGGGTCATCACCAACCCGACCGGCGTGCTGGCCGACCTGCGGCACGAGGTCGACGTCATGGCCGCGAGCGGCGCCGTCGACCTGCGCGCCGTCCTGGGACCCGAGCACGGCTTCCGCGGTGCCGCCCAGGCGGGCGAGTCGGAGGACACCTCCGTCGACGAGCGCACCGGCGTCACCGTCTACGACGCGTACGGGGCGGGCGCCGACGACTTCGCGCGCCTCTACGACGAGGCGGACGTGGAGACGGTCGTCTTCGACATCCAGGACGTCGGTGCCCGGTTCTACACCTACGTCTGGACGATGTACGACGCCATGGTCGCCGCGGCGACGACGGGGCGGCGCTTCCTCGTCCTCGACCGGCCGAACCCCGTCGGGGGCGACGCCCGCGGCCCGATGATGACCGACGAGTTCCGCACCTTCGTCGGCAACCAGCGCATCGCCCAGCAGCACGGGATGACCGTGGGCGAGCTGGCGGCCTTCCTCGACGGCGAGCTCATCACCGAGGAGACCGGCGGGGCGCGCCTCGGGGACCGCCTCGAGGTCGTGCCGATGCGCGGCTGGCGGGGCAGCCTGCCGTGGGAGGACACCGGGCTGCCGTGGGTGCCGCCGAGCCCCAACGTGCCGACGCCCGACGTCGCCCTCGCCTACACGGGCACGTGCTGGTTCGAGGGCACGCTCATGTCCGAGGGCCGCGGCACGACGACGCCCTTCCAGACGGTCGGGTCGCCGGGCGCGGACTGGCGCTGGCCGGAGGCCGTGGCCGGGTACGACCTCGACGGCCTCGCCGTCCGCGAGGCGTCCTTCACCCCGACCTTCTCCAAGCACGCCGGCGAGGTCTGCCACGGGCTGCAGCTGCACGTCACCGACCCGGTCGGGGGCGTCGACGCGATCACCGCCGCGACGGCGATGCTCGTGGAGGCCCGTCGACTCGTCGACGGCTTCGCCTGGCGGGAGGACGCCTACGACCCGGCCCGACCCTTCTGGGTCGACAAGCTGTCGGGCTCGAGCCGGCTGCGCGAGATGGTCGACGCGGGCGCCTCGGTCGCCGAGGTCACGGCGGCGTGGGCGCCCGAGCTGGCGGCGTTCGAGGCGCAGCGCCGGCCCTACCTGCGCTACCCGCGGGGGCTGTCGTGAGCCGGCCGCTCGCGGTGCGGCGGGGCCGGCGCGCGGCGGTGCTGGGGACGGTGCTCGCCTGCGCCCTCGTCCTGCCGTCCACCGCCGTCGCCGCGGCCCCCGCGCCCGGGGCCGGGGAGGTCGGCGGTGAGGCGCCGGCCGGACGCTTCGACGTCCCCCTCGCCGGCTTCCTGCCACCGACGTCGCTGCGCCGCGGGGCGCCCGAGGAGGTCGGGCTCGACCCGGCCCCGCTGCGGGACGCGCTGGCAGAGGTGGCCGAGCACTCCGCCGACGGCCCCGCGGACGCACGCCTGTACCCGGGCTCCGTCGCCCTCGTGGGGCACCGGGGCGTCGTCGTCGCGGAGGAGGCGCACGGCCTGGCCGTCCAGTACGCGGGCGAGCCGGGCGCGACGACGGCGACCGAGCTGCCGGGCTCGGAGCAGGTGCCCGTGACGACGGCCACGCGGTTCGACATGGCCTCGGTCTCGAAGCTCTTCACCTCCATCGCGGTCATGCAGCAGGTCGAGGCCGGGCGGGTCGACCTCGACGCCCGCGTGGTCCGCTACCTGCCCGAGTTCGCGGTCGGCGGCGAGGCGAAGTCGCGCGTGACCGTGCGGCAGCTGCTCACGCACACCGCGGGCTTCGCGCCCTTCGTGCCGCTCTGGAGCCTGTACCCGGATCGCGACAGCCGGGTCCGGGGAGCGCTGCAGCAGCCGCTGCAGAGCGAGCCGGGCACGGCCTACGTCTACAGCGACCTGTCGATGATCAGCCTCGGCGCGCTCGTCGAGGAGGTGACGGGGGAGCGCCTCGACACGGTCGTCCGCGACGCCATCACGGCCCCGCTGGGCATGGACGACACCGGCTACGCCACGCCGGGCGCGCCCGTCGAGGGCGCCGCGGCCACCGAGCTGCAGGTCGTGCCGCCGCGCGGCGTCGTCCGGGGGGAGGTGCACGACGAGAACGCGTGGTCGCTCGACGGCGTCGCCGGCCACGCGGGCGTGTTCTCGACGGCCGAGGACATGGCGCGGCTGGCGCAGGCCCTGCTCTCCGGCGGCGTGGCGGGCGACGGCACGCGGGTCCTGCGCGAGAGCTCGGTGCGCCGGCTCGTGACGGACGAGAACACCGAGTTCCCCGGTGACGCCCACGGCCTCGGCTTCGAGCTCGACCAGCGCTGGTACATGGACGGGCTGTCGAGCGCCCGGACCGCGGGGCACACCGGCTTCACCGGCACCTCGCTGGTGCTCGACCTCGCGTCGGGCTCGTTCGCCGTGCTGCTGACGAACCGGGTGCACCCCAGCCGGGACGGCGGCTCGGTGAACCCGGCGCGGCGGGCCCTCGCCCGCGGCCTCGGGCAGGCGCTGCGCGTGCCGCCGCGCGTCGGTGACGACGCCTGGTCCACGCAGCCGGTCGACGCCACGACGCAGGTCCTGGCGACGGCGGTGGACAGCCCGCCGCGCGGGGCCGTGCTGTCCTTCGCCGCCCTCGTCGACGTCGAGGCCACCGACCCGCTCGTCGTCGAGTCCTCCGCGGACGGCGGCGTCACGTGGCAGCGGGTGCCCCTGCGGGCGCGGACGGCGCCCGAGCAGGGGATCGTCGGGCGCGTGGTCCACGCGCGGGACGGCGCGCTGGCCGCGCACGGGCACCGCACGTGGTGGGACGTCACGGGCCGGCTGCCCGCCGGGCCCTCGGACGGCGACCTGCTCGTGCGCTGGCGGTACACGACGGACGCCCTCTACCAGGGCCGCGGCGTGGTCGTCGACGACGTGCGGGTCGCGGCGCGCGGCGACGTCCTGCTCGACGCCGAGGCGGACCCGGGCGCTCTCGTCGCGGACGGCTGGGTCCGCACCGGGTGACCTCTCGACCGCCGTCTGCCGCTCTCTCGTCGGGGTCGTAGAGAGCGGCAGACGGCGGTCGACGACCTGGTCCGGGACCCTGCCGTCAGCGTCAGCGCCATCCCCCGGCGCGCGCCCGCTCCACCGCCGCCCGCACCCGGCCCCCGGCGGCGTCGAGCAGCTGCCGGGCCCGCTCGGCGTCGACGCCCCCGAGCAGGGCGACGACCGCCGTGCCCGCGTGGCCGTCGGCGGCCGTGACGGCGCGCTCGACGTCCTCGTCGTCGGCCCCGGTCGCCTGGGCGACGATGCGCCGCACGCGCTCGGCGAGCTTGGCGTTGGTCACGCGGACGTCGACCATGAGGTTGCCGTAGGTGCGGCCGCGGCGGACCATCACCGCCGTCGAGAGCTGGTTGAGCACGAGCTTCTGCGCCGTGCCGGCCTTGAGGCGGGTGGAGCCGGCGACGACCTCGGGCCCGGTGGGCACCTCGACCGCCACGTCGACCCGCGCGCTCAACGCTGCTGCCGCGTTGCTGCTGACGCCCACGGTGCCGGCGCCCGCGGCGCGGGCGGCGTCGACGGCGCCGAGGACGTAGGGCGTGCGCCCCGACGCGGTGATGCCGACGACGACGTCGTCCGGCCCCACGTCGTGGGCGCGCACGTCCGCGGCGCCGGCGGCCTCGTCGTCCTCCGCCCCCTCGCGGGCGCCGAAGACGGCCTGCGGGCCGCCCGCCATGACGGCGACGACGAGACCGGGGTCGGTGCCGTACGTCGGGGGCAGCTCGGCGGCGTCGACGACGGCGAGGCGTCCTGGCGTGCCCGCCCCGACGTAGAGGAGCCGCCCCCCGCGCTCCGTCCGCTCGACGACGAGGTCGACGGCCGCGGCCACGGCGTCGCCGGCGGCGGCCACGACGGCGGGGACCTCCGCGTCGGCCTCGGCGAGCAGCGCGACCACCTCACGGGTGCTGCGCACGTCGAGGTCGGCGAGCTCGGGGCGGACGGCCTCCGTGGGCAGGCGGCCGAGGGCGGCGGCGTCCACCGGTGCGGCGTGGGCGGTCATGGCGCTCCAGACGGTCGTGGGCGGTGGGTCGTGGCGGCGGCGGCGCCGGTCGGGCGGTGCCGGGGTGCTCGGCTCCCCCTCTCAGGAGGGAGCGCTCGTGCGTCCCGTGGCCGGGGGCGCGACGGTGGGCGACGCCGTGCCCAGCGGCGCGACGATCCGGTAGCGGTCACCGCGGTAGACGGAGCGCACGAGCTCCAGGCGGCGGCCGTCCGCGTCACGGGTCGTGCGCTCGATGAGGAAGGCCGGCGCGTGCAGCGGCACCTGGAGGAGCGTGGACTCCTCGGCGCTCGCCGCGGTCACCTCGAGGAGCTGCTCGCCCGAGGCCACCTCGACGCCGTACCGGTGGGCGAGGACGGCGTAGAACGACGTGTCGACGAGGTCCTCGCCGACGAGGCCCGGCACGAGATCGGCCGGCACGTGCAGGTCCTCCAGGGCCATCGGCTCGTCGTCGGCCAGGCGCAGACGGCGCACGCGCAGGACCTCCGTGGCCGGGTCCACCTCGAGCCGCTGCGCGACCGCCGCACCCGCCGGCTCCGTGCGGGCCGTCACGAGGCGAGCGCCCGGCCGCATCCCGCGGGCCACCATGTCGGCGCTGAAGGAGGTGACGCGCAGCGGCTGGGCGAGCTTCGGCGCCGCCGCGAAGGTCCCGGCGCCCTGCCGGCGGACGAGCCGGCCAGCTGCCGCGAGGTCGTCGACGACCCGGCGCAGCGTCACCCGCGACGTGCCGATGCGGGCGGCCAGGTCGCGCTCCGGCGGCAGCGGCTCCCCGGGGCTGAGGGTGGCGAGCAGGTCCTCGACGGCGGAGGCGACGTCGATCGCGCGCACGGGCTCCTCCGGGGGCTGGGCGGTGCGGGCGGACGGGACGGCCACCGGCGGGGCGTCCGTCCGCCCGCGGGCCCCGCTGGACGGCAGGACGTCCCCGCACGGTAGACCACTGGTATGTCACCGTGGGGGGACGGTGCGAGCCGGCGGGACGACGAGGAGACGGCCATGACGGTGCACGAGGAGCGCGAGGCGCCGCAGGTCCGGGTGGACCGCGCGAGCCGCGAGGCGGCCTCCACGGACTGGTCGGGCCACCGGCCCGCCGGCCTGCCCGACGCGGTGGTGCGGGCGCGCAGCACCGAGGACGTCGTCGCCGTCCTGCGGCGGGCGACGGCGGAGCGCACGCCGGTCGTGACGCGCGGCGCCGGCACGGGTCTCGCCGGCGCGGCGTCCGCGACGACCGGTGAGCTGGTCCTCGACGTCTCGGGCATGGACCGCGTGCTCGACCTCCGCGTCGACGACCAGGTCGCCGTCGTGCAGCCGGGCGTCCTCGTCGCCGACCTCGACGCCGCCGCGGCCGAGCACGGGCTGATGTACGCCCCCGACCCGGCGAGCGCCGCCCTCGCGAGCGTCGGCGGCAGCATCGCCACCAACGCCGGGGGCCTGCGCTGCGCCAAGTACGGCGCCACCCGGGAGGCCGTCCTCGGCCTGGAGGTGGTGCTCGCCGACGGGCGCGTGCTGCGCACGGGCCGCGCGACGACGAAGGGCGTCGCCGGCTACGACCTCACCGCCCTGCTCGTCGGCTCCGAGGGCACGCTCGGCGTCGTCGTCGAGGCGACGCTGCGGCTTCGCCCGCGGCCCCGGCAGCAGGCGACGACGAGCGCCTTCTTCGCCGACGTCGCGGCCGCCGCCCGGGCCGCCGTCGCGGTGACCCGCGCGGGCGTCCAGCCCGCGGTGCTCGAGCTCGTCGACGCGGCGACGCTCGAGGCCGTCGACGCCGCCCGGGGCACCGACCTGCGCGCCCGCGGCGCCGCCCTGCTCCTCGCGCAGACCGACGGCGACGGTGCGGCCGCCGAGGCCGAGGCCGTGCTCGCCGCCGTCTCCGGTGAGGCGCTCGAGGCGGAGACGACGACCGACCCCTCTCGCGCCGCCGAGCTCATGACGGCGCGCCGCGAGGCCCTGCCGTCGTTGCAGCGGCTCGGCCAGGCCGTCATCGAGGACGTCGCGGTGCCGCGCTCCCGGCTCGCCGACGCCGTGACGGGGGTCGAGGAGGTCTCCCGCCGGACAGGCGTGCGCATCGCCGTCTTCGCGCACGCCGGCGACGGGAACCTCCACCCCGTGCTCGTCGTGCCCGAGGGCGAGGACGTCCTGTCCGGGGCGCCCTGGGACGCCGCCTGCCAGGTCTTCGCGCTGGCGCAGCGTCTCGGCGGCACGCTCACGGGCGAGCACGGCGTCGGGCTGCTCAAGCGGGCCTGGCTGCGCGAGGAGCTCGGCGACGTGTCGATGGACGTCCACGCCGCCGTGAAGGCCGCCTTCGACCCCCTCGGCATCCTCAACCCGGGCAAGGCCGTCGTCGACGGGTGAGGCGGCGGGCCGCCGCGCCGGTGACCTCCGTCCTGTCCGGTGACTTCTGTCCTGTCCGGTGACCTCCGTCTTGCCGGATAACCTTTGTCCTGCCCGGTGACCTCGTCCGGAGCGGTGGACCTGCCGTGTCCACTCGGGTGGGTCGAGCGCTTCGGCCTCAGAAGGGCGGATCCCCGCCGCCCCAGGAGTCCGGTGGCGCCGGCTCGGCGCGGAGGCCGTCGGGGCGCGGGTCGCCGCCGTCCTCCTGCTGGCGCTCACCCTGCCGCCGCTCCTCCTGCCGGCGCTCACCTTCCTCGAGCTCCTCTCGGTCGCGGGCGACGCAGCTGCGGGCCCACCGCGCGTCGTCGGCGCCCGCGTCGTGCGCCGGGTAGGTCGCCTCGGTCGGACGGGCTGTCTCGCTCCCCGAGGACCCACCGGCAGCAGGAGCACCGGAGGCGGCAGGGATGGCGGGCGGCAGCAGCGGCTCGGCGCGCGTGGTGGCGGTCTGCCCCAGCGGGCTCGTCCAGCGGGTCGGGCCGCCGCCACCGGCAGGGCGCTGGACCCGCCAACCGAAGCGGTGCTTGGCCAGGTGGTGGCGTCGGCACAGCGGGTGGAGGTTGCACGGGCACGTGGGGCCGCCGGTCGCGTAGGGCTCCACGTGGTCGAGGTCGCAGCGCTCGGCCGGCACGCGGCAGCCGGGGAAGGCGCACCGGGTCCGCGTGGCACGCAGGTGCCGCTGCGTGGCCGCGCTCGGCGTGTACGGGCCGCCTCCGGCGGCGGCGACGGGGCAGGCCGGGCGAGGACGCGCCGGTGCGCCGCGACGACGCCCGGGAGGACCGGAGGTGGTCGGGGGAGTCGACGGCTCGGGGACGTCCGGCGGTGAGGTGTCGGGCGGGGGGTCGCTCGCGGCCGGCCCGCAGTCACGCGCGCCTCCGTCGCTCGGCCCGATGGACGCAGGTCCGCTCGGCGCAGGTCCGCCGCTGGCCGCGCCGGCGTCCGCGGGCGAGCCCTCCGCGAGGAGCCTCTGCAGTCCCGGCAGCGGCACCGTCGCCGTGGTCCGGCGGCCCGCCCCGCCGGAGACGCGCAGGAGGTGCCCGTCCAGGGCGACCAGACGCCCGGTGGCGGGGTCGGTGAAGGCCCGACGGAACGGGTGGTGGCGCAGGTGCTCGGCGAGGTGGGCGGCGGGGACGGGCCCGACGCCCGCCAGCTGCGCGGGCTCGTCGTCGAGGCCGAGCAGGCTCGTCATCGCGACGACCACCTGCGGCCCGTGGCAGCGACCGCCGTGCGCGCCGGTGCGCTCGGCGGAGTGGTCGTCGGCGTCGTCGTCAGCGGCCGGCCGACCTCCCGCCGCGCCGGCGTCCTCGTCGGTCGCGCGCCCGGCGGTCGCACCGGGCTCCGCGACCCCCGCCGGCGGCCGCACGAGGACGTCGACGAGCGCGTCGAAGCGCCGCGCGTCCACGCCGCGACGGTCGGGCAGCGACGCCGGGTCGACGACGAGCGGGTCGACCCCGGCGGCCTGGGCGGCGTGCGGGTCGGTGCGCCCGTGAGGGCCGGAACGGTTCCGGGCGGCACCGGTGAGGGCGTCGAAGGCGCAGGCGAGGTCGAGGGCGGGACCGGTGGCGCGCAGCTCGGCCAGCCCGTCACCCAGGGGCAGCAGGCGGACGCCGCGGGCGCAGACTCCCTCCCGGCTCCGGGCGGCCTGCTCGGCGGGCTCCACCACGGCGGCGAGGTGCCGGACCCGCGCGCGGAGCTCGGCCGTCGTCAGCCCGGCGAGCTCGGCGGGCTGCAGCAGCGCGTCGACCCGCCGCGCCGACGCCGCGGGCAGGTGCGCCGTCCCGTCGACGACCACCTTCGCGCGGGCCTCGTCCGTGGTCCCGGCCGCCAGCGCGGCGTAGGTGGCCGTGAGGTCGGTGGTGAGCGCCAGCGCCTGGTCGACGAGGTGGGCGGCGGCCGCCGTCGTCAGGCGCATCGCCAGGGCCACCTCGGCGACGGCGGCCTCCACGGGGTCGCCCGTGGCGTGCGCGCGCACGACCTGCGCCCGCGCCCGCTGACGAGCCCGGTGGCGGGCTCGGGCGGCCGCGGGCGACCCGGCGCGCGCGCCTCCGGTGGCCGTGAGCGCCGACGTGACCTCGGCTCCGCCGCTGAGCGGCCCGGCGAGCCCGTCGGGGGCGGAGAGGGCGTCGACGAGGTCCGCGACCGCCCGCAGGGTCCCGGCCCAGGACCGCGCTCGCTCCGCCTGCCCGACGACCATGCCGTCGACGAGGGCGCGGGCGCGGTCACGCGCCGGGTCGGTGGCGCCTGGCGGGCCGTCCTCCGAGGGGGCGCGCTCGCCGTCCGTGGCCTCCACGGCACCCCCCTCCTCGACAGTCGAACACGTGTTCGAACAACCACCAAGGTAGCGCGCCCCACCGACAGCGGCCCGTCGACGGCGGCCGCCTGTGGACGACCGGTCGACGGCGCCCGATGCCGTCGTCTGCGTCCGTCTCGACACGGCGCTAGACGGGGCGAGAGACCTCGATCGACGGCCAGGCCGCTGTGACCGCCGCAGTGGTCGACGACCCGCCGGTGCGCTCACCACCGCACGGCGGCAGCGTGTGCCTTGATGTCCGAGCCGGACCCCCCGACGACCGGACCCCCCGACGACCGGACCCACCGACGACGGGAACCACCGACGACCGGACCCACCGGGGACCGGCCCCCACCCCGACCCGGCCCCGAGACCCGCCGACCACCGCCCCGCCGACCGCCCCACCGACCGCGACCACCGCCGACCGCGCCCACCGGCTGACCCGAGCGGAGACCCCGTGCACGACGACCGCGACCTCCTCCGCGCCCGGCTGGCGCGCACCCTCGAGCACCGCCTGCGTCCCGCCGTGCACCGCACGGTGGCGCCCCTGCACGTCGAGGCCTGGCACGTGGCCGACGAGGAGGGGCGCCCTGGCCGGGGGGAGCCCGTGGCCCCCGCCGCCGCCCTGCCCGGCCCGGCGCGCGCCGTCGACGCCCTCTACGAGCCGATGGCCGTGGGCGACGCGTGGGGCCCGGCGTGGGGCACCACCTGGCTCCACCTCACCGGTGACGTGCCCCCCGAGGCGGCCGGGCGCCGGGTCGAGCTCGTCGTCGACCTCGGCTGGCGGGGCGCGACGCCGGGCTTCCAGGCCGAGGGCCTCGCCTACCGCCCCGACGGGACGCCCGTGAAGGGCCTCAACCCCCGCAACGGCTGGGTGCCCGTGGCCGACCCCGCCGCGGGCGGCGAGCGCGTCGACCTCTTCGTCGAGGCCGCGGCCAACCCCCTCGTGCTGCCCGACGAGGGCGACCGCTTCGGCCCGACCGCGCTGGGCGACCGGTCCACCGCGCCCTTCGCCCCGCTGTACCGGCTCGACCGCGCCGACGTCGCCGTCCTCGAGACCGACGTCCACGAGCTCGTCGCGGACCTCGAGGTCCTGGGCGGCCTCCTCGCCGAGCTGGCCGACGGCGACCCGCGCGGCTGGCAGGTGGCGCGCGCGCTGGAGCGCGCCCTCGACGCCCTCGACCTGCAGGACGTCGCCGGCTCGGCCGCCGCGGCCCGCGCGGAGCTGACGCAGGTGCTCGTTGCGCCGGCGACGGCCAGCGCGCACCGCGTCACCGCCGTCGGGCACGCGCACATCGACTCGGCGTGGCTCTGGCCGCTGCGGGAGACGGTGCGCAAGGTCGCGCGGACGGCGTCGAACGTCGTCGACCTCATGGACGCGCCCGAGGGACGCGACCTCGTCCACGCCATGAGCTCCGCGCAGCAGTACGCGTGGCTCGAGGAGCACCGCCCCGAGGTCTTCGCCCGCGTCGCGGAGAAGGTGCGCGACGGGCGCTTCGTGCCGGTCGGCGGCATGTGGGTCGAGTCCGACACGAACATGCCGGGCTCGGAGGCCATGGCGCGCCAGCTCGTCCACGGCAAGCGGTACTTCCTCGAGCGCTTCGGCGTCGACTCGCAGGAGGTCTGGCTGCCGGACTCCTTCGGCTACTCGGCGGCGCTGCCCCAGCTCGTGCGCCTCTCGGGCTCCCGGTGGTTCCTCACGCAGAAGATCAGCTGGAACACGACGGACGTCTTCCCGCACCACACCTTCTGGTGGGAGGGCCTCGACGGCACCCGCGTCCTCACCCACTTCCCGCCCGTCGACACGTACAACGCCGAGCTGACGGGCGCGGAGCTCGCCCACGCCCAGCGCAACCACCGCGACACGGCCTGGTCGAACCGGTCCCTCGTGCCGTTCGGGTACGGCGACGGCGGCGGCGGCCCCACCCGCGAGATGCTCCAGCGAGCGCGGCGCACCGCCGACCTCGAGGGCTCGCCCCGCGTCGCCGTCGAGGCGCCGTCGGCCTTCTTCGCCGCGGTCGAGGACGAGGACGCCGACGGACCCGTGTGGGTGGGCGAGCTGTACCTCGAGATGCACCGGGGCACCTACACCTCGCAGGCGGCCACCAAGCGGGGCAACCGCCGCAGCGAGCACCTCCTGCGGGAGGCCGAGCTGTGGTCGACGGCGGCCGCGCTCGCCGACGAGACCTTCGCCTACCCCCACGACGACCTCGACCGGCTGTGGAGGACGGTGCTCCTGCACCAGTTTCACGACATCCTCCCCGGCTCGTCCATCGCCTGGGTGCACCGCGAGGCGCGCGCGACCTACGCCCGCGTCGCCGAGGAGCTCGAGGGCCTCGTCGCGTCCGCCCTGGACGCGCTCCCGGGTGACGGGAGCGACGGCGACGTCGTCCTCAACGCCGCCCCGCACGCCCGTCGCGGCGTCCCCGCGCTGGGCGCCGGCGTCCCCGACGACGGCGCGGCGCCCGCGCGGGCCGAGCGGGACGGCGACGGGTGGGTGCTCGACAACGGCCTGGTCCGCGCCGTCGTGGACGCCCGCGGGCTGCTCACCTCCGTGCGCGACCTCGCTGCCGACCGCGAGGTCCTCGCCCCGGGGGGCGCGGGCGCGCTGCTCCAGCTGCACCCCGACGCCCCGAACGCCTGGGACTCCTGGGACCTCGACGCCTCCTACCGCCACCGCGTGAGCGACCTCGTCGGCGCCGACGCCGTCGAGCTGCTGCCGGACGCCGGCGACGGCGCCGCCGGCGTGCGGGTGCGCCGCTCCTTCGGCGCCTCGACCGCGGTGCAGGACCTCGTGCTCGTCCCCGGCGCGGCCCGCGTCGACGTCCGCTGCGAGGTGGGGTGGGCCGAGCGCGAGAAGGTCCTCAAGCTCGCCTTCCCGCTCGACGTGCACACCGACTCGGCCGCCTTCGAGACGCAGTTCGGCCACCTGCGGCGCGCCACCCACGTCAACACGACGTGGGACGCCGCCCGCTTCGAGGTCTGCGCCCACCGGTTCGTCCACGTCGGCGAGCCGGGCTACGGCGTCGCCGTCGTCAACGACGCCACCTACGGGCACGACGTCACCCGGCACCCCCGCGAGGGCGGCGGCACGACGTCGACCGTCCGCCTGTCGCTCCTGCGCGCGCCGCGCTTCCCGGACCCCGACACCGACCAGGGGACCCACGTGCTGCGCGCGTCCCTCGTCGTCGGCGCCGGGACGGCCGACGCCGTCCGGGAGGGCTACGCCCTCAACCTGCCGGAGCGGCGCGTCGCCGGGGGCTGCGCCGTCGCCCCGGTCGTCCGCCTGGAGGACGAGAGCGCCCCGGGCGCCGTCGTCGTCGAGGCGGTCAAGCTCGCCGACGACCGGTCCGGTGACGTCGTCGTCCGGCTCTACGAGGCGCTCGGCGGCCGCGCCCGCGCCCGCCTCCTCCCGTCCTTCCCCGTCGCGGGCGTCGACGAGGTCGACCTGCTCGAGCGCCCCGCGCCCGACGACGTCCGCGGCGCGCTGGCGAGCGGCGACCCCGACGAGGGGGGCGGCGCGGCGCTGCGGCTGCGGCCGTTCCAGGTGGTGACCCTGCGCCTGACCCGCCGCACGACCTGACCCGCCGCACGAATTGACCCGCCGCACGACCCGCCCAGCCCGACCACCCGACCGACCGACCCGACGGATGCGGAGCCCCTGTGCCGACCACCACCACCGACCCCCTCGCGACCCGCCCGCTGGGCCGCACGGGCCTGACCACCACCGCCCTGGCCCTCGGGACGAGCTCGCTCGGCGGGACGACGATCCCGCCCGCGCACGACGTCCCGGAGGAGGAGGCGCTCGCGACGGTCGAGGAGGTGCTCCGCCGCGGCATCACCCACCTCGACACCTCGAACCAGTACGGCGACGGCGAGAGCGAGCGGCGCCTCAGCCTCGGGCTGCGGCGCGCGGGCGGTCTGCCCGACGGCGTCCTGCTCGCGACGAAGGTCGACCCGCTGCCCGGCGGCGACGACTTCTCCGGCGCCCGGGTGCGCCGCTCGGTGCAGGAGAGCCTCGAGCGCCTCGGGCAGGAGCGCTTCGACCTCGTGCACCTCCACGACCCCGAGCGGATCTCCTTCGAGGACGCCACGGCCCCCGGCGGCCCCGTCGAGGCGCTCGTCGCCCTGCGCGAGGAGGGGCTCGTCGGCCACCTCGGCGTCGCCGGCGGGCCCGTGGACCTGCTGCGCCGCTACGTCGCCACGGGCGTCTTCGAGGTCGTCCTCACCCACAACCGGCTCACCCTCGTCGACTCCTCCGCGGAGCCGCTCGTCGCGGACGCCGCGGCCGCGGGCGTCGCCGTCGTCAACGCGGCGCCGTACGGCGGCGGGATGCTCGTGCGCGGCCCTGACGAGGTCCCCACCTACTGCTACCGGCCCGCGGGTGAGGACGTCCTCGCCCGCGTGCGCGAGATGCAGCGGGTCTGCGAGGAGGCCGGCGTCCCCCTCGCCGCCGCCGCCCTCCAGTTCTCGCTGCGCGACGAGCGCGTCGCCTCGACCGTCGTGGGCATGTCCGCGCCCGGACGCGTGGCGCGCACGCTCGAGCTGGCGCGCCACCCGGTCGACGACGCGACGTGGGCGCGCCTGCAGGAGCTCGCCGCACCGGGTCGCGCCGGCGTCGGGCTCTGAGCCGGGGCGGCCGCGTCGACCGCTCGATCACCGCCTCTGCCGCCGTCTGGGACGAGCCCTAGACGGCGGCAGAGACCGGTCGAGACCCCCGGTGGCCGAGCCTCAGACGTCCGCGCTGCGGCGCCGCCGCACCTGCGCGACGAGCGCGACGACGAGGAGCGCGTAGATGACGACGGTGATGGGCGTGGAGACGAGCACCGTCGGGTCGCCCTGGCTGATCGTCAGGCTCCGGCGGAGGTTCAGCTCCGCGAGGGGGCCGAGGATGACGGCGATGAGCACCGGGGCCAGCGGGACGTCGTGGCGGCGCATGACGAAGCCGAGCAGCCCCAGCAGGAGCAGCAGCACGAGGTCGACGACGGAGCCCGCCGAGGCGTAGATGCCCAGCCCCGCGAAGACGGCGATGCCGGCGTAGAGGTACTGCCGGGGGATGCGCAGGAGCTGCGCCCACACCGGGGCGAAGGGCAGGTTGAGCACGAGCAGCACGACGAGCCCGATGAAGAGGCTCGCGATGAGCGCCCAGACGAGGTCGCCCGAGCGGGCGAAGAGCAGCGGCCCGGTCTGGAAGCCGAACTGCTGGAAGGCGCCGAGGAGCACGGCGGCCGTGGCGGACGTCGGCAGGCCGAGCGCCAGCAGCGCGCCCATGGCCGTGCCGGCGGTGGCGTTGCCGGCGGCCTCCGGGCCGGCGACGCCGCGGATGGCGCCGCGGCCGAACATCGGGCGCCGGCGCCGGGCGTCGAGCCGCCGCTCGGTGCCGTAGGCGAGGAAGGTCGGCACCTCGGACCCGCCGACGGGGATGACGCCGAAGGGGACGCCGAAGGCCGTGCCGCGCAGCCACGCCGGCAGCGCCTCCCGGAACTCCGCCCGCGAGAGGAAGGGGCGGCCCCTCACCGTGACGAGCCGGTCGCCGCTCTGCCAGCGCGAGCGGGACGCGACCTGGAGCACCTCGCCGAGCGCCAGCAGGCCGACGGTGATGACGACGATCCCGATGCCGTCGAGGAGCTGCGGCACCCCGAGCGTGAAGCGCACCGTCCCCGTCAGGGTGTCGATGCCCATGACGCCGACCGTGAACCCGATGACGAGCGCCGCCAGCCCCTTGAGCGCCGAGTCGGCGACGACGAAGGCCGTGGCGACGAAGGCGAAGACGGTGAGGGCGAAGAACTCCTCCGGACCGAACGCCGAGGCCAGGTCCGCGAAGGCCGGCGCCCCGAAGGCGACGACCGTCGTCGCGATGAGGCCGCCGGTGAAGGCGCCGATGGCCGACGTCGCGAGCGCCTGCGCGGCGCGCCCGTCGAGGGCCATCCGGTGGCCCTCGAACGTCGCGGCGATGGCCGAGGAGTTGCCCGGCGGCCCCCGAGGAGCAGCCCGTACGTCGGCGGGAGGCACAGCGCCAGGGAGGCCAGGGCGTTGACGAGGACGGCCGCCGGCAGCACGCGCCGGACCGGGACGACGTCGAGCAGGGGGCCGAGCAGGAGGCTCCCGACTGCGGCGGCGAGGGCGTGCGCACCGACCGTCAGGCCGACCTGCGAGCCGGTGAGCCCCACCTCCTCGCCGAGGCCCACCGAGACGGGGATGTAGGCGAGGCCGCTCAGCGGCCCGTAGAGGACGAGCACGCCCGCGGTGGTCGCGGCAGGGAGGGTCCGTCTCGTCCGGGTCCGTCCCACCGGGGCAGCCTCTCCCGCCCCGACGTGGGGCGCCACACCCCGTCGTCGTCCGCGGTGCGGGCGCCGGACCGGGACGCGCCGGGTCAGGCCCGGCGTCGCCCGGCGACGAGCGCGGCGACGAGGAGCCACGCCGTCGTGGCGACGACGGTGAGCGAGAGCGGCACGTGCACCGAGAGCGGGGCGTGGTCGCCGCTCCACGCCTGGAGGAACGTGATGGCGAAGGTCACGACGGCGAGGACGCCGAGGCGCAGCGACGCGCCGGTGCGCCACCACCACAGCGCCGCCAGCGCCGCCAGGCCGGAGGTGACGTGGAGGACGATCGCGCCGCCGCCGTGCAGCCCGAGCCAGGAGGGGTCCTGGACGAGGCTGCCCGCGGTGACGAACTGCCAGACGACGGCGAGCACGCTGAGGGCGGCGGTGACCTGCAGGGCGCGAAGGGCGCCGTGCGAGCCGGACGTGGTGGTGCGGGCGGTCGTCGCCATGGGGGTGCCTCTCGGGCGGGGGGCCGCTCCGCAGCGGCCCGTCGTGCCCACACCAGCACCCCCGGCGCCGCTCCGCCATCCCGGCGACCCGTCCGGGGGAGGGCGTCCGACGGCGGGCCGGGGGCGCTCGTGGTGCGTCAGCGGCCGAAGTCGGCCTTGCGGATGAGGGCGTGGACGCCCGTCGTGCGGTCGACGACCTGCGAGACGGCGAAGTCCGTGGCCGCCGAGAGGTAGGTGTAGGCCACGGGGCCCGGCATCCCCAGCTCCTCGGTGAGGAAGGCCAGGGCGTGGCGCACGGCCTGGCGCATGGCGACGTCGAGGTCCGTGACGTTGCCGCCGCCCTCGGGGCCGTCCTGGTCGGACAGGCCGATGGGGATCCAGTGCTCGGGCGTCTCCGCGAAGGGCTGCTCCGCGGTGATGAGGGGGGCGCCGTCGCCCGGGCGGACGACGGACAGGCGGAGCCGGGCGCGCAGCGAGCCCTCCATCGCCGTGAGCGCCACCTCGCCGTCGCCCTGCGCCATGTGCGGGTCGCCGACGAAGAAGAGGGCGCCCGGCACGCGCACCGGCAGGTAGAGGGTGGCGCCGACGCCGACGTCCGCGACGTCGATGTTGCCGCCGGCGTCCGTGGGCGGCACGGAGTCGACGACGGCCGTCGTGTCGCGGGCCACGCCCATCATCCCGAGGAAGGGCCGCAGCGGGAAGCGCGCCGGCACGGGGCCGGGCATGGCGCCGACCAGGCGGCCCTGCCGGCTCTGCACCTCGGTGAAGACGCTGACGTTGCCGCCCTGGTTGAACCACTCGGCGAGCGACGGGTCGCCGCGCCAGGCCTCCGGGTACTCCCCGGGCAGGGCGCCCTTGCCGTGGCGGTTGGAGATGACGCCGTAGGGCACGCGCGGGGTGAGCTCGAGGACGTCGATCTTGAGGACGTCGCCGGGCCGGGCGCCCCGCACGTGCACCGGGCCGGTGACGACGTGCGGCCCCGGGCCGTCGTGCGGGGTCCGCGCCGCCACCCCGATCGCGTCCTGGAGCACGGCGTCCGGACTCACCCCGAAGCCCGTGAAGTAGCCGAGGGGGTCCTTGCCCTGGTCCTCGAGGACGCCCTCGTGGGACACGGTGTCCATGGTCAGGACCGTCCCCGACGTCACCCGCGCCACCGGGTCGGTGCTCCGCGTGGGCAGCCGCCCCCACAGCGCGGTGGCCGGGTCGCAGGGCACGTAGGTCTCCCGCGCCGGCGGCCGCCGCAGCGGCTGCAGCACCTGGACCGGTCCGCCCGCGGCGCCGGGCGGGCCGGCGAGCGCCGGGGCGGCCGTCCCGCCGACCACCGCGGCGGCGGCCGCGCCCATGCCCGCCGCGGCGCGGACGAAGCCCCGCCGACCCGGGCCGCGCGCGAGCACCTCCGCCGCCTGCTCCGGCGTCGGCCCGCTCGCCGGTCCGCCGGTCGGCCCGTCGGTCAGCCGGACGGCCCCGTCGAGCCGCTGGGTCGTGAGCTCGTCCACGTCGTCCTCCTCGTCCGCCGGCCCCGGGCGGGACGGCGGGTGCACGCTCCTGCGCCCGTGTTGCCCCGACGTGTCCCCGCGTTGCCGGCACGTGACGACGCCGGCCCCCCGGGGCGAGTCGTCGCCGGTTCGCCGTCCGCACGGCCCCCGGGGGCGAGTCGTCGCCGGTTCGCCCTCCGAGCGGCCCACCGGAGGGCGAGTCGCCGCCGGTTCGCCCTCCGAGCGGCCCACCGGAGGGCGAGTCGTCGCCGCTCCGCCCCGAGGGGCGGGTTGCCCCCGGTCAGTCGCGGCGCGGAGGATCGGCCCCGCTGCGCGGTGCCGACGCCGCGCAGCGGAGGAGGAGCCGTGGCCGCCCCGTTCGCCCACCCCGAGCACGAGCCCGTCGCCCGCGCCGCCGCCGGCTTCGCGCGGACCCACGCCGACCTCGTCGCGCTGCGGCCCGAGCCGCTGCACCTGCTGGCCCGCACCCGGCACGCCGGCCGGCGCACCGGCCTCGTCTCGGGCGGCGGCGCCGGCCACGAGCCGCTGCACGTCGGCCTCCTCGGCCCCGGCCTGCTCGACGGCGCCGCGCCCGGCATGGTCTTCACCTCCCCGCACAACCGGCAGGTCCTCGAGGCCGGCCGGGCGGCGGCGGGGCCGGACGGCGTCGTGCTCGTCGTGAAGAACTACACGGGCGACGTCATCAACTTCCGCATCGCCGCGGAGCGCCTGCGCCTCGAGGGGGTCCGCGTCGGCGAGGTGCTCGTGGACGACGACGTCGCCACCGACTCCGCCGACAACGCCGCCGGACGCCGGGGCACCGCGGCCACCGTCGTCGTCGAGAAGCTGCTCGGCGCGGCGGCGGACGCCGGGGCCGACGTCGACGCCCTCGCGGACCTCGGCACCCGCGTCGTCGCGGCGAGCCGCAGCCTCGCGGTCGCGTCCCGGGCGCAGACCGACCCGGCGACGGGCGAGCCCGCCTTCGCGCTGGGCCCCGACGAGCTCGAGCTCGGCGTCGGCATCCACGGCGAGCGCGCGGAGCGCACCGTCGCGCGCCCGCCCCTGCCCGAGCTCGTCGAGCAGCTCGTCGACCAGGTCCTCGCCGCCCTGCCGGTGGAGCCGGGCGAGGCGTCCGGCGCGGCCGGCGACGGCGTGCTCGTCGTCGTCAACGGCCTCGGCGCGACGACGCAGCTCGAGCTCTACGCGGTGATGGAGGAGGTGGCCGAGGCGCTCGACCGGCGCGGGGTCGCCGTCGCCGGCGCGCTCGTCGGCACCTACGTGGCGGCCCTCGACATGCACGGCTTCTCGGTGACGCTGACGGCGCTCGAGGAGGGCTGGCTCGACCTGTGGCGGGCGCCGTCGTCCTCGGCGGCGCTCTCGGGCGGCGGCCCCGGCGGGCCCGAGGTCGTGCCCGCGCCGTGGTCGGGCGCCGGTGGTGAGCCCCCGGCGGCCGCGGCGCCGGTGGACGGCGCGGCCCCCGCCGACGGGTCGCTGCCGCAGGGCGCCTCCGCGCCCGAGCGGGCCCTGCGCCGCTGGGCGGGCGACGTCGAGGCCTCGCACGACGACCTCACGCGCCTGGACCGCCTGGCCGGCGACGGGGACTTCGGCGACAACGTGCGCGGCGGCCTGCGCCGCGTCGTCGCCCGCCTCGACGCCGACGGCCCCGCGGAGGGCCGCACGGGAGCCGAGGCGCTCGCGGCGGCCGGCGAGGTGTTCCTCGACGAGGTCGGCGGCACGAGCGGCCCGCTCGTGGGCCTGCTCCTCGCCGAGCTCGCGGCGGCCGCCGAGCGGGCCGGCGGCGAGACCTCGGCCGGCGACGCGGCGTGGGCCGACGGGCTGCGCCAGGGCGTCGCGGCCGTGCAGCGGGTCGGCGGCGCGCAGGTGGGCGACCGCACCCTCGTCGACGCCCTCGACCCCGCGGTGCGGGCTCTCGCCGACGGCGGCTCGCTGGGCGCCGCGGCCACCGCCGCGGCCGACGGCGCGACGGCGACGGCGCAGGTCCGGGCCCGCCGCGGCCGGGCCGCCTACCTCGGCGACCGCGTCGTCGGCACCCCCGACCCGGGCGCCGTCGCCATGGCGATGCTCCTGCGGGCCGCCGTCGTCACGGGCGACGAGGCCGAGGACCCGTCGGCCGCCGCGGTGGCGGCGCTGCTCGCCGCCGGTCGCTGAGCCCGGGGACGACGCCGCGCAGGCGTCCCGTCGTCGCCGAGATGGAGGCTGTGGTCACGCCCGACCCCCCGTCGTGACCACAGCCTCCGTCTCGGCGGACCGGCTCAGCTCCCGGTCGTCGGCTGCAGGTCCTCGGGCAGCTGGCTCTGCAGCTGCTGCACCTGCTCCTGCAGCCGCTGGACGGCCTGGTCGTCGTTGAGGACGGTCGTGATGCCGATGATGAGCACGAGGCTGACCACCAGGCCGAGCACCGACAGCACGAGGCCGCCGACGGCGAGACCGCGGCCGGTGACGCCGACGCGCCTGGTCATCGAGATGCCGACGACGCCGAGCACGAGGCCGATGATGCCGAGCACCAGCGCGAGCGGCGTGAGCAGCAGGGTCAGGGCCGACAGCAGCGACGACAGGCCGAAGACGAGGGCGAAGGTCGCCGCCGCGCTCGTCTTCGCGGGCTTGGGCGACCGCGTGCCCTCGCGCTGCGCGACGCGCTCGCCGGTCGCGGCGCCGGCACCCAGAGCGGCGGCCCGCCCCTCCTCGTAGCCCCGGTCGTAGCCACGCCGGTCGTCGCCCGGCTGGTCGTAGGCGGAGCCCGCGGTGCGGGGCAGCGGCTCGGTGCCGCCGCGGTGCGCGTGCCCGCGGACGTCGTCGGCGGGCCGGTCGTCGTGGTGGTCGTCGGGGCGGCGCGCGGGGCGCTCGCCGGGGGAGGTCTCGTGGGCCACGGGGGCTCCTCGGGGTGGGCGCAGCCGCGAGTGCTGCGGGCGGACCGCCGCGGCGCCCGGACGACGAGCACCCCGGCGGAGGGGACGTCCGAAGGTAGGGGGCGACGTCGTCGCCCGCGACCGCTGCCGACGGGTGGCGGCGGCGCGGCGCGCCTACGGTCGGCAGGTCCCGCGGCTCCCCGCCCCCGCGCCCGTCGCGGCGCCGCGAGCGCCCCGCCACCGCCAGGAGGTCCCCCCGTGCCCAGCTCCCCCGACGACCGACCCGCCGACGACGCCGCCGACTCCCCGGGCGCCGGCGTCCTGCTCGACGTCGACGGCACCCTGCTCGACACGAACTTCCTCCACGTCGTCGCGTGGTCCCGGGCCTTGCGCGCCGAGGACGTCCACGGCGTGCCGATGGCGGTGCTGCACCGCGCGATCGGGCTCGGCAGCTCCGAGCTCGTGCGCCGCGTCCTCGGCGACGGCCTCGGCTCCCCGGGCTCGGACGCCGTCGACGACGACCTCGTCGAGGCCGTGACGAGCGGGCACTCCGAGCAGTACGGGCGGATGCGCGAGGAGGTCGAGCCGTTCCCGCGGGCCGCCGACCTCATCGACGCCCTCGCGCAGCGCGACCTCGCCGTCGTCCTCGCGACGAGCGGCGACAAGAGCGACCTCGACTGGATGCTGCCCGCCGTCGGCGCGGGCGACGAGCTCACCGGCGTGCTCACGTCCGGCGACGTCGAGGCGGCCAAGCCGGCCCCGGACATCTTCGGCCGGGCCGCCGAGGCCCACGGCCTCGACCCGAGCCGCTGCGTCGCGGTGGGGGACACGGTGTGGGACGTCGAGTCCGCCGGCTCCGCCGGCATGCCGTGCATCGCCCTCACCTGCGGCGGCAGCTCGCGCGAGGAGCTGCTCGGCGCCGGCGCCGCGGCGGTGTACCGCGACCCCGCCGACCTGCTGGAGAACCTCGACGGCTCGCCCGTCGGGGAGCTGCTCCGCACGCGCTGACGGCGAGACCGACGGACGGCGGCTCCCCGCGTCGGGTGGGTCGCCGTCCGTCGGTCCCGGCGAGCGCGTCCGTCGTCCGACGGGTCGCAGCCCGCGTCAGCGCGCCCGCAGCCGCTCGAGCAGCTCGTCGGCCATGGCCACGCGCTCGACCATGCGCCGCCGCGCGTCCTCGGCGAGGGCGGTGAAGCCGGCGAGCCGCTCCCGCAGCGCCGCCTCCCGCGCCCCGGTGGCCGAGGGCAGCGCGTCCACCACCTCGAGCAGCTCGCGCATCTGCTCGAGGGAGAAGCCGAGCGGCTTCATCCGGCGGATGACGAGGAGGCGGTCGACGTCGCCGGCGGTGTAGAGCCGGAAGCCGCCCTCGCTGCGCGCCGAGGGCCGCAGGAGGTCCACCTCGTCGTAGTGCCGCAGCGTGTGCAGCGAGAGGCCGGTGATCTCGGCGACGCGCCCGATCTGCAGCGGCCGCGCGCCCTCGTCCCCGCCGGCCCCGGCCCCGGCAGCGCCGACCACCGTCAGTGCCCCCCGCCGAGGTGGCCGGCGAGGCGGTCGCGGCGGCGGGCCGAGTGCTCGTCGAGCCCGGTGATGCGCACCGTCTTGCCGCGGGCGGCGTACTTCGTCTCGATGGCGTCGAGGGTGGCCACCGTCGAGGCGTCCCAGACGTTGGCGCCCGACAGGTCGATGACGACGTCGTGCGGGTCGCCGACGTAGTCGAACTGGTGCACCAGGTCGTTGCTGGACGCGAAGAAGAGCTGGCCGGTGACGGCGTAGACGCGGGTGCCCTCGTCCGGCTGGGCGACCTCGACGACCTCCGTGAGGTGGGCGACGCGGCGCGCGAAGAGCGTCATGGCCACGAGCACGCCGACGACGACGCCGTAGGCGAGGTTGTGCGTGGCCACGGTGACGGCGACGGTCGAGAGCATCACCGCGGTCTCCGACAGCGGCATCCGGCGCAGCGTGGCGGGGCGGACGCTGTGCCAGTCGAAGGTCCCCACCGAGACCATGACCATGACGGCGACGAGCGCGGCCATGGGGATCACCGCGACGACGTCGCCGAGGACGACGACGAGCAGCAGGAGGAAGACCCCGGCCAGGAAGGTCGAGATCCGCGTGCGGGCCCCGGAGGACTTCACGTTGATCATCGTCTGGCCGATCATCGCGCAGCCGCCGAGGCCGCCGAAGAAGCCGGTGACGATGTTGGCGCCGCCCTGGCCCCAGGCCTCGCGGGTCTTCGAGGAGCCGGTGTCGGTGACGTCGTCGACGAGCTTCGCCGTCATGAGCGACTCGAGGAGCCCGACGACGGCGACGCCCAGCGCGTACGGGGCGACGAGCTGCAGCGTCTCCCAGGAGAGCGGCACGTCGGGGAAGAGGAGCGAGGGCAGGTCCTGGGGCAGCTCGCCCTGGTCGCCGACGTCCGGCACGGTCACGGACGCGAGGACGACGAAGCCGGTGAGCGCGACGATCGCGACGAGGGGCGAGGGCACCGCGGTGGTCAGCCGCGGCAGCAGCACGATGACGGCGATGCCCACGGCCACGAGCGGGTAGACGGCCCACGGCACGTCGACGAGCTGGGGCACCTGCGACATGAAGATGAGGATCGCCAGGGCGTTGACGAAGCCGACCATGACGCTGCGCGGGATGAAGCGCATGAGCCGTGCGACGCCGAGCACGCCGAGGACCACCTGCACGACGCCGCCGAGGATGACGGCGGCGAAGAGGTACTCCACGCCCTGCTCGCGCACGAGCGGCGCGACGACGAGCGCCGTCGCCCCGGTGGCCGCCGAGATCATCGCGGGCCGGCCGCCGAGGAAGGAGATCGTCACGGCCATCGTGAAGGACGCGAAGAGCCCGAGGCGGGGGTCGACGCCCGCGATGATCGAGAAGGCGATGGCCTCGGGGATGAGCGCGAGCGCCACGACGAGGCCGGCGAGGACCTCGATGCGCAGGCGGCGCGGGTCCTTGAGGGCCTCGAGGACGGAGATGCCGCCGTGCGGCCGCGCCGGGGCGGACACGCGACGGCGCCCGCCCGAGGACTCGGCGGCGCTCTCCGCGGGGCCGGGCGGCACGGTGCCGACGGTCGCGCCGTCGGCCGTCGTGGCGTCGGCGAGGGCGTGACGGGCGCCGCCGTCGGGGCCGCCCCGGTGGTCGTCGGAAGGGGTCCCGGGCGATGTGCCGGGAGGTGTGGTGGGCGTGCTCATGCGTCTCCGTCCCGGGCGCGGCGCCGCTCGCGCGGGCGCGCCCGCTCGTCACGTGCTGGCGGGTGGGCGCGTCGTCGCGCAGAGGTCGGGGTGGCGGTCCGCGGCCGCGCTCGCGCGCGCCGGGGAGGCCGGGGGGCGGCGGCCGTGCCGGTGCTGCCTCAGGGGCGCACCGGGTCGTCGACCGGCGTGTCGGCGTGAACTCTACAGGCACCCGAGGGTTGGTCCGTCACGGCGGGGCGCGGTCAGGCCCCGAGCCCGGCCGGGCCGGTGCGGCCGCGGAACGGCCGGCCGGGCTGTCGCCGCGACGCCTCCCGTGGTCTAGTTGAAACCGACACGGAGGGTCGACGGTGAGTCTCCACCGCCCTCGACACCCTCCTGGAGCGCCTGTGCCCTCGCCTGCGCCGCCCCCGCCGGACCCGTCCGGCCCCGACGCCGCCCCCGCGAGCCGGGCCCCCGGGCCGGACCTCCCCGGGGCTGACGACAGGGGTGAAGGAGGGCGACCCGCCCGCCGATACACCCGCATGGCCCAGACCGCCGCTCCCGCGAACGCCACGCGACGCCTGCCGCAGCAGCGCCAGAGCTGCAGCGCCGCCCCGGCCTCGAGCCCCCGCCCCGACCTGGCCCCGGGCGTCGAGGACGCCTGGTGGCGCGACGCCGTCGTCTACCAGGTGTACCTGCGCTCCTTCGCCGACGGCGACGGCGACGGCGTGGGCGACCTCGCCGGCCTGCGGTCGCGGCTGACGCACCTCGCCTGGCTGGGCGTCGACGCGCTCTGGATCACCCCGCACTACCCCTCCGGCGGGGCCGACGGCGGCTACGACGTCTGCGACTACCGCTCCGTGGACCCCGAGCTCGGCGACGTCGAGGACGTGCGCCTGCTCGTCGAGGACGCCCACGCCGTGGGCCTGCGCGTGCTGCTCGACGTCGTCCCCAACCACACCTCCGACCAGCACCCGTGGTTCCGAGCGGCGCTCGCCGACCCGGACGGCCCGCACGCCCGCAAGTACGTCTTCGCGCCTCCCTCGGAGGAGCCGCCGAACAACTGGCGCAGCCTCTTCGGCGGCAGCGCGTGGTCGCGCACGCCGGACGGCCGCTGGTACCTCCACCTCTTCTCCCCCGAGCAGCCCGACCTCGACTGGCGCGAGCCGTCCGTCGCGGAGGACTTCGAGGAGACCCTCCGCTTCTGGCTCGACCTGGGTGTCGACGGCTTCCGCGTCGACGTCGCCTACGGCCTCTTCAAGGACGCCGGCCTGCGTGACAACCCGGGCACCTACTCGCCGACGCTCTTCGGGCACGGCGACGAGCAGCGCCACACCTGGGACCAGCCGGAGGTCCACGCCGTCTGGCGGCGCTGGCGCGCGCTTGTGGACTCGTACCCGGGGAAGCGGATGCTCGTCGGGGAGGTCTGCCTCGCCGACCTCGACCGGGTCGCCGCCTACGTCCGGCCCGACGAGATGCACCAGTCCTTCGCCTTCCGTCTGCTCAAGTCGCCGTGGGACGCCGCCGCCTTCGCCGAGGGCGTCTGCTCGGCCCTGACGGCGTTCGAGCGCGTCGGCGCGCCCGTCTCGTGGGTGCTCGGCAACCACGACAAGGACCGCCAGGTCACCCGCTTCGGCGGCGGCGCGCACGGCCTCTCCCGGGCCCGCTCGGCCGCGATGCTCGTGCTCGCGCTGCCCGGCTCGCCGTACCTCTACGCCGGCGAGGAGCTGGGCCTGCCGCAGGTCGTCGTCCCGGACGAGGCCAAGCAGGACCCGATCTTCTTCCGCTCGGGCGGGCTGCGCGCCGGTCGCGACGGGTGCCGCATCCCCCTGCCGTGGACGACCGGCCCCGCGGCGGGCTTCTCCGGCGAGGGCTCCTCCGTGGAGCCGTGGCTGCCCCAGCCGGCCCGCTGGGAGGAGCTGTCCGTCGAGCGGCAGGGGGCCGACCCGGCGTCGACGCTGACCCTGTACCGCACCGCCCTCGTCCTGCGCCGCGAGCTGCGCGCCCTCGGCCGCGGCCCGGCCTCCCTCGAGCGGCGGGGCGACGTCCTCGTCGTCCACCGCGGCGACGACACCACCGGGCGCGTCTCCTGCTGGGTGAACATGGGCCACGAGGCCGTCGCCGTCCCGTGCGACGGCGAGGTCCTCCTCGCCTCGGAGGGCTCGGTCACCGCCGGCGACGGCTGGGTGAGCCTGCCCGCCAGCACGGCGGTCTGGGTCTCCGCGCCCGCGGGGCGCTGACCGCGGGCGACGTCCGGCGGGCCGCCCCGACCCAGCGGCCGCTCCGCCTCAGAGGTCCTGGGCCAGCGTGAGGGCGGCGCCGTCCGGGTCCTGGACCGAGGCCACGCGCTGGCCCCAGGAGACGTCCTGCGGCTCGGCGAGCACCGCGCCGCCGAGGTCGACCGCCCGGCCGACGGCCGCCGCCACGTCGCGGACCCCGAGCGTCAGCACGGTCCGTCCCGCCCCGGGCTCGGCGCCGTCCTCGGCGACGAGGCTCAGCGCGACGCCGTCGAGGTCGAAGGTGACGGCCACCGCCGGGCCGTCCTCGGGCGTGCGCCCGACGGGGTCGGCGCCGAGGACGCCCGCGTAGAAGGCGGCCAGGCGCTCGAGGTCGGGGGTGGTGAGGGCGATCTCCACGGTGCTCACGCCCTCACCGTGCCCCACCCGCCGACCCCCGGCGAGGCGGTGCGCCGTCGGCGACGCGCAGCGACCGGCAGGACGCGGAGGAAGCGCCCCGCCCCACCCCGCCCCCTCCTCAGGGGGCGACGTGTGGCCATGTCGCCCCCTCCCGGTCGCGAGCGGGGCGACATGGCCACACATCGCCCTGGCGGGCTGGTGGGGCGACGTGCTCTCGGGTCGGTGCGCCGGGCACCGAGGGCTCAGTCCCGGGGCACCGCCCGCAGCGCCACGCGGAAAGCCCTCGCCGAGGGCCGCAGCTGGTGCTGCGGCAGGACGTCGAGCCCGCAGGCCCGCGAGCCGAGCCCGTGCTGCGCGGCGTCGAGGTGCAGCACGACGCGGTCCGAGGCGGGGAGCTCGTGGTCGTGCGCGGCCGCCGCCAGCTCCTGCGGCGTCCAGCGCCGGGCCGTGAAACCGACCCGGGCCTCGCCCGGGCGGTCGGCGAGCGAGGCCACGTGCAGGCCGCCCTCGGCGCCCGTCAGCTGCGCCCACCGCAGGTCGGGGCGGTGGCCGCTCTCCTGGGGCCGGCTGTAGGCGACGACGAGGTCGTCGACGGGGCGGGTGAAGGCCCCGACGACCGCCGCGCGGGCCGAGTCCACGTAGGACTCCTCCGGCCCGGTGCCGAACCACGTCGCCGTCCCGACCGAGGCCGGCAGGTCGAGGCGCACCCCGACCCGCGGCCAGGTGCCCGTCCACGGGCCCGTGGGCGAGACCTCGACGGCGAGCTCGGCCGCGCCGTCCGCGCTCGCCGACCAGCGGTAGGAGACGTCGACGCCGAGGTCCGTGCTCGGCAGCCCCGCCCGCGAGCGGACGACGACCTCGCGCTCGCCGACGTCGACGGACCGCACGCGGTGCTGCAGCAGGTGCAGCCCCAGCGCGGCCCAGCGCTCGGCGGACGACGGGTGGTCCGTGCCCTCGCCGGCGCTCTCGGCGGGGGAGACGTCCTCGTAGCCGTGGGGGGTGCTTCCGCGGTCGTTGTCCGTGGGGGCGCGGAAGAGCTCGAGCTGCGGCCCGTCGACGGGCAGGTCGCCCACGGCCACCAGCCGCCCGGTGCGCAGGTCGAGGACGGCGTCGCCGACCCGGGCGGTGAGCCCGTCGTCCGCGACGACGACGGGGGCGCCCGCCGGGCGTGCGGGCGCCAGGGCCCGCGGCGGCGTCACGTCGAGCTGCGCGCGGGCGACGACGTGCCCGGCGTCGGCCCAGCCCGTGGCCGCGGCGAGCGCGGCCTCCACGACGAGCCAGTCCTCCGCGCCCGCCGGCGTCGGCCCCGCCGCGGCGGCCGGGTCGGGCAGCCCGAGCACCGCGCCGCCGCCGGCCGCGACCGGCGCCGCCTCGAGGTCCCCGGACGCGACGACCTCGCCGTCGCGCTCGACGCGCCAGGACAGCGCGAGGTCGGCCGTGCTGGCCGTGTGGCGGCGGTTGGTGACCTCCAGCAGCGGCCCGGCCCCGGGGCCGGCCGGGTGGAGCGCCAGCTGCACGGCGCCGACGACGGCCGCCCACTCGGCGAGGCCGGGCGAGGGCGTCCCGTCGGAGAGCACGAGCCCGTCGGTGACGAAGTTGCCGTCGTGGATCGGCTCGCCGAAGTCGCCGCCGTAGGCGAAGAAGGGGGTGCCGTCCTCGGTGCGGTGCGCGAGCCCGTGGTCGCGCCACTCCCACACGAAGCCGCCGTGGACGCGCGGGTGGCGCCACGTCAGCGCGTCGTACTCGGCGACGGCGCCGGGCCCGTTGCCCATGGCGTGCACGTACTCGCACATGAGGAAGGGCTGAGCGCGCACCGCCGCGGCCTGCGCGGGCGTCGTCCAGCGCACCGGTCCGACGCCGGAGCCGATGGCCTCGACCTCCTCGAGCGTCGGGTACATGCGGCTGTAGACGTCGGTGTAGGCCGCCGTGTGGTCGCCCTCGTAGTGGATGGGCCGGGTGGTGTCCCGACGGCGGATCTCCGCGGCCGCCGCGGCGAGGTTGCGCCCGGTGCCGGCCTCGTTGCCGAGGCTCCACAGGACGACGCAGGCGTGGTTCCGGTCGCGCTCGACGGTGCGGGCCACGCGGTCGCGGTAGGCCTCCTCCCACGCCGGGTCGTCGCTGGGGTTGCCGCGCCACGGCGCGCCGGGGGTCAGCTCGAAGCCGTGGGTCTCGAGGTCGTTCTCAAGGACGACCCAGAAGCCCATCTCGTCCATGAGGTCGAGCAGTCGCGGGTGCGGCGGGTAGTGGCTCGTGCGGATCGAGTCCACCCCGTGCCGCTTCATGAGGGCGAGGTCCTCGCGGGCGTGCGCCTCGTCGAAGACCCGGCCGCGGTCGGCGGCCACCTCGTGGCGGTTGACGCCGCGGAAGACGACGCGGCGGCCGTTGACGAGGAACTGGTCGCCGGCGATCTCCACGGTGCGGAAGCCGACGCGCAGGGAGGCGGTCTCGCCGCGCGAGGACACCTCGACGTCGTAGAGGCGCGGCACCTCGGCGCTCCACGGCTCGACGGCGTCGACGTCGACGGGCGCGACGTCGTCCGCGCTCTCCCACGTCACCTCGACGCCGAGCTCGGGCGCGCGCAGGACGACGGGGTAGGCGTCCGCCCCCGCCGTGACGCGGACGTCGAGGCGCCCCGCGCCGGTGCGGTGGTCGTAGCCGGCGTCGAGGGCGACGTCGTCGAGCGCCCCGGCGGGCCGGGCGAGCAGCGCGACCTCACGGAAGACGCCGGGCAGCCACCACTGGTCCTGGTCCTCGAGGTACGTCGCCGCCGACCACTGGTGCACCCGCAGCAGCAGGGCGTTCTCGCCGGGGCGCACGAGCCCCGTGACGTCGAGCTCCTGCTGCAGGCGGCTGCCGGTGCCGGTGCCCACCTCGACGCCGTTGAGCCAGGCGCGCCAGGCGCTCTCGACGCCGTCGAGGCGCAGCACGTGGCGCTCGGCCCCGGTCCACGCGTCCTCGTCCGGCACCGTGAAGGAGCGCAGGTGGTCGCCCGTCGGGTTCTCCGTCGGCACGTGCGGCGGGTCGACGGGGAAGGGGTAGACGACGTTCGTGTACCAGGGGCGCCCGTACCGGCCGTCGCCGTGCATCACCCAGTGGGAGGGCACGGGCAGGTCGTCCCAGCCCTCCGCCGCACCGCTCGACGGGACGGCGCCCGGCTCGGACAGCGCGGCCAGGGCGGCGTCGTCCTCGCCGCCGCCGAGGGCGGTGGGCCACAGGCGGAAGCGCCAGGTGCCCGAGAGGTCGAGCTCGGGGGCGTCGGTGCGGACGCGCGCGCGGGGCGCGCAGCGCCGCCCGCTGCCCGGGGCGGTGCTCTCCAGGTGCGCGGGGAGAGCGGGGACGGGCAGCGGGCGGTGCGGGGAGGTCACGCCTTGACGGCTCCTTCGGTCAGTCCGCCGCGCCAGAAGCGCTGCAGGACGATCATCAAGATGACGAGGGGCACCACCGAGACCAGCACGCCGCCGATGGTGAGCTGGTAGAACTCTGGCAGACGGTCCACCTGGCCGCGCCACGTCGTCAGGCCCAGCGTCGCGGGGTACAGCCGGCTGTCGGCGAGCATCACGAGCGGCAGCAGGTAGTTGTTCCAGATGGCGATCGTCTGGAACAGCAGCACCGTGACGAGCGCCGGCGCCATGGCCCGCAGCGCGAGCACGTGGAAGATCCTCAGCTCCCCGGCGCCGTCGATGCGCGCGGCCTCGACGACGGAGACGGGCACCGCCGCCTTCGAGTAGATCCGGCACAGGAAGACCCCGAAGGGCGAGACCAGCGAGGGGATGAGCACGCCCCAGTAGGTGTTCGCCAGGCCGACCTGGCTGAAGAGCAGGAACAGCGGCAGCGCCGTCGCCGTGGCGGGCACGAGCACCCCGCCGAGCACGACGCCGTGGATGAGCCCGTTGCCCTTGAACTGGTACATGCCGAGGGAGTACCCGGCGGCGGCGGCGAGGTAGGTCGCGAGCACCGCGCCGACGCCGGAGTACAGAAGGCTGTTGAGCAGCCACCGCAGGAAGATCCCGCCGTCGTAGGTGAGGACGTTGCCGATGTTGGTGAAGAGCTGCGGGGAGCCGGAGAACCAGAAGCCGCTCGTCGTGAACAGCTCGTCGGTGGACTTCGTCGCGGCGACGAGCACCCAGTAGACGGGGACGAGGAAGTACACGGCCGCGACGACGAGGACGGCCGTCACGAGGATGGTCGTCGTCGGGCGGCGGCGTCGGCCCTCGCGACCGCCGGTGTCGTCGGTCGGAGTGGCGACCCGGCCGGCGGTGCGCTCGGTGGGGCCGTCCTCGGCGGCGCGGGCGGTCGTGCCGGCGCGGTCGGTGCTGCGGCTGCGGCCGGTGGGGGGAGGCGCGACGCTCATGACCGGTCCTTCCTCGCGGTGAGGGCCAGGAACAGCCCGGAGAGGACGAAGGCGGCGAGCGCGATGAGCACGGACTGCGCGGCCGCGACGCCGTAGTCGTTGTTGTTGAAGGCGGAGTTGTAGGCCGCCAGGTTGGGCGTGTACTCGTTGCTGATCGCCGTGGAGACGCTCTGCAGCACCTGCGGTTCCGCGAAGAGCTGCAGCGTCCCGATGATCGAGAAGACGATCGCCAGCAGCAGCGCCGGACGGATGAGCGGCAGCTGCAGCGACCACGCGATGCGCAGCGGCCCGGCGCCGTCCACGCGCGCTGCCTCGTAGAGCTCGCCGGGGATGGACTTCAGCTGGGCGACGATGATGAGCATGTTGTAGCCCGCGTAGGCCCACGTGACGATGTTGGCGATCGACCACAGCACCGTGGTCGGGCCGAGGAAGTCGACCTGGAGGCCCACCGCCCCGGCGACGTCGACGATCGGCGAGAGGCCGGGCACGTAGAGGAACGACCAGAGGATGGTCGCGATGACGCCCGGGATGCCGTAGGGCAGGAAGTACATCGTCCGGAAGGCGCCGGGCCACTTCGCCGACGCCGACTCGAGCAGCAGGGCCAGGACCGTGGCCATGACGATCATGACGGTGACCTGGACGACGCCGAAGAGCAGGACCCGCCCGACCGACTCGACGAAGGCCGTGCCCTGCAGCGCCTGCCGGTAGTTCTCCAGGCCGCCGAAGCCCGACGTCGTGCCGGCCTCGCCGAAGAGGCCGCTGCGCTCGACGCGCGTGAAGCTCTGCCCGACCGCGTAGACGATGGGCAGCAGGAAGGCGACGACGAAGAGCGCGAGGAACGGCGCCATGAGGATCCAGGGCGCCCGGCGGACCGCGCTGGCGCGGCCCCGGCCGCCCGTGGCCCGGCCCTGGCCGCGGCCCCCGCCGGCCGTGCCCCCGCCGGCCCGGCCCGGGCGGGCCTGCGCCGGGGTGCTCACGACGCCACCTCGGCCGACAGGCCCTTCTCGCGGAAGATCTCGACGACCTCGCCCTCCATGGCGGCGACGGCGTCGACCATCGTGGTCCCGCCGGTGAGCACCCCGCGGAAGCGGTCGCCGAGCCCGTCCATGACCTGCTGGGCGATGGGCGGCCACGTCCAGTCGAGGTTCTGCTCCTGCGCCGCCGGCGCGAAGACCTCCGCGCCGTACGCCTGCCCGCCGAAGAAGTCCGAGCCCTCCTGGCGGGCCGCGCCGATGTAGTCGGTGGCGGGCGACCAGCCGATGCCCGAGTACTGGATCATCGCGTCGATGCCCTCCTGGCTCGTCGTCATCCACGTCGCGAACTCGAGCGCCTCGTGCGGGTGCTCCGACCCGGCCATGAGCGCGGCCGTCGACCCGCCGAGGTAGCTGGAGCCGTAGCTGCCGGGGAGGTCGGCCCACACCGGCATGGGCGCGACCCGCCACTTGCCCGCGGCGCCCGTGGCGCCCTCGAGCAGGGCGTCGCCCCACGAGCCGCTCGTCAGCGCGGCGATGCGCCCGTCGCCGACCGCCGCGAACCAGCCGGGGGAGTACGGGGCGAGCGCGGTGTTGACGACGCCCTCGCTGATGGCGGTGTCGAAGTGGCGCGCGACCGCCATCGTCGCGTCGTCCGTCATGCGCACGACCCAGCGGTCGTCCTCGGGCGTGAACCACACGGCGCCCGCCTGCGCCGCGTAGGCGAGGAAGACCGAGGTGTCGCCCACGGGGAAGCTCTCCAGCCAGCGGTCCGGGTCCGCCTCGTGGACGGCCCGGGCCGTGTCCAGCCACTCCGCCCACGTCGCCGGCGGCCCCGCGCCGACCTCCTCGAGGAGGTCGGGGCGGTAGAAGGTCGCCATCGGCCCGGAGTCCTGGGGGACGGCCCACGCGCCGTCGAGGAAGGTCACCTGCTCGACGAGGGCCCGGTCGTACCGGTCCTCGACGGCGCCGAAGCCGTAGCGCGAGACGTCGACGAGCCCGCTCTGCAGGAGGAAGCTCGGGACGTTGCGCATCTCGACCTGGGCGAGGTCGGGCCCGCTGCCCGCGGCGATGGCCGCGAAGAGCTTCTGGTAGCCGCCCGTGTTGCCGCCCGGGATCCAGACCGCCTCGACCTGGATGTCGGGCCGCTGCGCGTTCCACACGTCGCACACCTGCTGCAGGTCCTTGAGCCAGGCCCAGTACTGCAGCCTCACCACCTCGCCGGGTGCCTTCGGGGGGATCGTGCCGGTCGCTGCCGGCGCCGTCCCGACGGTGCCGCACCCCGCGAGGCCGGCGAGCCCGGCGGCGCCGAGCGCACCTCCCCTCAGCAGGGCGCGGCGGCTGAGGGTCGTCATGTCGCACCTCCCCGTCCGGTCGCCGTCGACCGATCGCGACGACGCTAACCCCGTTCGCGTCCGGTACGACGGTTCCGGTCGGCGCCGATCACCCCCGGTCGGCCACCCGCGCCCGGTACGCCGCAGCCGCGGCGCGGTTGCCGCACCCGCCGTCGCAGAAGCGCTTGGAGCGGTTGCGCGAGAGGTCGACGAGGACGTCGTCGCAGTCCTCCGCCGCGCACGTGCGCAGCCGCGAGCGCTCGCCCGAGCGCAGGACGTCGACGAGCGCCATCGCCGCCTCGACCGCCATCCGCTCGGCCAGGGGCGCGTCCGGCGTCGTGGCGTGCAGGTGCCAGTCCCACCCGTCGTGGCGCACGAGCTGCGGCAGGGCCCGCGCCCGGGCGAGGAGGTCGTTGACGCCGGCGACCTGCTCCTCCTCCTCGCCCGTCCACAGCCGCCGCAGCTGCGGTCGCAGGGCCCTGACGGCGTCCAGCTCGGCGGCGTCGTGGGTGCGCGACCCCGTGTAGTCCCACTCCTCGACGAAGGCGTCGAGGTCACCGGGGGTGGCCAGCTGGTCGACGCCCCCCCGCCGGTGCCCGGGCGCCGCCGGGGAGGCGGTGTTGGCGAGCGCCGCCGCCGTCGTCAGCGACACCTCCGTGTCATGGGCGAAGACCATGTTGACTCCTGACGTCGTCGGACCTAACGTCACCAGCGTACGCACCAATGACTGATGACGAGCCGGCTCTGACCGGCGGAGGAGGTGGATCGCATGAGCGCTCCCACGACGACGGCGCCCGCCGGCGGCCGCACCCGGGCCGTCGGCCTCGTCGTCGCGCTGCTGTCGGCGCTCGCCTTCGGCACCTCCGGGACCCTCGGCAAGGGCCTGCTCGACGCGGGCTGGACGCCGGGGGCCGCCGTCCTCGTGCGGGCGGTCGTCGGCGCCGTGGTCCTGCTCGTGCCCGCGGTGCTCGTCCTCCGCGGGCGATGGCACCTCCTGCGCGCGGACGCCGGCCTCGTCGTCGCCTACGGCGTCATCGCCGTGGCGGGGTGCCAGCTCGCCTACTTCACCGCCGTGCAGACGGTGTCGGTCGGCGTCGCGCTGCTGCTGGAGTACCTCGCCCCGGCGCTCCTCGTGCTCCTGGCGTGGGTGCGCGGCCGCCGGCCCTCCCCGCTCGTGGCGCTCGGCACGGTCCTGGCGCTGGGCGGGCTCGTCCTCGTGCTCGACCTCACCGGCTCGGTCCGCGTGGACCCGGTCGGCGTGGCGTGGGCCCTGCTCGCGGCGTGCGGCCTCGCGGCCTACTTCGCGCTGTCGGCCCGGCCCGGCGCGGGGCTGCCCCCGCTCGTGCTCGCGACCGGCGGCCTGCTCGTCGGCGCCGCCGTCCTCGGGCTGGCCGGTCTCGTGGGGCTCGTGCCGCTCGCGGTCTCGGGCGGCGACGTGCTGCTCGCCGGCGCTCAGGTGCCCTGGTGGGTCGCGGTCCTCGGGCTCGGCGTCGTGGCCGGCGCGGTCGCCTACGCCACCGGCGTGGCCGGCGCCCGGCGCCTCGGCTCGCGCACGGCGTCCTTCGTCGGGCTCACCGAGGTCGTCTTCGCCGTGCTCGTCGCCTGGGTGCTGCTGGGCCAGCTCCCCGTGCCGGTGCAGCTGCTCGGCGGGGCGCTCATCGTCGCCGGGGCCGTCGCGGTCAACGCCGACGAGGGCCGCGCCGCCCGCCCGGCGCGCCCCGGCCGCGCCGCTCGGCGCCGGTCGCCCGTCCCCGTCGAGGGCCCGACCGCCCCCTGAGGCGCGCCGCCGGGGAGGACGAGGTCACCTCCCGGCGGACGTCACCGCAGGTCAGCGCCCCGCGCTGCCGCGAGCGGAGAGGTTCGTCCTCCCCGGCGGCAGCCGTCCGCGCACAGCGACCTGCGCGAGGCGCGCTCGCGCAGCGTCACCGCAGGTCAGGGCCTCGTGGTCGCCGGAGGAGGACCGTCGCGCAGGTCGCCTTCCGGCTCAGGCGTCGCGGCGCTGCAGCAGCACGAGCCCGGCGACGAGCGGGACCACGGCCCAGCCGACGAGCACGAGCACCGCGGCCGTCGACCCGTACGGCGCCGAGCCGTCGAGCTGGGCGAAGGACAGCGCGGCCGAGACGGGCGTGTGCTCCGACGCCGTCGTCAGCCAGTCGACGCCGAAGACGGGCAGCAGCGGCGGCGCGACGAAGACGAGCGCCACGAGCAGCGTGATGGTGCCGGCGGTGCTGCGGAGCACCGCCCCGACCCCGAGGCCCAGCAGCGCGAGCGCGACCATCCCCGCCGCGTTGGCGAGGACGGCGCCGAGCACGCCGTCGTCCCCGAGCCCGACCCGCACGTCCTCGGGGAAGAAGGACGCCCCGAGCAGCAGTGCGGCGAAGGAGACCACCAGCGCGACCACGCCCGCGAGCACGAGGAGCACGAGCGCCTTCGCCGCGAGCACGGGCCAGCGGCGGGGGACGGCGGTCAGCGTCGCCGTGATGGTGCCGGTGGCGTACTCGCCCGTGACGGCGAGGCCGCCGAGGACGGCGAGGAGCAGCGCCGCGAGCGACGTGGAGGACAGGATCGGCACGAGCTGGCCCGTCGGGCCGGTCTGGAAGCCGCCGGGAGGACCGCCGGGCGGCACCTGCCCGCTCGTCTCCGCGGCCTCGAGCGCCTGCGACACGCCCCAGCCGGACAGCGTGGCGACGCCGATCCCGAGGACCAGGACGACGAGCACGAGGACCCACGTGGAGCGCAGCGTGGCGAGCTTCGTCCACTCGCCGCCGACCACCCGCGGCAGCGACGCGCCGCCGGACCCGGTGCTCTGCGACCCTGCGACCCGGCGGGTGCCGCGCGACCCTCCGCCCGCCGTGCTCGTGCTGCTCATCGTGCGGCTCCCTCGGCTGCGGTCCCGTCGGGCTGGTCCTCGTCGTCGGTGCGGTACTCGCGGCTGTCGCGCGTGAGGGCCATGTAGGCCTCCTCGAGGGTCGAGGTCCGCGCGTGCAGCTCGTGGAGGACGACGCCGTGGCGGCCCGCCACCTCGCCGACCTGCGCGGCGGTGGCGCCGTGCACCTCGAGCCGGTCGGCGTCGCCCGTGGTGGCCGACCGCGCCCCGACGCCGCGCAGCAGCACCGCGAGGCGCGCGGCCTGCGGCGAGCGCACGGTGACGGCGGCGTCCTGCGTGCGGGCGGTGAGCTCGGTGACGCTCGTGTCCGCCAGCAGCCGGCCGCGGCCGACGACGACGAGGTGGTCGGCGGTCTGCGCCATCTCGCTCATGAGGTGGCTGGAGACGAGGACGGCGCGCCCCTCGGCGGCCAGGCCCTTGAGCAGGGTGCGGATCCACAGGACGCCGTCGGGGTCGAGGCCGTTGACCGGCTCGTCGAGCATGACCACGGCCGGGTCCCCGAGCAGTGCCGTCGCGATGCCGAGGCGCTGGCCCATGCCGAGGGAGAAGCCGCCGACGCGCTTGCGGGCGACGCCGGTGAGCCCGACGAGCTCGATCACCTCGTCCACGCGGCGGGCCGGGATGCCCTCCGTGCGCGCCAGCGCGAGCAGGTGCGCGCGGGCGCTGCGACCGGGGTGGACGGCGCGCGCCTCGAGCAGCGCCCCGACCTCGCGCAGCGGCGCCCGGTGCTCGTGGTAACGCTTGCCGCCGACGAGCGCCTCGCCGGACGTCGGCCGGTCGAGGCCGAGGAGCAGGCGCATCGTCGTCGACTTGCCCGCGCCGTTCGGCCCGAGGAAGCCGGTGACGGAGCCCGGCCGCACGGTGAACGAGAGGTCGTCGACCGCCGTCTTCGCGCCGTAGCGCTTGGTCAAGCCCCTGGCCTCGATCACGGGTCCAGGCTAGGGGCTCCGGGCGGGCGTCCGGCTCCGCCCGACCAGGGCCCTCCGGCCCTGCGCCGTCGCGGGGCTGCGCGCACCGGGCTCCTCCACCACCATCGCGGGGGCCGCGCGAGCACCCGGGCGGCCGGTCGACGCCGAGGGGGACCCGTGGAGCAGCTGCACCTCGTCTACGCCCTGGTGGGCGTCGTCGGCGTCGCGCTGGCGCTGCTGAGCACGGTGGTGCGCCGCTCGCCGGTGAGCGAGCCGCTCGTCGCGCTGGTGCTCGGCGTCCTCGCGGGCCCGGCGGTCCTCGGGCTCGTCGTCGTGCCCGACGACGTCCGCGACCCCCTGCTGCTCGAGGGAACGCGCCTGCTGCTGGCCTGGTCGGTCATGGCCGCGGCGCTGCGCTTCCGCTTCAGCGGGTTCCGGTCGGTCGTGCGACCG
Organism: uncultured Pseudokineococcus sp.; assembly: GCF_947499845.1. GTDB lineage: Bacteria > Actinomycetota > Actinomycetes > Actinomycetales > Quadrisphaeraceae > Pseudokineococcus. The sequence goes on from NZ_CANMPM010000010.1 coordinate 129,205, forward strand.
GTCGTCCTCCTGCTCGTCCTCGTCATGCCGCTCGCGATGCTCCTCAGCGGGGCGGCGGCGCTGGCCATGGGCCTGCCCCTCGGGCTCGCCCTGCTCGTGGGCGCGTGCCTGTCCCCGACCGACCCCGTCCTCGCGTCCTCCGTCGTCTCCGGCGGGCCGGCCGAGCAGGACCTCCCGGCGCGGCTGCGGCAGGTGCTCACCGGCGAGAGCGGCGCCAACGACGGCCTCGGCCTGCCCTTCGTCCTCCTGGGCCTGGCTGCGGTGCTGCCCGACGAGGGCCTCGGGACGGCGGTCGGCGACGCGGTCCGCGAGGTCGTCGTCGCCGTCGTCGTCGGCGTCGTGCTGGGGACGCTCGCCGGGCGCCTCGTGCCGCGCGCGGACGACGACCGCACGCTCGCCGGTGGCCCCCGCCTCGTCATCACGCTGCTCCTGGCCGTCGCCGTGCTGGGCGTGGCGCGGGTGGCGGGCGCCGACGGCGTCCTCGCCGTCTTCGTCGCGGGGCTCGCCTACAACCGGGTGGTGCCGACGTCGGACCGCGAGCCGCAGAGCTCCCTCGACGAGGCGGTCAACCGCTACGCCGTCCTGCCCTTCTTCCTCGTGCTCGGCGTCGTGCTGCCGTGGGCGGACTGGGCCGACCTCGGCTGGTGCGCCGCCGTCTTCGCCGTCGCCGTGCTGCTGGTCCGTCGCCTGCCGGCGCTCCTGCTGCTGCACCGGCCCCTCGGCCTGTCGCGGCGCGACGCCGCCTTCGCGGGCTGGTTCGGGCCGATGGGCGTCAGCGCCGTCTTCTACCTCGCCTACAGCCTCGACGAGGGCGTCGCCGACCCGCGCCTCTTCGCGGCCGGGTCGCTCGCCGTCGCCGTGAGCACGCTCGCCTTCGGCGTCACCGCCGCGCCGGCGACGCGGCGGTACGGGCGGGTCGCGCAGGGGTAGCGCCCGGCCCTCCCGGAGGCCGTGCCGGTCGGGACGCCGACGGGTGGCAGGGTGAGGACGTCGAACGGTCGGTTCGAGCGAGGAGGACGACGGGTGGCTGAGCGCACGAGGTTCCCTCGTCGCGTCTACAGCCGCGGCGAGGAGCCGGACCCCCGCTTCAGCCTCGCGAACGAGCGCACCTTCCTCGCGTGGGTGCGGACGTCGCTCGCCCTGCTGGCCGCCGGGGTCGCCCTCGAGGCGCTGGCCCTGCCGGTGGACCCGATGCTGCGCCTGGCCTCCGCCGTGGTCTTCGTCGTCCTCGGCCTGCTGTCGGCGGCCCAGGCGTGGCTGGGCTGGGCGCGCGCGGAGATCGCCATGCGCCGGGCGACGCCCCTGCCCGCCCCCTCGCTGGCACCCGTCGTCGCGGGCGGCGTGGTGCTCGCGAGCGCCCTGCTCGTCGTGGGCCTGCTGCTGTGAGCCGGGCGGCGCCCGTCGACGACCTCTTCGACCCGGGCCTGCAGCCCGAGCGCACGCTCCTGGCCTGGCGGCGGACGACGCTCGCGCTCGCCGTCGGCTGCGCGGCGGTGGTCCGCTTCGTCGCGCCCGTGCTGGGACCGGTGGTCGCCGTGGTCGGCCTCCTCGGTCTCGTCCTGTGCGGCGCCGCCTACCTCGGTGCCGCCGGGCAGTACCACCGCGTGAGCCGAGAGCTGGTGTCCGACGACGGGGGCGCCCTGCCGTCGCCGGGCCCGGCGGTCGCCGCGCTGACGGCCGCGCTGGTGCTCGTGGGCGCCGCCGCGCTCGCCTTCGTCGTCGCCCGCGCGGTCGCGGCATGACCCCGGACGTGAGCCCGGACGTGAGCCCGGACGCGAGCACCGACGGGGCCGGACGACGACCGGAGGACCAGGAGATGGCCGGACCCGACCACGACGCCCCCCGGAGCGCGTGCTGCGCGCCGTCCGCGGCCGACGTCGTGCAGCCCACCCAGGCGCCGCCGCGCCCGCCCGTCGGCGGCGGCGCGCTCTCGGCGGTGGCGCCCGGCCGCGGGGCGGGCGAGCACCGCGTGGAGCAGGCGGCCGTCCCCGCGCAGGTCTTCGCCATGGGCGACGCCCGCGGTGACGGTCGGCGCGGCGACGGCGAGACGCCCGTCCACGCCGTCGAGCTCGACGCCTTCTCGATCGACGTCACCTCGGTGACCGTCGCCGACTTCGCGCGTTTCGTCGACGCGACCGGGCACGTCACGGAGGCCGAGGTCTTCGGCTTCTCCGCCGTCTTCCACCTCGCCCTCGCCGCGCGGGACGAGGACGTCCTCGGTCGCCCGGCGCAGACGCCGTGGTGGTTCGGCGTCCGCGGCGCCGACTGGCGCCATCCCGGCGGCCCGCTGTCCGACGTCGACGGTCTCGAGGAGCACCCCGTCACGCACGTCAGCTGGAACGACGCCGTCGCCTACTGCGCGTGGGCGGGGCGCTCGCTGCCGTCGGAGGCGCAGTGGGAGTGCGCGTCCCGCGGCGGCGTCGACGGCGCCCGCTACCCGTGGGGCGAGGAGCTGCCCGCGGCGTGGGCCTGCAACATCTGGCAGGGCGACTTCCCGGTGCGCAACACCGAGGAGGACGGCTTCCTCACGACGTCGCCGGTGCGCTCCTACGCGCCCAACGCCTACGGCCTGTGGCAGACCGTCGGCAACGTGTGGGAGTGGTGCGCGGACTGGTCGGACCCGGGCTACTACGCGCGCTCGCCGCGGCGCGACCCCCGCGGTCCCGAGCGCGAGACCGGCCAGCGGGTCATGCGCGGCGGCTCGTACCTGTGCCACGACTCCTACTGCAACCGCTACCGCAACAGCGCGCGCTCGGCCAACACGCCCGACTCCTCGATGGGCAACGCCGGGTTCCGGACGGTCGGGCGGGCCTGAAGGCCGACCCGGGTCGGCCGTCAGTGCTGCCCGGGCGGCCCGTCCCCCGGGTTGCGCCGGCCGGTGAGGCCGAGGTGCCGGTCGACGAGCGCGCCGACGGCGAGGCTGGCGGCGACGGCGACGACGACGCGCAGGACGGTCCCGAGCCCCGGCGCCAGCGCGTCGACGACCGCGAGGACGACGACGATGACGAGGAAGCGGGCGACGAAGGACGTCACGCGGGGATGGCGGTGCAGCACCCCGCTGACGGTACGGCGCTAGCGTCCGGCCGGGCACCCACCCCACGACCCGATCCGCCCCACGACAGGACCCGCCCCACCCAGTCGCACAGGGGCGCGCGAGCAGGAGGACCCCGTGAGCACGCCGCAGGAGCAGCCGTTCGACGTCGACGCCGTCATGGCCCAGCTCACGCTCGAGGAGAAGGTCTCCCTCGCCTCGGGCTCGGACTTCTGGCACACCCAGGGCGTCGAGCGCCTCGGCGTGCCCGCGGTCATGGTCACCGACGGCCCGCACGGCCTGCGCAAGCAGGCCGGCGAGTCCGACCACGTGGGGCTCAACGACAGCGTGCCCGCCACGTGCTTCCCGCCCGCGGCTGGCCTGGCGTCGACGTGGGACCCCGACCTGCTGCGCCGAGTCGGTGCCGCGCTCGGCGACGAGTGCCGCGCCGAGCAGGTCGCCGTCCTCCTCGGCCCGGGCGTCAACATGAAGCGCAGCCCCCTGTGCGGCCGGAACTTCGAGTACTTCTCCGAGGACCCGCTGCTCGCCGGCGAGCTGGCCGCTGCGCTCGTGCAGGGCGTGCAGAGCCGCGGCGTCGGCACCTCGCTCAAGCACTTCGCGGCCAACAACCAGGAGACCGAGCGGATAAGCGTCTCCGCCGAGGTCGACGAGCGGACGCTGCGGGAGATCTACCTGCCGGCCTTCGAGCGCGTGGTCACGCAGGCGCAGCCCTGGACCGTCATGTGCTCCTACAACAAGGTCAACGGCGTCTACGCGAGCCAGGACCCGTGGCTGCTCACCCAGGTGCTGCGCGAGGACTGGGGCTTCGAGGGCCTCGTCGTCTCCGACTGGGGCGCCGTCGACGAGCGGTGGCGCGGTGTCGCGGCCGGCCTCGACCTCGAGATGCCCGCCTCGGGCGGGTCCGGGGACGCGAGCATCCGGGAGGCGATCGCGGACGGGCACCTGTCGACGGAGGAGCTCGACGTCGTCGTCCGGCGGAACCTGCAGCTGCTTGAGCGCGCGCTCCCGGCCCTGGCGCCCGGCCAGACCTTCGACGCCGACGCCCACCACGCGCTCGCCCGCGAGGCGGCGCAGCAGAGCGCCGTCCTGCTCGCCAACGACGGGGTCCTGCCGCTCGACCCGACCACCGGTGGTCGCATCGCCGTCATCGGGGAGATGGCGCGCAGCCCGCGCTACCAGGGCGCCGGTTCCAGCCAGGTCAGCCCGACCCGCCTCGACGACGCCCTCACCGCCCTGCGCGAGGGCACGAGCCGCGAGGTCGTCTTCGCCGCCGGCTACGTCCCCGAGCCCGCGGAGGGCGAGGGGGCCGACGACGCGCTCGTCGCCGAGGCCGTCGGGGCCGCGCGCGGCGCCGAGGTCGCCGTCCTCTTCCTCGGGCTGCCCGCGTCGTGGGAGTCCGAGGGCTACGACCGCGAGCACCTCGACCTCCCCGGCGGCCAGTTCGCCCTCCTCGAGGCCGTGCGCGGCGTCTGCGACCGCGTCGTCGTCGTGCTCTCCAACGGGTCGGCCGTGGCGGTCGACGGCTGGGCGCACCACGCCGACGCCCTGCTCGAGGGCTGGCTGCTCGGCCAGGCCGGCGGCGCGGCGACGGCGGACCTCCTCTACGGCGCCGTCTCGCCGTCCGGGCGCCTCGCCGAGACGGTCCCCGTGCGGATCGAGGACACCCCCGCGTACGGCGCCTTCCCCGGCGACAGCGGGGTCGTCCGCTACCGCGAGGGCCTGCTCATCGGCTACCGCTGGTACGACACCCGTCGCGCGCCCGTCTCCTTCCCCTTCGGGCACGGCCTGACCTACACGACCTTCGCGCACACCGACCTCGCCGTCCGCGCGACCGGGGCGGGCCAGGACGCGCGCGTCGCGGTCACCCTCACCGTCAGGAACACCGGCGACCGCGCCGGCGCCGAGGTCGTGCAGGTCTACGCGGCGCCGCAGGACGCCGGCGTCTTCCGTCCGGAGCAGGAGCTCGTCGGCTTCGCCCGCGTCGACCTCGAGCCCGGTGCGGCGCAGCAGGTCTCGCTCACGCTGTCGGCCCGCGACCTCGGCCACTGGAGCGAGGTCCACCGCCGCTGGGTGCTCGAGGGCGGCCGCTACGAGGTCCGCGTCGGCGCGTCCTCGCGCGACGTCCGCCAGCGGGCGGTCGTCGACGTCGAGGGCGAGGACCTCGTGGCGCTCCTCACCCCGCGGTCCGAGGCGGGTACGTGGCTCGAGCACCCCGTCGCCGGGCCCGACCTGCGGTCCCGCCTGGGCGACGCCGCCGCGATGCTCGACGACGCGCAGCACGGCCGGATGATGCGGGCGATCCCGCTCGTGCGGCTCACGCGCTTCCCGGGGTTCCCCGTCGACGAGGCCGACCTGCCCGCGCTCGCGGACGCGGCGAACGCCGCCCGCTGAGGCGGACGCGGCGCGGCCGGAGCGCCGGTCGCGCCTGGGGCTGTCCGGGCGCGACGGCGCCCGTCAGGCCGGGTCGAGCAGGTGCTGCGCCACGACGAGCGCGGCTCCGAGCAGCGCGCCGTCGGCCCCGGCGCGCGGCGTCGCGATGGTGAGGTGCCGCGTCGCCAGCGGCGTCGAGCGCCGGTAGACGACCTCGCGGACGCCGGCGAGCAGGTCCTCGCCCGCCAGGGCGAGCGACCCGCCCACGACGAGCGCGCCGGGGTTGAGCAGGTTGACGCACGTCGAGAGCACCTCGCCGAGGTCGCGGCCCGCCTGGCGCACGAGGTCGAGCGCCAGCGGGTCGCCGGCGCGGACGAGGGCGACGACGTCGCGGCTCGTCCGCGCCGCCCGCCCCTGCGCGCGCAGACGCGCGGCGACGGCGGTGCCGCTGGCCAGCGCCTCGAGCGTCGTCCCGTCGTCGGGCGCCCCGGGGGCACCGGCGCCGCCCGGCCCGGCGACGTGGACGGCCCCGAGGTCGCCGGCGCTGCCCTGCGCGCCGCGCTGCAGCCGGCCGCCGCTGACGACGCCGGCGCCGACCCCGGTGGCGACCTTGACGAAGAGCAGGTCCTCCTCGGCCGGCCAGCTGCTCGCGTGCTCGCCGAGGGCGAGGAGGTTGACGTCGTTGTCCACGAGGACGGGCAGGTCGTCCCTGCCCAGGTCGTCGGCTGGAGGAGCGAGGCCCCGGGCGACCAGCCGGGCGCGCACCTCGCCGGGCACGTCCACGCCGTCCCAGCCCGGCATGATCGGCGGCCGCACCGGTCGGCCGGTGGCGTGCTCGACGGGCCCGGGCAGGCCGACGCCCGCGCCCCCGAGGACCCCCGAGCTCCCGGCGGCGCTCCCGCCGCCGAGCTCCGCCACCAGCTCCGCCGCGGCCTCGGCCACCCAGTCGAGCACCGGGCCCGGGCCGTCGGCGATCGACAGGGCGCGCGAGCGGCTGCCGAGCGCCCGGCCGGCGAGGTCGGCGACGGCGACCGACCCGTGCGCCGCCCCGAGGTCGACGGCGAGGACGACCCGCGCGTCGGGCCGGAACTCGACCCGCGCGGGGGGCCGGCCGCCCGTCGACGGCGCCTCGCCCGCGGGGGCGACGAGCCCGGCGGCGACGAGCTGGTCGACGCGCGCCTGCACGGTCGAGCGGGCCAGGCCGGTCTCGGCGGCGATCTCCGAGCGCGTGCGCGGCGGCCCGGAGCGCAGCAGCCGCAGGACGGGCGCGGCGCCGGGGGGCACGAGGGCCCCGGCGTCCTGCGGCGCGCCACCTGCGGTCACGGGGGCAGTCAACCAGCACGGCCGCCCGCACGGCGGAAGGGTGTCGCCGTCCGGCCGACTTGTGCTTGACTGCTGGCAGAAGTCCAGCGACTCGACGAGGAGACCCGTGACCACCGCACCGACCGCCGACGGCCTGCTGTCCGTCCAGCTCTACACGCTGCGCGAGCGGCTGCAGGAGGACCTCACCGGGACCCTCCGGGCGCTCGCCGACCTCGGCTTCGCCCAGGTCGAGCCCTTCTCCTTCACCTCCTTCGGCGAGGGCGGCGCCGACCTCGGCCGCGCCCTCGCCGAGACCGGCCTGAGCGCCCCGACGACGCACCAGCACCTCGTCGGGCTGTCCGAGGACGAGCTCGACGCCGTCTTCGCGGCCGCTGCGGCGCTCGGCATCGGGCGCGTCGTCGAGCCGATGGTCGGCGCCGACCGCTGGGGCACCGCGGACGACGTCGCCGCCGTCGCCGCCGAGCTCAACGCGGCCGCGGTCGTCGGCGCCCGGCACGGCGTCGCCGTCGGGTACCACAACCACGCGCACGAGCTCGAGAGCGTGATCGACGGGCGCCCGGCCCTCGAGGTCCTCGCCGACTCCCTCGACGACGCCGTCGGCCTCGAGGTCGACACCTACTGGGTGGCCGTCGGCGGGCAGGACCCGGTGGCGCTGCTGCAGCGCCTCGGCGGCCGCGTCGTCGCGCTGCACCTCAAGGACGGTCCCGTCTCGACGGACACGGCCGACCAGGTGGCCCTCGGCCAGGGGCGCATGCCCGTGGCCGACATCGTCGCCGCCGCCCCGACCGCCCTGCGCGTCGTCGAGCTCGACGACTCCCGCGGGGACCGCCTGCAGGCCGTCGCCGACAGCGCGGCCTTCCTGCGCGAGCAGGGCCTGGCGTGAGCGCCGCGACCACGGACGGCGCCCGCACCGGCCCCGTCGTCGTCGGGCTCGTCGGGGCCGGGACGATCAGCCGCCAGTACCTCGGCAACCTCACGGCGTTCCCGGACCTCGACGTCCGCTGGGTCGCCGACCTCGACGTCGACCGCGCCGCCGAGCGCGCGGCCGAGTTCGACGTCCCCCGCTCGGGCACGGTCGCCGAGCTGCTGGCCGACGACGAGGTCGAGGTCGTCGTCAACCTCACCATCCCCGCCGTGCACGTCGAGGTGGGACTGCAGATCGTCGCGGCCGGCAAGCACGTGTGGGGTGAGAAGCCCCTCGCCCTCGACCTCGAGGGCGGCCGCCGCCTGCTCGAGGCCGCCCGCGCGGCGGGCCTGCGCGCGGCGTCCGCGCCCGACACCTTCCTCGGCGCCGGCCTGCAGACGACGCGCCGCGTGCTCGAGTCCGGCCGCGTCGGCGCCCCGCTGTCGGCGCTGGTGCTCTTCCAGGGCCCCGGCCCGGAGTCGTGGCACCCGGACCCGGCCTTCCTCTTCGCCGAGGGCGCCGGGCCGCTCTTCGACATCGGCCCCTACTACCTGACGGCGCTCGTCCAGCTCCTCGGGCCGATCCGGCGCGTCAGCGCGACGTCCTCGGTCGCCCGCCCGGTGCGGACCATCGGCTCGGGCCCCAAGGCCGGCCAGCAGTTCGACGTCACGGTCGCCACGCACGTCAGCGCGCTCTACGAGTTCGCCGGCGGGGCCAGCGCCGTCGCCCTCTTCAGCTTCGACTCGGCCGTCAAGCGCACCCAGCTCGAGGTCGCGGGCTCCGAGGGCACGCTCGTCGTGCCCGACCCCAACACCTTCGAGGGCGAGGTCGGCGTCCACCGCCTCGACGAGGACCTCGTCGCCGAGCCCGCGGTCGGTGCGACGACGACGCGCGGCACCGGCGTCCTCGAGCTCGCCCGGGCCATCCGCGCGGGCGTGCCCGAGCGCGCCTCGGGCGACCTGGCGCTCCACGTGCTCGACGCGATGGTCTCGACGACGCGCGCCGCCACCGACGGCGCCCCCGTCGAGCTGACGACGACGGTCGACGTCGCCCCGGCCCTGCCCGAGGACTTCGACCCGACCGCGCGGACCCTTACCTCGTGAGCCCTCTCCTCGAGGCCCCCGCCCCCGCCCCCGCCCCCGGCGACGCCGGGAGCGGGGGCCCGCTCGGCGCTGCCGTCGTCGGCGGCGGCTTCATGGCGGCCGTCCACACCCGGGCGGCGCGCACGGCCCGCGCCCGGCTCGTCGGCGCGCTGACCTCGACGCCCGAGGGCTCGCGGCGCGCCGCCGCGGCGCTCGGGCACGAGCGGGCCTACGGCTCGCTGGAGGAGCTGCTCGCGGACGACGCCGTCGACGTCGTCCACGTCTGCACGCCCAACGCGCTGCACGCCGAGCAGGTGCTCGCGGCCGTCGCGGCCGGCAAGCACGTCGTCTGCGAGAAGCCGCTGGCCACGAGCCCCGAGGAGGCCGCGGCCGTCGTCGACGCCTCGGCGGCCGCGGGCGTCGTCGTCGCCGTGCCCTTCGTCTACCGCTTCCACCCGATGGTCCGCGAGGCGCGGGCGCGGGTGCGCTCCGGCGAGGTCGGCCGCGTCCTCACCGTCGCTGGCTCCTACCTGCAGGACTGGATGCTCGGCCCCGAGGACGACGACTGGCGCGTCGACCCGGAGCGCGGCGGGCCCAGCCGGGCCTTCGCCGACATCGGCTCCCACCTCGTCGACCTCCTCGAGACGGTGACGGGGGACCGGGTGTCCTCCCTCGCGGCGACGCTGTCGACCGTCCACCCGCACCGCGCGCAGCACCGCGACGTGGCGACGGAGGACGCCGCCGCCGTCGTCGTCCGGACGGCGGGCGGCGCCGTCGGCACGCTGCTCGTCTCGCAGGTGGCGCCGGGCCGCAAGAACCGCCTCCACCTCGAGGTCGCGGGCTCGGCCGAGAGCCTGGCCTTCGACCAGGAGGACCCGGAGCGGCTGTGGGTCGGCCGGCGCTCCGGCAGCCTGCTCGTGCCGCGCGACGCCGACCAGCTCGCGCCCGACGCCGCCCGGCTGTGCGCCGTCCCGGCCGGGCACCCGCAGGGCTACCAGGACGCCTTCGACGCCTTCGTCGCCGACGCCCACGCCGCCGCCCGCGGGGCCGCCCCCGAGGCGCTGCCCATCGCCGCCGACGGCGCCCGCGCCGTCGACCTCACCGCCGCCGTCCTGGCCTCCCACCGCTCGGGCGGCTGGGTCGACGTGCCCGCGCCCCGCACCGCCCCCCTCCCCAGCCCTGCAGGAGCCGCCTCGTGACCGCTGAGCCCACCGACAGCACCACCGGCGCCCCCGGCGCCGGCCAGCCCGTCACCCTCTTCACCGGGCAGTGGGCCGACCTGCCGCTCGAGGAGGTCGCGCGTCTCGCGGCCTCGTGGGGCTACGACGGCCTCGAGATCGCCTGCGGCCCGCACCTCGACGTGCAGCGCGCCGTCGAGGACGACGCCTACCTCGCCGAGCGCCGGGAGATCCTCGAGCGCAACGGCCTCCAGGTGTGGGCCATCTCCAACCACCTCTCCGGCCAGGCCGTCTGCGACGACCCGATCGACTTCCGCCACGAGGCGATCGTCCCGAAGCGGGTCTGGGGCGACGGCGACGCCGAGGGCGTCCGGCAGCGCGCCGCCGAGGAGATGCGGCTGACGGCGCGGACGGCGCGACGCCTGGGCGTCGACGTCGTCGTCGGCTTCACGGGCTCGAAGATCTGGCCCTACGTCGCCCAGTTCCCGCCCGTCCCGGCCTCGGTCATGGAGGAGGGGTACGAGGACTTCGCGCGCCGCTGGAACCCGGTGCTCGACGTCTTCGACGGCGAGGGCGTGCGCTTCGCCCACGAGGTGCACCCCAGCGAGATCGCCTACGACTACTGGTCGACGGTGCGCGCGCTCGAGGCCCTCGAGCACCGCGACGCCTTCGCCTTCAACTGGGACCCGAGCCACATGATGTGGCAGGGCATCGACCCGGTGGCCTTCATCACCGAGTTCGCCGACCGCATCGTCCACGTGGACTGCAAGGACACGCGCCTGCGCCCGGCCAACGGCCGCGCCGGGGTCCTCGGCTCGCACCTGCCGTGGGGCGACGCGCGCCGCTCGTGGGACTTCGTCTCCACCGGCCGCGGCGACGTGCCGTGGGAGGACTCCTTCCGCGCCCTGCGCGCCATCGGCTACGCCGGCCCGATCTCCGTGGAGTGGGAGGACGCCGGCATGGACCGCCTCAAGGGCGCGGCCGAGGCCGTCGGCTTCGTGCGCTCGCTGCTGTGGGACCGCCCGACGGCGTCCTTCGACGCCGCCTTCAGCAGCCAGGACTGAGCCGGGACTGAGCGCCGGCCGGGCGCGCCGGACGGGTGCCGTGACCGGATCGATGCCGCACGACGCCCACGCGCGCCGCGCCCGCGGTGCCACCCTCGTCGCCGTGAGGACGTCCTGGGGGCGGGTCCGGGCGCGCCGGCACGCCGACGTGCCGACGAGCGGCGAGGCCGCCGAGCTGTGGAGCCGCGTCCTGCGGCGGCGCGGCGCCCTGGCCCTCTCGGCGCTCGGGGTCCTGTGGTCCGCCGCCGCGGCGACCGGGCTCGGGCTGCCGCGGGGGCTGTGGCTCGTGGGCGGTGCGCTCGTGCTCGCGGGGCTCTTCGCCGGCGTGGCGCACCGCCCCGTGCCCCGCACCGACGGCGGCATGACGGAGCGGCTGCGCGACCACCCGCCCGAGTGGCGGCGCCTGCTCGTCCGCACGACGGGATCCCTGGCCCTCGTGCTCGCCGTCGTCCTCGTCCTCGGGGTGACGACGCACTCGCCGCAGGTGCTCGCGCCCTTCGCGGCGGCGGCCATGGGGGTGCACGGCATCCCGGCCGCCCACGCCCTCGACCAGCCCGAGTACCGCTGGGCCGGCGCCGGGCTCGTGCTCGCCGGCGCCACCGGCGTCGCGCTGCTCATCGCGGTGACGCCGTACGACGTCGTCCGCGACGTCGTCGGCGCGCTCGCCGCCGTGTCGCTGCTCGGGACGGCGGCGCGGCTGTCCGTGCGGCCCTGACGCGTCCCGCTGGAGCCCTCTTCCGCCCCGCCTCGCCGGGACCCGCCGCGTCCTGACCGGCCCCGCTCTCGCCCTGCGCGGCGGACCTGTTCGTCGGACGTGACCGTGCACGGTCACGTCCGACGAACAGGCTCGACGCGGCGGGGACGGCGCGGTCGGGGGCGGCGCCGGGCGGGTGGCAGGGTGGCGGGTCGTGGCGACCGCCGTGCTCCTCCTCGTGGCCGTGGTGCTCGGCGGGGTGAGCCAGCGCGTCACGGGCATGGGCTTCGCGCTCGTGACGGCGCCCTTCCTCGTCTTGCTCCTCGGCCCGGTCGGTGGCGTGCTCGTCGTCAACGTCTGCGCGGCGCTGACGAGCACGCTCATCCTCCTGCGCGTGCGGCGCGACGTCGCCTGGCGCCGGTACGCCCTCCTCGGCGGCGCGGCCGTCGTCGGCATCCTCCCCGGATCGGTGCTCGCGCAGGCCGCGCCCAGCGCGTGGCTCGAGCTCGTCGTCGGAGTCCTCGTGCTGCTGGCGCTCGCGTCCTCGCTCGTCGCGCGCCGGGCGCCGGCGGCCACGGGGACCGCGCCCGCCATCGTCGCGGGGCTCGCGGCCGGCGCGATGAACACGACGGCGGGCGTCGGCGGCCCGGCCTTCAGCGTCTACGCCGTCGCGAGCCGGTGGCCCCAGCGGTCCTTCGCCGCGACCCTGCAGCCCCTGTTCATCACGACCGGCCTCGTCTCCTTCGGCTCCAAGCTCGCCATCGACCCGTCGTCCCTGCCCGCGCTGGCCTGGTGGGTGTGGCTGGGCATCGCCGCGGCCCTCGGCCTCGGCGTCCTGCTCGGGGACCGGGTGTCCCGCCACCTCAGCCAGCGGACGGCGCGCGCCGGCCTCCTCGTCGTCGCCGCCACCGGCGCGGCGACCATCGCCGTGCGCGGGCTCGTGGAGCTGCTCGCCGGCTGACGGGGCACGGCGGCGCCGGACCGGCCGGCCGGCGGCGCCGGGCGGCCTCGCGCAGCGGGCTCCCGGGCGGCGGTGGCAGGGTGCACGCCGTGACGACGACGGCGGCCCTCGTGGTGGCCCTCGTCCTCGTCGTCGGGGCGGCCGCGCAGCGCGTCACGGGGCTGGGCTTCGCCGTCGTCGCGGCGCCGGTGCTCGTGCTGCTCGTCGGGCCGTCGCCCAGCGTCGTGCTCGTCAACGTGCTGGGCGCGATCGTGGCGCTGCTCGTCCTGCTGCGCGTGCGGCGCGACGTCGAGCCGCGGCGCCTCCTGCCGGTGACGCTCGCCGCGCTCGTCGGGGTGCCCGGCGGGCTCGTGCTCGCCCGCTCGGTGCCGTCGGCGTGGCTGGAGCTGGTGCTCGGCCTCCTCGTCCTCGCCGCGCTGGGGGTGTCGGCGCACCTGGCGCGGGCCCGGGCCAGGTGCGACCACTCGCGGGCCGAGCCGGCGTCCCCGGAGGACGAGGCGCTCGTGCCCGACGGCGACGGCGGGGAGGAGCTCGCCCCGGCCGCCCCGCCGCCGTCGGCGGTCCGCGCCGTCGCGGCGGGCGCGGGCTCCGGCGTCCTGCACGCCGCCGCGGGCCTCGGCAGCCCGGTGCTGAGCGTCCACGCCGTCGCCAGCGGGTGGCCGCAGCGCTCCTTCACGGCGTCGGTGCAGCCGTGGTTCGTCGTGGTGGGGCTCGTCGCCGCAGCGCTCGAGGTGCGCCTCGAGCCGGACGCCCTGCTGCCCCTGCCGTGGACGCTGTGGGCGGGCGCCGTCGTCGCCGCCGCGGTCGGGGTCGTGGCGGGCGAGCTGCTCGTGCGGCGCCTGCCCGCGTCGGCGGCCCGCACCGGCCTGCTCGTGCTCTCGGTGCTGGGCGCCGCGAGCATCACGCTCGAGGGGCTCGTCGGCGTCCTCGGCGGGTGAGCGGGCGCCGTCGACCGGCGCGGCTGGGGCCGCTGCGTCGTCAGGCGGTCTGCGACCGCAGGACGAGCACGATGATCGACAGGACGAGCAGCGCCGCCGCGGGGACGACGTTCCGGTCGCCCACGCGCAGGTGCGCCACGAGCGCGAAGAGGAAGTAGAAGGTGAGCCCGGCGGCCGCGAGCGACCCGATCCAGGCGATGCCGATGCCCACGAGGAGCCCCACCGCCGCGGCGATCTCGACGTAGGCGAGCCCGCGCACGAGCGTGTCGGAGGCCCCGACGGTGCGCATCGTCCGCATGATCGCCCGGTCCTGCAGGAGCTTCCCGCGGGCGGAGAAGGCGAGCATCGCGGCGAGCAGGACCGACAGCACGACCGTGGCGACGAACACCGGACCTCCTCGCGGCGCGCGCACCCTGCGCGGCCGGGCACAGCCTCTCGCCTGCGGGCCTCCGCGCGCCAGGCGGTGGCTGAGGGTCCGAGCCCGGACGCCGCGGCCCCGACGTCGGCGGCCGCGGACTTCGCGGGCCGACGCGCCGTCCGCCGCCCCCCTAAGTCCGCGCTCGCGCCGCCGTCGCGGCGTGCCGACCCGCGAGCTCCGCGCCCGTCCCGCCACGCCGCTCGGCGTCGTCGACGCGTCCACGCTCAAGGCGGTGGCCGAGGTGCCGAAGGAGTTGCTGGGTGTGAGGACACCGCGGAGCACCTCACCCACCCGTCGCGGCGCGTGGCGCCGCGAGCCGGTCGTGCGCCGCGTCGAGCACCGGAGGCCCCATGAGCGCCGACCTCACCTGCCGCGCGCCCGGTGGTGGCCCGCGCCGTCCACCCGTGCTGCAGTGGATCTACGACCAGCGCACGCGCAGCAAGATCGTCGCGACGGCGCTGCTCGGCGCCCTCGTGGCCCTCGGCGTCGGCGCGGTCGGGCTCACGGCGTCGGCCCGTGCGAGCTCGCAGGTGCAGACCCTGTCCGACGTGGACCTCCAGCGCATCGGCACCATCGGTGACATGCGCGCCCTGCTCGGCGACGAGCGGGTGGCGGTGCGGGACGCCGTCATCGCCGTCGACCGCGCCGGTGCCGAGGCGGCCCTCGACCGGGTCGGCGAGCTGCAGGTGCAGTTCGACACCGCCGCGGCCGAGGTCCGCGCCGGCGAGCTGACCGACGAGCAGCGCACCGCCCTCGACGAGGCCGTCGCCGGCTTCGACGGCTACGTCGACCTCGTCGAGACGACGCTCGGCCCGCTCGCGGTGGCCGGCGACGACGAGGCCTGGCTGGCGGCCAACGACGAGCAGGTCGCCCCCCTCATCGAGACGACGAGCGCCGCCGTCGACGACCTGCGCGCGGACGTCCTCGCCGAGGCCCGGGCGTCGGCCGACGACCTCGCCGGGGAGCAGCGGCTGGTGCAGGTCCTCGTCGCCGTGCTGGTCGTCGGCGGGACGGCGCTGGCCGTCACCGCGGCGGTCCTCATCTCCCGCGGCATCGAGGGCGGCATGCGCGACGTCCGCGACGTCGCCCTCGCCCTCGCGGACGGCGACCTCACGAAGGCCAGCGGGTACGGCAGTCGCTGCGAGCTCGGCGAGATGAGCGCGGCGATGGACACGGCCGTGCAGAACCTCCGCGGCGTCATGCGGGAGGTCGCGGCCTCGGCGGACGCCGTCGCGGCCTCCTCGGACGAGCTCTCGAGCTCGTCGGCGCGCATCGCGGAGTCCTCGGAGGCCACGAGCGGGCGCGCCACCGTCGTGTCGTCCGCAGCCGGCGAGGTGACGCGCAGCGTCGTGACGGTCGCGTCGTCCTCGGAGCAGATGGGCGCGTCGATCCGCGAGATCAGCAGCAACGCCGACGAGGCCGCGCGCGTGGCCGCCGAGGCCGTGCGCGCCGTCGCCGACACGAGCGCCACCGCGGTGCGCCTCGGCGAGTCCAGCCAGCAGATCGGCGAGGTGGTCAAGCTCATCACCTCGATCGCCGAGCAGACCAACCTCCTCGCGCTCAACGCGACCATCGAGGCGGCGCGGGCAGGCGCGGCCGGCAAGGGCTTCGCCGTCGTGGCCGCGGAGGTCAAGGACCTCGCGCAGGAGACGGCCCGCGCCACCGAGGGCATCGCCCGCCAGGTCGACGGCATCCAGGGCGACACCGCCGGCATCGTCGACGCCATCGGGCGCATCGGCGCCGTCATCGAGCAGATCGACAGCTACCAGACCTCCATCGCGTCGGCGGTGGAGGAGCAGACGGCGACGACGAACGAGATGGTCCGCTCGGCCACCGAGGCCGCGTCGTCGTCCGCGGAGATCGCCGCGACCATCGAGGACGTGTCCTCGGCGGCCGCCGTCACCTCGGACTCCCTCACGCAGACGCGCACGACCGTCGACGGCCTCGCCCGCCGCGCCGCGGTCCTGCGCGGCACGGTCGGCCGGTTCACGTACTGACGCGCGTGACGGGCACGACGGCCCCCGGCGTGGCAGCCCCGCTGCGGTGCCGTCGCGGCCGAGGGTCGGGCGTGCCCTCGTCCTCCTCCCGCTCCCGCGGCGCGGTCCTCGCGCTCGCGGTCGCGGCGCTCGCCGCGTGCGGCGTCCCGGTCGACGCCGGTGCGCCGGCGGGCGGCGCGGCCCCGGCGAGCTCGGCGCCCGTCCCCGCGCCGAGCACGAGCGCTCCGCCCAGCCCGGCGCCGACCACGCCGGCGCCCGCGGAGCCGCTGCCGACCGCGACGCCCGAGCCCCCCGCCGAGCCGACCCCGACCCCGACGGCGACGCCGGAGCCGCCCGCCCCGGCACCGGGGACGGCGCTCGCCGCGCTGGCGACGCTGCCGGTCAAGGGCCGCGCGCCGAAGACCGGCTACGACCGCGACCTCTTCGGCCAGGCGTGGGCCGACGTCGACCGCAACGGCTGCGACACCCGCAACGACGTCCTGCGGCGCGACCTCGTCGACGTCGTCCTCGACGCCCGCACCAGCGGCTGCGTCGTCCTCACCGGCCTGCTCGGCGACCCCTACACGGGGACGACGCTCGCCTTCACCCGCGGCGTCGGCACGAGCTCGGAGGTGCAGGTCGACCACGTCGTCGCGCTCTCCGACGCCTGGCAGAAGGGCGCCCAGCAGTGGGACGCCGCCCGGCGGGAGGCCTTCGCCAACGACCCGCTCAACCTCCTCGCCGTCGACGGCCCGACCAACGGCGCCAAGGGCGACGGCGACGCCGCCACCTGGCTGCCGCCCCAGCGCTCGGTCCGGTGCTCCTACGTCGCCCGGCAGGTCGCGGTGAAGGCTGCCTACGGCGCGTGGGTCACCGAGGCCGAGCGCGACGCCGTCGCCCGCGTCCTCGCCGACTGCCCCGGCGAGCCGCTGCCGACGCCCGCGATGACGGGCACGCCCCCGCGCGGCGCGGGCCTCGACATCAGCGGCACCGCCGAGCGCGAGCCGGCTCCCGCGCCGGAGCCCGCGCCCGCCCCCGCGCCGGAGCCCGCGCCACCCGCAGCACCCGCCGGGGGCGGCACCGACCCGCGGTTCGACACCTGCGGCGACGCGCTCGACGCCGGGTACGGCGAGTACGTGCGCGGCGTCGACCCCGAGTACGACTGGTACCGCGACGGCGACGGCGACGGGGTCGCCTGCGAGGGCTGACGCCGGAGGTGGCAGCACGACGACGCGCTAGAAGCCGTCCTAATGCTGCCACCTCCGCCGCGCCTCGGCTCGCGGTCGCGCCCGGCGCGCGAGAGTGGCGCCCGTGCCCGCCCGCCTGGTCCCCGCGCTGCTCGCCGTCGTCCTGGCGACGACGGGCTGTGGCCTCCTCGACGGCGCCGCCCCGCAACAGTCGGAGGTCAGCGGCCCAGCGCTCGACGTCCTCGCGACGCTGGAGGTCCGTGAGCGCGACCCGCGCGCCGGCTACGACCGCGAGCTCTTCGGCGAGCGGTGGGCGGACGTCGACGGCAACGGCTGCGACACCCGCAACGACGTCCTGCGGCGCGACCTCGACGACGTCGACCTCGACCGCCGCAACGGCTGCCTCGTCTGGTCCGGGGTGCTCGTCGACCCCTACTCGGGCGTCGTCGTCGACTTCGAGCGCGGCCCCGACACGAGCCCCGAGGTGCAGGTCGACCACGTGGTCGCACTCTCGGACGCCTGGCAGAAGGGCGCCCGGGAGTGGGACGCCGAGACCCGCGAGGCCTTCGCCAACGACCCGCTCAACCTCCTCGCCGTCGACGGCGACGTCAACGAGGCCAAGAGCGACGGCGACGCCGCTACCTGGCTCCCGCCCGAGCGCAGCGTCCGGTGCGCGTACGTCGCCCGGCAGGTCGCGGTGAAGGCCACCTACAGCGCCTGGGTCACCGCCGACGAGCGGGACGCCGTCGCCCGGGTGTTGGCCGACTGCCCCGGCGAGCCGGTGCCAGCGGCGGGCGACGTGGAGGTACCGGCCCTCGGGAAGGCCTCCTGAGCCGACGACAAGGTCAGGTGTCCGCGAGTCTCCGAGTCGTGGCACCGACGTGTGGTGAGCTGCGCTGGTGGACAGCGTCGTCGAGCGGGTGACCCGCGAGCGCGCGATGGCGTGGGTCGAGCAGCGCGCGGCGGAGAACGGCGGCTGGATCAGCAGGGACCAGCTGCTCCGGGGCTTCTGCCCTGACGGCGCGGAGCCTCTGGGTCTGATCGACTACTCCCGCGGCATCCGCAACCCGGCGCACATGGCGGCCACACTGTCCATCACCACCTCGGTCGGCGGTCCGTACGAGGACAGGGAGCTCGGTGACGGCCTCCTCCACTACGCCTACCGCCAGGGGGGTCGTGGCGGAGACAACACGAAGCTGCGCCGGGCCATGGAGCTGGGTGTTCCGCTCATCCTCTTCATCAAGACCGAGCCCAACGTGCTGGTGCCCGTGCAGCCCGTCTACGTCGTGGCCGACGACGAGAGCACGCAGACCTTCGTCATCGCGCTGGACGAAGACTTCCGCGACATCGAGGACCCGACGTCGCTGACGGAGGAGCAGCGGCGCTACGCCGTCCGGACGGCTCGCCAGCGTTTGCACCAGCCCGTCTTCCGCGGACGGGTCATCCGCGCGTACGCCACGCGGTGCAGCATCTGCAGCCTCGCCCACGGCCGGCTGCTCGAGGCCGCCCACATCTACCCGGACAGCCACCCCGAGGGCCGCGCTGTGGTGAGCAACGGACTGAGCCTGTGCTCCATCCACCACGCCGCTTACGACGCCAACCTGCTCGGCATCACTCCCGACCACGTCGTCCAGCTCGACGACGAGCTGCTCACCGAGGTCGACGGTCCGATGCTGCGGCACGGGCTGCAGGAGATGCACGGACGCGCCCTGACCCTGCCGGCGCGCCGGCAGGACAGGCCCGATCGAGACGCCCTCGCCTTCCGGTACGAGGCCTTCCGCCGGTAGCGAGGCGCTCGACGCGGAGCAGCCGCGGCAGCAGTCGTTGTGCACGAGCTGCTCTGAAGCGGTCACCGATGTCCGAGATGGCGGACGACGGGCGTTCCGCGTGGCACGGTGCCTCCCGTGGACGTCGTCGCCGGTGCCTACGAGTCGCTCGTCACGCGCCGCCTGGCTCGGTTGCTGGAGGAGACGACGCTCGAAGCGGCGTACGCGCGCGTCCCGGACGCCGCTGCGCCAGAGGTCCTCGCGCGCCACGTCGCCGAGGCCGTGCGCAAGCGCCTGACGGACATGCCCGCCGCCGACCGTGCCGGGTACGTCAACAGCCTGCTCTCCGTTGAGTCGGGCGACGACCTCGACCTCGTCGACGGGGTCGAGCAGCTGACGGAGCTGCGGCAGCCCGGACTGGCGGGTCGCTGGCCCCAGGGGCGGCCCGCCACGCCGCTGTCCGACGTCGCCCTTCTCACGAACAGCCGCGGCGAGCCCAACCTCGGAGCGGAGCTCCGGCAGGAGATGGGCAGCGCCGACCACGTCGACCTGCTGTGCGCCTTCGTGCGCTGGCACGGGCTTCGGGTGCTCGAAGAGCCGTTGCAGGCGCTGCGGGACCGCGGCACCCACCTCCGCGTCGTCACGACGACGTACCGAGGGGCCACGGAACGGCGGGCGCTCGACGAGCTCGTCCGGCGCTTCGGCGCCCAGGTGAAGATCCGCTACGACGCCCAGACGACCCGGCTCCACGCCAAGGCGTGGCTCTTCCGTCGTGGGTCCGGCTTCGACACGGGCTACGTCGGCAGCTCCAACCTCTCGAAGTCGGCGCTCGTCGACGGCCTCGAGTGGAACGTGCGCATCTCCTCCGAGGCCACGCCGACGCTCGTGCGCAAGTTCGAGGCGACCTTCGACATGTACTGGAACGACCCGGGGTTCCGCGACTACGACCCCGAGCGCGACGCCGAGCTGCTCGACCGGGCTCTGGCGGCCGAGAGCGGCTCCTCGTCCAGCGGTGCGGTGGTCTCCATCTCTGGCCTCGAGGTGATGGCACGTCCCCACCAGGAGCTGATCCTGGAGGCGCTCGACGTCGAGCGCCTCAGCCGTGGCCGGCACCGCAACCTCGTCATCGCGGCCACAGGCACGGGGAAGACGGTCGTCGCCGCCCTCGACTTCCGCCGGCTGCGCGCCCAGTGGCTCGAGCGGGAGGGCCGCGAGCCGCGGCTCCTCTTCGTCGCCCACCGCAAGGAGATCCTCGAGCAGGCGCTGCGCACGTACCGCGAGGCGCTCAGCGACGGCGTCTTCGGCGAGCTGCTCCTCGGCGGCAGCCGGCCGACCCGGTGGTCTCACGTCTTCGCCTCGATCCAGTCGCTGTCGGCCGAGGTGCTGGCCCAGCTCGACCCCGAGCACTTCGACGTCGTGGTGGTCGACGAGTTCCACCACGCCGAGGCGACGAGCTACCGGCGGCTCCTCGAGCGCGTGCGACCGGCAGAGCTGCTCGGCCTCACGGCGACGCCCGAGCGCGGCGACGGCGTCGACGTCCGCTCCTTCTTCGACGGCGAGGCGGCGTACGAGCTGCCCCTGTGGTCAGCGCTCGAAGCCGACCTCCTCTGCCCGTTCCACTACTTCGGCATCGCCGACGGGACGGACCTGCGCGGCGTCGACTACCGGCGGGGCGCCTACGACGTCGCCGGCCTCGACGGCGTCTACACGGGCAACGACGCGCGGACGCGCATCGTGCTCGCCGCCCTGCGCGACCGCGTAACGGACGTCGGCCGCATGCGGGCGCTCGGCTTCTGCGTGAGCGTCGCCCACGCCGAGTACATGGCGCGGAAATTCGCCGACGCCGGCATCCCCTCGGCGGCCGTCTCCGGTGAGACGCCGACGACCGAGCGGGAGCGCGCCTTCGCGCTGCTGCGCTCCGGCGAGCTCCGGTGCCTCTTCGCGGTCGACCTCTTCAACGAGGGTCTCGACCTCCCCGACGTCGACACCCTGCTCATGCTGCGGCCGACCCAGTCGTCGACCGTCTTCCTCCAGCAGCTGGGGCGGGGTCTCCGCCGAGCGCCGGGCAAGGCCGTGCTCACGGTGCTCGACTTCATCGGCCACCACCGCGCCGAGTTCCGTCACGAGCTGCGCTACCGAGCGCTCACGGGAACGACGCGAGAGCAGCTGCAGCGGGACGTCGAGCAGGGCTTCCCCTATCTGCCCGCCGGGTCGCAGCTCGTCCTCGACCGGGTCGCGCAGCAGCTGGTGCTCGACAACGTGCGCTCCTCGCTCCGCTCGACGAAGAAGGACCTCGTGCGGGACGTCCGCGCCGCCGCGGTCGACGGTCGTGCGCCGGACCTCGACACCTTCCTCAGGAGCAGTGGGAGGCCGCTGAGCGACGTCTACCGCAAGGGAGGCAGCTACACGGAGCTGCTGCGGGCCAGCGCCCTGCCCGCCCCTGAGGGCGCAGACGGTGAGACGGCTCTCCTCCGCCGGCTGTCCGCGCTCGCGCACGTCGACGACCGCGAGCGCGCGGACCTCTACGCGCGCATGGCCGACGCTGACGGACCCGGCTACGAGGAGCTCGGCCCCCGAGACCAGGCGCTGGCCAGGATGCTCTTCTTCGCGCTGTGGCCGAACAAGGGTGACTTCTCCTCCTCCTACCAGGCCGGCTTCGCCGTCCTCCGGAGCCAGCCGGCGGTGGCCGCGGAGGTCCGGCAGCTCATGGCCGGAGCGGTCGCGCGCGCCGAGCACGTCGCCCGGCCGCTGCCCGGCCTCGGGCACCTCCCGGTGCTGTCGCACGCCACCTACCGGCGTGAGGAGCTGCTCGCCGGCCTCGGATGGGCGACGTGGGAGAGGTCGGCGCGGGGCAACATCACCGGGGTCGCCTGGTCGGAGGACGAGCAGGTCGACGCCCTCATGATCAACCTGCGCAAGGACGAGGCCTCGTTCACGCCGTCGACGATGTACCGGGACTACGCGCTCTCCTCGTCGCTCTTCCACTGGGAGAGCCAGAACGCGACGTCGGAGACGTCGGTCTCCGGTCGGCGGTACGTCTCCCACCGTGAGGGCGGCTCGCACGTCGTGCTCTTCACGCGGGACGCCCCTACCGACGCCATCGGCGCCGCCCCCTTCACATGCCTCGGCACGGCGCAGTACGTCGAGCACCGGGGCGAGCGGCCCATGGCCATCACGTGGCGGCTCGACCGAGCGATGCCTCCGGGCGTTGTGCAGGCAGCCTCGGCCATCTCTGCCTAGCTGCACTGCCCACAGATCAGGGCGCAGGCGGGTGAGGCGTCGCGGTCTCGCCACACCCGGGCCGCCGTCCCACCGATGGTGCGCTGACTGCCCGAGGAGGCCATCGTGCGCACCCCCTTTCCGTCCCCGGCCGGCGCTCCGACCGTGCTGTCCCGGCGCGCCCTGCTCACCGCCGGCGCGCTCGCCGCGACGACACCAGCGCTGCTCGCCACCTCCGCGCAGGCCGCGCCCCGCTCGCCGTTCGCCGGCCTCGGCGCGTGGGTCGACCTCTACGACTGGACGCCGCGGCGTCCGGCCGTCACGGCGGCGACCCTCGACACGATGGCCAGCGCCGGCGTCCAGACGGTGTACCTGCAGAGCTCTCGGCCGGGCTCGGCCACGCTCGCCGACCCGGCGCGCCTGCGGAGCCTCGTCGACCGCGCCCACCACCGGGGCATGAAGGTCGTGCTCTGGTACCTGCCCACGCACACCGACGAGGAGCGGGACGCCCGGCACCTGCGCGCCGCCGCCGGCGAGAAGGTCGACGGCGTGGGCGTCGACATCGAGTCGACGGCCGTCCGGTCGGTCGCCGAGCGCAACCGCCGGGTCGTGCGCCTCGTGCAGCGCACGCGGGCGGTGACGACCAAGCCGCTCGTCGCCATCACGCCGAGCCCCACCGGACTCGCGCAGTACGCGCCGAAGGACTGGTGGCCCGACTACCCCTTCGCCGCCATCCGGCCGCACGTCGACGCCCTCGCGACGATGACGTACTGGGTCTACCGCAAGGGGAAGGTCGAGGCGGGCGCCTACACGGCGAGCGACGTCCGCCTGGCTCGTGAGGTCAGTCGTGACGCCCGCCTCCCCGTCCACGTCATCGGCTCGCCGACCACGGCTGCCGACGTGCGGTCGATGGCGAAGGCCGTGCGCGCGACCGGCGCGGCCGGCGGGTCGCTGTACGACTGGGCGACGACACCCTCCGGGCTGCGGACGCCGCTGCGAGACCTGCGCCGCTGAGTGCCCGCGCGACGGTCGAGCCGCTGCCCCGGCGGCCTCCGCGGCCGTCGGGTCGTCCTGAGGTGGAGAGCGGCGACGCGTGCGGCGCCGCCTCCGACCGACCGCCGCGACGCTCACGGAGCCACGACCCGCGCTGGTCGTGGTCGGCGGCGGTCTCGTCGGGCCGGCCGCCGATCTCAGCCGGCGCGCTGGAGCCAGGCGGCGAGCTCGCGGACGAAGCGGCGGAGGTCGGAGAGGTCGGCGAGCCGAGCGACGACCACACCGTCGTCGACATCGGCGTAGTCGTGCACCAGCACGTTGCGGAATCCGACGGCGCGCCGCACGGCGTCAGCCATCGCCATGGGCAGGACGTCGTGGGCCCCGAGCAGCTGGACGGCGTCGCCGTTGTCCGCCGGCGGCCCCCAGCCCTCGGCGGAGCAGATGTGCTGCGCCGCGTCGATGCAGGCCTCGATGGCGGTGACGAAGGTGTACTTCACGCCCGCGAGCCACATCGGGTCCTGGCGCCGGACGTCGTCGGAGTCCGCTTCGCTCTCCAGGCGCGCGAGGTCATCCGTCACCGACCGGAGCAGCCGCAGGACGCGGGTCTCATCGACCACGAAGCACCTCCTCGGCGAACTCCGCGTCGGCCCGGCGAAGGCGGGGCAGCTCGTCGAAGTACATCGTCCGCGTGGTCGCCTCCCAGCGGACCCGTTCAGCGGCGTCCTCCTCGAAGAGCAGCCGGCCCTCGACTGCCACGCGTCCCCGCAGGAGCAGGGGCGCGGTGTTGAGCACGAGCAGGTCCACCCTCGGCGGCAGCAGGACCTCGAAGGCCTGCGGAGGGTCCGCGGGCCACCATGCGGCGACGTCCACGTCGGAGTCGTCACGGGCGTCCCCGCGCGCCCGGCTGCCGTGGAGGTAGGCGAAGGAGGCGCCGTGCTCGCGCAGGACCGCGAGGACGCGGTCCTCGACGAGCCCCGCCGTGCCCGCGCTCACTGCGTCGGCGTCCACGGTGGCGAGTGTCGCACCGGCGGCCGGGGTCGACGCGGCGCGAACCACCGTCACGAACCGCTGTCGGCACGGGAGCGACGGGAGAGCACTGCGGTGGGAGTCCGTCGTGCGCGGTGCCCAGCGCGCGGTGTGCAGGTCACCGTCAGCCGGCTGCGACGCCTGCCAGCCGTCCGACCACACGCGCGAGCCCGTCGTCGTCCCCGACGTTCCCCGGGAAGACGACGTAGGGCACGCCGGCGGCGGGCCCGTCGGCGGGCTGCCACAGGGACACGAGGCCGGGGAGCATCGGGCCGACGACCGTGGCGCGGCTGATCCCGAGGCCGCGCACGGCGACGTCGTGCGACGTGATGCCGCCCTTGGCGACGACGAAGCGCGGCGGCCGCTCGGCGAGCACGCGGGCGACGACGTCGACCACCGCGTCCGAGATCGACCGGGAGAGCGCGAGGCTCGCGGCGGCGTCGTCCGCGGTGACGAGGTCGCGGCTCGTCTGCACCAGCGCGTCGCCGCGGCCGAGGGCGTCGACGACCCGCGCGACGGCCTCGTCGAGGTGCCCCGCGCGGCGCTCGTCGTCGACGAGCACGGGCACCGACAGCTCGACGACCTCGGTGCCGGGGCGCTCGGCGACGAGCCGGTCGCGCTGGCGGGTCGTCAGCCCGGTGTGCGAGCCGACGACGACGAGGCCGCCCGCGCCGGAGCGGTCGGCGACGTCCACGTGCTCGACGACGTCCGGGGCGTCCTGGCCGACGCGGGCCCGCACGAAGGCCGGGCCGGTGCGGTAGAGCAGCGTGCGGCCCTCGCCCTCGAGGCGCAGGCACGCCAGCGCCGTCACCTGCAGGTCGACCTGCGTGGCGGCGTCCACGGTGACCACCGCCCCCGTCGGGGCCGCGCGCAGGACCTCGACGACGGCGTCGGGCCCGCGGCGGACCGTCGCGAGGTCGAGGACGACGACGTCGTCGGCCGTGACGGCGCCGCCCGTCTTCTCCTCGACCCACGCCGGCAGGTGCGAGCTGCGGTAGCCGAAGGTCGCGTCGCGGGCGAACTCCGACTCCCCGACCGGCACCATCTCGCCGCCCTCGCGGGTCCAGTGGGTGCCGCCGGCGGTGATGCGCCCGGCGTCGGGGAAGGCCGGGGCGAGCAGGACGAGGTCGGGCCGGTCGAGGCCCGCGGCGGCGAGCTCCTCGGCGACGACGTCGGTCTCGAGGGGGAAGTGGCCGCGCAGCGTGGAGTCGCTGCGGGACAGGAAGGTCACGCGCGCGCCGCGCTCGGCGGCCGCCGCCAGCGCGGCCCGCACCACCTCGCGGGTCCGCTCCTCGGTGGCGGCCGCGTCGAGGCTGCGCGAGTTGGTGAGGACGTACAGCGCCGGGCTGCGACCGAGGGCCCACGCGAGGTCCTCCGTCTCCCAGCGGGTCAGGACCGGGAGGTCGGCCACGGACTGCGTGCCCGTCGGGTCGTCGTCGAGCACGACGAGCGTGGTGCCGGCGGCGCGCAGGGCGTCCCCCACGTCGGCGGCCGTGGTGCCGGCCTCGGGGCCGGCGGCGGCCAGGACGTCGTCGAGCGTCATCGCTCCTCCTCGTCGGTGGGCAAGACCTACCGTGGTGGGACGCCATGGTCCCGCCCACCGCCTCCCGGGCGCGAGACCGCTCGGCCGGAGGCCTGCCGTGCGACGCGCTCGCTTCCGGTCACGCCCGTGCCAGAAGCACCTCGCTGACGGCGGCGAGCAGCGCCGGCTCGAGGTCGAGCGCCTGGAGCCGCGAGGCCCGCAGCGCCGCCCGCTGGTCGGCGGTGACGACGGCGTGGACCCGGTTCTTGACGACGTGCTCCACCTGCGCGCGGTCGAGCAGCCGGAAGACCCGGTCGTGGACGTCGTTGGGGGCGAGCGTCGGCGCTGGGCCGAGGTCGACGCTCACGACCGAGGACGGCGCCACGTCCTCGACCACGACGGACGTCCGCGTGGCGGTGCGGCGCACGACGGCGTCCCGGGCGACGTCGTCGACCATGACGGCCGGTGTGGCGGCGTCGTCGAGCGCGACGAACGTCAGCGTCCAGGTGCGCCGCGCGGGAACGGCGTCGAGCGACCCGCTGGCGGGTCCGACGGTGAGGCGGCCGGTGGCCTGGTCGAAGGACAGCGGGGTGCGGACGGGCTCGCCGGTGGTGGTGTCGTCGTCCTCGAGCAGCGCGAAGGCGCCGTCGGCGCCGACGACGACGAGCACCTCGAGGTGGTCGGGGTTGGCGGTGCCGTTGCCCGGGCGGGTGTCGCCGTCGAGCGGGACGAGCGCTCCCGCCGGCGCGAGGACGGGGATGGTCGTGAGGTCGCGGTGGAGCACGACCTCGCGGTCGCCGTCGTAGGCGAGGTCGGTCATGACGTCGACCCACGTGCCGGCGGGCAGCCACGCGCGGGTGGCGGCGAGCAGGGTGCGGCGGTCGGCGGGCTCGGTGATGGGCGCGACGACGAGCTGCGTGCCGAACGTCGTCTGGTTCGGGACGCCGTAGGCCTCCTGGGCGTGCGGCCAGCGGTGGTACATCGGCTGGACGAGCGGGAGCCCCTCGACGGCGGCGCGGTGGTTCATCGTGTGGAGGTAGGGCAGCAGGCGGTGCCGCAGCCGCAGGTGCTCGACCATGACGTCGCGGGCGGCGGCGGGGAAGTCCCACGGGGCCTTGGAGATGAAGGCGTCCGCCCCCGAGTGCAGGCGGGTGATCGGCGAGAAGACACCGAGCTGCACCCACCGGGTCGTCAGCTCGTCGTCGCGGGTGCCGAAGAAGTGGCCGCCGACGTCGTGGCTCCACCAGCCGTAGCCGATGTTGGCCGCGGTGGCGGTGAAGAAGGGCTGGAAGGCCAGGGACGCCCAGGAGATGACCGTGTCGCCGGAGAAGCCCACGGGGTAGCGGTGGCTCCCCGGCCCCGCGTACCGCGAGAAGGTCAGCGGCCGCCGGCCGTCGCGGCCGTTGTCGAGGAAGTGGAAGTGGTTGAGCACCCACAGCGGGTCGACGCCCGTGACGCGCGAGTGCGGCCCCGACTGCCAGTCGAGCCACCAGAAGTCGACCCCCTGCTCCTCGAGGGGGTGGTGCAGGACGTCCAGGTAGGCGGCCATGAAGTCCGGGTCGGTGACGTCGAAGGAGATCGGCAGCCCCTCCGCGGCGTCGCGCCCGAGCGCCTCCGCCATGGCGGGGTAGGCCTCCTCGTGCCGCCGGACGCCGTCCGCGGGGTGCACGTTGAGCGTGACGCGCAGGCCGCGCTCGTGGAGGGCCGCGAGGAAGGCCGGCGGGTCGGGGAAGAGCTCGCGGTCCCACGTGTAGCCCGTCCACCCGCTCCCCAGGGCTGGGTCGATGTCGACGAGGTGCCAGTCCATGTCGATGACGCTCACGGACAGCGGCACCTCCTCCTCGCGGAAGCGCTCGACGAGCGCGAGGTAGGTGTCCGTCGTGTAGCGGTGGTAGCGGCTCCACCAGGTGCCGAGGGCGTACCGCGGCAGGACGGGCGTGGGGCCGGAGACGTCCCGGAGCGCGCGCAGGGCGTCCTCGTGGTCGAGCCCGTACGTGAAGAGGTACAGGTCCGTGCGCCCGACGCTGTCCGCCGCCACCCACCCGTCGGCCTCGAAGCAGAAGGAGCCGCCGTCATCGACGAGCGCGAGACCGGTGCGGGAGACGACGCCCGGCTCGAGGGGGATGGCGCCGTCGGCCTCGTCGAGCGTGCGCGCCGTCCCGCCGAGGTCGTCGGGCACCTGCCCGTAGCGCCAGTCGGACGCGTGGTGCGTGATGCCGCCGAGCGCCGACACCTGCAGGCCGCTCGTGGTGAACGGCCCCTTGTCGTACGTCAGGTGGAAGCGCGACGTGAGGATCTCGAGGTGGCTGCCGCTGTCGACCACGCGGTAGCCCGGGACGGGCAGCTCGCGGTTCAGCGCGAAGGTCGACGCCCGGTCCTCGAAGCGGCCGTCCGCCGAGTGCTCCATCCGCACCAGGCCATCGGTGAGGACGGTGAAGCGGTAGGTGTCCCCCTGCACGACGGCGCGCGGGTCGGCGACGGGGCGGGACGGCAGGGCCTCGGGGAGCGGCATGGGCGGAGTCTGCCGACGGGGACGGACGACGGCGAGACCCGCCGGTCGGGGGACGCCGGCGCCCTGGTCCACCGCGGGTTTGCACGTGCCGCCGGTCTGGCCTAACGTTCTTCCTCGCCGCCCGGGAGGGAGGAACGGACACCGTCTCGGTGGCCGGTCCCCGCTGGGTCAGGCTCCTTCGCTCGGCCGGCTGGCCGGCATCCCTCTTGGGGGGTTCCGGTGGGTGGGGTGTGCGTGGGGCCCGGATCGGGTTGGTCGGAGGGCCTGCGGATCTGGGTTAGTGTTTCGGAGCCGCGCCGGGAA